>NZ_LMJO01000002.1:0-81199 GCF_001429345.1 Lysobacter sp. Root983
ATCTGGCTGGGCGGTCTGCCGGTTGGTGTGATCGACACGAACAATCTGCATTACGTCCAAGCCGACCATCTGGGCACGCCGCGCAATGTGATCGATCCGGTGGCGGAGAAATCCGTCTGGGCGTGGCAGCTAGGTAACGAGGTATTCGGCGACCGCGCGCCGAATCAGGACCCCGACAACAACGGCACCGCCTTCGTGTTCGATTTGCGGTTCCCGGGGCAGCGGTATGACGCGACCAGCGGACTCAACTATAACTACTTCAGAGATTACGATCCGGCTACTGGACGTTATTCGCAGAGTGACCCTATAGGTTTGAAGGGTGGAACTAGTACCTACGCTTACGTGTCATCAAATCCAATGCTCCGAATTGATCCTTATGGATTAGAAGGCATCGGCCCTTGGACGTTTCCTCCCGACTACCATGAACAGCAGAAATGCAATCAGGCCCGGAATTGCGCGGCCATTGCAATGGCAAGAGCTTATCTCGAAATGCGCTGGTTGAACTGGAAATATTCCGATAAGTATTTCCATTGCAAAGCGAATTGCGAAGCGACTCGCTGTGGGAAGTGCGGCGAGCAGCGTGCCTGCGAAATAAGTGATCGGAGAGAAGAGGACGACAAAGAGCGGAAAGGCGATAGTGATGCCGCTATTCGGGCCGATCAGTTAGCCAATGACTATGGGAGAAGGAATGCAAAATCGGCCACGGGTATACCCTGTACCTATGTTTGCAAAGATTACCGGCCGTATGGGCTGCCGGACCCCTATTGACGGAAGGCAACGCGTATGGCTCAACCAAAAAGAAGGCTCATAATGCTTACAGTTGTTGTCATGGTTGGAGCAACTGCTTTTATTGCGGCTTCATTCTTTGTGGGTGATGGTTGCTTGGACTCCGGTGGCAGTTGGCGTTACATAACCTGGGAATGCGAGCGCAAATAATGTCCTCGAAGCTCGATGCCCCCTCCAGTAAGGGATAGAGGTTGAGGATAGAGGTTGAGGGTACCCACAATTCCACACTAGCCTGACATCCGATTCAGATTTTTCTGGCTGCGCAGGCAGGACAGATCCGAGATGCTAGGGCCCTATGACACCGGCCCGCTCTTTGCTAATCCCGCTTAGCCACGCCGGCACGTTTCATTGCGTGCAGCGCTGCGTGCAGCGCTGCGTGCGTCGAGTGTTCCTGTGCGGGATCGATCGTTCCACTGGCCGATCCTGCATAAAAAAGCCCCGCAGAAGCGGGGCTTTTTTGTGAAGCCAGGCTCGCCTCAGCGCACGCCGCGCACGCGCAGATCGATCGCGTCCTGGCCCTTGTCGCGCTGCAGGATGCGCGCGGGCACCGGCATGCCGTCGACGACCCAGGCGATGGTCTGCTTGTCGCCGTTGCTGCTGATCAGCTTGGTCGCGGTCTGGCTCTTGCCGCCGATGTCGATGCTTTCCTTGCCGGCCACGGTGTAGGTCAGTTGCTTGACGCGGCCGTCCTCGACCATGCGGTAGCTGATGGGCTTGCCGGCGCCGGCGTCGCGCACCAGGGCCAGGTTGATCAGTAGCGCGTCCATGTCGCCGGCGAGCAGCGGGATCGGGCCGGCGCGGTTCTCCTTGACGTCGCCGGTCCAGGTGGCCACGCCGCGGTTCCAGTCGTAGTTCGCGTTCTTGACCTGCTTGCGGGTCAGCACCTTGCTCGAGTCGCTGCCCGAGATCGGGCGCCACTGGCCGCCCTTTTCCTCGAACACGGTCGACTGGCTGAGGTTGGCCAGCGGGCTGCTGACTTCCAGGCTGTACTTCCAGCGGCCGGGGCCGGCCGCGGCCAGGGTCATGCGGCCGTTGCCCTGCATGCCCATGTAGCTGGCCGTGTAGTCGGCGCTGAAGGGCTTGATCGCGAGCGCGGGCAGGCTGGTCAGCGCCAGCGCGCCGGCCAGCAGCCAGGGCGACGGACGCGGCGACGGGACCTTGGGGGTAAGGGCCATCAGTTCACTCCTCGGTATTCGACCAGACGCAGGTCGTAGGTATCTTGACCGTTTTCGCGTTGAAGAATGCGAACGGGGGTCGGAACGCCTTCCACGACCCAGATCACGGTCTCTTCGTTGCCGCTTTGGACCCGGTTCACGCGCATGGCGTTGTAGCCCATGTCGGCGACCGACACGCTTTCCAGTTCCTGCGCGACCACGTACTGATGCGGGCGCACGCGGCCGCCATCGACGAAGCGGTAGGCCAGGGTCTTGCCGGGCTGGGCGTCGCGGATCACGGCCAGATTGATCAGCAGGCCGCTCATGTCGCCGTCCTGCAGCGCGATGGGCTTCTGCCGGCTTTCCTTGACGTCGCCGGTCCAACGCGCGCTGCGCTTGTTCCAGTCGTAGATGCCGATCACCTGGCGCTTGGAGAACACCACCTTGCGCACCAGCGCCTGGCTGAGCGGGCGGTAGGTGTCGCCGACCAGGTCGAACACCGTGCTCTGCTGCGCGGCCGCGCCGGCCAGGCCCATCATGCCGTGCTCGGCGCGGATATCCAGGTCGATGCGCCAATGGCTGCCGGAGGGCACCACCTGCATGGTCGCGTCGCCCAGCACCTTGCCGCTGTTGTAGACCTGGTAATCGGCCACGAACGGCTCCAGCGCGCAGGCGCGTCCGGGGAGCAGCGCGCCGAACAGGACGGCGGCGAGCAGGGGCAGCGATGACTTCATGGCGGGAGCGGGGTCCTTGGGGCGCGAGGGCGTCGACGGACGAGTAGGGCGGAGGGCGCGTATGCGTATTGGACCGGGCGTACGCGCTCGGGGTTCAGGGCTGCAGCGTGTGTCCGGCGGAATCTAAACGCAGGGGGGTAAATAGCGGATGACCATCCAGGGTCACGGTTGCGCCCTGTTCAGCAATCCGGCCCGCGACCGCCAGCTGCAGCGTGGCCAGCAGCAGCGGGTGTTCCACCGAAAGTACGCGCGCGGCCAGGGTCTCGGGGTCGTCGCCGTCGGCGATCGGCACCACCGCCTGCGCGATCACCGCGCCGGCGTCGAGTTCGGGGATCACGAAGTGCACGCTGGCGCCGTGTTCGCGGTCGCCGGCCTCGATCGCGCGCGCATGCGTGCGCAGGCCGCGATGAAGCGGCAGCAGCGAGGGGTGGATGTTGAGCAGGCGGCCGCGGAAGCGTTGGACGAAATCGGCGCCGAGGATGCGCAGATAACCCGCGCACAGCACCCAGTCCGGCCGGCTGGCCGCGACCGCGTCGCCTAGCGCGGCATCGAAGGCCTCGCGCGAGGCATAGCCGCGCGGATCGTCGCTCCAGCGCAGCGCGGCCGGCACCCGTTGCAGTGCCGCCGCCCCAGGCTTGTCGGAACACACCCCGACCACCTCGGCGGCGAGCCGGCCGTCGGCGATCGCGTCCAGCACCGCCTGCAGGTTGCTGCCGCGTCCCGAGGCGAGGACGGCGATGCGGGGAAGCTGGGGCATGCGGGCGGGATTCGGGAGCGGGCCCGCATTTTAGGCGATCCGCTGCGCTGGGCGCGGTTCGGGCCGCGATTGCGCTGTCTCGCGACGGTCGCGCTCAGGCGCCCACGTGTGAGCGCAGGCGCGCGACGTCCGCGCACCAGTCCTCGTAGTCCTCGGTCTCTTCCCAAAGCTCGCGCAGTTCCGAATCCGGGGCCAGGATGCGCTCGAGCGCGCGCAGCGCCTCCGGCACCAGGCTGGGGTCGCCCTGCAACTGCAGCCGCGCCAGCCAGGCCTGGAATTCGGCCTCGTCCTGGATCGCGGCGGTGGGCCGGCCCAGGGTCGCGGCCAGCACTTCGATCGCGGCCAGCGCTTCCACGGCCAGGTCCGAATCCAGGTAGTCGTCCTCCGCCAGCACCTGCGCGATCGCCGCGCGCATCGGCGCGAGATCCTCGCCTTCGATCAGGTCCAGCAGCCAATCGCTGGCGTGGTCGTTGTCGAACGAACCGATGCCCCAAGCGCCCATGCGTCCTCCGTGACGGCGGGCCGAACGCCGTGTGGGTGAGTCGGCGCGGGCGCGGCCAAGCCGCCTGCGAGCGCGCAGTGTCGCAAGAAACCTGGGGTGGCGCGCGTTCTCGGCGCTTTCAGTCCGCGCCGGGCTCCAGCGCCAGCAGGGCTTCGTGGGCGGTGACGGCGTCGGCGCCGCCTTGCGCGGCGATGGCTTCCAGCACCGGGCGCAGGGCGCGCGCCTGGCGCGCCAGCTCGGGCGCCAGCGCCTGCTGGTCGCGGTCGGGCTCGAACGACAGCGCCAGGTCGAAGAAGGCCTCCAGCGCCGTGCTGCGCGCCCAGCCCTGGCCGTGGCGCATCAGTTCGCCCAGAAACGGCAGCACCGCCAGCGCGATCGCGTGGTAGGTGCCGGCGTGGTTGTTGCCCACCGCGTACAGCACGGCGTGATAGGCGCGCTCGCTGCTGGCGCGGTCGTGCGCGTGCAGGGCGTCGGCCAGCGCCGCGCGTACCTGCGCGGCGTCGCTCCACTGCGGGCGCTCGTAGGCATCCCAATCGACCGCGGCGACGCGGCGCTCGAAGTCCTGCAGGGCCGGCGGCAGCGCGACGGCGTTCATGCGCGGGCGCGGCGGCGCGGCCAGGCCGCAAGCGAGCCCAGGGTGGCCAGGAACATGTCGGTGTGCGCGTCCCAGACATCGCCCTGCTGGCCGTTATAGGACTCGGCCGCTTCCGGCGACATGCCCAGCGCGATCGCCCATTCGATCCATTCGTAGATCAGGCTGGTGCACATGATCGCGGCCACCGCGAGCACGAAGGCCTGGCGCGCGCTCAGCGCCGGCCAGCGTTGGCGGAAATACTCGCGCACCGCCGGCGCGAAGCACACGCCGTAGAGGAAATGGATCAAGCGGTCGAAGTGATTGCGTTCGAAGCCCAGCGCGCGATCCAGCGACCAACCGCCGGTCAACCACTGGATCCAGCGGTCGTAGGGCACGTAGGAGTACAGCCAGCGCGCGGCCACGCAGTGGGCGATCATGAACACGCAGATCGCGATGAAGTGGCTATCGCGCATCGGCCAACGCCGGTTGTGCAGCCACAGCCAGACCAGGCCGACCACGGTCAGCACACTGTGCATGCCCTGCTCGAAAGGGCTGGTCGGCGCGATCCAGCTGATCGCGAACACGGCCAGGACCACGGCCAGCGCCGCCTTCTTGATGGCGTTCATGGCTTGGAGCAAGAAGTGAGCGTGGAGTAGTGAGCAGCGAGCGAAAGCGCCCGCGTCGCAGGGGTATTGCTCCTACTCACTTCTCTCTCCTCTAAGCTCACTCCTGCTTCAACCGATATGCACGCGTTCGCCGTCGGCGTGCGCGACCACCCGGCCGATGCGCCAGTTCGCCAGCGCCATGCGCTCCAGCTCGGCTTCGATCTCGGCGGCGTCTTCCGGCGCCACGATCAGCACGAAGCCGATGCCGCAGTTGAAGGTGCGCCACATTTCTTCCTGGGTCACCGCGCCTTCGCGCTGCAGCCACTGGAACACCGGCGGCAGTTCCCAGGACGCGGCGTCGATGTCCAGGCCTAGGCCGTCGGGCACCACCCGAATGATGTTCTCGGTCAGGCCGCCGCCGGTGACGTGGGCCATGGCGTGGATCTTGTGGGCGCCGTCGTTGGCGCGCAGCAGCTCCAGCACCGGCTTCACGTACAGGCGGGTCGGCGCCATCAGCGCATCGATCAGCTTGACCCCGCCCAGGTCGGTGTCGGCCGGACGGCCGGCGCGGTCGTAGATGCGACGGATCAGCGAATAGCCGTTGGAATGCGGGCCGCTGGAGGCCAGGCCGATCAGCAGATCGCCCTCGCGCACGCGGCTGCCGTCGAGCAACTGCGACTTCTCGACCGCGCCGACGGTGAAGCCGGCTAGGTCGTATTCGCCCGGCGGGTACATGTCGGGCATCTCGGCGGTCTCGCCGCCGATCAGGGCGCAGCCGGACTGCTCGCAGCCGGTGGCGATGCCGCTGACCACGGCCGCGGCGGTGTCCACGTCGAGCTTGCCGGTGGCGAAGTAGTCGAGGAAGAACAACGGCTCGGCGCCCTGCACCAGCACGTCGTTCACGCACATGCCGACCAGATCGATGCCGATGCTGTCGTGGCGGCCGAGCTGCTGGGCCAGCTTGAGCTTGGTGCCCACGCCGTCGGTGCCCGAGACCAGCACCGGCTCGCGGTACTTGCCCGACAGATCGAACAGCGCGCCGAAACCGCCCAGCCCGCCCATGACTTCGGGACGGAAGCTGCGCTTGACCATCGGCTTGATGCGTTCGACCAGGGCATTGCCCGCGTCGATATCGACGCCGGCATCGCGGTAGGTCAGGGGAGTGGGAGCGTCGGGGATGGAAGCGGTCACGGCGGCTCCGGCGGGCGCGAGTAAGAGGACAAGCCCGATATTTTACCAGTCGCGGAGCGCGCGAATGGACGTTCCGGCCCCACTACGGCACCATTTCATCCATTACGCACCTATCTAGGGACAGCGATGGTTCGGGCAATCCGCGTTTTACTGGTCGCGACCCTGCTGCTGGCGAGCTCTGCCGCCTGGGCGCAGCGTGTCGAAGGCGATCGTGCCAAGGCCGAGGGCGTTTACGCGGCCGAAGTGCCGGTCAACGGCCAGGGCGAGGCCGAGCGCAACGCGGGCTTCGCGCGCGCGCTGGCGCAGGTGCTGGGCAAGCTGTCCGGCGACCGCGGCGCGGCCGCGCGCCCGGGCGTGGGCCAGGAACTGCGCCGCGCCAAGGACTACGTGGCCGGCTACGACTACCGCCAGGACGAGGGCGTGGGCCCGACCGGGGCGCCCAGCTACCGCACCACCCTGGTGGTCAATTTCGACCAATCCCAGGTCGACAGCCTGGCCTCGGTGCTGGGTTTGCCGGTCTGGCCGACCCCGCGCCCCAAGCCGGTGCTGTGGCTGGCCATCGACGACGGCAGCGGCCCGCGCCTGGTCGGCCTGGCCCAGGCCAACGCCGCTCGCTCGACCCTGAACCGCGCGATCGAGCGCGGCTACCGCCTCGGCCTGCCCACCGGCAACGCGGCTGAACAGGCCGCGGTCGGCGCGATCTGGCGCGGCGACAGCGCCGCGGTCGCGCGCGCCTCGGCCCGCTACAGCCCGCCGATGCAGCTGATCGGCAAGCTCTACCGCTCCAAGGCCGGCTGGAAGGCCGACTGGATCTTCGTCGACAGCGGCAAGGTGCTGTCGACCTGGACCAGCGAAGAGGCCGACGCCCGCCGCGCCTTGTCCGGCGGTGCGGACGGCGCCGCCGACGCCCTGATGCGCCGCTACGCCAAGCGCGGCACCGCCGCCGGTCCGCCCGGCAACTACCGCGTGACCTTCACCGGCATCACCAGCAGCGACGATTTCATCCGCCTGTCCGGCTACCTGCAGCGGCTGGCCGTGGTGCGCCGGATCACCCCGGTACGCGCCAGCCCCAGCGGGGTCGAGTTCGAGCTGGAGCTGATCTCCGGCCTGCAGGGCTTCAAGCGCATGACCGAGGGCGACGACGTGCTCGAGGCGCAGGAAGGCCTGGAAGGCCAGCCGCCGGTCTACCGCCTGCGCTGACCGGCTAGGCTGGGCCCTCATGGCGACGCGCCGTTCACCGGCGCGCCGCCCGCTCGCAACCCATAGGATCCGCGGATGGAAACCACCCCCCTGCACGACATCGCCCAATTCCTGCGCCGCCTGCAATGGGCCGCGCTCGGCCTGGGCGCGTGCTGGCTGCTGTGGCTGCTGGCGCCGATCCTGACCCCGTTCGTGGTCGCCGCCCTGCTGGGCTGGCTGGGCGACCCGCTGGTCGACCGCCTGGAACGCGCCGGGCGCTCGCGCAACGTCGCCGTGACCCTGGTGTTCACCGCCATGGCCTTGCTGGTGCTGCTGGTGCTGGTGATCCTGGTGCCGCTGATCGAGCGCCAGATCTCCACCCTGATCGCCTCGCTGCCCAGCTACCGCGACTGGTTCATGAACACCGCGCTGCCGTGGGTGGAAATGCGTACCGGATTCGAGATCACCACCTGGCTGGATCTGGAGCACATCAGTCAGCTGGTGCGCAGCAACTGGGAGCGCGCCGGCGGCGTCGCCAGCACCCTGTTGGGCTATCTGTCGCGCTCGGGCTTCGCCCTGGTCGGCATGGCCGCCAATATCGCGCTGCTGCCGGTCATCACCTTCTTCTTCCTGCGCGATTGGGACCTGATGGTCGCGCGCGTGGCCTCGCTGGTGCCGCGCAACCACCTGAGCACCGTCGGCCGCCTCGCGCGCGAGTCCAGCGACGTGCTCGGCGCCTTCCTGCGCGGCCAGTTCCTGGTGATGCTGATCCTGGGCGTGATGTACGGCCTGGGCCTGTGGGCGGTGGGCCTGGACCTGGGCATCCTGATCGGCCTGATCGCCGGCCTGCTGACCTTCGTGCCCTACCTGGGCCCGGCCAGCGGCATCGTCCTGGGCACCATCGCCGCGCTGGTGCAGTACGGCGACTGGAAGTACGTCGCCGGCGTACTCACCGTGTTCGGCATCGGCCAACTGATCGAAGGCTATTGGCTCACGCCCAAGCTGGTCGGCGACCGCATCGGCCTGCATCCGGTCGCGGTGATCTTCGCCGTGCTCGCCGGCGGCCAGTTGTTCGGTTTCCTGGGCATGTTGCTGGCGCTGCCGGTGGCGGCGGTGGCCAACGTGCTGCTGCGTTACGCGCAGGAGCGCTACACCCGCAGCCGTTTGTACGCGGGCACGCCGTCGTCGATCCTGCTGGAGCCGGGCCCGCTCGTCGTGCCGGCGTCGGCCGAACGCGAACCCGAGTGAGCCGGCTGCGATCCGCGATGAGTCTGCCGCGATGAACCTGCAGCGATGAGCGTGCCGCAGCTGCCTTTGGCGCTGCGCTACCCGCCGGACCAGCGACTCGACACCTTCGTCGCCGCGCCGGCAGGAGCGATCGCGCAATTGCGCGCCTTGGCCGAGCAGGCCGGCGGCGATTGGCTGTACCTGGCCGGCCCCGCCGGCGTCGGCAAGACCCACCTGCTGCTCGCCGCCTGCGCCGCCGCCGAAGCCGCCGGACGCCGCGCCGCCTACCTGCCGCTGGTCGCGGCCGCCGGGCGCCTGCGCGACGCGCTAGAAGCGCTGGAAGGCAACGACCTGCTGGCACTGGACGGCCTGGACGTCATCGCCGGCACGCGCGAGGACGAGATCGCCCTGTTCGACGCCCACAACCGCGCGCGCGCCGCCGGCGCGGCGGTGATCTACGCCGCGCGCGAAGCCCCCGACGGGCTCGCCCTGAGCCTGCCCGACCTGCGCTCGCGCCTGTCGCAATGCGCGCGCATCGCGCTGTCGCCGCTGGACGACGACGGCCGCGCCGACGTGCTGCGCCAGCGCGCGCAACGCCGCGGTCTGGTCCTGGAAGAGGCCGCGCTGGATTGGATGCTCAAGCGCGTCGACCGCGACCTGGCCGGCCTGACCGCGCTGCTGGACCGCCTCGACCGCGCCTCCCTGGCCGCGCAGCGCCGCATCACGGTGCCGTTCCTGAAGCAGACGCTGGAGCAGCGTTGAGGCGCGGATAGCACCCAGACCTGTCCGGACGTCGGTCGGATGGGCGATGCTTAGGACAGGGCTTGAACACGTGCATCGATCATGCGAGATGATCGGGCGGCGAGCGACCTGTTTCGGGAGCTTTGCGTGTCGTATGAATTCTGGAGCTTTGTCGGATATATCCCGGCGTTGGTGTCGGCGGGCTTGACCGTGGCAGCTCGCAAATCCTGGGCTGTGTTCGCAACTGTTGGAGTCGCGTTGCTGATCGCGTCGACCGCACTGGCTATCGTCAAACCTTCTTTGACCGTAGGGCGAGTGAGCCCGATCTGTCTGATTGGCTATGAAACCTGGGCAGTGATCGCGTGCATCGCGGTCAGCGCATGCGTGGTTGGCATCTGGCGCCACATAACCCGTCCCGGCATCGCGACCGCGGTCGTTGCGACCGCGCCGTCCTTTATTGCCCTGTACATGGGTGCCTGGATTTCTTAAGGCGATAACAGGAAACGGCGCTCCACCTGGCAAGGTCTGCACGGTTTGCTTCCTGTAGGAGCGGCGCGAGCCGCGACCGCGACACCGGCTTGCGTCGAATGTGTATGTCGCCGCGCTAACGCAATCGCGGCTCACGCCGCTCCCACAGGAAGCAGGGCTGCGCGCGCCTGTGTGCACGATTGTGGTTGTGGTCATCGAAAGTTTCGCCGTAGCGACGCACCCACCACTGTGGGAGCGACGTAAGCCGCGATCGCGGGACTCGCTTGCGTCGTGAGTGGGGTACCAAGTGGTGGTCGCGGCCTGCGTCGTTGTCGCAGTGGCGCGGTCGCGGCTTACGCCGCTCCTACCCCAAAGCCCCAAGACGGGGCGTCGAGCGAATGGCTCAACGCCCGCAGCGCGCATACCCCGGCACGTTCAAGCCCAGCACGATGTCGCGCTGCACGCGCCAGCCCGTGCGCGCGCGGCCTTGCGGATGGGCTATGCCGTTGCCGCCGTAGGCCAGCTGCTGGCGCGCGCGGCGCGCGGCGGTCAGGCGCGGGTCGTCGTCGAACAGCACGTCGCCCAGGTAGTACGTACAGCGCCCCGGCTCGGGCTTCGGCCGCTCGAGCGCTTGCGAGGGCGCCGCATAGCAGCAAGACATGCAGGCAGGCGGTGGCGACTCCACGCATGATCCGCTCCCAATGAACGATGCCCGCGGACGCAGGGGCGGGCGGACTCCTCCTAACCGCCGCGAGCCGGGTCCCGATCGGGCTCGCCGGCCAGCAGCGCGCTGCGCAGCGCGGGGTCCTGCACCTCACCGCCCCAGGCATTGGCATGCACCAGATCCTGCAGCGGCAGGCGCGAGCGCCAACCGCGCGTTTCCAGCTCCGGTCGCTCCAGGAACTGGCTGACATAGCCCAGACACAGGTAAGCGAGCGGTTCGACGCCCTCGGGCAGACCGAGCACGCGCGCCAGTTCGCGGGGTTCCAGGATGCTGACCCAGCCCACGCCGATGCCCTCCGCGCGCGCGGCCAGCCACAAGTTCTGCACCGCCAGGCAGGCGCTGAACAGGTCCGCGTCCAGCATGGTGTTGCGACCCAACACATGTTCGCCGCCGCGGCCGCGGTCGCAGGTGATGCACAGATTGATCGGGCTTTCGACGATCCCTTCCAGCTTGAGCTGCCGATAAAGTTCGGCGCGTTCGTCGCGGTAGTTGTGCGCGGCCTGCGCATTGGCTTGCGCGTGCAGAGCCCTCACTTCGTGCTTGACCGCCGGATCCTCGACGACGATGAAGTCCCAGGGCTGCATGAATCCCACCGACGGCGCATGGTGCGCGGCGCGTAGCAGGCGCTCAAGCACGTCCGCGGGAATCGGGTCGGGCAAGAACTGCGAACGCACGTCGCGGCGCTCGAAGATGGCGCGGTAGACGCCGCCGCGTTCAGCGTCGGAGAAACGGTGCCCGGCGCTCATGCGCCCATGCTCCTGTGGTGGCGTCGCGTTGCGGGCGTCGGCCTCATGTCTGCGCCGGCCATTCGATGAATTCCGCCGGGACCGCGTCGGTCAGCCACACGCCGTTGTCGGCGCGGAAGAAAGCGGCGCCTTGTGCGTGCATCTCGCCGGCGCGCACCTGCAGCACTACCGGCCGTCCGTGGCGACTGCCGACCTTGAGTGCGGTATCGCGGTCGGCGGACAGGTGCACGTGCTGGCGGCTCTGCTTGCGCAGGCCTTCGGCGCGGATCGCCTCAGCGTGGCGAGTGGCGGTGCCGTGGAACAGCCGGGCCGGCGGCTCGATCGGGGTCAGGGCCAGGTCGATGTCGATCGAATGGCCCTGATTGGCGCGTATGCGATCGCCGTCGTCGCTGAGCTTGAAACGCTGCTTGTCGTTGTCGCGCACCAACTCGCGCAGCAGCTCGCGGTCGTAGCGTTTGCCGTGCGCGGCGGCCTTGGCGATGAGTTCGTCCACGTCGGCCCAGCCTTCCGCGTCCAGTTGCAGGCCGATGGCCTCGGGTTCATGGCGCAGGATCAGGCTGAGGAATTTGCTGAGCGGCTTGTGTCGGTCGGTCATATCGCCGCGCATGCTAGCAGTTCGTCGGACGATGCCTGGCGCTCAGCCCGGCAGGGCCGCGTCCAGTTCGGCCAGCCGCTGCGGCGTGCCCACGTCGGTCCAGCGGCCGCGGTGGTGTTCGCCATGGATGCGGCCCTCGGCCATGTGCGCGCGCAGGATCGGCGCCAGACGGAAGCGCGGCGGAGTGTCGTCGGCGCCGGCATCGCGGCTGTGCGCACGCCACCCGTCCAGCAATTGCGGGCGATACACGCCGAGGCCGGCGTAAGTGAGGCGGTGCGCGCCGTCGCTGCGCACCAGTCCGTCCTCGTCCAGCGCGAAATCGCCCTGGGTGGCCTGCGGCGGCCGATCGACCATCACCAGATGCGCCAGTCCCTCGGGCTCGCGCGGCAGGCGCGCGAAGTCGAAGTCGGTCCAGACGTCGCCGTTGACCAGCAGGAAGGGCGCGTCGCCGAGCAGGGGCAGGGCATGCAGCATGCCGCCACCGGTTTCCAGCGGCGTGGTGCCTTCGTAGGAATAGACGATGCGCAGGCCCCAGCGTGCGCCGTCGCCGAGTGTGCGCGGGAACTGCTCGGCCAGCCAGGAGGTATTCACCACCACCTCGCACACCCCGCACGCCGCCAGCTTTTCCAGATGCCATTCGATCAGCGGCTTGCCGGCGACGGCGAGCAAGGGTTTGGGCGTGGTGTCGGTGAGCGGGCGCATGCGCTCGCCCAGTCCCGCCGCGAAGATCAGCGCCTTCATGCCGCGAGCCTCGCCAGCGCCGGACGGATGCGCGTGTCCAGCAGCTCCGTCAGCGCCTGCAATTCGGGATAGCGCGGCAGTACTTCATCCAGATAGGCGATGAAGCGCGGCGCATCGGGCAGGTACTTGGTCTTGCCGTCGCGGTAATGCAGGCGCGCGAAGATGCCCAGGATCTTGAGGTGGCGCTGCACGCCCAACCAGTCGGCGTCGCGACGGAAGCGCGCCAGCGCCGGCACCGGCACGCCCGCGGCGACGGCGCGCTGGTGGTAGCGCGCCAGCCAGGCGTCGACGCGGTCCAGCGGCCAGCTCAGGAACGCGTCCTTGAACAGACTGATCGCGTCGTAGGCGACCGGGCCGCGCACGCAGTCCTGGAAGTCCAGCACCGCCGGGCCCGGCTGCACTGGCATCAGATTGCGCGGCATGAAATCGCGATGGGTGAGCACCTGCCGCTGCGCGAGCGCGTTGTCCATCAGGCGACGCTGCACCAGCTCCAGACGGTCGCTGTCGTCGCAGTCGAGTTCCAGGCCCAGATGACGGCGCAGGAACCACTCCTCGAACAGGCCGGCGTCGCGCTGCAGCAGGGCCTCGCCGAACTCGCCCATGCCCTCGGGCGGCGCGATCGCCTGCAGCTTCAACAATTGTTCGATCGCGGCGTCGAAATACGCGTCGGCGCTGTCGGCGTCGATGATCTGGGCCAGGGTCGGGCCGCCCAGGTCTTCCAGCAGCAGGAAGCCGTGTTCGGTGTCCTCGACCAGCACGCGCGGCACGCGTACGCCGCCGTCTTCGAGCAACGCGCGCATGCGCAGCCAGGGACGTACGTCCTCCAGCGTCGGCGGCGAGTCCATGACGATGGCGCTGGCGGGCATGCCGGCCGCGTCGGGCGCGGCGCGCCAATAGCTGCGGAAGCCGGCGTCGACCGAGGCGCGCTGCAGTTGCAGGCGGCTGTCGCCGGTGGCGCGGCGGGCCCAGGCGAGGCGCTGGTCGGCGCGCTCGTCGGCGTGAAGCTGGGTCATGCGATCTCCGCGCGGCCAAGGGGGCCGCGAGCGCACAGGGTAAACGCCCCGGTGCGCGCGGTGAATGGCGGGTCGCGGATTGGGCGCGGGGAGCGCTGTGGGAAGGCGCGAGTAAGGCGATCGCGGCTCACGCCGCTCCCACAGGCAGCGGGGCTCAGGCCGCCACGCTGTCTTCCTGCGCCAGCGCGGCCAGCCATTCGTCGTCGGAGCCTTCGGCCACGCCTTCGAACAGGAAGGTGGAGAGGTAGCGCTCGCCGGTGTCGGGCAGCATCGCCAGCAGCACGCTGCCGGCCGGCGCTTGCTCGGCGACCTGGAGCGCGGCGGCGACGGTGGCGCCGGCGGAGATGCCGACGAACACGCCCTCCTCGGCGGCCAGGCGGCGCGCGGTGTCGCGCGCGAGCACGTCGTCGACCGGACGGATCTCGTCGGCCACGCCGCGGTCCAGCACCGCCGGCACGAAGTCCGGGGTCCAGCCCTGGATCTTGTGCGGCTGCCAGTCCTTGCCGCTCAGCAGCGAAGCGCCGGCGGGTTCGGAGGCGATGATCCTCAGATCCGGACGCGCGAGCTTGAGCACCTGGCCGGCGCCGCTGAGCGTGCCGCCGGTGCCCCAGCCGGTCACGAAGTAGTCCAGGCGCTTGCCGGCGAAATCGCGCAGGATTTCCGGGCCGGTGGTGCTGCGGTGGTAGGCCGGGTTGGCCGGGTTCTCGAACTGGCGGGCCAGGAACCAGCCGTGCTGCGCGGCGAGTTCGGCGGCCTTGCGCACCATGCCGCTGCCGCGCTCGGCGGCCGGGGTCAGGATCACCTTGGCGCCGTAGGCGCGCATCAGCTTGCGGCGCTCGACCGAGAAGGTTTCGGTCATCACCGCCACGAAGGGATAGCCGCGCGCGGCCGCGACCATGGCCAGGGCGATGCCGGTGTTGCCGGAGGTCGCCTCGACGATGGTCTGGCCGGGCTGGAGCGCGCCGCTGCGTTCGGCGTCCAGCACGATCGCCAGGGCCAGGCGGTCCTTGACCGAGCCGCCCGGGTTGAAGGACTCGACCTTGGCGTACAGCGAGACATGCGCCGGCGCGATCCGGTGCAGTTTGACGATGGGCGTGTTGCCGATGGTGTCGAGGATGCTGTCGTAGAGAGCCATGGCGGGTCCTGATTCGGGAAAGAGGGAGGGGCGGACTCAGGCCGCGGCCGCCAGCGCCGGCGCGTGGCGCAGCGGCGCCGCGCCGTACCAGTGCAGGCGTTCGGCCAGGCCCGCGACTTCGCCCAGGATCAGCAGCGCCGGCGAGCGCACGTCGTGCGCGAGCGCGGCGTCGGGCAGTTCGGCCAGGGTGCCGACCACGGTGCGCTGGTTCGCGCGCGAGCCGTTCTCGATCAGCGCGAACGGCGTGCCCGGAGCGCGGCCGTGGGCGATCAGACGATCGCGCAGGCGCTCCAACCCGGCCACGCCCATGTACACCGCCAAAGTCTGGCGTTCCTGCGCCAACGCGGCCCAGTCCAGTTCGTCCTCGGAGTCCTTGCAGTGCGCGGTCACCAGGCGCACCGACTGGGCGTGCTCGCGATGGGTGAGCGGCACGCCGGCGTAGGCCGCGCAGGCCAGGGCGGCGGTGATGCCGGGCACCACTTCAAAGGCGATGCCGTGCGCGCGCAGCACTTCGATTTCCTCGCCGCCACGCCCGAACACGAACGGGTCGCCGCCCTTGAGCCGGACCACGCGCTTGCCGGCGCGCGCATGTTCCAGCATCAACTCGTGGATGCGGTCCTGGGTGGTGTGATGGTCGCCGGCCTGCTTGCCGACTTCGATGCGTTCGGCGTCGCGCCGCGCCAGTCGCAGCACCTCGGCGCTGACCAGGCGGTCGTGCAGGATCACGTCGGCTTCGTTGAGCGCGCGCAGGCCGCGCAGGGTCAGCAGGCCCGGATCGCCGGGGCCCGCGCCGACCAGCACCACCGAGCCGCGCGGGGTGCGCGGTTCACGCGTTTCCAGGGCTTGCGCGAACGCGCGTTCGGCGGCGCGATGGCGGCGTTGGCGCAGCAGCGCCGGCAGTGGGCCGTCGAGCAGACGGTCGAAGAAGCGCCGCCGCGCGCCCAGGTCGGGGTAATGCGCGCGGATGCGCAGGCGTTCGCGCCCCAATAATTCGGCCAGTTCGCCCAGCGAGGGATCGAGCTGGGTTTCCAGGCGTTCGCGCAGATGGCGCGCCAGCATGGGCGCGCCGCCGCCGCTGGAGATCGCGATCTGCAACGGGCCGCGCTCGATGCGCGCGGGCACGTGGAAGCTGGACGCCTCGGCATCGTCGACGACGTTGACCCAGACCCGCCGCGCTTCGCCGGCGGCGGCGACGGCGCGGTTGACCTGCGCATCGTCGGTGGCCGCGATCGCCAGCCAGACCTCGTCCAGCCAGCGGTCGGCGAACTCGCCGCGCAGATGGCGGATGCGGCCCTGTTCGGCCAACTGGACCAGCGAAGGCTGCAACGCGGGCGCGCCGACCCGGACCTGCGCCCCGGCCTCCAGCAAGGCCTCGACCTTGCGCTGCGCGACCGCGCCGCCGCCCACCACGAGAACGGCGCGGCCGCGCAGGGCGGCGAACAGGGGGAAAAGACCGGTACTCATGTTCAGTGGCGGGGCGCGCAGGGCCGAAGACGTTGAGGCGAACCTACAAACCCCGGCCCGGCGGGGGAAATGACGCCCCCGCCTGTGCCCATGCCCTAACGGCATGAGCGCGGGGCCGCCGCCGGGCGGACACTACTGGACAGCGGCCGCGGGCCGGCTTAGGCTATAAATCCTTCTATCCGTATAGAGAGATAAACGTGGACACGATGTCGTGCCGGATGCCCGGGTGTTGCCGCGCCGTCGCCTGCCGCCGTCCTCTCGTCTCCCTGTTCCGGATTCCGCCGTTATGACTCTCACCCAGTTGCGCTACCTCGTCGCGATCGCCGACTCCGGCCTCAACATCACCCTGGCCGCCGAGCGCGTGCACGCCACTCAGCCCGGTTTGTCCAAGCAGCTCAAACAGCTGGAGGACGAACTGGGCTTCCAGTTGTTCGTGCGCAAGGGCCGCAGCCTGGAAGCGATCGCGCCGGCCGGCGAGCGCGTGCTCGCGCATGCGCGCCGCATCCTCGACGAGGCCGGCAACATCCGCGCCTACGCCGCCAACGAGCGCGGCCAGCACGCCGGCCGCCTGGTCCTGGCCACCACCCACACCCAGGCGCGCTACGTGCTGCCGCCGGTGATCGCGAACGTGAAGCGCGGTTTCCCGCAGGTCAGCGTGCATCTGCAGGCGACCGCCGACGGCGAGGTGCTGGAGCACCTGTCGCACGGCAATGCCGACCTGGCGGTGATCAGCACCGCCGGCGCCGCGCCCGAAGGCGGCTTGGCGGTGCCGCTGTTCCGCTGGCGCCGGGTGGTGCTGGTGCCGCGCACGCATGCGCTGGCCTCGCTCAAGCGCGCGCCCACGCTGGCCGAACTGGCCGCGCATCCGCTGATCAGCTACGAGTCCTCGACGCGTCCGGAATCCTCGCTGCGCCGCGCCTTCGCCGCCGGCGGGGTCGAGCCGCAGCTGGCGATGACCGCGCGCGACGCCGACCTGATCAAGACCTATGTCCGCGCCGGCCTCGGCGTGGGCGTGCTCGCCGAAATGGCGGTGACCGGCCGCGACGAAGACCTCAAGGCGCTGACCGCGCCCGATGCGCTGCCCGAATGCGTGACCTGGGCGGTGATCCCGCGCGCGCGCGTGCTGCGCGACTACGCGCTGGAACTGCTGCACGGCCTGGCCCCGCAGATCGACCGCCGCGATCTGCGGCGCGTGCTGGAGGGCAACCTCGAGGCGCAATGGCCGCGCGCGCCCAGTTGGGAAGAGTTGATGCGTACGGCTGCGGTCTGAGCGCAGCGTTCGGGCTGGCTCGCGAGATCGTCGCAGGCGCTGTGCATCGGCTTCGTTCGGACGAATGGAGCGAAAAGAAAATCCCCCTCAATCCCCCTTTTTCAAAGGGGGAGGCAGCGTGCATGCAAGCGTGGAATTACGGTGTCCTTCCATCGAAGTTCCCCCCTTCCTTCCGTCGGAGTTCCCCCTTTGAAAAAGGGGGGTAGGGGGGATTTGCTTCTGCGCAAGCGCGCCTCAAGCCGCCTGCTCGGCCGCGCCTTCATCGTCGAAGTGCAGCCCGCACTCGCGCTTGAGCCCGAAGAAGCGCGTGTCTTCCTCGCGCATGCCGTCCTCGAGTTTGCTGGTGGTGTGGACGTCGCCGATCGACACATAGCCGTCGTGCCACAGCGGGTGATAGGGCAGGTCGTGCGCCTGCAGGTACTGCCAGACGTCGCGGTCGTTCCAATCGGCCAGCGGATGCAGTTTCCAGCGGCCGTCGCGCAGGCTCAGGAAGTCGAGATTGGCGCGGGTACTGGACTGGCTGCGGCGCAGGCCGGCGATCCAGGTGCGCACGCCGAGTTCGTTCAAGGCGCGCTGCATCGGCTCGACCTTGCGCAGGCGGTTGTAGCGTTCGATCCCGTCCACGCCCTGTTCCCAGATCTTGCCCATGCGCGCTTCCATCCAGGCGATGCCGATCTGCGGCCGATAGACCTTGAGGTTGAGGTCCAGGCGCGTGCTCATCTCGTCGATGAAGCGGTAGGTCTCCGGGAACAGATAGCCGGTGTCGATCAGGACCACCGGAATTTTCGGCGCCTGGCGCGTGACCATGTGCAGCGAGACCGCGGCCTGCGCGCCGAAGCTGGACGACAGCGCGTGTTCGCCGGCGGTGTTCTCCAAGGCCCAGGCCACACGATCCTGTGCGCTCAGACCTTCCAGCCAGCGGTTGAGATCGGCCAGCGCGCGCGGCGATTCGGCGGCGGTGATGGGATCGGGCGGGCTCATGCGCGGACCTCGGTGGCGACGACGGCGATCGGAATGCTGGGACGGATGGCGTGGGGCGGAATGGCGACGGTTTCGCTGCGCAGCAGGTAGTCGCCGAAGCCTTCCTCGGCCTGGCGCTGCGCGGCGTAGTCGGCGAACAACGGATCCAGCGCAGCCAGGATCTCGGGTTCGGCGATGTTTTCGCGGTACAGGGTGTTGAGGCGCTGGCCGCGGTGATCGGCGCCCAGCATCAGGTTGTAGCGGCCGGGCGCCTTGCCGACCAAGGCGATTTCGCCCAGGTAGGGGCGCGAGCAGCCGTTCGGGCAGCCGCTGATACGCAGGTGGATCGGGGCATCGCCGATGCCGTGGTTCTGAAGCAGGCCTTCGACCTTGCCGATCAGTTCCGGCAGATAGCGTTCGGCCTCGGCCATGGCCAGGCCGCAGGTCGGCAGGGCCACGCAGGCCAGGGCGTTGCGGCGCAGCGGGCTGGCGTCGCGGTAGCCGTCCAGGCCGTATTCCGCGATCAGCGCATCGACGCGCGCGCGCAGCGCCGGCGCGATGCCGGCCACGGTCAGGTTCTGGTTCGGGGTCATGCGGAATTCCGCGCCCGCGCCGTCTTGCTGCGCGCTCAGCAACTGCGCGAGCTCGCGCAGCCCGCTGAGGTGGCGCACCTGCGAACCGTCGGCGGACTCGCCATCGACGATGCGGCCGGCCGGAATGCGCAGGGTCAGATGCGCGCGCCCGTCCTCGCCCTCGACCCAACCGAAGCGGTCGCCGTTGTGGGCGAAGGCGAACGGCCGCGCCGGGAGGAGAGGGAACCCGGCGCGGCGTTCGACTTCGGCCTGGAACCAGTCCAGCCCATGGTCGTCGATGGTGTACTTCAGGCGCGCGCGCTTGCGCACGGCGCGGTTGCCGTGGTCGCGCTGGGCGGTGACCACCGCCTCGCCGACCGCGATCACCTGCTCGGGCGTGACGAAGCCGATCACGTTGCCCAGGCGTGGGTAGGTCTCGGGATCGCCATGGGTCGCGCCCATGCCGCCGCCGACGCTGACGTTGTAGCCCAGCAGTTCGCCGGCTTGGTCGAGCACGGCGATGTAGCCCAGGTCCTGGGCGAACACGTCGACGTCGTTGTAGGGCGGCACCGCGAAGCCGATCTTGAACTTGCGCGGCAGGTAGACGTTGCCGTAGATCGGCTCTTCTTCGCCGCCGCTGCCGGCCACGCGTTCTTCGTCCAGCCAGATCTCGTAGTAGGCGCGGGTGTTGGGCAGCAGGTGTTCGGACAGCGCCGCGGCCTGGGCGTACACGGCCGCGTGCGTGTGCGAGCGCAGCGGGTTGGCGGCCACCGCGACGTTGCGGTTGACGTCGCCGCAGGCGGCCAGGGTGTCGATCAGCGTGGCGTTGATCGCCTGCATGGTCGGCTTGAGTTCGGTCTTGATCACGCCGTGGAACTGGAACGCCTGGCGGGTGGTGATGCGCAGGCCACGCTCGGCGTAGGTGGTGGCGATCGCATCCAGCTTCAGCCACTGCGCCGGGGTGACCACGCCGCCCGGGGTGCGGGTGCGGATCATGAAGCTGTAGGCCGGCTCCAGCTTGGCCAGGCGGCGCTCGTCGCGGATGTCGCGATCGTCCTGCTGGTAGCTGCCGTGGTACTTGATCAGGGTCTGATCGTCCTCGCGCAGGCTGCCGGTGACAGGGTCGGCCAGGCTCTCCAGCAGGCTGCCGCGCAGGCGCGCGCTGGAGCGCTTGATGTCTTCGACCGAATGCGCGCTCATGCCCGCGCCTCCGCGAGCAGGCCGAATGCAGCGCGCGCTGTCACCGCCATCGCGCGCTCTGCGGCGCGTCCATGGCGATACGCGCGCTGCATCCGATCCGCCGGGGCAAACCCGTTGTGGTCGAGCGCGGCCATCAGTACACGTCCCGGGCGTAGCGGCCCTGCTGCTGCAGCGCGTTGAGGTAGTCCTCGGCGTCCTCGGCGCTCTTGCCGCCGTGTTCGGCGATCGCCGCCAGCAAGGCGGCGTGCACATCGCGCGCCATGCGGGTGGCGTCGCCGCAGACGTACAGATGGGCGCCGCCTTCGAGCCAGTCGTAGAGATCGCGGCCGGCCTGACGCAGGCGGTCCTGCACATAGATCTTGTGGGCCTGGTCGCGCGAGAACGCCAGGTCCAGGCGCTGCAGCTGACCCGACTTCAGCGCCGCCTGCCATTCGGTCTGGTAGAGGAAGTCGCTGCGGAAATGCGGATTGCCGAACAGCAGCCAGTTGCGGCCGCTGGCGCCGTCGGCGGCGCGCTCCTGGACGAAGCCGCGGAACGGCGCGACGCCGGTGCCGGGGCCGATCATGATCACGTCGCGGGCGCCGTCGCGCGGCAGGCGGAAGCGCTCGTTGTGTTCGACGAACACCGGCAGGCGCGCGCCTTCCTCGGTGCGCGCGAGCAGGTGCGAGGCCGCGCCCCAGCGCGTGCCGCCGGCGCTGGCGTATTCGACGTGGGCCACGGTCAGGTGGACCTCGTCGCCGACCAGCTTCTGGCTGGAGGCGATCGAGTACAGGCGCGGCGTGAGCGGGCGCAGCGCCGCCACCAGCTCCTCGCCCGACCAGGCGCCGTCGTAGCGCTGCAGCAGGTCGATGACCTGGGTGTCGGCGAGCAGGCGGGCGAACGCGGCCGCGTTGTCCGGCGCCAGCAGGCGGTTGAGTTCGTCGCTGCGCGCATGCGCGGCGTGGCTGGCCACGAACGGGCGCGCCAGCTTGGTCAGCTCGCGCTTCTCGCCCAGCCACTGCCGCAGCGGCAGGCGTTGGCCGCCGTGTTCGACGTCGCTGTCGCCGTCCAGTTCCAGCGTGCGCAGTACCGCCTCGACCAGGGCCGGCGGGTTGCGCGGCCACAGGCCCAGCGCATCGCCGGGCGCGTAGCTCAGGCCCGAGCCTTCCAGAGACAGTTCGATATGGCGCACATCCTTGTCGCTGCCGCCCACGGTCAGGCGCTGGTTGACCAGCAGCTCGGCCGCGAACGGGGATTCGCGGGTGTAGGCCGGCGCGGTCGGCAGCGGACGCAGCGGGGTGACGGTGGCCAGCGGCGCGCTCGGCTTGAGCGCGTCCTTGGCCGCGCTCAGGGCCTGCTGCAGCCAGGGCGTGGATACCGTTTCGAAGTCCAGATCGGCGTCGCCGCGCGCGAGCAGGCGGGTCGCGCCGAGTTCGGCCAGGCGCTCGTCGAGCTTGGCGCCGATCGCGCAGAACTGCGGATAGCTGGAGTCGCCCAGGCCGAGCACGGCGTAGTGCAGCTGCTTGAGCTCGGGCGCGCGCTTGCCGGCGATGAACTCGACCAGGCCGCGGGCGTCGTCGGGCGGGTCGCCGTCGCCCTGGGTGCTCACCACCAGGTAGAGGTGGCGTTCGTTCTTGAGCTCACGGGTCGGGTAGGCGTCGGCGCGCAGCAGGCGCACCGCCAGGCCGGCCTGCTCGGCCTGGGCCGCGAGCTGCTCGGCCAGGCGCTTGGCGTTGCCGGTCTGGCTGCCGTAGACCACGGTCAGGCGTTCGCCGCTGCGCGCCTCGGGCGCCAGCGGGACCGGCGCCAGGGCGCCGCCGGCGGTGCGCGCGGCCAGTCCGGCGGCGTAGCCGGACAGCCACCACAGACCGTCGCGGTCGAGGTCGTCGGTCAGACGCAGCAGCGCGGACAGCCGGTCCTCGGTGAGCGGCGTGGCAAGTAGCGCGGGCGCGGGCATGGCGGAGGGCGGGCTCGGGGCAGGGAACGGCAAGGTTCGGAGCCTGCAGGCTAGGCCCCGCGCGAGACGCGCGGAAAGGATGCTGCGTTATGCGTTCATGCCCTGCGCTCATTTCCGGGCACGCCGGCCGGGGCGGCCTAATGGCGGCCCGTTCGCAGGTGCGTCGCCGCTGGCATGTCTCCCGATTCCCTTCTGTGGTCAGATAGTCCCGGTCGCGCCGGGCCCCGGCGCGGCGCCTACGCACGCCCCGCAGCCACGAGCCCGACCTTGGACCTGAGCCACCTAGACCGCCTCGAAGCCGAAAGCATTCATATCCTTCGGGAAGTAGCGGCCGAATTCCGTAACCCGGTGATGCTGTACTCGGTGGGCAAGGACAGCTCGGTGCTGCTGCACCTGCTGCTCAAGGCCTTCCATCCGGCACGCCCGCCGATCCCGCTGCTGCACGTGGACACCGGCTGGAAGTTCCGCGAGATGATCGCCTTCCGCGACCGCCGCGCCGCCGAGACCGGCATCGACCTGCGCGTGCACACCAACCCCGACGGCCTGGCGCGTGGGATCGGTCCGATCAGCCACGGCGCCAGCGTGCACACCGATGTGATGAAGACCCAGGGCCTGAAGCAGGCGCTGGATGCGGCGCGCCACGACGCCGCGATCGGCGGCGCGCGCCGCGACGAGGAGAAGTCGCGTGCCAAGGAGCGCATCTTCTCGTTCCGCAACGAACAGCACCGCTGGGACCCCAAGAACCAGCGTCCCGAGCTGTGGAATCTCTACAACACCCGCATCCGCAGCGGCGAGAGCGTGCGCGTGTTTCCGATCTCGAACTGGACCGAACTGGACGTCTGGCTCTACATCTACCGCGAGAAGATCCCGGTGCCGTCGCTGTACTTCGCCGCCGAACGTCCGGTGGTGGAGCGCGACGGCGCCCTGATCCTGGTCGACGACGAGCGTCTGCCGCTGCGGCCGGGCGAAACCCCGCAGCTGCGCAAGGTGCGCTTTCGCACCCTGGGCTGCTATCCGCTGACCGGCGCGATCGAGTCCGAGGCCGAGACCCTGGAGCAGATCATCGCCGAGATGCTGGTGGCGACCACCTCCGAGCGTCAGGGCCGGGTGATCGACCACGACCCCTCCGCCTCGATGGAGAAGAAGAAGCAGGAGGGCTATTTCTGATGAGGCCGGGATTCGAGATTCGGGATTCGGGATTCGGGAAGGCTGGAGCAGGTTCGGATGCGGGGACCGCTGTTGCGAATCCCCAATCCCGAATCCCCAACCCCGTCGGCGACAAAGTCGTCGAGTACCTGCGCCTGCACGAATCCAAGGGCCTGCTGCGGTTCATCACCTGCGGCAGCGTCGACGACGGCAAGAGCACCCTGATCGGGCGCCTGCTGCACGATACCCGCCTGCTGTTCGACGACCAGTTGGCCGCGCTCAACGCCGACAGCCGCCGCCACGGCACCCAGAACGGCGAGATCGATTACGCGCTGCTGGTCGACGGCCTGGCCGCCGAGCGCGAGCAGGGCATCACCATCGACGTCGCCTACCGCTATTTCGGCACCGAGCGGCGCAAGTTCATCGTCGCCGACTGCCCGGGCCACGAGCAGTACACCCGCAACATGGCCACCGGCGCTTCCACCGCCGACCTGGCCGTGGTGCTGGTGGACGCGCGCAAGGGCCTGCTGACCCAGACCCGTCGCCACACCTACATCGCCGCGCTGCTTGGTATCCGTCACGTGCTGCTGGCGGTCAACAAAATGGACCTGGTCGGCTACGACCAGGCGGTGTTCGAGGCCATCGTCGCCGAGTACCGCGAACTCGCGGCGCAACGCGGCATCGCCCAGGTCACGGCGATTCCGCTGTCGGCGCTGCGTGGCGACAACCTGCTGCAGCGCTCGCAGGCCATGCCCTGGTACGACGGCGTCAGCGTGCTCGAGCATCTGGAAACCGTGGACGTCGCGCGCGACGAGGTCGAGGTCGGCTTCCGTCTGCCGGTGCAATGGGTGAATCGCCCGAATCAGAACTTCCGCGGCTTCGCCGGCACCGTGGCCGCGGGCGTGGTGCGGCCCGGCGACGAGATCGCGGCGCTGCCCTCGGGCCGGCGTTCCAGGGTCGCGCGCATCGTCACGGCCGGTGGCGATCTCGAGGTCGCCGGCGTCGGCCAGGCGGTCACGCTGACCTTGGACGACGAGCTCGACATCAGTCGCGGCGACGTGATCGCCTCCGCGGACGCGCCAGCCCAGGTCGCCGACCAGTTCGCCGCCCACCTGCTGTGGATGGGCGAGAGCCCGCTGCTGCCGGGCCGTCCGTACTGGCTCAAGATCGGCACGCGCACGGTCAGCGCCACCGTCACCGAGATCAAACACAAGATCGACGTGAACACCCAGGCCCAGCTCGCCGCCAAGCATCTGGAACTCAACGAGGTCGCCTACTGCAACCTCAACCTCGATCAGCCGGTCGCGTTCGAGGCCTACCGCGACAATCGCGCGCTCGGCGGTTTCATCCTGATCGACCGCGAGGACAACGCCACCGTCGCCGCCGGCACCCTCGATTTCGCCCTGCGCCGCGCCGGCAACATCCATTGGCAGCACGTCGATGTCGACAAGGCCGCGCGCGCGCGCAGCAAGGCGCAGACGCCGCGCTGCGTGTGGTTCACCGGCTTGTCGGGTTCGGGCAAATCGACCATCGCCAATCTGGTCGAGAAGCGCCTGCACGCACTCGGCCATCACACCTACATCCTCGACGGCGACAACGTGCGCCACGGCCTCAACAAGGACCTGGGCTTCACCGACGAGGACCGCGTCGAGAACATCCGCCGCGTCGCCGAAGTCGCGCGCCTGATGACCGACGCCGGCCTGATCGTGCTGGTCAGCTTCATCTCGCCGTTCCGCGCCGAACGCCGCATGGCGCGCGAATTGTTCGGGCCGGACGAGTTCGTCGAGGTCTACGTCGACACGCCGCTGGCGGTGGCGGAGGGGCGCGACGTGAAGGGGCTGTACGCCAAGGCCCGCGCGGGCAAGATCCCCAACTTCACCGGCATCGATTCGCCCTACGAGGCGCCGGAAGCGCCGGAGCTGGTGCTAAACACGGTGGAGCAGGACGCCGGGGACCTGGCGCAGCGGGTGATCGATCGCTTGTTGGGCTGACGCGCAGCGCTTGCCGGCCATCGGCCTTTCACGCCTAAGCCCCTCTCCCGCATGCGGGAGAGGAGTTGGGGTGAGGGCCGCACGACTCCCACTTGATCCCGCTGCCCTCATCGCGCTGCGGACACCTACTCGGCGTTGCACTTTGGGCTGACGCGCAGCGCTTCCCGGCCATCGGCCTTCCACGCTTAAGCCCCTCTCCCGCCTGCGGGAGAGGGGTTGGGGTGAGGGCAGCCGCCCATCGCCGCCGCGAAGCGGTAGNCACCTACTCGGCGTTGCACTTTGGGCTGACGCGCAGCGCTTCCCGGCCATCGGCCTTCCACGCTTAAGCCCCTCTCCCGCCTGCGGGAGAGGGGTTGGGGTGAGGGCAGCCGCGCCACTCCCACTTGATCCTGTTGCCCTCATTTGCGCTGCGGGCACCTACTCGGCGTTGCACTTTGGGCTGACGCGCAGCGCTTCCCGGCCATCGGCCTTCCACGCTTAAGCCCCTCTCCCGCCTGCGGGAGAGGGGTTGGNCGGCGTTGCACTTTGGGCTGACGCGCAGCGCTTCCCGGCCATCGGCCTTCCACGCTTAAGCCCCTCTCCCGCCTGCGGGAGAGGGGTTGGGGTGAGGGCCGCGCCACTCCCACTTGATCCCGCTGCCCTCATCCGTCCCGCGGGCACCTACTCGGCATCGCGCTTCCTTCGGTCGCCGCAAGCGCGAGCAGCGACGTCAAGGATCTGGGCGCTCGATTTTTGCCACGAGACCCTCCTCATCCCCCAAACGCAAACGCCCCAGCCGAAGCCGGGGCGTCCTCTCGCACGACCGACGCCGGATCAGCGTTTCGCCGTCTTGCTGCGGATGATCTCGTAGAGGAACAACAGCACGATGGCGCAGATGATCGAGACGATGAAGCCGATCATGCCGCCGCCCACGTACAGCAGGCTGCCGACGTAGGCGCCGGCGATGCCCAGCAGGATGGTCAGGATCCACCCCATCGGATCGGCACCCGGTTTGAAGAAACGAGCCAGCACACCGATGACCGCACCGATGATGATCGTATAAACGATACCGCCCATAGCGTTCCCCTCCTCAGGGTCGTGGTGACGCCCGGGAATCCTAGCAGTCGTGGCGGTGAGCGCCGTGTCGCGGCGCAGCAGGGGCGCTGCGGAGGGGCCGGACGATATTGCCTAGGGCCGGGAGCGGCGGCGGCCACGCGGCCAGGCACGCAAGACGCTGTCGGGATCCGGCCGGTCGCAGCGCGCGGCGCCAAGCATGACGATGGCGTCGTGCGCTGCGTCCGTGGTCCGTGTACGACGGGCCGGATCGTCGAGATCCGGCCCGTGACCTGCGCGATCAGCAGCAGCCGTGATCGCCGTGCTGCTCGCCGCCGGCGACTGCGGCCACGCCGCTGGTTTCGCCGCGCTGACTGGCGGCGTGATGTTCGGCCACCACGCGCGCGACACAGGCGGTCACGCGCTTGCCCATCGGGATGTGCAGAAACTCGTTCGGACCGTGCGCATTGGAATGCGGGCCGAGCACGCCGGTGATCATGAACTGCGCGCCGGGGAACTTCTCGCCGAGCATGCCCATGAACGGAATCGTGCCGCCTTCGCCCATGTACATCGCCGGCTGGCCGAAGAAATCGCGGCTGGAGGCGTCGATCGCGCGGGTCAGCCAGGGCGACTGCGCCGGCGCGTTCCAACCGGTCGAAGCCTTCTCCAGTTCCATCGTCACCTGCGCGCCGTTGGGCGGGTCGCGCTCCAGCACTTCCTTCAGCAGCTCGCCCGCGCGCTTGCCGTCCAGGGTCGGCGGCAGGCGCAGGCTGAGCTTGACCGAGGTGTGCGGGCGCAGCACGTTGCCGGCCGACGACAGCGGCGGCATGCCGTCCACGCCGGTCACCGACAGCGCCGGGCGCCAGGTGCGGTTGAGCACCAGCTCCGACAGTTCGCTGGCCATCGGCTGCATGCCGGGCAGGAACGGGAACTTGTCGTAGACCGCGTTGCCCAGCACCTTGGCGGCCTGGCGCGCCTGCTCCAGGCGTTCCTCGGGCACGTCCACGTACAGGCCTTCGACCAGGATCTTGCCGCTGGTCTCGTCTTCCAGGCGCGACAGCAGTTGACGCAGCAGGCGGAAGCTCGAGGGCACGATGCCGGAGGCGTCGCCGGAGTGCACGCCTTCGCTGAGCACCTTGACCGTGAAGTTGCCGCCGGCCAGGCCGCGCAGCGAGGTCGTGCACCACAGCTGCTCGTAGTTGCCGCAGCCCGAATCCAGGCACACCACCAGCGACGGCTTGCCGATGCGCTCGGCGAGGTGATCGACGTAGGCCGGCAGGTCGTAGCTGCCGGATTCCTCGCAGGCCTCGATCAGGATCACGCAGCGCGCGTGCGGCAGCTGCTGTTCCTGCAGGGCCATGATCGCGGCCAACGAGCCGAAGATCGCGTAGCCGTCGTCGGCGCCGCCGCGGCCGTACAGGCGGTCGCCCTTGATGACCGGGGTCCAGGGGCCGAGGTCGGCGTCCCAGCCGGTCATCTCCGGCTGCTTGTCGAGGTGGCCGTACAGCAGCACGCAATCCTCGTCGCTGCCGCCGTGCGCGGCCGGGATGTCGATGAAGATCAGCGGGGTGCGGCCTTCCAGGCGCACCACCTCGACCTGCATGCCCGGGATGGTCTGGGCGCGCGCCCAGGACTCCATCAGCTTGACCGCGTCGTCCATGTAGCCGTGCTGGACCCAGTCCGCATCGAACATCGGCGATTTGTTGGGAATACGAATGTATTCAACCAGTTGCGGGACGATTTCGTCGTCCCATTTTTCGCCGACGTAGCGGTCGACCTTGCTGGCGTCCATCGAAGGGCCTCGTGGGGGTAAGACCCGCAAGTTTACGCCTCCCGGCCCTGTAGGACTTTTCCTACCCTGCGACGCGGCATCCGCTGGCTTTTTCCGCAAGGCCGCGGCGATACGCTGACCCCATCGAGTCGCGGAGACCGAATCCCCCGGCGGACCCTCCCACCGCCCGGTATCGGAACGGAATCCACTCCATGGAGCTGAACAAGATGAACGTCCTCGCGCTCGCCCTCCGTGCGCTGCTGCTGTCGCTGCTGTTCGCCGGCAGCGCCCTGGCCGCCGAACAGGTCAATATCAACAGCGCCGACGTCGCCACCTTGGACCGCGTCCTGCTCAATGTCGGCGCCTCCAAGGCCGAGGCCATCGTCGCCTACCGCAAGGCCAACGGCGCCTTCCGCAGCCCCGAACAGCTGGCCCTGGTCAAGGGCATCGGCCTGAAGACCGTGGAAAAGAATCGCGACCGCATCGTCATCGGCGAGGCAGCACCGGCGCGCAAGCCCGCTGCGCCGGCCGTCGGCGGCGGCAGCGCGCAGCGCGCGGCCAACCGCCGCTGAGGAACCGTCGGTCCCGCATGGATGCGGTGGCTGACAACGCACGGGCAGGACGCCCGACGAATGCAGGGGGAGAGCCCTGGACAAGGATGTGAGCCGCCCGTCCACGGAAGGATCCGTGGGCGGCGGCGCTATTTGTGGCGTGCCGCCGCGGTGGCGCGCCGTGAGCGGCCCGGTCGCGGTGCCGGCTCACGCTCGAAATCGTCGACAGGGTCTGCCGCGGCCCGCGCGCGGTCGCCGTGCTGGTTAGACTCTGCGCCATCCAGGCCGACCACAGCGATGGCGATGACAGACGAAGCGGATACCGCCCAGGGCGGGCGTTGTTGGGCGATCCCGGCCAACGAATACCGGCGCGAACGCTGGCGCAACCAACTCGGCTGGACCCGCGAAATCCTGCGCCTGGATGCGGCGGCGCGCCCGGCGGACGGCGAGGACTGGGATTGGCGGCTGTCGATCGCCGAAATCGAGCGCGACGCCGCGTTCTCGGCGTTTCCGGGCATCGACCGCGAACTGGTGCTGCTCAGCGGCAACGGCCTGCGCCTGCGCTTCGACGACGGCGAGCTGCACGAACTGCTGCCGCCGCACGACAAGCTGCGCTTCGCCGGGGAGCGCGTCGTGCACGGCGAACTGATCGACGGCACCACCCACGATTTCAACCTGATGTGGCGGCGCGAGCGCGTGCAGGCGCAGCTCTGGCATCGCCCGCTGGTCGGGCCGATGGTGATCTTCGCCGAGCCCGGCCAGACCTGGGCCGTGCACCTGATCGCGGGGCAAGCCCGCTTCGCCGACGACACCGGCCTGCCGCCGCTGGCGGCGGGCGATACCGCGGTGCTGGCGGCGGGCGCTGCGCGTTTGCGCGCGGTGCTGGAGGGCGGTGGCGAGGTGTTGCTGGTGCGGGTGGCGCGGGTTGTCGAGTGATGCGTCCGCTTGGTGCGCTGCCTGAGCTGTTCGTGATGAGCTAGTCGAGCCGTGAGTGGCGAAGCTGCGCGGTCTTAAGAGCAAATCCCCCTCAATCCCCCTTTTCCAAAGGGGGAGGAAACGTGGGGCGGCGTAGTGAGGCGAGCCATGCAACGACACGAGTGGCGCAACGTCACTAGCCGTTGGTGGTGAACTAGTCGAACCATGGCCGACGACCCGCGCGAACCGCGCGACCCCAGTAGCCAACAACCGACGCGCCACTCCACCGGGCTAGGCGCCTGAGCGACTCAGTACACGTCGCGCCTGTAACGCCCATCCAGCGCCATCGCTTCCAACGCCTCCAATCCCACGATCTCGCGCAGCACCGCGTCCACCGCCGGCGCCATGCCTTCCAGGCTGCCGCAGACGTAAACCGCCGCCCCGCCGTCCAGCCATTCGCGCGCGCGCGCGCTGTGCTCGCGCAGGCGCTGCTGCACGTACACGCGTTCGCTGCCGTCGCGCGAGAACGCCAGGTCGATGCGTTCGATGGCGCCATCGCGCAGCCAGGCTTCGAGCTCGTCGCGGTAGTGGTAGTCGTGCGCCGCGCTGCGTTCGCCGAACAGCAGCCAGTTGCGCGTATGCCCGGCGGCGACGCGGGCCTTCAGCAGCGCGCGCAGGCCGGCGATGCCGGTGCCGTTGCCGATCAGCATCAGCGGCCGCGCATCGGCCGGCGCGTGGAAGGAGGGATTGGCGCGGATGCGTAGGTCGATACGTTCGTCGATGCCTGCGTGGGCGGTCAGCCAGCCGCTGCCGCTGCCCAGGCGTCCGTCGGGCTGGCGCATCTGCCGCACTAGCAACTGCAGGCTGCCGTCGGCGGGCAGCGAGGCGATCGAATACTCGCGATGCGGCAAGGCCTGCAGCGCGTCAGCGACGGCCTGCGGCGCCAGCGCCTGCATCGCGATCGCGTCCGGCAAGCGCGAGCGCCGCAACAGCGCGGCCAGCGTGTCGGCTTCGCCGTCCGCGTCGACCGTGACCGTGCCGTCCTGATTTGCGGCGAGCAGCCACGCGGCCACATCGGCCTCGCCGTTGCGCGGACCGATCTCGGCGATATCGCCGGCCTGCCATCGCAGATCGGCGGCGTGTTCCGGCGTGAGCGCGAGATGGAAAGCGGGCCCGCCGAGGCTGCCGGGATTGAGCTGCGTGCGTGCGCTCAGTCGCCACGGCCGGTAGGCGGGCGCGCTCCAGTCCGGCAGTTCGGTATGCCCCGCGAGCAGGCCCAGATGATGCTGCCAATGACGCAGCGCGCCGGGGTCGCCGTCGTCGACTTCGACCAGATCGAACATCGGCTCGGCGCCGGCATGGCGCAGCCAATGGTCGAGGCGGTGGCCGAAGCTGCAGAACTGCTCGTACTGACGGTCGCCCAGCGCCAGCACGCCGTAGCGCAGGCCTGTCAGGGCGGCGGGGGTGCCCAGCACGAGGCGTACGAAGCGCGCGGCGGTGTCCGGCGCGTCGCCTTCGCCGGTGGTGCTGACCACGAACAAGACCTGGCGGTAGCGCGCGAGCGCGGCCGCATCCAAGCCGCCCAGCATGCGGATATCGGCGCCGACGCCGCTGTCGGCCAGGGTCTGCCAACTGCGGCGCGCCAGGAATTCGGCATGGCCGGTCTGGCTGGCGAAGGCGATCAACCACTCATGGGCGGCGTGCGCGGAGGCCTGCGGCAGCGCTTGCGCACGCGCGCGACGCGCGCGCGCCCAGGCGACGCCACCGACGAAGGCGGCATAGGCCGTCGCCAATCCCGCCGCCCACAGCAGACGCGTGCGCTCCGGCGCGAGCCAACGCACCGGCTCGGCCTGCCAGCGCAGCAGCAGATAAGCCAGCACGATCAGGGCCAGCAGCACCAGCGCATTGCCGACGGTGCTGGCGTCGATACGCCTTGCGGTGGACGAGGATTCGGAAACAGACATAGGCGATTCGTGCGCGCTCAAGCCGCGCGCTGGCGCGCGATGAAGGCCGGCGTCATCCGGGTCAGGAAACCGTCGCCGTCGTGCAGCACGAACATCGCCGCGAGCTGGCGACGGTTGGCGTAGGCCATGCCGGCCTGCGGGCCCAGCACCGCGAGCACGGTGGCCAGGCCGTCGGCCTGCATGCACTGCGGATGCAACACACTGACCGAGGCCAGCGCATGCGTCACCGGCCGGCCGCTGCGCGGATCGACGGTGTGCGAGTAACGACGGCCATCGTGATCGAAGTAGCGCCGATAATCGCCCGAGGTCGCAATCGCGAAACCGTCCAGCGCCAACACAGCGGCGCCCTCGTCGCCGGCGTCGTCGCCGGGGCGTTCGACCGCGATCCGCCAGGCGCTGCCGTCGGGTTTGCGGCCGCGGCCGTAGAGTTCGCCGCCGACCTCGACCAGAAACGCGTCGATGCCGCGCTCGCCCAGCCACTGCGCCACGCGATCGACGCCGTAGCCCTTGGCGATCGAAGAGAAATCCAGATAGCTGCCGCCGGCCTGGGTGGCGGTGCGCGCGTGCGGATCGAAACCGACCCGCTGCCAGCCCACGCGCGCCTGCGCCTGGGCGATCTGCGCGTCCGACGGCGCCGACTCGCGCGCGCCGTCGGGGCCGAAGCCCCACAGATTGACCAGCGGCCCGATCGTGGGGTCGTAGGCGCCGCCGCTGTCGGCGGCGAGTTTCAGCGCCGCGTCCAGCACCGCGTGGAAACCGTCGGGCAGGGTCTGCACGGTGCCGGCCTCGGCGCGGTTGTAGCGGCTGACGTCCGAGTCCGCTTCCCAGGTGCTCATCTGGGCCACGACTTCGTCCAGACAGGCCTGGATGCCGCGCTCCAGTTCCGGCAGCGCGGCGGCATCGGCCACCAGCTTCACCGACCATTGCGTGCCCATGCTGTGGCCCGCGAGCGCGTGCACGGCGCGCGCGGCCGGCGCGCTGCCGCCCCAGCTCGTGCCGCTCCAGCTCATGCGGATCTCAGGCGGTTGCACGTCGGCCGATTTACTGCGACAGCACTTCGAACACGGCGACGTAGCTCAGACGGCGCTGCTTGGCGTCCGGCAGCGTGGTCTTGGCGTCCTCGCTGGCGGTCTCCAGCCAGTACATGCCGGCCTGTGGCCAGTTCACTTCGAACTTGCCGTCGGCGCCGCTGGTCAGGTGGATCTCGTTCTGCTGATCGCGGTAGCGGGTCGCGCCCGGCACCACTTCGATCTTCAGGCCCGCCGCCGGCTTGCCGTCGACGAGCAGCTGGAAGGTGGCCTTCTCGCCGGCGAACAAATCGTTGGGGTGGGTCACCGGCACCAGCTCGATGCCCTTGCCGCTGGCCTTGAACACGGTGGTGGTCGGCGAGCCGACGGTGGCGAAGGTCTCGACCCGGCCCAGGCTTTCCGAGGCGCTGATTTCGGTCGCGCCGGCCGGGATGCCGGCTTTGTAGTCCTCGGCCTTGCCGCGCCAGCGCTTGGCCTCGCCGCCGAGCTTGTAGCTGGCGAACATGCCCTCGTTGACCATCGCGATCTTGTAGGTGCCTTCCTGCGCCAGCTCGACGTCGAACACGCTGCGCAGCTTGCCGGTGGACGCGTTCTGCGCCTGCACCGCGCTGCCGTCCGGCGCGGTGATGCGCAGACGTTCCAGCGGCAGCGGCACGTGGTTGAAGTAAAACAGGTCGTTGGACACGGCCGCGTCGACCGTGAGCCAGGCGCCCTTGTCGGAGAACACGGTCTGCGACGGCTGCAGCCAGGCCTTATGCGCCTGCGCCGAGGTGGCGAAACCGAGCGCGGCAATCGCGGCGGCGGCGATGAGTTTGATTTTCATGGTTGAAATCCGGGATTGGAGATTGGGGATTCGGGATTCGTAACAGCGATGGCGTGGAATGCGGGTCGAAACCGGGAGCGCGATTTAGCGCTTACACGAATCCCGAATCTCGAATCCCGAATCTCAAGGCTTAACCGCCAGACGCACCGCGCCCAGCTCGGTCTTGCCCTGCGCCGACAGGTTCTGCGCGCCGCCCTTGGCCGGCCACTGGAACGGAATGCTCAGCAGTTCGCGGCCGCCGACTTCGCGTGCGGCTTCGACCACCAGGGTGTACTGGCCCGGCGCGAGACCGGCCAAGGGCTTGCTGCCGCCCTTGAAGTTCAGGGTGTGCTGACCGACCGCGCGGGTCGCGCCGCTGACGCCGTCGACCGGCATCTTCAGGCTGCGGCCGCTGCGCCGCCACCACTGGCGGATGTCCTTCAGCCACTTGGTGCCTTCGCCGTTCTTCATGTCCACGTCGTACCAGACCGCCAGATCGGCGGCGACGCTGTTGTCGGGACGTTCGATCCAGGCCGCGACGTAGGGACGGTGGTACTCGGCGACCTTCAGGCGCGGGATTTCGATGCTGAGGTCGAGGTCGGCGGCGAACGCCGACACCGGCATCGCCAGGGCGACGATCAGTGCGGTGCGGGGCAACAACTTCATCGCGGTCTCCAGGGGTTCAATGCATGAAAAGGACGATCAGCAGCGCCGGTATCGCCACGCCCGCGGCGACCAGCGGCCAGGTCTTGCCGCGCTGGCGCGCATGCAGCTGCAGCAGCCACAGGCCGGTGAGCGCGAACAGCAGGCAGGCGACCGCGAACAGATCGATGAACCAGCGCCAGACCGCGCCGGTGTTGCGGCCCTTGTGCAGGTCGTTGAGCCAGGCGATCCAGCCGCGGCGAGTGACTTCGTATTCGATCGCGCCGCTTTCGCGGTCGATGCTGAGCCAGGCGTCGCCGCCGGGACGCGGCAGCGAGACGTAGACCTCGCCGTCCGACCATTCCACGCTGCGGCCTTCGGTATTCACGCCCAGCTGCGCCTCGATCCAGTCGCGCGCGCCGGCCGGCAGCGGCGCGTCGACCGCGCGCTCGCCTTGCAGGCCGCGCAGGGCGCTGGCCGGCAGAGTGTCCTTGACCGTGACCACCTGCGGCTCGGCCTCGATCTGGGCGGCATGGTTGAGGGTGATGCCGGTGGCCGCGAAGATCAGCAGCGCGAACAGGCTCAGCGCCGCGCTGATCCAGTGCCAACGGTGCAGGGTCTTGAGCCAATACGCGCGCCGGTTCGGATCGCCGGCCTTGGCCTTGGAGTCGCGCGCGCGCGCGGCGGCGTCGTTGGCGCTCAAGGCTCGCTCCAGCGACGCAGCAGGTTGTGGTACACGCCGGTCAGCTGCACCAGCGCCGGATGCTCGGGCACGTCGGCGGTGAGGCGGCGGATCGAGACGTCGAGTTCGAACATCAGCCGGCGTTGCGCGTCCTCGCGCAGCAGGCTCTGGATCCAGAAGAACGAGGCCAGGCGCGCGCCGCGCGTGACCGGGGTGACCTTGTGCAGGCTGGTGCCGGGGTAGAGCACCAGATCGCCGGCCGCCAGCTTGATGCTGTGGCTGCCGTAGGTGTCCTCGATCACCAGCTCGCCGCCGTCGTATTCCTCCGGCGCGCTCAGGAACAGGGTCGCCGACAGATCGGTGCGCACGGTGTCCATGCCGCCGCGGCTGCGGTCGTAGCGGATGGCGTTGTCGACGTGGAAGCCGAAGGCCTGGCCGCCTTCGTAGCGGTTGAACAGTGGTGGGAACACCCGCTGCGGCAGGGCCGCGGAAAAGAAGGTCGGGTTCTTGGCCAGGGCGTCGAGGATGATCGCGCCCAGCTCGCGCGCGACCGGGTCGTTCTCAGGCAGCTGCGCGTTGTCCTTGGCCTTGGCCGACTGGTAGCCGGCGGTGATGCGGCCGTCGGCCCAGCCGGCCTGCGCCAGCCGCTCGCGGCAGTGCGCGACCTGTTCGGGGCTGAGGACTTTGGGCACGTGCAGCAGCATGGTCTTCCTCAATGCGGCCGCCCGGGAGGTCCCGGGCGGCGCGCGCGGACTATGGAAGTCCGGATTAGAACGTGAAGTTGGCGCTCAATACCACCTGGCGCGCCTCGCCCGGCGTCGCCCAGCCGTTGTTGCGGATGCGGGTGTAGTACTCCTCGTCGGCCAGATTGCTGACGTTGAGCTGGAGGGCGGCGTTGCGGTTGATCTTGTAATTGACCATCGCACGGTGGGTCCAATAGCTGTCGGCGGTCACCAGTGGGCCGTTGAGGTTGGTCGCGCTGTGCTGGGTCAGCCAGATCTTGCCCTGGTAGGTCGCGCCGTAGCCGATCTGCCACTTCGGCGACAGGTCGTAGGTGGTCCACAGGCTGAAGGAGTGCTCCGGCACGTTCAACAGGCGGTCGCCGCGGGTTGGATCGCGCACGGCAGCCGAGTTGGCGCAGCCGTTAGCGGGGCCGGGGGTGCCCAGGCAGAACTGCGAAACGCCGCGCAGCACTTCGCTGTCCAGGTAGGCGTAGTTCGCATAGACCGCCCAATGGTCGGTGATGAGGCCGGACAGCCCCAGCATCAGACCATCGACGCGAGCGCGGCCGTCGAGGGCCTGTTGGCCGGTGGGATTCAACGGGTTGACCGGATCGTTGACGCGATAGTTCTTACGATCGTTGCGGAACAGCGAACCGGTCAGCGCCAGACGACCCTCGAACAGATCCCACTTGGCGCCGATTTCGTAGTTGACCGCGGTTTCCGGATCGACCGTGCAGTTGGCGGTGCCGGTGGTGCTGGTCAGGGTGCAGGAACCGTTGACCGAGGCCTTGGACGGCGTCTTGGAGTTGCCGTAGGCGGCGTACACGCTGACGTTTTCGACCGGCTTGTAGACCAGGCCGGCGCGGTAGGAGAACAGGTCGTCGGTGTTCTTGGCCGGCACGCCGTAGCCGGTGACAGTGCCGATCGGCTGCGCCGGCAGCGGCGCGCCCACGGTGGTCGGCGCCAGCACCACGGTGGCGGTGTTGGTCTTGCCTTCGTTGTGCTCGTAGCGCGCGCCCAGGCTCAGCAGCCACTGCTCGCTGAACTTGATCGTATCGAAGACGTAGACGGCCTGGTTGTCGAGTTCGCCTTCGGTGCGACCGGTCAGGGTGCGGTTGATCGGGCCGCGGTAGACGTTGTCCGGATGGAACATGTCCATCGTCGGCAGGCCGTTGATGTACGGGTTCGTGCCGTCGGCGTTGCGGAAATCGCTGGTGGTGTCGAGGTCGAAGCTCTCGTGCATCACCGAGAAGCCCGCGACCAGGGTGTGCTGCACCGAACCGGTGTTGAACTCGGTGGTCAGGTCGGTCTGGGTGTACAGGGTGGTATTGCGGGTGTCGCGGCCGAAACCGCGCGGGCCGCTGGGCAGGTAGCGGCCCGGGGCCACGCCGGCCGGGCAGGCGACGCCGAGCGGAGTCAGGCCGTTGGGCATGCACCAGGTGCCCTGCACCGCGTCCACCAGCGAGAACTGGTCGACCTGCTGCCAGCGCGTCAGGTTGCGCACCTTCATGGTGTCGCTGAAGCGGTGCTCCAGGATCGAGGTCAGCGAGTCGTACTCGATTTCCTGCTGGTCGATGTTCTTGTAGCCGTAGTAGGTCGACGGATCGATGCCCGGCAACGGACCGCCGTTGAAGAACGGCACGCCGTATTCGGGGATGTTGTCGTCTTCCTGGTGGACGTAGTTCAAGGTCCAGGTGGTGTCGCTGCCCAGGCCGAAGCTCAGCGAGGGCGCGATGCCCCAACGCTCGTTGCGCTCGACGTCGCGGCCCGGGATGTCGTTCTGGTGCGCCATCACGTTGATGCGGAACGCGCTGCTTTCGCCCAGCAGGAAGTTGCTGTCGGCGGTGACGCGGGCGTAGTCGTCGGTGCCGGCGGCGATGCTGGCGCGGTTGAATTCGGTCGCGCCGGCGGACTTGCTGACCAGGTTGATGGTGCCGGCCACCGAGCCCGCGCCCGAGTAGACCGAGTTGGCGCCGTTGATGACTTCCACCGATTCCAGGTTGAACGGATCGGTGCGGCTGTACAGACCGCTGTCGCGCACGCCGTCGACGGTGATGTCGTTGCTGGCGTCGAAGCCGCGCAGGTTGATCTTGTCGCCGAAGCCGCCGCCGCCTTCGCCGGCGCCGAAGGTGATGCCGGGCAGGGTCGCGAGGATGTCCTGCAGCGACAGCAGGTTCTGGCCGTCGATGGTGCTGCGGTCGATCACGGTGATCGTCTGCGGGGTGTCGCGCAGCGGCGCGGTGTACTTGCCCGAGCTGGCCTTGAGCACCTTCACGCCACGGACTTCGACGCCGTCCAGATCCTTGGCTTGGGGATCCGGCGCCGGCGCCGCGATGGCGGGAACGCTGAGGGCGAGGGCAAGTGCACCGGCGAGCGGCGACACGACGAACTTCGTGGTCGACATGGGGGGTCCAGGGCTGACGATGGGGGAGCGGATCAAGCAGGTCCGCGTTAACCGGGAATATTAATGAGAGCGATTCGCATTTGCAACGAAAAGTGAATGCGGCGTTCGCAATTTGCGTGTGCGCTGGACGGGAACGGCGCAGCGGGCGCGGCGGGACGACCGCAGGCGGGCCTTGGGGCCGTCGGGGATCGGTCGCTCTCGCGCGAGGCCGCGCGGGCGGCCGTTGGACAGGGGATTGGCGCGCTGCTCAGGGCGAGGAAAGCGCCCTACGCCGCCTCAGGCGCGGTCGTCGCGGGTCCAGACCCCGTCGTTCTCGACCTTGACCGGGAACTTGGTCACCGGGCTGTAGGCGGGCGCGCACAGCGGGCGGCCGTCGCGGATGTCGAACTTGGCCCCGTGCAGCACGCACTCGACCGTGGCTTCCTCGTCGTCGTAGTTGCCGGCCGAGAGCTCGAAGTCCTCGTGCGAGCACTTGTCTTCCAGCGCGTAGTAATCGCCGTCGTAGTTGCAGACCAGGATAGGCGTGTCGCCGTCCCAGGCCACGGTGGATTCGCCCGGCAGCAACTGCGAGGTGGCGCAAACGAAGACCCAGTCGCCCATGGTTTCAAATCCGAGATTGGGGATTCGGGATTCGGGATTCGGGATTGGAAAGAGCGGCTCTTGCGAATCTCTAATCCCCAATCCAAAACCCCAGTTCTTAAAACAATTTTTCCAGAACTTCGAAACGCAGATCGTCGCGCTTGGGCAAGCCGAAGCGCGCGTCGCCGTAGGGGAACGGCTTGATGATGCCGGTGCGGCGGTAACCGCGGCGCACGTAGTACGCGATCAGTTCCTCGCGGGCGTCGATCACGGTCATGCGCATCGCCGGCAGCTTCCAGTCCTCGCGCGCGATGCGCTCGGCCTCGTTTAGGACGATCTTGCCGATGCCGCCGCCCTGCAGGTTCGGGCGCACCGAGAACAGGCCGAAGTAGCCGGCGCCGTCCTCGACCGCGACATGCGCGCAAGCCAGCAGCTCCGGCGCGCCGCCGTCGGCGCTGGCGCGCTCGGCGATCAGCAGCACGCTGTGCGCGCGGTCGATGCACTCGGAGATGTCGTCGGCGCCGGTGCGGCGGCCGCCGAGCAGGTCGGCCTCGGTGGTCCAGCCGACCCGGCTGCTGTCGCCGCGGTAGGCGGACTCGACCAGCGCGATCAGGGCGTCGGTATCGGCATGAGTGGCGGGGCGGAAACTCAGGGGCGTGTCGTTCATGCGAGCAGCGTGCGTACCTTGTTCAAAGCGGCGACGAAGGCGTCGACCTCGTCGAACGTATTGTAGTAAGCCAGCGAGGCGCGGCAGGTCGCCGGCACCCCGAGATGATGCATCAGCGGGTGGGCGCAGTGGTGGCCGGAACGGATCGCCACGCCTTCCAGGTCGAGCAGGGTGGCCAGGTCGTGCGCGTGCGCGCCCTCGACCAGGAAACTGATCACCGCCGCCTTCTCCGGCGCGCGGCCGAAAATGCGCAGGCCGGGCACCTCCGACAGCGCGCGGGTGGCGTAGTCGAGCAGGGCCTGCTCGCGCGCTTCGATGTGGTTCATGCCCAGCGCCGACAGGTAGTCCACCGCCGCGCCCAGGCCGACGAAGCCGGCGATGTTGGGGGTGCCGGCCTCGAACTTGTGAGGCGCATCGTTGAACACCGTGCCTTCGAAGCGCACTTCCTTGATCATCTCGCCGCCGCCGAGGAAGGGCGGCATCTGTGCCAGGTGCTCGCGGCGCGCCCACAGCGCGCCGGTGCCGGTGGGGCCGTTCATCTTGTGACCGGTGATCGCGTAGAAATCGCAGCCGATCGCGGCGATGTCGAGCGCGCGGTGCGGCGCGGCCTGCGAGCCGTCGATCACGCTGACGATGCCGCGCTTGCGCGCCTCGCGGCAGATCTCGCGCACCGGATTGACCGTGCCCAGCACGTTGGAGACGTGGGTCAGGGCCAGCAGCTTCACTTCCGGAGTCAGCAGCGAATACAGCTGGGGCAGATCGAGCTGGCCCAGCTCGTCGATCTCGGCGACCTTGATGGTGGCGCCGGTGCGCTGGGCGACCAACTGCCAGGGCACGATGTTGGCGTGGTGCTCCATGCGCGTGAGCACGATCGCGTCGCCGGGCCGCAGCCGCGGCAGTGCCCAGGAATAGGCGACCAGGTTCAGCGCGAAGGTGGTGCCGCTGCACAGCACCAGCTCGTCGGCGCGCACGTTGAGGAACTTGGCCAGCTTGGTGCGCGCGCCCTCGTAGGCCTCGGTGGCCTCGGTGCCCAGCGCGTGCACGGCGCGGCTGACGTTGGCGTTGTGGCGGCGGTAGAAGTCGTCGACCGCCGCGATCACCGCTTCCGGTTTCTGGCCGGTGTTGGCCGAGTCGAGGTAGATCAACGGCTTGCCGTGGACTTCGCGCGTGAGCAGCGGGAAGTCGGCGCGTACGGCGTTCCAGTCGATGGCGACGGCGGGGGCGTTCATGCGCCAGCGCCCTCGTCCAGGCCGTTCAAGGCCGCGTCCAGACGCGTTTCCAGGGCGGCGCGTAGCTCGGCGTCGTCGAACACGGACAGGGTTTCGCGACAGAACGCCGCCGTCAGCAGGGAGCGCGCCTGCTCGGCGGGCAGGCCGCGCGAGCGCAGATAGAACAGGGCGTTGGCGTCGAGCTGGCCGACGGTCGCGCCGTGCGCGGCCTGGACCTCGTCGGCATGGATCTCCAGCACCGGCTGGGTGTCGATCTCGGCGCCTTCGGACAGCAGCAGGTTCTTGTTCGACAGCATCGCGGCGGTGCCGTCGGCGCCTTCGCGGATCAGGATGCCGCCGTGGAAGGCGGCGCGCGAACGGCCGGCGGCCATGCCGCGCCAGACCAGGTCGCAGCGGCTGTCGCGGCCGACGTGATCGATGCCCAGGCGGGTATCGAGGTGACGCTTGCCGGTCGCCAGCAGCACGCCGTTGGCATGCAGCTGCGCGGCTTCGCCGTGCAGGGCGACGTTGAGTTCGTGACGCGACAGCGCCGCGCCCAGCTCCAGATCGAGGCGGCGATAGACCGACTCGCGCGAGAGCACGGCGTCGGTGCGCGCGATCGACACGGCGCCAATGGCTTCGTCCTGCACCCGCGCATGCGCGAGCGTCGCGCGCGGCGACAGATGCACGTGACTGAGGCTGTTGCCCAGGTGGCTATGCTCGCCGCCGCCGAGCTGATGCTCGATCACGCTCAGCGAAGCGCCTTCCTGCAGTTCGATCAAGTTGCGCAGATGCCAGGCCGCGTCGCCGCCTTGCGCCGGCGCGCCCACGAAGACCAGCCGTACCGTGCCGCCTTGCGCACCGCTAGCGACCTTGAGCACGGCGCCGTCTTCGGCCAGTGCGGCATTCACGCGGGCGAAGACTTCTTCCGGACGTTCGTAGCGGCGTTCAAGAATGTTGGAAGCGCGCGCGTCCTCGTCCGCGAGCAATTGCGACAGCGGCTGCAGCGAGACCCCGGCGGCCAGACCGCTCAGGTCGGACAGCGCGGCGTCGTAGCGGCCGTTGTTGAACACCAGGCGCGGCGCCGGAATCGTCGCCAGCAGGGCGGCATCGAAGACGCCGGGCTGCGGTGCGGCATAGCGACGGCGCTCCAGGTTGCGCAGCGGGGTGTACTTCCAGGCTTCGCTGCGCGCATGCGGCAGGCCGGCCTGGAGCGCGGCTTCCATCGCCTGCACGCGGCGCAGGCCGTGGTACTGCTGGCGCGCCAGCAGCGGCGTCAGAGCGTCGGAGAAGGAGTCGAGCAGGGCGCTCATGTCAGGCCACCGCGGTCGGCGCGATGCGGTCCTTGAGCCAGGCGTAGCCGTGCGCCTCCAGCTCCAGCGCCAGCTCCGGCCCGCCGCTCTCGACGATGCGGCCGTCGGCGAGCACATGCACCACGTCGGGCTTGATGTAGTCCAACAGGCGCTGGTAGTGGGTGATCACCAGGAAGGCGCGGTCGGGCGCGCGCAGGGCGTTGACGCCCTCGGCCACGTTCTTGAGGGCGTCGATGTCCAGGCCGGAGTCGGTTTCGTCCAGGATCGCCAGCTTGGGCTCCAGCACCGCCATCTGGAAGATCTCGTTGCGCTTCTTCTCGCCGCCGCTGAAGCCTTCGTTGACGCCGCGGTTGAGCAGTTCGTCCTTCAGGTGCAGCACGGCCAGCTTCTGGCGCACCAGCTTGAGGAACTGGATCGAGTCCAGCTCGGTCTCGCCGCGCGCCTTGCGCTGGGCGTTGAGCGCGGCGCGCAGGAAATAGGTGTTGTTGACGCCGGCGATCTCGACCGGGTACTGGAACGCCAGGAACACGCCTGCGGCGGCGCGCTCCTCCGGCTCCAGCGCCAGCAGGTCGCGGCCCTGGAAGGTGACCGAGCCCTCGACCACCTCGTAGCCCTCGCGCCCGGCGATGACGTTGCCCAGGGTCGACTTGCCGGCGCCGTTGGGCCCCATGACCGCATGCACCTGGCCCGGCTGCAATTCCAGCGAGAGGCCCTTGAGGATGTCCTTGCCGGCGACGCGGACGTGGAGGTTTTCGATCTTCAGCATAGTAGAACTCGTGATTGGTGCGTGGCAGCTATTCAAAGGCGCCGCAAGATACGCGGATATGAGGGGAGCGGTCTTGCGTTGAACTCGTACTTGGCGATGATCAAGCCTCGGGATTTCGTTAGGCAGTCGCCGGTCAGACGAGAGAATCGGATGGCGTGCATCGCTGCTCTGTCCAGAGATCGGTCTGACGATGACTGCAGCACGGTCAGCTCCAACAAGTTTCCATCGCCATCGAATTTGATTCCGAAGGTGGCGGGAAGCGCCTTGCTGGGTTTGACGTCCTTTGCCGCTATCTCGGCAGGAAAACGTATTGGCTGGATTCCGACGAGGTCCTGGATTCGGCATTCCTGGTATCGGGCAACGGGAATCGTCGCCGTTGAAATAGCGGGCCAGACGAGCAGTGCGATCGCCAGCATCGACGATTTCATCCCACGGACCCTTCCAGCGACACTTCCAACAACTTCTTGGCCTCCACCGCGAACTCCATCGGCAGTTCCTTGAACACCGACTTGCAGAAGCCGTCGACGATCATCGAGACAGCGTCTTCCTCGCCGATGCCGCGGCTGCGGCAATAGAACAACTGGTCGTCGCTGATCTTGGAGGTGGTGGCCTCATGCTCGACGGTGGCGTTGGGGTGGCGCACCTCGATGTAGGGGAAGGTGTGCGCGCCGCACTTCTTGCCGATCAGCAGGCTGTCGCATTGGGTGTGGTTGCGCGCGCCCTCGGCGCTGCGCTCTACCTTGACCAGGCCGCGGTAGGTGTTCTGGCCGCGGCCGGCGCTGATGCCCTTGCTGACGATCTTGGACTTGGTGCGCTTGCCGACGTGGATCATCTTGGTGCCGGTGTCGGCCTGCTGGCGGTGGTGGGTCAGCGCGACCGAATAGAACTCGCCGCTGGAGTCGTCGCCCAGCAGCACGCAGGAGGGGTACTTCCAGGTAATCGCCGAACCGGTCTCGACCTGGGTCCAGCTGATCTTGCTGCGCGCGCCGCGGCATTCGCCGCGCTTGGTGACGAAGTTGTAGATGCCGCCGACGCCGTTCTCGTCGCCCGGGTACCAGTTCTGCACCGTGGAATACTTGATCTCGGCGTCTTCCAGCGCGACCAGCTCGACCACCGCCGCGTGCAGCTGGTTCTCGTCGCGCATCGGCGCGGTGCAGCCTTCCAGGTAGCTGACGTAGCTCTTGTCCTCGGCCACGATCAGGGTGCGCTCGAACTGGCCGGTGCCCATGGCGTTGATGCGGAAGTAGGTGCTCAGTTCCATCGGGCAGCGCACGCCCTTGGGGATGAACACGAAGCTGCCGTCGGAGAACACCGCCGAGTTGAGCGCGGCGAAATAGTTGTCGTGGGTGGGGACCACGCTGCCCAGGTACTTGCGGACCAGGTCCGGGTACTCGCGGATGGCTTCGGACATCGAGCAGAACACGATGCCCTTGTCGGCCAGTTCCTTGCGGTAGGTGGTGCCGACCGAGACCGAGTCGAACACCGCGTCCACCGCGACGCCGGCCAGCTTGGCGCGCTCGTGCAGCGGCACGCCGAGCTTGTCGTAGGTGTCGATCAGCTCCTGCGGCACCTCGTCCAGCGAGGCGTACTTGGCCTTGGGCGCGGAGTAGTAGCTCACGCCCTGGAAGTCGATCGGGGCGATGTTGAGCTTGGCCCAGTGCGGCATCGGCATGGTCAGCCAATGCCGGTACGCGGCCAGGCGCCATTCGGTCATCCACTCCGGTTCGTCCTTCTTGGCCGAAAGCGCGCGGATGATGTCCTCGTTCAGGCCCGGCGGCAGGCTGTCGGACTCGATGTCGGTGACGAAACCGGCCTCGTAGCGGCGGCCCAGCTGCTCGTGGATCTCGCGGTTGGCGAGATCCGCTGCGGCGGGCGCGACGGAGGTGGTTTCGATGATGTCGGTGGCCATGGGGGCTGCCTACTGTCTATGCGTTGGCCAGGCGCAAAGCGATGCGCCTGGTGTCGGGTTCGGGCGGGGGCACGGGCGGGGCCAGCATCTGCGCCAGGGTCACGCTGCGCAGGGCCTCGACCACGACGTCGTTGATGCGGCGCCAGTTGGCGCGCACGCCGCACTGCTGTTCGATGCCGCAATTGCCGGCGTGGACACTGCACTCGGTCATGCCGAGCGGACCTTCCATGGCCTCGACGATTTCGATCAGGCCGATCTGCTCGGCCGGGCGGGCCAGGCGGTAGCCGCCGTTGGCGCCGCGGAAGCCTTCGACCAGGCCGGCCTGGGCCAGCGGCTTGAGCAGCTTGCTCACCGTCGGCGTCTCCAGGCCGGCGCGCTCGGCCAGCTCGGAAGCGCTGAGCACGGCATCGGGCACGCCGTCCAATTGGGCGGCGAGCACGGTCAGAACGACCGTCGCGTAGTCGGTGAGCTTGGTGACGCGGAGCATCGGCGTGGGTGTCGGTTTAATCCGTACCGGAATTGTACGGTTTCCGGCCCGACGGGGCCAGCGCCCGCATTCAGGCGGTTCAGGGGCGGGGGCGCGCCCCTTGCCGGACGGGGCGTTGGGGCGCTCCGGGCGGGCAGACCGGTTTGGGCGGGTTGCAGCGGGGCGGGACGTGGCGGGGCGAGGGGCGATGGAGCGGCGCTGGGACGGAGATCCGTTCGCGCCAGGTAGGGCGGCAAGCGCGCGTCGAGGCGGCGCAGCCGGGGCTTGCGGCGGCCTTGGGGATATCGACCTGGTCGATGCGACGCGGCGTCCCGCGCGGGAGGCGACTCCACGGGGCCGCGCAATGCGGCTCGCGTCGCGTTCGCGCACGCGTCCGCGACCACGATGGCCGCGGACGCGCGTTTGCGGTCAAAATGCGCGGACGTCTCTTCTGGATTACCGCATGCCGCGCAAGATCGCCGCCCGTCGTTCCGCCATCCACGGCAACGGCGTATTCGCCGTCACCCCGATCGCCAAGGGCGAACGCGTAATCGAATACAAAGGCCGCCGCCGCACCCACGAGGAGGTCGACGCGGGCGATTCCGGCGACACCGACTCCGGCCACACCTTTCTGTTCACGCTCAACGACGAGTACGTGATCGACGCCAACTTCGAAGGCAACAGCGCGCGCTGGATCAACCACAGCTGCGCGCCCAACTGCGAAGCCGTGCTGGACGAGGACGAGGGCGACGACCGCCGCCAGGACCGGGTCTTCATCGAGGCCATCCGCGCGATCGCGCCGGGCGAGGAGCTGTCCTACAACTACGGCATCACCCTGGCCGAGAAGCACACCAAGCGCCTGAAGCAGATCTGGGAGTGCCGCTGCGGCTCGGAGAACTGCACCGGCACGATGCTGCAGCCGAAGAAGGACAAGAAAGACAAGAAGAAAAAGAAGAAGGACAAGGACAAGAAGAAAAAGAAGGACAAGAAGAAGTCCAAGAAGGATTGAGTGGCGCGCGCGTCAGCCGGTCTTGCCTGCTTTGGGGTAGGAGCGGCGTCCCACAGGGATTTCCTTCGGTCATGAGCCGCGACCGCGCCTCCTGACCAGCGACGAAGGCGCGATGTCGCGCCGGCACCCATGCCTGTGACGCGTTCGCGGTGTCGCGATCGCGGCTCACGCCGCTCCCACAGGAAGCGCGCTCGCCTGGCGCCGCTCCCACAGGAAGCGCGTTCGCCTGGCGCCGCTCCTGTAGAAAGCGGGCCTCGTTCCTGCGCCGGACACGTCCGCGGCGCGGGGCCGGCCGGCTGGTACCAATGGCCGATGGCCGCCCGCGCCGCGCTCGCGGGACACTGCGGTCCCGCGCCGCAACGCCGCGATAACGCAGGGCGGCGACAATGGCCGCTTTCGCGTCCGCCGCCGGCGCGCCCCATCCGCATTCCCAGGAGTCGTCATGAGTTCGATCCAAGGCCAGGTCGCCGTCGTCACCGGAGCCGCCAGCGGCATCGGCAAGGAAATCGCCCATGAGCTGGCCCGCGCCGGCGCCGCGATCGCGATCGCCGACCTCAACCAGGCCGGCGCCCAGGCCGTGGCCGACGAGATCGTCGCCGCCGGCGGCCGCGCGATCGGCGTGGCCATGGACGTCACCGACGAGGCCGCGGTCGACGCCGGCATCGCGCGCGTGGTCGCCGGACTGGGCGGCGTCGATATCCTGATTTCCAACGCCGGCATCCAGATCGTCAATCCGATCGAGAACTACGCCTTCGGCGACTGGAAGAAGATGCTGGCGATCCACCTGGACGGCGCCTTCCTGACCACCAAGGCGGTGCTGCCGCACATGTATCAGGGCAATAAAGGCGGCACTGTGATCTACATGGGTTCGGTGCATTCGCACGAGGCCTCGCCGCTGAAGTCTGCCTACGTCACCGCCAAGCACGGCCTGCTGGGGCTGGCGCGGGTGCTGGCCAAGGAAGGCGCCAAGCACGGCGTGCGCAGCCACGTGGTCTGCCCCGGCTTCGTGCGCACTCCGCTGGTCGACAAGCAGATCCCGGAGCAGGCCAAGGAGCTGGGCATCAGCGAGGACGAGGTGATCCGCAAGGTGATGCTGGGCAACACCGTCGACGGCGTGTTCACCACCGTCGAGGACGTGGCCAAGACCGTGCGCTTCCTGTCCGAGTTCCCGAGCGCGGCCCTGACCGGGCAGAGCATCGTGGTCAGCCACGGCTGGTACATGCAGTAAGGTCGCCCGATGGCGAGCACCCCGGGCAAGCGTTCCTCTTCGGCGTCGCGCAAGCCGGCGTCGCGCAAGCGCGCGGCAAAGCCGGCCGGGCTGCCGCCGCCGCAACGCCGCCCCGAACGCACCGCTCTGGTGCTGCAGGGCGGCGGCGCCTTGGGCGCCTACCAGGCCGGGGTCTATCAGGGCCTGGACGAGGCCGGCATCGCGCCGGACTGGCTGGCCGGCATCTCGATCGGCGCCTTCAACACCGCGATCGTGGCCGGCAATCCGCCCGGGCGCCGGGTCCAGGCGCTGCGCGAGTTCTGGGACACGATCTCGCAGCCGACCCTGCTGCCGGCGACCACGCTAGGGCAGGAAGCGCGTTACGCCGGTCTCGGCGACGACCTGCGCGCTTGGCTGGACACCTGGGAAGCCTGGCGCGCGCTGGTCGAAGGCCAGCGCGGCTTCTACCGGCCGCGCGGCTGGGATCCGCTGGCGGCGTCGGGTCCGGCCACGGCCAGTTGGTACGACACCGCGCCGATGATCGCGACGCTGGAGCGCATGGTCGATTTCGACCGTCTCAACGACGGCGGCATCCGGGTGTCGGTGGGCGCGGTCAACGTGCGCACCGGCAACCTGGAGTACTTCGACAACACCCAGATGCGCCTGGACGCGCGGCACATCCTGGCCTCAGGCGCGCTGCCGCCGGCGTTTCCGGCGGTGGAGATCGACGGCGAGTACTACTGGGACGGCGGCCTGGTCTCGAACACGCCGCTGTCGCAGGTGCTGGCCAGCGAGCCGCGCCGCGACACCCTGGTGTTCCAGGTCGACCTGTGGAGCGCGCAGGGCGAGCTGCCGCAGACCCTGCTGGACGTGGCCGAGCGGCAGAAGGAGATCCAGTACTCCAGCCGTACCCGCCTGATCACCGACATCCAACGCGTGCAGCAGCATTACCGCCGGCTATTGCGCGAGCTGCTGGAGGAGATCCCCGAGGACGTGCGCCGCCGCAACCCTTGGGCGCTGTACGCGGCCGAACTGGCCTGCGACCGCCGCTACAGCGTGATCCATCTGATCTATCGCGAACGCGCGCGCATCGGCCACTTCAAGGACTATCAGTTCGGCCGGGTCGCGATGCGTGAACACTGGCTGTCTGGTCAAGCCGACATCGCGCGTGCCTTGGCGCATCCGGAATGGCTGGAACTGCCGACCGGCGAGGTCGCGTTCGTATCCCACGACGCCACCGCGCCTTGAAACAAGCGCCCGCGCTCGCGCGCACCGCGACGAGGCAGGATCCGTGCCAACCACGGATGCGCAAACCCTGCCGATGGTTGCCATGACTTTTGCCATGCGGTAACCCGGCGCACGCCGTCTAGGCTTCGCCACGCTCGGGCTGCGCAACCGCCAGGGCCAGCACCACACGCAACCTTTCGGCAGGCGTTCGCATCCCATCGATGCCCGACGCCCGCGCTGCGGTTTGCGGCGGCCAACCCCATCAGTATCGAGGCATCCGCCATGCGCGCACCCCTGACCCTGGCCATCCTCGCCGCGCTCGCCGGCGCCGCGCCGCTGGCGCAGGCGGTCGAAATCGACGGCCGCCTCGATCCCGCCGAGTGGGAGGGCGCGCAGCGCATCACCGACTTCCGCCTGACCCAGCCCTTGTCGCGCGCGCCCGCGCCGCAGCCGACCGAAGCGCTGCTGCTGGCCACGCCCGAGGGCCTGGCGATCGGCTTCCGCAACACCCAGCCCAGCAGCATTCCGCGCCGGCGCCAGTTCGCCCAGCGCGACCAGGGCGGGCCGATGGACCGGGTCAACCTGTACGTCGATTTCGACGGCGACGGCCGCAACGGCTACAACTTCACCGTGCTGCTGTCCAACAGCATCATCGACACCACCCTCACCAACGAGAACCAGTTCAACGACGACTGGGACGGCGACTGGCGCCACGCCACCAGCGAGGACGAACAGGGCTGGTACGCCGAGATGCTGATCCCCTGGCATATCGCGCCGATGCGTGCGGCCAGCGACGGCAAGCGCACGATCGGCGTGTCGCTGGACCGCGTGATCGGCGCCACCGGCGAGCGCGCCTCGTGGCCGGCGGTGGGCTACACCGAAAGCCGCTTCCTGAGCGCGTTCGAGCGCGTCGAGGTGCCGGCCTACAGCCAGTCCCTGCTCGCGATCACGCCCTACGTGTCCGGCGTCTACGACGCGGTCGGCAAGGACAACGACTTCGACGGCGGTGTCGACCTGTTCTGGAAGCCCAACGGCCGCTTCCAGCTCAGCGCCACGCTCAATCCCGACTTCGGCCAGGTCGAGAGCGACGAGCTTACGGTCAACTTCAGCGCCACCGAGACCTTCTTCAGCGACAAGCGCCCGTTCTTCACCGAGAACCAGGGCTTCTTCGACGTGCCCTTCGGTTCGCTCAACAACAACAGCCGTCTGATCTACACCCGTCGCGTCGGCGGCCGCAACGACGACGGCGTCGGTTCCGGCGACGTTACCGCCGCGATCAAGGTCAACGGCAGCGCCGGCGGCTTCAACTACGGCGTGTTCGCGGCCAACGAGGCCGACGAGGTCGGACGCGACTTCTATGCGGTGCGCGCCACCCGCGACTTCGCCGAACAAGGCGTGGGCGCGATGGTCACGCGCGTGAACCGGCCCTTCCTGGACCGCGAAGCGACGGTGTACGAGTTCGACCACCGCTGGACCCCGAATTCGCAGTGGTCGATCCGCAGCACCCTGGTCGGTTCCAACGTCGATCAGGGCGGCGTCGGCGTGCGCGACAGCGGCGCCCAGTTGCGCATGGATTACGACATGGGCAATAGCTGGCGCCACCAGCTGTACATGGTGCACCTGGGGCGCGACCTGCAGCTCAACGACTTCGGCTATCTCGAGCGCAACAACTTCAACTACCTGCGCTACGACCTCGGCCGGCGCGTGACCGACCTGCCGGCCTCGTCGCCGTACGCCGGCCACGACTGGCACTACGCGGTCTCGCGCCGCTACAACGACCAGGGCGTGCACATCGCCGACGCCGGCGCGATCAACCGCCGCAGCGATCTGCGCGACGGCGGCAACCAGTTCGTCGAGATCGCGGCCTGGAGCGCCGGTCACGACGACCTGATCACGCGCGGCAACGGCGTGGTCGACGTGCCCTCCAAGCTGTACCTGTACTTCGAACGCTTCCGCCCGCGTCAGAACGACGGGCGCTGGGCCTTCTACGGCGAAGCCCAATACGCGGCCGAGGGCCTGGGCGGCATGGACGAGGGCAAGTCGCGGCTGTACTTCGAGCCGCGCTATCACGTCAACGATCGCCTGAGCTTCTTCAGCGGCATGGAGATCTCGCACAACCCGGACTGGCTGCTGTGGCGCGGCGGCAATCTGCTCGGCAGCTTCCGCTCCGACATGATTTCGCTGAACGCCGGTTCGGTGTGGCTGATCGACGACAAGCAGGAACTGCGCGTGCGCCTGGAGGCGATCGGCCTGGACGCGCACAGCCGCCAGGCCTATCGCGTCGCCGCCGACGGGCGCCCGCTCAAGGTCAACGAGTCGATTCCGAACTTCAACCTGCGCAATCTGGGCTTCCAGATCCGCTACCGCTACGAGCTGGCGCCGCTGTCGCACCTGTACATCGCCTACGTGCGCGGCGGCGATCTGTTCGAGGAAGGCCTGAATCTGCAGGGCAGCGCCGGCAGCGAGTTCGGCGACGCCTTCGACCTGCGCGACAGCGAGCAGTTGCTGATCAAGCTGTCGTACCGCTTCGAGATCTGAGGCCCCGTCCTCAGGGCGCGGGTGCGGCCGGCACGGGCTTCACCCGCAAAGCCCACAGCACGCCGGCGATCAACAGGCCGATGCCCGCCAGGGTCAGCGGGCGCGGCATCGCGCCGCGCAGGATGAAGGCGTAGGCCAGCGCGAACAGGGTTTCGAACACGATCAGCTGCCCGGCCAGCGCGGTCGGCAGGCGTTGGCTGGCTTCGTTCCAGCACAAGGTGCCGACCCAGGACGCGAGCAAACCGATCGCGATCATCAGGCCGATGAAGAACGCCGGCCGCGGGCCGAACGGCATCGCGAAGTCGCTGCCGAGCGCCGCGCTGCCGCCCCACAGCGCGGCGTACCCCAGCAAGGCCAGGGGCAGGGTCGCCAGGCCCTGCGCGGTCGCCCAGGTGCGAGGGTTGCGGCCCGGATGCGCGCGCAGCCAGTCGGCGTTGCGCAGCGGGTACCAGGTCCAGCAGATCAGCGCGCCGATCGCGAGCAGGCCGCCGCTGAGATAGCGCGTGAGATCGGCGTCCGCATCGTTGAGCAGTGCGTCGAGTTCGACCTGGTTGACGCAGGCGATGCCGGCGCCGATCAGCAGCAGCGAAGGCGCCAGCCGCGCCCACGGCAGGCGGCCGTCGCGTTGCGCGTTGCGGCGATTGGCGGCGATCGCGATCACCACCGGCAAGGTGCCGATGATCATGGTCGGCAAGGGGCCGCCCGCGCGCTGGATCGCGCTGGCCAGGCACAGGTAGTAGAGCAGGTTGCCGACCGCGCACAGCTTGAGCGCCTCGATCCAGTCGGCGCGGCCGAGCTGACGCAGGGCGGCGCGGTCGAACCAGGCCAGCGGCAGGGCGATCAGGCCGAAGGCCAGATAGCGGCCGACCGACTGCAGGGCGGCCGGATACTCCGGCAGCAGCAGCGGGCCGACGAAGACCAGGCCCCAGATCAGGCCGGCCAACAGCGCGTAGAGGGTTCCGATCAGCATGGCCGCAGCATGGCGCGAGCGGGCCGGCGATTCTTGTACGAGATTGCGGCCGCGCTCAGCCGCGCAGTTGCCTGCGATAGCGCGCCGGAGTGATGCCGTAGCGGCGCACGAAGGCGCGGGTCAGATGGGCCTGGTCGGCCAGACCGGTTTCGGCGGCGACCTGGGCCGGCGCGATATTGTCGGCGAGCCGGCGCTTGGCCTGGTGCAGGCGCAGCGCCATCAGCATCTGCTGCGGGGTGACGTGGTAGTGGTCGCGGAAGCGGCGCAGGAAGTGGAAGGGGCTGAGGCCGGCGACGGCGGCCAGTTGTTCCAGGCTCAGGCGTTCGGCCAGATGGCAGCGCAGGTAATCCAGCACCGGCGCGAAACGCGGCGCGGCCTCGGCGCGCTCGCGTTGCGGCACCCGCGCGTGCACGCGGAACTCGTCCAGCAGGGCCGCCAGCTGGCTGTCGAAGGCCAGCGGCTCGCGCGCCTGCCATAACGCGTCCAGGCGCGCGCCGATGCGGCGCGCGCGGGCGGGGTCGTGGCGCACCGCCTCGTCGAACCACCAGCCGCTCTCGCCGGTGACCTCCGCGGCCAGGTCGGGGTCGATGTAGGCCATGCGGTAGCGCCAGCCGCCTTCGGTTTCGGCGCGGCCGGTGTGCAGCACGTCGGGGTTCATCAGCACCAGCGAATCCGGCGGCGCCAGGTGATCGCTGCCGCGGTAGCGGAAACGCTCCACGCCCGACTCGATCGCGCCCAGGCCGTAGGCTTCGTGGGTATGCGGCTCGAAGGCGTGACGGACGATGTGGGCGCGGTACAGCTCGATGCCGCGGCGATGCGCGGGCTGCCGGAATTCGGCGGCGTCGTGGGCGTGGACGAATTGCTCGGGTACGCCTTGCATGGGGCGAGTATCGCATGCGCCGTCGCGGCGGCGCCGCCCAGCTAGGCGCGTGCGCTGCGGAACGCGTCCACCCCGGCCCAAGCCTGCGGCGTCATGATCTCGAACAGGCCGGCGCGCGCGTTGCGGCGGCCGAGCACGGTCAGCGCATGGTCGCGGCTGAGCAGGCAGCTGGCATCGGCGGCGTGGGCCAGTTCGAGGAATTTCTGATCGTCGGGGTCGGCGCAGCGCGGCAGCGCGCGCTCGGGCGGAGGGCGTCGCTCGCTGTCGGCCAGAACGCGCACCACGGCGTCGTAGGCGCGCAAGGCCTGCGCCTGCGTTTGCGCTTCCAGGCCGAGCTGCGGATAGGCGAGCACGCGCTGCCATTCGTCGCGGCAGTCGGCGTCGCTGACCGCCTCGACGCGGCCGCTGGCGAGCGCGTCGGCGAGCGCGGCCGCGTGCGGGTCGCGGAACACGAACAGATCGAGGCAGACGTTGGTGTCCAACACCAGCCGCGGTCGCGGCGTCGTCATCGCGAGCGCCACCGCTTACAGATCGTCTTCGCCCGGGAACGAGACCGACAGTTCCGAGATCACGATCCACTGGCCCTGCTCGGGGTACTTGGGATCGTCGCTGGAATACGTGCCTTCGCCGACCGGCGTCTTGCCCTGCGGCACACCCTGATCGCCGTTGTCGCGCAAGCCCAGGCTGGCGCTGCGCCCGACCTGTTCGTCCTTGCGCGCATCGAGCTTGCCGCCGTGGTAATCGACGATGGTGCCGCCGTAGTCCCACTCCAGCCCGTAGAACGAAATCGGTTTGCCGTTGAGGGCGACCATCTCGGGCAGCGGCATGCCCACGCGCAGGCCGTTGTCCAGCGTCCACTTCGATTGCGGACCGAACACACGCACCAGCGACAGGCCCTGCAGGCTCTGCTCGTTCTGGAAGTACAGATAGGCGCGACGGGTCGGATCGTCGGGGAACAGGATCACGCCGGAGAATTCCTCGCCCTCGGCGCCGGGCACCTTGCCCAGGCGCACATTGGCGGCGCCATAGCGCTTGCGCAGTTCGTCGGGGCCGGTGTCGGGCGCGAAATCGCCGGGCAGCACGAAGTCGGCGGCGGTGGCGCTGTCGGCCGCTGCGCTCGCGGCTTGTCCGCTCGCGGGCGCGGCCGCGGCCGGCGCGAGCTTCGCGTCGGCCTGCGCCGCGGGCGCGTTCGCGGTCGGCGCGGCACGCTCGCAAGCGCTCAGCGCCACCAGCAGCAAGGACGGGACCAGCAAGGTGCGCAGCTTCATGGCTTCACTTCCCTCAGATCGGCGCTGCCGATGCGCCAGGCGCGTTGCTCCGGGCCCGCGCCGTCGACCACGGCGCGGCGCAGTACATAGGCGCCGACATACTTGCGCTGGCTGCCGTCGCGCTGGCTCGCGGTCAGCGCCACCGGCACTTCCAGATACCGCGAGCCGGCGGCGGCATCGACACGGCCCGGCGGCAGGATCTCGACCGATACGCCGGTGGTGTCGGCGAAACCGTCGGCGAACTGCTGCGGCGACTGGCCGCTGGCGCGGCCGCCATCGGACCACAGCGCATAGGCGCGGGCGTAACTGCGTGCGTTGATCGCGGCGTAGTAGTCGCGCACCACGGCGACCGCGTCCTGCGGTGTGGGTTCGCCGGGCACGGCGGTGCCGTCCTCGACCAGCGGCGTGCCGTCGTCGGCGATCGGCAGGCTGCCGTCTTCGGGCGTGGCCGGCAGGATCGGGTTGCCGTTCTCGTCCAGCACCGGCTCCTCGACGATGGCGGCGCTGGGCGGGCCGACCTGGCCCGGTCCCGGCTGCGAGGGCATGCCGGTGACGCCGCCGCTGGCGCCCTGCGGCGCCGGCAACAGCTCGCCGGCCTCGCCGTTGGCGGTGCCGGCCTGGGGATCGTCGTGCTTGCCGCAGGCGCCTAGCGCGAATACGAGCAGGCAGGCGGCGAGCAGGCGGTGGTGGCGGGATGCGCGCATGTCAGCGATCGAGGTGGACGACGACGCGGCCGTGTTCGATCTGGGTGCTGCCGATGCGGCGCGAACCCAGCTTGTCGAGCAGGCTGTTGTCGAAGCGGTAGACGGGTTCCTGGCGCGCGTAGTCGCCGAGCCAGGCGTTGAGCAGTTCGCGCGAGGCGCCGGTCATCACGCCGCCCAGCTGCGGCACGTCGACGTAGTCGATGCGCGGGTCGCGCAGGTGCAGGCCCTGGGTGGCGGCGTCGTAGCGCAGGGCGCTGGTCAGGGTGAAACGCCCGGACGGGCGCTGCGAGGAGCCGCTGCCGAGCGCGGCCAGGCCGATGTCGAAGTCCAGGCGCAGGCGGTCGCCGTCGTCGGGAATCGACAGGCGCGGATTCATCAGGGTCACCGCCACCAGGCCGCCCAGCTTCTCGTAGCGCTTGGGGAAATTGCGGTTCAGGGACTGCTGCAGTTGCGGCGCGGTGAACGCGACCTCGTTGCCGAGGTAGGCGCTGACCGCATTGAGCGTGGAGCAGGCCGCCAACGTCAGCAGCGCGGCGGCCAGCAGCAGGGAGCGCACTAGAGTGGGGCGGAGGCGGGCTCGGGCGGACATCGACAAGTTCCGTGGGCGATGCGCGCACGATACCCGGACCGCATGAACGGCGACACAGGGGAAAGGCGTGGCCCACGCCCACCCCCGGGTAGGAGCGGCGCAAGCCGCGACCGGCGGCGACGCAAGCCGGCGCCGCTTGCGTTGGCGACGCAGGCGCTCGGTCGCGGCTTGCGCCGCTCCTACCCCAGGGTCTCGGGGCTCAGCCCTCGCGCGCGTCCTGCAGCTGCGCTTCCAGGCGCGCCTTGAGGGCGTCGTCGATCTTGAGCTGGCGCGCCAGCTCGTCCAGGTAGGCGCGTTCCATGAAGCTCTGCTCGTCGGCCGCGAGCAGGCTGGCCAGATACATTTCCGAGGCCATTTCCGGGGAGGTGGCGGCACGCGCCACTTCGGCCGGATCCAGCGGCTTTTCGAGCTCGGCATGCAGCCACTGACGCAGGCCCGGGTCGTTGTCGATGCGGGTGAACTCGCCTTCGATCACTTCGCGTTCGCGCGCGTCGATATGGCCGTCGGCCTTGGCCGCGGCGACCAGGGCCTGGAGGATGGCCTGGCTGTGCAGCTCGGCCTGCGGCGGCGGCAGACGGTCCACGGTCTGCGGTTCGGCGGTGCTGCCGTCCTGTTGCTTGCGGTACTCGCCGTAGGCCTTGTAGGCCAGCACGCCGACCGCGGCCACGCCGCCATACAGGGCCAGCTTGCCGCCCATCTTGCGCATCTTCTTATTGCCCAGCAGCAGGCCGAGCGCGCCGCCGGCGAGCGCGCCCTTGCCGAAGTCCGCATTCAATAGGCCGCGCTTTTCTTCCTTGCCCTCGTAACGCGCCGGCGCTTTGCCGCCGCCCAGCAGACTCTCGAGCCCACCGCCGCCGAGGCTGCTCTGGGCGGTCTTCAGCAGCTGGTCGAGCAAGCCCTGGGTCTTCATGCGCGCAACTCCGTCGTTAAGGTCGTGAATTCACGACCTGAGGGCGCAGGGTGCGGGCTTCAAGCGCGCCGGCGGCGGCCGGCGCGGCGCGGTTCACCTCAGCCGCGTTGCTGCACCGCCAGGCGCAGGCCCAGGGCGATGAACACGCTGCCGGTCACGCGCTGCTTCCAGCGCCCGGCGCCGGTGGAGAATCGTCGGCCGAAGCGGCCGACCGCGAAGCTCAGCATCAGGCTGTGGCTGAAGCCGATCAGCGACAGCAACGCGCCCAGCACCAGGAACTGTAGCCAGACGTAGCCGCGCTCGGGGTGCACGAACTGCGGCAGGAAGGCCAGGAAGAACAGCGCGACCTTGGGGTTGAGCACGCCGGTGATCACCGAGCGCAGGTAGATGTTGGGCTCGGCCACCGCCGGCGCATCGCTGTCGGCCGCGGGCGCGGTCTCCGCCGGCGCGCGCCAGGCCTTGATGCCCAGCCAGATCAGATAAGCGGCGCCGGCATACTTGAGCACCTCGAAGGCCATCGCCGAGGTCGCCAGCAGCGCCGACAGGCCCAGGCTCGCGGCCAGGGCGTGGATCAGGGTGGCGGTCTCCAGCCCGAACGCGGCGCGCACGCCGCGCGCGGTGCCGCCGGTCGCCGCCTGAGTCAGGATCCAGGCCGTGCCTGGGCCCGGAATCAGCACCAGCACGGCAGCGGCGACCAGGTAAGCGGCGAGGGTGGCTGTGTCGAACATGGCGGCGGCGTTGCGGGGCGGAATCGCAGTCTGCGCCGTGCGTGGGCGCGCGCCAAGTGCGCGCTGCGGCTTGACGCAGGACTCAGCGTTGCGCACGCCGTACGTCCGTGGGGTAGGAGCGGCGTAAGCCGCGACCATGCGAGCCAGCGCAGGTTCGGTAGCCGACGTAGGTTCGCGGTCGCGGCTTACGCCGCTCCTACCCCAAAGCGGGTGCGGCTAGCCGGTGGCGGCGGTGGGTTCGGCCGCGCGCTGCTTCTCGATCGCCGCGACGAAGGCGTCGGGCCCGGGCCATTGGCCGATGCGCCCCAATTTCCTGGCGCCGCGGAACACCAGGAAGGCGGGGACGCCATGCAGGCCGAAGCGCGTGCCCATCTGCGGGTCTTCGTAGACGTTGTCGTGCAGCCACTCGATATCCGGCCAACGGAAACGCTCGGGCGCCAGCAGGATCTGGCCCTTGGCGATATCGCAGTTCGGACAGTCCTTGCCCCACAGGAACAGGATGCGCAGGCGTTCGTCCTCGGCCAGCGCTTCGTCCAACCGCGCCTCGCGCACCAACCGCATCGGGAAGGTCCAGAAGAAGCGCGGGATGGTGGTGTCGCTCACGGGCTCATCCTACTCCCGGAATCCGACCCGCGCGCCCCTGCCTAGGGCACCGCCAGTTCGATGCCCTGGGCGCGGAATTCGGCCAGGGTGGCGTCGTAGATGTCGGACAGCAGCGCATGCTGGCCGTTCTCGATATCGGCGATCCACAGCTGCGCTTCCAGCACGATGCCCTTGTCGGTGACGGTGCTGACGTACACACCGGGTTCGGGCGTGCGCAGCACGCGCGGCTGGGCGGCGACCGCGCGCAGGAAAATGGTGCGCGCGGCCACGGTGTCGGTATCGCCCTTGACCAGCAGGGTCGAGGTCAGGCGTACGTTGCGGTCCGACCACGACTGATTGAGGATGGTGTTGCCGGTCAGGGTGTCGTTGGGAACGATCGCTTCCAGGCCTTCGCGGGTGCGGATCACGGTGTAGCGCACGGTCATGCGCGTGACCTTGCCGGTCACGCCGCCCACGGACACGTTGTCGCCTACCCGCACCGACTGCTCGAACAGGACGATCAAGCCGCTGACGTAGCTGGCCGCCAGCTTCTGCAGGCCCAGGCCCAGGCCGATGCCGAGGGCGCCGCCGAACGCGGCCAGCGCGGCCAGATTGATGCCGCTGACGCTGAAGATCAGCATCAGCGCGACCAGCCACACCAGCACGCCGGCGATGCGCGACAGCGCCAGGATGTGGTTGGGCGCCAGGTGCGGGCTGCGCTGGATGGCCTTGTCCAGGGTCCGCGTGGCCCAGTACGAAACGATCACGATGATCACGCCGACCACCAGGCCGCTGACCACGTCCTCGGTGCTCAGCGTGATGTTGCCCAGCGTGAGCTTGGAGGCGAACAGCTTGGCGACCAGCGGGTAGCGCGCACCGAACACCGCCAGCATGGTCATGGCCCAGGCCAGCACCGTGGCCACCCGCATCAGGACCTTGAGCAAGGGCGTCGGCCGGAACAGCAACTCGACCAGGGCGCCGGGGATGCGCACCAGCACGAATACGCCCAGGGCCAGGAACACCAGCGAGATCGCGGCGCGGCCGAATTCGTTGACGATGCCCAGCGGCCCGGGGATGGCCAGCAGCAACAGCGCCAGCGTGGGCGTGAACAGATAGTCCAGCAGGATGCGCAGGCGCGGCCGGTCGCTCAGGCGCGGGCGCAGGCGCTGTTTCAGGTAGTGGGACAGCAGCAGCGCTGCGATCACCAGCGCGAGCGCGATCACCGCCTCGACCGGGTGCGCGGTCACGGACAGGGCCGTGTCCAAGGTCTTTTCGAGCTCTGGATCGACCGCCGCGGCGGGGGTGTCGGGCTTCATGCGCAGGCTCGGCTGGGGGAGGGGGCCGCGCGCGAGGCAGCGCGCGGCCTGCGGCGATTGTGAACATCGCCAGCGTCCCGCGCCAGCGCGCGGGAACGCCAGGGGGAACGCGCGCTCAGTCCTCCTCGGCCCGCGGTTTGAAGGCCTCGACCAGCTTCTGCTGCACGTTCGCCGGTACCGGCTCGTAGTGGCTGAAATCCAGCGAGTAGCGCCCGCGCCCGGCGGTCACCGATTTCAGCTCGGCCGCGTAGCCTTCCAGTTCCGACAGCGGCACCTGCGCCTTGACGATGATCTCCTGGCCGCGCGCGGCATCCGTGCCGTTGATGCGCGCGCGCTTGCTGGCCAGGCCGCCGCTGATGTCGCCCATGTGCTGCTCGGGTGCGTTGACCTCCAGATCGACGATGGGCTCCAGCACTTGCGGGCGGGCCTTGCCGATGGCGTCGAGGAAGGCCTTCTTGCCGGCGGCCACGAACGCGACCTCCTTGCTGTCGACCGGATGGTGCTTGCCGTCGTAGACGATCACGCGCACGTCCTGCATCGGATAGCCGGCCAGCGCGCCCTGGTGCAGTACCTGGCGCACGCCTTTCTCCACCGCCGGCAGGAACTGGCCGGGGATGGTGCCGCCCTTGACCTCGTCGACGAACTCGAAGCCGCCGCCGCGCGGCAGCGGTTCGACGCGCAGGAAGACTTCGCCGAACTGGCCGGCGCCGCCGGTCTGCTTCTTGTGACGGTGATGGCCCTCGGCCTTGCCGCTCACGGTTTCGCGGTAGGCGATGCGCGGCGGGCGCGACTTCACTTCCACGCCGTACTTGTCCTTCAGGCGATCGATGTTGATGCGCAGGTGCAGGTCGGACAGGCCGCGGATCACGGTTTCGTTGGTCTCGGTCTCATGCTCGACGTGGAAGCAGGGGTCCTCTTCCGACAGCTTGTGCAGCGAGGTCGCCAGCTTCTGCTCCTGGCCCTTGCTGGCCGCTTCCACCGCCAGGCCGAACATGGGCTTGGGGAAGTTCAGTGGGGCCAGATGGATATGGTCCTCGTCGTGGCTGTCGTGCAGCACCGCGTCGAAGTGCAGTTCCTCGACCTTGGCCACCGCGGCGATGTCGCCGGGGATGGCCTGCTCGATTTCGACGTGGTCCTTGCCCTTGAGCTTGAACAGATGCCCGACCTTGAACGGCTTCTTGCCGTCGTCGACGAACAGCTGGGTGTCGCGCTTGAGCGTGCCCTGATAGACGCGGAACACGCCGAGCTTGCCGACGAAGGGGTCGTTGACGATCTTGAACACGTCGGCGATCACGTGCGCCTTGGGATCGGGCGCGGCCACGATCGGCTGTGCGTCCTCGCCCACGCCTTTTACGAACGGCGGCGGATTGGCCTCGGCCGGATTCGGGAACAGCGCCTCGGCCGCGTCCAGCAGTTCCTTGACCCCGACCCCGCTGCGCGCCGAACAGAACAGCACCGGCACCAGATGGCCTTCGCGCAGGCATTGCTCGAAGGCGTCGTGCAGCTCCGCGCTGCTCAGGCCGCTTTCGCCCAGGTCCAGGTAATGCTCCATCACCGTTTCGTTGATCTCCACCACCTGGTCGATGATCTTCTGGTGCCAGTCGCCGACGCTGCCCAGGTCGCTGCCCTCGGCGCTGCCGGCCGCGGAGGCGGCGTAGCAGTCGAGCACGCGCTGGCCGCGATCGGCGGACAGGTTCAGGGGCAGGCATTCGGGGCCGAAGCTCTCGCGCAGGTCTTCGAGCACGCGCGCCGCGTCGGCGCCTTCGTGGTCGATCTTGTTGACCACCAGCACCCGGCAGAGGTTGCGCGCCTTGGCGTGCTCCATCATCCGGCGGGTGCCGTACTCGACCCCGGTATCGGCGTCGACCACGATCGCGACCGTCTCCACCGCCGCCAACGCCGACAGGGTCGGGCCGCGGAAATCGGGATAGCCGGGGGTGTCGATCAGGTTGACGTGGATGCCCGCGTGATCGGTGCTGGCGATGGCGGCGTCCAGCGAATGGCCGCGCTGTTTCTCGATCGGGTCGAAGTCGGAGACGGTGCTGCCGCGTTCGATGCTGCCTGCCGTCTGGAGTGCGCCGCCGGCCTGCAGCAGGGCTTCGAAGAGCGTTGTTTTGCCGGCGCCGGGGTGGCCTGCCAAGGCCACGTTGCGGATGGATTGAGTGCTGTAGGACATGAGCGGACTTCTCCCTGGGTGAGGGTGGGAAGGCCGTCATGGCTGTCCGCGCTGCGCGCCCGAGCGTGGAGCGCTCGGCGGGCGGTCATGGCGGGTGCCGGCTTTCGGGGGGCCGGGAATCAAGACTCCCGCAGGCGAGGGGGCGGGTCAAGCCCGGCTTGGGTTGCGTTGCAACATGGGTCGCAGAAGCAAATCCCCTCGATCCATCCGGCCAGCGGGCACAGCCCGCTGGCGCTCAGTCGCGCACGAACCTGCGGTTCATAGGCCGCGCGCCCTCACCCTTTTCCAAAGGGGGAAGACCCGCCGTTGCAAGGCAGATCAGTCTCCCCACTTCGTTGCTGGCTGTTCCCCCCTTTGCAAAGGGGGGCTAGGGGGGATTTGCTCTTAGCCGCAATACAGAACTAACACCCCCGCAGTTACCCTGACCGCCCTTCATCCTCCGGAGTCCACTCATGGGTATTTCGCGACACGCCACCGCGCACTGGGAAGGCGATCTCAAAAGCGGGCAGGGCCGTCTCAGCAGCCAGAGCGGCGTGCTGGACAACACCCGCTATGCCTTCAACACCCGCTTCGGCGACGAGAAGGGCACCAACCCGGAAGAGTTGATCGCGGCCGCGCACGCGGGCTGCTTCACCATGGCGCTGTCGGCCAAGCTGACCGAGGCCGGGCATCCGCCGGCGCGCCTGGACACCCGCGCCGAAGTCGATCTGTCGATGGAAGGCGGCCCGAACTTCTCGCAGATCCGGCTCAAGGTCAGCGCCGACGTGCCCGGCATCGACGCCGCCAAGTTCCAGGCCATCGCCGAGGACGCCAAGGCCAACTGCCCGGTGTCGAAGGCGCTGAGCGCGGTGCCGATCAGCCTGGAAGCGACGCTGGCTTGAGTCCGCGCGCGAAGCCCGCCGACGCGCGGCCTGCGTTGATGTCCGCGCGCGAACCGATCCGCCACGTCCTGTTGATCCACGGCGCGGGCGGCGGCGCTTGGGAATGGAACCGGTGGTGCGAGGTCTTGCGCGCGCGCGGCTTCGATGCGCATGCGCCGGACCTGCAAGCCACGGACGCCGGTTTGGCCGCGACCGGTTTCGACGACTATGCGGCGCAGGTGCGCGCCGCGTTCGTGCGCCTGCCGCGTCCGCGCGCGCTCATCGGCGCCAGTCTCGGCGGGCTGCTGGCCTTGCCTTGCGCCGACGCGGCCGACGCCCTGGTGCTGATCAATCCGTTGCCGCCTGCGCCTTGGGCAGCGCGCCTGCCGGCGCGCGAATGGCCGCCGATCGTGCCCTGGCGGCGCGAGGCCCGTCTGGCCTCGACCCGGCGCGCACTGGCGGATGCCGACGAAGCCGCCGCGCTTTACGCCTACCGGCGCTGGCGCGACGAGTCCGGGGCGGTGCTGCGCGCCGCGCAGGACGGGATCGCCGCCGTCGCGCCGAGCTGCGCCAGCATGTTGGTCGCATCGGCGCAGGACGAGGATGTCCCGCCCGAGCTCACCGCCGAATGGGCCGCGGCCTGGGGGGCCGACTGCCTGCGCGCGCCGTCGCCCAGCCACGTCGGCCCTCTGCTGGGGCGCGGCGCGGCCGAATTGGCGGGGCGCGTCGCCGACTGGCTGTCGGCCAGGTAAACGCCGCCAGGGCCGGCACCGAAACCGGGCCCGGATTCAGCCGGCGTTGACCGCGCCGACCCGACGATGCGATCCACGCCATCCCGGCGTGTGGAGCCCGCCATGAAGCGCCTGTCCGTCACCGCCCTTAGCCTGGTCCTCGCCGCCGCCACCGGCGTCGCCTCGGCGCAGTCCTATCCGCAGAACGGCTACGGTTCGGCCTACCCGGACAGCTATCCGGCCTCTACCGGTTCGCAGGTCGACTATGCGCGCGTGCTGCGCGTCGATCCGGTGTTCGATTCCTACAACAGCGGCCAGTACGGCGCGCAGCGTTGCTACGAGCGTCCGACCTACGTCAACGGCGGCGGCACCTACGACGGCTACGACGACCGCGGCTACGACGACAACTACCGCCGCGACGACGGCTACACCGACCAGTACGGCAACTCCCGCCGCTCGGCCGGCACCGAAACCGGCCGCACCGTGGCCACCGTGATCGGCGGCATCCTCGGCGCCGCGGTCGGCAGCCAGGTCGGCGGCGGCAGCGCGCGCTACGCGACCTCGGCGGTCGGCTCGATGGTCGGCGGCATGGCCGGCCGCAGCGTGTACGAACAGAGCAAGCGCAACAGCAACCGCGATCGCGTCGGTTCGGTGCGCGTCTGCGACCCGGTCCAGAACACCGGCTACGGCAACACCGGCTACGGCGGCGACGATCGCGCGGTCAGCGCCTACGATGTGACCTACGAATACGGCGGCCGCAGCTACCGCACCCGCACCAACTACCACCCCGGCGACAAGATCCGCGTGCGCGTGGACGTGCGTCCGGAGTGAGGCGGTCGGGACGGTGGGCGTCGAGATGACGCGTTCCGCTGTTCCGATCCGCGCATCGGAGAGGGCCGGCGAGTGCCGGCCCTTTTTTACTTCTTCTTCAGCGCGGCGGCGAGCACGGTCAATGCCAAGGCCGTCGCGGCGAGCAGAATCAGTATGGCGTCCAGCGTCAGGCCGTACCCGTCGATCTTCGCGGTTCGGGCGGGCGCTGCGCGCAGGTACAGCACAACCACCGATTGACCTTCCGCCAGGCGACGAAAGCCTCGGCCTGTGGTGGACTGAAAACGGTGTTCGCCGCCGGACGGGTCGTAGAAACCAATCAGCGGGAACTGCGCGCAGACGGCTCTGTTCGAGAATCGACTGCGCGACCGACACTCCGAGCGCAAGGCCAGGACGGTGCCTTCGGCGCGACTCATCCGCGCCTCCGTCGAGACCCGGTCCGTACGAACCAGCCAGGCCGCCGCTGCGAGCGCGACGCTGATGGCCAGCAGGCCGACGACGCGGCGGTTCCTCGATAGCCATGTGGAGCGATGGGTCATGGAGTCTGCCCTTGGAGACGGCGGACTATGCATCGAATCGAATGCTTAGGGGCTGAGTAAGCCACCGGTCGATACGCCCGTGCACGCTCGCGCGAGCCTGTCCGTCCGCTCACTCGGCGGCTTTCGGATAGCGCGCGTTCCACCACTGGGTCCAGTGTGCCTGGAGCCCCGCGAACTCGGCATCGGGCAGGCCGTAGGTGGTCAACAGCACCGAGCCTGCGCCGTGCGGGCGCTCGGGCGAGGGTCCCTTGTCGGTGACGACCAGCAGGCCGTCGCCCCATTGATCGACGGTTACCGCGGTCTGGAAATGCGTGCGATGCCAGACCTGCCCCGAAACATGGTCGCCGGTCGCCAACGCTGCGCTGTAAGCGACGCCGGGCGACAGAGCGCTGAGGCGATCCAGGCCGAGTTCGACCGAGGCTGCGCCGATGCCGGCCTGGCTGGGGCCGGACAGGAAGATCGTGCGCCGCGGCTGGTCCGAATGCCGCTCCAGCGCCAGTCGCAGTTGCTGGAAGAAGGTGACCCAGCCTTGAGCGATGTCGTCGTAGACGTTCACCCAGTCCAAGGCCGGGCCGCCGGCCCGCAGCAAGCGCAGGCGCGTACCCGCCGCGACGGTGGCCAGTTCGATGGTTTCGGCGATGCCGTCCCACTCGCCGAATCGGATGACCTTATTCGCCTCGTCGCCGCTGGCGTGATCGACGAAGATGAACTTGATTTCATCGGCCAGCGTTGGCGCGTCCCAGCCGAACCAGGCGTCGATCCGGGTCGGATCGCGCAAAGCGGTCCAGACGGTTTCGAGGGGCGCGGCGATGGTGAGGTCTGCGACGACCTGCTGTCGGGACGTTTCGCTCATCGCATCTCCTTGATGGACCGGCCTGCCCAGGGCGAAGGCAGAGAACGCGCGTCGTCGATCAGATGGTAGCCGGAGATCGGCCGGCGCTGGATCCGCTGCGGAGGCGGCGTCGGCTCAGTTGCCGTATCGAACGCACAAGACCAAGGCGAGGGCGGCCGGGAGCCCCAATAGGACGCCTGCCGTCTCCGCGCGCGCGCATCGCCAGCGCGAGCCGAAGCACAAGGCAATGGCCAAGGCCGTCAGTGCGACGAGGATGCAAATCGCCGCCGCGATACCCATGTTTCCGTAAGCGCCGCCCCTTCTTTGCAGGGCGGTGACGGCGGTATCGACCGCGATCACCCAGCCGAAGCTTCCCAGCAGCGCGCCGAGAAAGTCAGTGAGCTTGCTGGTGCCGAGAGTAAATCTCACCAATCGATATGCCCGCTCACGATCGGATGCACCTGACCGCCCGACCAGACGTCGCCATCGGCGTCCACGCGCAGTTGCAGGCGCGCGTCGAAACCGACTTCGCGGCCCTGGCTGACGGTGTAGCGGCCGTCGCGGCCGGGCAGGGCGTGGTTGTGCTGCAGCCAGGCGGCGAGGGTGGCGTTGGCGGCGCCGGAGGCGGCGTCCTCGAACTGCGCGGGCGCGCCGACGAAGGCGCGCACCACCAGGTCGTAGTCGTTGCCGGCGTCGGCGCGCGCGAACGCGCACAGGCCCATGCTTTCGGTGGCTTCGGCGAGCGCGCCGATCGCGGCCCAGTCCGGACTGGCGTTGCGCAGCGCGGCTTCGTCGCGCAGTTCGGCCAGCCACCAGCGGCGGCCGCCGTCCATCAGCGCCGGCGGCAGCGCGCCCAGGGGCAGACCGTTGAGGGCGGCGCTCAGGCGCGGATCCTCGGCGCCGGCGGTTTCCAGCACGCGTGCGCGCGGCGTGCGCACCGCGATCGTGCGCATGGCGCCTTCGCCGTCCACCGCCAAGGGCAGCAGGCCGGCCACGCCTTCCTGCAGCAGTCGGCCGTCGACGGGCGCGGCCAGGCCGGCGTCCAGCACCACGTGCGCGGTGCCGACGCTGGGATGGCCCGCGAACGGCACCTCGCGGCGCGGACTGAACATACGGATGCGGTAGCTCGCGCCCGGCGCGGTCGGCGCGAACACGAAGGTGGTCTCGGGCAGGCGGGTCCAGCGCGCGATCGCCTGCATGGCGGCCTCGTCCAGACCTTCGGCATCCAGCACCACCGCGAGCGGGTTGCCGGCGCCGGGACGGTCGGCGAATACGTCCAATTGCAGGTAGCGGCGTTTCATTGTCGGATCGCGTCGCGGCGTGGGGTCCGCTGGGTCGCGCAGCTTACCAATCGGCGCGGCCGCGGATAACCGCCTGGACCCGGCCGCCGATCCAGATCTCGCCCTGCTCGTCCAGGGCGACCTCGACCCGGCCATCGCGGCCGAGCTCGCGGCCCTGGCTGGCCACATAGCGCGTGGCCCCGCCCGGGAAGCCGCCGTCGGCGGCGAGCTGGGCGCCGATCGCGGCGTTGACGCTGCCGGTGACCGGGTCCTCGGGGATGTTGTCGGCGGGGCAGAAGGCGCGCACCGCGAGTTGGTGGTCGGGCGCCTCGGCAGGCGCGTAGACCGCCAGGCCGACCGCGGCGCAGGCCCGGGTCAGGGTCGCGATCGCGGGCAGGTCCGGCTGCAGCGCGCGCACCGCAGCGGCGTCGGTTAGCTCCAGCACCCACCAGCGCGCGCCGTTGTCCCACAGCGTCGGCGCTCGCGCGCCCAGCGGCAGGGAGGCGCTTACCACGGCCAGCGCGGCCTCGATCGCCTCGGGTTCGCCCAGGCTGGCGATCTCGATGCGCTGCGCGCGCGGCGCCCGCACCGACACCAGCGCACGCGCGCCGCTGCCGGCCACGCGCACCGGCAGCAGGCCGGCCGCGCAGTCCTGGATCAGGGCACCGTCGCGGGGGCTGGCCAGGCCGGCGTCGATCGCGGCCCAGGCCGCGCCCACACTGGGATGGCCCGCGAAGGCCAGTTCCTGGCGTGGGGTGAAGATGCGCACCCGGTAGTCGGCGCCTTCGACCGGCGGCAGCAGGAAGATGGTTTCGGACAGGTTGGTCCAGGCTGCGAAAGCCTGCATCGCCGCGGTGTCCAGACCGTCGGCGTTCAAGACCACGCCCAGCGGATTGCCCGCTCCCGGCCGGTCGGCGAATACGTCCAGTTGCAGGTAGCGGCGCAGGGTCATGGCGATCTCGTACGCGGGGCGGGCGGGTCAGTAGAACCGTTCCGCCACGGTCGTTCCAGTGTTGCGCGCGCCGCCGGCCTGCGCCGGTGCTTTCCCGTTTAGAATCGCAGCTTCATGCCCGCGGCGCGGGCGAGCGCGACTCTTCAGACCCGGCTTCGGCACGTCCGTGGGCCCGGTCGTCGCGCCCGGCGGCCGCGGCATGGTTCCCAAACACACGCCCGGCCGCGGCCGGGCATCGATCAGAGCGCGACAACAGACCGGAGACAGTGGCGGTGGCGGAAGCATCTCGTTGGGTAGTACTCAAGTTCGGCGGCACTTCGGTGTCCCGCCGCAACCGTTGGGACACCATCGGACGCCTCGCCTCCAAACGCATGCACGAGGACGGCTTACGCGTCGTGGTCGTGGTCTCGGCCCTGTCGGGCGTCACCAACGAACTGCAGGCGATCGCCAGCGCGCCCGAAGGCGCGCAGGACGAGATCGCGGCGCGCGTGCAGGCCCTGGTCGAACGCCATCGCGCGTTCTGCGCCGAACTCGACCTGGACGCAGACGCGGTGCTCGGCGAGCGCCTGGCCGCGCTGCAGGCGCTGGCGGTCGATCCGCGCATGGCCAGCCGCGCGCTGGATTGGCAGGCCGAGGTGCTGGCCCAGGGCGAGCTGCTGTCCTCGACCATCGGCACGGCCTATCTGCGCAGCCAGGGCCACGATTTCGGCTGGTGCGACGCGCGCGATTGGCTGGACGCGGTCTCGCTGCCGAATCAAAGCGCCTGGGCGCGGCGTTTGTCGGTGAACTGCCGGCGCGAACCCGATCCGGAGTTCGCCGCGCGCTTCGCCCGCCAGGCCGCGCCCATGCTGCTGACCCAGGGCTTCATTGCCCGCCACGACGACGGCGGCACCGCGATCCTGGGCCGCGGCGGTTCGGATACCTCGGCGGCGTATTTCGGCGCGCTGCTCAAGGCGCAACGGGTCGAGATCTGGACCGACGTGCCCGGCATGTTCAGCGCCAATCCGCGCGAAGTGCCGGACGCGCGTCTGCTGACCCGTCTGGACTATGCCGAGGCGCAGGAAATCGCGACCACCGGCGCCAAGGTGCTGCACCCGCGTTCGATCGCGCCTTGTCGCGACGCCGGCGTGCCGATGGCGATCCTCGATACCGAGCGCTTCGATCTGCCGGGCACCCGCATCGACGCCAGCGCGGCGACCGTGCCGGGCGTCAAGGCGATCAGCCGCCGCAACGGCATCGTGCTGGTGTCGATGGAAAGCATCGGCATGTGGCAGCAGGTCGGCTTCCTCGCCGACGTGTTCGAGCGTTTCAAGCGCCACGGCCTGTCGATCGACCTGATCGGTTCGTCGGAAACCAACGTCACGGTGTCGCTGGATCCCAGCGAGAACCTGGTCAACAGCAACGTGCTGGAAGCGCTGTCGGCCGATCTGGCCGAGGTCTGCCGAGTCAAAGTGATCGCACCCTGCGCGGCGGTCACCCTGGTCGGGCGCGGTATGCGCTCGCTGCTGCACCGTCTGTCGGATATCTGGGCCGCGTTCGGCCGCGAGCGCGTGCACCTGATCTCGCAGTCCTCGAACGACCTCAACCTCACCTTCGTCATCGACGAAGCCGATGCCGATGGCCTGCTGCCGCATCTGCACCACGAGTTGATCCGCGGCGGCGCGATGCCGGTGCGCGACGACAGCGTGTTCGGCCCGAGCTGGCGCGAGATAGCGCACGGCAAGCCCACGCGTGCGCCGGCCTGGTGGCGCGGCGCGCGCGAGCGTCTGCTCGACGTCGCCTCGGCCGGCACCCCGCGCTACGTCTACGACCTGGCAACGGTGCGCGAACGCGCTCGCTCGCTGCGCGAGACCCCGTCCATCGATCGCTGCTACTACGCGATCAAGGCCAATTCGCACCCGGACGTGCTGCGCGCCATCGCCGACGAAGGCTTCGGCCTGGAATGCGTGTCGTTGGGCGAGATCGAACGCGTGTTCGAAACCCTGCCGCAGCTCGATCCGGCGCGCGTGCTGTTCACGCCCAGCTTCGCGCCCAAGCGCGAGTACGTCGCCGCGTTCGCGCGCGGCGTCACCGTCACCCTGGACAACATCGAGGCGCTGCAGCACTGGCCCGAGGTGTTCCGCGACCGGTCGATCTGGCTGCGCATCGATCTGGGCCACGGCGAAGGCCATCACGAAAAGGTCCGCACCGGCGGCGTCGCCGCCAAGTTCGGCCTGCCGATGTCGCGTTTCGACGCCTTCGTCGAGCACGCGCGCCGTCTCGGCGTGCGCATCGCCGGCCTGCACGCGCACCTGGGCAGCGGCATCGACGATCCGCGCCACTGGCGCGGCGTGTACGCGCAACTGGCCGGACTGGCCGACGGCATCGGCACCATCGAGACCATCGACATCGGCGGCGGCCTGCCGATCGCCTACACGCCGGAGGCGCCGGCGTTCGATCTCGCCGCCTGGCGCGCCGGCTTGGCCGAGATCAAGGCCGCGTACCCGCGCTACGGCTTGATCGTCGAGCCGGGCCGTTACCTGGTCGCCGAGAGCGGCGTGCTGCTGTTGACCGTCACCCAGGTGGTCGAGAAGGACGGCGTGCGCCGGGTCGGCGGCGACGCCGGCATGAACGCGCTGATGCGTCCGGCCATGTACGAGGCCTATCACGGCATCCACAACCTGAGCCGCCTGGACGACGCCGACAACGTCGCCTTCGACGTGGTCGGCCCGATCTGCGAGAGCAGCGACGTGCTCGGCCGCGGCCGCCCGCTGCCGCGCGCGACCGCCGAGGGCGACGTGCTGCTGGTCGCCGACGCCGGCGCCTATGGCATGGCGATGGCGCATACCTACAACCTGCGGGCGCTGCCCGCCGAGCAAGTACTGCAAGAAGGTGATCTGTAATGACTGATTGGCGTTTCCAGCGCGATGCGATCCGCGCGTTCCGTTTCGTGCGTTGCGGTTTCGACGCGGCGAGCGGCGTGGCGCAGCTGGTCTACGCGTTCGACGACGGCCCGGAGCTGATCGAAACGATCACCGTGCCGGGCGCGCCGTTCCAGTTGGACACGCAGCGCGCGGCCGCGGTCGAACGCGCGCTGCGGCTGCTGCATCTGATCGCGGGCGTGAGCTACTACAAAGCGGCGGTGCCCGAGGACATCCGCATCGATTCCTACGAGATCGATGCCGACACCGCGGCGCTGCTGGAGCTCATCTACGTCAACGGCCTGGGCGAGTTCGCCTATCGCAACGGTCTGAACCTGCACGGCCGCATCCGCTTCCCGCATACCACGGCGGCGACGCCGGTGGCGCCGTCGCTGGGCCTGAGCGCGCACGCGCTGGTCGCGATCGGCGGCGGCAAGGATTCGCTGGTCAGCATCGAAGCCCTGCGCAGCCTGGGCGTGGAGCAGACCGTGACCTGGATCGGTGGTTCGCAGCTGATCGCCGCCTGCGCGCAGCGTACCGGCCTGCCTACGCTCAACCTGGGCCGCGCGCTCGCGCCGCAGTTGTTCGACTACAACCGCGAAGGCGCCTGGAACGGCCACATCCCGGTGACGGTGGTGAACTCGGCGATCATGGTGCTGGCGGCGCTGCTGCACGGCGTCGATCAGGTGGTGTTCTCCAACGAACGCTCGGCCAGCTACGGCAGCCTGATCGAAGGCACCGGCGAGGTGAATCACCAGTGGTCCAAGGGCTGGGCCTGCGAGCAGGCTTTCGGCGACCACGTGCAGCGCCAGGTCGCGGCCGACCTGCAGTACTACTCGCTGCTGCGTCCGCTCAGCGAGCTCGCGGTCGCGCGCCAGTTCGCGCGCAGCGACCGCTACGACGCCCACTTCAGCAGCTGCAACCGCAACTTCCATATCCTCGGCGAACGCCCGGCCAACCGCTGGTGCGGCGTGTGCCCGAAATGCCACTTCGTGTTCCTGGCGCTCGCGCCGTTCATGCCCAAGCCGCGCCTGGTCGGCATCTTCGGCCGCAACCTGCTCGACGATGCCGGCCAGATCGGCGGCTACGACGCGCTGCTGGAGTATCAGGACCACAAGCCCTTCGAATGCGTGGGCGAAGGCCGCGAATCGCGCGCCGCGATGGCCGCGCTGAGCGGGCGCCCGGAGTGGCGCGAGGACACCTTGGTCGAACGTTTCGCGCGTGAGATCCGGCCGCAGTTGGATGCGCAGGATCTGCGCATCGAACCGCTGCTGGTGCTGGACGAGGAACAGCGGCTGCCGCCCGCCTTGTGGGAGCGCCTGCGTGCGCATTTCGCAGCTTGACGGACGCCGCGTAGCGCTTTGGGGCTGGGGCCGCGAAGGCCGCGCCGCCTACCGGCTGCTGCGCGAGCGCCTACCCGAGCAGACCCTGACCCTGTTCTGTTCGCAGGACGAGGCCGCCGATGCGCGCGCGCTCGGCGATACGCGCCTGCTGATCGAGACCGCCGCCAGCGCCGAGCGCCTGGGCGCGTTCGAGTTCGTGATCAAGTCGCCGGGGATCAGCCCTTACCGCGCCGAGGCCGTGGCCGCGACCGAACAGGGCGCGCGCTTGCTCGGCGGCACCGCGCTGTGGTTCGGCGAACACCCCGAAGCGCGCACGGTCTGCGTGACCGGGACCAAGGGCAAGAGCACCACCACCTCGCTGTTGGCCCATTTGCTGCGTGCGGCCGGTCATCGCACCGCTTTGGCCGGCAACATCGGCCTGCCGCTGCTGGAGCTGATGGCGCCTGAGCAAACGCCGGAATTCTGGGCGATCGAGCTGTCCAGCTATCAGACCGGCGACGTCGCCGCAGGCGGCGTGCGGCCCGAGGTCGCGATCGCGCTCAACGTATTTCCCGAACACCTGGACTGGCACGGCTCGCATGCGCGCTATGTCGAGGACAAGCTGCGCCTGTTGACCGAAGCCAAGCCGCGTATCGCCGTGCTCAACGCCAACGACGCCACCCTGGCCGCATTGGCGCTGCCCGACAGCGAAGTGCGCTGGTTCGGGCGGGAAGACGGCTGGCACCTGCGCGGCGATGCGCTGTATCGCGGCGATGTCGAGATCATGGATACCTCGGCGCTGCCGCTGCCGGGGCGCCACAACCGCGGCAATCTGTGCGCGGTGCTGACCGCGATAGAAGCGCTGGGTCTGGACGCGGCGCCGCTGGCCGCGCACGCGGCGAGCTTCCGTCCGCTGCCGCACCGTCTGCAGCCGATCGGCACGCGCGACGGCATCGCCTACGTCAACGATTCGATCAGCACCACGCCGCACGCCAGCCTGGCCGCGCTGGATTGTTACGACGGCCGTCGCATCGCGATCCTGGTCGGCGGCCACGACCGCGGGGTGGAGTGGGGGGTGTTCGCCGATGCGATGCGGCGCAAGGCGCCGGTGGCGATCGTGACCATGGGCGAGAACGGCCCGCGCATCCATGCCTTGCTGTCGCCGCTGGCGGCGCAGGCGGATTTCCGCCTGAGCGCGGCACAGGACCTGGCCGAGGCGATGGCGCAGGCGCGCGCGGCCCTGGCCGGCGAGGGCGTGATCCTGCTGTCGCCGGGCGCGCCCAGCTTCGGTCCCTATCGCGATTACGTCGCGCGCGGCCGCCATTTCGCCGAGCTCGCGGGTTTCGACCCCGACGCGATCAGCTCGATCCCGGGCCTGGGTGTGGCTTAGGGCAGGAGTGAGGAGTGAGGAGTGAGGAGTGAGGAGTGAGGAGTGAGGAGTGAGGAGTGAGGAGTGAGAAAACCAGGGCGTGAACGCTTTGGCTCCCGCTCACTACTCACTTCTCTACGCTCACTGCTCGCCTGACCCCTTTCTCCCGATCGTCACGCCGAAGCACTACGCTGCCCGGACACCCGTCCAGGAGCCCCGCCATGCGCCGTCGTCTCGTAGCCGCTATCGTCCTCGTCCTGTGCGCCTCGCCGGCGCTGGCCGCGATGCAGGCCAAGCCGGTGAAGTGGAAAGTCGGCAAGGATGCCTTCACCGGGGTGCTGGTCTACGACGACGTCAACGCGATCAAGCGCCCGGGCCTGGTGATGGTGCCGAACTGGAAGGGCGTGACCCCGGCCGCGATCGAGCGCGCCAAGCTCATCGCAGGCGACGACTACGTGGTGCTGGTCGCCGACGTCTACGGCAGCAAGATCCGGCCCAAGAACGACAAGGAGGCCGGCAAGGTCGCCGGCCCGCTGCGCGCCGACCGTCCCAAGTTGCGCGCGCGCATCCAGGAAGCGGTGAAGGTGCTCAAGGCCCAGGCCGGCAAGGCGCCGGTGGACGCGGGCAAGATCGGCGCGCTGGGCTACTGCTTCGGCGGCAGCACGGTGCTGGAACTGGTGCGTGGCGGCAGCGAACTGGCCGGTGTGGTCAGTTTTCACGGCGGCCTGTCCACCGATCTGCCGGCCCAGGACGACGGCGCGCGCACGCCGGTGCTGGTGCTCAACGGCGCCGACGACCGCGGCATCACCGATCAGGACATCGCCAGCTTCGAGAAGGAAATGGACGCGGCCGGCGCCGACTGGCAGTTCGTCAATTTCAGCGGCGCGGTGCATTGCTTCGCCGAGCCGGAAGCCAACAATCCGCCGGGCTGCGTCTACAACGAACGCGCCGCCAAGCGCGCCGAGCGCATGATGCGCGACTTCTTCGCCGAGCGTTTCGCGGCGGAGTGAGCGGTGTGCGGGTAAGTGGGGTTGTGTCCTTCGAGCGGAAAGCAAATCTCCCCTAACCCCTCTTTTGCAAAGAGGGGGACTGCATTCGAAAGAGGGGGCGCACTCGAAAGAGGGCTGCATTCGAAGCGGGATGTGTTCGAAGCGGGATGTGTTCGAAGCGGAGCTGCATTCGAAGCGGGAGCCGCGCGCGACGGTATCGAAGCGCACCGCTCTTAACCTCCCCCTTTGAAAAAGGGGGGTTGAGGGGGATTTGCTTCTCCCCCCAGCGGATTCAATGATCGCGGCTGACCGCGTACCTCGCCAACCCGCGCAGCGCCGCCGTGTAGTCGTTCTCGTCCAGGCCTTCCAGTGCGGTCTCGGCGGCGTCGGCGTAGTCGCGCGCGCGCTGGCGGCTGTAGTCCAGGCCACCGGTGGCCTGGATCGCGGCCATCACGTCCGGCATCGCGTCGGTGTCGCCGTGCTCGACCGCCGCGCGCAGGCGCGCGCGCACCGCGTCGTCGCTGTGCGCGATCGCGTGGATCAGCGGCAAGGTGGCCTTGCCCTCGGCGAGGTCGTCGCCGAGGTTCTTGCCCAGGGTCTGCGCGTCGGAGGCGTAGTCGAGCACGTCGTCGGCGATCTGGAAGGCGTAGCCCAGGGCCATGCCGTAATCGTGCAGGCGCTGCTGGGTGGCCGGGTCGGCGCCGGACAGCAGCGCGCCCAGGCGCGTCGCAGCGGCGAACAACACCGCGGTCTTGCGCTCGATCACGCGCAGGTAGGCGGCTTCGTCGGTATCCGGGTTGCGCACGTGCAGCAGCTGCAGCACCTCGCCCTCGGCGATGGCATTGGTGGTGTCGGCCAGGATCTTCATCACTTCCATCCGGTCCAGTTCGACCATCAGCTGGAAGCTACGCGAATACAGAAAGTCGCCGACCAGCACGCTGGCGGCGTTGCCCCAGACCGCGTTGGCGGTCTTGCGGCCGCGGCGCAGGTCGGATTCGTCGACCACGTCGTCGTGCAGCAGGGTGGCGGTGTGGATGAACTCGACCACCGCCGCCAACTGGTGCGCGTCCGGGCCGCGGTGGCCCAGGGCGCCGGCCGCCAACAGCAGCAGCATCGGGCGCAGGCGCTTGCCGCCGGCGCCGACGATGTACTCGGCGACCTGGTTGATCAGGACCACGTCCGAGGCCAGCCGGCGCCGGATCAGGGCATCGACCGCCGCCATGTCGTCTCGGGCCAGGGATTGGATGGTCGCCAGGTCGGGGACGGACAGGGACGGTGCGCTGGAGGGCATGGGACGGCCGATGCGGTGGGGATGGAAAGTATAGGGCGCGGCCGTGTTCGGCCGAATGCCCGGTGTTTTTCAGCGTAGGTCGGATGGGCGCATCAGGGGCGAGGGGCCGCCCGGCGAATGCGCATAAAAATCACACTTTATATGTGTGTTTTAAGCCACGCACTTTGCGCAATCAGTGGTTTATAGGGGATTTCCCTATTCAATAGGTCACAAAAGTGACGTACAACGGCGGCATCTGACCTGTGCGTCTGGCACACCTGACGGTGACTCCAGCGGAAGGTTAGTGTGCGCTTGGTTGCAGGTGTTGTGTGATGGGTGGCACACTATTTGCAACGTACTCCCGGAAGCCAAGGCCGACGGGGGCGCGTAGTGCGGAAGGGGAGACAGGGACAGGTCGCTCATTGCGTCCGCGCGAACCGGGGCTCAGGCAACGGGCTGAGCACGGAATTGGCACATGTTGGGTACCTATTTGGTACCTGGGGGCTTCAACCAAAGTCACGCAGCTCGAGTACGCACGACGAGGAGTCGGGCGTGGTCGGCGCGATGGCGCGCAGCGCACGAAATCTCATGACCGAAGCAATGCCTACTTGCGTCGTAACGCGCGACAGCGCCCGCCGCATCCGTCGTTCGCTCGCGCTATGCGCGTCGTGGGCCTTGCTGTGGGTCGCCGGCTCGGTATCCGCCGCGACTACCGGCACTTGGGCGACGCCCGGCAACTCGGCCAACGCGACCGCGGCGGGGGTCACCGTGAACTGGGCCGGTGCGATCGGCGGCGGCAGCCCCTACGGCAACGACACGTTCAACACCACCAACTTCTGGAACAACCCCTACACGGGTACGGTCGCCGGCGCCAACGCGCTGCTCATGACGATCCCTCCCAACACCTACACCATCACCGTCACCTTCAGCAAAGCCGTGGACAACCCGGTGCTGCATATGGACCGCATCGGCGGTTCCTCGGGCGGCCTGAACAACTCCTCCTTGTGGACCCTGAGCAGTAGCGTGTCCACCGGCGGCACCGTCGGTCTGACCCGACTCAGCGGAAACTCGGTCTTCACCGTTACCGGCAACAGCTTCCAGCGCACGACCGGTGGCGTCGCCGCCGCAAGCACCGAATGCAGCACCACCGCCGCCAACGGCACCGGTTGCGGTTCGATCCGCTTCGACGGCACCGGCATCACCAGCCTGACCTTCACCGTTTCGGCCATCGATCCGGGCGGCGGCAGCGCTGGCGACGGCCTGGAAGTGATCTGGTCGCTCGCCGGCTCCGACCTGCGCATCGTCAAGCAGACCCTGGCCAACACCGGCAGCTTCCCCTTCACCGGCACCAATGGCGTGGGCTCGCCGACGCTCAACACCGCAACCCTCAATCCGCAGACCTCGGCGGCGTTTCCGATCACCAATCACGCCGCGGCGATCAGCGTCACCGAAACCGCGGTGGCCGGCTTCGTTCTGCAGTCGGCGACTTGCCGCGATCAGAGCAACGCGGTGGTGACCTCGTCCCTGGCCGGCAACGCGCTGACCATCGCCACGGCCAACTACCGCGCCAACCAGAACATCACCTGCACCTTCGTCAACGCGACCACGTCCGATCTGACGATCGCCAAGAGCGATGTCGCCACCAGCTACACGCCGGGCGGCACCACCAGCTACACGCTGATCGCGCGCAACTTCGGCGCGCTGACGATCACCGCCGCACAGATCGCCGACACGCTGCCTGCCGGCGCGACCTTGTCGGGTCCGTGGAGCTGCGCCGCCAGCGCGGGTTCCAGCTGCAGCGTCGCCAACGGCGGCGCCGTCGGCGGCAACACCGTTTCGCTCACCGTGAACCTGCTTGCCAACGGCACGGCCACCATCACCGTACCGGTGGCGTTCAACGCCAACGCCGGCGCTTACTGACCCTGTCTGGGCCTACGCATGAAGACTGCCAACACCCGCCCGCTCGCTCGCCCGCTGCATAACCGCCGCGAGGAGGGCGTGGGAACGCGTCTGTCCCGGACCGTGTCGCGTATCGCGCTCGCCGCGATGCTGCTGCTCGCGGCCCCGCTGGCGTTGGCACAGGTCTTCCCGCCGTCGCTGAGCAACACGGCGTCGATTTCGCCGCCCAGCGGCGTCACCAACAGCGGCGCTTCGTGCACCGGCGCCGGCCGCAGCTTCAGCGCCGGCGTCTGCTCTTCCACCGACACCAATACCCTGGCGGCCTCGTCCGATCTGGCGATCAGCAAGACCGGCACCGCCGCCGTCAATCAGGGCGGCACGGTCACCTACACGATCCGCGCCTGGAACAACGGCCTCAGCGGCTCGCTGGCCGCGACCATCGCCGACACCGTGCCGGCCAATCTGACCTCGGTCAGCTGGACCTGCGCCGGCACCGGCGCGGGCTCTACCTGTAGCGCGGCCAGCGGCACCGGCAACACCATCAGCCTGACCGCCAACCTGCCGGTCGACACCGGCGCGACCACCACGCCGGACACCGCTTTCGTCACCGTCACTGTCACGGGCACCGCGACCACGCCGGGCGCGATCACCAACACCGCGACGATCGCCGCGCCGGCCGGCGCCACCGACCCGACCCCGGGCAACAACAGCAGCTCCGCCAATACCACGATCACCGCGCTGAGCGATCTGGCGATCAGCAAGACCGGCACCGCCACCGTCAATCAGGGTGGCGCGGTCAGCTACACCATCCGCGTCTGGAACAACGGCCCGAGCGCCGTCACCGGCGCCAGCATCGCCGACACCGTGCCGGCCAACCTGACTTCGGTCAGCTGGACCTGCGCCGGCACCGGCGCGGGCTCGACCTGCAGCGCAGCCAGCGGCACCGGCAACACCATTGCGTTGACCGCCAACCTGCCGGTCGACACCGGTGCGGCCACGTCGGCCGACACCAGCTTCGTCACCATCACCGTGACCGGCACGGCGACCACGCCGGGTGCGATCACCAATACCGCGACGGTGGCGGCCCCGGCCGGCACCAGCGATCCGACCGCCGGCAACAACAGCAGCGCGGCCAACACCACCATCGTGGCGCTGGCGGATCTGGCGATCACCAAGGGCGTGTCCAACAGCACCCCGGCCGTGGGCACCAACGTCACGTTCACGCTGACCGTCACCAACAACGGCCCGTCCGCCGCGGCTGCAGTGTCGGTCGCCGACCTGCTGCCGGCCGGCTACACCTATGTGTCCGATAACGGCGCGGGCGCTTATGTGTCCGGCACCGGCGTGTGGACCATCGGCTCGCTCAACAACGGCGCCAGCGCTTCGTTGCAGATCGTGGCCACCGTGCGCGCGACCGGGCCCTACGCCAATACCGCGACGGTCACCTCGACCACCAGCGATCCGACCCCGGGCAACAACACCGCGACCTCGACGCCGGTGCCGGTGGCCTCGGCCGACCTGTCCATCATCAAGGGCGTGTCCAACAGCACGCCGGCCGTGGGCAGCAACGTCACGTTCACCCTGACGGTCACCAACAACGGCCCGTCCGCCGCCGCCGCCGTGTCGGTCGCCGACCTGCTGCCGGCCGGCTACACCTATGTCTCGAACAACGGTGGCGGCGCTTATGTGCCGGGCACGGGCGTCTGGACCATCGGTACGCTCGCCAACGGCGCCAGCGCTTCGCTGCAGATCGTGGCGACAGTGCGCGCGACCGGGCCCTACGCCAACACGGCGACGGTGACCTCGACCACCAACGACCCGACGCCTGGCAACAACACCAGCACCTCGACGCCGGTGCCGGTCGCTTCGGCCGACCTGTCCATCGTCAAGGGCGTGTCGAACAGCGCGCCGGCCGTGGGCACCAACGTCACGTTCACCCTGACGGTCACCAACAACGGTCCCTCGGCCGCGGCCGCAGTGTCGGTCGCCGACCTGCTGCCGGCCGGTTACACCTACGTGTCCGACAACGGCGGCGGCGCTTATGTGTCCGGCACCGGCGTCTGGACCATCGGCACGCTGGCCAACGGCGCCAACGCGTCGCTGCAGATCGTCGCGACCGTGCGCGCGACGGGCCCCTACGCCAATACGGCGACCGTCACCTCGACCACCAACGACCCGACCCCGGGCAACAACACCAGCACCTCGACGCCGGTGCCCGTGGTGTCGTCCGACCTGTCCATCGTCAAGGGCGTGTCCAACAGCACCCCGACCGTGGGCAGCAACGTCACGTTCACGCTGACCGTCACCAACAACGGTCCGTCGCCCGCGACGGGCGTGTCGGTCGCCGACCTGCTGCCGAACGGCTACACCTATGTGTCCGACAACGGCGCGGGCGCTTACGTGTCCGGCACCGGCGTGTGGACCATCGGCAACCTGGCCAACGCCGCTTCGACTTCGTTGCAGATCGTGGCGACCGTGCGCGCGACGGGCACCTATGCCAATACGGCGACGGTGTCCTCGACCTCCAACGATCCGACCCCGGGCAACAACACCAGCACCTCGACGCCGACCCCGGTGGCTTCGGCCGACCTGTCCATCGTCAAGGGCGTGTCGAACAGCACGCCGGCCGTGGGCACCAATGTCACCTTCACCCTGACCGTCACCAACAACGGTCCCTCGGCCGCGGCTGCGGTCTCCGTCGCCGACCTGCTGCCGGATGGCTACACCTACGTGTCGGACAACGGCGCGGGCGCTTATGTGTCCGGTACCGGCGCCTGGACCATCGGTGCGCTCGCCAACGGCGCCAGCACCTCGCTGCAGATCGTCGCGACCGTGCGCGCGGCCGGCCCGTACGCCAACACGGCCACGGTCAGCTCGACCACCAACGACCCGACCCCGGGCAACAACACCAGCACCTCGACGCCGGTGCCGGTGGCCTCGGCCGACCTGTCCATCGTCAAGGGCGTGTCCAACAGCACGCCGGTGGTGGGCAGCAACGTCACCTTCACCCTGACGGTCACCAACAACGGCCCCTCGGCCGCCGCGGCGGTTGCCGTCGCCGATCTGCTGCCCAGCGGTTACACCTATGTCTCCGACAACGGTGCGGGCGCGTACGTGTCCGGCACCGGTGTGTGGACCGTCGGCAGCCTGGCCAACGGCGCCAGCGCTTCCTTGCAGATCGTGGCCACCGTGCGCGCCACCGGCACCTACGCCAACACCGCGACCGTGTCGTCGACCACCAACGACCCGACCCCGGGCAACAACACCTCGACCTCGACGCCGACGCCGGTGGCCTCGGCCGACCTGTCCATCGTCAAGGGCGTGTCGAATAGCACGCCGATCGTGGGTACGAACGTTACCTTCACCCTGACCGTCACCAACAACGGTCCGTCCAGCGCGGCCGCTGTGTCGGTCGCCGACCTGCTGCCGAACGGTTACACCTACGTGTCCGACAACGGTGGCGGCGCATACGTGCCGGGCACCGGTGCCTGGACCATCGGCACGCTCGCCAACGGCGCTAGCGCTTCGCTGCAGATCGTGGCGACCGTGCGAGCGACGGGCACCTATGCCAACACCGCAACGGTCACCTCGACCACCAATGATCCGACGCCGGGCAACAACACCAGCACCTCGACGCCGACGCCGGGCGCCTCGGCCGACCTGTCCATCGTCAAGGGCGTGTCGAACAGCGCGCCGGTCGTGGGTACGAACGTTACCTTCACCCTGACCGTCACCAATAACGGTCCGTCCAGCGCGGCTGCGGTGTCGGTCGCCGATCTGCTGCCCAACGGCTACACCTATGTGTCGGACAACGGTGGCGGCGCATACGTGCCTGGCACCGGTGCCTGGACCATCGGCACGCTCGCCAACGGCGCCAGCGCTTCGCTGCAGATCGTGGCGACCGTGCGCGCGACGGGCACCTATGCCAACACCGCAACGGTCACCTCGACCACCAACGATCCGACACCGGGCAACAACACCAGCACCTCGACTCCGGTCCCGGTCGCTTCGGCGGACCTGGTCATGGTCAAGTCCGTCGACAATGCGACCCCGACGGTAGGTAACAACGTCGTGTTCACGCTGACGGTCACCAACAATGGTCCGTCCGCCGCGACGGCCGTCTCGGTCGCCGACCTGCTGCCGAGCGGCTACACCTACGTCTCCGACAACGNTGTTCACGCTGACGGTCACCAACAATGGTCCGTCCGCCGCGACGGCCGTCTCGGTCGCCGACCTGCTGCCGAGCGGCTACACCTACGTCTCCGACAACAGCGCAGGCGCTTACGTCTCCGGCACTGGCGTGTGGACGATCGGTAGCCTGGCCAACGGCGCGTCTGCTTCGTTGCAGATCACCGCAACGGTCAATGCGACGGGCGCCTACGCCAACACCGCAACGGTCACCTCGACCACCAACGATCCGACGCCGGGCAACAACACCAGCACCTCGACGCCGACCCCGGTCGCGTCCGCCGACTTGGTCATGGCCAAGTCG
>NZ_LMJO01000003.1:0-61139 GCF_001429345.1 Lysobacter sp. Root983
CCGCCGGCCTTGAGGATGCCCAGCAGGCCGATGATCAGCTCCGCCGAACGTTCGCAGCACAAGGCCACGCGCTCGTCCGGCCGCACCCCCTGGGCGATCAGGTAATGCGCGATGCGATTGGCGCACGCGTTGAGCTCCGCATAGGTCAGCACGCGGTGCTCATCCACCACCGCCACCGCGTCCGGAGACTCGGCCGCCTGTTGCTCGAACAGCTCATGGATCAGCGACTCGCGCGGATAGTCGACCGTGGTCGCGTTGAACTCGGACAGCACCCGCTCGCGCTCGGGCGGAGGCAGGACATCCAGGGCACGCAGCGAACGCGCTCCATCGCGACGCAGCTCCGCGGTCAGACTCTCTATGGTGTGGGCGAAGTATCCGGCCAGGCGCGCCGCGTCCAAGCCGTCGACGACCTGCGCGGTCAGCGCGAACCGGTCGCCGAAGTCATCCACGCTCATCGAAATCGGATAGTTGGTCGTTTCCTCGGCTGCGAGCAGGCGCATGCCTCCTGACATGGCGAAGATGTCGTCGCTGTGCCGATAGTTCAGCAACGCCGTGAACAGGGGCAAGGACGACGGCACGCTGCTGCAGCGCTGCGCGAGCGAAAGCGGGGCGTGCTCATACTCGAGCAACTCGGCCAGGCGGCGCCGCGTCTGTTCGACAGCGTCCGCCGCCGTGCCTTCCACCACCACCCGGATCGGCAGCGTATTGATGAAGATGCCCCAGGCACGGTCCGCGCCGCCCGCGCCATGCATGCGCCCGGACAGCACCGTGCCGAACACCACCTCGTTGCGGCCTGTGCAGCGCGCCAGAACCTGCGCCCACGCCACATGGAACAGCACCGCCGGCGATACGCCGCGTCGGCGTGCCTCCGCGCGGATATCGCGTCCAAGCGACGCATCCAGAGGCAGCTCGACGGTCTCGGATACTGCGCCGCTCTGCCGCGCATCGAGCACGTTGAACGGCGCCGTGGGCTCATCGATATGCGCCAGTTCCTGGCGGAAATAGGCCTCGTGTGCTGCCGCAGGCACGCGCAGCGCCTGCGCCACCAACTGGCGCATCGGCACCTCATCGGCCAGATCCGCACCGTTTCCACTGCGTATCGCATCGATCTCGGCAAGCGCCAGGCCCAGCGTCACGTGATCGCAGACCAGGTGATGCTGCAACATCGACAGCATCCAACCGCCCGCGCGGTCTTCGGCGACGTAGGCCGCCAGCAAGGGCGCACGGGTGAGATCCAGCCGCAAACTGCGCGGATCAGAGAGCCTGGCAAGTTCTTCCAGGGCGTCGCCCACACCCGGCAAGGTCAGTTCGTGCACGGGCACACGCGCCTGTCGATAGACCACCTGCACTGGCGTCGACAATCCTTCCCACACCACAGCGGTACGCAGGATGTCGTGACGCGCCACCACCACGTTCAGCGCGCGCAGGAAATCATCGAGTTCCTCGCGGCGATCGAACGCAAGCAGCGCCCGCAGCAGATAGGTGTCGCCCTCGCCATCCAGCATGTGATGAAACAGGATGCCTTGCTGGGACGGCAGCAGCGGGTAGATGTCCTGGACGTTGGCGACGCCACCGGGCACGGTTGCGACAACGCAGTCGATCTCAGCCTGCGTCAGGCTGACCAACGGCAGCAGCTCCGGCGATATCGACCGCAGCTCCGGCGTCAGCAGGCTGGGCGGTACGGCCTCCGCCTCTTCCACTTCGCCACGACGCAAGGTGGCGGCATAGGCGCTCAATACCGGTGCGGCGAACAGGTGGCGAACTTCGCCGCGCAAGCCCTTCGCGCGCAGACGCGTGGTCATCGCGACCACCAGCAGCGAATGCCCGCCGAGCTCGAAGAAGTGATCGTGGCGACCCACCTGCTCGATATTCAGCAGCGACTGCCAGACCTCGGCCAGCTCTTGCTCGATCTCGCCCTGCGGCGCCTCGTACTCGCGCCGCATCAGCGACGTTGCGTCCGGTGCCGGCAAAGCCTTGCGATCGAGCTTGCCGTTGGGCGTCAGCGGGAACGTGTCGAGCACCACGAAGGCGCTGGGCACCATGTAGTCGGGGAGCTGAGCCGATAGATGCGTACGCAGCTCGGCCACCGAAAGCTCCGCGCCCGTATCCGCCGTCAGGTACGCCACCAGGCGTTTGTCGCCCGGCTCGTCCTCGCGCGCCAGCACCACCGCCTCGCGCACGCCGGCACACCCCGCCAGCCGGGCCTCGATCTCGCCCAGCTCGATGCGGAAGCCGCGGATCTTCACCTGGAAATCGTTGCGCCCCAGGTACTCGATGTTGCCGTCCGGCAGCCAACGGCCGAGGTCGCCGGTCTTGTACATGCGCGCCTGCGGGTCGGCACTGAACCGATCGCGCAGGAAACGTTCGGCCGTCAACGCCGGCTGGTTCAGATAGCCGCGTGCCACGCCATCGCCGCCGATGTAGAGCTCGCCCGCCACGCCCACCGGCACCGGCTCGCCCTGCGCATCCAGGANGCACAACGGCAAGCCCTCGCGACGCTGGAAGGGCGAGGGCGATCTCGCCGGCTGGTTCAGATAGCCGCGTGCCACGCCATCGCCGCCGATGTAGAGCTCGCCCGCCACGCCCACCGGCACCGGCTCGCCCTGCGCATCCAGGATGTACACCTGGGTGTTGGCGATCGGTCGGCCAATCAGCACCGGTCCCGCATGGCTGCGGTCCATCCGCACCCAGGTCGAGTACGTCGTGGTCTCGCTGGGACCGTACAGGTTCACCACCTCTTCGGCCGACGTGCCGGCAAACAGCTGCGCCACCAGCGCCGGCTTCAAAGCNGGTCGAGTACGTCGTGGTCTCGCTGGGACCGTACAGGTTCACCACCTCTTCGGCCGACGTGCCGGCAAACAGCTGCGCCACCAGCGCCGGCTTCAAAGCCTCGCCGGCTAGGTTGATCGTACGTACCGTATCCGGCACGCACTGAGAACGCAGCAACGCGTCGATGCCGGAGGGCACCGTGTTGATCAGCGTCATCGTGTCCTGGGCCGTCACCGCCAGCACATCCGGACGCAGGCTCACCGTGGCCCCGCACGACAGCGGCACGAACAACTCGAACACCGCCAGGTCGAAATTGGTGGASGTGGCAAACAGGGTGTGGCTCAGCTCGGCCGCCGTGAAACTGGCCTGCGCCCAGGCCAACAGRTTGAGCGTGTTGGCATGCTCGATCGCCACGCCCTTGGGCGTGCCGGTGGAACCGGAGGTGTAGATCACATAGGCCAGGTGACGCGAGCTCAGGCCCTGSCGTCGTGCGTCGASGTTGTCGACCGGATGGCTCGCCAGCGTGGCTGGCGCCTGGTCCAACCACAGCACGGGCACGTCGCCGGCGGGCAGATGCCCGTCCAGGCGCGTGGTCGNGTTGTCGACCGGATGGCTCGCCAGCGTGGCTGGCGCCTGGTCCAACCACAGCACGGGCACGTCGCCGGCGGGCAGATGCCCGTCCAGGCGCGTGGTCGAGAGCAGCAGCCGGGGCGMRCTGTCCTGCAGGATGAAGGCCAGCCGTTCGGCCGGATAGGCTGGGTCCAGCGACACGTAGGCSCCGCCGGCCTTGAGGATGCCCAGCAGGCCGACCACCAGGTCGAAGCTGCGTTCGCAGCAGATCGCCACGCGATCATCCGGCCGCACCCCGCGCGCGATCAGCTCGTGCGCCAACTGGTTCGCGCGCGCGTTCAACTCGCCGTACGTCAGATGGTGGTCTTCGTAAACCACCGCCACCGCATCCGGCTGCGCGGTCGCCTGCTGCTCGAACANAGGTGCCAATGCTTGTTGGTGACCCAGGGGTACACGCCGCCGTCGGTGGGGAGCTCGTGCGCCAACTGGTTCGCGCGCGCGTTCAACTCGCCGTACGTCAGATGGTGGTCTTCGTAAACCACCGCCACCGCATCCGGCTGCGCGGTCGCCTGCTGCTCGAACAACTCGTGGATCAGGGCGTCGCGCGGATAGGCGGCCTCGGTGGCATTGAACTGCTCCAGGATGCGTTCGCGCTCTCCATCCAGCAGCATATCCGCCGGAACGAGCACGGCATCGGGCGAGAGCACCGCCAGCTTCAAGGCATTCGCAAAACGCTGGGCGAGCAGCGTGGCCTCATCGCGGGTGAAATAAGCCTCGTTGCAATCGAAATGCACCGCGACGTCGCCGTTCGCACGGACGTCCCATACGGTGACCATCAACGGCGTTCTTTCGCTCTCATGACTGACATAAGTCAGTTCGAGTCCGCACCCCTCGATTTCCAGCGCGCTGTCGGCCTTGAGATAACTGAACCCGACATCGCCCAGCAAGGCATGGCCACCGGTCCGACCCAGATCGCGCAGCAAGTCGCCGTGCGGATAGCGCTGATGACGAAAATGCGCCTTTTGACTGCTCGCAACCTGGCGTACCAGATCCGAAAAGCGCGAGCCGGCGACCTGTTTCAACGGCAACGGACTGACGCCCGAAAATGCGCCGATAAGCTGCTTCTGCGCGGCGCCGCGACGGTTGTGCACCGCGACGGAAATCAGCACGTCCGGCTGTCGGTATGTCAGTCCAAGGCAGGCCCCGAGCGCCCCCAGCAACACCGCATGCGGCCCCACCCCCAAATGCGAAGCGAGCTGCTCCACGCATGCGAATGTGTCGGACGACACCTGCTGCGTGACACGGAAACTGCGGGTCGGCGCATCGCCGGCGCTGCCTGCGTAAAACGGTTGAAGCAAACGCTCCGGCAACGTTGCGCATTGCTGCGCCCAATAGTCCCGATCGCGCAGGTATCTTTCGGTTCCCAGATAGGCATGCTGCTCGGCCGCAACGCTCACGCAGCTCGACACCTGCGCTGCCGCTTCGCCGTTGTAGTACCTCGCCAGCGCCTGCGCCCAGTTGGCGAAGCCCCAGCCATCCACCGCCAGATGGTGGGCGATACCCACGTACCAATATTCGGAATCGCTCAATCGTATGAGCGCCGCCTTGAACATCTCCGTGTTCTCGAACGCCAGTGGCGTGGCGAAAAGCTGGCGAATCCAGACTTCCGCCGCCATCGAAGGGCGCGCCTCAGACGACAGATCCACTTGTTGCAGCACTGTCGTGCGCTCGTGCACGACACCTTGCGCCACATCGTCGTCGGTACAAAAAATCCGTAGACCGAACGCGTCATGCTCCATCACCAGGTCGCTGTGCGCCTTGGCAAGCCGTGCCGTATCGACAGCACCCAGCTTCAGATAGCCGCCTACGTTGTAGCAGGGGCTTTGCGGACGGCGAATCTGATCGAAGTAAATGTCGCTTTGATGCGGACTCAGATGAGCAAGCCGATTGACTCCCCGCATGACATTTCCCTGTCCTTGCATCAGCAACGAAAAATAAGCACCACTGGCTGCGACGCCTATCGCAACCACTCGAACACACGAAGAATCAGGCACCGCACGTATTTGGGATACGTTGCTTCCGAGACGCGGCGTGAGACAGCCGCCCCTTTTACCTGGCTCGTAAGCAATACCCGCAGCACCGCAGCACCCGCAGCGCGCTAAGGCAGCCCTGTTTGACCCCTTTGTTCGACTTGCTTAACTACCCCGCCTCGACTTTCGCAAAATTTGTGAGGGTCGTCAATTCGGAGGCACGACACCAAAGGCAACGCCGCAAAAGTCCTTTGGCAACTTTCGCGTGCATTTCCAAATAGGCGTTCATGGCGTTACGCCTTGATCGAACGCGGCGAACGCAAGCTCAACATGTGGACGATGTGGCGTGTCGCGGAAGGTCTCGGCGCAAAGCCGTCGGAGTCGCTAGCTGACGCTAACTTGCAGGAAAGCATCCGGAAGTTGCTGCCGTCGTTGCCGTGGGAAGCCCTTCAGATTGAAGTTGCTCGAAAGGAACGCATACAGCCGCATGAAATTGTCGAGACTGCCCGTACCAAGGCGTATGCGGCCTACCGGCAGTGCTCGACGGACTCCTATCGACGGATCTATTTCCTAAAGAACGCCCATCACGTGAGAGGTCCTCTCGAGCGACACAGTAGCTCATTGGAATACTTGTGCGCGAAACCTTTGGCAACTACTTACTTTTCTTCGGCGGAACGGTGCTTACTCTTGCTCTCACGGCGGCCTGACCGACTCGCAGCAGGCAACGGCTGCCGTACGACGCCACGTCGGCGCGCTCGTCGATCGCACCACGCTGTATGTGAGCTTGGTTCGGATGGCGGGCTGTGCGGCGCAGGCGGCACCGGAGGGGTTCGCCAAGGCGTTTGCTCCGCTGCCTGAGTCTGCCCGGCAAACCCTGACCTACGACCAAGGCAAGGAGATGGCGTTACATCGCCTCCTGCCACAACGCACCGGCCTGGCAATTTGCTTCGTCGACCCCGCACAGCCCTGGCAACGGAGCATCCGCGAGCTGCGAGAACAGCAATGGCTTGCTACGGCAGTACGTACCGAAGGGGACCGGTCTGTCCATCTACAGCCAGCGTCAACTGGATGCCATCGCCAAACGGTTGAACTATCGACCCGCGCAACACTCGGCTATCACTGTCCAGCGAAAACATTCAAGCGTCACTTAGGGCATCACGATCTCGCGGATCGGATCGATTGACTCCGCCACGTTTTTTGAACTGCCCAATAAGAAGAAGCCCTCTTGGATAGAGGGCTTCTTCGTTCCATCTCTCTAAAAATCAGAGATGTGTTTCTTAGAACGGGATGTCGTCGTCGGCGAAGTCGTCGCCGAAGTCGTTGGACTTGGCCGGGGGCGCATCGCGGCGCGGGGCAGATTCCTGGCGACCGCCACCACCGTAGCCGCCACCGCCACCACCACCGCCGGCAGGACGCGCGGCACGCTCGCCACCGCCACCGCCGCGGAATTCGCGACCGCCGCCACCACCGCCGCCGCCGCCCTCGCCGCCCGGGCCGCCGAGCATCTGCATGTCGTCGGCGACGATATCGGTGAAGTACTTCTCGACACCGTCCTGACCGGTGAACTTGTCGTAGCGGATCGAGCCTTCGATGTAGACCTGGCGGCCCTTGCGCAGGTACTCGCCGGCGATCTCGCCGAGCTTGCCGAACAGCTTGACCCGGTGCCACTCGGTGCGCTCCTGGGTATTGCCGTCCTTGTCCTTGCGCACGCTGGTCGTAGCCAGGCTGAGCGTGGTCACGGCCATGCCGCCCTGGGTGTACTTGGTTTCGGGGTCGTTGCCGAGGTTGCCGACCAGGATGACCTTATTGATGCCACGTGCCATGAGGATGCGGGTCCTTAAGTTGTCGCCGAAAGCGGGCGATAGATAGTGAAGTATAACCGCCGGCCCAGGACCGTCGGGCCGCCGCCCGGTCCGGTGTCGGGAAATGCCGCGGCGAGGGGTAGGCCCGGCCGACCGGCCGAAATGGCTCAGAGCCAGCAGGGACGGGCTTCGCGCGATGGCGACCGGCAGCGACCGGGCCCTTGGCGTCCCGCTCCGGACCCCACCGGGGCCTCCGCCGGTCGTCCCGCCGCGCCGCCTTCGCAGCCCCACCTGCCCGCCCCGCGCCCTGGGTCGTCCGCCGCCCCCGTCTGCCTGCGTGCTGCCCTGCCGCCCGCGGCGGCCGAGCCCCGGAGACCGAGCTGCGCCGGCGGGTCCAGGAGAACCCGGACCCGGTTGCGCACCCCCGCACCTGGCCGCCCCCTGGGCGGGCACGGCCGAAGGCCGGAATCTGATCGCCGAGCAGGTTCGGGCCTTGCAGGCCGATCCGCCGCCACGGGCGCCGCCCGCCGAACAACTGTGCGGCCAACACGGCGCGCGGCCCGGCTGTGGGCCAACCCCGTTGCGCCGCGCAGGCGACGTCCTAACCTGCGAGCGTAGCGTCCAGGCGGCGACCGTCCATCGCGCCCAGGTCATCGATGTTCTTCGCACCCGCGCACCCAATCATGCGACGAAGTTCCCAACGCGACGCGCAGGGCCGCGCCTTCGGTTTGTAGATCGTCGCGAAGGTTTGGATGTCAGTACGACCCAAGCGGTGAGCGCAGCGCGGTTCGGATGACTCCGTCGCGACCGACCCGATCGTCGCGACAATTCCATCGCGCATGGATCACGCGTCGCCGCGACTCGCGCGACGGCGCCGCACGACGCGCAGCGATAGCCACGACGGGCGTTCGCGGCCGGCGCGCTAACAGGTTAGCGGTGCGCAGCGCGCGCATCTCAAGGCAGCGCGAGTCTCATTGCATCGTCGCGTGCGCATGCCGCGCGCGAACGCAAGAGTCGCGCGACACCGGCCGCGCGCTGGAAAAAAATCGCGTGTCCGGTCGCGCGTTCCATCGCCGTTCTTTTTCCAGTACCCCGAACGGCGGACGGCCAGGCAGGCCGGCAGCGACCAGCTGCACAGATTCGGCGAACCAAGGAAGGAGTGATGTATGCCGCACGGCGCAGCGCTAGGACGATCGCCCCACATACGCGGATTTCTCTACGCCAGCGATGCGTGCGCGAAGGTCGCCGAGCGCCTGCCGGTGATCGCCGGCAGCGATTCCAGCGTGTTGATCGTCGGCGAGACCGGAACCGGCAAGGAGATCTGCGCGCAGGCGTTGCACTATCTGTCGCGGCGCTCGGCCGGACCTTGGGTCGCGGTCAATTGCGCGGCGGTGCCGGTGGAGCTGATCGAGAGCGAGCTGTTCGGCCACGTCAAAGGCGCGTTCACCACCGCCCACAGCTCCCGCCACGGCCTGGTCAAGGAGGCCGAGGGCGGCACCATGTTCCTGGACGATATCGACTGCCTGCCCCTGCTTGCGCAGGGCAAGCTGCTGCGCTTCCTGCAACAGCAGGAGTACCGCCCGGTCGGCTGCAACGCCGTGCAGCGCTCCGATGTGCGGGTGATCGCGGCCAGCAACCGCGACCTGCGCGTGCTAGCGCGCCAGAACAGTTTTCGCCAGGACCTGTACTTCCGCCTCAACGTGCTGCCGATCGCGCTGCCGCCGCTGCGCGAGCGGCGCGAGGACATCGCCCTGCTGGCCGGCCACTTCGTCCACCAGTTCGATCAGGCCCACGGCGGCGGCGACGGCCGCCGGCTCACCGCCGAGGCGCTGCAGAAGCTGTTGGCCCACGACTGGCCCGGCAACGTGCGCGAGCTGCGCCACGTGATCGAACGCTCGGTGCTGCTGGCCACGGGCGACAGCATAGGCGCCGACGACATCGACATCGATCCTGATCTGGACGCCGACGCGGACGCGGGCAGCGGCGAACTGGCCGGCGAGTCCTTCCAGTCGGCCAAGAAGCGTGTGGTCGAACGCTTCGAGCGGCAGTACATCGAAACCCTGCTGGCCCTGCACCACGGCAACCTCACCCACGCCGCCCACGCGGCCAAGAAGAACCGACGCGCGTTCTTCGAGCTGGTCCGCAAACACCAGATCGACACCCGCCGCTTCAACGACGCCTCCTGATGACTTCCACCTCGATCACCACGGCGCCTGGCGCCGGCGAAGCGCTGCGCCCGCACCATGCCGAATCGGTCCGTGAGCGAGCCGTTCGCGTGGAATTCGTTCGCGCGGCAACCGCGCACGAGCGCAGCGCCACCGTACCCGGTCGGATTCGTCCGCTTTCCAGGACAAAAACGCCCTACCCCTTACAGCGCGTCGCAGCAGGCTTTCGCCGCATCGGCGCGGCGCGGGCGCAGGACAAAGCAGCACCGATGCCGGCCAAGGCCGCGACCCGCAATCGTTTGGAATCAATCGTTTGCGGTACCGACGGTGTTGGCACGCGACTTGCGCTCTTCAGTCCAAGGCTGGGACGCATGGACGACTACCCCGAAATGCTAGCGATCGTAAGAGCGCTCGCCCGCTACCTGCGGGTGAATCCGAACAGTTCCGATACCGCGGAGGGAATCGCCATGTGGTGGTTCCGCGAACAGACCGTGGTCGACGGGCGCGCCTTGCTCGATGCGCTGGATTGGATGCGCGAACGCGGCCTGGTCGAGATGCTCAGCGCCAGCAGCACCGGCGACCGCTACCGCTGCACCGCCAGCGCCGACGAGCTCGACGGCGTGCTGCAGGAACTGTCGAGGCGCCGGCTGACATGACGTCCGCTCACGCAAGGATGCAGGAGAGTCGCTCGTGCCGTCGCTGACGCTCGCCGCCTTCACCCAACTCGCCGGCTGGCAGACCCTGCAAGGCGATGGCGTGACGCCGTCGGCGCAGATCGCGGTGGCCGAGGACCTGCTCGGCGACACGCCCAGCGGCGACCATCGCAGCCTGACCCTGGCTTACAGCGCGGCCTCGCTGGACCACATCGCGCGGCGTCCGCTGGCCGCGCTGGACCTGGACGACTACGACGAACTGCGGCTGGTCCTGCGCGGCGATCGCAGCTCCGCGCCCGGCTTCTATCTGGAACTGCGCCTGGGTAGCGTCGCCCTGCCGATCGGCGCGCCCGGCAACACCTGGCACCGGCGTGTGCCGGTCGGCGGCGGCGCGGGCTGGGACGTGGTGCGCTTTTCGTTGGCCGACTTGCCGGCCGCGGTGCGCGGCGCCGTCACGGTCGCGCAGTTGCACTGCATCGATGCCGGCCAGGGCTATAGCGTCGCCATCGACGAGGCGCTGGCGGTGCGGCCGAGCATGCTCGCCGATCTGGAGCAGGCCTTGCTGGCACGTTTGCACGAGCGCACCAGCCTGGGCGGCATACCGGTGCCGGCCGAGTTGGTGAGCGCCGGCGGACCGTGGCCCGCGACCACCCCTTGCATCGCGATCGTGCCGATGGACGTGCGCAGTCTCGCCGAGCGCAGCGTCGGCAGCGCGCAACGCTGCGATTTCGTCGCCGATGGCTACCGCGTGCGCCCCGCGCCGAACGCGTTCGAGGCGGCGTACGCGATCGAGGCCGTCGCCGCCGAACGCGCCGATCAGGGCGCGGTGATGGATTTCCTGCTGCGCGAAATCGGCCCGCGCGGCGCGCTGCGCGTGGCCGCGCATCCGTGGTCGATCGAGACCCAGACGCCGCCGGCCTACGAATACAACCCCCACCTCGACCCCGCACCGCGTCAGCGGCTGTATTGCCGCGTGTACGCGTGGCAGGACCACGACGCGCCGTCGTCGGTGCAGCCGGTGCAGGGCCTGGTCAACCACATCGATTGGAAGGAGTCCGGCCATGGCTGAAGACAAGGCGAGCGAACGCGTCCGCCTGATCAATACGCGCTCGCAGCCGGTCGAGCTGCATCTGGGCTCGTCGGTGCACGTACTCGCGGCCGGGCAGAGCCTCGAGCTCGACGCCGCCGCGCTGGCGTCGCCGCAGTTGACCTATCTGCTCAACCGCAAGGCGCTGGCGGTACGCAGCGCAACGCCGCCGGAGGCCGCCGAGGCCGCCGGCAACGCAATCACTCCGCGCAGGCGCGGCCAGGGTGCCGCCGATGGATCCGCGCGGCCCCCGCAACCACCCAAGAGGAAGAAAGAATCATGAGCTTCATCGGCATCAATGTGCGGGAAGTCGACGGAACGGGCGCGCCGGTACTGGCCGCCGCCCCCACCTCCATCGCGGGCTTCAACATCCTGACCCGGCGCGGCACGCCGAATCAGGCCGTGATGGTCGATTCCTACGCTCGCTTCGTCGAGCGTTTCGGCGGCTATTTCCCGGGAGGCCTGGGCGCGTATCTCGTCAAGGGCTACTTCGACAACGGCGGCCAGGTCGCCTACGTCAATCGGGTGGTCTCCGACGACCCCGCCACCGGCCATGCGCCGGGTACGCTGGCGCTGCGCGACGGCAGCCCCGCCGACACGCTGCGGATCTCGGCCGGTTTCCGCGGCACCGAGGATCCGGGCAGTTGGGGCAATACCCTGCAGGTGCGGGTGGCGCGCTCCACGCCCACCACCACCCGCCTGCGCGAAGCCGCGGCTGCCACCATTACCGGCACGGTGGCCATGGTCGCGCCGGTCGACATGAGCACCCTCCCCAGCCTGACGCTGCGCGTGGACGGCTCGCCCGACAACACCGTGATCACCTTCCTGCCCGCCGATTTCCCGGGCGGCGCCGCCAACGCCACCCCGCAGCAGATCCGCGACGCGATCAACGGCCGCCAGAGCCGGGTGGTCGCGTCTCTGACCGGCCCGGGCAACCTGGTGCTGACCTCGACCGGCGAAGTCGCACGGCTGAGCGACGGCTGGACGTCGATCCAGGTCATCGCCGCCAACGCGACCCTGGGCTTCGCGATCGCCGCGGCGGTGCCGGGCACGGCCAGCGCGGTGGCCACCAACGGCGCGACCCTGCGCCGCACCGAGGACTTCGACCTCGGCGACGCGATCGAGGTATTCGACCCGACCGTGCCGGCCAACACCGCCATGGTCAAGCTGCTGTCGCGCAATCCGCTGACCGGCGCGGTCACCTGGGGACCGCCGATCGCCGGCATCGCCGGCTGGACCGCGCAGAACATCCGCGTGCGCAACCTGCGCTTCACCGTGACCGTGGCCGAAGGCGGCACCGAGGCCGAGAACGTGCGCGAGACCTGGTCGGACCTGTCGATGGAAGCCGACACGCCCAACTACGCGCCGGCCCGCATCAACGACACCATCCGCGGCTCGCGCTACGTCGTCGCCGAGGACATGCTCAGCGCCAGCGCGGTCGGCGCCGACCGTCCCGCGGTGCTGGCCTGGACGCCGCTGGCGGCCGGTCGCGACGGCACGCCGACGTCGGCGCACTTCAACGGCGACGCCTCGGTGCGCAGCGGCTTCTTCGCCTTCGATCCGCACGACGTGCAGTTGCTGACCTGCGAGCGCACCGATCCCGGCATCGTCGCCGCTGCCCTGGCCTACTGCGAGAACCGCGGCGACTGCATGTACGTGGGCGCGGTGCCGGAAGGCTTCACCGAGGCCGGCCAGGCGGTCGCCTATGGCCAGTCCTTCCAGGCCAAGAAGGCCTACGGCGCCCTGTACGCGCCGTGGATCACCATCGCCGATCCGGCCGGCGTGGGCGATAACCCGCGTCGCAACCTGCCGCCGGTCGGGCATGTGCTGGGCGTGTTCGCTCGCGTCGAGCGCTCGCGCGGCGTGTGGAAGGCGCCGGCGGGCGACGAGGCCAACCTGGCCGGCGTGCTCGACGTGACCTATCGCCTCACCGACGCCGAGCACACCCAGTTGGTCAAGGACGGTAGCGTCAACGGCATCCGCGCGATCCCGCGCGCCGGCATCGTGATCGATTCCTCGCGCACGCTCAGCACCGATCCGCGCTGGATGTACGTCGGCGTGCGCCTGCTCTTCAACTTCGTCAAGAGCAGCCTGAAGAACGGCCTGCGCTGGGTGCGCCAGGAGCCGAACCGCAGCTCGCTGTGGAACGCCGTCAAGTTCAATGCGGTGAACCCCTTCCTGCTGGGGCTGTGGCGGCAGGGCGCGTTCGGCACGGGTTCGCCGGAGGAAGTGTTCACCGTCATCTGCGACGCCTCGAACAATCCGCCGGACCAGGTCGATCAGGGCTTGCTCAACGTCGAAGTCTATTTCTATCCGTCCAAGCCGGCGGAAACCATCGTCATCACCGTCGGCCAGCAGCCCTCCGGGGCCGCCGCGGCCGAAGCTTGAACTCATCACTAGCGCACGCAGGAGGGCGTCATGCCACAAGTCGGAGACATTTGGGAAAGTTATCGCGCGAGCGAGTTCGTACTGGTGATCGACGGGCGCGAAAGCCCCGGCGTGAGCAAGATCGGCGGACTCAGCGAAGGCGAGATTGAAACCGTGGAACAGCCGCACGGCGGTTCGTTCCGGGTGTTCAAGACCGCCGGCGCGAAGGTCAAGTTCGACTCGCTCACGATCGAGCGGTATGTCGACGGCAGTCCGGAGGACCAGCGCTTCAAGGACTGGTTCCAGGAGTGCTTCAAGCTCAATCGCGACGATCAGGGCGGCTCCGTCCCGCGTCGCGACGGAATGATCGTCAAGCGCCACAACGGCGCCGACGTGCTGACCTTCGCCTTCTACGGGGCCTGGGTGAAGTCGTCGAAATTCACCGACCTGGAAGCCGGGTCGACCAACCACTTCAAGCAGACCATCGTCCTCGAACACGAAGGACTGGAGCGTGTCGAATGAGAACCGAAGCCACCGCACTGCGCGAGGTCCCGCTGGCGCCGCCGCCGAGCACGACCCACCGCACCTACGAGTTCGAGCTGCCGATCGGCGTCTACGACGACGAAGGCCGCCTGCACCGCCACGGCATGCTGCGCAAGATGACCGGCCGCGACGAGGCGATCCTGGCCGATCCGCAGAACCAGCGTAACGGCGGCAAGCTGGTCACCGAACTGCTGGCCAGCTGCATCGTCGGCCTGGGCGAGCTCAAGTCCACCGGCCCGTCTGTGGTCGCGGAAATGTACTCGGCCGACCGCAACTACCTGTTGCTGCGACTGCGCGGCGCGACCTTCGGCAACGAGCTGCAGGCGAGCTACAAGTGCCCGTCCTGCGGCCACAGCCACGAGGTCACCGAAGAGCTCGACGCCCTGCCGGTGCGGCGCATGCCGGAAGAGGAATCGGCGGGCGAGATCCGCATCCGCCTGGAGGACGGCTACATCGACAACCAGGGCGTGGCCCACCACGCGATGGTGATGCGGCTGCCCACCGGCGCGGACGAGTCGGCGGTGGCGCCGCAGATGCGCAAGAACGCCTCGCTGGGCAAGAACGCGCTGCTCGCCCGCTGCCTGAAGTCGCTGGGCGACGTGCCGCAGCACCGGCTCAACGCGATCGGGCCGAAGCTGCTGGCCGAGCTGACCATGACCGACCGGCGCTTGATCGACCGGGCGCTCAACTCGGCCGCGCCCGGCGTCGATCTGATACGCGCGCTGGAGTGCCCGGCCTGCGGCCACGAGTTCAAGGCCAGCCTGGATCTGTCCCATTTTTTGGCATTGGACTGACGCTCGAGGATTTGCGTCGCGAGGTGTTCTTTCTGGCTTACCACCTTCATTGGCCGCACGCCGAGTTGATGGACATGCCCACCGAGGACCGACGCAGCTTCGCGCGTCTGCTGATCGAGCAGATCGAGCGGGAAAACGCCGAGATCGAATCGTCCCGAGGACGTTGAGCCGCAGGTCGTTGAATTGGAGCCGTTGAATGCCCATCGGGCTGCTACTCACATCGCTCTCTGCGCCGTTGGCCGGTATGGCCACGGCGTTCGAGCGATGGAACTCGGTACTACGGCTGGAAGCCGTGGTGATGGACCGCGCGCGCGGCGCCTTCTTGGTGGAATGGTTCGGCGTGCGTCTGCCGCGGCTGGATAGCCGCCTGCGCGTGGTGATCGCCAACATCACCGCGCTGGGCGAGCGCTACCGCGAGGCGCGCGCGCAGTCCAAGGGCGGCCAGACCGGCCCCAACCTGCTCGAACCGGTGGCCGGTATGGCCGGCATGGCCGTCGGCATGTTCATCAGCCCCAGCGGCATCGTCATGTATCTGTACGTGAAGATCCGCGAATCCATGTGCGCGATCGCGGCCAGCCTGCTCACGATTCTCTACAGCCCGATCTTCCTGGCCGAGTTCACCGGCCTGGGCACCGCGGCCGCGGCGATCCTGTTCCCGCTGGCCTTGCTAGGCGGTTTCGTCGTCGCCATCGTCGCAGCCGCGCAGGGCGCCAACGGCGTCCTGGTCATGGCCTACGAGCTGGTCGGCGACGCGACCCGCGCGATCCAGGCGCTCACGCGCTTCATCAACCTGCTCACCGGTCCGCGCGAGGCGATCCGCAACCCGCTGCTGCGCGGCATCCTGGAGCTGGTCGATCGCGTCGCCGCGCTGTTCGCGCAACTGATCGGCGCCGCGGCCTGGCTGTTGACCCGCTTCGGCAGGCTGATCCTGCCGACCGCGATGCAGTTCCACGCCCTGATCGAATTCGGCAAGGGCATCTGGGAGGTGGTCAAGAGTATCGGCGAAGGCACGGTCGCCGCCCTCGAAGGCGCCGATCCGGAAGCGTCGCCGATGGCGATCCTGACGCGCATGATCGACCACGTCATGGCGATGGCGCGACACCTAATCGCAGGCGCGGGCGCGATGCTGGCGCAGATGGCGATAGCGCTGAAGGACGGTTTCGGTTCGATCGCCAACCAGACCCGGGCCTCGATCGATCTGTCGGTGTCCGCCGCGCGCGGACTGATCGAGGACATCCCGCTGATCCGCCAGTTCCGCGCGGCCGCACGCGTGGTGACCGAGGTCCGCAAGATCTTCGCCAGCACCGGCGCGGCCGCCCCGGCCGCGCCGCCGGCCGCCGCGCCGCCGCCATCCTCGTCCGCCAGCCCGGGCGCGATCAGCAGCGCGCTGGCGCCGGCACGCGTGCTGAGCGGCATGCTGGTGGCGCCGCCCACGCCCAGCATGGACATGGCCAAGCGCATGGTCGGCGCGGCGCGCGGCGGCATCACCCTGTCCACGCCCTGGGGCCCGGAGTTCGACGTGGACATGGCGGCGCCGTTCGCGCTGGACCCGGCCACCGACGCATTGGCGCAGCAGCTGATGGCGCCGCCGGCGAGCGTGTTCCGAGGCGAACCGGCGCTGATGGCGCAGGAGTTCGGCGTCGATACGCCCGACCAGGCCTTCGAGTTGCTGCGCACTCACGAGCTGCGCTACCGCGATCTGCTGTACACCGTGGTCGCGCGCATCCTGCCCGCGCAGGTGCGCATCCGCGTGCCCGACCTGCTGGACGCGTTCGACCGCCTAGACCGCGAGGTCTACGGCCGCGACGTGCCCGCGCGCGACCCCGATTTCCCGGTGCGCGATCTGCCCGACAACGGTCGCCTGCGTCCGGTCGTGCGCAAGATCACCGTGCGCTGCCCCGGCGGCGACGCGGTTTCGCTGCGCAATATCGGCAACGACCTGACCCGGCTGCTGCGCGAGCAGACCTACCTGGCGCCGGCGAGCTGACGATCATGCCCATCGATCTGATCCCGCTCGCCTCCGACTGGCTGGCCGCCTTCGACAGCCAACGCCGCCGCATCGGCGGCCTGTCTGCGGCGCTGCAACGCTGGCTGACTCAGCGCCTGGAGCGCATGGGCGAACTCGAGCGACGCACCCGCGCGTTCCCGATCTTCCTGTTCGAAGGCACCGCGCTGTCGGTGGCCATCGACGCCCAGCAGCACGGCGCGTTGCGTCCTTACCGCAGCGCCGGCGCGACCTGGGCGGCTCCGTTCGTGGCCTTCGGGCGCGGCTTCACCCGCATCCCGCAGGCGGTCGAGGACGAGATGATCCTGCCGAACCTGCTCGGTGCGATCGAGGGCATCGTCACTGCGATCGCCGATTCCGTCGACCGCCTGGCCGACCCGCGCGCCTCCACCTTCGATCCGCGCAATGCGCGCGCCTCGGATCTGTTCGGCCTGCTCGGCATGGCGTGGCGCGGTCTGACCACCAGCACCGGCCAGCTGCGCAACATCGTCGGCGACTTTGCCAAGGCCAAAGTCCTGTTCGATGGCCCGGCCGGCGCCGCTGGCGCGGCCGGGGGCGCCGCCGCGGCCACGCCCAGCGCCGCCGTCGCGGCGGCGGCGCCCGCGCCGGCCGGCATGGGCGGCGGCGACAACATGCTCGATACGGTGCTGCGCGGCTTCACCGCGGTGATGCTGATCCTGCCGATCATTCCGGACTGGATCCGCACCCTCGCCAACGCGATCTGGCTGCGCATCCGTCTGACCATCGTCAATGCGCTGCGCGGCATCGAAGCGCGGGTGTTCCGCCTGCGCCGCGAGGTGCTGGCGTTCTTCTTCGAGTCCCTGCCCAAGATGCTGCGCGAGGTGCCGGCCCTGGTCGGGGCCATGGCCACGATGCTGCAGTGGAGCATCAACTACTTCGCCGTGGTCGCGCGCATCTACCTGGAAGTGGCGTTGTTCGCGCTGCAGCGCTTCCTGCACGGCCTGCGCCAGCAGGTCAACGAAGTGATCATCATCGTCAACATCGTGTTCCACATGATCGACGAGATCCTGGCCTTCGATCTGCTGGAGCTGGTCAAGCCCTTTATGGGTCCGACCGCGATGCTGATCGACATGATCGGAGTCACGCTGACCGTCAATCAGGTGATCGATGCGGCCGGCACCGCGATCAACTGGACCCTGTGGGGCGCGGCCAAGGCCGGCATCAACACCGCACGCGCGACCATCGTCTCCACCGCCTTCATGCCGGTGATCAACGACGTGCCCTGGGTCGGGGGCAAACTGGCCGCGCTGCGCGCCAGTCTGCTGCACGACCTGAACCTGATCGACCAGATCGTCGATGCGCTGTTTGCCGATACCGGCGGGCCGATGGTCGAGACCGAAAAGCCGCGCATCAAGCGCATGCCCAACTTCTACAACCTGCTGTTCGGCGTCCCGCCGGGCGTGCTGGGCCGCGAGGTGCGGGATTTCGGCCGCGCCCTGGGCGCCAATGTGCGCGGCCTGTTCGAGAATGTATCGCGCAGCCTCGCCGACCTGGGCGAGGTGTTCTCGCGCACCGCCACCGATTTCGCCCGCACCGGCCCGGCCGGGCGCATGCAGGAGTTCGCACGCGAGTCGGCCGGGCTGGCCAACGGTCTCTACAACGACCAGATCCGCGCCCTCGGCGACCGCATCCACACCGCGCCGATCGGCGCCTTCGAGCGTTGGCTGGCCGGCAACGGCTTCCGCATCATCGAAGCGGCGATCCCGCTGTACATCGGCGAGATGCGTCGCTGGTGGCGCGAGCGCGCCATGGCCGGCGAGGAAAGCTACGTCGAACTCACCCCGACCTCGCCGCACATCCTGGCGCGCCGCGCGCGCCTGGGCCGGGTGCGGGTGCCGCGCCTGACCCTGCGCGCGCACGACCGCGCCCACGACGAATCGCTGGTGCGCGACCTCGCCCAGCATTTCCGCGACGCGATCGGCCAGGCTTACGCCGAGGGCCGGCGCCAACTCGATCAGATCGCAGCGGGAGCCACCTGAGCCATGGCCGACGACCACGCCTCCGACGATATGGTCACCCAGATGGGTCTGATGCTGACCCAGCTGAAGGGCCTGCGCGGCACCTTGGAACAGGTGGCGCAGGCGACCGCGCGCTATGCCGGATTCGCCTTCGCCGAGGCGTTTACGCCCAGCGGCCGCTTCGGCGCGCCGCCGATGCGCGGCGGCGCCTTGCTGGTGCACGTCAACAACCTGCGCGACCTGGTCGCCAGCAGTGGCGTGGCCGGCTTCTTCGAAGGCCTGCTCGGCGGCATCGGCCGCTTCTTCGGCGGCCTGTTCGGCGGATTGATCGGCGGCACCATCGCGGGCGTGGCCTTGCCGGTGATGATCTGGAAGATCGATTCCATCGTCACCAAGCTGCAGGACATCCTCAAGCGCCTGGGCATAGGCGGCGACGACAAGAAGCCCGCCGCGGCCGCCAAGAAGGGCGCCGGCAAAGCGCTCACGCCGACCGAGGCCGCGGTGGCGGCGGCCGACGCCGAGCCGACCGCCACGGTCGCGGGCGCGCCCCTGACCGATCAGATTGGCGAATTCCGCGAAATCCTGAATCTGCTCACCGGCCTGTTCGAGGCCGCCGGCAGCGGCGGCGGCAGTGGCGGCGGCTCGCCCGCGCCCGAGCGACTGCAGGCCTCGCTGACGCCGCAGCACGAGCGCTGGATGGCCATGCTGCAGTCGGTGGAGACCACCGTAGGCGGCGTGACCCGCATCATCAACGGCCTGATCATCCTGGTGCCGATGCTGGTGGGCAGCATCGCTTTGCTGTTCGACAAGCTCGACACCTTCAAGCTGGCGGTGGTCGAAATCCTGCAGTTCCTGGTACGCAACGTGTTGTTGTTGCGCGGCGTGGTGCTGGTGACCGTGTTCGACCTGCTAGGCGTGGTCGCACGCCTGGCCGCCGGACTGGCCCAGGTCATCGGCCAGATGGTCCAGGGCATCCTGGGCAGCCTGTTCGATATCGCCGGCACGGTGCTGGAAGGCGCGCTGGCGGTGTTCCAGTTCCTGGCCGGCGGCCTGCAGCGCACCGTCAACGGCATGCTGCGCTGGTTGGTCGACACCTTGTTCATCGTGCTCGCGCGCTTCAGCGACCTTCGCGTGTTCCGTTTGATCACCCACCTGATCCAGGTCCTGCCGGCGGTGCTGCCGCCGCTGTACGAACTGCTGCGCGACAAATCGACCAGCGCGGGTGGCACCCCGGTCAGCGCACCGCTGACCGGCACCCAGATCAAGGCCCTGACCGATGCCGCCGCCCTGCCCTTGCCGGGCCCGATCACGCCTTCGACCACGTTGCCTTCGACCCTGATGCCGGCCATGCCCGATCCGGCCGCGTTGGCCGCGCCGCCCGCCGCGCTGGTGAGCCTGCGCGCGCAGATGGATGCGCTGCGCACCGGCCTGCTCGACGGCGTGCGCGACTTGGCCGGCAGCGTCGCCACTGGCTTCGGCCTGTTGTCGGATCGCTTCGATCAACTGATCTCGACCGAACTGGACCGCAGCCGCAGCGATTACGCCACCAACTTGAACGCGGTGCGCCAGCGCTCGGCCGAATTCGCCGGCGCCTTCGCCGAGGCCGAACGCGCGGTGCGCGAGCGCCCGGAGACGGGCCTGGAAGCGATCGCGCGCGCCTACGAGCAATGGCTGTCCGGCAACGGCCTGGCCACGCTGCTCGATCAGATCACCCGCCAGTTCTCCAGCACCCCGGCCACCGCCGGCGACTCCATCCCCGGCCGCATCGTCGGCGAAGCCGTCGACCGCCCGCGCGCCTCGATCGAAATTCAGGAAGTGATCATCGACCTGACCGCGGCCACGGTGGCCGGCGGCGACGGTCCGGTCGCCGCCTTGCCCGCTCCCGAAGTGCTGTACGCGCAATTGCTCGCCTATCAGCGCGAACTCGCCCAGCGCGGTTCCGACGACCCCGCCTTGATCACCGCCTGAGCCCACGGAACCGGAGACGCGCCATGGCCTACGGATACCTCGCCTGCTGGAACAGCCTGCCGCCGCTGGTGTTTCGCTTTCAATTCAATCCCGAGGCGCTGACCGAGAAGCGCGCCTACAAGTACACCGACGTCGAAAACTTCGGCAATTGGGCCTTCGACAAGACCTCCGCGGCGATGAGCGCCAGCCAGCCCTGGTACGTGAAGCTGGCGACCGCGCCGGCCGGCGCGCTCGAGGACCTGAAGGAGTTCGGACCGCAGCTGGTGCGCACGCATCCGCTGGAGGCCGGTTGCGGTGAGGCCCGCACCTTCGCCCTGGATTTCGTGCTCGACGGCGCGGTGCGCCCGGAAGGTTCGACCTCGGACGTGGGCAACCTCTACGACGGCGACATCTCGCCGGACCTGGCCCTGCTGCGCTCCTTCGTCAATCCCGGCGTCGACGTCGGCAGCCTGGTCGAGTGGATCAGCAGCGGCTTCGAAAAGACCTTCGCGCCGCCGCTGTGCACGCTGATCTACGGCGGCATCAACACCGACTGCGTGATGGAAAACCTGAGCATCAAGATCACCCGCTTCAACGCCGATACCTCGCCGGCGCGCGCCGAGATCAGCGTCAGCCTCAAGCAGCAGACCAAGGCGATTTCGCCGCTGGTCGAAACCATCGAGCGCTACGTCAACGTCGCCCGAACCATGGGCCGCTCCGGCTACGGCATGGACTACGTCAACGTGCTGCCGGGTGCGTCGGTCATCAAACACATCTTCGATCTCTGAGCAGGAGCCCCCATGCCCGTTTCCGCACGATCGCGATACGCCCGCCTGGCGCCGATGCAGGCCCCCGACGCCGACGGCGAGCCGCGCACCGGCCTGCCGATCCGTCGCCACGAGAGCGTGCCCGCCAGTTCGGCGCGCTATGCGCACCTGGTCACCGGCGCCGAGTCGCTGGAGTATCTGGCATGGCGCTATCAGGGCTCCAGCGAAGGCTGGTGGCGCCTGGCCGACGCCAATCCGCTGCGTTTCCCGCTGGAGTGGCGCCCGGGCGACAAGCTCGACATCGCCTCCGGCGGCAGCGCCCCGGGTCTGGTCGAACGCGACCGGCGCTTCTGAGGACGCGCCATGAGCGACAGCCGCCAACCGTACAAGCGCGTGCACCTGCAGGGCATCGACATCAGCGCCAACGTGCGCAGCGCCGAAGTCGAGGACAACGATCGCCTGATCGACAAGGCGGTGGTGGTGCTCAACGACCCCAGCGGCAGCGGCAGCGAAGCGCCGCGCGAGGGCAACACCTTGCTGGTCGACCTGGGTTGGGGCGAGAACCACGCGGTGTTGTTCGAAGGCGAAGTCACTCAGATCGCGAACGCGGCCGCGGGCTGCAATCCCAAGCAGCTCACCATCACCGCGCTGGACCTGTCCTACCGCATCCGCAAGCGCCCGTTCCGCGCCACCCACCACGTCGGCACGCTGAGTTCGATCCTGCGCGCCCTCGTCACCCGCGAGCCCACCACCGGCATCGCGGTCGGCCAGATCGAGCCCAGCCCGGATCCGGAGTTCACCGAAGCCGCGCCGCTGCGCCAGACCACCCAGAACGACTGGGACTTCATCGTGCTGTTGGCGCGTCGCTACTCCTGCCGCGCCTTCGTCGAATACAACGGCGGCGCCTCCAAGTTCTATTTCATTCCGCTCGCGCGCCTGACCGAGGGCGAGGCGATGGGCACCTTGGCCGCCACCGGCATGGCCGGGCGCATCACCCGCTTCTCCTACGAGCGCACCGCCAGCGCCGCTTCGCCGCGACGCAGCACCGCGACCGTGGATCCGCTCACCGGCGACACCGTCACCACCACCGCGCCACCGCCGCCGGCCGAGCCCGCGCATGCGCCCAGCGAGACCGTCGCCGAAGCCGGCGGACCCGCGCTGGACAGCGCGCTCAGCGTCGCCGGCGAAGCCACCGAAACGCCGCAAAGCCAGCGCCCCGAGACCTTCACCCCCGGCACGCCCTCCAGCGCCGCGCGCGCGACCAGCGACGCCGCCCAGGACCCGACCATGGCGCTGGGCTTCACCGCCCGCGGCGCCTGCGTGGGCACGGTGATGTTGCGCGCCAAGGGCGCGGTCGACGTCACCGGCATCAGCGGCTGGGGCGCGGGGCGCTGGTACGTACGCAAGGTCAAGCACACGGTGCGCACCAGTTCCGGCGGCGGGATGTCGCCTGGCTACACCTCCGAATTCGAACTCACCCGCTAGGACGCCATGAACGCCATCCACCGCCATGCCGAACGCTGGTACGGAAAATACAGCGGCACCGTCACCGGCAACGAAGACCCGGACAAGCAAGGCTGCGTCCTGGTCAACGTGCCGGCGATCTTCGGCACCGAACTCGCGGTCAACGCGCGCCCCTGCTTCCCCTACGGCCACTTCTTCGTGCCGCCGGTGGGGGCCAAGGTGTGGGTGGAGTTCGAAGGCGGCGATCCCGAGTTCGCGATCTGGGTCGGCACCTGGTACCCCAAGACCGCGACGCCAGAGGAGAGTCGGGTCACGCCGCCCGACAACCGCGTGATTCAGACCGCCAGCGGCCACACCATCGAACTCAACGACACCGACGGCGGCGCCAAGGTCGTGATCCGCCACAAGGACAACTCCTTCCTGGCCATCGACGACAAGGGCAGCGTGGTGGTGTCGAACAAGAGCGGCTCGACGCTCTATCTCAACGCCGACAAGGGCGAAGCCTCGCTGATGTCCGAGCAAGGCCACGTACTGGCGATGAACGCCGATGGCGTGGTGCTGATGAACAAGGACGGCGCCAGCCTCGACCTCACCGGCGACACCGTGCGCATCACCGCGGCCAATATCCTGCTCGAAGGCACCACGGTATCGGTGGGTTCCGGCGCCAGCGAACCGACCCTGCTGGCCAAGCAGTTCGACATTCTGTGGAAGCAGTTCATGTTCCACACCCATCCGTCCGCGATGGGTCCGACCGGTCCGGCCACGCCGCCTGCGATGTTGGTGCCGCAACAGCACTTCAGCGCTTCGGTGCTGGTGAAGTGAGGAGACCGCGCGCATGAGCCGCTGCAGCTTCCCCGAACTGCCGATCCCGCTGTCGCTGCCGCCGTTGCCGCCGCTGCCGCTGCCGCCGGCGTTGCCGTCGATGCCGGCGCTGCCCGCCTTGCCGTCCCTGCCGGGACTGGCGCTGCCGACGCTGCCGATCGCGATCACCCTGCCGCCGTTACCGCCGCTGCCGGTGCCGCCTTCGCTGCCGGCGCTGCCGGAGTTGCCGGCCTTGCCGGATCTGCCGGGACTGACGCTGCCGACCTTGCCGATCGCGATCACCTTGCCGCCGCTGCCGCCCCTGCCCGTACCGCCTTCGCTGCCCGCGTTGCCGGCGCTGCCCACCCTGCCGCCCTGCCCGCTGGACTGATGCCATGGCCCTGGACCGCAACACGCTCGAATCGACGCTGGCCGCGACTTTGCGCACCAATTTCCAGAAGGGTGTGGACGAGGAATGGAGCGGCGACGATGCCGCCGACGCGATGGCCAAGGCCATCGCCGACGTCGTCCATGCCTACGTGGTCGGCGCGCGCGTGACCGGTGTGCAGTCGCAAGTACGTGATAACGGCAACGTGCCGATAGGAACCGCCACCCAAACCGGCGAAGTCGGACTGAGCTGAGGAGCACTAGCGACATGGACAACGTCATGGGTTTCGCCTTTCCCTTCGCCCTTTCCGACGGCGGCGTGCAGCGCGCCAACGGTCAGGACAAGATTCGCCAGAACATCCGCGCGCTGCTGGCCACGCGCTTCGGCGAGCGCGTGATGCTGCGCGAGTACGGCACCCGCATCCACTCGCTGGTGCACGACCCCAACGACGACGTCATGGCCACCCTGGTCAAGCGCCAGCTGCAGGAATGCCTGCTGGCCTGGGAACCGCGCGTGCTGGTCACCAACGTCGCCTTCGAACGCCGCGAGGCCGAGCTGTACGTGCGCCTCGACTACACCCACACCAGCGAACCCAGCACGGATTCGCTGCTGGTCCCGTTGGCCTGAGCAAGGAGCGCCGTCATGGCCGTCACCGATCCGTTGCCGCCGGCGATCGATTACACCAACAAGGACTACGCGTCCTTGCGCCGCGCCATGCTCGATCTGGCGCGCCTGCGCCTGCCCGAGTGGACCGACCACACCCCGTCCGATCTGGGCGTGGTGCTGACCGACATGGTCGCCTACGTCGGCGACGTGATCCTGTACTACCAGGACCGCATCGCCAGCGAACTGTTTCCGGGCACCGCGCGCGAACGCCGCAGCGTGCTGCAGCTGCTGCGCCTGATCGGCTACGAACCCACCCCGCCGCTGCCCGCGCGCGCCGACCTGCTGCTGACCTTCTCGGTGCCGGTGGGCCCGGCGGTGATCGCGATCCCCAGCGGCGCGCAGTTCATCGCCAGCCAGCCCAGCGACGATCCGGCGACCTTCGAATACCTGGGCCCGGCGCTGTCCATCGATCTGCATTCGGATCAGGTCCTGCCCGGCGCGGTCGCCGGCCAGGCCCAGTTCGTGCTGCCGGTCTCGCACAGCCGCAGCCTGCCGCCGACCCTGCTCGGCTCGTCCAGCGGCGAGCCCAACCAGAGTTTCCGCCTGCCGCACAAGCCGCCGATCCTGGAAAGCCTGGTGGTCGAAGTCGACGAAGGCGCGGGCTGGGTGCGCTGGGACCGCCGCGACAACTTCCTCTACAGCACCGGCCCCGACGGCCGCACCCTGCTGTCCACGCGCGACTCGCGCGACTACATCTGCCAGTTCGACGAGAACGACGCCTGCGCCATCCTGTTCGGCGACAACGTGTTCGGACGCGTGCCGCCGCGCGGCACCAACAACGTGCGAGCGACCTGCCGCGTCGGCGGCGGCGTGCGCGCCAACGTGGCCGCCAACACCATTACCCGCGCGGTCACCGTGCTGCCCAACCTGCTGGCGGTGACCAACCCGGCCCCGGCCGCGGGCGGCAGCGCCGCGGAAAGCAGCGAGATCGCGGTGCGCAACGGCCCCATGGTCTATCGCAGCGGCCGCCGCGCCGTAACGCCCGACGATTGCGTCGCCCTCGCCCACCACGCCGGCGGCGTGGCCAAGGCGCGCGCGCGCGCCCGCAACTGGAATCAGATCGACCTGATCGTCGCCCCGCAGGGCGATAGCTGGCGTCCGGTGCCGGAGGCGCTGCGCACCGCGCTGTTGGCCTACTTCGAGGACAAGCGCATGGCCGGCACCCAGTTGCGCGTGCTCGACGCCAGCCCGGCGCCGGTCGCGATCGCGATGACGGTGCGCTACGACGCGCGCTATCAGGCCGATCCGCTGCGCCAGCAGATCGCCGACACGGTGGCGCGCTACCTCGCCTACGACGCGGTCGATTTCGGCCAGGCCCTGTACCCCAGCGACCTGTTCGCGCTGATCGAGGCGATACCCGGGGTGCTGTCTCTGGATATCTACCGCTTCAACCGCGCCGACCAGCCCGCCTCGACCCTGGACGACGATCTGCGCCGCTACGACCTGCCGTCGATGGCCGAGCTGCCGGACTTCATCCGCAACGCCCTGATCTCGCGCAGCGCGGTCGCCAGCCGCGTCGACGTCGGGCCCTACGAGCTGCCGGTGCTGTCGCAGCTCGAACTCAGCCTGCAGATCGGCTGAGGGGGCCGGCGTGATCATCGACCGCTTCATCGCAGAATCCGACCTGGTCGCCCGCCGCGTGCGGGTGTGCTGGACGCTGACGCCGGGTCCGGGCGAGACGCTGGCCGACGCGCCGCGGCAGACGCTGCGGCGCAAGACGCGCGATTTCGAATTCCCGCAGCCGCCGCTGGCGCCCGATCCTTACCTCGTTTACGACAGCGCCGCGTTCCCGCCGACTCCCGGTGGCGGCATCAGCGTGATCGATCTGCCGGCCTGGGAAGAACGCGACGGCGCCGAGCGCATCGTGTTCGAGGCGATCAGCGTCGCCCAGGACGTCGGCGGCCAGCCGCTGGAGCGCGTGCGCCGCATCGTCGCCACCAGCTACGGCGCCGACGGCCAGCCGCTGCGGCGGCGCATCGAGATCGTCGATGGTGGCGACGCGCCGCTGTCGCTGACGCCCGGCGACGCCTGCTACTACCAATTGTTCAGCGCGGCCTTCGATCCGGTCGAGGCGCAGCGCCATCGCGCGATCGCCACGCCGGCGGCGCCGCACGGCCTCAACCGCACCATGTACGACCTGCTACCGGCCGTGCATCGCCAGTTCGACGTCAACCTGCGTCCGACCACGCCAGGTTCCGAGGCGATCCCGGAAATGGCCGCGCGTTCGGGCCAGCTGCGGCGCCTGCTCGACGTCTACGGCGCGTCCATGGACAGCGCGCGCAGCTCGGCCGAAAACCTGTGGGACCTGCACGACATCGACCGCGTCGACGGCCGCCGTCTGCCGCAACTGGCGGGCTGGTTGGGCTGGCGCCTGGGCGATGCCGATGCGCTGCCGCTGGCGCGCAACGAACTCAAGGCCACGCCGCGCCTGTACGAATCGGTGGGCACGGTGACGTCGGTCGGCGCCCTGGTCACGCGTTACACCGGTTGGACCACGCGCACCGCCGAGTTCGTGCAGCACCTCGCGCGCAGCAACCACGCGCCGCGTTATCAGATCCATGCAAGCGTGCCGGCGGGAGCGAGCTGGCGTTCGCCACTGGACGCGGCCGCCCTGCTCGGCTTCGGCGCCGGCAACGACGAAGCCTTCGGCGTCGGCCCGGCGCCGGCGACCCTGGTCGGCAACGTCGCCGGCCCTTACGCGATCTTCCCCGGCGCCGAACTCAGCATCGCCGTCGACGGCGGCGCTTCGTTCCGGGTACGTCTGGGCGCGTCGGCCTTCGCCAATCCAGCCGCGGCGACCGCGGCCGAAGTCGCGGCCGCGATCGCGGCGGTCGCCAGCGACATCGTCGCCGACGCGGTCGGCGGCCAGGTCCGGCTGCGCACGCGCAGCGTCGGTCCGGAATCGCAGATCAACGTCAGCGCGCGCGAAAGCGAAGCGCTGACCCTGGACGCAGCCGGCGGCGATCGTCTCGCCGCCGCCGCCGATGCGCTGGGCCGCGTGCGCGTGTTCGCCAGCGACGCCGCGAGCGCGCCCGACCCGGATCAACGCGAAGGCGAGCGCGCGCCTTACGGCGGCCTGGTCTGCAAGACCTGGGACGCCGGCCAATGGCGCGGCGCGACCCGCTTGCTGTCGACGCGACCTGGCGACGACGCCGCGGTCGCGCATCCGGCCGCGGCTACCCTGGCCGACGGCCGCGTGTTCCTGGCCCGTGTCGAAGCGGCCGAGAGCGCCAACGCGCGCGTGCGCTGGAGCTTGGGCAGTTCGCGTCCGCGCTTGCCTGCCGTGCTGCAAGGCCGCCAGCTGCCGCGTTTCCGCCTGGTGGTCGGCACCCGTCTGACCCTGCGCACCGCCGGCGCCAACGACGTATTCCAGGTCAACGCGGTCGATTACGCCAATCCCGCGCTTGCGACCACGGCCGAAGTGGTCGCCGCGATGAACGCGCAACTCACCCAGGCCGTCGCCAGCCCAGCCGGCGACGGTTCGATCCGCCTGACCAGTACCGCGGTGGGTCCGACCGCTCGCTTGTCGGTCGACCTCGCGCTGTCCAGCACCGCGCGCGCGCTCGGCTTCGCCCACGCCACCGCGCCCAGTTTCGGCAGTTGGGACGACACCCTCGATCTGACGCCCGCGCAGACCTTGCCCGCACTCACCCCGGGCAGGCCGACCGAACTCAGCGCGCTCGCCTCCGGCGATGGCGCCGTGCTGGCCTGGAGCGAACACGCCGACGGCCGCTGGCGTCTGCGCGCCAGCGCCTGGCTGGGCGCGTTCGATGCGATCGCAACGGTCAACGGCCTGGCCTTGCGCGGCGAGAACGGCACGGTCAACGTGCTCGACAGCGCCGACGGCCTGCCCAGCGACAACGTGCGCCATTGCCTGGTCGACGGCCTGGGCGCGCTCTGGGTCGCCACCGACGCCGGCGTCGCGCGCCGCCGCGGCAACCTCACCTGGCAGGCCTTCGACATCGGCGACGGCCTGTCCAGCGACGACTGCCGCCGCTTGCTGCAGAGCGACGACGGCGCAGTGTGGGTCGCCACCGACACCGGACTGTCGCGCGTCGCCGCCAACGGCGCGATCACCACGTTGGACGTCGGCGACGGCCTGGCCGACAACGACGTGCGCGCGCTCGCGCTGGCCGCGGACGGCGCGCTCTGGATCGCCACCGCCGCCGGCCTCAGCCGACTCGATCGCAACCTCAGCTTCGCCAATACGCTGGCGCCCGATCTGCCCAGCGACGACGTGCGTGATGTCGCGCTCGCCGCCGACGGCCGCGTCTGGGCCGCCACCGCCGCCGGCATCGCCGAGCGCAGCGCCGCCGGCGTGTGGTCCACGCTGGCGCCGCCGCTGGCGATCGGCAACGACGTGCGCGGTCTGGCCTACGCCGACAACGCCTTGTGGATCGCCGCCGCCAGCGGCGTGTGGCGGCGCGCGGCCGATGGCGCCTGGCGCGGCTGGTCGCTGGCCGACGGCCTGCCCAGCGTCGATGCGCGCGCCATCGGTGTCGACGGTGCCGGCAATGCCTGGGTCGCCACCGGCAACGGCGCCGCGCGTATCGATCGCAACGATGCGGTCATCGCCGTGCGCAGCGCGCAGGGCCTGCCCAGCGACGACGTCAGCGCCTGGTCGTCGCCGTGGTCGGGCGCGATCGCGATCAGCGACGGCGGCGCGGCCGCCGGCGCACGCGGCGATCGCGAACCCTATCTGCTGCGCGAAGCCGGCGGCACGGTGCTGCTGCTGTGGTCGCGCTGGCTGTCCGGCGCCGCCGGACAAGACCGCCGCGCGTTGCGCGCGCGTCGCTACGACCCGGTGGCGCTGAGCTGGGGCCCGATCGCCGACGTCACCACCCCGCCCGCGCCCGGCGCCGCCGATGTGCAGCCGTCCGCGCTAGCGCTGGGTGGCGGCGGCACCCGCGTGTTCTTCAGCAGCGACCGCAACGGCGGGCGCAGCCTGTGGGAAGTGTCCTTGAGCGCGGCCCTGGTCGCGGCCGCGCCGATCGCCCTGCCCTGGGACGAGAACGCGCGCATCGCGCCGCTGCCGCTGATCCTGCCCGTGGCCGGGTTGACCCTGTTGCACCGCTGCGATGCGTCGACCGCGCTGGACCAGCTGGCGCCGATCCTGGCCGGCGCGGCGCCGACCGCCGCGCCCACACGCGTGCCTGAAGCGGCGACGTTGCGCCGGCACAGCAACACCATCACCCCGCGCATGGCCGAAACCGCGCGCAACACCCGCCACCATCAATGGGGCGACCTGCTCGCGTACACGCCGCATCGGCCGCTGGGCGGCGACGACGAACCGCCGCTGTCGCCCAACGAGTTCTACACCCGCGGAACGCTGGGCTTGTACGTGACGCGCGGCCGCTTCGGCCAGGCGCTGACCGTGGCCAATGCCGCGCGCCTGAAACAGCTGCTGGCCGAATTCCTGCCGATCAACTTGCGCGCGGTGATCGTGCTGGCGCCGTCGCTGACCACCGAGGTTCTGTACGCGCCGGGCGCGGATCTCAGCGATTCCTATCTGGACGACTACCCCTTCGTCGAACAGTTCCTCGATCTGGCCGACTCCACCAGCGCCGCGCTGCCCGACTGGGTACTGCTGCTGAGCAACCAGGTCGCCAGCGTCAGCGCCAATCCGACCAACCTGACCACCTTGCGCCGCCGCACCTACTTCCCACCGCCGGTCTGAGCGCGTGCGTTCGCGCAGCGATCCAGCAGGCCTACCACCGAACACGCTCATCGAAGGAATCGAATTATGGACACGGACACCCGGATGCCCCTGCCGCAAGGCATGTACCGCGACGTGCTGCGCGACGCCGACGGGCGCGTGATCTGGGACCGCGGCTGGGCCAAGAACGCGATCCTCACCGATTGCCGGCGTTTGCTCGCCGCCTTCATGGGCGGCACACCGGGCGCCACGCTCGGCATTCAGGGCCTGGCGGTCGGCGCCGGCCTCGCCTCCTGGGACCAGGTGCCGCCACCGCCGCCGACCGGCAACGAAACCGGACTCACCGATCCCTCGCCCTTCGTGGTGCCGGCGGCGAATCTGGATTTCACCTTCATGGACGGACCGGTGCCTTCGGCCACGCCGACCAATCGTCTGCAAATCGTCGCCACGCTCGGCCCCAACGTACCGCCGTGGCCGAACGGCAGCCACGCCAGCGGCAACCTGCGCGAGTTCGGCTTGATCGCCCAACTCGGCGGCGCGCCGACGCAAATCAATCTCGTGCGCCATCCGGTGGTCGCCAAAGACCCGGCCAGCACGCTCGAACGCACCATCTGGCTCGTGTTCTGACACGACCACACGACGGGGACACGCCATGGCCATCATCTCGCCCAACACTTTCGATCCGATCCGCCGCTACGTCAGCGTGCGCCTGGCCCAGGGCGTGCCCCTGGCCGACGCCGACTGGAACGAAGGCGACGACATGCGTCGCTACGAGCTGCGCGCCTTCCTCCGCTGGTTCGTCGGCGACGGCGTGCCGGTCGGCAACGACGGCTTCCGCATCGCCGCGATCAATTCCGCCACCAGCTTCACCATCGTCGCCGGCGGCGGTCCGCAACCGCTGCAGGCCGGGCGCATGCTGGTCGACGGCATGGAGGCCTTCATCACCGCCGACATCGGCTTCAGCGCGCAGCCGCTGCACGCCGGCCAGGCCGGCGCCGCCGCGCTCGCCGCGAGCTGGGGCGTGCCGGTGATCGCCGCACTGCCGGCGCCGCCGGTCGCGCCGGCCACGCGCACCCTCACCGTCTATCTGGACGTGTGGGAACGCCTGGTCACCCTGGCCGAGGATCCGGCACTGGTCCTGCCCGGCCTGGGCACCGAAACCTGCTCGCGCCTGCGTCGCGAATGGGCGGTGCGCGTGCGTACCGGCGCCGCGCCGCCGGTCAACGGCGACCCCGATTTCATCGCCGGCCACAGCTACGCCGCGCTGGCCACGATCACCCAGACCTCGGCCGGCATCATCGACGCGCCGGCGGTGGTCGATCGCCGCCGGCGCGGCATCTCGCTGCCGTCGCAGATGGACTTCAACCAAGTGCTGTCCGACACCTTCGGCGGCGGCTATTCGGTCAACGGCAGCGGCGTGCCGCAACTGCCGTATCCGATGCGCGACGTGATCAACGCCATGCTGCGCGAACGCCCGGCCGCGGTCGGGCCGACCACCGTGCTCAACGCCGGTCCCTACAACACCCCGACCGCGGTGATCGATGCCAGCGGCGTGCCGTGGGTGTTCTGGGTGCGCGTGAACGGCCCCAACCGCTTCCTGTCCTTCAGCCGCCGCATCGCCGGGGTGTGGACGCCGCCCGCCGACGCCTTCCAGTTCACCGGCGTGCTCAGCGTGAGCAGCCTGGCGGCGGCCGCGCAATCCAACGGCACGATCCGCGTGTTCTACTCCGCGCTGTCCGGCAACAACCGCATCTTCAGCCGCGCCTTCACCGGCGCCTGGGGCCCGGAGGAACTGGTCGACTCGATCGATCAGAACTCCCAGGTCAGCGCGGTCACCGATCAGACCGGCACCATCATCGTGGTCTGGCGCCGCGACACCGCTGGCGTGTTCACCGCGCAGAGCGTGCGCTATCCCCTGGGCGGCGCCGCCGGCGCGGTCACCAACGCCGGCACCATGGTGCGGCCCGGCGATCACGCCATCACCATCGATCCCACCGGCGCGCCGCAACTGGTCTACGTGCAGGAGCCCAATCCCACGGGCCCGAACTGGAGCGTGTTCACCAAGCGCTTCATCGCCAACGCCTGGGAAGCCAACTTCACCGACTCCACCCTGACCGTCCCGGTCACCACCTTCATCGACCTGGCCGCGGGCTACACCGCCGACGGCTCGCTGTGGTTGTTCTATTCCACCGTGAGCGCCCCCGGCTTCAGCACCTTGCGCGCGCGCCGGCTGGTGCTCGGCGTAACCGAAACCCGCGAACTGCTGCCGCCGCAGCAGACCGCACGCTTCCCCAGTCTCGCGGTCGACGCCGCCGGCAACGCCGGCCTCTACATCCAGAACGGCGCCCTGCTCCAGCAGGTCGGCCTGGTCCAGCACATCTGAGCGAAAGGAGCTCCTCATGAAACGTCAACTTCCGCTATGGCGGGCCTGGGCGATGATGCTCGCCCTGTTCGTCGGCACCGACGCGGTCGCGGCTACGGCCAGCCCCAACGTCACCGCCGCCAGTACCTCCGAGCCCAAGCTCAACGGCACCGGCGACGCCTGGGTGCCGTTCACCAACGCGCTCGGTTTCCCCAACTCGAGCAAGTCGATCAAGGTCTTCTACTTGTCCGACGATCTGGCGGTGTACCCGCTCAACGGCGCCGCCGCGACCGTGCAGCTACGCGCCAAGACCGGCGGCCCGATGATCAACTGCACTTTCAACGCAGGCGTCCCGGTGCTCAGCGGCACCAACGGCGGCACCTGTACCTTCCGCATCATCAACACCGCCGGCCAGGTCGACACGCTGGAGATTTTCCATCTCGGCATGCTTGCGGGCGACATCCGCGTCACCGCCACCGGCATCACCGCCAGCGGCGGCGGCAACACCGTCGATGCCTACGACAGCGACACCGTGATTCCGGGCTCGAAGCCGACGCCCGCACTGGGCCCGCCGCTGTCGCGCCTGCCCGCACGCCTGGTGCTGGTGTTCGACAAGTCCGGCTCCATGGCCTGGTCGTCCAAGCTCAACGGCGACCCGGTCTGCGGCGCGTTGTACTCGCCCAATCCCGACTGCCAGCGCTGGAAGGTGCTGCGGCGCGCGACCGAACAGATGATCTCGGTGGCTAAGGCCTATCAACTGCCGACTGATAAGTTGGGCGTGGTGTTCTTCGACAACGACGCGACCAACACCGGCGGCATCGCCGCGATGAGCACCGTCAATCTGGATGCGGTGCTGAGCGAAATCGACAAGCCGGCGCATCAGCCCGGCGGCGGCACCTCGATCGGCGACGGCATCGCGAACCTGAATTCGGATCTGGTCGGCGGCGATAACGCCAACTTCAACAACACCATGCTGCTGTTCACCGACGGCGCCCAGAACACCAGCAAATTCCTGGTCTGGGACGGTCTGGACCTGCGCGTCAATACCAACAACAGTCCGATCGGCGGCGACTTGGTGCGTCCGGCCGGCAAGCAGCTGAGCCTGTGCCCGTTCCGCCTGCGCCTGGACGATCCCAGCGACCCGGACTCGAGTTCGCTGCTGCAGAACATCGCCAACTACAGCGGCTGCGGCGCGCTCAACATCGAGACCACGCTGGACAATCCGCCCGCCGGCGCGATCCAGTATTTCCTGCAGGTGCTGGCCGACACCCTGATCGGCGACAAGCTGGAACTGCTGCACACCGACAAGGGCGAGCAGGCCGCGCCGTCCGGTGCCATCGCACCGCCGCCGCTGGACATGAGCTTCAAGACCAGCAAGAAAGATCTGGCCTTCACCATCCTGCTGGGCTGGGACCAGGCCTTCCAGGCCGACGGACGCCCCAACATCAAGCTCAGCAAGGACGGCGTCGACTTCGATCCGCTGCATAACCCGCATTTCACCATCAGCGGTGGCGCCGGCCATGTCGCCTTGACTCTGCGCGCGCCGTTCTGCGACGCGCACGGCAAGTGCGTGTCCAGCGACGGCGATTGGAAAATGCGCGTGGCCCGCACCCTGCCGCGCGGTCTTGGCCACTGGAACCTGTTCGTGATCGGCGACAACGCCAGCATCGTCTCGCGCTACAACGTCGGTCAGACCAAATCCGGCATCGGCGAGCCGCTGCAGCTCAAGGCCACCCTGACCGAAGGCGGCAAGCCGCTGGTGGGGCTGCCCGCCGGCACGGTGCGCGCCTTCATTTCCGGTCCCGCACTGAGCTTGGGCAACATCCTCTCCGACGGTAAGGCCAAGGCGGGCGAAGCACCCCAGGGCGACGCGCTCAGCGCCTCCGGTTTGAAGCTGCAGGCCATGCTGGCCGACCCGGCACAGCGCGACAAGATCCTGAAGGCCCTGGAACTCGGCGCCGAGAAGGGCATCGAGCTGAAGGAAACCAGCCCCGGCGTCTATACCGGCGAGTACCCGGCCACGCTGGCCGAAGGCGTGTATCAGGTCACCTACCGCATCGACAGCACCAGCTCGGACAACGGCGCCTTCACCCGCGTCTTCACCACCGACCACTACGTGCAAGTGGCGCCGGATCCCGCCGCCACCGCCAAGACCATCAAGCACGAGCCCGCACGCACCTGCCCCTCCACCCACGCAGGCGGTTGCATCAAGCTGACCCTGACGCCGGTCGACGGCAAGGGCAACCGCGTCGGTCCCGGCAAGTCGACGAGCTTCCAACTGGTGCAGCCCTTCGAGGGCGCCATCGTCGGCGATGTCACCGACAATCTCGACGGCAGCTACAGTCTGGTGATCGGCTACAACAAGAAGGGCATGGCGCCGCCGGTGTTGCGCATCGACGGCCAAACCCTGACCCTGCCCGACGCGGTCGGTACCGGCGGCAAGGGCGGTGGCGGCAAGCTCACCGGCGACGGCGACAAGCCGATCTGGCAGCAGTGGTGGGTCTGGCTGATCGCCCTGCTGGTGCTGCTGGTGCTGATCCTGCTGATGCGGCGCAAGTAAGCCGTCTTGGGGGGCGCGAGCCGCGCCCTATAGGATACGAAGACGCCGCGAGTTATCGCGGCGTTTTCATTTATCACTTCGCGGTCAAGGTGAAAACGAGGTGCTTTGACGCTAGTCGACCTCCCCAACGGCAAGCTCCGTCCAAATGAGTATTCCGACCAGAGCGCCCACCGTCAGAATCACAGGCATCGCCAGTACGGCCCACCAGGGCATGCGCTTGAACCGATAGGCGATGAAACTCGCCAGAACGCTGGCCGAGCCGACAGGCCACCAGAATCGCATCGAGCTGGGAAACTGTGCGGCGTCACCCGCCAGCAGTCGCCCCATGAGATACAACAGCACCGGAACGACACCCATGCCAGTGGCTAAAGCAGCTACGGCCTGCCATCGACGCTCTGGTTCAGGCCTTACATCTGGCAATCCGCTGTTTGGCGGCCGATAAGGGTCTTCCAAGAACAGTCCATCACCGATGAGGTCAGAGCGATCTTAGAACCTTCGATGCCGCTTCGGCCATAAGCTTCCTGCCCTAGGAATCGCCCGAAGCCTCCTATTCACCGCACCGGCGGCGGCAGCATGGTCTCGCCGCACACGCAGCGTCCGTTCCACAGCAGCATCTCGAAGCCCGGCGCGCATTTCAGGAACTGCTTGCAGGTGTCCACGCCGCCCAAGCTGTCCAGCGGCCCCGGGCTGCGATCGGTGCGCGGCGGCGCGTCGCCTGGCGCCGGTTGCGGCGTGCTCAGGTCGCGACAGCCGCATTCCGGCCACTCGCCCACGCCGATCTGGTTGCCCTCGGCGCAGCCGAAGTTGTTTTCGCAGGTCAGGGGCGTGCGCGGCGGAGTCACCTTCTCGCAGCCGCATTGGGGCGGCTCGCCGGTCGCGATGGTTCCTTCCGCGCAATCGACCAGCTCCGCGCAGCTGCGTTGCGCCGTGGCCGAGGGTATCGCCGCTAACGCCGTCAACCCGATCAAAAGCGCTAGCGCCGCTCGCGATCTCGTTCGCGCATTCATGCCTGGCCTCCTTGCGGCGTTTCCGCAATGACAAGGCAAACACAGAATCGCAGCGGTCGGCGCTACCGCTCGTCGGCAGCGCGTCCGTCGGCCGGCTTATCCGCGCCTGGCGCGCATCCGGGGCTCAGGTGCCGCGGCGTACCTCTCGCCAAACCAGGATCAGCGGGGTCGCGAACACCAGCAAGGCGAAGGCCGCGTAGATCAGGGCCGGAAGCACCTCGCCCCGAAACAGCCACAGGAAGGCCGGCAGGATCACCAGCAGCAGACCCGCCAGCCGGCGCCGAGTCAGCAGATAGGCGCCCACCGCCACCAACATCCACAGCAGCGACAAGGCCATCGCCTCAAACGACGAGACCGGCTTGGCCTGCTGCGCGTCCGGCCCTGGCCCCAGGAACAACACGGCGACCACGGCCAGCACCGCGACCGTCATCAGCATCCAGGCGCACAGGTCGGAGAGACCGAACAGTATTTTGGTAAGGCGCATCGACCCGTTCTCCGATCAGTCTTCGCTGTCGATCGCGTGCAGCCGCGCATATCGGCGCAGAATTGCGGCCGACACGAATTGGTGCAGCACGATCACTCCAGCGAGCAAGACCATGTACAAGGCAAGCGAGAGCTTGCCGTCTCCATACCAGCGCACAGCCCACAGCGTCAGCATCATCGCGCCCAACGAAGCGATGCAGGCAATGATGGAGACTCTGCCGGAGAATATGGAAAGTCCCGAGCACTCGCTGCATTTGAAGGTGCCGCGCACGAACGAGACTCCTGGCATGAACCGATGCAGTCCCGAAGCTGGGGTCTTGCCGCAGTGCGGACAGACGATAGTGCTCAAAGATAGGATCCCGATGCTTCGGCCCCTTCCACTGCGATGCAGCGCAGGAACCCGTTCGCCGCCGACCGCGGCCAAGTCGCCAGAACCCCTGGCACGCCGCGCATCCTGCGCGGCGGAGAGGCCCCGGTCAATGACGGACCATGCAGCGAACGAATGGGAAATGGCTCGTTAGAGCGCAATAAGCGTCGAAGTTTCCAAAGCACCCCGGCCAAATCGCGTTCGCCGCCGCCCAGATCGCCGACCTCAGTTCGGAACGGACGGCTCGTAAGCCGCGAACGGGCCGAAACACACCCAGTCGGGCGATGCCAGACCGGCCATGACCTCGGCCTGGGAGGGGAAATGCTCGCGAAATTCGGGCCAGACCCCGGCCACGTACTCGTCCCACCGCAACGGGTCCAGCTGATGGACTTTGCCGTCGGCCAAATCGATGAACTCGTAGTCGCGCGCCTGGATCTGCGCCACGCCCTGCACCAACGCGGCTTCATGATTGGCTGCCGCTACGTAGACGGCGACGAAGGCGCCGGCCAAGTGCGAAGGCATCTCGCGATTCTGGCCGCGGCCGATCTGCAGGTTGAGTAGGAACAGCTGATTCATCGCCTCACCCGTCCTTGCTCGCACGCGTGGGATCGCCCACGCTGTGGTTCAACGCCACCGCCTGCTTGGTCAGCTTGCGCACGGTCGTGGCCGCGATCGTCATACCCTCGCGCAGGTCCAGGTTGGCCAGCTCGTATTTGCCGCCCGGCTTGAGGCGGGGCTCGATCTCCAGCAGGCGCTTGCCGCGCCAGAAGCCGAGCAGAACCCGCTGCGCTTCGACGCGGATCAGCAGCACCGGGCCGTTGCTGAAATAGACCAGGTGGCCCCACTTCACCACCTCTTCCAGCTTCGCTGCGCCGAGCACGCCCGCGCGCAGGCGTTCGGCGAGGTCGCGTCGCCAGCCGTCCAGCGCGGCGATATAGGCGTCGGGACTTTCGGCGGGCTTGATCTTCTGCATCGCGGGCTCCCGGAGCGGCCAAAGTCGGACAGAGCGAACTGCATGCTATCGAACCAGCCGAACGTCGCCGCGACTCCGCGCCGGCCGTCGGCCCGGCCTTGGCAGGCTCAGCCGGTGTACGGCCCCTTGACCTCGCCCCAGCCCCACTTCGGCATGGGCGCATCCGCGTCGACGGTGGCGCCGGGCTGCGAATTGATCACGGCCAGGCGCGAGCCCCATTCCAGGTAACCCACCAAAGCGGATCGGAACTCCGGATCGTCGGGCATGCCCAGTTCGTCCGCGGTCTCCAGCAACAGGCCGACCCAGCGCCGGCGTTGCTCCTGTCCGAGGTGCCGATTGAGGTGGTGCTGGATCATTTGCGGATGCCCGCCGTGCTTGCGCGAGTAGTCGTCCGGGCCGCCCAGCACTTCGGCCAGGAACGCCGCGACGTGGGCCGGATGATCCGCGCCCATATGCGCGAAGACCTCGCCCAGCAGCGCATCCGCGCGCACGTGTTCGTAGAAGCGTACGGTCAGGCGGTTGAGCGCTTCGATCCCGCCCAGCCACTCGTACAAAGTCGGAACGTCGGTGTTCTGCATGTTCGCTCGCTATGGGCTGGCGCACCGGCGCCCGGCGGGTCCGGCCACGCGCGGCGCCGGGACCCGCGCATGCTAGAGCAAGTCCGCACGCTTACGCAGGCGCAGCGAAGATCTCCGCCAACCGCGTCACGGAAGCGCCGCCCGCGTAGCCCACCGCCCCGACCGGGACACGTCCACCGGTGGCTTCCATCACCCGCCCCGGCCAGATCGGATCGAAGCCGCCGCAGAGCTCGATGAACTGCGCGCCCTCCTCGACCAGGGCCACCGCGACGGCGACCACCGCTGCCTGCTCCGGCACGCCGACGATGACGGTGCGTACGCCGCCGCGTTCGACGACCATGCGGTCGACGGCGGAATCCATTTCTGGCGCTTCGAATATGAATGCCCAGCTGATCACTACCACCCTCCCTGCCTATGCGGCGCTATGCGTGGCGTCAGCCACAGACCCGGCCGGGCATCGGTCCGATCTTGAAACTCCGGTTGCCGAGATCCGACACCTGGCTGGAGCTCACCCTGCCCGAGTTCGGACCTGCGGTGAAGTGCGCATGGATGGATGGCCGACCGTCTTTTGCCGACCGGCCAACGCGTCGCTGAATCGGCAGCTTCCGGGCTTAAGCGAAAGGATGAGGCGAAAGCGCCGCAGCCATCACGTCTTCTGACCCCGCCCTGCGCTAAAAGAGCCCATCGAAGCTGCGAGAGCCCCCCATGACCAAGTCCCTGACGACGGCGTTGGCGATCATGGTGCTGTCTTCGGCCTGCACGCCGATGGCGCATGACGCAGGCGGAGAGGCCGGCGGCACCCAGGAGACGACGCGCGCGCGATCTCCGGTGGCGCTCGCCGTGCGGACGCCGGAGACGCCTCCAACGCCGACCGCCGAATCGATGCCCGCACCGATCGCGCCGGTCGCGTCGGCGCAGCCCCTGGCCGAGCCGGCGGTAATGAAGGGCGGCCCCAACCGTCCCGCCGTCGAACCCGATCCGCCTTTCGTCGCCACCGAGTTCGGCCGCTTCAACGAGCCCTGGGCGATGACCTTCCTGCCCGACGGCCGCCTGCTGGTGACCGAGAAAAATCGCCGCCTGCGGCTGTTCAACACGGCCAGCAAGCAGACCACCGAAATCACCGGCCTGCCGACCGTGGCCTACGGCGGACAAGGCGGTCTCGGCGACGTCGTCCTGCATCCGCAGTTCTCCAGCAATCGCTACGTTTATCTCAGCTACGCCGAAGCCGGCCCCAACAGCACGCGCGGCGCGGCCGTGGCGCGCGCGCAGCTGACGCTCAATGCGGACGGCAACGGCGGCAGCCTGTCGGGCCTGCAAGTGCTGTGGCGGCAGACCCCCAAGGTCACCGGCGAAGGCCACTACAGCCATCGCCTCGCCTTCGGCGGCGACGGCAAGTTGTGGGTCACCTCGGGCGATCGCCAGAAGTTCGACCCCGCCCAGGACATGCAGCAGAACCTGGGCAAACTGATCCGCCTCAACGACGACGGCTCGATCCCAGGCGACAATCCCTTCGTGGGCGTGGGCGGCGTCGCGTCGCAGGTCTGGACCCTGGGCCACCGCAATCTGCTGGGCATCGCCTTTGACAACGCCGGGCGCCTATGGACCCATGAAATGGGACCGGCCGGCGGCGACGAACTCAACCTGATCGAGCGCGGCACCAACTACGGCTGGCCCATCGTCTCCAACGGCGATCACTACGACGGCACCCCGATCCCCGATCATCCGACCCGCCCGGAGTTCAACGCGCCCGAGGCCTACTGGTCGCCGGTGATCGCGCCTGCGGGCTTCATCATCTACAGCGGCGATCTGTTTCCCTCTTTCCGCGGCCAAGGCTTCATCGGCGGCCTCGCTTCGCAGGCGTTGGTGCGGATCCAGTTCGACGGCATACGCGCCAGCGAGTACAAGCGCTATCCGATGGGCGCACGCATCCGCGAGGTCGAGCAAGGGCCCGACGGCGCGATCTGGGTGCTGGAGGACAGCAGCAATGCGCGGCTGTTGAAACTCACACCCAGGCCCTACTGAGGATTCGCGGCCTTACGCGGTGCGGTGGCGCGCAAGCAGACCAAGCTGGCGATCACCGCGATCCCCAGGCCGGTGACGCCGGTCCGCGTGGGCACCAGCAACAACGCGACACCCGCGGACAACGCCGAAATCGCGAACAGATAAATCCCGGCCCTGGACCTGAGCCACAGCATCACGGCACCGGCCAGCAAGCAGACCGCGGCACTGACCGAAGCCAGGAAAGCGACGGCGCTGATTTCGCCGGCCTGCACGGCGCGCAGACCCGATGCCGCGTTGAAGGCATAGAACAACAACTGCAACAGCACGAGGATCAGGACGCTGGTACGCCAGCCCTCGGCTTGGTACGGCGCAGGGCCGACCGCAGCGGCCGGCGGTCGATAAGGGTCGTTCTGGTCCAAGGTCTTCATCTCCAGGTCGAAAGCCGACTGCCCCGATGCAGTATGCCCGCACGGCCGATCCCACCGCCTGCGTTCTACCGCACGCTCGGCGGCGACTAAACCGCCCGCGCGTACCGGCCCGGCGCCTGGCCGACATGGCGACTGAAGGCGGTGCTGAACGTACTGGCCGATGCGTAGCCGACACGCTCGGCGACTTCGGCCAGCCCCAACTCCCGGCGGCGCAGCAGATCCTTGGCCACGGCCATGCGCCAGCTCAGCAGGTATTCCATCGGCGGCAGCCCGACGGTGCGGACGAAGCGATCGAAGAACGAGGAGCGCGACAATGCGGCCTTCTTCGCCAGTTGCTCCACGGTCCAGCCGCGCGCGATCTGCGCATGCATATGGCGCAGGGCGGGCGCGATGCGTCCGTCGGCCAGGCCGCGCAGCAGTCCTGGCGGCGCGTCCTCACTGGGGGTCGCACGCAGCGCCTCGATCAGCAGCACCTCCACCAATCGCGTCAGCACCAGCTCGCGCCCCGGCCTACGCTCGCCGGATTCTTCGCCGACCAGGCGCACCAGGGTGGAAAGGCGCTCGACACCGCGTATGTGCACCAGCGCGGGCAGCAGGGGCACCAGCAGCGACGCATCCGGCGAATCGAACATGAAGTAGCCGCCCAACAGACGCGCATCCGGGCGCCGGCCACGGGTGCCGTGGCGCACCTCGCCGGTCTGCCCGGCCTCGCGATTCGGGTCGAACTGGCGTGCCTGCACCGGCGCGCCGCCCGCAAGGGTGAAACCCGGTGTGGCCGGCAACAGCACGAAATCGCCGGCTTCCAGCAATGCCGTGCTCTCCCCGTCCACGTCCAGACGACAGCGGCCTTCCAGCACCGCGCAGAAGCTCGGCTGGCCGAAGGCGGAATAGCGCACGGCCCAATCGCCGGCGCCGCCGATGCGCTTGGCGAATACCGTGCGCGGCTGCAGCAGGGCGATGACGTCCGCCAGGGGGTCGCTCATTCCGGACTCTCGCAAACGAATATCGGATTTTTCATAGTAGATCGTCCTATCCGTGCCCGGCAAGATGGCCATCCGCACCCTCCACTACGGACACCCTCATGAAAACGGTACTGATCACCGGCTGCTCCTCCGGCTACGGCCTCGAAACCGCGCGCCACTTCCACGCCCAGGGCTGGAACGTCGTCGCCACCATGCGCAAGCCGCGCGAAGACCTGCTGCCGCGCTCGGAGCGCCTGCGTGTAGTCGCCCTGGACGTTACCCGCCCCGACAGCATCGTGGCCGCACTGGAAGCCGCCGGCCCCATCGACGTGCTGGTCAACAATGCCGGCATCGGCGTGGTCGGCGCCTTCGAGGCCACGCCGATGGCGACCGTGCGCGAAGTGTTCGAGACCAACACCTTCGGCGTGATGGCGATGACCCAGGCCGTGCTGCCGCAGTTCCGCGCGCGCCGCTCCGGCGTGGTCGTGAACGTCACCTCCAGCGTGACGCTGGCGCGGATGCCGCTGGCGGCCGCCTACACGGCCAGCAAAGCCGCCATCGAGGGCTTCACCGGATCGCTGGCGTTCGAGCTGGAGGCCTTCGATGTGCAGGTGAAACTGGTGGAACCGGGCTACGGCCCCACCACGGCTTTCGGCCAGAACGGCGGCGCGCGCATGCAGGGCCTGGTGCCCGAACCCTACGCGGCGTTCGCCGAGCGCGTGTTCGCGGGCTTCGCGCAGCCCGCCGCCGTGACCACGGAGGCCGACGTTGCGCAGGTGGTCTGGCGCGCCGCCAACGACACGTCCGGGCAACTGCGCTTCCCAGCCGGTGCGGACGCGCTGGCCCTGGCCCAGTCCCGATAATCGGCACCAAGGCATGCACACCCATGGGCGCTGCCGCACATGGGTGGCGTGCGCTTACTTCTTGCAGGCCTTGGCCGGATCCGCCTGGGCCACGTCCGCGCTCCATAGACAGACGATACGGTCCAAGGCCAAGCCGGTGCGCGAGTTGCTGAAGAACACGATGCCGTCGCCGGTGCTGGGACGCATCAGGAATTTGGCGCGAAAACCGGCCTGATTGCGCCCATCGTGCCCCACCGCCGTACTGCCATCGGCTAGCCGTTCGATGAAATGACCCAGACCGTAGATGGCGTCGTCGGGCGCGCGGGGCGTGCTCAGTTCCGCCGGCGCGTACATCAGGCTCAGCTGCGCTTGGCCCAACGGATGGGCACCGGGGCTATCCGCCATGCCGGCGATCATCCAACGCGCGAAGTCGTTGACGGTCGTGCTCAAGGTCGAAGGCGCCTGCTCGACGTAATAGCGCATCGGCACCGGATCGCCGTCGTCGCCGTGGCCTTGCGCGGCGCCAGCCAGCAACTTCGGCGTCATCGTCACGCTGCTGTGCTTCATGCCCAAGGGCCGGAACACCAGCTCGCGCGCCAAGTCGGCGTACTTGCGTTTCGTGGTCCGCTCGATCGCCAGCTGCATCAGGGTGTAACCGCCGCCCGAGTACTGGAATTTGGCGCCGACGAGCGCGAACAGCTCCACCGCACCGCGCCCATTCGTTTTCCCTGCCAGCGATTCTTCCAGCGTCGGCAGTTCCTTGTAGTCCAGCCAGCCCTGATATCCGCCCAAGCTGGTGCCCGCGGTATGCGAAAGCAGACGGCGGATGGTGATCTGGCGATAGTCGAACTGGTTCTGCGCCAAGGGCCACGGCGACACCAGCTCGGCCACCGGCTGATCCAACCGGATACGCCCTTGCTCGGCCAGACGCATCGTTACCCAACTGGCGATCGGCTTGGACAGCGAGGCGGCGACGAATACGGTGTCCGGCGTCGCGGGCACCTTGCCAGCATGATCCGCGTAGCCGTAGCCGCGCGCATAGACCAGCTTGCCGTCGACGATCAGGCCTATCGCGGCGCCTTGGATCTTGGCGTCCTTCATGATCGTCGGCACTTCGCGCTCGATGACCTGCGCGAACGCCGGAGGCTCCTGGACGGACGCCGCGTGGATAGGCGCGACCACCGATGCGGTCGCGATCAGGGCCCAGCATGCGAGCGCCTTGGGCGAGACGATGCTGTGGGCGATTGCGGAGTAGCGTCCGTGGCGTAGGTGGGTCATGGCGTCCTGGCTGAGCTGGGTGGCGGATACGGCTGAGGGCCCCGACGAGAGCGTTGGCCTCGCGAGGCGAGACGAGAGCGTTGGCCTCGCGAGGCGAAAAGAATCGGGCCCGAAATAAGTCATGCGACGGCGCACCGACGCCCCCGGCGTCGCGCTGTCGACACGATGTCGGCGCCAGTAGGATGCGTCGCTTCCGCGCCAGGTTTAGACCGTCGCCCCTGCGTCCGCTTCGATCCGCAGACGCTAAGGCCGTACTTGACAGGCTCTAATAATTCGAAAATACTGGAATTATGGAAACAACAATCGCACTAGGCGCACTCAACGCCCTCAGCCACGAATCCCGCCTGGCCGCCTTCCGTCAACTGGTGCAAGCCGGGCCAGATGGAATGTCGGTAGGCGAGCTACGCGAAAAGCTGGACCTTCCACCGGCGACGCTCACCGCTCATCTCAACGTGTTGCGCAGCGCGGCCCTGGTCCACGACCAGCGCGAGGGGCGCGTGATCCGTGTGCGCGCGAACTACCTGCAGATGAACGCCCTGCTCGCCTATCTCACCGAGAACTGCTGCGCGGGCGTCGAGACCTGCACGCCGGCCGCAGCCTGCACCCCACGTCCGAAAGGAGCCCGTCGATGAATCGCTTCCACGTGCATTTGAATGTCGCCGACCTGGCGTCCAGCATCCGCTTCTACAACGAATTGTTCGCCACCGCGCCCAGCGTGCAGAAGGACGACTACGCCAAGTGGATGCTCGAAGATCCGCGCATCAACTTCGCCATCTCCAGCACCGGCCGTGCCGTAGGCGTCGATCACCTGGGCCTGCAGGTGGATAGCGGCAACGAACTCACCGCGCTGGGTCGTCGTCTCGACGCGGCCGGAGGCACTGTCGCCCCCGAAGCCGCGGCGGTGTGCTGCTATGCGCAGTCGGACAAGCTGTGGACCGAGGATCCCCAGGGCGTGCGCTGGGAGTCGTTCCATACTTTCGGCGAATCCACCACCTATTACGACCCCGAGGTCGGTTGCGCCGGGGAAGGCACGGTCGCCTGCGCGCCCACCGCCCAGGCGCAGCCCGTCGCGGCGGCCTGCTGCGCTTCCTCTTGCGGCTGAGACGCGCGATGTCGATTCGTCCAGCGCTCCCATCCGAGCACGCCGCGATCCGTGCGTTGCTGGCCGACAACGGCCTGCCGGTGCAGGATTTGACCGACGCCGACGTCGGCTTCCTGATCGCGGACACCGACGGTGCGATCGCCGGCGTCGTCGGCGTGCAGCGCTTCGGCGACACCGGCCTGCTGCGCTCGCTTGCCGTGCACGCCGATGCGCGCCGCTCCGGCACCGGCGGCCATCTGGTCGCCGCGGCCGAGAGCGCGGCGCGGGCGCAGGGCCTGCGCGAGCTGGTATTGCTGACCCAGACCGCGTCGGCCTTCTTCACCCGACGCGGCTACGTCGCCATCGATCGCGCATCGGCGCCCGCCGCCGTGCACAGCAGCGCGGAATTCCAGTCGCTGTGCCCGGCGTCCGCCACCTGCCTGATCAAGTCCCTCGAATGAACCAGCGCGACTCATCCCCGCGACAGCCCCATTGGAACGTCCAGAGCTCATGACATCCGCCCCGTCCAAGAAACGCGTGCTGTTCGTCTGCGTCGAAAACGCCAACCGCAGCCAAATGGCCGAAGCCTTCGCGCGCATGCACGGCGGCGATCGCGTCGACGCCTACAGCGCCGGTTCCGCCCCATCCGGCCGCATCAATCCCAAAGCCGTGCGCTACATGGCCGAATTGGGTTACGACTTGAGCGCCCACGCCTCCAAATCGCTGGACGAGATCGAAGGCGCCTTCGATGCGGTCGTCACCATGGGCTGCGGCGACGACTGTCCTTGGGTGCCGGCCCAGCGCCGCGAAGACTGGGCCCTGCCCGATCCCAAGCACCTGGACGACGACGCCTATCGCGCGGTGCGCGACGAAATCTCGGCGCGGGTCCGGACCTTGCTGGCTTCGTTGCCGTGAGCCTGCGCCGAAAGCTGCTGGCCGAGTTCATCGGCACCTCGGCGCTACTGGCCACGGTGGTCGGCTCCGGCATCATGGGAGCGAACCTGTCGGGCGGTAACGACGGCTTGGCCCTGCTGGCCAACGCCGCTGCGACCGCGGGCATGCTGTATGTGTTGATCGCCGCGTTGGGCCCGATATCAGGCGCGCATCTAAACCCGGCCGTCACTTTGGCGATGCGCTTGCGCGGCGAGGTGACCACGACCGTAGCCGTCGCCTACATCGCCGTGCAGACCGTCGCGGCCGTGACAGGCGTACTGCTAGCCCATGCCATGTTCGACCTGCCGCTGTGGCAGCCAGGCCTGCGTGCGCGCGGCGGCTCCGGGCAATGGTTGAGCGAAGCGGTGGCGACCTTCGGCCTGCTGCTCACCGTCCTCCTGGGCGCACGCCACCGCCCCGCCGCCCTGCCCATGCTGGTGGCTGGCTACATCTTCGCCGCCTATTGGTTCACCGCCAGCACCTCGTTCGCCAATCCAGCAGTCACCCTGGCGCGATCGCTGACCCAGAGTTTCGCGGGCATCCGGCCCGAGGACGTTGCGGGCTTCGTGCTGGCTCAACTCGCGGGCACGATCGCCGCGCTATGGTTCGCGGCGCTGTTGCGGATTTCAAACGCGGACGAGGCCGGACCATCGCAGGACCCGAAGCGCACGAACGCCGACACGCCCTAGGCTTCCGGCACCTAAGCGCCGGCGCGACGCACGATCAGCGCCAGCAGGAAGCCAGCCCACGCGAGCAACCACAACACGGCCATGAAGCCCGACGCTATCGACACCCGATCCCGGTACCTCAGCGTTTCAGATGCCGCTCTGCCAAACCGGCCCAGTCCCGCTCCGGTGAGAATCCGGCCCCCTGCACCACCGTCGCCAGGCCCGATAGCAAGGACCACGGTGGCGTAAGGTCGGTCGCATCCCATTTCACCTGCGCACACTTGAAACAGATCTCCATCGTGCTGACCAACTCGCCCCCGGCGTAGAAACGCAGGGTGTGGTGCGGCTCGAAGATGCAGGCGGCGTAGGCATCCTGGGTCTGCGGATCCAGGCCCTGGACCGTGGACAGGAACGCATCGGACTGGTCCCCGTTGAGCTCCCTCGTGCCGTACACGACCTCGTCCGGTATCAGCGACTTCCCGGCATGGCTGTCGTAGGCATCGTAAGGATAGGAATGCTCGGTCAGTACGATCCGGTCGGACTGACGAATCGCTGCGGCGAGCTGGTTGCGGTACTCCAGGCCACTCGAATCGGTGCGGGTGCTCATGAACGATCCTTCCCTAGGCATGGCGCTGGAATCGCAGCAGCCGCACAGGAGCAACAGCAAGGCCAGCATGCCCTGGCCGACGCCGACTCCTCGGCGGCTTGGACGGCAGGGCACGCGAACAGGCTCACCGCAATCGCGCACAGCCGTCGTCCACGCGCGCTACGCAACCTCCTCCCCGTGGCGACCGGATGCTCGGCCTAGGCCGATCCGCGGCGCGACTTCGATCTGAACGAATCGCCGGACGGTTTAGGCACGCCAAAGCGCTTGGCCGAAAGCTCCGCGGCCTTGCCCCGCTCGATCTCGCGGTTTTTCGGCGGGCTGAACGTGGTCAACGAGTTGATGAGCGTGGCCGCAGCCTCGCTGACTTGCTTTACGGCCAGGTTGAAGGCCTCCTCGTTGGCCTTCGACGGGGCATTGAATCCGCTCAATTTACGAACGAACTGCAACGCCGACGCACGGATCTCGTCGTGCGTGGCCGGCGGCTCGAAGTTGTACAGCGTCCGGATGTTCCTGCACATATCGCCTCCAACATCGACGTTTGCCGACGCGAATCGCCCCGCATCGGGGCGCCGCGCTCAATACTCGGACCGGCGCTCGAAGGCTGTCAACCCATCAGCGCCAGAGCGGAGGTCGGCGTACGCGGGCTCACTGACACGGATCCAGCGCTTTCATAGCGGCCTTCTGGACCACCGGATCCCCCGACGCCGCGACCTCTTGCAGCTTGATGTAGGACGGCATGCTGACGATGGGTGTGATCTGCTTCAGTTCGTCCTTGCTGAATTCGCTATGGGAGGCGCCACCTGTCTGTCCGAAGCGGATGTTGTCGTCGGTCCAACGCGTGCCGAGCGAAGTGCCGAAGAAGGAATCCAACTTGACGATGTCGGCCGCGGGCATCGTGCGAACGATGACGGATTGATAGGCTTCGCTGAGAGCGTAGTCGCTGATCTTGCCGACGCAGGTCGCCATGGCCGGGTGGCTCTTCGCCAGTCCGTACTTCATGCCCGCGACGGTGAGCCTGGAGAATTCATTGGCGGTCGGGTGCCGGGACTTGCCGGCATACGCCGCGGAGCTAAGCGACAATATGAGCGTCGCTGCGATACAAAGCGTCTTGAGCACGGATGCCCCCCCTGGATGCCACGGCCGAGTACGGCCCTAAGCGGCCGTTGCGGCGATGGTCCGGCGGGCATTGCGCCTTGTCAATGAAACGGCCGACGCATTCGGGGCGATGCGCCACGCCGGTGCGCTCCAGCATTCGCCGCGAACGGGGCGGTCGCGGCCCTCGCCGCTCCCACAGCGCTGGCGTCGCGTCCATTGGGTTGGCATCGCAGGCCCCACGCCCCTGCCTGGAGCAAAAAAAACGCCGCGGAGGCCGCGGCGTTTGTTGGAGCCTCCGAAGACGGCGGGTCAGTAATAACCCGCCAGATTCAAGAACCAGCCCTTGTTGTCGTATTTCAGATCGGTCAGGTCGTCGCTGAAGTCGGTGAAGTTGTAGCCCACGCCGACCTTGAAGTTGTCGCCGAGCTGGCGATCCAGGCCGATCAGCCAGCCGCGCTTGTCGCCGCCGTCCTTGACCTGCAGCCAGCGGTACTCGACCAGGCCTTCCCACTTGGCGATCAGGTGATAGCGCAGCTGGCCGGCGGCGAAGTCGGCGCGGCTGTCCAGCCACTGGCCTTCGCCGCGACCGATGCGGTAGTCGCCCCAACGGCTGGCGAGCTTGCCGGCCACTTCCCACTTGTCGTCGATGCGGTAGACGCCTTCGAACGACAGCACTTGCGAGCGCTGGTCGTAGGTGGCGCCGCCGTCCTGGCCGAGGGTGGCCAGGTCGTACAAATAGGTGTACTTGCCGAACAGGCCCCAGCGGGTGTTGTCGTGCGGGCGGTAGGCGAAGCCGAGGTTGGCTTCGGCCAGCTTGGCGCTTTCGGCCGGATTGAGGTCGTCCTGGGTATCGGCGTAATTGGCGCGCAGAGCCAGGCGCAGGTCTTCGTTGACCTTGTAGAACAGGCGATTGGTGGTGACCCACTGCTCGCGCTGCTCGGCACCCGTGTCCTTGCGGTACTCCAGCTTGCTGTTCCACTGGGCGATTTCGTCGGTGCGGCCACCGCTGACGCTGTAGGCGCGACGGTCGACGCGACCGGTGGTGGCGTCCAGTTCGCCGTCCATGATGGTGAAGCCGATGTTCCAGCCTTCGGACGGATAGAAGTCCATGCCGTAGGTGTGGACGATGCCCTGGCTGTTGTCGCTGGGGTCCTTGAGGAACTGGCTTTCGTTGAACAGGTTGACCTGATTGCTCAGACGCCAGCGCTGGCCGAGGGTCCAACCGTTCTGCAGATCGCGGTTGAACAGCGGATCGGTGGCGGTGGTGTCGGTGCTGTAGCTGTAGGCGCCGTAGATCGTGTGGTCGGGCTTGAGGCGGTACTCGGCCTCGACCTTGCCGCCGTGGCCGCGGCTGCCACCGCTGACTTCGGCGCCAACGCTGGAACGATCGCCGAACAGGTACTTGCCGCCCAGGGTGATCAGGTTGTTGCGGTCGTAGGCGCCATTGTCGTCGTCGGCGGTGAACTGGCCGACGCCGTACAGCTCCAGCGAGGAACCGAAGCGGCGGCGGTAGCTCACGGCCGCCAACAGGGCGTCGGCGGTGCCGCTGAGGCGCTCTTCGCGCACGCGACGCAGTTCGGCGCCCAGCTGGGTGTCGTTGGTGATGCGCCAATCGGCGGTCAGCTGGCTCTGCTCCAGGGCCTCGGCGCCGCGTTCGGCGCGCGAGTACTTACCGTACAGGCTGAAGTTGTCGGTGAAGTAGCCCAGGAACTCGGCGCCGTATTCCTCGATATCCAGGCCGGTGTCCGCGCGCGAGACCGAGAAGCCGGCGTCGACGTCGCGCCACCAGGCGCCCACGCTCCAATCGCGATCGGTCCAGCCGAGCTCCTTGAAGTTCGCGCGCGCCTCGACGGCCTTGGCTTCGCCGCTGCGCGCAGCGGTGGTCGGATTGCGCTGAATGAAGCTGAGACCGCCGTTGTCGGAATAGAAGATCGGCGCGACGGTGGATTCGCTGCGGGTCTGTTCCAGCTTCAGGTAGGTGCCGCGACCGGCCTGCAGGGTCAGATCCGCGCCCTTGAGGGTGTAGTCGTCGCCACGTCGGTTCTCGTCGATGTAGGTACCGCCCACCGCGACGTGCTCGCCGAACCACTGCTTGCCGCGGAAGCCGGCGCTGACGTCGTCGGCATCGAAGCCGACCGGCACGTATTCGTAGTCGACCAGCAGCAGCTGGGTGTAGCCGTCGAGCGGGTTGTCGCGGGTCAGGGTGCGCACGTTCTCGCGCGTGACCTGGGCCAGCGGACGGGTCAGGATCAGGCGACCCTGCAGCTCATCGATCTCGTAGTCGGCGCCGCGCTGCAGGTCCACGCGGCTCTCGGTGCGGCCGGTGGTGCGATCGCGGATTTCCAGGGTGACCTTGTCCGAACCCGGCAGTACGTCGGTGTGCTTGAGGTAGTACAGGCTGCCGCCGGTGCCGAGGAACTCGGTGTGGCCGTAGGCGCTCTGCGCTTCGGAACCGAACGCGCGCACTTCGCTCTTGGGCGCGCCGAGCTGGGTGGTGGCGCGCGAACGCCAGGACAGCGCCGCGCCGTACAGCGAGCGGTCGTACTGACCGTACTCGGTACCGGTGATGCCGGTGTTGAAGTTGCCCCACAACGCCTGGTTCTGATCCCAGTCCACGCGCACGTACAAACGGCCCTGGGTGTCGACGTCGCGGTAGGTGCTGGAGTCGTCGCCGTAGACCGGGTAGTACAGGTCCGGGTCGAGGCGGCGGAACACGTCCTGGGCGTCGGCATCGAAGAAGCCGTTGAACAGCTGCTTGATCTCGCGCTCGCGGGTGTCGGCCTGGGCGGTGATCAGGTACTTGCCCTTGACCTTGCCCTTCAAATAGAACGCCAGGCGGCCTTCGCTGATGAAGTCCTTGTCGTAGCGTTCGTCGCCGGCCAGCGGTTCGATGTTGCCGCTGACGTTGTTCTCGGACACGGTGACATCGGCCAGCGCGACCAGGAAGGCGTACTTGCCGGTGACGTCGACGTCGAGGCGGTGCTGCAACGGTGCGCCGCCGCGCGGCTTGACCGCTACGTCGTAGCCGTGACGGCCGATCGGCTCCAGGAACTCGGCCACGAACTTGCGCTCGAGGTCGATCGGGAAGGTTTCGCCGTTGATGGTGAGCTGGGTATCGCGCGGGATGTCGCGGCCGTAGATGCGCACGCGCGAGCCGTAGATCGGGATGTTCTGGATGCGCAGCGAGCTGCGCCCGTAGATCGCGTTCTCGATGCCCTGAGACTCGGCGTCCTCGGTGTCCAGCGCCTTGCCCAGCGAACGCTGGTTCTCGTCGCGCAGCACCTGGATGCCGCGCTCGTAGTCTTCCGGACGCACCAGTTGCACGCGCTTGCCGACGGTTTCGTCGAAAGTGCCGTCCTTGCCGTAGGCGCGGGCGACGTAGATCAGCTCGTCGCCCGGCTGCAGGTTGAGATCGGCCGGCAGGGCGCCGTCCCATTCCTGGTCGGTGACGTTGGCCACCGGCAGGTCGATCTTGGTCAGCGGCGTGACCAGGTCGGCGTCGCTGCCGCGGTACACGGTGACTTCGATCTTGTCGATGAACGAGGCGTAGTTGGTGTAGCCGTGGAAGCGCAGCGGCTTGGCGATGCGGCCGTTCTCGAAGGGCACGGTCGAACCGCCCTGCACGTCGAGCACGGGGCGGCCGAGGGTGGGATCTTCGGTGGCCCAGATCACGCCGCCGTTAGGCAGGTCGATGCTGAAGCGGCCGGCGATCTTGGCGCTGCCGGGCAGCACGTCCTCGCGCACCACATCGACGCGACGATTGCGTTGCAGCGCGTCGGCGTCCGCGCCCTGCGCGACCGGGCGCTCTTCGCCTCGGGTGCGCACGCGGAACAGCAGGCCTTCGTCGCTGCGGCATTCGCCGCCGTCGCAACGTGCCGCGGCGCCCTCGCCTTCCGACTTCGGTGCCGCGTCCTGAGCCAGCGACGGGCCGGCGGCGCCGGCCGAGAGCAGGCCGATCAGGGTCATGTCCAGAAGCTTCATTTTCATCTTCATGGCCATGTCCTCAGCGGCCGCCCACGCCGACGGGGGCGTTGGTATCGTCAGTTATGTCCACTCGCACCTTCTGTCTCACCTTCGGCTCGAGCTCGGCCGATATCGCCTCGTACACGGCCTTGGCGCGGCGCATGCCGAGCTGGACGTTGTAGGCGTTGGCGCCGCGCGGATCGGCGCGGCCGACGATACCGATCACACCGCGACCTTCGCGGTTGAGGGTCTTGGCGATTTCCGAGATCAGGCCGCGGTACTGCGGACGAATCGTGGCCTGGTCGGTGTCGAACAGCAGCTCGCCGAGCTTGATCGCCTGGTCCAGGCTGACCAGCGCCGTGGCGTCGGTGCCCGCGACCACGTCGATGCGGACCTTTTCGGCGAGGTCCGGTTCCAGTTCCTTGCTCAGCGCCGCCTGCACCGCATGGGCGCGGGCGAACGCCAGCGCCTCGCCTTCAGCCTGAGCGGTGATGGTGACGCTGCCGCCGTCGGCATCGCGCAGGCGCTGGGCGATCTTGCCGAACATCGGCGCGTAATCGCTCTTCACCTGGTCGCTGCCGGCCTCGAACATCACCTCGCCCAGCTCGACATCGGTCTGGCTGCTGCCGCCGCGGATCTCGCCGGCGGGCAGCTTGACGCCGAAGTCGAAGCGGGTCGGCACGCCCTGGGTCACGCGGCGCACGCGCGGGTTTTCGGTGGTGAACACCGAGCCCGGCGGCAACGTGGCCTGGTCGACCTTGAGGATGAAGTTGCGGCCGCGTGCGGCGTCGCCGCCCGAGATACCCTCCAGGTGGTAACGGCCGTAGGCGTCGGTCTGCATGATCAGGCCTTCCACCGAGGCGATGCGCACGCCGGGGATACCGCGTTCGTCGATGCCTTCGTTGCGGATCACGTAAGAGACCTCGTAGCCGTCGGCGACCTGGCTGACCTTGCGCGTGACCTGCAGGTCCTGCGCGGTCAGACCCTTGGCCGCGTCGCCGCGGGAGCGTTCGACCGTGGTCTGGCCGGCGGCGTTCATGCGCACGGTGCTGCCCTCGTCGGTGGCCAGGACGAAGTCGTCGCTGAAGTCGAGCGAGCGCAGAGTCTGGCGCACCACCACCTGACGGCGCTGGGCGCTGTCGGCGCTGGAGCTGCGGCCGGCGATGTCGCCGATCGCGATGCCGTGCAGCAGCGGCGCGCTGGCGTCGGGCTCCGGCTGCGGGCCGGTGCCGCGATCGACTGTGGTCGAACCCGCGACGTAGGCCCCCGGGGCGAAGCCGCCCTGCACGCGCACGCCGCCGGCCTTGGCCGGATCCTGCCAGCCGTCGCCGTCGCGGTCGTCGTAGACCGTACCCATGATCAGGCTGTCTTCCAGCAGCGGATCGCCGGCCATGTCGACATCGGCGGTGGCGACGTTGCCGATCGAGGTGCCGTTGACGTCGAGCGCGGTGACGCTGTTGGTGTGCACGCCCTTGCCCACGCCGGCGTCGACGCGCAGGAAGTAGACGATGGTGGCGCGCTGACCGATAGCCACGTCGATGCCGTTGATGCGCAGCGGATTGGTGCCGCCGACGCTGGCGGCGTCGTCCTCGTCGTCCACGCTGAGCGAGCCGTCGACGTAGGTGAAGCCCGCGGGCGGCGTATCGACCAGGGTCGCGTTGCGCGCCGGCGAGTCGCCCACGTTCTCGGCGATCACCGTATAGCGGATCAGATCGCCGATCTTCACCGAGCGCTGAGCCGCCTGCTTGGTCAGGCGCAGCACCGGGGCGTTGGCGTTCACCGTGATGGTGACCACGGCGGTGTCGCAGACCGGGGTCGGCACCGAGGTGTCGCAGACGCGGTAGGTGAAGCTGTCGGTACCGGCGAAGAACTGGTTCGGGGTGTAGGTGCACACGCCCGCCACGCAGTTCACCGTGCCGTTGGTCGGCGCCACGGTCACGCTGACCGAGGCCGGATCCAGCGGCGCGCTGAGCACGCTGTCGTTGGTGAGGACGCTGATCGTCACCGGCACCTGCTGATCGGTGCTGGTCACGTCGTCGACGGCGTCGACCCGGTTGGGCTGGACCAGCACCGAAACGGTGGCGGTGGCGCAGTTGGCCGGATTGAGCTTCTCGCAGATCGTGTAGGTGTAGCTGTCGTTGCCGCTGAAGTTCGGGTTGGGCGTATAGGTCACGGTGCCGTCGCCGTTGACCACGACCGTGCCGTTCGCCGGGTTGCTGGCGATGGTGATGTTGACCAGGGCCGGATCGATCGGCGCGCCGTTGAGCGTGTCGTTGGTCAGCACGCTGGTGATGATCGGCGTGTTCTGCGGGGTGACGCCGCGGCCTCCGCCGACCAGATCGTCGGTGGCGGTGATCGCGGGAGCGACCACGGTGACCGTGACCACGGCCGTATCGCAGTTGCTCGGGTTCAGCACTTCGCAGATGCGGTAGGTGACGGTGTAGGTGCCGGCCGGGGTGTTCGGCGCGACATCGACCGTACCGTTGGCGTTCACCGTCAGCGGGCCGCTGGTGACCGGCGTCAGGCTCACGTCGGCCGGGTTCAGGGTGCTGCCGTTGAGCGTGTCGTTACCGAGCACGTTGATCACGCCGGTGCCGCCGGTGCTGCCGTTGACCGGCGTGGCGAGGGTGTCGTCGACCGCGTCGATCGGTGCGGCGTTGACCGTGACCGTGACCGTGGCGGTATCGCAGTTGCTCGGGTTGAGCACTTCGCAGATCCGATAGGTCGCGGTGTAGGTACCGGCCGGGGTGTTCGGCGCGACGTCTACCGTACCGTCGGCGTTCACCGTGAGCGGGCCGTTGGTGACCGGCGCCAGGGTGACGTTGCCGGTCGTGGCCGCGCCACCGTTGAGGGTGTCGTTGCCCAGCACGTTCACCACACCGGTGCCGCCCGTGGTGCCGTTGATCGGCGTGGCGACGGTGTCGTCGACCGCGTCGATCGGAGCAGCGTTGACCGTCACGGTGACCGTGGCGGTATCGCAGTTGCTCGGGTTGAGGACTTCGCAGATCCGGTAGGTGACGGTGTAAGTGCCGGCCGGGGTGTTCGGCGCGACATCGACCGTACCGTCGGCATTCACCGTCAGCGGGCCGTTGGTGACCGGCGCCAAGGTGACGTTGCTGGTCGTGGCCGCGCCACCGTTGAGGGTGTCGTTGCCGAGCACGTTGACCACGGCGGTCGCGCCGGTGCTGCCGTTGACCGGGGTGGCGACCGGATCGTCGACCGCGTCGATCGGCGCGGCGCCGACCACCACGGTGATCGAGGCCGTGTCGCAGTTGCTCGGACGCGCGGTCTCGCACAGCTGGTACGGAATCACGTAACTGCCGGCCGGGGTGCCCGGGGCGACCGAGACGGTGCCGTCGGCCGCGACCGAGACGCCATCGCCCGTGTTCGGGTCGTTGACGGTGAAGGTCACAAAGGCCAGATCGACCGCGCCGCCGTTGAGGCTGTCGTTGGTCAGCGCGTTGCCGACGTTGGCCGAGCCCGTGGCGCCGTTGACCGGCGTGCCGCTGTAGTCGTCGTCGTTGGCCACGATCACCGCCTGCGCCACGGTCACCGTGGCGGTCGCATTGGCGCAGACCGGGGTCGGCGTCGAGACGTCGCAGACGCGGTACACGAAGCTGTCGCTGCCGCTGAAGCCGGCGTTCGGCGTGTAGGTGCACAGACCCGCGCTGTCGCAGGTCACGCTGCCGTTGGTCGGCGCCGTGACGATGCTGACCGAGGCCGGATTGAGCGGCGCGCCGGTGGTGGTGTCGTTACCGATCACGTTGATGCCCACCGGCGTGTTCTGCGGCGTGCTGGCGCTGTCGTCGAGCGCGGTGACGGCATTGCCACCGACGGTGATCGACACGGTCGCGATATCGCAGACCGAGCCGTTCGGCGCCGGCAGGCACAGACGGTAGCTGAAGCTGTCCGGGCCGCTGTAGTTGGCATTCGGAACGTAGGTGTAGCTGCCGTCGGCGTTGAAGGTCAGCGTGCCGTTGCTGGTACCGGTCACCAGTGCGTAGGCCGAGCCCACCGGTGCGCTGTCGCCGCCGGTGACGGTGGCGTTGAGCGTGGTGTTCTGCGGCGTGGTGGCGGTGTCGTCCACGGCATCCGGGCCGACCACGACCGGCACGCTGGCATCGTCGCAGGTGGCCGGCGAGGTGGCCGGCAGCGTGCAGATGCGGTAGGTGACGGTGTAGGCGCCCGGCGTCGAACCAGCCGGCACGGTGAAGCTGCCGTCCGGATTGGCGATCAGACCGGTCAGGCCGCCGTTGCTGACGACGGTCGGCGCGGTGGCGTTGACGCCGATCGCGACGGCGACGCCGTTGGTGGTGTCGTTGAGGGTCACGTTCGGCACGGTGCCGCCTGCGAACGGCAGGACCGCGGCCGAGTCGTCGACGGCGTCGATCGAAATCGAAACCGGCGTGGTTTCGGTATCGCTGTCGTTGCCGCCGTTCGGATCGGTGGTGGCGCTGCTGACGCTGGCGGTGTTGCTGATCGTGGACGCGCCGCCGTAGTTGGACGGCACCGCCAGGGTCAGAGTGATCGCGGCATTGGCGCCCGCGGCCAGGGTCGGACGCGAGCATTCCACGGTGCCGGCGTTGTTCACGCAGGCCCAGCCGGCGCCGTTGGCGCTGACGAAGCTCAGGCCGGCCGGAATCGCGTCGCTGACCACGATCGAGGTGGCCGCCGAAGGACCGGCGTTGGCGACGGTGATCGTGTAGACCACGTTGTTGCCCGGTACCACCGAGGCGCCGGCGTCGTCCTTGTCGATCGACAGGTCGGCCGAAGCCACCGGGGTCGTCGTGGCCGTACCGGTGTTGTTGGTCGTAGTCGGATCGTTGGTGGTCGAGGTTGCCGTCGCCGAGTTCAGATACGTGCCGGTGGCATTGACCGTCGCGGTGATCTGCAGCGAAGCGCTGGCGCCGTTGGCCAGGCTGCCAATCGTCCACACGCCGGTGCCGGACACGTAAGCGCCCGCACCGTTGTCGGAGACGTAGGTGTAACCGTTCGGCAGCAGATCGGCGACCGAGACGCCGGCCGAGGCCGACGGACCGTTGTTGGTCACCGTCAGGGTGAACACCACGTTGNACCCGCACCGTTGTCGGAGACGTAGGTGTAACCGTTCGGCAGCAGATCGGCGACCGAGACGCCGGCCGAGGCCGACGGACCGTTGTTGGTCACCGTCAGGGTGAACACCACGTTGGTGCCCACCGTCGGAGTCGCGTTGTCCACCGACTTGGCCATGACCAGATCTGCCGAGGCGACCGGGGTCGTGGTGGCCGTGCCGGTGTTGTTGGTCGTGGTCGGATCGTTGGTGGTCGAGGTCACCGTCGCGGTATTGGCGTAGGTGCCCGTGGCGTTGACCGTCGCGGTGATCTGCAGCGAAGCGCTGGCGCCGTTGGCCAGGCTGCCAATCGTCCACACGCCGGTGCCGGACACGTAAGCACCCGCACCGTTGTCGGAGACGTAGGTGTAACCGTTCGGCAGCAGATCGGCGACCGAGACGCCGGCCGAGGCCGACGGACCGTTGTTGGTCACCGTCAGGGTGAACACCACGTTGAGCGGGCGCTGGGCGATGNGAGACGTAGGTGTAACCGTTCGGCAGCAGATCGGCGACCGAGACGCCGGCCGAGGCCGACGGACCGTTGTTGGTCACCGTCAGGGTGAACACCACGTTCGTGCCCACCGTCGGAGTCGCGTTATCGACCGACTTGGCCATGACCAGATCGGCCGAGGCGACCGGGGTCGTGGTGGCCGTGCCGGTGTTGTTGGTCGTGGTCGGATCGTTGGTGGTCGAGGTCACCGTCGCGGTGTTGGCGTAGGTACCCGTGGCGTTGACCGTCGCGGGCCGGTGTTGTTGGTCGTGGTCGGATCGTTGGTGGTCGAGGTCACCGTCGCGGTGTTGGCGTAGGTACCCGTGGCGTTGACCGTCGCGGTGATCTGCAGCGAAGCGTTGGCGCCGTTGGCCAGGCTGCCGATGGTCCACACGCCGGTGCCGGACACGTAAGCGCCCGCACCGTTGTCTGAGACATAGGTGTAGCCATTCGGCAGCAGGTCGGCGACCGAGACGCCGGCCGAAGCCGACGGACCGTTGTTGGTCACCGTCAGGGTGAACACCACGTTGGTGCCCACCGTCGGAGTCGCGTTGTCCACCGACTTGGCCATGACCAGATCTGCCGAGGGCCGGTGTTGTTGGTCGTGGTCGGATCGTTGGTGGTCGAGGTCACCGTCGCGGTGTTGGCGTAGGTACCCGTGGCGTTGACCGTCGCGGTGATCTGCAGCGAGGTCGACGCACCGTTGGCCAGGTTGCCAATCGTCCACACGCCGGTGCCGGAGACATAAGCGCCCGCACCGTTATCGGAGACATAGGTGTAGCCGCTCGGCAGCAGGTCGGCGACCGAGACGCCGGCCGAGGCCGACGGACCGTTGTTGGTCACCGTCAGCGTGAACACGACGTTCGTGCCGACGGTCGGGGTCGCGTTGTCCACCGACTTGGCCATGACCAGATCGGCCGAGGCGACCGGCGTGGTCGTGGCCGTACCGGTGTTGTTGGTCGTGGTCGGATCGTTGGTGGTCGAGGTTGCCGTCGCCGAGTTCAGATACGTGCCCGTGGCGTTGACCGTCGCGGTGATCTGCAGCGAGGTCGACGCACCGTTGGCCAGGTTGCCAATCGTCCACACGCCGGTGCCGGATACGTAAGCGCCCGCACCGTTATCGGAGACATAGGTGTAGCCATTCGGCAGCAAGTCGGCGACCGAGACGCCGGCCGAGGCCGACGGACCGTTGTTGGTCACCGTCAGGGTGAACACGACGTTGGTGCCCACCGTCGGAGTCGCGTTATCGACCGACTTGGCCATGATCAGATCGGCCGAGGCGACCGGCGTGGTCGTGGCCGTACCGGTGTTGTTGCTCGGGGTCGGATCGTTGGTAGTGGACGAAACGGTCGCGGTGTTGAGGTAGGTACCCGTGGCGTTGACCGTCGCGGTGATCTGCAGCGAAGCGTTGGCGCCGTTGGCCAGGTTGCCGATCGTCCACACGCCGGTGCCGGACACGTAAGCGCCTGCACCGTTGTCGGAGACGTAGGTGTAGCCGTTCGGCAGCAGGTCGGCGACCGACACCGCCGCCGCCGGCGACGGGCCGTTGTTGGTGACCGTCAGCGTGAACACGACATTCGTGCCCACGACCGGGTTCGCATTCGACACGCCCTTGACGATGGCGAGGTCGGCGGTCGGGACCGGGCCCGGCGTCGAGGTGCTGGTGTTGTTGCCCGGGGTCGGATCGTTGGTGGCCGAGGTCACCGTCGCGGTGTTCGCGTACGGGCCGGCGGCGTTGACGGTGACCACGATGTTCAGCGCGACGCTGGCGCCGTTGGCGAGGTTGCCGATGGTCCAGGCGCCGGTGCCCGGCACGTACGCGCCCGCGCTGTCGTCGGACACGTAGGTGTAGCCGGCCGGCAGCAGGTCGGTCACCGACACGCTGGTGGCGGCGGACGGACCGTTGTTGGTGACGGTCAGGGTGAAGGTGACGCTGTCGCCGACATTCGGGTTGGCGTTCGACACGCCCTTGACGATCGCCAGATCGGCCGAAGCCGCCGGGGTCGGGGTCGAGGTCGACGTGTTGTTGCCCGGGGTCGGGTCGGTGGTGGTCGAGGTGACCGTCGCGGTGTTGGCGTAGGTGCCGGTGGCGTTGACCGTTGCGGTGATCAGCAACGAGGTCGACGCACCGTTGGCCAGGTTGCCGATCGTCCACACGCCAGTGCCGGAGACGTAAGCRCCYGCRCCGTTGTCGGAGACGTAGGTGTAGCCGTTCGGCAGCAGGTCGGCGACCGACACAGCGGCCGCGCTGGACGGACCGTTGTTGGTGACGGTCAGGGTGAAGGTAAGGTGCCGGTGGCGTTGACCGTTGCGGTGATCAGCAACGAGGTCGACGCACCGTTGGCCAGGTTGCCGATCGTCCACACGCCAGTGCCGGAGACGTAAGCGCCCGCACCGTTGTCGGAGACGTAGGTGTAGCCGTTCGGCAGCAGGTCGGCGACCGAGACGCCAGCCGCAGCCGACGGGCCGTTGTTGGTGACCGTCAGCGTGAACACGACGTTGTTACCTACCGTCGGGGTCGCATTATCGACCGACTTGGCCATGACCAAGTCGGCGGACGCGACCGGGGTCGGCGTCGAGGTGCTGGTGTTGTTGCCCGGCGTCGGATCGTTGGTGGTCGAGGTGACCGTCGTAGGTGTAGCCGCTCGGCAGCAGGTCGGCGACCGAGACGGCCGTCGCGGCGGACGGACCATTGTTGGTGACCGTCAGCGTGAACACGACGTTGTTACCCACCGTCGGAGTCGCATTATCGACCGACTTGGCCATGACCAAGTCGGCGGACGCGACCGGGGTCGGCGTCGAGGTGCTGGTGTTGTTGCCCGGCGTCGGATCGTTGGTGGTCGAGGTGACCGTCGCGGTGTTGGCGTAGGTGCCGGTGGCGTTGACCGTTGCGGTGATCAGCAACGAGGTCGACGCACC
>NZ_LMJO01000003.1:61187-61392 GCF_001429345.1 Lysobacter sp. Root983
GTGCCGGTGGCGTTGACCGTTGCGGTGATCAGCAACGAGGTCGACGCACCGTTGGCCAGGTTGCCGATCGTCCACACGCCAGTGCCGGAGACGTAAGCRCCTGCGCYGTTGTCGGAGACGTAGGTGTAGCCGCTCGGCAGCAGGTCGGCGACCGAGACGGCCGTCGCGGCGGACGGACCATTGTTGGTGACCGTCAGCGTGAACA
>NZ_LMJO01000004.1:0-58673 GCF_001429345.1 Lysobacter sp. Root983
CGCTGATCAACCCGGTGGCGATGGACGACGGCGCTGATCAACCCGGTGGCGATGGACGACGGCCTGCGCTTCGCGATCCGCGAAGGCGGTCGTACGGTCGGCGCCGGCGTGGTGGCGAAGATCATCAAGTGACCCTTTGACCCGGGCGCCTCTGGCGCCCGGCCTTGTCAAAGGGGCATTCCCGCGAAGGCGGGAATCCAGGTCGCCCGCGTAGTTTGGGCCCTGGCAGATCCAGTCTCACCGCAACATGCAACACAGGAGCCGGGGTTCGCGCCCCGGCTCCGGGTCCTCCGGGCCGGCCCTTTCGGGGCGCCGACCCGGGCATCCGCCGCCGATCGGGCGGGGCGCTTGCGTCCTTCCCGGCAATACGGTTAGAATGCTCGACCACCGCGCCAGGTCTGTTAACTCAGGCCGGCACGACCAGCGAAATGAGGAGCAGGACGCACCTCGTATTCGCCAGACAGGGATATGTCGCACGGCAGCGCTCCGTACGTTCCGGGCCCTCGAGGCTTCCAAGGAACGCACACGGGGCCCTTCGTGCGTTCTGCTCAGTCTGGGCGGATCGGGAAACCGGTCTGCCTTAGTTTTTTTCCAGGCAAGGAAGCTCCGGGGCGAGGGTGCTGCTCTGGAGTGTTTGCGTTTTCGTGGGGTTCGGCACACCCAGAAGCCGGCCCGTCGCTCTTTCAACCAAGGAATTCCGTCATGGCGGACCAAAAGATCCGGATTCGGCTGAAGGCGTACGATCATCGTTTGATCGACCGCTCGGCCAGCGAGATCGTCGAGACGGCTAAGCGGACCGGCGCGCAAGTGCGCGGCCCGATCCCGCTGCCGACCAAGATCGAGCGTTACACCGTTCTGGTTTCCCCGCACGTCGATAAGGACGCGCGCGACCAGTACGAGACCCGCACGCACAAGCGCGTGCTCGACATCGTCGACCCCAACGACAAGACCGTGGACGCGCTGATGAAGCTCGAACTCGCGGCTGGCGTCGACGTGCAGATCAAGCTGACCTGAGGCAAGCCACCATGACCGCGAAGAAATATTCGTTGGGCATCGTCGGCCGTAAGGCCGGCATGAGCCGCGTCTTCCTCGCCGACGGTAAGTCGGTGCCGGTGACGCTGATCGAAGCCACTCCGAACCGTATCACCCAGATCAAGACCACCGACACCGACGGCTACAGCGCCGTGCAGGTGACGGTCGGCGTGCGCCGCGCTGCGCTCGTCAACAAGCCGGAAGCCGGTCACCTCGCCAAGGCGAAGGTCGAAGCCGGTCGCGGCCTGTGGGAGCTGCGCGTGGAAGCCGACCAGATCGGCGCTTTCGAAGTGGGCGGCGAGATCAAGGCCGACATCTTCTCCGAAGGCCAGATCGTCGACGTCCAGGGCATCACCAAGGGCAAGGGCTTCCAGGGCACGATCAAGCGCTGGAATTTCCGCATGGGCGACGCGACGCACGGTAACTCGCTGTCGCACCGCTCGCCGGGTTCGATCGGCCAGCGCCAGACGCCGGGCCGCGTTTTCCCGGGCAAGAAGATGTCCGGTCACATGGGCGCCGTCCAGCAGAGCACGCAGGGCCTGGAAGTGGTCAAGGTCGACGCCGAGCGCGGCCTGATCGCCATCAAGGGCGCCGTGCCGGGCGCGCCGGGCGGCGACGTGATCGTCCGTCCGACGAGCAAGGGAGCATAACGATGGAACTTGCCATCAACGGTAGCGACAAGAAGCTGTCGGTTTCCGACGCCATCTTCGATCGCGAATTCAGTGAAGACCTGGTCCACCAGGTCGTTGTGGCCTACCGCAACGCGGGCCGCGCCGGCACCAAGGCGCAGAAGACGCGTTCGGAAGTCAACGGCACCACCAAGAAGTCGAAGAAGCAGAAGGGCGGCGGTGCGCGTCACGGCGCGCTGACGGCTCCGATCTTCGTCGGCGGCGGCGTGACCTTCGCGGCCAAGCCGCGCAGCTTCGCGCAGAAGGTCAACCGCAAGATGTACCGCGCAGCGATGGCTGCGATCCTGTCGGAGTTGAACCGTCAGGGCCGCATCACCGTCGTCGAGACGCTGGACATCGACTCGCCGAAGACCTCGGGCATGGTCGCCAAGCTGAAGTCGCTCGAAATGGGCCGTCGTCCGCTGCTCGTCACCGAGGAAGCCTCCGAGAACCTGTACCTCTCGGCGCGCAACCTGCCTTACGTTGAAGTCCGCGACGTTCAGGGACTCGATCCGGTCGCCCTCGTCGGCGCCGATTCGATCGTGTTCACGACCGATGCGGTCAAGAAGATCGAGGAGTGGCTGGCATGAACGACGCCAAGCTCTACAGCATCATCCGTGCGCCGCGCGTGTCCGAAAAGACCGCGCGTCTGCAGGAAGTTTCCAACCAATACGTCTTCGAAGTCGCGACGGACGCTACCAAGGCCGACATCAAGGTCGCCGTGGAAAAGCTGTTCGACGTGAAGGTCGAGGCGGTGAATGTGGTCAACGTGAAGGGCAAGAACAAGGCCTTCAAGTTCCGCATGGGCCGTCGCGCCGACTGGCGTAAGGCGTACGTGAAGCTGGCCGCTGGCCAGTCGATCGACGTGATTGCCAAGCCCTGAGGAAAGACCCATGGCATTGATGACTTTCAAGCCCACTTCCCCCGGCCGCCGTAGCGCGGTCCGCGTGGTGACGCCGGGCCTGCATAAGGGCGCGCCGCACGCGGCGTTGGTCGAGAAGCAGAGCAAGAGCGGCGGCCGTAACCACCACGGTCGCATCACCACCCGTCATATCGGCGGTGGCCACAAGCAGCATTACCGCATCATCGACTTCAAGCGCGACAAGGTCGGCATCCCCGCCCGCGTCGAGCGGATCGAATACGATCCGAACCGCACCGCGCACATCGCGCTGCTGTGCTACGTCGATGGCGAGCGTCGTTACATCATCGCCCCCAAGGGCCTGAAGGACGGCGACCAGGTGATCGCGGGCCGCGACGCCCCGATCCGCGTCGGCAACACGCTGCCGCTGAGCAACATCCCGGTCGGCACCACCGTGTGCTGCGTCGAGATGAAGCCGGGCAAGGGCGCCCAGCTGGCCCGCGCGGCCGGCGCCAGCGCCTACCTGGTGGCTCGCGAGCAGGGCTACGCCACGCTGCGTCTTCGCTCCGGCGAAATGCGCAAGGTGCCGTCGGAATGCGGCGCCACGATCGGCGAAGTCGGCAACGACGAGCACAGCCTCGAGAAGCTCGGCAAGGCCGGCGCCAAGCGCTGGCGCGGTATCAAGCCGACCGTCCGCGGCGCGGCCATGAACCCGGTCGACCATCCGCACGGCGGTGGTGAGGCCAAGGCTGGCCAGGGCAACCCGCATCCGGTCACGCCGTGGGGCGTGCCGACCAAGGGTTACAAGACGCGTAAGAACAAGCGTACGCAGCAGTTCATCGTTCGCGATCGCAGGAGCTAATCGGCCATGGCACGTTCACTCAAAAAGGGTCCGTTCGTCGACCACCATCTCGCAAAGAAGGTGGAGACCGCGGGCAACAACAAGAAGCCGATCAAGACCTGGTCGCGTCGCTCGATGGTGCTGCCGGAGATGGTGGGTTTCACCATCGCGGTGCACAACGGCAAGAACCACATCCCGGTGTTGGTCAACGAAAATATGGTTGGCCACAAGCTTGGCGAATTCGCCCTGACCCGTACGTTTAAGGGTCACGGCGGCGACAAGAAGTCGGGCAAGTAAGGAGATGACCATGGAAGCGAAAGCCATCCTGCGCACCGCGCGCATCTCCCCGCAGAAGGCCCGCCTGGTCGCCGACCAGGTGCGCGGTCTGTCCGCCGAACGCGCCGTCAACCTGCTGAAGTTCTCGGATAAGAAGGCAGCTGCACTGATCCGCAAGGTCGTGGAGTCCGCCATCGCCAACGCCGAGAACAACCAGGGCGCCGACGTCGACGAGCTCAAGGTCAAGACCATCATGGTGGACGAGGGTCCCGCACTGAAGCGCTTCATGGCGCGTGCGAAGGGCCGCGGCACCCGCATCCTCAAGCGCACCAGCCACATTACTGTGGTTGTGGGCGCGGGCAAGTAAGGCGGAGTCAGACAATGGGTCATAAAGTTCATCCGACCGGTATCCGCCTTGGTATCTCCAAGGACTGGAACTCCAAGTGGTTCGCCGGCAAGAAGCAGTACGCCGAGTACCTGGCCGCCGATCTCAAGGTCCGCGAGATGCTTCGCAAGAAGCTCGCGCAGGCCGGTATCTCGAAGATCTTCATCGAGCGTCCGGCCAACAACGCCCGCGTCACGATCCACACCGCCCGTCCGGGCGTGGTGATCGGCAAGCGCGGCGAGGACATCGAGAAGCTGCGTAAGGAAGTCAGCGCGCTGATGGGCGTTCCGGCGCACATCAACGTGACCGAGGTCCGCAAGCCGGAACTCGACGCGCAGCTGGTCGCCGAGTCGATCGCTCAGCAGCTCGAGCGCCGCATCATGTTCCGTCGCGCGATGAAGCGCGCCGTGGGCAACGCGATGCGCCTGGGTGCCCTGGGCATCAAGGTCAACGTCGCCGGCCGTCTCAACGGCGCCGAGATCGCGCGTTCGGAGTGGTACCGCGAAGGCCGCGTGCCTCTGCACACCCTGCGCGCCGACATCGACTACGGCTTCGCTGAAGCCAAGACGACGTACGGCATCATCGGCATCAAAGTCTGGGTCTACCGCGGCGAAATCTTCGATTTCTCGCAGGTCGGCCAGGAAAAGCAGGACGATTCGCCGCGCAGCGATCGTGGTGACCGCGGCGACCGCGGCGACCGTAACGACCGTCCGGGCCGTCCTGCCCGCGAACAGAGGTAATCCGCCATGTTGCAACCCAAGCGAACCAAGTACCGCAAGGTACACAAGGGCCGCAATGAGGGCCTGAGCTGGAACGGCAATGCCGTCAGCTTCGGCGAATACGGCCTCAAGGCGACCGCACACGGCCAGCTGACCGCGCGTCAGATCGAAGCGGCTCGCCGCTCGATCAGCCGCTACGTCAAGCGCGGCGGCAAGATGTGGATCCGCGTGTTCCCGGACAAGCCGATCACCAAGAAGCCGATCGAAGTCCGAATGGGCTCCGGTAAGGGCAACGTCGAGTACTGGGTCGCTCAGATCCAGCCCGGTCGCATGATTTACGAGATCGAAGGTGTCGCAGAGGACGTCGCGCGCGAAGCGTTCCGTCTGGCGGCCGCCAAGCTCTCGGTGACCACCACTTTCGTTACCCGGACGGTGCGCTAATGGAACTCAAGCAACTGCGCGAGAAGTCGGCTGACGAGCTCAAGGCTCATCTGGTCGACCTGCACAAGGAGAGCTTCGCCCTCCGCATGCAGAAGGCCACCGGTCAGCTCGCTAAGACTCATGAGGCCCGCCGTGTTCGCCGCGAGATCGCTCGCGTGAACATGCTGCTGGGTCAGAAGAAGTAAGGACCCACGCCATGACCGACAACAACACAGAGAAGGCGCTGCGCACGGTTGAAGGCCGGGTCGTCAGCAACAAGATGGACAAGACCGTCACCGTGCTCGTCGAGCGTCAGGTCAAGCACGCGCTGTACGGCAAGTACATCCGTCGCTCGACCAAGCTCCACGCCCACGACGCCGAGAACGCCTGCAAAGAAGGCGACATTGTGCGAGTGAAGGAAATTGCGCCGATGTCGAAGACCAAGAACTGGAGCGTGGTTGAGATCGTCAGCCGCGTGGCCGAATAAGAGGAGGCTGAACCATGATCCAGATGCAAAGCTACCTCGCCGTGGCCGACAACTCCGGTGCTAAAGAAGTGATGTGCATCAAGGTGCTCGGCGGCTCCAAGCGCCGTTACGCGCACATTGGCGACATCATCAAGGTCACCGTCAAGGACGCGATCCCGCGCGGCAAGGTCAAGAAGGGCGACGTCTACGACGCCGTCGTGGTCCGTACCCGCAAGGGCGTTCGTCGCCCGGACGGTTCGCTGATCCGCTTCGATGGCAACGCTGCGGTGTTGCTCAACAACAAGCATGAGCCGATCGGCACCCGTATCTTCGGGCCCGTGACTCGCGAGCTGCGCTCGGAGAAGTTCATGAAGATCGTCTCGCTCGCGCCTGAAGTGCTCTGAGCGGAGGAACTAGACCATGAACCGTATCAAGAAGGGCGATCAGGTGATCGTCACCGCCGGCAAGGACAAGGGCAAGAAGGGCGACGTCGTGCGCGTTCTCGGCGACAAGGTCGTCGTGGCGAACATCAACATCGTCAAGCGCCACACCAAGCCGAATCCGCAGGCCAACCAGCCGGGCGGCGTGATCGAGCGCGAAGCGCCGATCCACATTTCCAACGTCATGCTGTTCAACCCGGCCACCGGCAAGGGCGAACGCATCGGTTTCAAGGTGCTGGAGGATGGACGCAAACTGCGTGTGTTCCGCTCCAGCGGTGAGGCGGTTGACGCCTGAGGAATGCTGAAATGACCACCCGGCTCGAAGAGTTCTACAAGAATGAAGTGGTTCCTGCGCTGACCGAGAAGTTCGGTTACAAGAACCCGATGGAAGTGCCGCGCCTGAGCAAGATCACGCTGAACATGGGCGTGGGCGAGGCTGCGACCAACAAGAAGATCCTGGAAAACGCCGTCGCCGACATGGCCAAGATCTCCGGCCAGAAGCCGATCGTGACGAAGACCCGCGTGTCGGTGGCTTCGTTCAAGATCCGCGACGGCTGGCCGATCGGCGCCAAGGTCACCCTGCGCCGCGCCAAGATGTACGAGTTCATGGACCGCCTGATCAACATCTCGCTGCCGCGCGTGCGCGACTTCCGCGGTGTCTCGGGTCGTTCGTTCGACGGCCGTGGCAACTACAACATGGGCGTCAAGGAACAGATCATCTTCCCGGAAATCGATTTCGACCAGGTAGACGCGCTGCGCGGCATGGACATCGCGATCACCACGACCGCGAAGACCGATGCCGAGGCCAAGGCCCTGCTCGAAGCCTTCCGCTTCCCGTTCCGCAACTGAGTCTAGGATTGAACTATGGCTAAGACCTCCATGATCAACCGCGACATCAAGCGGACCAAGCTGGTGAAGAAGTTCGCCGGCAAGCGTGATGCGCTGAAGAAGATCATCTCCAGCGACAGCTCCTCCTACGAGGAGAAGCTGGAAGCCGCCGTCAAGCTGCAGAAGCTGCCGCGCGACTCCTCGCCGAGCCGCCAGCGCAACCGCTGCGCCCTGACCGGCCGTTCGCGCGGCGTCTACCAGAAGTTCGGCCTCGGCCGCAACAAGCTGCGTGAAGCCACCATGCGCGGCGACGTGCCTGGTCTTCGCAAGGCAAGCTGGTAAGATAGTCGGCTGTCCCAGCTGTACCGCCGCGGCCCTCGGGTCGCGGCGGCGCTGTTGAAAGTGTCGTAAACCGTTGTATCTATTACTGAAATTCGCAATCCCGCGGATATCGGTGCTACTCATAGGTGATATTCAATGAGCATGACTGATCCCATCGCCGACATGCTGGTCCGCATCAAGAATGCGGCGGCTGTTCGGAAGCAGACGGTGAAGATGCCGTCGTCCAAGGTGAAGGTGGCCATCGCCGCCGTTCTCAAGGACGAGGGCTACATCCTGGACTCGCGCGTGACCCAAACCACGCCGGGCAAGGCCGAACTCGAAATTTCGCTGAAGTACTACGAAGGCAAGCCGGTGATCGAGCGCCTCCAGCGCTACTCCCGTTCGGGCCTGCGCCAGTACCGCGGCAAGGAAGCGCTGCCCAAGGTCCTCGGCGGCCTGGGTATCGCCATCATCTCCACCTCGAAGGGCATCATGACCGATGCGCAGGCGCGCCAGCAGGGCGTCGGCGGTGAAGTCCTGTGCTTCGTGGCCTAAGGGAGGAATCGTAATGTCCCGAGTTGCCAAGAAGCCGGTCGCCCTCCCGAAGGGTGTCGAAGTGAACGTGCAGGCCGACAACGTCAGCGCCAAGGGCCCGAAGGGCACCTTGTCGATCGCGAAGCCGGCGGCCATCAACCTGCAGATCGAAAACGGCGAAGCCGTGTTCACCACCGAAGACGCCGCGCTGATCCCGTTGACGGGCACCCTGCGCGCGATCCTCGCGAACATGGTCAAGGGCGTCTCCGAAGGCTTCGAGCGCAAGCTCGAGCTGGTCGGCGTCGGCTACCGCGCCTCGATGCAGGGTCAGGACCTCAGCCTCGCGCTGGGTTTCTCGCACCCGGTGCTGTTCAAGGCTCCGGAAGGCATCACCATCGCTACCCCCACCCAGACCGAGATCGTGGTCCAGGGCGCGGACAAGCAGCGCGTCGGTGAAGTCGCCGCCAAGATTCGTGGTTTCCGTCCGCCGGAGCCCTACAAGGGCAAGGGCGTGAAGTACGCCGGCGAAGTCATCATCCGCAAGGAAGCCAAGAAGGCCTAAGGAACGCATCGCCCTCGCAGGGCCGTGCCGACCCCCCTTCAGCTTTCGGAGATCAGAACATGAACAAGAACATTTCCCGCCTGCGTCGCGCCAAGTCCACCCGCGCGCACATCCGCGAACTCGGCGTGCCGCGCCTGTCGGTGCTGCGCACCGGTCAGCACCTGTACGCCCAGGTCTTCACCGCCGACGGCTCCAAGGTCCTGGCTGCCGCCTCGACCGTGCAGGCCGACGTCAAGGAAGGCCTGAAGAACGGCAAGAACGCCGAGGCCGCCGTCAAGGTCGGTCACGCGATCGCCGCCAAGGCCAAGGCCGCCGGCATCGAGAAGGTCGCGTTCGACCGTTCGGGCTACCGCTACCACGGTCGCATCAAGGCTCTGGCCGATGCGGCGCGCGAAGGCGGCCTGAAGTTCTAAGGCTTGAAGGCGAGGGGATTCGTCCCCACGCCTGAACCAGACAACTGCCGGCGCGGTCTGCGCCGGGCGTCAGGACGGGTTCCCGTCCTGATCGCGGCACCCGATGCATATCACAACCATAAGCGGCGACGCCGCAAATCCCATAAACCTACGAGATATCGAAATGGCTGAAGAACAGCGTGCACCGCGGGGTCGTGATCGCGACCGTAACCGCGAAGAGATCGACGACGGCATGATCGAGAAGCTGATCGCGGTCAACCGCGTCAGCAAGACCGTCAAGGGCGGTCGCCAGTTCACCTTCACCGCGCTGACGGTGGTGGGCGACGGCAACGGTAAGGTCGGCTTCGGCTACGGCAAGGCGCGCGAAGTGCCGGTCGCGATCCAGAAGTCGATGGAATACGCCCGCAAGGCGATGAACAACGTCGATCTGAACAACGGCACCTTGTGGCACGCCGTGAAGTCGGGCCACGGCGCGGCGCATGTGTTCATGCAGCCGGCGTCGGAAGGTACCGGCGTGATCGCCGGCGGCGCGATGCGCGCTGTGCTGGAAGCGGTCGGCGTCAAGAACGTGCTGGCCAAGGCCACCGGTTCGCGTAACCCGATCAACCTGGTTCGCGCCACGCTGAAGGGTCTGACCGGCATGCATTCGCCGGCCAAGATCGCGGCCAAGCGCGGCAAGAAGGTGGAGGATCTCAACCATGGCTAAGGCTGCTAACAAGCCGGTCGAAGGCGGCACCGTCACGGTGCGCCTCGTCAAGGGTCTGCGTGGCTGCCAGTCGCGTCACCGTCTGTCGGTGAAGGCGCTGGGCCTGAACAAGCTCAACGACGTGCGGACGCTGAAGGACAGCCCGCAGGTTCGTGGCCTGATCAACACGGTCCACTACCTGGTTCAGGTCGAGGGCTAAGGAGAACATCATGCGTCTCAATACACTCAAGCCGGCTGACGGCGCCCGCGAAGACCGCAAGCGCGTCGGTCGCGGTATCGGTTCCGGCCTCGGCAAGACCGCCGGCCGCGGCCACAAGGGTTCGTTCGCTCGTTCGGGCAAGGGCAAGATCAAGGCCGGCTTCGAAGGCGGTCAGACCCCGATGCAGCGTCGTCTGCCGAAGATCGGCTTCCGCTCCAAGACCAAGAAGGACACCGCCGAAGTGCTGTCCTACCAGTTGGACAAGCTGGAAGCCGGCGAGATCGATTTCGCCAAGCTGCTGGCGGCCAAGCTGGTTCCGACCACGGCCAAGCAGGCGAAGATCGTGAAGAAGGGCGAGCTGAACAAGGCGTTCGTGCTCAAGGGCGTGCTGGCCACGGCCGGTGCTAAGGCCGCTATCGAAGCGGCCGGCGGCAAGGTCGAGGAGTAAGCGATACATGGCGCGGAGCAGCAACGCGATGGCCGGTCTCGGCGGCGGTCTCGGTAAGTTCACCGAGCTCCGCCAACGTCTGCTGTTCGTAGTCGGCGCATTGATCGTCTACCGCATCGGTTGCTACATCCCGGTGCCGGGCGTCAATCCCGAGGCGATGCTCAAGCTCATGGAATCGCAGAAGGGCACGATCGTGGACATGTTCAACATGTTCTCGGGCGGCGCCCTTCACCGTTTCAGCCTGTTCGCGCTGAACGTGATGCCGTACATCTCGGCGTCGATCATCGTGCAGCTGCTGGTGCAGATCGTGCCCAGCCTGAAGGCCATCCAGAAGGAAGGCGAGTCGGGCCGGCGCAAGATCAACCAGTGGTCGCGCATGGGTGCGATCCCCCTGGCCGTGTTCCAGGCCTGGGGTATCGCGACGGCCTTGCAGGCCGGCGGCGCGAGCCAGGGCATCCCGGTGGTCTACAACCCGGGTCCGGGCTTCATCCTGACCGCGGTGATCGCGTTGACCGCGGGCACCATGTTCCTGATGTGGATCGGCGAGCAGGTGACCGAGCGCGGCATCGGCAACGGCGTGTCGTTGATCATCTTCGCCGGCATCGTCGCGGGCCTGCCCGCCGCGGTGATCACGATGTTCACCCAGATCAACGACGGCACCATGAACCCCATGACCGCGATCGCGGTGGTGGCCATCGTGGTGGTGTTCACCTACCTGGTGGTGTTCGTCGAGCGTGGCCAGCGGCGGATCACGGTCAATTACGCCCGTCGTCAAGGCGGCCGTAACGCCTACATGAACCAGTCGTCGTTCCTGCCGTTGAAGCTCAACATGTCCGGTGTGATCCCGGCCATCTTCGCCTCGAGCATCGTGATGTTCCCGGCGACGGCGGCCACCTGGTTCAGCCAGAGCAGCTCGGCCACCTGGCTGCAGCGGGTCAGCCAGTGGCTGAACCCGGGCGAGCCGCTGCATATGATCCTGTATGCGGCCCTGATCATCGGTTTCGCCTTCTTCTATACGGCGCTGGTGTTCAACTCGCAGGAAACGGCCGACAATCTGAAGAAGTCGGGCGCGCTGATTCCGGGCATCCGCCCGGGCAAGGCGACGGCCGACTATGTCGACGGCGTGCTGACCCGCCTCACGGCGGCCGGCGCGGCTTATCTGGTGATCGTCTGTCTCCTCCCGGAGATCATGCGCACCCAACTGGGCACCTCGTTCTACTTCGGCGGCACTTCGTTGCTGATCGTGGTGGTGGTGGTGATGGATTTCATCGCTCAAATCCAGGCTCATCTGATGTCCCATCAGTACGAGAGCCTGTTGAAGAAGGCGAACTTGAAGGGCGGCTCGCGCGGCGGTCTCGCGCGCGGGTGAGTCGGGGCCATTCCGCGCGCCAGAGTAGCGCGCGGGGCGAGTGGGGCGGGATCGCCCTGTTCAGCCAGTCCCGATTCGTCGCCGGAGCATGGGCACACTCCCCATGCCGTGGTTCCGTGGCACCCCTGGGTGCCGCGGGGCTTCCTATTAACCCGAGACCTTGTTAAAATTTCCAGTTCACTCCGCCGGGATTAATCCGTCTCGGCCGCCAAACTCAGTTGGAGATCGCGTTATGGCGCGTATTGCGGGCGTCAATTTGCCTGCCCAGAAGCATGTCTGGGTCGGTTTGCAAAGCATTTTCGGCATCGGCCGTACCCGTTCGAAGAAGGTCTGCGATGCCGCAGGCGTGAATTCTTCGACCAAGATCCGTGACCTGTCCGAGCCGGAAGTCGAGCGCCTGCGCGCCGAAGTCGGTAAGTACGTGGTCGAAGGCGACCTGCGTCGCGAGGTCGGTATCGCTATCAAGCGTCTGATGGACCTGGGCTGCTACCGCGGCCTGCGTCACCGCCGCGGCTTGCCGCTGCGCGGTCAGCGCACGCGTACCAATGCACGTACCCGTAAGGGTCCGCGCAAGGCCATCAGGAAGTAAGGGGTAGACCATGGCTAAGCCGGCAGCTGCAAAAACCAAGAAGAAGATCAAGCGCGTCGTCACCGACGGCATCGCCCACGTCCACGCTTCTTTCAACAACACGATCATCACGATCACCGACCGCCAGGGCAACGCGCTCTCGTGGGCGACTTCGGGCGGCGCGGGTTTCCGCGGCTCGCGTAAGTCGACCCCGTTCGCCGCTCAGGTCGCCGCCGAAAAGGCAGGCCGTGCTGCGCTCGACTACGGCGTGAAGTCGCTGGAAGTGCGCATCAAGGGTCCGGGTCCGGGCCGTGAGTCCGCCGTTCGTTCTTTGAACAACGTCGGTTACAAGATCATGAACATCATCGACGTGACGCCTATCCCGCACAACGGGTGCCGTCCGCCGAAGAAGCGTCGCGTCTGAGGAGCTGAAGAAAAATGGCTCGTTATATCGGTCCCACCTGTAAGCTCGCTCGTCGCGAAGGCGCCGACCTCGGCTTGAAGTCGTCCGCTCGCGCACTCGATTCGAAGTGCAAGCTCGAGCAGAAGCCCGGCCAACACGGCCCCACCGCCCGCAAGGGCAAGCTGTCCGACTACGCCACCCAGCTTCGCGAGAAGCAGAAGGTCAAGCGTATTTACGGCCTGCTGGAACGTCAGTTCCGCAACTACTACAAGAAGGCTTCGACCAAGAAGGGCAACACCGGCGAAAACCTGCTGCAGCTCCTGGAGACGCGTCTCGACAACGTGATCTACCGCATGGGCTTCGCGGTCACCCGTCCGGCCGCTCGTCAGTTGGTCTCGCACCGCGGCGTTACGGTTAACGGCAAGTCCGTCAATCTGCCGTCCTACCAGGTCAAGGCCGGCGACGCGATCGCGTTGTCCGAGCGGGCCCAGAAGCAGCTGCGCGTGCAGGAATCCCTGACCGTGGCCTCGCAGATGGACCTCTCGCCGTCCTGGGTCGAGGTCGACAGCAAGAAGTTCAGCGGTGTGTTCAAGGCTGTGCCGGATCGTGCCGATCTGCCGGCCGATATCAACGAAGCGCTGATCGTCGAGCTGTACTCGAAGTAATTATCTTTTGAAGCCCCGGTTCGCCGGGGCCTCGCAGGAGACACCGAAACATGACGGTTACCGCCAACCAGGTACTGCGTCCGCGCGGTCCCCAGATCGAACGCCTTGCCGGCAATCGCGCCAAGGTCGTGATCGAGCCGCTGGAACGCGGCTACGGCCACACCCTCGGCAATGCGCTGCGCCGTGTGCTGCTGTCTTCGATCCCGGGTTTCGCCATCACCGAAGTCGAAATCGATGGCGTGCTCCACGAGTACACCACCGTTGAAGGTCTCGAAGAGGACGTGCTTGAAGTCCTGTTGAACCTCAAGGACGTCGCCATCCGCATGCACACCGGCGACGCTTCCACGCTGTCGCTGGCCAAGCAGGGTCCTGGCATCGTCACCGCCGGCGACATCAAGACCGACCACAACGTCGAAATCTTGAACACCGAGCACGTGATCTGCCACCTGACCAAGGACACGGCGATCAACATGCGTCTGAAGATCGAGCGTGGCTTCGGCTATCAGCCGGCCGCCGCGCGCCGTCGTCCGGACGAAGAAACCCGCACCATCGGCCGCCTGATGCTGGATGCCAGCTTCTCGCCGGTCCGTCGCGTCGCCTATGCCGTCGAAGCCGCGCGCGTCGAACAGCGTACCGACCTCGACAAGCTGGTGCTGGACATCGAAACCAACGGCACGATCGACGCCGAGGAAGCCGTGCGCACCGCCGCCGACATCCTCACCGATCAGCTGTCGGTGTTCGGCGATTTCACCCACCGCGACCGCGGTGCGGCGAAGCCGGCCACCAGCGGCATCGATCCGATCCTGCTGCGTCCGATCGACGACCTCGAGCTCACCGTTCGTTCGGCCAACTGCCTCAAGGCCGAGAGCATCTACTACGTCGGCGATCTGATTCAGAAGACCGAAGTCGAGCTGCTCAAGACCCCGAATCTGGGCAAGAAGTCGCTCACCGAGATCAAGGAAGTGCTGGCTCAGCGCGGCCTGTCCCTCGGCATGAAGCTGGAAAACTGGCCGCCGGCCGGGATCGCTCAGCACGGCATGATGGGGTGAGCCCCAGCCTCGCTCGCGCGGCACTGCCGCGCGGCTGGGGCGAACGCCCGACGCGCTGCGTCGGGCAGGGGAGCGACAAGGGTCCACGCCGAAGCTAGCCGAAGCGTGGACGCTTGATCCATCGGCAGTATCGCAACACCGCAACACGCAACACAGACGTCGACGGGCCGCAGGCCCGCGACGATGCCCGATCAGGACGAACGGGCTCGGACCATCCGCAGTCCATGCAACAACGCCATGAAGGCGACAGCGAACCTCAATAGCGACACCATTCATCAGGAATCACGACCATGCGCCACCAGAAATCCGGACGTAAGTTCAGCCGCACCAGTGCCCATCGCGATGCGATGTTCACCAACATGGCTGCGTCCCTCATCAAGCACGGCCTCATCCGCACCACTCTGCCCAAGGCCAAGGAACTGCGCCGCGTCGCAGAGCCGCTGATCACCTTGGCCAAGGTCGACGGCGTCGCCAACCGCCGCCTTGCCTTCTCGCGCCTGCGCGACAAGGAAGCCGTGGGCACGCTGTTCACGACCCTGGGTCCGCGCTATCAGGCGCGTCCGGGCGGTTATCTGCGCATCCTCAAGTGCGGTTTCCGCGCTGGCGACAATGCGCCGATGGCCTACGTCGAGCTGGTCGACCGTCCCGAAGCCGCCGAGTAATCGACGGCGCGGAGATCGATCCGCAGCGATACCCCGCAACGTCGCGCCAGCGGCGATGCGAGCGAGAGCCCCGGCCCAGGCCGGGGCTTTTGCGTTCTGGCGACGGTTACGACAGCAACGGTTTCGCGGGCAACAAAGGCAACTTTTGCCGCCTGTCGGAGTCTTCTGACGACATAACCGAACCGGCGCCGCTGCCCGCTAGGCACGGCGCTGCCCACGACGTAAGGTGACCACATGACCGCCAGTCCATTTTCCGCCTCGTTCCGCGTCCAATACCTGCTCGGCTTTCTGGCCTGCGCGGGCCTGCTGGGCTACGCCTTCTACCTGCAATTGCACGACGGCCTGGAGCCGTGCCCGCTGTGCATCTTCCAGCGCGTGGCCTTCTTCGCGCTCGGCCTGGTGTTCCTGATCGGCGCGATCCACGGACCCAAGGGCGCGCGCGGCCGCAAGACCTACGGCGTGTTCGCGCTGCTGGCCGCGCTGGGCGGCATCCTGGTGGCCGGCAATCACGTCCGTCTGCAGCACCTGCCGCCGGACCAGGTTCCGGCGTGCGGCCCGGGCCTGGACTACATGCTCGAGGCCATGCCGATCGCCGGCGTGATCCGCAAGGTCATGACCGGTTCCGGCGAATGCGCCGCGGTCGACTGGACCTTCCTGGGCCTGGCCATGCCGGCCTGGAGCCTGATCTGCTTCCTGGTGTTGGCCGCCTGGGCCGCCTACGCCGCGTTCCGCAAGCGCGTTACCGTTTGATCGCCGACGCGTCCTGCGCGCGTCCTTCGCAATTCGTACCGCAACCACTGGATCCAAGGAAATGAGCGCCACCGACCGCAACCTCCGAGCCGTCAACCTGCCAGCCAACTGGACGCCCACGTCCTGGCGCGAGCGCACCGCGCTGCAGTTGCCGACCTATCCGGACGCGGCCGAACTCGCCGACGCCCTGCAGGAACTGCGCAACCTGCCGCCGCTGGTGACCTCGTGGGAGATCCTCGCGCTCAAGCAGCAGCTGGCGGAGGCCCAGGAGGGCAAGCGCTTCCTGCTGCAGGGCGGCGACTGCGCCGAGAGCTTCGATCAGTGCTCCTCGGACGTGATTTCCAACCGGCTCAAGGTGCTGCTGCAGATGAGCCTGGTGCTGGTGCACGGCATGCGCAAGCCGGTGGTGCGGGTCGGGCGTTTCGCCGGCCAGTACGCCAAGCCGCGTTCGGCCGACACCGAGACCATCGGCGACGTGACTCTGCCCAGCTACCGCGGCGACATGGTCAACGCGCCGGCCTTCACCGAGGCCGCGCGCCGCCCCGATCCGCGCCGCATGATCAAGGCGCATGCGCGCTCGGCGATGACGATGAACTTCGTGCGCGCCCTGATCGACGGCGGTTTCGCCGACCTGCATCACCCCGAGTACTGGAACCTGAACTGGGTCGGGCATTCGCCGCTCGCCGACGAGTACCGGCGCATGGTCAATGCGATCGGCGATGCGGTGCGCTTCATGGAGACCCTGTCGGGCTCGGAAGTGCACAACCTCAACCGGGTCGACTTCTACACCTCGCACGAAGCCCTGCTGCTGCCCTACGAAGAGTCGCTGACCCGGCAGGTGCCGCGTCACTGGGGCTACTTCAACCTCAGCACCCATTACCCGTGGATCGGCATGCGCACCGCCGCCGCCGACGGCGCCCACGCCGAGTACTTCCGCGGAATCCGCAATCCGATCGCGCTCAAGGTCGGTCCCTCGGTTACGTCGGACCAGTTGCTGCGCACGATCGACCTGCTCAACCCCGAGGACGAGCCGGGCCGCCTGAGCTTCATCCATCGCATGGGCGCGGGCACGATCGCCGACAAGCTGCCGCCGCTGCTGGACGCGGTGCGCCGCGACGGTCGCCGCGTGCTGTGGGTCTGCGATCCGATGCACGGCAACACCGAGAGCACCAGCAACGGCTACAAGACCCGCCGCTTCCGCAACATCCGCAGCGAGATCGAGCAGGCCTTCGAGCTGCATGCCGCGGCCGGCACCCGCCTGGGCGGCGTGCATCTGGAGCTGACCGGCGAGGACGTGACCGAATGCCTGGGTGGCGCACGCGAGCTCACCGAGAGCGATCTGGAACGCGCCTACCACTCCACGGTCGATCCGCGCCTGAACTACGAGCAGGCGCTGGAAGTGGCGATGCTGATCGTGCGCAAGCAGGCGCAGATCGCCGCGCCGGCCTGAGCCCGACGGCTAGACCAGAACCGGCTGCGATACGCCGCCGGTTCGGGTCTTACTTGGCCCGACGCTTGCCGACACGGGACCTCGAATGACGCACGAGCGCGCCAACCGCTGGCTGATCGCGGCCGGCCTCGGCAGCGCCTTGGCGGCGCTGTTGCATCTGGGCTGCATCGCGTTCGGCGCGCCCTGGTACCGGTTCTTCGGCGCCGGCGAGCGGATGGCGCAGCTGGCGATCGCGGGCAGTCCGTATCCGACGGTCGTGACCCTGTTGATCGCCGGCGTACTCGCTATCTGGGCCTTGTACGCGCTGTCCGGCGCGGGTGCGATCCGGCGTCTGCCCTTGTTGCGCAGTGCTTTGTGCGCGATCACCGCGGTCTACCTGCTGCGCGGCGTGATCGCGCTGCCGTTCGTCGCGCAAATGCCGGAGCGCAGCCCGGCGTTCTGGTACTGGAGTTCGGCGATCTGCTTCGTCCTGGGCGCGTTGCATCTGATCGGCCTGCGCCAGGTCTGGGCGCACCTGTCGGCCAGTCGCAGCGTGCGGTGAACCGCGTCGTTCGCGCAGCCGCCCGCTCGTAGCGAGATGGCGATGGTGCGGTTATCACCGCACCCTACGAGTCCGAGAGGCCGTCTGTGGGATGTGGTGAGCGCTGCGAACCGCATCGTTCGCGCAGCCGCCCGCTCGTAGTGAGATGGCGATGGTGCGGTTATCACCGCACCCTACGAATCCGAGAGGCCGGCAGTAGGATGTGGTGAGCGCAGCGAACCGCATCGTCGCGTAGCCACGCGCATTGGACGAGACGGCGGTGGCGCGGTTACATCGCCGCAGCCAACGCCGCTGCGATTGTCGCCGCGCCCTACGGCGCCCGCACCGATTCCATCGATACGCTGGGCAGATAACGCGGCGCTATGCGCGCGCGCGTGAGCTGCTCGAAGGCGTAACCGTAGCCGAGCAGCTTCGCCTCGCTCCATTTCGGTCCCAGAAAGGCCAGGCCCACCGGCAGGCCGCGGACGTCGCCCATCGGAACGGTCAGGCTGGGGTAGCCCGCGACCGCGGCCGCGCCGTAACCGGCGCCGCCGAAGTGGTCGCCGTTGATCGGATCGACCAGGAACGCCGGGCCGGTCGTCGGCGCGACCAGGGCGTCGAGCTGGTGGCGTTTGAGCGTGGCGTCGATGCCTTGAGGACCGGCCAGCCGCCGCGCTTTCGCCGCGGCCTGGCGGTAGGCCGCATCGCTGAGCGGGCCCATCTTGGCGGCGCTTTCGAACAGTTCCTGGCCGAACAACGGCATCTCCTGCTCGGCATGCGCGCGGTTGTAGGCGATCAGCTCCTCCAGCGTGCGCACCGGCGCCTGGCTGTCGCGCAGATAGCGCTCCAGGCCGTCCTTGAACTCGTACAGCAGCACCTGGTACTCGGCCTCGTCCCACTGCCCGGCGGTGGGGATCTCGACCTCGATCACGGTGGCGCCGGCCTTGCGCAGGCTTGCGATCGCGCGCTCCAGCGCGGCGTTGAGCTCGGGTTGATAGCGCACGCCGGAGTTGTGCAGGAAACCGATGCGCGCGCCTTGCAGGGCGCCCGGATCGAGTGCGGCGCCGTAGTCGGCGAGGCGGTGCCCGTCGGCGCGGCGCGCGGCTTCGTCGCCGCCGGCGTCGGCCGCGGCCAGCGCGCTCAGCAGACGCGCCGCATCGGCGACGCTGCGCGCCATCGGGCCGGCGGTGTCCTGGCTGGCCGAGATCGGGATGATGCCGCTGCGGCTGATCAGGCCCACGGTCGGCTTCAGGCCGACCAGGCCGTTCATGGCCGAGGGGCACAGGATGCTGCCGTCGGTTTCGGTGCCCACGCCGACCGCGGCCAGGCTGGACGCGATCGCCACGCCGCTGCCGCTGCTGGAGCCGCAAGCCGTGCGATCCAATGCATAGGGATTGCGGGTGAGCAGGCCGCGCCCGCTCCAACCCGAGCTCGAACGGCTGGAACGGAAGTTGGCCCATTCGCTGAGGTTGGTCTTGCCCAGGATCACCGCGCCGGCGGCGCGCAACGCGGCGACCAGCGGCGCGTCGGTCTTGGGCTTGTGCGCGGCCAGCGCCAGCGATCCGGCCGAGTTGGCCATCGGCGTGGCATCGATGTTGTCCTTCAACAGCACCGGGATCCCGTGCAGCGGGCCGCGGAGTTTGCCGGCCTTGCGCTCGGCGTCGAGGCGATCGGCTTCGAGCAAGGCATCGGGATTGAGTTCGATCACCGCATTGAGCAGCGGGCCGTCGTCGTCGAGCGCGGCGATGCGGTCGAGGTAGGCCTGGGTCAGCTGGACGCTGCTGAGGCGGCCGTCGCGCAGGCGGGCGGCGAGATCGTCGAGCGTGGTTTCGACGACGCGGTGCGGGTCGGACAGCGCGCCGACCCTTGATGTGGCCGCCGAGGGTTCGCGCTTGGGCGCGGCGTCGTCGCTGCCGCGAGGGGCGCTCGCGCAGGCGGCCAGGGTCAATGCGAGTGCGAGCGCGGACAGTCGCGGCACAAACGGTGTGGAGTGCATCGGGCTAGCCCCCTTTCGGACGGCTACGAGTATGCACGAGCGCCTTTGCGGCGCTACGCAGCCGCCTCAGTGGCGGCGTTTGAACAGGTCGCGTCCCAGCACCCAGACCACGATCAAATTGATCACCAGCACCGCGACCGCGACCCAGCCCGGGTGCTTGAACAAGGCGTAGAGATCGAAGGGCAGATAGGCGGCGGCGCCGATGCAGCCCAGCCACGAGGCCCAGGCCTTGGCGCGCCACAGGCCCCAGGCTTCGATCACGTGCAGCACGCCGTAGGCCAGCACCGCGAGCGCGGCCAGGTGCACCGAGTGCGGGCTGATCGCGTCGGCGAACTTGGCCAGCCCGCCGTGCTCGGGATTGAGGTGGAAGCGCGTGATCAGTTCGTGGATCCAGCGCTGCAGCGGCGCCGGACCCAGCAGTTCCAGCCCGCTCGCGGCGAGCAGGCCCAGCAGGCCTTTGGCCGCTTCGACCAGCGCGATCACATGCAGGCCCGGGTGGGCCTGCGGTCGTGGATCGTAGTGAGCCTCGTCGCTCACGCGATGCGCTTGCGTGCGCCGGCGTGGATCGCGATCAGGCCGCGCGCGAGGCGCGCTTGCGATCGCTTTCGCTGAGGAACTTCTTGCGCAGGCGGATTTCCTTCGGGGTGACTTCGACCAGCTCGTCGTCCTCGATGAAGTCCAGCGCCTGCTCCAGCGTGTACTTGATCGCCGGGGTCAGCTTGATCGCGTCGTCCTTGCCCGAAGCGCGCATGTTGGTCAGCGGCTTGGGCTTGATCGCGTTGACGGTCAGGTCGTTGTCCTTGGAGTGGATACCGACCAGCTGGCCTTCGTACACCTGATCGCCTTCGGCGGCGAACAGGCGGCCGCGCTCTTCCAGCGGGCCCAGCGAGTAGGCCGGGGTGGTGCCGGCGGCATTGGCGATCATCACGCCGTTGATGCGCTTGGCGATCGCGCCGGTTTCCTTCGGACCGTAATGGTCGAACACGTGGAACAGCAGGCCCGAGCCCTGGGTCAGGGTGCGGAACTCGTTCTGGAAGCCGATCAGGCCACGCGCCGGGATCATGTAGTCCAGGCGCACGCGGCCCTTGCCGTCGGATTCCATGTTCTTGAGCTGGGCCTTGCGGGTGCCCAACTTCTCCATCACGCCGCCCTGGTGCTGCTCTTCGATGTCGACCACGAGCTGCTCGACCGGCTCCATCAGCTGGCCGTCGATTTCCTTGATGATCACTTCCGGGCGCGACACCGCCAGCTCGAAGCCTTCGCGGCGCATGTTCTCGATCAGCACCGACAGGTGCAGCTCGCCGCGGCCGGAGACCAGGAACTTGTCGGGGTCGGAACCTTCCTCGACCTTCAGCGCGACGTTATGCAGGGTCTCGCGCTCGAGGCGCTCGCGCAGCTGGCGGCTGGTCAGGAACTTGCCGCCGCTGAGCTCCTTGTGACCGGCGAACGGCGAATTGTTGACCTGGAAGGTCATGCTGATCGTCGGTTCGTCGACGGTCAGGGCGGGCAGGGCTTCCGGGGTATCCAGGGCGCAGACGGTGTCGGAGATCGACAGGTCGGCGACGCCGGAGATGGCGACGATGTCGCCGGCCTCGGCTTCCTCGGCCTCGATGCGCTCCAGGCCCATGAAGCCCAGCACCTGCAGGACCTTGCCCTGACGCTTCTTGCCTTCGCGGTCGACCACGCTGACCGGCATGTTGCGGCGGACCTTGCCGCGCTGGATGCGGCCGATGCCGATCAGGCCGACGAAGTTGCTGTAGTCCAGCTGGCTGATGCGCATCTGGAACGGGCCGTCCAGGTCGACCTGCGGCGGCGCCACGTGCTTCATGATCGCTTCGTACAGCGGGGTCATGTCGCCGTCGCGCGCGGAGTCGTCCAGGCTGGCGTAGCCGTGCAGCGCCGAGGCGTACACGATCGGGAAATCGAGCTGCTCGTTGGTGGCGCCGAGCTTGTCGAACAGGTCGAACACCTGGTCGATCACCCAGTCCGGACGCGCGCCGGGGCGGTCGATCTTGTTGACCACCACGATCGGCTTGAAGCCCATCGCGAAGGCCTTCTGGGTCACGAAGCGGGTCTGCGGCATCGGGCCGTCCATCGCGTCGACCAGGATCAGCACCGAGTCCACCATCGACAGCACGCGCTCGACCTCGCCACCGAAGTCGGCGTGTCCCGGGGTGTCGACGATGTTGATGCGGTTGCCCTGCCAGGTGATGGCGGTGTTCTTGGCCAGGATCGTGATGCCACGTTCCTTTTCCTGGTCGTTGCTGTCCATCGCGCGTTCGGCCAGCACCGTACGTTCCGACAGGGTGCCCGATTGCTTCAACAGGCAGTCGACGAGGGTGGTCTTGCCATGGTCGACGTGGGCGACGATGGCGATATTGCGGAGGTTTTGGATGGACATGCGGAGAGCGCCCTGGGTGTAGAGCGTGGAGGCCTGGAGAGAAGCCGATCATTATACCTGTCAAATGCGACGGCTGCCCGTTCAGCTGAACGGGGTGGGGTATCCTTGTGGATTGGCCCGGCCGTCGCCATGTCGGCGGCAGGTTTCCGGACCCGAACACCCCCTCCATCCACTCCCAGGAGACGGCTATGAGCCTGACCGCCACTTTCGACACCGACCGCGGCCCGATCCGCATCGAGCTCGCCGCCGACAAGGCCCCGCTCACCGTCGCCAACTTCGTCAACCTGGCCCAGCGCGGCTTCTACGACGGCCTGAACTTCCACCGCGTGATCGCCGACTTCATGGTCCAGGGCGGCTGCCCGCTGGGCACCGGCACCGGCGGCCCCGGCTACCGCTTCGAGGACGAGACCCGCAACGGCCTGCCTCACGAGCGCGGCGTGCTGTCCATGGCCAACGCCGGCCCGGGCACCAACGGCAGCCAGTTCTTCATCACCCACATCCCCTGCGCCTGGCTGGACGGCAAGCACACCGTGTTCGGCAAGGTCGTCGAAGGCTTGGACGTGGTCGACGCGATCAAGCAGGGCGACAAGATCAAGTCGGTGAAGATCGACGGCGACGCCGCCGGCGCGCTGGCGGCCAAGGCCGACCGCGTCGCCGAGTGGAACAAGATCCTGTCGCCCTGAGCGGACCCTGAGCTAACCGGCCCCGCGGTCCGAACGACCGCGGCGGCCGCGCCGGCCGCTCCTGCGGCGCGCCGGCCTCCTGTGGGAGCGGCGTAAGCCGCGATTCGGCCGGCCCCGTGGCTGCGAATCGCGGCTTACGCCGCTCCACAGCATTTGCGGCGGGAGGCGGTCCCGTGCGGTCCCGACGCGGCCTGTTTGCCGATCCCACGCGGTGCGCGTGCGGATCCGGCCCGTACCCGCGCCGACGCCGCGGACGCGGGTTTCGCGGTTCGCGCCGGCCGGCGCCGGGATGCCGCTGTGCTACCATTTTGCGGCTCGATTCCGGTGGTTCCGGACGCATTCGGACACCGTACGCAGCGCGTTCGCTCGCACACCTCCCCGCATCCGTCGTACACCACCCCACGAGGTTTCACGATGCCCCAGCTTGCCCGGCGCATCGGTCGCGCCAAGCCCAGCGCGATCATGCAAGTTGCCGAAAAGGCCAAGCGGCTCAAGTCCGAAGGCCGCGACATCATCAGCTTCTCCATCGGCGTCCCCAACTTCCTGCCCGGCGAGCACGTCTACGCCGCGGTGCGCGAGGCGCTGAGCAAGGACAGCGGCCAGTACGGCAGCAACCGCGGCGCCGACGTGCTGCTCGATGCCTTCCTCGAACACATCGGCAAGATCGGTCTGACCGGCTACGGCCGCGTCAACGTGGCCACCGGCATCGGCGCCAAGCACGTGATCTACAACATCGCCGAGGCGCTGTTGGACGAAGGCGACACCATCGTCTTCCCGACCCCGTACTGGACCAGCTATCTCGACATCGCCGAGATCGTCAACGCCAAGATCGACCTGCTGCCGTGCCCGGCCGAGCAGGACTACAAGCTCACGCCCGCGCAGCTCGACGCCGCGCTGGCGCGCAAGCCCAAGGTGTTCCTGTTCAACAACCCGTCCAACCCGACCGGCATGGTCTACGGCAAGGACGAGATCGATGCGCTGGCCGATGTGCTGGTGAAGTATCCGGACACCTGGATCATCACCGACGACATCTACAACCGCATGGTGTTCGACGGCCTGGGCTATCACAACTTCGTGCACGCGCGCCCCGAGCTGCGCGACCGGGTGATCTTCCTGGACTCGCTGTCCAAGACCTACGGCATGCCGGGTTGGCGCGTGGGCTTCATGGCCGGTCCGGAGTCGGTGGCGCAGGCCCTGGCCACGATGAACTCCAACCACATCACCAACATCCCGGAGATGGTCACCGCGGCCGCGGTCGCCGCGCTGAACGGTCCGCAGGACATCCCGACCCAGAAGTGCGCCGAGTTCCAGGCCAAGCGCGATCAGGTCATGGCGGTGATGGACGCGATTCCGGGCGTGATCTGCCCGCGTCCGCAGGGTGCGTTCTACGTGTTCCCGGACATCAGCGTCGCCTACGGCAAGACCCATGCGCCCAGCGGCCAGAAGATCGGCAACGATATGGACTTTTGCAACGTGCTGCTGGAAACCAAGGGCGTGGCCTGCGTGCCGGGCTCGGCCTTCGGCGAACCGCGCGCGTTGCGCATCAGCTACACCTGTCCGACGCCGCAGCTGGCGCCGGGTCTGCAGCGCTTCCAGGAGTTCTTCGCCGAACTCGTCTGAGTCCGGCGCGGAACCGTCAGCGGCGATCGGAGAAGGAATCTCGACATGCGCGTGGTCACCGTCCTGTGGATCGCCGGCGCGCTCGCGCTCGGCGTGGTCGGTTACAAAGCGCTCGGCGGCGACGTCGGCGCGATGCTGGGCATGGGTCCGGAACAATTGCACCCGGACGACCCGCGCCAGCTCACCGGCGACACCAAGATCGTGATGCTGGCGGCGGAATGGTGCGGCTACTGCCGCAAGCAGCAACAAGATTTCGAGCAGGCGAACGTGCGGTATCGCGTGCTCGACGTCGACACACCGGAAGGCGAGCGCGCGGCTCGCGCGCTCGGCTCGCGCGGCGTGCCGGTGACCGTGATCGGGCAGAACGTGATCCACGGTTACCAGACCGACGCGCTGAAGGAAAAACTGACCCCTCTGGGTTACTCCATCTACTGAAGCGGGCCCGCCCGCACCTCACTCCAGCGTAAGGAACCACCCCCATGAAGAATCCCGTCCGCGTTGCCGTCACCGGTGCTGCCGGCCAGATCGGCTACTCGCTGCTGTTCCGCATCGCCTCCGGCGAAATGCTGGGCAAGGACCAGCCCGTGATCCTGCAGTTGCTGGAGCTGCCGCTGGACAAGGCCCAGGCCGCGCTCAAGGGCGTGATGATGGAGCTGGAGGACTGCGCGTTCCCGCTGCTGGCCGGCATGGTCGGCACCGACGACGCCGAGGTCGCGTTCAAGGACGCCGACATCGCCCTGCTGGTCGGCGCGCGTCCGCGCGGCCCGGGCATGGAGCGCAAGGACCTGCTGCTGGAGAACGCCAAGATCTTCACCGCCCAGGGCGCCGCGCTGAACAAGGTCGCTTCGCGCAACGTCAAGGTGCTGGTGGTCGGCAATCCGGCCAACACCAACGCCTACATCGCCATGAAGTCGGCGCCGGATCTGCCGGCCAAGAACTTCACCGCCATGCTGCGCCTGGACCACAACCGCGCGCTGAGCCAGCTCGCCGCCAAGGCCGGCGTCGCCGTGGGCGACATCGAGAACCTGATCGTGTGGGGCAACCACAGCCCGACCATGTACCCGGACTACCGCTTCGCCACCGTCAACGGCCAGTCGCTGAAGGACAAGATCAACGACGCCGACTGGAACGCCAACACCTTCATCCCGCAGGTCGGCAAGCGCGGCGCCGCGATCATCGAGGCGCGCGGTCTGTCCTCGGCCGCCTCGGCCGCCAACGCCGCCATCGACCACATCCGCGACTGGGTGCTGGGCAGCAACGGCAAGTGGGTCACCATGGGCGTGCCCTCGGACGGCAGCTACGGCATCCCGGAGACGGTGATGTACGGCGTGCCGGTGATCACCGCCAACGGCGAGTACACCCGCGTCGAGGGCCTGGAAGTCGACGCCTTCAGCCGCGCCGCGATGGACAAGACCCTGGCCGAGCTCGAGGAAGAGCGCGCCGGCGTCGCCCACCTGCTGGGCTGATCCGCCGCGTCATCGCTGCGAAACGAACGGGGCGGCTTCGGCCGCCCTGTTTTTTTGTGCGGCGCAAAGTCCGTCCGCGCGCACGCCGTGTAGGATCGGTCTGCGCCGCGCCGGCGCGCCGAACCACGCCACGATGGATCAGGGCCCGTACCTGCTGATCGCCGACGACCACCCGATGTTCCGGGCGGCGCTGCGGCATGCCTTGGTCGAGATCGCGCCCGGCGCGCGAATCAGCGAAGTCGCCAGCCGCAGCGCCCTGGAAACCGCGGTCGCCGACGGCACGCCCTACGACCTGGCGATGCTGGACCTGACCATGCCCGGCGCGATGGGCTTCTCCTCGCTGGTCTACCTGCGCGGCGAGCGGCCCGAGCTGCCGGTGTTGATCGTCTCCTCCGACGACCATCCGCGCACGATCCGGCGCGCCCAGCAGTTCGGCGCCGCCGGTTTCGTGCCCAAGTCGGCGCCGGCCGAGGCCTTGGGCGAGGCGGTGACCGCGGTGCTCGCCGGTGGCCTGTGGTTTCCGCCGCAGCAGGCCGAACGCAACGAGGCCGACGCGCAACTCGCGCAGCGCCTGGCCCAGCTCACGCCACAGCAGTTGCGCGTGCTGATGCGCATGGCCGACGGTCTGCTCAACAAGCAGATCGCGCACGAACTGTCGCTGGCCGAGAACACGGTCAAGATCCACGTCACCGCGGTGCTGCGCAAACTCGGCTGCCATTCGCGCACGCAGGCGGCGGTGCTGGTGAAGGCGCTGGCGCTGGACGGTGAAGGCGCGGGTGAGGACGATGCTGGCGGCTGATCGGAACGTCTAGAAGCAAATCCCCCTCAGTCCCCCTTTTTCAAAGGGGGAGGTCCGACACGCGGCGACGCAGGCCGCTGGTCTTCCCTTTCAGCAAAGGGGGAGGTCCGACACGCGGCGACGCAGGCCGCTGGTCTTCCCCTTCAGCAAAGGGGGAGGTCCGACACGCGGCGGCGAAGGCCGCTGGTTTCCTCCTTCAGCAAAGGGGAGGTTCTACACCCAGCGACGAAGGCCGCTGGTCTTCCCCCTTCAGCAAAGGGGCGGTTCTGCACCCAGCGACGCAGGCCGCTGGTCTTCCCCCTTTGAAAAAGGGGGACTGAGGGGGATTTGCTCTTGCTCTTCCCTCACCCCAACGCGCGCATCATCAGCGCGCGCAACGCCGCAGGCCGCAGCGGCTTGGGCAGGAAGCTCCAGCCCAGTTCCTCCGCGCGCTGGCGCAACGATGCGTCGATGTCGGCCGACATCAGGATCACCGGCGGCAGGCCCTGCCAGGCGCGCTGCAGGCGCGGCGCCAGGGCCAGGCCGGTGTCTTCGCCCAGGCGATAGTCGAGCAGCAGCAGGTCCGGCATCGGCGATATCCGCGCCTGCATCTCCGCATCGGCGGCCGAGCCGGCCGCGGTGGTCGCGCAGCCCCAGTCGGCGAGCAGACGCGCGGCGGCGTCGCGCGAAGCCGCATCGTCGTCGATCACCCAGACCCGGCGCCCGCTGAGCGGCGCCTCGTCCGTGGACGTCGCATCGACTTTCGCGGCGATCAACGCGGCGGCGTCGCCGTACGGCAGCTCCACCGAGAACACGCTGCCGCGCCCCGGCCAGGAGCGCACCCGCACCGGATGCTCCAGCAGCAGCGCGATCCGGCGCACGATCGCCAGGCCCAGGCCGGCGCCGCGCGCGGGCGCGTCGATGCCGCTGTCCAGGCGCTGGAACTCCTCGAAGATGGCCTCGAGCTTGTGCTCGGGGATGCCGGTGCCGCTGTCCCAGACCTCCACCCGCACGCCGCCGGCGGTGCGGCGCGCGCCGAGCACGACGCGGCCGCCGCGTGGGGTGAACTGCAGCGCGTTGGACACGAAGTTCTGCACGATCCGGCGCAGCAAGGCTTCGTCGCTGTCGACGACGGCGCGGCTGGCGATCACGTGCAGGCGCAGCCCGCGCGCCTGCGCCAGGATCCGGAACGGCCCCTCGATGGCCGCGAACAAGCGCGCCAGCGGGAACGCGCCGCGGCGGACCTGCAGCGCGCCCGACTCCAGGCGCGCGATATCCAGCAGGCTGGCCAGGATGTCGTCCTGCGCCGACAGCGCGGCGTCGATGTGCTCGACCAGTTCCACGCCTTCGCCGTCGACGCGCCGGCGCAGCGAGGACAAGTACATGCGCGCCGCGTTCAAGGGCTGCAGCAGGTCGTGCACGGCGGCGGCGACGAAGCGGGTCTTGGAACGGTTGGCGCGCTCGGCCTCGCCCTTGGCCTCGCGCAGATCGCCGGTGCGTTCCTCGATGCGCCGCTCCAGGCTGTCGGCAAGGGTGCGCAGATCGCGCGCGGCCTGCTTGTAGGCGGTGATGTCGGCGTAGCTGGTGACGAAGCCGCCGTCGGGCATGGGATTGCCGCGGATCTCGATCACGGTGCCGTCGCCGCGCTCGCGTTCGTGCAGATAGGGCTGGGCGCGCTGCAGATGATCCAGGCGCCGCTTGATCGCTTCCTCCGGATCGTCGCCGAGCAGGCCGCGGCGCGCGTTGTAGCGGATCAGGTCCTCGATCGGGCGCCCGACCTGCAGCAGCTCCGGCGGATAGCGGAACAGCTCGGCGTAGCGCTGGTTCCAGGCCACCAGGCGCAGTTGCGCGTCGACCACGCTCACGCCTTGCGGCAGATGCTCCAGGCTCTGGCCTTCGCCGGTGCTGGCGCGGTGCGCGGCCTGGACCACGCCGTCCTGGGCGGTGCGCAGGGCCTGCGCGTGCTGCTCGACCATCTGCTCCAGTTCCTGGCGGCTGCGCAGGCGCAGGCGCGCGATGCGGTGGCGCTGCCACAGCAGCAGCGCCAGCGACACCAACAGCAGCCAGGCGCCGGCGGCCATCGCGCGCGCCACCCAGGCCGCGCGCACGCTGGGGCCGGTGTCGCGCAGCAGGTGCAGGGTCCAGCCTTCGCGCGCCAGGCGCAGCGATTGCCAGACCAGATCGCGACGGCCGCCGAACTCGCGCACGCGCACCACGCGCGCGTCGACGTCCAGCGTGCGCTGCTGCGCGATCGAGACCGGTCGCAGCGATTGGCCGCGGTACTGCTGGGTGCGTTGCAACTGCGCGCGCTGCGCTGGCTGCAGCGGCGCGAGCATGCGGTAGCGCCACTCCGGGCGGCCGGTCAGGAACACGATGCCGTTGGCGTCGCTGAGCAGGATCAGATCGCCGCGCTCGCTCCAGTCGGACTGGATGTCGTCCAGCACCACCTTCACCGCCACCGCGCCGATCGCGCGGCCCTGCGGATCGCGCACCGCGCGCGCGATGAAATGGCCCGGGCGCTGGGTGGTCACGCCGATCGCGTAGAACTCGCCGCTGCCGCGCGCCATCGCCTGCTGGAAGTAGGGACGGAACGCGTAGGAGTGACCGACGTTGCTGCTGGGCAGGGTCCAATTGCTGGCGGCGATGCCGATGCCGTTGCGGTCGATCAGGGTCAGGGTGCTGGTGCGATTGGCGAAGTTGAGCTGGACCAGGCGTTCGTTGGCGCGCTGGCGCTGGACCTGGTCCTGCGGGTCCAGCAGGGTCGCTTTGAGCTGCGGATCCAGCGACAGCACCGCCGGCATGATGCGGTAGCGATCGATGTGCTGTTCCAGCGCCTGCGCGCGCGGCACCAGCACGGCGCGCGCTTCGCTGGCCTGGGCCTGCAGCGCCCGCGCATAAGCGATGCGCCCGGCGATCAGCATCGACAACAGCATGCCGGCCAGGATCAGGGCGATCCACAGCACGGTGTGCAACTGGCGGCGACGCGGGATCACGGTCGGGGTCGGTGGGTGGCGGGCCTAGGCCAAGACTAGCGGCTCTGCGCACGGCGCGCCCAGGCTTGGCGCCTAGAAATTGACCTGCGCGCGCAGTTCCAGCACGCGCGGGTCCGCCGCCAGCGCGCCGCGCTCGGCGGCCACGCGCACGTAGTTGGCCTGGAACTTGAAATGCGTGCTGAGATACCAGTTCAGGCCCAAGGTGAGATCGCGCTGATGACCGCCGGCGATGCCGGCATGGTCGAGGTCGAGTTCGCCGTAGCGCAGCAGCGCCTCGACCGCGCCGTAACCGTGCGTGGGTTTGACGTTGCCGACGTTGCCGGCCGCGTAAGGGCGGGTCTCGCCGGTGAGCACCCAGCTGCCGGTGACGTAATAGCCATTCGCGGTGTAATCCTCCAGGCCGTTCTCGCGTTGCGCGGTGGCGCGCAGGACCTCGGCCTGCACCGACAGCGGGCCGTCGATCCACAAGGCCTCGAAGCCGTTGCGCACGATGCGGTCGACCTCGCGCAGGCTGCCGCTGTCGACCAGACGCACCGCGGTCAGGCCGGCCTCGGGCCGCGCGCGGAAACGCGCCGACGGGCCGAACCACGTGCCGCGACCGTCGCGGTAGCCGTGCGGGTTCTCGACCGAGCCCGACAGCGCCAGATGGATCACCTGGTCCTTGTCCTTGACCGGCGTCCAGATCGCGCGCGCCGCGGCGGTGGTGCCGGGGTTGTCGCCTTGCAGGTCGGTGCCGAAGAAGTACGCCGCGCTGAGACCGTAGCGCGCGCGGTCCAGGGACCATTCCACGCCGGTGCGGCGGCCTTCGTAGATCGCCTGCGAGGCCGCCGAGGCTTCCAGCATGCTGCCCGCGCGCGAGGCGGCGGTGCTTTCCATGCTGACCGGGGTCTTGAAGTAGCCGATGCGGATCTTGCCGTAGTCGCGATCGAACAGGGCGCGCGTTTCCACTCGCAGGGCCACGTCCAGCCAGAGCTTGGACTGGAAATCCATGACCGCGGTGAAGTCGTACACGTCCTTCTTCTTGACCACGATGCCGAACTCCTTGCGCCGGTTGGTGTGCGCGTCCTCCAGCTTGGTCGCGGCGGTGCCGTAGCCGTCGTCGCCGGAGAAATCGTCGAGGTCCCAGGCGTAGTTGAGGGTGCCGGAAATCTCGGTGCCGTCGGCGAGGGCGAACTTGGTCGGCCAGTCGTCGCCGGCGTGGGCGGCGGTGGCGGCGGACAGGGCGAAGGCGAACAGACAGGCGCGACGGGGCAGGGGGGGCATGGTCGGTCTCTCCGGTACGCGACGCGCAGGCGCGCGCCGCCGGCGGGCGTGGCGGCGCCCGGGGCTTGCGGGTGGGGATGGAGCGCGCGCGGGGCGATCCCGCGCGCAGGGGATCGGCGGGCGCCGATCAGCCGCTGGTTTCGGACACGCGCGGCGCGCGTTCCAAGGCCAACTCGGCGTCGAGGTCGGCGACGCTGGGCGGATTGAGCAGTTCGTGCTGCAGGCGGTCGCGGTCGAGCTCGTTCTCCCAGCGCGCGACCACGATGGTGGCCACGCCGTTGCCGATGATGTTGGTCAGCGCGCGCGCTTCGCTCATGAAGCGGTCGATGCCCAGGATCAGCGCCAGCCCGGCCACCGGCACCGACGGCACCACGGTCAGGGTCGCGGCCAGGGTGATGAAACCGGCGCCGGTCACGCCCGAGGCGCCCTTGGAGGTCAGCATCGCCACCGCCAGCAGGGTCAGTTCCTGGGTCAGGGTGAGCTCGACGTTGAGCGCCTGGGCGACGAAGATCGCGGCCATGGTCAGGTAGATGTTGGTGCCGTCGAGATTGAAGGAATAACCGCTGGGCACGACCAGCCCGACCACCGGCTTGGAGCAGCCCAGGCGTTCGAGCTTGCGCATCAGCGGCACCAGCGCCGACTCCGAGGACGAGGTGCCCAGCACCAGCAGCAGTTCGTCGCGGATGTAGCGGATGAAGCGCAGGATGCTGAAGCCGGTGAGACGCGCGATCAGGCCCAGTACGACCAGCACGAACAGCGCGCAGGTCAGGTAGAAGCTGCCCATCAGCTTGAGCAGCGGGCCCAGCGATTCGATGCCGAACTTGCCGATGGTGAAGGCCATCGCCGCGCCGGCGCCGATCGGGGCCAGCTTCATGATCATGCTCATGATGCCGAAGAAGGCCTTCGACAGCGTCTCGAACAGGTCCATGACCTTCTCGCCGGCCTTGCCCATGTGCAGCAGGGCGAAGCCGAACAGCACCGCCAGCAGCAGCACCTGCAACAGGCTGCCTTCGCCGGTGAAGGCGTCGGTGAAGGTCTTGGGGATGATGTGGAGCAGGAAATCGACCGTGCTTTGTTCCTCGGCCTTATGCGCGTAGCCGATCGCCTCGGCGACCTTCTTGGGATCGAGGTCGGCGACGTTGACGTTGAAACCGGCGCCGGGCTTGAGCGTATTGACCACCACCAGGCCGATCACCAGGGCGAAGGTCGATACGACCTCGAAATACAGAATCGCCTTCGCGCCGACGCGCCCCACCTTCTTGACGTCGGCCACGCCGGCGATGCCCAGCACCACGGTCAGGAAGATGATCGGCGCGATCAGCATCTTGATCAGGCCGATGAAGCCGTCGCCCAGCGGCTTGAGCTTGACGCCGAAGTCGGGGAAGAAATGGCCGACGGCGCCGCCCAGCACGATCGCGCCGAGCACCCAGAGATAGAAACGCGAGCCGGGAGATTTCATGGGGTCAGTTCCGAGGCGTGAGGGGGGTCAGTCGCGGTCGATGTGCGAGGTCTTGCGGGTGTCGGGCATCAGCGCGTAGACCAGCAGCGAGCAGAAGATGCAGGCGCTGACGTACCAGAAGAAGCCGCTTTCCATGCCCAGTTGCTTGAACTTGATCGCGATCGGTTCGGCGGTGCCGCCGAACAGGGCCACGGTGAGCGCGTAGGGCAGGCCCACGCCGAGCGCGCGGATCTCCACCGGGAACAGCTCGGCCTTCACCACCGCGTTGATCGCGGTGTAGCCGCTGACCGCGCTGAGCAGGATCATGATCAGCCAGAACGCCTCCATCGGCGTCTGCGCATCCTGAATCAGATGCATCACCGGCACCGTCAATACCGTGCCCAGCACGCCGAACGCGATCAGCAGCGGGCGCCGGCCGATCCGGTCCGAGAGCGCGCCCACCAGCGGCTGCATCAGCATGTAGACGAACAGGCTGCCGGCGTTGATCAGCGACGCGGTCTCCTTGTCGAAGCCGGCGCTGAGGGTGAGGTACTTCAGCATGTAGTTGGTGTAGGTGTAGAACGCCAGCGTGCCGCCCATGGTCAGGCCGACCACCGTCAGCACCGCGCGCGGGTGGCGCATCAGGGTGCGCAGCGAGCCTTCGCGCGGCTTGGCGGCCTCGTTGTTCTGCAGCTTGGTGAAGGACTCGGTCTCCATCATGTTGCGGCGCAGGTACAGCGCGATGATCGCGGCCAGCGCGCCGATCGCGAACGGGATGCGCCAGCCCCAAGCCTTGAGCTGGGCCTCGTCGAGCACGAACTGCTGCAGCACGATCAGCACCAGCAGGGCCAGCAGCTGGCCCATGATCAGGGTCACGTACAGAAAACTGGACCAGAAGCCGCGGTTCTCGCGCGTGGCCATCTCGCTCAGATAGGTCGCCGAGCTGCCGTACTCGCCGCCCACGCTCAGGCCCTGCAGCAGGCGAGCGAACACCAGCAGGATCGGCGCGAGCACGCCGATGGTCTCGTAGCCCGGGGTGAAGGTGATGATCAGCGAGCCGCCGCACATCAGCAGCACCGACAGCATCAGCGCCGCCTTGCGACCGTGGCGATCGGCGTAGCGGCCGAACACCCAGCCGCCCAGCGGCCGCATCAGGAAGCCCACCGCGAAGATCGCCGCGGTATTCAGGGCCTGCGACAAACTGTCGCCCGCTGGGAAGAAGGTCTTGGCGAAATACAACGAGAAGGCGGTGTAGACGTACCAGTCGTAGTACTCGACCAAGTTGCCGATCGAACCGCTGAAGATCGACTTCAAACGCTGCCCTGCGCCGATGGGCGCGGCCTGGGGGAGGGCGGAGGCGGGGCTGATGGCGCTCAAGGACGGCTCCTGCGGTTGCGGCGGCGGGACGGACCGACCCATCGCGACGCCGGGGACGATGGTGGACGCGGGGGCGCGGGCGGCCAATAGCACCTTAAGGCTAGCCGGAAAGGCTTAGGGGGCGGGGGGCTGGCGTGTGTGACCCCGGAGCGCCCAGCCCAACCGCCCCCGATGGCCGTAGGGCGTGGTGAGCGAACGCGAACCGCACCATCGCGCCATCCCGAGCCCCCGCGACGGTGCGGTTGTCACCGCACCCGGCGGGCGGGCCGCCGCCTAGACCAAGGTCGTAACGCGCCCTTGCGCGCCCTGGTCTAGCCTGCCGTGAGACCCGGACCGTACAGGCGCCGCATGAGCTACGAGGAGTTCTACCGTCGTTCGATCGAGCAGCCCGAGGCCTTCTGGGCCGAACAGGCGCGCGCGATCCATTGGCACAAGCCGCCCGAACGCATCCTCGACTACGACCGGCCGCCGTTCCGGCGCTGGTTCGTCGGCGGCGAAACCAATCTTTGCTACAACGCGCTCGACCGGCACCTGGAGGCGCGCGGCGATCAGCTCGCGCTGGTCGCGATTTCCAGCGAAACCGGGCAAACCCGCGAGCTCAGCTATCGCGAGTTGCACCGCGAGGTCAACGCCTTCGCCGCGGTGCTGAAGTCCCTGGACGTGGTCCGCGGCGACCGGGTGGTGATCTACATGCCGAACATGGCCGAGGCAGTGTTCGCGATGCTGGCCTGCGCGCGCATCGGCGCGGTGCATTCAGTGGTGTTCGGCGGCTTCGCCGCGCACAACCTGGCCCTGCGCATCGACGATGCCACGCCCAAGCTGTTGATCTGCGCCGACGCCGGCATGCGCGGCGGCAAGGTGATCCCCTACAAGCCGCTGGTCGATGCCGCCTGCGCCGAAGCCGCCTCGCCGCCGCCGCGGGTGCTGGTGGTGAATCGCGGGCTGGATCCCGCGCTGCGGCTGATCGCCGGACGCGACCTCGACTACGCCGAGCTGCGCGCGCGCCACGCCGACGCGACCGTCGCTGTGGAATGGCTGGAATCCAACGAACCCAGCTACCTGCTCTACACCTCCGGCACCACCGGCAAGCCCAAGGGCGTGCAGCGCGACGTCGGCGGCTATGCGGTCGCGCTGGCCCTGTCGATGTGGTCGATCTACGACGTGCGCGCCGGCCAGGTCATGTTTTCGACCTCGGACGTAGGCTGGGCGGTGGGGCATTCCTACAACGTCTACGGGCCGCTGATCGCGGGCGCGACCTCGGTGCTGTACGAGGGCCTGCCTACCCACCCCGACCCCGGCATCTGGTGGCGCATCTGCGAGCAGTACGGCGTGCGCACCATGTTCTCCTCGCCGACCGGCATCCGCGTGCTCAAGAAGCAGGATGCGGCCTGGTTGAAGGCGCACGACCTGTCGCGCCTGCACTGGCTGTTCCTGGCCGGCGAGCCGCTGGACGAGCCGACCGCGCACTGGATCACCGACGGCATCGGCAAGCCCATCATCGACAACTACTGGCAGACCGAGACCGGCTGGCCGGTGCTGGCGCTGATGCCGGGCCTGGACATGCGGCCGATCAAGTTCGGCTCGCCCGGCCTGCCCACGCCGGGCTACCGCCTGCGCGTGATCGACGAGGCCACGGGCCGCGATGTCGGCGCCAACGAGAAGGGCGTGCTGGTGATCGTGCCGCCGCTGCCGCCGGGCTGCATGAGCACGGTCTGGAACGACGACGCGCGCTTCCTGTCCAGCTACTTCGGCCATTTCAAGGAGCTGCTGTACAGCTCGCTGGATTGGGCGATCCGAGACGACGACGGCTACACCTTCATCCTCGGTCGCACCGACGACGTGATCAACGTCGCCGGGCACCGCCTGGGCACGCGCGAGATCGAGGAGTCCGTGGCCTCGCATCCGGCCGTGGCCGAGGCGGCGGTGGTCGGCGTGCACGACGAGCTCAAGGGCCAGGTGCCGGTGGTGTTCGCCACCCTCAAGCAGGCCGGCGATCAGGACCCCGCGCGCGCCGCGGCCGGCATGCGCCAGTGCGTGGTCGATCAACTCGGTGCGGTGGCGCGGCCGGCGCGGGTGTACGTGGTCGCGGCCCTGCCCAAGACGCGTTCGGGCAAGCTGCTGCGGCGTTCGATCCAGGCCTTGGCGGAAAGCCGCGACCCTGGCGATCTGTCGACCCTGGACGATCCGGCAGCGCTGGACGAGGTACAACGCGCATTGGCACGCGGCGAGGACGCTTGAGGCGCACCGCGGCATCGCGTTTGGGTAAAACGGGCCGATCGCATCCGCCGCGCCCCGCGTTTGACGCCGCCTTGCTGCGCGCTCCGCTACCATGAGCCCTTCACTGCCACCGAACGCGGCCGACACGATGGAACACGACGAGGGCGGTAACGACGATCGCAACCCGGACCAGGCCGGCTGGGACGCGATCGATCGCGCGCTGGCGCCGTTGTACGGCGAGCAGGAACCGCGCCACTACGGCACCTTGATCAAACACGCGCTGGGCGGCCCGGATCCGCTGGACGGCATCAGCGCCTACAAGCGCGAGCAGCCGGTGCCGCACTGGCACTTCGTCAGCTACGGCCTGTCCGAGTTGTACGCCAAGGAATCCGAGGATCCCGAGCGCAGCGGTTGGGGCTTCGAGCTGACCTTCCGCCTGCGCGACGACAGCGATGCGAGCGAGCCCCCGGTGTGGGCGCTGAACTTCCTGCAGAACCTCGCGCGCTACGTCGTCGGCAGCGGCAACGCCTTCGCCGACGGCCACTACCTCAACGCCAACGGCCCGATCGCGGCGGACAGCGACACCCGCATCCGCTCGGTGGCGTTCGTGCGCGATCCCGAACTGGGCGAGATCGACAGCCCGCACGGAAAGCTCGAGTTCCTGCAGGTGGTCGGCCTAACCAATGAGGAGGAACTCGCGCTCAAGCGCTGGTCGACGCGCAAGGTGCTGCAGGCGTTCGAGCCGCACATGCCGCTGTGGATCACCGATCTGGAGCGCGACTCGTTGATGCAGGAGTCGGAGATCGCCGCCGAGATCGCCGCCGGCACCGCCAGTGACGGCTCCGACACCGGCTTCGTGTTCGTCGACGGCCTGTCCTGGCAGCAACAGGCACGGCGCTGGCGCAAGCCGCTGACCACGGTGGTGCTGGGCGCGCGCCAGGTCGGCGAGTTGCTGGCGCTGCTGCCGCTGCGGCTGCCGTTCGCCAAGCCGTTCGCGCTGGTCGGGGCGGAGTGCCGGATCGAGTTCGAGCACGCCCGGCGCAATGCCGCCACGGCCGACGGCGCGGACCTGCGCCTGAGCCTGACCGCCGACACCCTGCGCGAGCTGGTCGCGAACCTGCAGGCGCGCGAGGGCCAGTACCCCCTGCGCAGTTTCGACCTGCTGTCCTTCCTGGTGCGCAAGACCCAGATCAAGGACGCCGAAGGCCGGGTGGTCCAGACCATAGGCTGAGCGCCCGGCGTGGCCCCAACGGCCGGACTCGGCGTGGTCGGCCGGGGCGGAGGGTGCCGGCCGGCTCGGACGGCTGGGGTAAAATGGCCGGATCGCCCCTGAGTCCCGGGGCCGATCACAACGGAGCCAGCATGAGCCATCCTTCCGCCGGCGCGCAGTTCCGCGCCGCTCTAGCCGCCGAATCGCCCTTGCAGGTGATGGGCGCGATCACCGCCTATGCCGGCCTGATGGCCAAGCGCACCGGTTACAAGGCGCTGTACCTGTCCGGCGGCGGCGTCGCCGCCAATTCGCTGGGCGTGCCCGATCTGGGCATCAGCACCATGGAAGACGTGCTCACCGACGCGCGCCGCATCGTCGACGCCACCGGCCTGCCGCTGCTGGTCGACATCGACACCGGCTGGGGCGGCGCCTTCAACATCGGCCGTACCATCCGCTCCTTCATCAACGTCGGCGTCGCCGCCGTGCACATGGAAGACCAGGTCGGCCAGAAGCGCTGCGGCCACCGTCCGGGCAAGGAAGTGGTGAGCAAGCAGGAAATGGTCGACCGGGTGAAGTCCGCGGTCGACGCGCGCACCGACGAGCAGTTCGTGATCATGGCGCGCACCGACGCGGCCGCGGTCGAGGGCATCGACTCGGCGATCGAGCGCGCGGTGGCCTACGTCGAGGCCGGCGCCGACATGATCTTCCCCGAGGCCATGAACACGCTCGAGGACTACCGCCGCTTCAAGGCCGCGGTGAAGGTGCCGATCCTGGCCAACCTGACCGAATTCGGCTCCACCCCGTTTTTCACCACCGACGAACTGCGCGACGCCGGCGTCGATATCGCCCTGTACTGCTGCGGCGCCTATCGCGCCATGAACAAGGCCGCGCTGCATTTCTACGAGACCGTGCGCCGCGAAGGCACGCAGAAGAACATCGTCGATACCCTGCAGACGCGCGCGCAGCTGTACGACTTCCTCAACTATCACGCTTACGAAGACAAGCTCGACCAGCTCTTCGCGCAAGACAAATAACAAGGAATTCCGATGAGCGACAACGCCACCCAAGTTCTGCCCAAGGCCAAGAAGTCGGTCGCCCTCAGCGGCACCGCGGCCGGCAACACCGCCCTGTGCACGGTCGGCCGCAGCGGCAACGATCTGCATTACCGCGGCTACGACATCCACGACCTGGCGACCAAGTCGACCTTCGAGGAAGTGGCCCACCTGCTGGTCCACGGCGCGCTGCCCACCGCTTCCCAGCTCAAGGCCTACAAGCTCAAGCTCAAGCGTCTGCGCGGCCTGCCCGCGATCGTGACCGAGGCGCTGGAGCTGGTGCCGGCCAACGCCCACCCGATGGACGTGATGCGCACCGGCTGCTCGGTGCTGGGCACGGTGCTGCCCGAGCGCGAAGGCCACCCGGCCAGCGAGGCGCGCGACATCGCCGACCGCCTGATCGCCAGCTTCGGCTCGATGCTGTTGTACTGGTGGCACTTCACCCGCAACGGCCGCCGCATCGACTGCGAGACCGACGACGACAGCGTGGCGGCGCACTTCCTGCACCTGCTGCACGGCGAGGAGCCCAGCGCGCTGCACGCAGACTCGCTGGACAAGTCGCTGATCCTGTACGCCGAGCACGAGTTCAACGCCTCGACCTTCACCGCGCGCGTGATCGCCGGCACCGGTTCGGACCTGCATTCGTGCATCACCGGCGCGATCGGCGCGCTGCGCGGTCCCAAGCACGGCGGCGCCAACGAAGTCGCGATGGACATCATTTCGCGCTACTCCAGCGCCGACGAAGCCGAGGCCGACATCCGCGCCCGGGTCGAACGCAAGGAAATCGTGATCGGCTTCGGCCACCCGGTCTACACCATCGGCGACCCGCGCAATCCCATCATCAAGGAGCTGTCGCGCGCGCTGTGCAAGGACGGCGGCAACCAGGTCCTGTTCGACGTCAGCGAGCGCATCGAGACGCTGATGTGGGACCTGAAGAAGATGTTCCCGAACCTGGATTGGTACTCGGCGTCGGCCTATCACATGATGGGCATCCCGACCCCGATGTTCACCCCGCTGTTCGTGATCGCGCGCACCACCGGCTGGGCCGCGCACGTGATCGAGCAGCGCGAGGACGGCAAGATCATCCGCCCCAGCGCCAATTACACCGGCCCGGAAGACCGCGCCTACGTGCCGATCGAGCAGCGCTGACCCGCGCCGGCGTTCGCGCCGCGCCCGCAGTACCGGACAGGCCGCGCGGATGCGCGGCCTGTTTTTTTTGTGCCTCGTTCTTTGGTCTAACGCCGCCGGCGGCGCGGTCGGCGCATGGCATAGTCGGCCGGTGCGCTCGCAAAGCGCGAACGGCATCGCATCGCGAGCGCGCCGATAGGCGTAGCGTCGGCCCTGCGGCCGGCCGCTATGCCGGCCATGCCGATGCGTGCCGGAGGGGGCCATGCGCGACCAGGACATCTTGAACAAGACGGAAGCGGGGCGCGACGAAATCGAGCACCGCACGCGCAAGCTGCCGACCGTCCTGCGCTCCTTGTTGTTGTTGGTCGACGGACAGCGCGATGTGGCGCAGTTGCGCGCAGTGGCGGCGGGTCTGCATGGGCCGTCGGACGCGCTGGATCAATTGGTCGCCTTGGGATTGATCGGCATCGGCGCGCAGGCGCCGGCGGCGGCCAGGCCGACGCTGGCGGCCGCGAACGTGCCGAACCCGGCCGGTGCCCCTGGTACGGAGGCTGCGCAACGGCTGGCCATGGCCGATACCGCGAATCGTTACGGCGTGCTGTACGCCATGATGTCCGACGCGGTGCGCGAACAATTGGGTCTGCGCGGTTACTTCCTGCAGCTCAAGATCGAGCGTTCCACCGATCTGGCCGAGCTGGCGAAATTGTTGCCGGACCTGCGCGCGGCGGTGACCAAGGCGCGGGATGCGGCCTGGGCGGACGAGCTGGACCGACGTCTACGCGCGGCGGCGCAGCTGTAGCGACGCGGTAGCCGGGTGGCCTTTATCGCCACGCTCCACAAGCGAGCCGTGGGATGTGGCGCGCCATGGGCGGGTCGCGTCGTCGCGCAGCTCCGGGCTCTGCGTCTTCGCTTCTTTGGCTCCCTCCTTTGGAAAAGGGTGAAGCCGTGCGGCTTACGAGCCGCAGGTTCGTGCGCGGCTGAACGCCAGGAGGTTCTTGCTCCTAGCTCCCTCCTTTATCAAAGGAGGGGTTGGGGAGGATTTGCTGTTGCTTCGCTTTCGTCTTTTCTGACCGAAGGTCAAGCAGCTTCCGCTGCTGCGCATGCGTGTCACTTTCTCTTGCTCCTAGCTCCCTCCTTTATCAAAGGAGGGTTGGGGAGGATTTGCTTTTGCTTTTGCTGTCGCCTCTTCTGACCGAAGGTCAACGGCTTCCGCCTGCTGCGCATGCGGGTCACTTTCTCTTGCTAGCCCAAGAGAAAGTAACCAAAGAGAAGGGCTAGCGTGACGGACCAACCCTCCCCTGCGAGTTCGAGGCTTGCGCCGGGATTTTTCGAATGGACATCCCTGTCCATTCGAAAAACGGCGCGCGTCCTGCGCGCCGCCCTACGGGTCTACGACTGGTCGTGTAAGTGCGGTGCCTTTGGATTTCAATGCCGCGGCAACGGCAACGGCAACGGCAACGGCAACGGCAATCGCAGCTCCGTGAAAGGCGGCATTCGTAGGATGTGGTGAGCCGAAGGCGAACCGCATCGTCGCGCGGCTTCGGGGTTCCGCGATAGCGCGGTTGCCGCCGCGCACGAATCTTCGTCGCGATGCGCGCAACGCAAGCTGCGCGCATCGCCGCTCGCCTCTTAGGCCAAACCTTCCGCCTGCAACGCCGCGTGTACGCCCGCATCGGCTTCCATCCGCTGCTTGAACGCAGCCAGATTATTCAAGCCGCTGAGGTCGATCTTCTGCCCGTCGGCCCAACGCAGGGTGATGTACAGATACGGATCGGCGTAGCTGCGGAAACCGGCCAGCCACTGCTTGCCTTCGAGCTGACGGTCGGCGGCTTCGTACAGCGCGCGCAGGCGCTTGTGCGCGGCGTCCTTGAGCGCGGGCTGGTCGCTGGCGTCTTCGGAGAAACGCGTGGGCGCGAACAGCGGCAGGAAGGCCGGGTGCAGGTCGGAGTTCACGAACGCTAGCCAGCGCGCCGCGGTCGCGCGCTGCTGGATGCTGCCGTCGCCGGCGAGTTGCGCGTCCGGATAACTGTCGGCGATGTAGCCCATGATCGCGGCGTTCTGGGTCAGCACGAAATCGCCGTCCTCGATCGCGGGCACGGCGCCGGCCGGATTGATCGCCAGGAACGCGGGCGCCTTCATCGCGTCGCGCGTCATCACCTGCACCTCGAACGGCTGCCCGGTCCACTGCAAGGCGATGTGGTCGGCGGTCGAACACGCGCCGGGCTTGGTGTAGAGCTTCATGGGCGGACTCCTTGGGGCGAGGAAAGCGTCCAGAGTAAAGAGGAACGAGTGAGTAGCGCTACTACTCGTGCCGCGCTCCTTCGCTGTACCGGTGCGCCGACGCGCATGCCCCAAAAAAGCAAAAGGAACGAGCGCATCCACTCGTTCCTCTTTCTTACTTACGCGTTACCCGCTTGCTCAGGTCTTGCGCGGCTTCAGCTTCTGCACCTGATAGAAGGTGTGATCGCCGATGGTCGCGACCTGGTAGGCGTTGCGCCAGCTCGGGCTGGCGATCGCGTGGGCGGCGAAGTGGCTGGCGCCCGGCACGATCTCCTTGCGCTGGCCGGCCGGCAGGGCCCAGTTGCGCTCGGCTTCCAGGGCGATCTGCACCGACTCGGCCCAGGCCTCGGTGTTGCTCAGACGCGTACCCGGCGACACCAGGGTCGGCGCGAACTGCTTGCGGGCGGTGACCACCTCGCAGACCGAATCGCCCCACAGACCGCTGTCGCGGCGACGCAGGGCGACCTCGGCCACGGCCTTCTGGCCGCGGATGGACTGGTCGCGGGCTTCCAGGTAGACGGTGGTGCTCAAACACAGCGAATCGGCGGGCTGCGGCGGAAGCACTGAGGCCAGCCACAGGATCCAGGCGAGTTTCATATTGACTCCTTGCTCCGTTGCGCTGGACCGCACTGGGGCTTCCGTTCCCTCCTAGCGGGGACGGACGACACGGCGTGGACCGGCATGGCGTACTGGGGAGGGCAGCGGCTCTGCGGCGCGCTTTTGCCCCGTGCCGTGAACCGCGTGGACGACGCGGGCGGCGAGGGTTGCCACCTGAAGCGGCGGCGTGAAAGTTGGCGCAAGGTAGCCGCGACTAACTAAACGCCCGCTGAATCTAAAAACCTAAGTGCGCGAAAAAACTCAAGTTTTTACTCTGAATAGGCGCTAAGGCCTTGCCAGGGAAGGGTATCTCCGGGGCGCGAGACGCCCCTGGGAGCGTGACGCCCACCACTGTTCAGCTCCCCTGAAAACGCTTTACAGCGCCGCTGCGACCCGGCTGCCCTGGGCGATCGCGCGCTTGGCGTCCAGTTCGGCGGCGACGTCGGCGCCGCCGATCACGTGCACCGGGCGGCCGTCGCCGGCCAGCTGCGCGGCCAGCGGCTTGAACGGTTCCTGGCCCGCGCAGATCACCACATGATCGACCGCCAGCAGTTGTTCGCTGCCGTCGACGCGGACGCGGAAGCCTTCGTCGTCCACGCCCAGGTATTCGACGCCGCCGAGCATGCGCACCTGCTTGGCCTTGAGGGTGGCGCGGTGGATCCAGCCGGTGGTCTTGCCCAGGCGCGCGCCTGGTTTGCCGGCGCTGCGCTGCAGCAGCCAGACCTGGCGCGCGGGCGGCTCCGGCCGCGCTTCGGCCAGGCCGCCGCGGTTGTCGCCGTAGCCCAGGTCCACGCCCCATTCGGCGCGCCAGCGCGCCGGATCCAGGCTGGAACTGTCGTGGCCGGCCGGGTGCACCAGGTATTCGGCCACGTCGAAGCCGATGCCGCCGGCGCCGACGATCGCGACCTTGGCGCCGGGCACCACGCCGCCGCGCAGCACGTCCAGGTAGCTGAGCACCTTGGGATGGTCGGCGCCGGGGAAATCGACCGCGCGCGGGGCGATGCCGGTGGCCAGCACGACCTCGTCGTAGCCGGCCAGCGCGGCCGCGTCGGCGCGCGTGTTCAGACGCAGCTCGACGCCGCTGGTTTCGATCTTGCGCGCGAAGTAGCGCAGGGTCTCGTGGAACTCTTCCTTGCCCGGGATCCGCTTGGCCAGGTTGAACTGGCCGCCGATCTCGTGGGCGGCATCGAACAGGGTGACACGGTGGCCGCGTTCGGCCGCCACCGTCGCGCAGGCCAGGCCGGCCGGGCCCGCGCCGACCACCGCCACCCGCTTGGGCGCCGCGGTCGGGCGGTAGTTGAGTTCGGTCTCGGCGCAGGCGCGCGGATTGACCAGACAGCTGGCGTGCTTGTTCTCGAACACGTGGTCCAGGCAGGCCTGGTTGCAGGCGATGCAGGTGTTGATTTCGTCGCTGCGGCGGTCGCGGGCCTTGGCGACCCAGGCCGGGTCGGCCAGCAGCGGCCGCGCCATCGAGACCATGTCGGCCTCGCCCTCGCGCAGGATGCGCTCGGCCACGTCGGGCATGTTGATGCGGTTGGTGGCGATCAGCGGCAGGCCCACGTGCGGCTTCAGGCGCGCGGTGATGCCGGTGAAGGCCGCGCGTGGCACCGAGGTGGCGATGGTGGGGATGCGCGCCTCGTGCCAACCGATGCCGGTGTTGATCAGGCTGGCGCCCGCGGCCTCGATCGCCTGGGCCTGGGCGATCACGTCCTCCCAGGTCGAACCGCCATCGACCAGGTCGATCATCGACAACCGGTAGATGATGATGAAATCCGGGCCGCAGGCCTCGCGGATGCCGCGCACGATCCGGGTCACGAACGCGATCCGGCGCGCGGCGTCGCCGCCCCATTCGTCCTCGCGTTTGTTGGTGCGCGGCACGGTGAACTGGTTGAGCAGATAACCTTCCGAGCCCATCACCTCGACGCCGTCGTAGCCGGCCTCGCGCGCGAGCCTGGCGCTGTTGACGAAGGCGCGGATCTGCGCGCGCACGCCCATGCCCGACAGCGCGCGCGGCGTGAACGGATTGATCGGCGCCTTGAGCTTGGACGGCGCGACCTGCAGCGGGTGATAGCCGTAGCGGCCGGCATGCAGGATCTGCAGGCAGATGCGGCCGCCGTGGCCGTGCACGGCCTGGGTCACCTGGCGATGCTTGCCGACTTCCCAGCGCCAGCTCAGCTTGCCGCCGAAGGGCTTGAGCCAGCCGACGATGTTGGGCGCGAAGCCGCCGGTCACGATCAGGCCGACGCCGCCGGCCGCGCGCTCGCCGAAATAGGCCGCCAGCTTCGGGAAGTCGGCGGCCTTGTCCTCCAGCCCCGTATGCATCGAGCCCATCAGCACGCGGTTGGGCAGGACGCAGTGGCCCAGGTCCAGCGGCTCGAACAGCTTGGGATACAAGGGGTGCGGGGCGGCAGGGCTTGCGGGCGGGGAGCTGGCGGCCGTCATGCTCGAATACGCTGGCGTATGGAGCGCGCACGATGCCGGTAAAACGGCCGCGATTCAACCACGGCGTGCGCCAGGCGCCCGCGCGCCCGCCCAGGCGGTGCGCAGGCCGGCGCGCGCCGCCGCAACGCTGCATCCCAGACATCGCATCGCGCGGACGATTGACTCCGGCGCGGCCGCCCCTACTCTTATGAGCATCCGAAACCCGGCCACGCCGCCCATGAAGTCGTTCCCGCTACTGATATCGCTGCATGCCCAGTGCGAGAGCGCGGGCCGGGTGCGCCTGCCTCCTGTGATCTGCGAGCGCGTGTCGAGCTGATTCGACCGCGCCGCCGCCACACGATACCGAGCACCCGCAAGGGTGCTTTTTTTTGCCCGTCGTTCGGCCCGGCGCTGCGCTCCGGCGCCGGTTTTCCATCCACCGCAGTCCCGTCCATCCCAAGGAGAACGTGTCGTGAATACCGCGGCCGAGACCGAAACCTAGCCGCGCGCCCCGTCGCCAACCGGGTCGCGCGGCCTCCCGAGTTGGCAACGAATAGCGAAAAATCTCATGAACACCACCACTGTCTCCCGCTGGCGCAATCTCGGCATCATCGCCCACGTCGATGCGGGCAAAACCACGCTCACCGAACGCCTGTTGTGGAAAACGGGCGCGATCCATCGCACCGGCGAAGTCCACGACGGCGCCGCCACCACCGACTTCAGTCCGATCGAGAAGGACCGCGGCATCACCATCGGCGCCGCGGCCGTACAGACGCATTGGGCGCCGCAGGGTCGGGCCGAGCATCGCCTGACCATCATCGACACGCCCGGCCACATCGACTTCGCGATCGAGGTCGAGCGTTCGCTGCGCGTGCTCGACGGCGCGGTCGCCGTGTTCAGCGCGGTCGACGGCGTGCAGCCGCAATCGGAAACCGTGTGGCGCCAGGCGCGCCGGCACGGCGTGCCGATGATCGCGTTCGTCAACAAGATGGACCGGGTCGGCGCCTCGCTGGACTTCGTGCTGGCGCAGATGCGCGACAAGCTCGATGCGCAGCCGTGGCCGCTGGGCCAGGCGATCGGCGCCGAGGGCGAGCTGCGCGGCTGGGTCGACTACGTCGCGCGCGAGATCGTGCTGTGGGGCCCCGACGACGCCATCGCGCGCCGGCCCTGGGACGGCGACGACAGCCGCGCTTACGAGCCGCTGCGCCAGCGCCTGATCGAGGCCGTCGCCGATCACGACGACGAACTCGCCCAGGCCTACCTGGAAGCGCGCGCGATCGACGCCGGCCTGCTCAAGGCCGCGCTGCGTCGCGCCACGCTGCTCGGCGCGGGCACGCCCGTGCTGGCCGGCTCCGCGTTCAAGAACAAGGGCGTGGAACCGCTGCTGGACGCGATCGTCGACTACCTGCCGTCGCCGCTGGATCGGCCGTGGGTGCGCGCCGAGAGCGAGCAGGGCGAGGTCGCGCTGGCCCCGGACGCGTCCGGTCCCTTGGCCGGCCTGGTGTTCAAGATCGTGCACAAGGAGCACGGCGCGCTGTCGTTCGTGCGCCTGTACTCGGGCACGCTGCGGGTCGGCGACACGGTCTGGGCTTCGCGACGCGAACGCGCGCTTCGGGTCGGCCGCCTGGTCGTGGTCCAGGCCGATCGCGGCCGCGACGTCGAGGCCGCGTACGCGGGCGAGATCGTTGCGGTGCAGGGCTGGAAGGACGCGGTCAGCGGCGAAACCCTGAGCGCGGTCGATCGCAAGCTGGTGCTGGACGCGATCCAGGCCCAGCCGGCGGTGCTGTCCTGGCGTCTGAGCGCGGCCAACGCGGGCGATCTGATCCGTCTCGGCCAGGGCTTGGCCAGCCTGGCCCAGGAAGATCCGTCGTTCCACGTCGGCAGCGACGAGGACACCGGCGAAACCCTGATCTGGGGCATGGGCGAGCTGCACCTGGAGGTGATGGTGGAACGCCTGCGTCAGGAGTGGAAGGTCGAGGTGCGCACCGGTTCGCCGCGCGTGGCCTATCAGGAAACGCCGAGCCGCGCCGTCATGGGCGTCGAAGGCAAGTTGTCGAAGCAAAACGGCGGCATCGGACAATTCGCGCGCGTGCTCATCGATGTCGAGCCGCGCACGGACGGTCGCTTCGAGTTCGTCGACCGCACCAGCGGCGGCGTGGTCCCGCGCAACTTCGTCAACGCGACGGAAAAGGGACTGCGCAGCGCGCTCACGGAAGGCCCGCGCGGCTATCCGGTGGTCGGGCTCACGGTGACCCTGGTCGACGGCGAGACGCATGCGGTGGATTCGTCCGAACTCGCGTTCCAACGCGCGGCGGGCGAGGCCCTGAAGGCGGCGCTGGCGCTCAACGGCACCACGGTGCTGGAGCCGGTGATGACGCTGGTCGTGGACACGCCCGCCGGCAACGTCGGCGACGTGGTCGGCGACCTGCAACGTCGCTCCGGCCGGGTGCTGGCGATCGACGACCGTGGCACGCGCGCTGATGTCTCCGCGCGTGCGCCGCTGGCGCAGCTGTCGGGCTACACCACCGCGCTGCGTTCGCTGACCCAGGGACGGGCCTCGGCCTCGCTGGTCTTCAACGGCTACGAGGCCGCGCGCAACGTCTGAGTGCGTGAGCTTGTTTGAAAGCGCAGGGGCCGGCATCGCCGGCCCCTTTTTTTTGCTTCAGTGAATTTTCCAATCTCGCATTCCAATAGCTTAAGAATGCGCAGGGCGCGGCAGCGCGAACAGCGAGATTTTGTGGTGTCACTGCCGATCGTCAACACAAAGTCATCATTTTTGGTGCCGGTCAATGTGGACGAATGCGCTTAGCCATCACGTTGCTCCTCCCCGCCTGCCTCCGGAGCGCAGTTGACTGGAGTGATGGAGTCCTAAAAGATGGACGCGACGCGATCGACTGCGGTGCGGTGGTCAGGCAGCAGCACGGCAGGTCTGAGGTAGGCGCCGATAGCGTCCGTCGCGCACTGCGACAGGGAAATCGTTGCGACAGGAATCGCTGCCTATGCCGCAGCAGCCAGGGAGGCTATGCCATGTCCGACTCGAATACTTCGCGTACCGACGATGCGTCGCTGGCGCTGTGTCTGTCGGGCGGGGGGCTGCGCGCTACGCTGTTTCATCTGGGGGTAATCCAGAGTCTGCGCGCTGCGCGGCGCGGCGACCGGTCGGCGCTTGAAAGTATCGGCGAAATCTATTCGGTGTCCGGTGGCAGCATCCTGGCCGCGCATCTGGTCCTGAATTGGGAAAAGTACTGTGGGTCGGAGGACGACTTCCAGTCGATGGCCAAACAGATCCGCGCGCTGGCCTATCGCGATATCCGTAACCGCGTAGTGCGGCGGTGGATTGGATCGATCTTGCTCGTGCTGCCCAGGCTTCTAGGCCGGGGCAGCCGCACCTATTGGCTGGAAAGGGAATACGAATCGTTGTATCGCGGCGCCAAGTTGAAGGATCTTGCGGGCGACGACACGCGGACCAGGCCGCGGCTGCATATCCTGTCCACCAGCTTCAAGTCCGGGGAAATGTGCAGTTTCTCGGCCGGGCGTTTCGAGATCAGCAAGCTCGCGCGCGACGATCGCCCGCTCCAGTCTGACGGGGCCCCTGCGGAATCGATCCGGGTCGCGTTCGCCGTCACTGCGTCCAGCGCATTCCCGCCAATGTTCCCGCCTCTGCGGCTCAGCGAACGCATGCTGGATAAGGTCGAAGTCTCGGATCTGCAAGGCGTCATCGATCTGTCCGACGGCGGTGTATACGACAACCTCGGCGCCGAAAAGCTCATCCACGACAAGGCTACCGGACAAAGCCGGGCCGACGCTGTCGTGCTGAGTAATGCCGGCGCGTCGTTCCGTACGGAGCAGAATGCTTCGTTGTGGGACATCGTCTCACGCAACGTGCGCGCGTCGGACATCATGATGCGGCGCGTGGCCGACAACACCGATCACCGCATAGCGCTGACAGGGATGCAGTTGGTGGATATCCGCATCCGAGCAGAGGCGGATGAATCCGGTCTGGACTCTGAGACTCAGAAAAAACTCAACAAGATTAGGACCGACCTCGATCGGTTCCCACCGTTGTTGGCGGACATGCTGATCGTACATGGGCATGCTGTAGGGCTGCGTATGTTGCGTAAGGCCGGCTTCGAAGCGCGCGGCTCGGAGCCAATGCGGCCGCAGGCGTCGGCAAAGCGTCTGGGTGAGGAGGCCGAGTATGCTGCGAGGCGTGCGGCAATTACTCTGGGCGCTTCCGATTGGACGACCTACGCTCTCAGCGCGTTCGTCCTAGCTTTGTTTACCGCCTTGTTTTGGTCGGCGGCCACGTCTCGGCTCACCTATTTGCTGGCCGAGCAGCAAGAGACGGACCTGAAAGCCGCGCAGATTGCGAGGATTGCGGCTGCCGAAGAGCGTGCGACGAACGAGTCTCAACTGCGCGAAAGGCTGGATGTTGAGCGCAAGACCTTGTTGACCGAAAACGAAGGCTTGAAGGCGAAGTTGGAGGCGATGGGCAAGCCCGTGGCCGAACCGGGTAAGGACAACGCCGACTATCAGGTGTGGATCCAGTTCGCGGGATCGCTCACGCGCGAGCAAATGAAGGAGTTTGGGCGGAGCGTACAACGCAAGTGGCCGAACGCGCCCGGTGCGCAACGTGGCGGCGAACGGATCGCAAGCGCGGCGGGCAAGCGTGAAGTCCGCTACGGCGACCGGGACGATGAAGACGCGGCCCAAAGGCTGACGGCCGATATCGTAGCCACCGGGTTGGTGCCGTCGATGGAAACTCCGAAGTTTATAAAGGGAATTTCACCGCGTTCTCTTGAGATTTGGGTGAGTCCGTAGCGCAGCCCCCCCCCTTCGACCGCGTCGAAGGTTCGCCGGAACATAACCAGGTGCGCCGCAGGCCGAGTCCGGTCTTTCATGGCGGCGCCTGCTTCGTGCGCGCGGCTCAAACAGCAGCCGGCCGTAGCCGTAACAGACTCAACCCCATCGCCGCGTAACCGGTGCCGAGCGCACGATTGAACCAGCGCGCGCGGCGCGGCTGCGCGAACCAGCCGCGCAGGGCGCCGGCAAGCACGACGTAGCACAGGTGCGAGAGCACGGTGCAGGCGGCGAAGGTCAGGGTCAGGGCGAAGAACTGCGGCAGCAGCGCGGCGTCGGCGCGCATGAATTGCGGCAGCAGGGCGGTGAAGAACAGGATGCTCTTGGGGTTGGTGGTCGCCACCAGCAGACCTTGCAGGAACATGCGCCGCGGCGCGCCGGCCTGGGCGGGCGCGCGCGCGAACAGGTCGTCGCGAGCGCGCCATTGGCGCAGGCCCAGCCAGATCAGATAGGCCGCGCCGGCCAGCTTGAGCGCGCCGAACAACCAGGCCGAGGTCTGGAGCAGGGCGCCCAACCCCAGCATCGCGGTCGCCGAGACCAGGAACACGCCCAAGGCGTTGCCGACCGAGCCCAGCAGGGCGCGGCGCGCGCCGTGCGCGGCGGTGTTGGATACCGCCAGCAACACCGCCGGCCCGGGGCTGAACGCGGTCAGCAACGCGAGACTGCAGAACAGCAGCCAGGACGTAGCGCTCATGCGCGCGGCCTCGTCGCGATCACCAGCCGGCCAGGGTCAGCTTGCCGACGGTGCTGCCCGATTCGAGACGGCGATGCGCCTCGCGCAGAGTCGCCGCGTCGATCTTGCCCAGGGTCGCGCTGTGGGTGCCGCGCAGTTCGCCGGCGTCGATCAGCTTGGCGACGCGGTCCAGAATGCGCGCCTGCTCGACCATGTCGGCGGTCTGGAAGCGCGGACGCGCGAACATCATTTCCCAATGGATGCCGATGCACTTGGCCTTGTAGGGATCGCCGATCTTGAGCGCGCCGCTGGGCTCGACGATCAGGCCGACATGGCCCTGCGGCGCCAGCAGTTCGCCGATCGCGTCCCAGTAGCGGTCGGTGTCGGCCAGGTTCAGCACCGCCTCGACCTGGGCATGGCCCAGCGCCTGCAGCTGCGGCAGCAGCGGCTGGCGGTGGTCGATCACTTCGTGCGCGCCCATCGCGCGGCACCAGTCGATCGTCTCCTGACGCGAGGCGGTCGCGATCACGTTGAAGCCGGCGCGGCGCGCGAGCTGGATCGCGATCGAGCCGACGCCGCCGGCGCCGGCGATCACCAGCACGGTCTTGCCGATGCCGCCCTGGTCGGCGTCGTAGGGCATGCGCTGGAACAGCAGTTCCCAGGCGGTGATCGCGGTCAGCGGCAGGGCCGCGGCCTGGGCCGCGTCCAGCGAGCTCGGCGCATGGCCGGTCACGCGCTCGTCGACCAGCTGCAACTGCGCATTGCTGCCGGGGCGGGTGATGTCGCCAGCGTAGTAGACGCGGTCGCCGACCTTGAAGCGGGTGACCGCGTCGCCGACCGCGAGCACGGTGCCGGCGGCGTCGTAGCCGAGCACGCGCGGCTGCGCTTCCACGTTCGGCTTGGGCGCGCGCACCTTGGTGTCGACCGGATTGACCGAGATCGCCTCGACCTGGATCAGCAGGTCGTGGCCTTGCGGCGCGGCGGGGTCGGGCAGTTCGACGTCGAGCAGGGATTCGGGATCGTCGATGGGCAGGTAGCGGGTGAGGGCGACGGCTTTCATAAGTGGCTCCAAACGGTTCGGTCGTTGAATGCGGATGAGGGAATCAGAACGCGGACAGCACCAGGCCGCCTTCGGCGCGGATCGCCGAGCCGTTGACCACCGAGGCCGCCGGGCTGGCGACGAAGGCGACCACGCGCGCGATCTCGGCCGGTTCGGCGAAGCGGCGCAGCAGCGAGGTCGGGCGCACGGTCTGGAAGAACTGCTTTTCGAACTCGGCCGCGCTCACGCCCTGTTGCTCGGCGAGCTGCTCGACGAACACGCCCACTCCCTCGGAACGGGTCGGGCCGGCCAGCACCGAGTTGACGGTGACCTGGGTGCCGGCGGTGAGCTGGGCCATGCCGCGCGCCAGCGCGATCTGCGCGGCCTTGGTCACGCCGTAATGGATCATCTCGGCCGGGATCTGCAGGCCCGACTCGCTGGACAGGAACACCACCCGGCCGCGATCGCGTTCTAGCATGCCGCTGAAGTAGTGGCGCGACAGGCGCACGCCGCTCATCACGTTGGCATCCCACAGGCGCTGCCATTCCTCGTCTTCGATGTTGGCGAAATCGGTGGGCACGAAGATGCCGAGGTTGTTGATCAGGATGTCGGTCTGCGGCACCGTGGCGATGAACTCGGCCGCGCCCTGGGCGCTGGCGAGATCGGCGGCGACGCCGCTGAGCTGTGCGCCCGGCACGGCGGCGCGCAGCGAAGCCAGCGCGGCATCGACGCGGGCCTGGCTGCGGCCGTTGACGACCACGGCGGCGCCGGCGCGCGCGAGTTCTTCGGCGATGGCATAGCCGATGCCCGCGGTGGAACCGGTGACGACGGCGGTGGAACCGGAAAGGGAGGCGCTCATGTCGGTGCTCGCGTTGAAGTGGGGAAGGGATTCGAGAACAGGCTGAAGCATCGGACGGTTCAGACCGGCGCGGGCGTGCGCTCGGAGAACATGCCGTTCCAATACGGGTAGTAGGGATAAGGCGGCGTGACGCGGCTGGCGTCGTCGAGCTTGGCGACCTGCTCGGCGCTGAGGCTCCAGCCGACCGCGCCCAGGTTCTGGCGCAGTTGTTCCTCGTTGCGCGCACCGATCAGCACGCTGGACACCGTCGGGCGCCGCAGCAGCCAGTTCAGGGCGATCTGCGGCACGCTCTTGCCGGTTTCGGCGGCGACCTCGTCCAGCGCGTCGACGATGCGGTACAGGCGCTCCTCCTCCACCGGCGGCGCGAAGCCGGCGGTGTCGTGCAAGCGGCTGCCCTCGGGCAGCGGCTGGCCGCGGCGGATCTTGCCGGTCAGCCGGCCCCAGCCCAGCGGGCTCCACACCACCGCGCCCACGCCCTGATCCTGCGCCAGCGGCATCAGCTCCCATTCGTAGTCGCGGCCGACCAGCGAGTAATAGGTCTGGTTGGCGACGAAGCGCGAATAGCCGTAGCGATCGGCGACCGCCTGCGACTTCATCAGCTGCCAGCCGGAATAGTTGGACACGCCCAGGTAGCGCAGCTTGCCGGCGCGGACCAGGTCGTCGAGCGTGGACATGACCTGCTCGACCGGCGTTTGCGCATCGAAGTGATGCAGTTGCAGCAGGTCGATGTAGTCGGTGCCCAGGCGCTGCAGGGCGCGATCGACGGCGCGGATCAGATGATGACGCGAGGCGCCGACGTCGTTGGCGCCTTCGCCGGCGCGCAGGCTGATCTTGGTCGACAGGATGACTTCATCGCGGCGGCCCTGGATGGCGGCGCCGAGTATCGATTCGGAGGCGCCGTCGGAATACACGTCGGCGGTGTCGAACAGATTCACGCCGGCCTCCAGGCAGATCTCGATCAGACGCCGCGCCTCGGCGACGTCGGTATTGCCCCAGGCGCTGAACAGCGGGCCCTTGCCGCCGAAAGTGCCGGCGCCGAAGCCCAGGACCGGCACCTTGAAGCCGGAGTTGCCGAGAAAGCGGGTATCCATGAGGGAGTTCCTTGAGAGTGAAGGCGCGCGTCCGACGCTGCGCCTTGGAATGGGGAGGAAGGAATCAGGCGGCCGGACAGGCCGCGGCGGCTTGCAGCGCCGGCTTGCGCGGTGCGTCCAGGCGCGCCGCCCACACCGCCAGCACGATGCCCGACACCGTCACCAACGCGGCCACCCAAGTCACCGCGCCCAGGCCCAGGCCTAGGTTGATCACCGCGCCGCCCAGCCAGGCGCCGAGCGCGTTGCCGAGGTTGAAGGCGCCGATGTTGAGGCTGGAGGCGAGGTTGCGGCCGGCGCTGTCGGTCTTCTGCAACACCCACAGCTGGATCGGCGACACCGTGGCGAAGGCGGCGATGCCGAGCAGGGCGACGAAGATCACCGCCGCGATCTTGCTGTGCAGGGCGAAGGTCATCAGGCCCAGCACCACCGCCAGTGCGACCAGGGTGCCGACCAGGGCCGGCGCCAGGCGACGGTCGGCGAGGCGGCCGCCGAGCAGGTTGCCGGCGATCAGGCCGACGCCGAACACCAGCAGGATCGGCGACACGGCGCTTTCGGCGAAGCCGGTGACCTGGGTCAGGATCGGCTGGATGTAGGTGAACACGGTGAACACGCCGGCGAAGCCGAGCACGGTCATGGCCAGGCCCAGCAGCACCTGCGGATGGGTCACCGCCTTGATCTCGTCGCGCAGCGCGGCGTTCTCCTGCTGGCCGTTGTCCTTGGGCACCAGCGTGGCGATCACGATCGTGGCGATCACGCCGATCGCGGCCACCGCCCAGAACGTCGCGCGCCAGCCCAGGTGCAGGCCCAGCCAGGCGCCGGCGGGCACGCCGAGCAGGGTGGCCACGGTCAGGCCGACGAACATGATCGAGATCGCCGAGGCCTTGCGGTCTTCCGAGACCAGGCCGGTCGCGACTACCGCGCCCACGCCGAAGAAGGTGCCGTGCGCCAGCGAGGTGATCACGCGCGCGATCATCAGGGTGGTGTAGTTGGGCGCGATCGCACAGGCGATGTTGCCCAGGGTGAAGATCAGCATCAGCGCGACCAGCACGGTCTTGCGCGGCAGGCGCCGGGTGGCGGTGGTCAGCAGCGGCGCGCCGACGAACACGCCCAGGGCGTAGCCGGAGATCAGCAGGCCGGCCGCGGCGATGGTGACCTGGAGGTCGGCGGCGACCTGCATCAGCAGGCCCATGATCACGAATTCGGTGGTGCCGATGCCGAAGGCGCCGGCGGTGAGGGCGTACAGGGCCAACGGCATGCGCTGCTTGGGCGCGCCTGGCTTGGAGGCGCCGGTTTCGGAGCGGGGAAGGGCGGGGGATTCCATGTCGGGCATCCACTGGGGAGGCGCGCAGTCTGGAAGCTTGCATCTTTAGCTAAAACCACCAAGATGGCTAATCAGTTTCAATAAATAGTTGAGAATAGGTCATGGACCGAGTCGGCGACCTCGCCCTGTTCCTGCGCGTGCTCGATCTGGGCTCGATCAGCGCCGCCGCGCGCAGCCTGGACCTGTCGGTGGCGGTGGCCAGCCAGCGCCTGAAGCGGCTGGAACGCGACCTGGGCGTGCGCCTGTTGCACCGGACCACGCGCCAGCTGCACGCCACCCCCGAGGGCGCGGCCTTGGCCGAACAGGGCCGTGCCCTGGTCGAGGACCTGGAGGCGCTGACCGGCGGCCTGCGCCAGGCCGCGACCGACGTCGCCGGCACCCTGCGCCTGACCGCCTCGGCCTCGTTCGGGCGCCAGTACCTGTCGCCGCTGCTGCCCGAATTCCTGGCCCTGCATCCGCGGGTCAAGGTCAGCGTCAATCTCAACGATCAATTGCTGGACCTGGTGAGTTCCGGTTTCGATCTGGCGATCCGGATCGGCGCGCTCGAGGACTCCAGCCTGGTCGCGCGCAAGCTGGCGCCGAACCGGCGCGTGATCTGCGCCTCGCCCGACTACGTGCGCCGCCACGGCATGCCCAACTCGCCCGAGGAGCTCGCGCGCCACGAGTGTCTGATCCTGGTCGGCAGCCAGGGCCGCCAGGATCTGTGGCGCCTGCACGACCGCGCCGGCCGCGAAGTCGCGGTACGGGTGTCGGGGCGTTTCGAAAGCAACCTGGGCGAGCTGCTGCGCGACGCCGCGGTCGCCGGCCTGGGCATCGCCGTGCATTCGACCTGGCACGTCAACGAGGACCTGCGCGCGAAACGGCTGGTGCCGGTGATGCCCGACTACGGCGTCGCCGAATCCGGCATCTACGCGGTGATGCCGCAGCGCCGCCTGATTCCGCCGCGGGTGCGCGCGTTCGCCGATTTCCTGGCCGAACGCTTCGGCGAGCATCCGCCTTGGGAGCAGTACGAAATCTCGGTGCCTTGAGCGCCCTGGTCTTCTCCCTTTGAAAAAGGGGGATTGAGGGGGATTTGCTTTTCGTCTCCGCGTGTGCGGCTCGATCGCGGCTCACGCCGCTCCCACAGAAGGCGTAGCGTCGCGCCGGTCTTCCCCCTTTGAAAAAGGGGGATTGAGGGGGATTTGCTTTTCGGCTCCGCGCGCGCGGCTCGATCGCGGCTCCGCCGCTCCCACAGAAGGCCTTGCGTCGCTCCGGCCTTCCCCCTATGGGACAGGGGGATTGAGGGGAATTTGCTTTTCGTCTCCGCGCGTGCGGCTCGATCGCGGCTCACGCCGCTCCCACAGAAGGCCTTGCGTCGCGCCAGTCTTCCCCCTTTGAAAAAGGGGGATTGAGGGGGATTTGCTTTTCCCGCCCTCAATCGAACGCAAACGCATCCAAAGCCAACGAGCCCATCTCGTGCGATCGATGGATCGTGCGCACCGAGGCCTGCGCACCGGCCGCGCCCATCGCCACGAACAAGGGCATCAGATGCTCGACAGTCGGATGCGCATGCCGCGCGTGCGGCGCCTGCGCCTGCCAATCCAGCAGCGCGGCATGGTCGTGCGCGTCCAGGCGCGCGTGCATCCACTCGCCGAACTCGCGCGCCCACGGCGCCAGCGGCGCGTCGCGGTGTTGCCAGTCCAGATCGCCCAGGTTGTGCACGAAGCCGCCCGAGCCGATCACCAGCACGCCTTCCTCGCGCAGCGGCGCCAGCGCGCGACCCAACGCGTAGTGCTGGGCCGCGTCGCCGTGCGGCATCACCGACAGCGGTACCACCGGTATCCCAGCCTGCGGGTACATGCGCCGCAGGGGCACCCAGATGCCGTGATCCAAGCCGTGCGACTCGCGCACCTTGGGATGCAAACCGGCCTCCTCCAGGCGCGCGCGGATCGCCTCGGCCAGGCCCGGATCGCCCGGGGCGGGGTACTGGATCTGGTACAGCGGCGCCGGGAAGCCGCCGAAGTCGTGCACGGTATGCGGCTGCGGGTGTCCGCCCAGCATCGGCCGGTCGGTCATGAAATGCGCCGAGGCGACCACGATCGCCTTCGGCCACGGCAACTGCGCGCCCAGCCCGTCCAGGAAGCGACCGGCGGCGGAATCCTCGATCGCCAGCATCGGCGAACCGTGGGACAGGAATAGGGTGGGCAGGCGGGTCGGAATGTCCATAGCGCAAGGGTGATCCCGAGCGGGGGCAAACACCAGCGCGTTGCGCCACTCGCTGCGTTCCGTCCTTGGCGTCAAACGCCGGCCCGGCGTTCGCGCCGGCCGCACATGCTGCGCCGCAGACTGACGCTTCGCCCCCGCCGCGCCGCCCCTCATGAGCCACGCCGATCCCCGTTCCGCCGTCCGTCCCGACTACGACGCGCCGATGCGCGAGATCGCCGATTACGTGCTCGATGTCCGCATCGACTCCGACGAGGCCTACGCCACCGCGCGCACCATGCTGCTGGATTCGCTGGCCTGCGCGGCCCTGGCGATGGCGCACCCGGCCTGCGTCGCCCATCTGGGCCCGCTGGTGCCGGGCGCGGAACTGCGCGGCGGCGCGCGCGTGCCGTACACCGCCTACGAACTCGATCCGGCCCAGGCCGCCTACAACATCGGCAGCCAGATCCGCTGGCTGGATTTCAACGACACCTGGCTGGCCGCCGAGTGGGGGCATCCGTCCGACAACCTGGGCACGCTGCTCGCGCTGGCCGACTACCTGGGCCGGCGCGCCGAAGCCGCGGGTGGTCGCGGCCTGAGCGTGCGCGAGGTGCTGGGCCATGCGATCAAGGCCCACGAGATCCAGGGCTGCTACGCCTTGCGCAACGCCTTCAACCGGGTCGGCCTGGATCACGTGATCCTGGTGCGCCTGGCCTCGACCGCGCTGGCCACGCGCATGCTGGGCGGCGAGCGCGAGGCGATCCTGAGCGCGATCTCGCAGGCCTGGATCGACAACGGCGCACTGCGCACCTACCGGCATGCGCCCAACACCGGCCCGCGCAAGAGCTGGGCGGCGGGCGACGCCTGCCGGCGCGCGGTCGTGCACGCGCTCAACGCGGTCAAGGGCGAGGTCGGCTATCCCAGCGCCTTGAGCGCGCCGACCTGGGGTTTCTACGACGTCGCCATGCGCGGTCGCGCGTTCGAGTTCGAGCGCCCCTTCGGCAGCTACGTGATGGAGAACGTGCTGTTCAAGATCAGCTATCCGGCCGAATTCCATGCCCAGACCGCGGTGGAATGCGCGCTGCGTCTGCATCCGCAGGTGCGCGACCGCCTCGACCGCATCGCGCGCATCGAACTGCGCACCCAGGAAGCCGGGCGCCGCATCATCGACAAGACCGGGCCGTTGGCCAATTACGCCGATCGCGATCACTGCCTGCAATACATGGTGGCGGTGCCGCTGATCTTCGGCCGGCTCCAGGCCGAGGACTATGGCGACGCCATCGCCGCCGATCCGCGCATCGACGCGCTGCGCGCGCAGATGACGGTCGTCGAAGATGCGGACTTCACCCGCGACTACCACGACCCCGACCGGCGCTACATCGGCAACGCCGTGCAGGTGTTCTTCGACGACGGCAGCGCCACCGAGGCGGTGCGGGTCGATGTCCCGGTCGGCCATCGCCGCCGCCGCGCCGAGGGCCTGCCTTTGCTGATGGCCAAGTTCGAGACTGCGATCCGCGCCCGACTGCCGTCCGCGCAGGCCGATACACTGTGCGCGCTGGCCCGGGACCCGGCGCGGTTGGACGCGCAGCCCATCACCGGCTTCCTGGGCCTGTTTCAGCCCTGATTCACGTTCGCGGCGGCGCCGGCGTTTAACACGGATGCCGTCGCGAATGTTAGATGCCTGTTAACATGGCTTTCACATAGGCAAACCTAACCTGCGCGGGATGGCGTCGTAAGGCGGCTGTCCTGAATTGGTAGGAACCTCGCAGACGCGGTTTCCAAATTTTTCTGAACCAAGGAGCTATAACAAATGAATAAGAAACTCCTCTGCGCCGCCCTGCTGGGTGGCCTGAGTCTGGCCCAGGCGGCCAGCGCGCAGGATTTCGATGACCGCTGGTACATCACCGGTTCGGCGGGCATGAACATCCAGGACAACGACCGCGGCACGCGTAACGCGCCGTTCCTGGGCCTGGGCGTGGGCAAGTTCATCAGCCCGACCTGGTCGATCGACGGCGAGCTGAACTACCAGCACCCGAAGTTCGACGCCGATCAGGACCTGTCGTGGAGCCAGTACGGCGTCTCGCTGGACTTCCGTCGCCACTTCATCACCGAAGGCCGCAACTGGAACCCGTACGCCCTGCTGGGTATCGGCTACCAGCGTTCGGAAGAAGAGTTC
>NZ_LMJO01000005.1:0-16654 GCF_001429345.1 Lysobacter sp. Root983
ACCTTGGTCAGCGCTGCGGTCAGCGTGGTCTTGCCGTGGTCCACGTGGCCGATGGTGCCCACGTTCACGTGCGGCTTGGTGCGCTCGAATTTACCCTTAGCCATGATGTCTCTCTCAAAGTTCTGTGATTCGTGATTCGGGATTGGGGATTCGACGATCGAAGCCGCCCAATCCCTCTAACTAGACTTGCACTGGATCAGAGCCGGTACGGGCTCCGGAAGCAGGCGGAATCCGCTTTGCGAATCCCGCCTCCGGATCCCGACCTGAATCAGCCGCCCTTCTTGATCACGGCTTCGGCGATGTTGTTCGGCGCCTCGGCGTAGTGATCGAATTCCATCGTGAAGGTGGCGCGGCCCTGGGTCAGCGAACGGATGGTGGTCGCGTAACCGAACATTTCGCCCAGCGGAACCATCGCGTTGATGGTCTTGCCCGACGGCGTGTCGTCCTGGCCCTGCAATAGCCCGCGACGGCGGCTCAAGTCGCCCATCACGTCGCCGACGTACTCTTCCGGCGTCACGACTTCGACCTTCATCATCGGCTCCAGCAGGACCGGATCGGCCTTGCGGAAGCCTTCCTTGAACGCCATCGACGCGGCCAGCTTGAACGCCATTTCCGACGAGTCGACGTCGTGGTACGAGCCGAACACCAGCTTGACCTTGACGCCCACGACCGGGAAGCCGGCCAGCGGACCGCTGGTGATGGTTTCGCGCAGGCCCTTCTCGATCGCCGGGATGAATTCCTTCGGAATCACGCCGCCGGTGATGTCGTTGACGAACAGGAAATCGTTCTCGACGTCCTCGTTGGCGCGGTCCTTCTCGTTCATCGGCGACAGCTCGATCACGACGTGACCGTACTGACCCTTACCGCCGGACTGCTTGGCGTGCTTGTAATCCGACTTGACGTCCAACTTGCGGATCGTCTCGCGGTAGGCCACCTGCGGCTTGCCGACGTTGGCTTCGACGTTGAACTCGCGCTTCATGCGGTCAACGAGGATGTCCAGGTGCAGCTCGCCCATGCCGGCGATGATGGTCTGGCCCGATTCTTCGTCGGTGCGGACGCGGAACGAGGGATCTTCCTGCGCCAGACGGCCCAGTGCGATACCCATCTTTTCCTGGTCCGACTTGGTCTTCGGTTCGACCGCCATCGAGATGACGGGCTCCGGGAAGATCATGCGCTCGAGGGTGATGATGTGATCCTGCGCGCACAGCGTGTCGCCGGTGGTCACGTCCTTCAGGCCCACGGCCGCGGCGATGTCGCCGGCGCGGACTTCCTTGATTTCGTCGCGCTGGTTGGCGTGCATCTGCAGGATGCGGCCGACGCGTTCCTTCTTCGACTTGACCGGGTTGTACACCTGGTCGCCCGAATTCAGCACGCCCGAGTAGACGCGGAAGAAGGTCAGCGAACCCACGAACGGGTCGGTCATGATCTTGAACGCCAGCGCCGAGAACGGCTCGGTGTCGGACGCCTTGCGGCTGTCTTCCTTTTCGTCCTCGTCGATGCCCGGAACCGGCGGACGGTCGGACGGCGACGGCAGCAGGTTGATCACGCCGTCGAGCATGGCCTGCACGCCCTTGTTCTTGAACGCCGAGCCGCAGAACACCGGCACGATCTCGACGCGCAGGGTGCGCGCGCGCAGACCGGCGATGATCTCTTCCTCGGTCAGCTCGCCCTCGTTGAGGTACTTGTCCATGAGCTCTTCCGAGGCTTCCGCCGCGGCTTCGACCATGAACGCGCGCGCTTCCTCGGCCTTCGACTGCAGGTCGGCCGGGATGTCGCGGTACTCGAACTTGGTGCCCTGCGACGCGACGTCCCAATGGATCGCCTTCATCTTGAGCAGGTCGACCACGCCCTCGAAGCCTTCTTCGGCGCCGATCGGCACCTGCATCGGCACGGCGTAGGCGCCCAGACGGGCCTTCAGCTGCTCAACGACCTTGTCGAAGTTGGCGCCGGTGCGGTCCATCTTGTTGACGAACGCCATGCGCGGCACGGAGTACTTGTTGGCCTGGCGCCACACGGTCTCCGACTGCGGCTGCACGCCGCCCACGGCGCACAGCACGAACACTGCGCCGTCGAGCACGCGCAGCGAGCGCTCGACTTCGATGGTGAAGTCGACGTGTCCGGGGGTATCGATGATGTTGAAGCGGTGTTCCGGCAGGGACTTGTCCATGCCCTTCCAGAACGCGGTGGTCGCGGCGGAAGTGATGGTGATGCCGCGTTCCTGCTCCTGCTCCATCCAGTCCATCGTCGCGGCACCTTCGTGCACTTCGCCGATCTTGTGGCTGACGCCGGTGTAGAAAAGGATGCGTTCGGACGTCGTGGTTTTGCCCGCGTCGATGTGGGCCATGATGCCGAAGTTGCGGTAACGCTCGATGGGAGTGGTGCGAGCCACGGGACCCTCTCGTAAGTTTTCGAATTCCAGATGGCCGGACGCCGCCTCGTGGGCGGCCTCCGGTTCGCTAGGCGGCCATTACGCCGCCGCGGCAGCGCGCGACGCGCTGCTGAGGCCCGGGCACTCAGGTGCCCTGGGGCGCTCTGATCACCAGCGGTAGTGGGCGAACGCCTTGTTCGCTTCCGCCATACGGTGGGTTTCTTCGCGCTTCTTGATCGCGCCGCCGCGGTTTTCCGAGGCGTCGAGCAGTTCGGCGGCGAGCTTGCGCGGCATGGTGTTCTCGCCGCGCTTGCGCGCCGACTCGATCAGCCAACGCATCGCCAGGGCCATACGGCGCGACGAACGCACTTCGACCGGCACCTGGTAGGTGGCGCCGCCGACCCGACGCGACTTCACTTCGACCGCGGGCGAGACGTTGCCGAGGGCCTTTTCGACCAGCTCGAGCGCGTTCGGGTTCTTCTCCCCGATCACGTCCATGGCGCCGTAGACGATCTTCTCGGCGACGGACTTCTTGCCGCTCTGCATGACCATATTGATGAAGCGCGCGATCGTCTCGCTGCCGTGCTTGGGATCGGGCAGGACCGAACGCTGCGGGGTGGAACCTTTACGCGACATGGTGCGTACCTATTCTCGTGATTCTTGACAGACGTGCTTGCGGGTTGCGGCGCCGAAGGGCGCGCGCCTGGGCAGCTACGCGCTTAGGACTTCGGACGCTTCGCGCCGTACTTGGAACGGCTCTGGCGACGCTTGGCGACACCGGCGGCGTCGAGCGAGCCGCGAACGGTGTGGTAGCGCACGCCCGGCAGGTCCTTGACTCGGCCGCCGCGGATCAGCACCACGCTGTGCTCCTGCAGGTTGTGGCCTTCGCCGCCGATGTACGAGATGACCTCGTAACCGTTGGTCAGACGAACCTTGGCCACCTTACGCAGCGCCGAGTTCGGCTTCTTCGGGGTGGTGGTGTACACGCGGGTGCAAACGCCGCGACGCTGCGGGCAGTTCGCGAGCGCCGGCGAGGCGCTCTTGTAGGTGGTCGCCTGCCGCGGCTTGCGGACGAGCTGATTGATCGTTGCCATCAGGAACTCTTTGGTGAGGGGCGGTAAGGCCACTACGTTGAGAAGCAAACGGCAAGCCGGCAAAACCGGCCCACCGAGACGAAAAAGTATAGCCCGCGTTCGACGTTACCGTCAACGCGAGCTATCGGAACAGCCGCCCGCCGCGGGGTTTCCGCGTGGCACAGCCGTTCTACTACCTGCGATCCCGCCCTACCCTGGGCCGAACACGAGGCGCTCCATGCGCCTCTTTTCGTGATCTGGGACGTCCCGAGGGACAGTCCGAACTGCTAACTATACGTTACTTGGCGCCGGCTTGCCAGCACCTACCGGCCGCCGCCCTCCCCCGCGCACGGGGAAGGGTCGGGGGCGGGTCCAGGCCTCAGGAGGCGCTGGACTCGTCGCCGGCCGGCGCCGCGACCTCGGCCTCGACGACTGCCGGGGCCGGAGCCTCGACCGCCACCGCAACCGGGCCGGACAGCGCCTCCATCTCCGAGTCGGTCAGACCCGAGGCGTTCTTGCGGCGCTGAGTGTGGTACGCCAGGCCGGTACCGGCCGGGATCAGGCGACCCACGATCACGTTTTCCTTCAGACCGCGCAGACCGTCGCGGGTACCGCGCACGGCGGCCTCGGTCAGGACGCGGGTGGTCTCCTGGAACGACGCGGCCGAGATGAACGACTCGGTCGCCAGCGAGGCCTTGGTGATGCCCAGCAGGACCGGGTCGTACTTGGCCGGGATCTCGTTGCGGGCCAGCAGGCGGGCGTTCTCCTCGACGAAGCGCTGACGCTCGATCTGCTCGCCGTGCAGGAACTTGCTGTCGCCCTGGTCGGTGATTTCGACCTTGCGCAGCATCTGACGGACGATCACTTCGATGTGCTTGTCGTTGATCTTCACGCCCTGCAGGCGGTAGACGTCCTGGATTTCCTTGGTCAGGTACACGGCCAGGGGCTCCACGCCGAGCAGGCGCAGGATGTCCTGCGGGCTCGGCTCGCCGTCCACCACGGTCTCGCCCTTCTCCACGTGCTCGCCTTCGAACACGATGATCTGGCGGTACTTCGGGATCAGCTCTTCGTGCTCGTTGCCGTCGGTGTCCTTGATGATCAGGCGCTGCTTGCCCTTGGTGTCCTTACCGAACGAGACGATGCCCGAACGCTCGGCCAGCACGGCCGGGTCCTTGGGCTTGCGCGCCTCGAACAGGTCGGCCACGCGCGGCAGACCGCCGGTGATGTCGCGGGTCTTGGAGGCTTCCTGCGGGATCTTGGCGACCACGTCGCCCACGCCCACCGGGGCGCCGTCCTGCAGGTTGACGATCGAACGCGGCGGCAGCAGGTACTGCGCCGGCAGATCGGTACCCGGGATCGACAGGTCCTTGCCGTTCTTGTCGACGATGCGCACGACCGGACGCAGGTCCTTGCCCTGCGAGCCGCGACGCTTCGGATCGGTGATCTCGCGCGAAGCCAGGCCGGTCAGGTCGTCGGTCTTCTCGATGACGGTCACGCCGTCGACGAAATCGACGAAGCGGATGAAGCCCGCCACTTCCGACACGATCGGGTGGTTATGCGGATCCCAGTTCGCGACCTGCTGGCCGGCCTTGATCTCGGCGGCGTCCTTGACGCTGATGGTGGCGCCGTAGGGCAGCTTGTAGCGCTCGCGCTCGCGGCCGTGCGGATCGAGGACCGACAGTTCGCCCGAGCGCGACACCGCGACCAGGTGGCCGTTGGCGTGCGCGACGTGCTTGAGGTTGTTGAACTTGATCGAACCGGTGGTCTTGACCGTGACGTTGTCGATCGCCGCCGCTCGCGAAGCCGCGCCGCCGATGTGGAACGTACGCATGGTCAGCTGCGTGCCGGGCTCGCCGATCGACTGCGCGGCGACGACGCCGACCGCTTCGCCGTGGTTGACCAGGTGGCCGCGGCCGAGGTCGCGACCGTAGCAGTTGGCGCACACGCCGAAGCTGCTGGAGCAGGTGATCGTCGAGCGGACCTTGATCGACTGGACGCTGGCCTCTTCGAGCTTGGCCACCCAGGCCTCGTCGAGCAGGGTGTTGCGGGTGACGATCGGATCCTCGTCGTTGCCCGGCAGGAACACGTCCTCGGCCACGACACGACCCAGCACGCGGTCGCGCAGCGGCTCGACCACGTCGCCGCCTTCGACGATCGGGGTCATCATCAGACCCTCGAGCGTGCCGCAATCGTCTTCGGTGATCACCACGTCCTGCGCCACGTCGACCAGACGACGGGTCAGGTAACCCGAGTTCGCGGTCTTGAGCGCGGTATCGGCCAGACCCTTACGGGCACCGTGCGTGGAGTTGAAGTACTCCTGCACGTTCAGGCCTTCGCGGAAGTTCGCCTTGATGGGCGTCTCGATGATCGAGCCGTCCGGACGCGCCATCAGGCCGCGCATACCGGCCAGCTGACGGATCTGCGCCTGCGAACCGCGGGCGCCCGAGTCGGCCATGATGTACAGCGAGTTCATCGACTTCTGATCGACGGCCTCGCCCTTGGCGTTGGTGATGTGATCGGTGCCGATCGCGTCCATCATCGCCTTGGCGACGCGTTCGTTGGTGCGCGACCAGATGTCGACGACCTTGTTGTAGCGCTCGCCGGCGGTGACCAGGCCCGACTGGTACTGCTGCTGGATTTCCAGCACTTCCCCTTCGGCCTCGGCGACGATGCCTTCCTTTTCCTTCGGGATGATCATGTCGTCGATGCCGATCGAGACGCCGGCGCGGGTCGCGTAGGCGAAGCCGGTGTACATCAGCTTGTCGGCGAACACGACCGTGTCCTTCAGGCCCAGCATGCGGTAGCAGCTGTTGATCAGGCGCGAGATGTTCTTCTTGGTCAGCTCGGTGTTGGCCAGCGCGAACGGCAGGCCGTCCGGCAGGATCTCGCGCAGCAGGGCGCGGCCGACGGTGGTGTCGACGATCGAGGTCTTCGGCGTGCGGGTGCCGTCCTCGTTGACCACGGTCTCGCTGATGCGGACCTTGACCTTGGCGTGGATCTGCACGACGCGGTTGTCGTAGGCGCGCTTGACTTCGGCCACGTTGGCGAACGCCATGCCCTCGCCCATCTTGTTCTCGAGGGCGCGGGTCATGTAGTACAGGCCGAGCACGACGTCCTGCGACGGCACGATGATCGGCTCGCCGTTGGCCGGCGACAGGATGTTGTTCGACGCCATCATCAGGGCGCGCGCTTCCAGCTGGGCCTCGAGGCTCAGCGGGACGTGCACGGCCATCTGGTCGCCGTCGAAGTCGGCGTTGAACGCGGTGCAGACCAGCGGGTGCAGCTGGATGGCCTTACCTTCGATCAGGACCGGCTCGAACGCCTGGATGCCCAGACGGTGCAGGGTCGGGGCGCGGTTCAGCAGCACCGGGTGCTCGCGGATCACCTCTTCGAGGATGTCCCACACCTCGGCCTCTTCGCGCTCGACCAGCTTCTTGGCGGCCTTGATCGTGGTGGCCAGGCCGCGACGCTGCAGCTTGGCGAAGATGAAGGGCTTGAACAGCTCCAGCGCCATCTTCTTCGGCAGGCCGCACTCGTGCAGACGCAGGGTCGGACCGACCACGATGACCGAACGGCCCGAGTAGTCCACGCGCTTGCCGAGCAGGTTCTGACGGAACCGGCCCTGCTTGCCCTTGATCATGTCGGCCAGCGACTTGAGCGGGCGCTTGTTGGTGCCGGTGATGGCGCGGCCGCGACGGCCGTTGTCCATCAGGGCGTCGACCGACTCCTGCAGCATGCGCTTCTCGTTGCGCACGATGATGTCGGGCGCATTGAGCTCGAGCAGGCGGCGCAGACGGTTGTTGCGGTTGATGACGCGGCGGTACAGGTCGTTCAGGTCGGAGGTCGCGAAGCGGCCGCCGTCCAGCGGGACCAGCGGACGCAGGTCCGGCGGCAGCACCGGCAGCACGGTCATGACCATCCACTCGGGGCGGTTGCCCGACTCGAGGAAGGCTTCGACCAGCTTGATGCGCTTGGTGAGGCGCTTGAGCTTGGTTTCGCTGTTGGTCGAGGCGATCTCTTCCTTCAGCTGGATCATCTCGGCCTGGAGGTCGATCGTGCGCAGCAGGTCGTAGACCGCCTCGGCGCCCATCGCGGCCTCGAAGTCGTCGCCGTGCTCCTGACGCGCCTGCAGGAACTGCTCTTCGGTCAGCAGATTGCCGCGCTCAAGCGGGGTCAGACCCGGCTCGGTGACGACATAGGCCTCGAAGTACAGGATGCGCTCGATGTCGCGCAGGGTCATGTCCAGCATCAGGCCGATGCGCGACGGCAGCGACTTGAGGAACCAGATGTGGGCGACCGGCGAAGCCAGGTCGATATGACCCATGCGCTCGCGACGGACCTTGGCCAGAGTGACCTCGGTACCGCACTTCTCGCAGACCACGCCACGGTGCTTCATGCGCTTGTACTTGCCGCACAGGCACTCGTAGTCCTTGATCGGTCCGAAGATCGCGGCGCAGAACAGGCCGTCGCGCTCGGGCTTGAAGGTACGGTAGTTGATGGTTTCCGGCTTCTTCACTTCGCCGAACGACCACGAACGGATCAGGTCGGGCGAAGCCAGCGCGATCTTGATCGCGTCGAAGTCCAGCGCGGGGCGCTGCTGGTTGAAGAGATTGAGCAAGTCTTTCATGTGTGACTCCGGGATTCGGGATTAGAGATTTGAGATTCGTTAAAGCGGGGACTCGATGGATCGGGACGGCCGGCCTGAGCCTTTGCCAATCCCGAATCCCGAATCCCCAATCACTGCTTCTCAGTTCTCTTCCAGCTCCATGTTGATCGCGAGCGAGCGGATTTCCTTCACCAGCACGTTGAAGGACTCCGGCATGCCGGCGACCATCTCGTATTCGCCGTCGACGATGTTCTTGTACATCTGGTTGCGGCCCTGCACGTCGTCGGACTTCACCGTCAGCATTTCCTGCAGGGTGTAGGCCGCGCCGTAGGCTTCCAGCGCCCAGACTTCCATTTCGCCGAAACGCTGGCCGCCGAACTGCGCCTTGCCGCCCAGCGGCTGCTGGGTGACGAGCGAGTACGGACCGGTCGAACGCGCGTGCATCTTGTCGTCGACGAGGTGGTTCAGCTTCAGCATGTGCATGTAGCCGATGGTGACCGGACGCTCGAACGCCTCGCCGGTACGACCGTCGTGCAGGATGGTCTGACCGCTGCTCGGCAGTTCGGCCAGTTCCAGCATGCGCTTGATCTCGACTTCGGCGGCGCCGTCGAACACCGGCGTCGCCATCGGCACGCCGTCGGTCAGGTTGTGGGCCAGCGTCAACAGCTCTTCGTCGCTGAACTGCTTCAGATCGACGCGCTGACCGTGCACCTTCTGGTCGTGGTTGTAGATATCGTCGAGGAACTTGCGCAGCTCGGCGATCTTCTGCTGAGCCTCCAGCATGCGCTGGATCTTCTGACCCAGGCCCTTGGCGGCCCAGCCCAGATGCACCTCGAGGATCTGGCCGATGTTCATACGCGACGGCACGCCCAGCGGGTTCAGCACGATGTCGACGGTCTGGCCGTCGGCGGCGTACGGCATGTCCTCGACCGGAACGATGGTCGAGACCACGCCCTTGTTGCCGTGACGGCCGGCCATCTTGTCGCCCGGCTGGATGCGGCGCTTAACGGCCAGGAACACCTTCACCATCTTCAGCACGCCCGGCGCGAGGTCGTCGCCCTGGGTGATCTTCGAACGCTTGTCGGTGAAGCGGCGCTCGAATTCCTTCTCGTGGGTGTCGATCTGCTTCTGGGCGCGCTCGATGGCGTCGATCGCCTCGTCGTCCTTCATGCGCAGGGTGAACCACTCGGACTTCTTCAGCCCGGCCAGGAACGCCTCGGTGATGACGTCGCCCTTCTTCAGGCCGGCGCCGCCGTTGGCGACCTTGCCGACCAGCTGCGAGCGCAGGCGGGCGTAGATCGCGCCTTCGAGGATGCGGAACTGGTCGTCGAAGTCCTTCTTGACGCGCTTGATCTCGGATTCCTCGATCTGGCGCGCGCGCTTGTCCTTCTCGATGCCGTCGCGGGTGAAGACCTGCACGTCGATGACGGTGCCGTCCATGCCCGGGGGCACGCGCAGCGAGCTGTCCTTAACGTCGGAAGCCTTTTCGCCGAAGATCGCGCGCAGCAGCTTCTCTTCCGGAGTCAGCTGCGACTCGCCCTTCGGCGTGACCTTGCCGACCAGGATGTCGCCGGCACGCACTTCGGCGCCGATGTAGACCACGCCGGACTCGTCGAGGCGGTTCAGCGCCTGCTCGGAGACGTTCGGGATGTCGGCCGAGATTTCCTCCGGCCCCAGCTTGGTATCGCGGGCGACGCAGGTCAGCTCTTCGATGTGGATCGTGGTGTAGCGATCCTCCTCGACCACGCGCTCGGAGAGCAGGATCGAGTCTTCGAAGTTGTAGCCGTTCCACGGCATGAACGCGACCAGCATGTTCTGGCCGAGCGCGAGCTCGCCGATGTCGGTCGAGGGACCGTCGGCCAGCACGTCGCCGCGGGCGATCACGTTGCCCACCTTCACCAGCGGAGTCTGGTTGATACAGGTGTTCTGGTTCGAACGCGTGTACTTGATCAGGTTGTAGATGTCGACGCCGGCGTCGGTGACGTCGGTGATCTCGTCCTCATTGACCTTGACCACGATGCGGCCGGCGTCGATCTGCTCGATCACGCCGCCACGCAGGGCGTTCACGGTCACGCCCGAGTCGCGCGCCACGGCGCGCTCGATGCCGGTGCCGACCAGCGGCTTCTGGCTACGCAGGGTCGGAACGGCCTGACGCTGCATGTTCGCGCCCATCAGCGCGCGGTTGGCGTCGTCGTGCTCGAGGAACGGGACCAGCGCCGCCGCGACCGACACGGTCTGCATCGGCGAGACGTCCATGTAGTGGATCTCGAGCGGCGGCTTCAGCAGCGACTCGCCCTGGTAGCGGCAGGCCACGAACTGGTCGGTCATCACGCCCTTGTCGTCCTGGGTCGCGTTGGCCTGGGCGATGACGTACTCGTTCTCTTCGATCGCCGACAGGAACTCGATGTCGTCGGTGACCTTGCCGTCCACGACCTTGCGGTACGGCGTCTCGAGGAAGCCGTACTTGTTGGTGCGGGCGAACACGGCCAGCGAGTTGATCAGGCCGATGTTCGGGCCTTCCGGCGTCTCGATGGTGCAGACGCGGCCGTAATGGGTCGGGTGCACGTCGCGCACTTCGAAGCCGGCGCGCTCGCGGGTCAGACCGCCCGGGCCGAGGGCCGACACGCGACGCTTGTGCGTGACTTCCGACAGCGGGTTGTTCTGGTCCATGAACTGCGACAGCTGCGAGGAGCCGAAGAACTCCTTGATCGCGGCGGCCACCGGCTTGGCGTTGATCAGCTCCTGCGGGGTCAGGCCTTCGGACTCGGCCATCGACAGGCGCTCCTTGACCGCGCGCTCGACGCGGACCAGGCCCACGCGGAACACGTTCTCGGCCATTTCGCCGACCGAACGCACGCGGCGGTTGCCCAGGTGGTCGATGTCGTCGACGGTGCCGCGACCGTTGCGGATCTCGGTCAGGACGCGGATCACGTCCAGGATGTCGGAGCTATCGCCCAGCTCGTTGCGCAGGCGCGCGGACTCTTCGTCCTTACGCTCGGCGAAGTACTTGGCGTCGTACAGCACCGAAGCGCCGGTGGTTTCCTTGCGGCCGATGCGGCGGTTGAACTTCATCCGGCCGACGCCCGACAGGTCGTAGCGCTCGAAGGTGAAGAACAGGTTGTGGAACAGGTTCTGCGCGGCGTCCTTGGTCGGCGGCTCGCCCGGACGCATCATGCGGTAGATCTCGACCAGCGCTTCCAACTGCGTCTTGGACGGATCGATGCGCAGGGTGTTGGACAGGTACGGGCCGCGGTCGAGGTCGTTGACCCAGATCGTGCCGACGCTGTCGATACCGGCCTTGCGGAACGCGGCCAGCTGGTCGTCGCTGATTTCGTCGTTGGCCGAGGCCAGCAGCTCGCCGGTCTTGGCGTCGACGACGTCGTTGGACAGGATGCGGCCGACCAGGTACTCGTCCGGCACGGCCAGGGCGGCGACGCCGGCCTGCTCGAGCTGCTTGACGTGGCGCGCGGTGATGCGGCGGCCGGCCTCGACGATGACCTTGTCGCCGTCGGCGAGGTCGAAGTTGAGGGTCTCGCCGCGCAGGCGCTCGGGGATCAGCTCGAGCTGGACGCCTTCCTTCGGGTCGATGTGGAAGGTGTTGATCTCGAAGAACTGCGCGAGCATCTCTTCGTTGTTGTAGCCCAACGCGCGCAGCAGCACGGTGACCGGCAGCTTGCGGCGGCGGTCGATACGGGTGAACAGCGCGTCCTTCGGGTCGAACTCGAAGTCCAGCCAGGAGCCGCGGTAGGGGATGATGCGAGCGCTGTACAGCAGCTTGCCCGAGCTGTGGGTCTTGCCGCGGTCGTGATCGAAGAACACGCCCGGCGAACGGTGCAGCTGCGAGACGATGACGCGCTCGGTGCCGTTGACGATGAAGGTGCCGTTGTCGGTCATGAGCGGAATCTCGCCCATGTAGACCTCCTGCTCCTTCACGTACTTGATGGCCTTGGTCGACGACTCGCGGTCGTAGATCACCAGGCGCACGGTCACGCGCAGCGGGGCGCCGTAGCTGAGGCCGCGGTTACGGCACTCGCGCTCGTCGAACGCCGGATCGCCGAGCTTGTAGCCGACGTATTCGAGCGCGGCGTTGCCGCTGTAGCTGGAGATCGGGAACACCGACTTCAGGGCCGCATGCAGGCCGCGATCGGCGCGCTTGCTCGGCTCGGTGTTCTCCTGCAGGAATTCGCGGTAGGAGTCGACCTGGATGGCCAGCAGGAAAGGCACTTCGAGAATCGACTTGCGCTTGCCGAAGTCCTTGCGGATGCGCTTCTTTTCGGTGAACGAGTACGTCATGGTGAGCTACCGCCTCGGTTTTCTGGTGGGCTTTCGATACGCCGTTGCGGCGTCTCGGGCAGATCGCGCGTCCGCGACCGCAAACCCAGAGGGAACGAAGAACTGACAGTGGGAAGTCGCTGGTATTGCCGGCACCAGCACGCCTTCTCCCGCTACTTCCGACTGCCAACTCGGGACTTTGTTTCCGATATTCCAACAACGGCCAAAGGCCGGGGACTTTCGTCCCCAGCCTCAGGTGGTCGCCAGGATGAATCCGGCGACGCGATGCAACTTACTTCACTTCGACGGTCGCGCCAGCGGCCTCGAGGTCCTTCTTCATCTTGTCGGACTCTTCCTTCGAAGCGCCTTCCTTCACGGTCTGCGGAGCGCCTTCGACCAGGTCCTTCGCTTCCTTCAGGCCCAGGCCGGTGATGGCACGGACGGCCTTGATGACCTCGACCTTCTTCTCGCCGGCGGCCTTCAGGATGACGTTGAACTCGGTCTGCACTTCGGCCGGGGCGGCATCGGCGGCCGGGCCGGCGACAGCGACGACCGGGGCAGCGGCGGAGACGCCGAACTTCTCTTCGATCGCCTTGACCAGCTCCATCACTTCGAGAAGGGTCTTCTCGGCGATGGCGTCGACGATCTGTTCGTTGGACAGGGACATGTGATTAACCTTTTAGGAAATTGATCTTACGAATCGGTTCAGTAGGTATTCGCTGAGCGAACGGCGATTACGCCGTTTCCGCTTCGGCTTCGGCCGGTGCGGCTTCGCCGCCGCCTTGCTTGTCGGCCACGGCCTTGACGGCGCGGGCGAACATGCTTGCGGGTTCGGCGAGGACGCGCGCCAGCATGGCCAGGGCCTGCTCGCGGGTCGGCAACGAGGCCAGCACTTCGACGTGGCTGCCCGGGTACAGCTGGCCGCCCATGGCGACCACCTTGGCCTGCAGCTTGTCGTTGCCCTTGGCGAATTCCTTGATCAGACGCCCGGCAGCGCCGGGTTCTTCCGTCGAGAACGCGTACAGCAGCGGACCGACGAGGGCGTCTTGGGCGCACTCGTATTCGGTACCCGCCACGGCGCGGGAAGCCAGGGTGTTCTTGACGACACGCAAGTACACACCGGTTTCACGAGCCTTCTTGCGCATGGCGGTCATCTGAGCGACCGTCGTGCCCGCGTACTCGGCAGCAACCAAGGAGTGAGCCTTCGCGGCGACTTCTGCCAGCTCGGCGACTACTTCTTGCTTCTGAGACAGATTAAGAGCCATAAACACTCCTCTTGTGAACTCCGCTCACGGCTTCTGCCGCTTGCGGTCCTGAGCGGCACCTGTCCTTGGCGCCGGGGACGCCTGGGGCGTCCCGGGTGGTGGCCTTTCCTGAAAGGTTTCAGTAGGGCGGCACCATCTGCGCGGGCCCGGCTCCGAAGAGTCCGAATTAAGCGATCCCGCTAGTACCGACGGCGACTCCTTGCCAAACCGAGCTTCCGTGCCCGTCGTCGATACGCGCTGACCGCGCCTGCGGTCTTTGACGGCTTCGTTCGGGGGTTAGCCCTGGCGATGCCCTCAAAAATCTAGGAGTGAGACGAGAGCAGTGAGAAACGAGTAGGAGCGAACTTGGCTTTTCGCTCACTCCTCACTTCCCCGCACTCACTCCTAATGTTTCTTACTTGAGCGCCAGCGAAGCCTGGTCCACGGTCACGCCGGGGCCCATGGTCGAGCTGATCGAGATCTTCTGCAGGTACTGACCCTTGGCGGTCGACGGCTTGGCCTTGATCAGGTCCAGCAGCAGCGCCTGCAGGTTGTCCTTCAGCGAGGCGTCTTCGAACGAGGCCTTGCCGATGGTGCAGTGGATGATGCCGGCCTTGTCGGTGCGGTAACGCACCTGGCCGCCCTTGGCGTTCTTGACCGCTTCGGCCGGGTTCGGCGAGACGGTGCCGACCTTCGGGTTCGGCATCAGGCCGCGCGGGCCCAGCACCTGGCCGAGCTTACCGACCACGCGCATGGCGTCCGGCGTCGCGATGACGACGTCGTAGTTGAGGTCGCCGGCCTGCATCTTCTCGGCCAGGTCGTCCATACCGACGGCCTCGGCGCCAGCGGCCAGGGCCTCGTCGGCCTTGGCGCCCGCGGGGGCGAACACCGCCACGCGCACGGACTTGCCGGTACCGGCCGGCAGCACGGTCGAACCGCGCACCTGCTGGTCGGACTTCTTCGCGTCCACGCCCAGACGGACGGCGACGTCGACGGACTCGACGAACTTGGCCTTGGTCGCGGTCTTCACGATCTTGATGGCCTCGTCGAAGGCGTAAGCCTTACCCGGGACCACGGCGGCCTTGATTGCTTTTTCGCGCTTGCTGATCGCCATGTCTTAGCCCTCCACCACGAGACCCATGCTGCGGGCCGAACCCGCAATCGTCTTCACCGCCGCTTCCAGGTCGGCCGCCGTCAGGTCGGCTTCCTTCGCCTTGGCGATGTCCTCGAGCTGCTTACGGGTGACCTTGCCGACCTTCTCGGTGTTCGGGCGCTTGGAGCCCGAGCTGATGCCGGCGGCCTTCTTCAGCAGCACCGAAGCCGGGGTGCTCTTGGTGATGAAGGTGAAGGTACGGTCGGAGTACGCGGTGATGATCACCGGGGTCGGAAGACCCGGCTCCAGCTTGGAGGTCGCGGCGTTGAACGCCTTGCAGAACTCCATGATGTTCAGACCGCGCTGACCGAGGGCGGGGCCCACCGGCGGCGACGGATTGGCCTGACCGGCCTTCACCTGCAGCTTGATGTAACCAACTACTTTCTTAGCCATCTTCTTCTCTCCGGGTGCAAGCGCCTGGGACTCAGGCTCCCCATCGGACCGGGAATATCACGTGTCCCGGCTTCACGTTTTTTCAGACGCCGACAGCCGCCTTGCGGCGGCTGCGGTTTCCTGGTTCGGTGCGCGCCCTGGGCTGCGCAGCCGGAAAGTATAGCAGGCTTTCCGGAACCCTGCTGGAGGGCGCCGGAGCCCCGGTCAGGCCTTCTCGACCTGGCCGAACTCGAGCTCGACCGGGGTCGAGCGGCCGAAAATCAGCACCGCCACGCGCAGGCGGCTCTTGTCGTAGTTGATTTCCTCGACCACGCCGTTGAAGTCCACGAACGGGCCGTCAATGACGCGGACCATCTCGCCAGGCTCGAACAGGACCTTGGGCTTGGGCTTCTCGACGCCGTCCTGAACGCGCTGCAGGATCATGTCCGCCTCGCGGTCCTGGATCGGCAGCGGACGGTCGGCGGTGCCGCCGATGAAGCCCATGACCTTCGGGGTTTCCTTGATCAGGTGCCAGCTTTCGCTGTCGATGCGCGGGATGCCGGCTTCGTCGTGGGTGGCGATCTGGACCAGCACGTAGCCCGGGAAGAACTTGCGCTCGGAACGGCGCTTCTGGCCGGAGCGCATCTCCACCACTTCCTCGGTCGGAACCAGGACGTCGCCGAAGCGCTCCTGCATCTCGAAACGCACGATGCGATCGCGCAGCGCCTGCGCCACCGACTTCTCGAAGCCGGAGTAGGCGTGAACGACGTACCAGCGCTTATGTACTTCGGTCATTGCCTCAGTGCCCCAAAATCAGTTTGACCAGTTCGGCGATGATCAGATCGAAGCCGGCCAGGATCAGGCTGAGGATCGCGACCGCGATCATCACTACCCAGGTGGTGCGCATGGCTTCCTGGCGGGTCGGCCAGACCACCTTGCGCAGCTCGAAACGCGACTCGGACAGGAACTCGAGCGTCTGGTGGCCCTTGGCGCTGGTCAGGAACACGCCGATGCCGGCGACCAGACCGGCGACCACGACCAGCGCGCGCAGCGCGGTGGCCCAGTCGAACCAGTAGAACGCGAACACGCCGCCAGCGACCAGAAGCACCGCCAGGGCGTACTTGACGAAGTCGCCTGCGGACGCAGAACCGTGTTGTTCGACCTTGCTGTTCATCCGTTCCATCGCGGGGGCGCTTGCGCAGCCGCCTTCTTGGTGAAAGTCCGACCGCGGGGCCGGGCTTGCGCGGAGGGATCCGCATTGCCTAGGTGGCACGCCAGGAGGGACTCGAACCCCCAACCTGCGGTTTTGGAGACCGCTGCTCTGCCAATTGAGCTACTGGCGTATTGCTTCGAACCGGCCCGCGGGAGTCCCGCAAGACTCGGTTTCCTCTAAACAGCGAAGGCGGACCGTGCTTACCGGCCCGCCGTTCGCGGCTCGCGACGGCCTTGCGACCGTCGCCGAGATCTTACTTGATGATCTTCGCCACCACGCCGGCGCCGACCGTACGACCGCCTTCGCGGATCGCGAAGCGCAGGCCGTCGTCCATCGCCACCGGGTTGATCAGC
>NZ_LMJO01000006.1:0-10088 GCF_001429345.1 Lysobacter sp. Root983
GGCGTTGCGCTCGCGCTGCACGGCGGTGGCGAAGGCGGCCACGCGCCGGCTTCCACGGCGATGCGTTCCACCTGGCCCTCGACCTTCGCGCCCAGGAACTGCATGTGCTTGGACGTAAGTTCGCCCACACCGCGCACCTGCACGACGAACTCGCCCTGCTTCACCTTGGCCAGCACCACCCGGTCGCGCGACGCCAGCTGGTCGGCACGCCCCAGCACGCTCATCGCCGCTACCACCAACACTGCCGCACCCGCCGACACCAGCAGCCACCGCCGGTGGCGACGCCACCAGGGGGCTACCGGAATGTCTTGTCTCCTGATATCCACGCGATCCCTTTCCTGTTTGGCGCAGTCGCGGTCATGGCTGCTGTCAGGAACTTGGATGCGTGTACCGGCCCAAATGGATTCAACCTTGTCAGGTCATCGCGACGTCCGGGTGGTCGGCCGCGACCCTCTCCACGGCTAGGTAGCCGGAAAGCACCGCCACGTCTTCCTCGGCCAGCGGGATTCCCGTCCGTCGGCGATCGGCCTCCACCTCGCGTTCCGGGTCGCCGGGCACGCGTACCGGGGCTGCCCCGGCCGGCTGGCTTTGCCGGAACTGCGCCAGCAGCTCGGACAGCCGCGCCCTGAAAACCGCCGGATCCACGAACGCGGCAACCTCGATCGCCACCATGAAATGACTGATCTGGCGCGGCGTGTCGTAGGGTTCCCGGTAAAGATTGGAGAGTTCGGCATCGAACGGCATGTTGGACAACAGCGCGCACAAGATCTGGATCATCATGCCCAGGCCCTGCCCCTTGATGCCGCCCAAGGGCTGCAACGCGCCCAGATCGCCGCCGTGCGAAAGGTCCTGGCCCTCCCGGTTGGTGGCCAGTCCCGGCTCCACCGGCAGGCCGTGGCGAAGCGCAAGCAGCACGCGCGAATAGGCGGTCTGGCTGGTCGCCATGTCCAGATAGAAGCCGTCGTCGTCCAGGCCCGGCGCGGCCATCGCCAGCGGATTGGTACCGTTGAGCGGAACGACCCCGCCGAAAGGCACCACCAGGGCATCGGAGTTGCTGAAGACCAATCCGATCTGCCCGGCGGCGGCGGCCATGCGCGCGAAGTAGTCGGCACGGCCGAAGTGGTTGGAGCGACTCACCGCCAGCGCGGCGATGCCGGCCTTCCGCGCGCGGCCGATGACCTCTCGCATCGCCGCCGCCCCCGCCACCACGCCGAGGGCGTCGTCGGCGTCGAACAGCGCCGCCGCCGGATAATCGCCGTGAATGCGGAACGACGGCTGCTTCTTGGCGCGGCCGCCTTCGATTTCCTTGAGATAGAAATCGAGCAGCCGCACGCCATGTGTATCGATGCCCCGCAATGAGGCATCCACCAGCGCATCCGCGACGTCCGCCGCATGCGCCGCCGAAAGTCCGCGATCGCGCATCAGCGCGACCATCGCCGCATGCACGACCTCCGCGTCATACCGCCGCATCGCATACCTCCTGGCATTGGCGGACGAATTGGCCGAGCCGCGCCACGCCTTCGCCGATCAGCGACGGCTCGACATTGCTGAAGGCCAGCCGGATGCTGTCCTGACACGTTCCCGAAAGCGAGAAGAACGATAGCGGCATCGGAATGACGTGCTGCTCGCGCGCGCACCGCAGCACCTCTGCCTGCCCGAACGAAAACGGCAGCTTCATCGTGAGGAAGAAGCCGCCCTCAGGACGATTCCAGTGCACGGCATCGCGCTGATCGGCGAACTCCTTTTCCAGCGCGGCCAGCAACAGGTCGCGATTCCGGCGGTAGTGCTCCAGCTGCGGGGCGATCAGCTCGCGCAGCGTTCCCTGCTGCGCCAACAGCATGCCGCCGATCAGCGCCTGATTCAGCTGACTGGTGTTCACGGTCAGGAAACTCTTGCGTTCGCCGAGGTTCGCCACCAGCGTGCGGGCCGCCTCCGCACTGCCGAACAGCGTGTCCGGCACCAAAGCGCCTCCAACCCGTACGGCCGGGCACAGCGTCTTGGAATAGGTGAACAGGTAGATCACGCAACCCGCGCGATCGAGCGCATACAAAGTCGGCAGGCGCTCGCCTTCGTAGCGGAACATCCCATACGGGTTGTCCTCCAGCACCGCGATGCGCTGCCCGGCGCACACGCCTAGCAGTGCCTCCCGCGCTTCCAGCGACAACACGGTCCCGGTGGGATTGTCGAATTCGGGAATCAGATACAACGCCCGCGCCCGCTTCCCCTGGTGACGCAGTTTTTCCGCGACCTCCTCCAGTTCGGCCGCCAGTTGGCTGTCATCCTTCGAATGCAGCGGCACGATCTCGATACCGTGAAGATCCGCCACGCCGGTCATGCCGATATAGGTGGGATCGCGCGCGATCACCACATCGTTCTTGTCCTGACACAACGACAACATGCACAGCGCCAGCGCCTCCTGGCAGCCTGCGCTGACCACGATATGCTCGCTCCGGCCGTGCACGCCTTCGTCCAGTGCGAGCTGCTCGGCGATGAGTTCGTTGACGATGCCGTTGGTCCGGCCGTACTGCGCCAAGAGCCGGCCGGCATCGGCGTACGACAAGTCCCGCCGCGAGGCGAATTCGCGCTGGTACTGCGGAATCGAATCCAGCCACCGCTCCAGGTCGAAGAAGGCCTCCGCCGGACGCCCCGACGCCAGGGAAATGGCGTCGGGGAAGTCGCCCGCGACTTCGTTGAGGAAATTCATCACCGCCAACCGCGATGTGTTCGTCTGCGTACTCACGTCGCCCCTCCCGTATTGCCGGCGTGCAGCCACTCAATAAGCATCGGCGCGCTCCAGTTCCTCGAACAGACGGTTGATATTGGCCTCCTTGAAACCGGTCTCGCCGGTACGCTCGATCAGCTCGAACATCATCCCCGACACCTTGTCGCGCTTGCTGAAGGTTTGGCGCAGGCCGGGCGCATCCAGCACGCTGGTGCAGAACTCCAGTCCATTCTCCGCCAGGGCGCGCTGGGTGTTCTCGATGTCCTCGACTTCGAACGCGACGTGCTGCACGCCCGGCCCATACTCGTTGACGTAACGGCTCACCTGCGATTCCGGGGAGGTGCCCTCGATCAGCACGATCTGGAAATTTCCCGCCGACATGACGGCAGAGCGCATGCCGGTGTACTTTCCGACGGTCTCGCGCCGCTCGACCAGCGGCAACTTCAAGGTGTCCCGATAAAGGAGGATTGCCTCTTCCAGATCATGGACAGCGATCGCAAGGTGGTCGATGCGCAAAAAGGGACCCGATTCCATACACTTTCTCCTTCCATAGTAGTTGCTGCCCGATGATTTCAGGCAGGCGTGGCTTCGACCACTTTGGTGCTGGCTACATGAGGAACTTCATCCCCGTTGCGCTTCTCGACGATCTTTCCATCCTCCATGATCAATAGCTGGTCGGCGACGTGGAAATAGCGGTCGTCGTGGCTGACCACGACAACGGCCTTCCCCTGGGCCTTCAGGTCGCGCAGGATCTCCGTGTAGAACACCCTCTTAAAAACCGGATCCTGGTCCGCCGCCCACTCGTCGAGCAGGTAAAGTTCCTTGTCGTCGACGAACGACACCACCAGCGCCAGGCGCTTGCGCTGGCCGTCCGACAGGTCGGTGGTGGAGAACAACCCATCCTTGATCTGCACCTTGTGGTCGATCGCCAGCTCGCACAGGTAGCGGTTGGCCGCCTCGAGCTTCGCGTCGTCGATCGGCGAAAGCAGTCGGTCGAACAGGTAGAAATCGGAGAATACGGTGGCGATGTTCTGGCGATAATCGTCGATGCACTCCGCGTCCACCGCCTGCTCGTCGAACAGGATGCGACCGCTCGCCGGCGGGTAGTGCAGCGACAGCATCTTGCACAGCGTCGACTTACCGGAACCATTGCCACCGACGATGAAGGTGACCTCGCCCTTGCGGATCGAAAAGTCCAGCGGCCCGACCGTGAATCCGTCGTGCGCCTTGTCGGTGCGATGCTGGTAGCCGACACCCGCGAAGGAGACGACGCTCCAGTCGCGCTGGCGCAGCGGACGCTCCGCTTCGATCTGCTCCGGCAGCTTGCCCAGGATCTCCTCGATTTTCCGCAGCGACACCGCAGCCATCGACATGCTTGGCAAGGTATTGAGGATGACGGCGATCGGCCCGGTGATGTACAGCAGCACCATCACCACCGCCACCAGGTCGCTACCGGAGATTTCGTGATAATTGACGAACACGAACGCGATGGCACCGATAGCGAAGAAGAACAGCAGGTCGCCATAGCTGTTGGCCGCCAGCATGATGGTCATTGCCTTCTTCTCGGAGCGGAGCAATTCCCGTTCGCAAGGCTGCAGGATCTGCTCGAAATAGCCGCTTCGCTTATGCCGGTCTAGCTGGAGTTCCTTGATGCCGAGGATCAGGCCGCGCACGCCCTTTTCCAGTGTGTCGTACAACTGCCGAGCACGATGGAAATGGCGATTGGCGAACAACAGCGGAATGTGGAACGTCACCACGCCGAAGATCACCGCTCCCAACACGAACAGGAACACCGGCGTGTTGATGTACCAGAGGAAGCCGAATATGCCGACCAGCATCACGCCATTGATGAGCAACTGCGGCACCACCGCGGCGCCGCCAATGATGCGCCGCACGTCATCGGTGACCGCCACGGTGAGCTTGGCCTGACCCAGCGTTTCGAGTTGCGGATAGCTGGACTGCACGATGCGCCGACACAGCCGCTGGCGCAGGTTCGATGACAAGTCCATCGACACGCGCGCCACCAGGATCGAGGCCGTAGCCCGGGTAATCAGGATGAGCAGGCAAAACAGGGCGAAGAATGCCGCCAGCCGGCCGTTGCTCACCTCGAAGCCCAGAAACATCTGCACCTGGGCGTCGGCAGAAGTGAGTCCGCCCTCGGGTCCGCTCAGCGCGGTCAGGATCAGCGGAATCGCCAGTGCGTAGAGGCAGCCGGAAAGCCCGCCGGCCAGCACCGCCAGGAACACGCGGGTCGGAGCGAAGCGCCCGAACTCGGACATCAGACTCAGGCGGCGGCGCGGCCGTTCGTCGGGTTTGCGTCGGCGCAGCTTCATTTCTTATCTCCAGCGGTGAGCGTGTAGTACTCGCCGCGCGTGAACGGCTGCACCATGTCGGCGTAATGAGCGCTCATCCAGTTGCCCGATTGCCCGGTCGAGTTCATGTATTGGTGTTGCACGCCCTGTCGACTCAGCGCGATGAGCTGGCGTGAGCTGGCGCCGTAATTACCGACGTAACCATTGGTGCCGTCCACCGAGTAGGCGGAGACCTTGATGCTGTCCGGTCCGCCGCCACTGTCGACGCGACGCTCGAACAGACCGGACAGGCCCCGGATATTGCTGAATGGCTGATGCGCATACTGGACATGGTGGATGTCGCCCCAGCGCCAGTCCGCCTCGTCCTTGCCGCTGCGCCGCTGCAACTCGGCCAGCGCCTGGCCGAGACTTGCACGCAGCACGCCGCGACAGGACCGGTCGCCGCTTTCCGGTACCCGCGGGTCGCACCAGAGCGCCTGCGGGTCGGTCAACGCCCGTTGGATCTGGTCGACCGTGGCCGTGTCCAGGACAGCGCGCACGTATTGAATCTCGTCGTGGCGGATCCAATCGTCGCCGAGCACGCCACCGAATAACCCCGCCGAGAGGTGTCTCATCCATACATTGAACAGGGCCGCCTGGGCACTCGAGGCGCTCATGTCGCCGGACCAGCCCTTGAGCAGCGCCAATGCCTTGCGCTCTTCCTCGTTGGCGGGCTTGATCGCGGTCAATACCGGCACGAGCCGGCGGGCCGACAGGCTGCGCTCGTCCGTCTGGATCGCCTGCATGTCCTCAAGCTTCAACCGACGACCGGAGGCAATCGCCTGCTCGAGCATCTCCCGGATACGCTGGCCGCGCGCCGGCGGTGCCCAGTCATTGGAAATGAAATACGGATAGTCGTCGTCGACCGGGCGGTCGTTGGCGGAGGCGATGTAGCCCTCCGGCGGGTTGTAACGGGATGGCATGGCGTCGAACGGAATCTGCCCCTGCCACGCAAAATCCGGGTTCCAGCCGGGCACCGGCAGTGAGCCGTCGCCCTTGCGCCGGATCGGGATCGCGCCGATGCCCAGGTAACCGATGTTCCCGTCACGGTCGGCGTACAGCATATTCAGGGCGGGCGCCACGTAATGCCGGTAGGTCGCCTTGAACGTCTCCCAGTCCTTCGCGTAGCTCACGGCGTACATGCTTTCGTAGCTGCGGTCGCCCGGCTGCAACGCGGTCCAACGCAAGGCTAGCGGCTGGCCGACGGCCTTGCCGCGCATGCCGCTGACGATCGGTCCATCGCGCGTGCTGCGCACATCGATCCGGACCGGCTTCAGCGCCTGGTGCAGGAAGGACGGAAACGCCGGCGCGACGCTGATGTCTTCCGTGCGGCTTTCCACCGGCACCCATGCACCATCGGCCAGGTAGAGATCAGGATCCTTCGGGTCGAAACGCTGCACCGCGAGATCCTGCACGTCGGCCATCATCGCTGTGCCGCCCCATGCGATCTGGCCGTTCTGGCCGAAAATCACCGGCGGCAATCCGACCAGGCTCATGCCCTGCGCACGCAGCGTCGCACCATGCTGGACCACGGGATACCAGGGCGACGGCATCTGAAGGCCCAGGTGCGGGTCGTTAGCAAGCAGGGCGCCGCCATTCGCGGTATGACGGCCGGCCACGACCCAGGCATTGCTGCCCACCTCGCGACCACCGATCTTCCAGTCCAGATGCAGGTTCTTGGAGAGCGTGCCGAGCGATACCAGGGAAGCGGGCGACGGCTGCGCACCTTCGTCCGCCGTCGGATCGATCTCGCCGTGGAAGAAGGACTGCATCTGCAGTGGACGCAGATAACGCCCTGCCACGGCCTTGCCGATTTCCTGATCGAGATTGCCGCTCAGGCTCAGCGAGAAGACCTTGCCCCAGGACAGCGAGTCGATTTCGCTCCACGGCTCGGGGCGCACGCGGAACAGGCTGAACTCGATCGGCAGCGGGTGTCCTTCGCGCAGCCAGGCATTCACGCCGTTCGCGTATGCGGACAGCGAACGCTGCGCCGGTTTGCTCAAGGCAGCGTGCGCGCTCTGCGCGGAGCGGCGCAGCCCGAGCGTGCGCACCCAGCTATCCTGCATGAGCAGGTCCTTGCCGAAGATTTCGCTCAGCCGCCCCGCGGCCAGCCGCCGCTCCAGTTCCATCTGCCACAGACGGTCCTGAGCCTGCACGTAGCCCATCGCGAAGTAGATGTCCTCGTCGCGATCCGCGTACAGATGCGGCACGCCGTACTCGTCGCGCACGATGCGTACCGATCCGCCGCCCGGCGCCTGCACCGTCTGCATTTGCGGCGGCAGCCCCTGGCGGCCATGCACGTAGAGCCATGCCAGCAACAGCGCAAGCGGTAGGAACACGAACAATGCGAAACGCTTGAGTATCGGAAAACCACTTCTCATTGTCATTACTCGAAAGAAACATCAAACAGCGCCACTCGCACCGGCACGGCGCCGGCGCGAACAGCGGACTCAAAGCTCAAGCGCGTACTTTCCGCACAGGCGCTCGACCGGAAGACCGAGCGTCCGGCCGTGCTCCACCATGCGTGTCGACTGGACGATCTGCTCGGAGTGCTCGTTGTATTCCAGACCCATGAAATAGCCGTACCAGGGTTCCATGCCGAGCGCGTAGATGAGCATCTGCTTCGGCCGGAATGCCTCGACCATGCGTGCCGCCTCCTGGAAGCCGGAGCCGTTGAGGCGACGGGATTCCTTGACGTTCTTCGGCACCAACTCCGTGTTCAGCGCGCCGTAGAGCCAGGTGTAGGGCGCACCGACGCATTCCATGCCGATCGCCAGCACGTCCAGATCGCCGGTGAAGTCATGCAGCATCTGGTACATGCGCGGCTCCAGGTTGGAGGAGTCGGCGCCCGCATAGATCTTCCTGCCCTGCAACTCGAAGAACCAAGCCGTTTTGCTGCGTATGTTCAAGTCGCCGTGTTCGCCGAGGAACGGAATGCTCACGATGCGGCCATCGGGCAGCGCGAACTCTTCCAGGTCGTCCACCTCCGTCGCCTGGAATCCGAGCTGCGTCAACAGCAGGCGCAGCGAAGGATCGGCCAGGGTGCCGCCGTTGTTCTTCGGCACCAGCACCTTGTCGACCTTGTGCCTGAGCTGCAGCAAGGTCTCCAGGTTCACGTGATCGGCATGGTTGTGCGTGAGGCACAGATAGTCGATGCGCTCGGGCAGGTCCGCGTAGGAATAGGTCTTGTCGGCATTGTCGTCGGTGCAGGTGGCGATGACGGGATCGACCATCAGCGCGCAGGCACCGCTCTCGACGAGAAAGCCGGCGTGTCCCATGTAACGTAGCCGCACGCCGTCATTCGGTGCCCGGTGGACCGGCGGCGCCGTATCGGTGAACAGCGAAAGGTGGTCCAGTCCACCCTCGCCCGGCGCGTCGTCGAACAGCGCATCGATCTCTTCGCGCGAGAGCGGCCTGGTGCGTGCGCTGAACAGCCGATCCCACCATGGCGAGCGGAACGGCAGGCGGATGTGCAAATGCCGCTCATCGGCCAGGCGCGGCGTGCTGAGCACGAACGGCCGCTTCTGGCCTGGCGCCAGGATGCCCAGCGATACCGACTGCATCGACTCGTCGTAATAGCGGCTGCGATACAGCAGGGGCTCGATCAGCCGATACCCGGGCTGATGATAGAGGTCCATGTGCAGTTCGACGTAGCCCTTGAGCAGTTCCGGCACCTTCGCGTACAGCGGCTCGATCGACTCGCCGCTGCGATGGGCGCGGACCAGCACGTCCAGTTCGCGGATCGCCTCGGCGAGTTCGGCGTACAGACCGTATTCGTTGTCGAAGCTCTGCAGCAGGGCTTGCACCTGCCCCAGCTGCTCGCGGCTGCAGTCAACGAATTCGCCACCACCGGCCAGCTCGGGATCCTGGTTCGCCAGGATGTGCAGCTCCGTGTTCTTCACGAAGGAATGCATCAGGCGGCGGTGCGTCTTGCTCATGTACATCGCGTACGTCAGCGGCGCGATCAGGTTCGGCCACGCGTACCAGTGGTTCACCAGCGGCTCGACATAGACGTCCGGCCGCAAGTACCAGCGTTTCTCGCTATCCATATCCTCTTCCTTAATTTGCGAGCACGACCGGTCGCGCTCGTAGCGTGCCCGACAGCTCTCGAGCGATCGCTGCGAGCAGACGCTTCCGCTCGTCGTGAATAAAGAAATGCCCACCCGGCAAGCATTCGAAATCGACCGGCAACTCGATGCGCTGCGTCCAAGCCGCGAGTTCCGGCTCCGGAATGGAGTCCTCGGCGCCGTAGAAGAGGCGCGTGGCCACGCCGCGCAACGAAGGCCACGCGCATGCGTGGTTCTCGGCGAGCGCGAAGTCGGCGCGTAACCCCGGCAGCAACAGATCCAGCAAGGGTTCGCACTCCAGCACTTCCGGCGGCGTCGCCTTGAAGTCGCGCAGCATGGCCTTGAATGCTGCGTCGTCCAGGGTCGAGTAACTCAGCTTCTGGCGCGCCCATGGCGCCCCGCATGCCGACAACAACAACCGCTTCGGCATCGGCGCACCGGCTGCCTGCAATCGACAGCACAGTTCAAACGCGATCAGCGCGCCGTTGCTGTGCCCGAAGAAACTGTACGGCACTGACGTGTTCAACACCGGCGCCAGTTCGGCCAGCAGTGTCTTGCAGACGCGATCGAGGTCGACACAGGGTGGCTCGAGCACCCGACCGCCTTTGCCGGGCGACTCGATCGCCAGCACTTCGATCCCCGGCAAGGACTCCGCCCAGCCGTGGAATACGCGCGCGTTACCTCCGGCATACGGCAGGCAGATCAGGCGTGCGCGCACCGGCGCATCGCCCACCTGCCTGACCCACCACGGCGAGGTATGCGAAAACTCACTCATACCGCATGCCTTCGGCCGGTTCGCCGCGCAGGATCCTGCGGGTAGACAGGTAGGTGGCCATGCCCACCAGCAGGGTGATCGTGATCGCCACGCCCAGCCCGATCGCCACCGGCACCACGGTCCCCAGCCCGGCCAGACGCGAGAGCAGGAACAGCCCCGCCCCGCCGATCAGC
>NZ_LMJO01000007.1:0-9313 GCF_001429345.1 Lysobacter sp. Root983
GCACTTGATCTCCCTTCTCCCGCCTGCGGGAGAAGGTGCCCGAAGGGCGGATGAGGGCGGCCTGAGGGGCTTCGGGCTAGGCCCAAGCTACAACCTGGCCCTCAGGCCATCCGCACCCGATCCTGCGACGACGGGATGCTCATCGCCTCGCGGTACTTGGCTACCGTACGGCGCGCCACCGGCACGCCAGTGGCCTTGAGGGTTTCGGCCAGGCGCGCGTCGGACAGCGGCTTGCGCGGGTTCTCGGCCTCGATCAGGCGCCGGATCATGGCCTGGATCGCGGTGCTGGAGGCCTCGCCGCCGGAACCGGTGTCGATGCCGGAGGCGAAGAAGGCGCGCAGCGGCACGGTGCCGCGCGGGGTGCGCGCGTACTTGCGCGAGATCGCGCGCGAGACCGTGGATTCGTGCAGGCCGATCTCGTTGGCGACCTCGCGCAGGGTCAGCGGGCGCAGGGCGCTGTCGCCGAATTCCAGGAACGCGGCCTGCTGCTTGAGCAGGCAGCGGGTGACCTTGAGCAGGGTGTCGCCGCGCGCTTCCAGGCTCTTGAGCAGCCAGCGCGCCTCCTGCAGGTGGCCGCGCAGATAACTGGCGTCGGCCGCGCTGGCGTGGCGGATCATGCCCTCGTAGCCGCGGTGGATCGACACCCGCGGGCGCATGCCGTCGGCCAGGGCGACCCGCCACAGCCCGTGCTGGCGCCAGATCACCACGTCGGGAGCGACATAGGTGTCGGCCGCGATCGCGCCGATCTGGGCGCCCGGGCGCGGGTCCAGCGAGCGCAGCAGTTGCACCGCGGTCTCGACCTCTGCGACCTCGAGCTTGAGCTCGGCCGCCAGCCCGGCCACGCCGACCTTGGGCAGGCGCTCCAGCGGCCCGTTGGCCAGGCTGTTGGCGAGTTCGCGTCCGGGGGTTTCGACGGGCAATTGGCTCAGCTGCAGGCGCAGGCACTCACCCAGCGAGCGCGCGCCGACCCCGACCGGGTCGTAGCGCTGGATCTGGTGCAGCACCGTGGTCAGCTCGTCCACGCCGGCGTCGATCGCCGGGCCCAGCGAGGCGGCGATCGCGTCCAGCGGCTCGCGCAGGTAGCCGTCGTCGTCGATGGCCTCGATCAGGGATACCCCGATCAGGCGGTCGCGCGCGGTCAGCGGGCTCAGGTGCAGCTGCCACAGCAGGTGGTCGTGCAGGGTGTCGGCGTCGGCGACCTGTTCGGCGACCGGGCCGTCGTCGTCCTGATCGGAGGGGCCGATGCGCTGGTACCAGGGCTCGCCGTCGCTGGTGCCCCAATCGGCCTCCGGCGGCAGGGCGTCGCGGTGGTCCTCGCCGGAGGACTCCGGCGCGCTCTCGCGCTCGTCGCCGACGCTGCCGCCGTCGGCGCCGTTGCTGACGCTGATCGCAGTCTCGGTCCAGTCCAGCAGTGGATTGCTCTCCACCGCGGTGACCAGTTCGGCTTCCAGTTCCACCGCCGATAGCTGCAACAGACGGATGGCCTGACGCAATTGCGGCGTCATCACCAGCTGTTGACCTAGCGAGGCTTGGAGGCGGGGCTTCATGCTCGGTGTCTAACGCGACCTGATAGGGCTGGCGGCCGCACGCGTGTTCCAGAATGTGGCGGAAACGCCGACTGGAACCCTGCGCAATCGAGCTAAGGTTACAGGCGGAAGGTTTCGCCCAGGTATACGCGACGGACGTCGGGATTGGCCAGCAGCGCGTCCGGAGCCCCCTGCGCGAGCACGCCGCCTTCGTTGAGGATATACGCCCGGTCGCAAATGCCCAAGGTCTCGCGCACGTTATGGTCGGTGATCAGCACGCCGATGCCGCGATTCTTGAGGTGGCGCACGATTCGCTGGATCTCGCCGACCGAAATCGGGTCGACGCCGGCGAAGGGCTCGTCCAGCAGCATCAGCCGCGGCTTGGCGGCCAGCGCGCGCGCGATTTCGACGCGGCGGCGTTCGCCGCCGGACAGGCTGGCGCCGATCTGCTCGGCGACGTGGCTCACCTGCAGCTCGTCCATCAGGTTGGCCAGCTCGCGCTCGCGGCCGTTGCGGTCCAGGTCCTCGCGCAGTTCCAGCACCAGGCGCAGGTTGTCGGCCACGCTGAGCTTGCGGAACACCGAGGGTTCCTGCGGCAGATAGCCCACGCCGTACTTGGCGCGCGCGTACATCGGCTCGCTGGTGATGTCCTTGCCGTCCAGCACGATCTGGCCGGCGTCGGCCGGGACCAGGCCGACGATCATGTAGAAGCAGGTGGTCTTGCCGGCGCCGTTGGGGCCGAGCAGGCCGACCACTTCGCCGGCGTCCAGCGTCAGGCCGAAATCGCGCACCACTTCGCGCGAACGGTAGGCCTTGCGCAGGCCGCGGGCGACCAGCATCAGCGGCCTCCCTTGGCCGGCGCGGCGGGCTTGCCCTTGGGCTGCAGGCGCAGGTTCACGCGGCCGCCGGTGCCGCCGCTCTCGATCTGGCCGGTCTTCATGTTGTAGACGATGCGCTCGCTCTTGATCGTGTCGCCGGCCTTGTCGACATAGGCGTTGCCGGTGAGGATCACGGTGTCCTTGGGCATGTCGTAGTCGACCTTGTTGGCGCGGCCGTTGAACGGCGAGCCGTCGTCGAGCTGCTGCTTCAAGGTCACCTGCGAGCCGGTCAGGGCGACGTAGCTGATGTCGCCGTCGGCGCGCTTGATGTCGGCTTTGGCGGCGTTGATGACCAGGGTGCCCTGGACGATCTTGACGTTGCCGGTGAGCACGCAGGGGCCGGTGTCGCTGGCGACCGAGCAGTTGCTGTGGTCGGCGCCGACGTCCATGGGCTGGTTGCGGTCCGAAGAACGCGCATGCGCCACGGCGGCCGCCAGCAGGGCGACGATCAGGCACAGCACCTGCTTAGCGGGCTTTCGCTTCATAGCGGACCTTGACGTTGGGGATGTTGACGTTCTTGGTATCGAGATCGGCCTGCAATCCCGAGCCGGTCATTATAGTGCCCGGCTGAACCACCTTAACCGGAACCGCCGAAGTCGCCTTGTTCGTGTCGGGGAACACGTTCAGTTCTTCGGAGGTGATGCTGATCGGCTTGCCGCCGGCGTTGGTGCTGTCGGCCTTGACCGCCCCGCGCAGGCGCACCTCGTCGGCCTTGGCGCTGACCCAGGCGGCCTTGGAGCGTACTTCCCAGGCGCCGCCGCCGGCTTCGCCGGTGGGCGGGATCAGGAAGGTCGGGGTGGCGATGTCCATGGTCTTGACGTTGGGGTCGCGCGTCAGCTTGGGCGCGCGCAGGGTGAAGGATTCCTTGCCCTGTTTGTCCAGCACCACCACTTCGAAATCGTTGAGCACGTAGTCCGAGCGCCCGCCGGCGGCCGGACCGCCGTGGTCCTTGTTGCGTTGCGACCACAGCGCCCAGCCGCTGGCGAGCGCGCCCAGCACCAGGAAGGCGGTGATCAGGCCACGCCAGCTCATTCCAGCACCTGCGCCAGCAGGCGCTCGGCGTGGCCCTGCGCGGCCAGCAGCAGGTCGCACAGCTCGCGGCCGGCGCCGCAGCCGCCCTGGGCGCCGGTGCGCCAGTGCACGCGCTCGCGTACCCAGGGGTGGGCGTTGGCGGGCGCGACCGCGAGGCCGACGTGGGCCATCGCGCGCAGATCGGGCAGGTCGTCGCCCATGAAGCTGACCTCGTCCAGGCCCAGGCCCAGGCGCTGCGCGATCTCGCGCACGCAGGCCAGCTTGTCGGCGACGCGGGTATGCGCCTCCAGGCCGAGTTCGGCCGCGCGCTGCTCGGCGATGGTGCTGGCGCGCGCGGTCACGAAGGCCACCGCGATGCCCGCCTTGCGCAGCAGCACCAGGCCCTGGCCGTCGTGGACGTGGAAGGCTTTGAGTTCGCTGCCCTCGCTGTCGAAGATCAGGCGGCCGTCGGTCAGGGTGCCGTCGACGTCGAAGCAGGCTAGCCGGATCCGGGCGGCGCGTTCGCGGATTTCGGCGGGGTAGTCGTTGAGGTGGCTATAGGGCATCAGAGCAGGGATTCGGGATTTGGGATTCGGGATTGGGCGAGCGTCATAGTGGAATGTGATCGGTTGGCGAATCCCGAATCTCGAATCCCCAATCTCAGCCTTTAAACCACTCTAGCGCGCAACAAGTCATGAATATTGAGGGCGCCGACCACGCGTTGTTCAGCGTCCACCACCAGCAGGCCACTGATCTTGTGGGTTTCCATGAGCTGCGCGGCTTCCACCGCCAGGGCCTCGGGGCCGATGGTCTTGGGCGCGCGGGTCATGACTTCGACGATCCGGGTCGAACGCAGGTCCACGCCTGGGTCGTCGAGGGTGCGGCGCAGGTCGCCGTCGGTGTACAGACCGAGCAGGCGTCCGCCGTCGTCGACCACCGCGGTCATGCCCAGGCGCTTGTGGCTCATTTCCACCAGCGCCTCGCTCACGCTGGCGTCGGCCGCGATGCGCGGCACGTCGTCGCCGGCGTGCATGATGTCGGTGATGTGCAGCAGCAGGCGCCGGCCGAGCGCGCCGGCCGGATGCGAGCGGGCGAAATCGTCGGCGGTGAAGCCGCGCGCTTCCAGCAGGGCGACCGCGAGCGCGTCGCCCATCGCCAGCGAGGCGGTGGTGCTGGAGGTCGGCGCCAGCGCCAGCGGGCAGGCCTCGGCCGGCACGCTGACGTCCAGGTGCACGTCGGACTCGCGCGCCATGGTCGACTGGGCGCGGCCGGTCATCGAGATCAGCTTGTTGCCCTGGCGCTTGAGCACCGGCAGCAGCATCAGCACTTCGTCGCTCTCGCCCGAGTAGGACAGGGCCAGCACGATATCGGCGTCGGTGATCATGCCCAGGTCGCCGTGGCCGGCTTCGCCCGGGTGCACATAGAAGGCCGGGGTGCCGGTAGAGGCCAGGGTGGCGGCGATCTTGCGCGCGACGTGACCGGACTTGCCCATGCCGGTGCAGACCACCCGCCCGCGCGCTTCCAGCATCAACCGGCAGGCCGCGGTGAAGGCGCCGTCGATGCGTGCGGCGACCGCGGCCAGGGCCTGCCCCTCGATCTCGAACACGCGCCGGCCGCTGGCGGCCAGGCCGGCGTCGGAGACCGGGTGCGGGGCGGGCGCCGCGCTGAGGGGGGAGATCGTCATCGGGACATTCGCTCTGGGGCGGGGCGGCGGGGGCGCTCCGGGTCGGAAAGGGGCCGGCGGGTCGCGGCGCGCAGGCGGGCCTGGCTCGCCGGGGCGCGTGGCCGACAGGTCGGTGGGACGGGCCGTTCCCTTGCCGCCATTCCGGACCGCGGGGCTTTCCGCTAGGCTAATCCGTGAATTCTATGCGGTTCGTCCGCTGAATGCCCGTCTAGCCGGGCGTCGCAAACGCCCAGCTAGCGCGGCCAGGGACTGGCCGCGTCGGCGAAACCCGCGCGCAAGCGCAGGAATCGCCGCGAGCGCGTCCGGGCTGGTCCCGGGCTGGCGACGCGAGGGGCGCCCCGGACGGGCGCGCTTCGACCTCCGACAGGCGGGCCGCCAGCGGCACCCTCACCCCTCCACGGCTCGCCGGGCCGCGCGCAGCATCGCGCCGACCGTCGTGCCGTCGTCCTCCGACCGACCCCAAGGCTGTGCCCCAGACGTGAACGCCGAAACCATCCAATCCTTGATCGAACAGGGCCTGCCCGGCGCCCGCGCCGACGTGCGCGGCGACGACGGCGTGCATTTCGAAGCCACCGTCGTGGCCGAAGCCTTCCGCGGCAAGCTGCCGCTGGCCCGCCACCGTCTGGTCTACGCCACCCTGGGCGAGCGCATGGGCGGAGAAATCCACGCCCTCGCGCTCAAGACCCTGACCCCCGAAGAGGCCGGGAATCGGGAATAGGGAGTCGGGAATCGGGCCGCGCCTTTGTCGCGCTCCGATTTCGCCGCGACCTTCAATCCTATCGCCCGCTCTTAACCATTCCCGATTCCCCATTCCCGATTCCCGGCGGAAAAACATGCAGAAGATCGTGGTCGAAGGCGGACAGCCGCTGAACGGCGAAGTCCAGATTTCCGGCGCCAAGAACGCCGTGCTCCCCATTCTGTGCGCGACCTTGCTGGCCGACGCGCCGGTGACCATCCGCAACGTGCCGCACCTGCACGACGTGGTCACCACCGCCAAGCTGCTGGGCGAGCTCGGCGCCGGCGTGGTCACCGACGGCGCCACCATCACCGTCGATCCGACCACGGTCAACAGCCACGTCGCGCCCTACGAGCTGGTCAAGACCATGCGCGCCTCGGTGCTGGTGCTGGGCCCGCTGCTGGCCAAGTACGGCGAGGCCGAAGTCTCGCTGCCGGGCGGCTGCGCGATCGGTTCGCGTCCGGTCGACCAGCACATCAAGGGCCTGCAGGCCCTGGGCGCGCAGATCTCGGTCGAGAACGGTTACATCAAGGCCCATCGCAACGGCCGCCTCAAGGGCGCGCGCTTCGTCTTCGACGTGGTCAGCGTGACCGGTACCGAGAACGTGCTCATGGCCGCGGTCCTGGCCGAGGGCACCAGCGTGCTCGAAAACGCCGCGATGGAACCGGAAGTGGTCGACCTGGCCGACTGCCTTAATGCGCTGGGCGCGAACATCGAACACGCCGGCAGCGGCCGCATCGTCGTGCACGGCGTCGAACGTCTGCACGGCGGCAGCCACGACGTGCTGCCCGACCGCATCGAGACCGGCACCTTCCTGGTTGCCGCCGCGATGACCGGCGGCCGCGTCACCACCACCCGCAGCCGCGCCGACACTCTGGATGCGGTGCTCGACAAACTGCGCGACGCCGGCGCCGTCATCGAAGTCGACGGCGACCGCATCACCCTGGACATGCAGGGCCGCCGCCCGCGTTCGGTCGACCTGACCACCGCCCCGTACCCGGCGTTCCCGACCGACATGCAGGCGCAGTTCATGGCGCTCAACTGCATCGCCGAAGGCGCGGGCGTGATCAACGAAACCATCTTCGAAAACCGCTTCATGCACGTCAACGAACTGCTGCGCCTGGGCGCCGACATTCGCGTCGACGGCCACACGTCCGTGGTGCGCGGCGTGGCCAAGCTCAGCGGCGCTCCGGTCATGGCCACCGACCTGCGCGCCTCGGCTTCGCTGATCCTGGCGGGGTTGGTTGCCGATGGCGAGACTACGATCGATCGCATCTACCACCTGGATCGTGGGTACGAGAACATTGAGGCGAAATTGTCGCAGTTGGGGGCGAAGATTCGCCGGATTGGGTGATTGATTGCATAATCTTGGCGTGTGAAAAAAGCCCCGCTTCGGCGGGGCTTTTTGTTTGTGGCGCCATAGCCGGGAAATTTGGCGGCTTCGTTGCTTGGCAGTGTGGCTTTGATATGCCAATGAGCCTTATTGAACGGTGAGGCTCCCGCCGCCATCATTCACTAATTGGTCGCATGGATGGGGGTGGGGAATGAGGCGAATGGATTGCGTGTTTTTGCTTGCGGCGCTGTTGCTTTCGGCCGCGTTCGGAGTCTCGGCTCAAGAGCATCGCTTGCCGTCAATGACGATGTACCAGGCAGGCGTTCAAGGCGTAGTTCGGACCTGCGCCGATCCGGATTTGGCCTGCCGCCTAGTGGGTGAGTCGCTTAACGCGACACCATATCCGCACTACACAATAACGCATCTCAACGGTCGGTACGGAACGCATCCGGATTATGGTGTGGGCTGCTACTACGACGAGGTAGATCGTCCAAACGGCCCAACCAACTACAACATCTTTAGGCAGAGCTACGTCTTGCCTGTACCGGTATGCCCTGTTGGATATGGCTACGACCGTAACGACGGTGAGCCCGTATGCATACGGAATATGTACAGTGTGACGCCGACTAAGCCGAACCTGCATTGTGCGGATGTGGGAAATCCGATCTCTTGCGGCAATGGCGCGAAAATTGAACGGACGCGCGATGAACTGACGGCTAGCCTCGGGTTGGCGCGTTCCTACAACTCGGCGCCGGCAATAGAGGGGATTTCCAATATCTTCGGAGAGTGGTGGCACTCCGATCTAACCCGTGAACTGATTGTCACCGACGTTCGACCTTCCTCATTCCAAGCGGCGATTGCTGTACGCGAGGACGGCAGGGTGCTGGCGTTCACCAAGAACGGGAGCGGCCAGTGGCTTCCTGAAGACGATCTTCGGCAGTATCGTTTGAGAGAATTCGAAACTGGCGGCGAGACTTTTTGGGAGTTGCGCAAGCCTGGCAACGCCCAAGAGATTTACGGCGAGACGGGCCTGCTCCAACGCGACTTGCGAGACGGCCGCGTCGTCGCCACGTATATCCGTGATGCGGGCGGCAGGATCACCTCTGTTGTGGATTCGAGCGGGCGTGCGGCGGTGCTCACGTACTCGTCCTATGGAAAGCTAGTTCGCATCGATCTGCCTGACGGGCAGACGATTGAGTATGCCTACGATGCCGATGGGTTGCTGTCCGCGGTAACCAAGGCCGGCTTCGTTACCAGCTACACCTATACGAGAATCGTAAATCAGCGCGCATTGATTCAAGTGGCCCACGATGGCGCGGCCTATGCCACGTTCACATACGACACTAATGGTCGCGCCACTTCCACTGAGCATGCGGGTGGAGTAGATCGCTACGCAGTGGACTACGGCGTAAATGGAACCGCTGTCAACGTATCCACCCCGTCGGGTGGTGCGATCCAGTTCCAGTTCCAGCGGCAGTTGGGTGTTCGCATTCCTACGCAGCGCACCGAGACAGGTACTGGGGGCGTCGCGATAGCCACAGGGACCGTCTACGACACCAAGTCGAACGCGACCGCCCGGCGCCGAGGCGATCAGCTGACCTGTCTTTACTACGATGCCGACTGGTTGCGGGTGATCGCCCGCTACGATTACCCGGCGGCCACTACCGACCAATGCCCAGCTACCGATGCCTTGGCCGCCGTCAGCACCCGCCTGCGCAGTGCGACCACGGCCTGGGACATCGCCCTGGACCTGCCCACGCAGCACCAGACCTACACCGCCGCCGGTGCCTTGCTTGCCAAGCAGGACTACAGCTACAACGCCCGCGGCCAGGTCCTGACTTCGACGGCGACCGATCCGACGACACCGACCATCACACGCAGCAGCGCCAGCACCTACTGCGAGCAGTCCGACATCACTGCCGGCACCTGCCCGCTGCTGGGATTGGTGACGTCGATCAATGGTCCGCGCACGGACGTGGCCGACACCACCCAGTTCACCTACTACGCCAGCGATGAAGCTAGCTGTGCCAGTACTCCAGCCACCTGCCCGCATCGCAAAGGCGACCTGTGGAAGGTCACCAACGCGCTGGGCCAAGTCACGGAAACCCTGGCTTACGACGGCGCCGGTCGTCCGCTGTCGGTCAA
>NZ_LMJO01000008.1:0-16938 GCF_001429345.1 Lysobacter sp. Root983
TTGGCCACGCCGTTCGACCTGGCGAACGGCCCGATGATCCGCGGCCGCCTGCTGCGCGTGTCGGAGCAGGAACACGTACTGGTGTTGAACCAGCACCACATCGTGAGCGACGGCTGGTCCAACGCGGTGATGGTGCGGGAACTGGCGGCGCTGTATCGCGCGGCCTGCCTGGGCGAGSCGGACGGGCTGGCWCCGTTGCCGATCCAGTATGCGGAYTACGCGCACTGGCAGCGGCAGACGCTGCAGGGCCCGGTGCTGGCGCAGCAGCTGGACTTCTGGCGCGGCCACCTGGCCGGCGCCCCSGAGCTGTTGGAACTGCCGCAGGACCGTCCGCGCCCGCCCACGCCCAGCCATGCGGGCGGGCAGTGGGCGCTGACGGTGCCGGCGCCGCTGACCGAGGGCTTGCGCGCGTTGGCGCAGCGGCACGGCGCAACCTTGTACATGGTGCTGATGGCGGCTTGGTCGCTGCTGCTGTCGCGCCTGTCGGGTCAGTCGACGGTRGTGGTGGCCACGCCGGTGGCCGGTCGCCACCGGCGCGAACTGGAAGGTTTGATCGGCTTCTTCGTCAACACGCTGGCGTTCTGCACGCGGGTGGAGGAAGGGCAGAGCGTCGCRCAGCTGATCGAAGCGGTGCGGCGCGAGACCCTGGCGGCGTTCGCGCACCAGGAGCTGCCGTTCGAGCAGGTGGTGGAGGCGCTRCGGCCGACGCGCAGCCTGAGCCATGTGCCGCTCGCGCAGGCGAGTTTCACCTGGCACAACGAGCCCGARGGCGGCGCRGTGGATCTGCCGCAGTTGTCGCTGGCGGCGYTRCCGCTGCCGCACCAGACCACCCAGTTCGATCTCTCCCTGCACCTGAGCGATACCGGTGCGTGTCTGGAAGGCACGTTGATCCATGCGAGCGACCTGTTCGACGAAGCCACCGTGGCGCGCTGGAGCCGGTGCTTCTTGCAGCTGCTGGAAGGGTTYGTGGCCGACGAGGCGCAGGAAGCCCTGCGYGTGCCGCTGCTGGCCGAAGCCGATTACCGGCAAGTGGTCGATGCGTTCAATGTCGTAACGCCGGCGCTGCCGCCGTCGTGGCTGGCGCATGCCTGCTTCGAGGGCTGGGTGGATGCCCGGGGCGATGCGATCGCCCTGGAGTTCGACGGCGARTCGCTGAGCTATGCCGAACTGGACGAACGCGCCAACCGTCTGGCGCATTACCTGCTGGCGCAGGGYGCGCAGCCCGAYGCYCGGGTGGCGCTGTGCGTGGAACGCGGCGTGGAGTACCTGGTCGGCGTGCTGGGCATCCTGAAGGCCGGCTGCGCCTACGTGCCGCTGGATCCGGAGTACCCGTCGGCGCGGCTGTCCTACATGGTGAGCGACAGCGCGCCCTTGCTGGTGCTGACGCAATCGTCGGTGGCCGAGCATCTGCCGCCGCTKGACGTGCCGGTGCTGCGGCTGGATGTGGACCTGCCGGTGCTGACGCGGCGGCTGCCGGCGACGCGCCCGGCGGTGCCGGCGCTGCAACCGTCGCACCTGGCGTACCTGATCTACACCTCCGGTTCGACCGGCGAACCCAAGGCGGTGATGGTGGAACACCGCCAGCTGTGCCACCTGGCGGCCTCGCAGGCGGCGGTGTTCGGCGATCTGGCGGGATCGCGCGTGCTGCAGTTCGCCTCGCCCTCGTTCGATGCGAGCGTGTGGGAATGGGCGATGGCGCTGCTGTCGGGCGGCACGCTGTGCCTGGCGCCGCGGCATCGGCTGTTGCCGGGCGAACCGTTGCTGGCGACGCTGCGCGATCRCGCGATCACGCATGCGACCCTGCCGGGCAGCGCTCTGCAGACGCTGGGCGAGGCGGAGCTGCCGCAGCTGCGCACGCTGGTGGTGGCGGGTGAAGCCTGCCCGGTCGCGCTGGCCGAGCGCTGGCGGGGACGGCTGTCGTTCTTCAACGCCTACGGCCCGACCGAAGGCACGGTCTGCGCGAGCATCGAACGSTGCCAGGAAGAGAACGATCGGACGGTGCCGATCGGGCGGCCGCTGCCGAACACGAAGCTGCACGTGCTGGACGCGCGTGGCGAAGTGGTGCCGGTGGGGGTGGTGGGCGAGATCCACCTGGGCGGCGCGGGTGTCACGCGCGGTTACCTGGGTCGCGAGGCRCTGACGGCGGAACGTTTCGTGGCCGATCACATCGGCGGCGTTGCCGGCGAGCGGCTGTATCGCACGGGCGACCTGGGCCGGTACCGGTCMGATGGACGGCTGGAATGCCTGGGGCGTGTGGATTTCCAGGTCAAGCTGCGCGGYCATCGCATCGAGATCGGCGAGATCGAGACGCAGCTGGAAGCGCTGCCGGGCGTGGCCGAGGCGGCGGTGCTGCTGCTGGGCGAAGGCGCGGACGCGCGGCTGGTGGCGTACTGGGCAGCGGCGGGCGAGGAAGAAGAGAGCGCGGCGAGCCTGCGCGCGCAGCTGGCCTCGCGCCTGCCGGACTACATGCTGCCGTCCTCGCTGGTGGCGATGGCGCAGTTGCCGCGCACGGCCAACGGCAAGCTGGATCGCGCGGCGTTGCCGACGACGCAGTCGGGCGCGGTGGCGCAACGAGAGTACGAGCGCGGACGCGCGGCTGGTGGCGTACTGGGCAGCGGCGGGCGAGGAAGAAGAGAGCGCGGCGAGCCTGCGCGCGCAGCTGGCCTCGCGCCTGCCGGACTATATGCTGCCGTCCTCGCTGGTGGCGATGGCGCAGTTGCCGCGCACGGCCAACGGCAAGCTGGATCGCGCGGCGTTGCCGACGACGCAGTCGGGCGCGGTGGCGCAACGAGAGTACGAAGCCCCGCAGGGCGAGGTGGAAGAGACCCTTGCGCGGCTGTGGCAGGAACTGCTTGAGGTGCCGCGCGTGGGCCGGCACGACCATTTCTTCGAACTGGGTGGACATTCGCTGCTGGCGGTCACGATGGTCGAACGCTTGCGGCACGAGGGGTGGAGTGCGGGCGTGCGCGACCTGTTCGTCGCGCCGACCTTGGCCGCCTACGCCGCGGCCCTGGTACCGGCCGCCGCGGCGGCGCAGGTGCAGCAGCCGCAGGGCATTCCTGTCGGTACCGCGCACATCACGCCGGAATTGCTGCCGCTGGTCGACCTGACCCAGGCGCAGATCGACCGCATCGCCGAGATGGTGCCGGGCGGCGCGACCAACATCCAGGACATCTGTCCGTTGCTGCCGATGCAGACCGGCATGCTGTTCCATCATCTCTTGGAGCAGGAAGGCGATCCCTATCTGTCCTGCACGGTGATCGCTTTCGCGGAGCGTGCGCGCTTGGACGATTTCGTCGGAATCTTCAACCGGCTGATCGGGCGCCATGACATCCTCCGCATCTCGCTGGCGTGGGAGGGGCTGGCGCAGCCCGTCCAGGTGATCTGGCGCGAGGCCCGCCTGCCGGTGCACGAGCTGGAGGTGCCGGAAGACGAGGATGCGTTGGCCGTGCTCACGGCGCGTACCGACCACCGCTTGCGGCTCGACCTGAAATGCGCGCCGCTGCTGGCCGCCTATGTCGTGCACGACCGGGCGCGTGACGAGTGGCTGCTCGGATTCGTGAGCCATCACCTGATCGTCGATCATCGCTCGCTGGAAGTGCTGATGGACGAGCTGCATCGATGCCTGCTCGACGAAACGGTTGCATTGCCGCCGTCGCTGCCGTTGCGCGAACAGGTGGCGGCGGCGATCGCGGTGCCGGTCGAGGCGCACGAAAGCTATTTCCGCGAGCAGCTTGGCGACGTCGACGAGCCGACTGCGCCTTTCGGCATCTTCGACGTACAGCAGGGCGCCGGTACCTTGTCGGTCGACCAGCGTTTTCTCGCGGCAGAGCGGGCGCGACGCGTGCGCGAACTGGCTCSCCAGCAGCAGGTCCCGCCGGCGGTCCTGTTCCATGTGGCGTATGCACTGCTGCTGGGGCCGTGCAGCGGCCGCGACGATGTCGTGTTCGGCACGGTGCTGGCCGGGCGCATGCACGGTGCCGATGGCGCGGACACCGCGTTGGGCATGTTCGTCAACAGCCTGCCGCTGCGCGTGCGTCTGGCCGGCGCCGACGCGCCTTCGTTGTTGCAGGACTGCTATCGCGATCTGGCCAGTCTGTTCGATCACGAGCATGCGCCGTTGGCGCTGGCGCAGCGCATGAGCGGCGTGCCGACGGGCCGGCCGCTGTTCACCGCCTTGCTCAACTACCGGCACAACGCGACGCCGGCCAGCGGTCGGGCAGAAGATGCACCGACCGGCATCCGCATCGTGGCCGACTACGGCGACCATGCGAACTACCCGCTGACGCTCAAGATCAACGATTTCGGCGACGATTTCGGCATCACCGCCGAGTGTGCCGACGGCATCGACGCGACGCGCATGCTCGACTATCTGGAGCAGGCCATCGATGGCCTGATCAACGCGCTGGATTCGGATGGCGCGCTCGATGGATTCTCGCTATTGAGCGAGACCGAGCAGCGGCAGTTGGTGGAGGGTTTCAACGATACGCGCCGGGATTACCCGCGCGATGGCCTGCTGCACGAGGAGTTCTCGCGGCATGCGGCCGCGCAGCCGGATGCGGTGGCGCTGGAATGCGGCGGCGAGCGGCTCAGCTATCGCGAGCTCGACCAGCGTGCCAATCGTCTTGCGCACTATCTGGTGAGCCTGGGTGTCGGCCCGGATCAACGCGTCGCCATCGTGCTGCCGCGCGGGATCGAGATGGTGCTCGGCATGCTGGCCGTGTTGAAGGCCGGTGGCGCGTATGTGCCGCTGGAACCGCAGCAGCCGCGCGAACGCCTTGCATGGCTGTTGGCCGACACCGCGCCCGCGGTGGTGCTGAGCGGTTCGGACTGGGAAGACGGCTTGCCCGCGCTCGACATGCCGGTGCTGCGCTTCGATGTCGAGTGCGCCGCGCTGCTGCAGCGTCCCATGCCGGAAGCGCCGGTCGTGCCCGCGCTGCGTGCGGACCATCTGTGCTACGTCATGTACACCTCCGGCTCGACCGGACGGCCAAAAGGGGTGATGGTCGAGCACCGGCAGGTATTGCGGCTGGCGATCAACAATCCCTATTGCACCCTGACCGTTAAAGACACGGTCGCGCATGCGGCCAATCCCGCCTTCGACGCGTCCACCTGGGAAGTCTGGGGTGCGCTGTTGGCCGGTGCGCGCCTGTTGATCGTGCCACAGGAAGATGTGCTGGCGCCGGCGCGTCTGGTGGACTGTCTGCGCGCCGGATGCGTGAGCGCGCTGTGGCTTTCGGTCGGGCTGTTCAACCAGTACGAGGCGGCGTTGCGCCCGATCTTCGGGCAACTGCGGTACCTGTTGGTCGGTGGCGATGCGCTCGATCCGGCGGTGATGGCACGGGCGATGAATGCGGGCGATCGCCCGCTGCATGTCGTCAACGGCTACGGCCCCACGGAGAGCACCACCTTCGCCTGCACGCACGAGCTGGATGCGCGCGACCTGGATGGTCGCCCGATCCCGATCGGGCGACCGATCGCCAACACCCGCATCTACATCCTCGGTGCGGCGGGCGAGGTGATGCCGCTCGGCGCGGTCGGCGAAATCCATATCGGCGGCGACGGCGTCGCACGCGGCTACTGGAACCAGCCCCAGCGGACCCTCGAACATTTCCTGCCGGACCCGTTCGTGCCGGGCGCGCGCATGTACCGCAGCGGCGATCGCGGACGCTATCGCCCCGACGGCACGATCGAGTACCTGGGCCGTGTCGACGGTCAGGTCAAGATCCGCGGATTCCGCGTCGAGACCGGCGAGATCGAAGCGGCGCTGCGCGCATTGCCGGGGATCGGCGAGGCGGTGGTGCTGGTGCATGTGACGGAAGGTGGCGAAAAGTCGCTGGTCGCCTATGTCGTGCCGGTCGACGCCGGTGCCGGTCAGGAGCAGGTGCACGCATGGCGCGAAGCCTTGCGTGCGTCGCTGCCGGACTACATGTTGCCCTCGGCCTTCGTCGAGTTGCCGGCCATGCCGCTCAATGCGAACGGCAAGCTGGACCGGCGTGCGCTGCCGTCGCCGGATGTCGGATTGCGTGCGGCACGCGCCTATCGCGCCCCGGAAGGCGAGACGGAACTGGCCTTGGCCGAGATTTGGCAGCAATTGCTGGAAGTGCCGCGTGTCGGCCGCGACGACGATTTCTTCGCGCTGGGCGGGCATTCGCTGCTCGCGGTCACCTTGTCGGTGCATGTGCAGGAGCGATTCCACATCGAGTTGCCGCTGAAGACGGTCTTCGAGATGGGACGCCTGGAAATGTTGGCCGGCGCGATCGAAGCGGCGCAGTTGGCGCTGCCGTCCGAGCAGGACCTCAGCGCCATGCAAGCCGAACTGGACGCGCTGTCCGACGAAGAACTGCAAGCTTTCCTTGGGGATACGGTTTGATGAGCACGGATACGCTTTCGCGTGAGGCACTGCTGCGCGCAGCGCTGTTGAAGAAGATCCAGCAGCAGTCGCGCGGCGTGGCGCCGATCGTGCCAGGGCCGAGGCCGGCGCACGTGCCGCTGTCGCTTGCCCAGCAGCGTTTGTGGTTCCTGTGCGAACTGGATCCGGGCGCCAGCCAGGCCAGTCACATTTCCTCGGCACTGCGGCTTAGCGGGCAACTCGATCGCGCCGCGATGGAGCAAGCCTTCGCGCAATTGATCGCACGGCACGAGAGCCTGCGCACCCACTTTGCGCAGGAAGACGGCGTACCTTGCCAGGTCGTGGCCGAGGATCTGGGCGGATTCGCCCTGGCCATTCGCGATCTGCGCGGCGATGCCCAAGCCGATGCGCGCTTGCCGGCCGAACTGGCCGAATCCATGCAACAGCCGTTCGACCTGAGTCGCGGTCCCTTGCTGAGAGTCGGCCTGTGGCAGATGCGCGACGACGAGCACGTGCTGCTCATCACCATGCACCACCTCATTACCGACGGTTGGTCGCTGGGCGTGCTCGTGCGGGAATTCGCCGGCCTGTATGCCGCGGCCTGCGAGGGCGGGGCGCTGTCGCTGCCGCCGTTGCCGATCCAGTACGCCGACTACGCCATCTGGCAGCGCAACGAATACGGCGGCGAAGCACTGGAAAAGCAACTGGCCTACTGGCGTTCGCTGCTTGCCGGCGCGCCAGAGGGCGTGGAGCTTCCGACCGATCATCCGCGCCCCGCCATGCAGAGCCACCGCGGTGGCAGCCTGCCGATCGAGTTGCCGGAGACGCTGGCGCAGGAACTGCGCACGTTCGCCGCGAACTCGGGCGTCACCCCCTACATGGTGTTGCTCGCCGCCTGGGCGTTGTGGCTTGCGCGACGCTCCGGCCAGGACGACATCGTGGTCGGCTCGCCGGTCGCCGGCCGCACGCGTCGCGAAATCGAGGGTCTGATCGGCTTCTTCGTCAACACGTTGGCCTTGCGCGTGCGTCTTCCGCAGGAGCTGACCGTGGCGGACCTGCTGGCGCAGGTCAAGGAGACCACGCTGGCTGCGTTTGCGCATCAGGCCGTGCCGTTCGAACAAGTGGTCGATGCCGTGCGCCCGGCGCGCAGCCTCGGCCGCAGTCCGTTGTTCCAGACCATGGTGGCGCTCAACAATACGCCCGACGCGGGCGAGCTGAGCCTGCCGGGCTTGACCTTCTCGCCCTGCGCCACAACGCATACCACCACGCATTTCGAACTGTCGCTGGCCTTGAGCGACGGCGGCGATGCGCTGTCCGGCGCGATCGAATACGCCAGCGATCTGTTCGACGAAGACACCGTGCGCACGTTCGCCCAGGAGTGGCAGAGACTGCTTGCCGGCATGCTGGCCAACGAGTCGGCCGAAGTGTGGGCCCTGCCGTTGATGTCCGCCGGGGAGTCGGCGCGCCTGTGGCAACTGCAGAACGACACCGCGTCCACGTACGCGCAGGACAGCCTGCTGCATGAGCGCTTCGAGGCGCGCGTGGCGGAACAGCCGGACGCCGAGGCGCTGGTTTGCGGAGACGTCAGGCTCAGTTATCGCGAGCTGGACGAGCGTGCCAACCGCTTGGCGGCGCATCTGCGCGAGCGTGGTGTGGCGTCGGCGGAGCGTGTGGCGCTGTGCCTGCCGCGCGGCGTGGAAATGGTGGTGGCGATGCTCGCGGTGCTCAAGGCGGGCGCGGTGTACGTGCCGCTGGACCCGGAATACCCGCGTGAGCGCCTGCTGCATATCCTGCAGGACGCGACGCCGCAGCTGGTGCTGCGACGGGCGGCGGACGATACGTCGCTGCCGGACGGAAGCTGGGAAGTACTGGAGTGGGAGCGCCTGCCATGGACTGCTCCGGCAACCGCCCTTGCGCAGGCCAAGCGCAATGCCGAATCGCTGTGCTGCCTGATCTATACCTCTGGTTCAACCGGCCGCCCCAAGGGCGTGATGTTGCGCCATCGCAACCTGGTCAACCTGGCCAGTTCGACCTCGCCCATCGCTTTCGCCCAAGGCATGCGCCTGGCGCATGCGGCCAATATCGCCTTCGACGCAGCGAGCTGGGAAATCTGGGGCGCATTGTGCAACGGTGCCTGCCTGGTCGTGGTCTCGGCCGACGAGCTGCTGGACGCCGAGCGCCTGTCCGCATTGCTTGAGCGCGAACAGGTGGCGGTGCTGCACCTCACGGTCGGACTGTTCCACCAGCATGCTGAGGCCATGGCGCCTGCGTTCTCGCGCCTTTCGGCTCTGTTGTTCGGCGGCGAGAAGGCGGATGCGCAGAAGGTGCGGCGCCTCTTGGCTTCCGGGCACGCGCCGCCTCGGCTGGTGCAGTGCTACGGCCCGACCGAAACCACCACGTTCGCCAGCTGTGAGGTGATCGAGACGCTGCCGTTCGCTGCGAAGACCGTGCCGCTGGGCCGGCCGCTGCCCAATATGCGCTTGTATGTGCTGGACGGTCGCGGCGAACCCGTGCCCGAAGGCGTCGTCGGCGAGATCTACATCGCCGGCGCCGGCGTGTCGGCAGGCTATTGGCAGAACGATGCTCTGACCCTGGAGCGCTTCATGCCGGACCCGCGCGGCGAAACGCCCGATGCGCGGATGTACCGCACCGGAGACCTGGCGCGGCGCCTGGCCGACGGCCGGCTCGAATACATGGGGCGCAACGATTTCCAGGTGAAGGTCCGTGGCTACCGGATCGAACCCGCGGAAATCGAAGCGGCGTTGTGCGCCTGCGAAGGCGTGCGAGAGGCCGTGGTGATCGCGCGCGAGGACATGCCGGGCGACAAGCGCCTGGTCGCCTACGTGCGCTGCGAGGACACCGCGACGGCGACGGCGGAGACCTTCCGCGCCAGCCTGGCTTCGCGCTTGCCGGAGTACATGTTGCCCTCGGCCTATGTGCACATGGCCGAGTGGCCGTTGACCGCCCATGGCAAGCTCGACCGCTCCGCGCTGCCCGCACCCCAGGAACAAGTGCGCACCGCGCGGACTTATTCCGCACCGGAAGGCGAGACGGAGCAAGGCCTGGCCGCGATATGGCAAGGCCTGCTCGGGGTCGAGCGCATCGGCCGCGACGATCATTTCTTCGAACTTGGCGGCCATTCGCTGCTGGTCGTGCGCCTGCGTTCGCAGGTGCGCGCCACGTTCGGCATCGATCTGCCGCTCAAGGCGGTGTTCAATCGCCCCCAGCTGCGCGAGCTCGCAGCCGAGTTGCAGGACATCTCGCGCAGCGACATCGGCACCATCGCACGTGCCGATCGCAGTGGCCATTTGCCGCTGTCGCTCGCACAGCAGCGGCTGTGGTTCCTGGCCAGTTTCGATGAGCGCGCCAGCCTCGCTTACCACATGCCATCGGCCTTGCGATTGACCGGCAGCCTCAATCGCGCGGCGATGAAGGCCGCGTTGGATCGTCTGGTCGCCCGTCAGGAGGGCCTGCGCGCGCGCTTCGTCGAGGTCGAGGGTGTGCCGTACCAGGCGTTCGCGCCGGAAGATGTCGGCTTTGCGCTGGTCGAGCACGACCTGGCGCATCTGCCGGCCGATCAGCTCGAGCGCGTGGTGCGCGCACAGGCGGAAGAAGAGGCCGCTGCCCCGTTCGACTTCACGCAGGGGCCGCTGATCCGCGGCCGTCTGCTGCGCTTGGCCGATGACGAGCATGTGTTGTTGGTCACGCAGCATCACATCGTCAGTGACGGTTGGTCCGTCGCTGTCATGGTGCGCGAATTCGCCCAGTTGTACGCCGCGTTCTGCGAGAACCGGCCGGATCCCTTGCCACCGCTGGAGATCCAGTACGCCGACTACGCCGTATGGCAGCGCAATTGGTTGCAAGGCGACGAACTCGAGCGGCAGACCGCCTTCTGGCGCGAGCATCTGGGCGGCGCGCCGGAGTTGCTGGCGCTGCCCACCGATCGGCCCCGTCCCCTCGTGCAAAGCCATGCCGGCGCCACGGCGACGTTCGAACTGCCGGCCGAACTGGGAGGCCGTTTGCGCGCCTTGGCGCAGCGCCATGGCGTCACGCCGTACATGGTGGTGCTGGCAGCTTGGGCTGCGTTGCTGTCGCGCCTGTCGGGGCAGCAGGACGTGGTGGTCGGCACGCCGGTGGCCAACCGTCAGCGGCGCGAAGTCGAGGGCTTGCTCGGCTTCTTCGTCAACACGCTGGCGCTGCGGGTGCGGCTGGATGGACAGGCGAATGTGGCCGACCTGCTGGCGCAGGTGAAGGAGACGGCACTGGCGGCCTTCGCGCACCAGGAGCTGCCCTTCGAGCAGGTCGTCGAGGTGATGCAGCCCGTGCGCAGCCTCAGCCATGGCCCCCTGGTGCAGACGAGTTTCAGCTGGGGCGGTCAGTCCAACGACGGCCCTCTGGAGCTGCCGGGTCTGGTGCTGTCCTCGATGAAGTCCGAATTGGATACCACCCAGTTCGACGTGGCGTTGAACATGGCGGAGTCGGAAGATGCATGGTCCGGCGCGCTGGTCTACGCCAGCGATCTGTTCGATCGCGGGACGATCGAGCGCTTCATCGGCTGTTTCGCGACCCTGCTCGACGCCATGGCCGCCGACGATGCGGCCTGCGTGGCGACATTGCCGATGCTGACGCGCCCGCAGCGGCAGCATCTCTTGCACGAGCTAAACGCCACCGCGGCCGAGTATCCGCGCGACGCGCTGATTCACGGATTGTTCGAGCAGCAAGCGGAACGCCGTCCGGATGCGATCGCGGTCGTCTGCGACGGCGAATCGATCAGCTACGGCGAGCTGAACGCCCGGGCCAATCGCCTGGCGCATCACTTGATCGCGCAGGGCGTAGGCCCCGACGATCGCGTGGCGATCTGCATCGAGCGCAGCGCCGACCTGATCGTCGGCCTGCTGGGCATCCTGAAAGCGGGCGGCGCCTATGTGCCGCTGGACCCGTCCTATCCTGCCGAGCGCCTCTCGATCCTGCTGGAAGACAGCGCGCCGAAGGTACTGATCACGCATTCGGACATCGAAGCGCACCTGCCCTTGACCGATGTGCCGGTGCTGCGTCTCGATATGGATCTCCGGGTACTGGAGCGCCACCTTCCCGCGCACAATCCCGATCGGGGCGATCAGGGCCTCTGCTCGCGCCATCTGGCCTATGTGATCTACACGTCTGGATCGGCCGGTACGCCCAAGGGCGTGATGGTCGAGCACCGTAACGTGAACCGGCTGGTGATCAACAACCCGTATTTCCAGGCGGGTGACGACGACTGCCTGGTGCACGCGGCCAATCCGGCCTTCGACGCGGCGACCTGGGAAATCTGGGGCGCGTTGCTCAATGGCGCGCGGCTGCTGGTGCTGCCGCCGGCCGATGTGCTGGATGCGCGTCGATTCGACGAGCAACTGCTGGCCCACGGGGCCACGGCGATGTGGATGACGGTCGGCCTGTTCAACCAGTACGCGCCGAGCATGCAGGCGTCGCTGGCGCAGCTGCGCTATCTGCTGGTCGGCGGCGACGCACTCGATCCGCGCACGATCCGCNGGCCTGTTCAACCAGTACGCGCCGAGCATGCAGGCGTCGCTGGCGCAGCTGCGCTATCTGCTGGTCGGCGGCGACGCACTCGATCCGCGCACGATCCGCAGCGTGCTGGCGCAGGCGCAGCGTCCGGCGCACCTGATCAACGGTTACGGCCCGACCGAGACCACGACGTTCGCTTGCACGCACCTGATCGAGGCGCTGGCCGAAGACGCCACTTCGGTACCCATTGGCCGTCCGATCGCGAACACGCAGGTCTACATTCTGGATGCACAGGGCGAGCCGGTGCCGGTGGGCGTGGCAGGCGAGCTCCATATCGGCGGCGATGGCGTGGCACGGGGCTATCTGAACCAGCCGGCGCTGACGGCCGAGCGGTTCGTGCGCGATCCGTTCAGTGCCGATCCGCAGGCACGTATGTACAAGACCGGCGACCTGGGTCGCTGGCTGCCGGACGGCACCATCGAGTACCTGGGGCGCAACGATTTCCAGGTGAAGATCCGTGGCTTCCGCATCGAGCTGGGCGAGATCGAGGCCAAATTGAGTACCTGCGCCGGCGTGCGCGAGGCGGTGGTGCTGGCGCGTGAGGACGTGCCGGGCGACAAGCGGCTGGTGGCGTATGTGGTGCCGGCGGCGGGAGCGGAGCCGACGGGGGTGCAGTTGCACGAAGCGCTGCAAGCGCAGTTGCCCGAGTACATGGTACCGAGCGCCTTCATGGTGCTCGACGCGTTCCCGCTGACGCCGAACGGCAAGCTCGATCGCAAGGCGTTGCCCGCGCCGGACGGCAGCTCGCTGGTGCAGCGTTCCCGCTGACGCCGAACGGCAAGCTCGATCGCAAGGCGTTGCCCGCGCCGGACGGCAGCTCGCTGGTGCAGCGCGAGTACGAAGCGCCGCAAGGCGAGATCGAGCAGGGGCTGGCGGAGATCTGGCAGCAACTGCTAGGCATCGAGCGCGCGGGCCGGAACGACCATTTCTTCGAGCTGGGCGGCCATTCGCTGTTGGCCGTGCAGTTGGTGTCGCACGTGCGCGAGCGGCTGGGCGTGGAAGTGCCGCTGCGCGAGTTGTTCGCGCGGCCGGTGCTGCAGGCGTTCGCCCAGGCCGTGTGCGACGCCGGCACCAGTACCTTGGGCCGAATCGTCAAGGTCGGGCGCGATCAACCGCTGCCGTTGTCGTTGTCGCAGCAACGCCTGTGGTTCATCGACCAGCTGGATGCATCCGCGAGCCGCGCATATCACATGCCGGCGGCGCTGCGCCTGAGCGGCAGTCTGCACCGCGATGCGCTGAAGCAGGCGCTGGACACGCTGGTCGCGCGCCAGGAGGGCCTGCGTGCGCGCCTGGTTGCGGTCGATGGCGTGCCGCACCAGGTCTTCGCACCCGAAGATATCGGCTTTGCCCTGGCCGAGCACGACCTCTCGCAGTTGCCCGTCGAGGCCCGCGAGCAGGCGGTACGCGAGCAGGCGGTCGACGAAGCGGGTGCGCCCTTCGACTTGAGCCAGGGGCCGCTGATCCGCGGCCGCTTGCTGCGTACGGGCGACGAGGAGCACGTGCTGCTGATCACCCAGCATCACATCGTCAGCGACGGCTGGTCGATCGGTATCATCATTCGCGAGTTCGCGCAGTTGTATGCGGCCTATAGCGATGGGCTGGCCAATCCGTTGCCGGCGCTGGACATCCAGTACGCCGATTACGCGGCTTGGCAGCGCGGCTGGCTGCAAGGCGAGGAACTGGAGCGGCAGACGGCGTTCTGGCGCGATCACCTGGTGGGCGCGCCGGCCCTGCTGGAGTTGCCGACCGACCGTCCGCGTCCGCCGGTGCAGCGTTATGCCGGGTCCGTGGTGCCGGTGGCGTTGTCGGCCGAGTTGGCCGCCAAGCTGCGCGTGCTGGCGCAGTCGCACGGCACCACGTTGTTTGCGGTATTGCTGGCCGGCTGGTCGCTGCTGCTGTCGCGGCTGTCGGGTCAGGACGACTGCCGTTCGAGCAGGTGGTGGAAGCGGTACAGCCGGCGCGCAGCCTGAGCCACAGCCCGTTGTTCCAGGTGATGCTGTCCTTGAACAACACGCCCGGCGGCGATGCGATGGAGCTGCCTGGCCTGACGCTGTCGCAGGTACAAAGCGAACACACCATTGCACAGTTCGATCTGTCGCTGTCGTTGAACGACGGCGGCGCGGGCTTGCATGGCGGCATCGACTATGCGGTGGACCTGTTCGACCGCAGCACGGTCGAACGCCTCGCTTGCCACTTCATGACTGTGCTGGAGGCGATGGCCGCGTCCGACGCGCAGGCCGTCGCCACGCTGCCGATCATGACGGCCGTGCAGCGAGCGCAGGTACTGGAAGGCTTCAATGCCACGGCGACCGACTATCCGCAGGATGCGCTGATCCACGAACTGTTCGAAGGACGGGTGGACGCGCAGCCGGATGCACTGGCGGTACGCGACGGGTCCGGGTCTTTGAGCTACGCCGAACTGGACGCCCGGGCGAACCGCCTGGCGCACGAGCTGATCGCCCAGGGCGTGGGCCCGGATGCGCGTGTCGCGATCTGCGTCGAGCGCAGCGTGGAGATGGTGGTCGGCCTGCTGGGCATCCTCAAGGCCGGTGGCGCCTACGTGCCGCTGGACCCGGACTACCCGCCGGAACGCCTGGCTTTCATGCTGCAGGACAGCGCGCCGTCGCTGCTGTTGACGCAATCGTCGCTGGCGGATCGGCTGCCGGCGCATGCGGTGGCGACGCTATGCCTGGACGATGCGGCGGCGCCCTGGGCGGCGCGGCCGGCGCACCGGCCCGATCCGCAGGCCCTGGGCCTGGGCTCGCGCCACCTGGCGTACATGATCTACACCTCCGGATCGACCGGTCAGCCCAAGGGCGTGATGAACGAGCACCGGGGCGTGGTGAATCGGTTGCTGTGGGCGCAACGCGAATACCGGCTGGATGCCGACGATCGTGTGCTGCAGAAGACGCCGTTCGGCTTCGACGTGTCGGTGTGGGAATTCTTCCTGCCGCTACTGGCCGGCGCCGGTCTGGTGATGGCGCGGCCGGGCGGCCATCGCGATCCGGAGTACCTGCAGGCGCTGATCGAAGCCGAGGGCATCACGACGATGCACTTCGTGCCTTCGATGCTGGCCGAGTTCGTGTCGCAGGTGCGCGATGCGCGCTGCCGTTCGCTGCGCCAGGTGCTGTGCAGCGGCGAGGCGCTGCCGCATGGCGTGCTGCAGCGGGCCAGTCAGGCCTTGCCGCAGGTGGCCTGGCATAACCTGTACGGCCCGACCGAAGCGGCGATCGACGTGACGGCGTGGCCGTGCCGTGTCGGCGCCTACGGCGAGGTGGTGCCGATCGGCCGGCCGATCGCCAACACGCAGATGTACATCCTCGACGCGCAGGGTACCCCGGTGCCGGTGGGCGTGGCGGGCGAGCTCCATATCGGCGGCGATGGCGTGGCGCGCGGGTACTGGAACCGCGAGGCGCTGACGGCCGAGCGGTTCGTGCGCGATCCGTTCAGGGCGAGCTCCATATCGGCGGCGATGGCGTGGCGCGCGGGTACTGGAACCGCGAGGCGCTGACGGCCGAGCGGTTCGTGCGCGATCCGTTCAGTGCCGACCCACAGGCGCGCATGTATAAGACCGGCGACCTCGGTCGCTGGCTGCCGGACGGCAACATCGAGTACCTGGGGCGCAACGATTTCCAGGTGAAGATCCGTGGCTTCCGCATCGAGCTGGGCGAGATCGAGGCCAAATTGAGTGCCTGCGCCGGCGTGCGCGAGGCGGTGGTGCTGGCGCGGGAAGACGTGCCGGGCGACAAGCGACTGGTGGCGTACCTGACGGCGGACCAGGAACCTGCGGTTGCCGAGCTGCGTGCGCGTCTGTCGGTGGAGCTGCCCGACTACATGGTGCCCAGTGCCTTCGTGGTGCTGGACGCGTTCCCGCTGACGCCGAACGGCAAGCTGGATCGCAAGGCGCTGCCCGCGCCGGACGGCAGCTCGCTGATGCAGCGCGAGTACGAAGCGCCGCAAGGCGAGATCGAACAAGGGCTGGCGGAGATCTGGCAGTCGCTGCTGAAGATCGAACAGGTGGGGCGCCACGATCACTTCTTCGAACTGGGCGGCCATTCCCTGCTGGCCGTGCAGTTGGTCTCGCGCGTGCGTGAGCGACTGGGCGTGGAAGTGCCGCTGCGCGAGCTCTTCGTCTACCCGGTGCTGCACGCGTTCGCGCAGGCGGTGGGCCAGGCCGGTACGAGCACCTTGGGCCGCATCGAGCGCGTCGGCCGCGATCAACCGCTGCCGTTGTCGTTGTCGCAGCAACGCTTGTGGTTCATCGACCAGCTGGATGCATCCGCGAGCCGCGCGTATCACATGCCGGCGGCGCTGCGCCTGAGCGGCAGCCTGCACCGCGATGCGTTGAAGCAGGCGCTGGATACGCTGGTGGCGCGCCAGGAGGGCCTGCGTGCGCGCCTGGTTGCGGTCGATGGCGTGCCGCATCAGGTGTTCGCACCCGAGGACATCGGCTTCGCCCTGGCCGAGCACGACCTCACGCAGTTGCCCGCCGAGACCCGCGAGCAGGCGGTACGCGAGCAGGTGGAGGCCGAAGCCGTGGCGCCGTTCGACTTCGAACGGGGGCCGCTGATCCGCGGCCGCTTGCTGCGTACGGCCGACGAGGAACACGTGCTGCTGATCACCCAGCACCACATCGTCAGCGACGGCTGGTCGACCGGGGTCATCGTTCGCGAGTTCGCGCAGTTGTACGCGGCCTACAGCGAGGGGCGGGCCAATCCGCTGCCGGCGCTGGACATCCAGTACGCCGACTACGCGGTGTGGCAGCGTGGCTGGTTGCAAGGCGAGGAACTGGATCGGCAGACGGCGTTCTGGCGCGAGCACCTGGTGGGCGCGCCGGCACTGCTGGAGCTGCCGACCGACCGTGCGCGTCCGGCGGTGCAGAGTCATGTCGGCGGCACCTTGCCCTTCGCGTTGTCGGCGGAACTGAGCGCGCGACTGAAGCAGTTGGGTCAGCGGCAGGGAGCGACGCTGTTCATGGTGTTGCTGGCCGGCTGGTCGCTGCTGCTGTCGCGGCTGTCGGG
>NZ_LMJO01000008.1:16946-17295 GCF_001429345.1 Lysobacter sp. Root983
GCACCAGGAACTGCCGTTCGAGCAGGTGGTGGAAGCGGTGCAGCCCGCGCGCAGCCTGAGCCACAGTCCGCTGTTCCAGGTGATGCTGTCCCTGGACAACACGCCGGTAACCGATGATGTCCAGGCGTTGCCTGGACTGACGCTCTCATCCATCGCCGCCGAACATCCGGTGGCGAACTTCGATCTGTCGTTGTCGTTCAAGGACGATGGCGCCAGCCTGCACGGCGAGCTCAAGTACGCCATCGACTTGTTCGACCATGCGACGATCGAGCGTTTTGCCGGCCATTTCATCACCCTGCTGGAAGGCATGGTGGCCGACGAGACGGCGTCGCCGGCGGCGCTGCCGATG
>NZ_LMJO01000009.1:0-14087 GCF_001429345.1 Lysobacter sp. Root983
GTGGTGCTGGTTCAACACCAGTACGTGTTCCTGCTCCGACACGCGCAGCAGGCGGCCGCGGATCATCGGGCCGTTCGCCAGGTCGAACGGCGTGGCCAGCTCGTCGGCGATCGCCCGCTCGACGGCGTCCTGCGATGCCGCGTCTTCCTCGCGCAGCGCGAAGCCCTGCCCGGCCGGCATCACGAACTGGCAGGGCACGCCGTCTTCGGCCACGAAACGCGTGCGCAGGCCTTCATGCCGCGCGACCAGGCCATCCAACGCCTGCCTGAGCGCGTCGCGATCCACGCTGCCGCTCAGGCGTAGCGCCGCGGGCAGGTGATAGGCGCGATCCGCGCTCGGGTCCAGCACCGACACCAGCCACAACCGCTGCTGCGCGAACGACAGCGGCAGGCGACCGTCGCGCGACACAGGCGGGATCGGCGCGTCGCCACCGGACGGCGCGGCTAGCCACTGCATGATGGCCGCCTTGTGGACGGTCAATTGTTCGCGCAACACAGGATCGAGTCTGCCTTGCGGGTCGCGCAACGACAGACCTCCGTTCTTGAGCGCCAGTTGGATGCCGCGTTCCCGGCAGGCTTCAAGTACGTCCAACATGCTCATAGTTCCGTCCATTCCTGTTCGAGCAGCTCGGCATCCGCCGGCGTGGCCGTCATGGCCTCGCGCCAGGTGTCGAGCACCTGCTGCTGCTGCACGCAGCCGGCGAAGGCCTTGAGCGTGCGATGTGCGAAAAGCGCCTGAATCGGCACGGTGCATCCGAACTGCGCACCGATCTGCGTCACCATGCGTACGGCGAGCAGCGAGTGGCCGCCCAGTTCGAAAAAGTCGTCGTTGCGACCGATGCGCGGCAGCTCCAGCAGCTCCTGCCAGATCTCTGCAAGCATCGACTCCAGCCCATCCAGCGGCGCTTCATAGGCACGCTGCGCGCGTTCGCCCTCGCCGGGCGGCGGCAGCGCCGCGCGATCGAGCTTGCCGTTGACGGTCAGCGGGAATGCATCCATCGGCACGAAGGCGCCCGGCAACATGTGCTCGGGCAGCTGCGCCGCCAAGGCTTCGCGCAACGCCTCGGCCGTCCACGACGCGTCACTCGCCATCGTCAGGTATGCCACCAGCAGGCCGTCGCCGACACCTTCCTTGCGCGCCAGCACGGCCGCTTCACGCACGCCGGGCAATGCGAGCAGCGCCGTCTCGATCTCGCCGAGCTCGATGCGATAGCCACGCACCTTGACCTGGAAATCGTTGCGCCCCAAGTAATCCAGGCCGCCGTCGGGAAGCAGCCGCGCGAGATCGCCGCTCCGGTACATCCGGTTGTCGCCGCCGGCGAACGGGTCGGGTACGAAGCGCTCGGCGGTGAGCGCTTCGCGACGCCAATAGCCGCGCGCGAGGCCGGCGCCCGCCACATGGATTTCGCCGATCGCGCCCCATGGCACCGGCCGGTACGCTTCGTCCAGCAGGTAGACCCGCAAGTCGGGCAAGGGTCGGCCGATCGGGCTCAGGCTCTGCGCCAGCATCGACGCGTCGATTTCCTGCCACGTGACGTGCACGGTGGTCTCGGTGATGCCGTACATGTTGATCAGGCGCGCAGCGCGACCGCCAGCCTGGTCGAACCACGAACGCAGGCGTCCCGGATCGAACGCTTCGCCGCCGAATACGACCCAACGCAACGATTGCGACCAGCCCGCATTCCCTTCCTGCGCGGCCAGAAGCGCCCAGAACGCGCTAGGCGTCTGGTTGAGCACGGTGACCTGCTCGCGTCGCAGCAGCGCGCCGAACGCATCGGCCGAGCGCGCGACGGCCTGCGGCACGATGACCAGACGCCCGCCGTAGAGCAGCGCGCCCCAGATCTCCCATACCGAGAAATCGAAGGCGAAGGAGTGGAACAGCGTCCAGACATCGCGATGTCCGAAGTCGAACAACGATTCGCAGGACGCGAACAGGCGCAGCACCTGCCGATGCTCGACCAGCACGCCCTTGGGCCGTCCGGTCGAACCCGAGGTGTAGATGATGTAGGCGAGACCGTCGGCGCGCGCCGTGCTCGTCGTATTATCGGCCGGCTGCCGCAACAGGGCGTCATGCAGCGTCTCGTCGTCGATGCACAGCACCGCCAGCGAGGCGTCGGCGGCAAAGCGCGTCGCGAGCGCAAGGCTGGTGATGAGCGCGGACGGCTCGCAATCGACCACCGTATCGCGCAAGCGGCCATCCGGATGCCCGGGGTCGAGCGGTACGTAGGCCGCGCCGGCCTTCAGCACCGCGAGCAGCGCGATCACCTGCGCGAATCCGCGTTCCAGACAGATCGCCACCCGCGCCTCCGGCCGCACGCCCAGGGCGCACAGGTGATGCGCCAGGCGATTGGCCTGCTCGTTCAATGTGCGATAGCTGAGCGACTCGCCCTCGAACACCAGCGCAACAGCGTCAGGTCGAGACGCCGCGCTGAGCTCGAAAAGTTCGTGCAGCGTCGCCGCGCTGGATGGATATACCGGCAGCGCGTGGTCTTCGCCCACCAGCGTGCGCCGCTCGGAGGCCGGCATGACATCCAGGCGCTTGACCGCACACGGAGTAACGGTTGCACCGCAAAGAGCCGTCAGTGCGGTCTCGAAGTAGCCCAGCAGCCGCTGCGGATCGAGGTCGCGGTGGCAGTCGATGCGCAGGTCGAAATCCGTGCCGAAGTCGTCCACCTTCGCGGTGAGCGGGAAGTTGGCCTCATCGCCGCTGCTTTCGAGTATCCGCATGCCCGGCCAATCCAATCCCGCGTCGGCTTCTGTGAGGCTATGACGGAAGTTGAGCAGACTGGTCAGCAGCGGCATGGAAGCGGGCAGGCCGCTGATGCGCTGCGCGAGTGTCAGCGGCGCCTGCTCGTGCGCGAGCAATTCCAGCAACTGCTGGTGGCAGCGATGAACGAACGCGCGCGCGTCGCCTTCGTCGAGCTGCACGCGGAACGGCAGCGTATTGATGTGCAGTCCCAACGCTTCGCCGCGACCGTCCGCGCCCTGCAGTCGTCCGGAGAGCACCGTGCCGAACACGACATCGTCGCGCCCGGAACAGCGGGAAACCACCAGCGCGAATGCCGCATGGAACAGCACCGAAACCGGAACGCGCAGTTGTCGTGCCGCATCGCGGAGAGCGGCACCCAGCTCGCTGTCCAGCGCTAGCGATGCCGTCGTCAGATCGTGCGCCTGCAGCTGCACGTCGAGCAGGCCGAACGGCGCACTGGGCGCTTCCAAACCCGCCAGGTTTTCACGGAAGAATGTCGCGTGCACGTCTTGTGGTATCAGGCATGCTTCGGCCACCACGTTGCGGAAGAGCGGGGCCGGCGCCGGATCCAGACGTCCGCCGCGCCAGTCGTCGAGCTCGGCGAGCACCCGCTCCATGGTCAGGTGATCGCAGGTGATGTGGTGATGCAGCAGCGCCGCAAGCCAGCGGCCGTTCGCGCGGTCGTGCACGATCTCCATGTGCATCAGGGGGGCGCGGCGAAGGTCGAGACGGATCTTGCCCGGGTCGGCCTGCTCGCGCAGCAGTGCTTCGGCGTCCTCGCCGGGCCCCACCGCGCATTCGTGCACCGACAGCTCCGCCCGACGACGGATGATCTGCACCGGTTGCGACAGGCCTTCCCAGTAGAAGCCGCTGCGCAAGACTTCGTGCCGGTCGATCATCGCCTGCAAGCCGATGAGCAGCTCGTCCAGCGTGGCGCGGTCGTCGAACGCCAGCATCACCCGCGCCAGGTAGAGATCGCCGTGCTCCTGCAGCAGGTGATGGAACAGCATCCCTTCCTGCATCGGCAGCAGCGGATAGATATCCTGGATGTTGGCGACGCCGCCCGGTACCGAGTCGACAATGCGATCGATCTCGTCCTGCGACAAGGACACCAGCGGCAACAAGTCGGGCGTGATGACCCGCGTCGCCGGCATCAGCAGGTTCGGCGGCACCAGGGTGATGGCGCTCCCACGACGCAGTACCGCGGCGCACTCACGCAAGGTCGGTGCGGCGAAGATGTCACGCACCTCGGCGCGCAGACCCGCCGTGCGCAACTGCTCCATCATCGCCATCACCAGCATCGAATGGCCGCCCAGCTCGAAGAAGTGATCCTGGCGTCCCACCTGCTCCACACCCAGCAACTCGCCCCAGATGCGCGCCAGTGTCTTCTCCATCTCACCCTGCGGCGCTTCGTATTCGCGCTGTACCAGCGAGCTGCCGTCCGGCGCGGGCAGCGCCTTGCGATCCAGCTTGCCGTTGGGCGTCAGCGGGAACGCGTCGAGCACCATGAAGGCGCTCGGCACCATGTACTCAGGCAATTGCGCTTGCAGCGCTTCGCGCAAACGCACCACCGTCGGCTCGGCTCCCGCCGCCTGCACCACATACGCCACCAGCCGCTTGTCGCCCGGCACGTCCTCGCGCGCGAGCACCACCGCTTCGCGCACGCCGGCACACGCCGTCAGCCTGGCTTCGATCTCACCCAGCTCGATCCGGAAGCCCCGGATCTTGACCTGGAAGTCGTTGCGCCCCAGAAACTCGATCTTTCCGTCCGGCAACCACCGACCCAGATCCCCTGTTCTGTACATGCGCGCTTGCGGGTCGGCGCTGAACGGATCGGCCACGAAGCGCTCCGCCGTCAGCTCCGGACGGTTCAGATATCCACGCGCCACGCCCGCTCCGCCGATATACAACTCTCCGGCCACGCCCTGCGGCACCGGTTCGCCACGCGCGCTCAAGAGATAGACCTTGGCGTTGGCAACGGGCCGACCGATCGACACGGCCCCCATCCCGGCGATGTCCGCGGCGCCATCCAGCGCAAACGCAGTCGCGTTCACGGTCGCCTCGGTCGGACCGTAGTTATTGAGCCATCGGCATCGCTGCGCATTCGGGTTGGCATGCCATGCGTGCAGATGGTGCAGCTCCACCGACTCACCGCTGACGATCACCAGCCGCAACGCGCCGCCGGGCGAGCGCGCAGGCGTCTCCGCAAGCCATCTTGCCCATGCGCCCCAGAACGCAGTCGGCAAATCGACCACGCTGATCTGTTGCGTCTCCAGAAACCCGCTGAACTGATCCAGGCTCAGATGTCTTGGGCGGAGTACCAGCGTCGCACCGACGGACAGGGTCGGCATCATCTCCGCAATCGAACTGTCGAATGCGAACGACGCGAACTGCAGCACACGATCACAGCGTTCGAGCCCGCACAGGCGAATATGGCCGGCGATGAAACTCATCGTGCTCGCATGCTCGACCATCACGCCCTTGGGCGTGCCGGTCGACCCGGACGTGTAGATCACGTAGGCCAGGTGGCGCGAGGTCAGGCCATGCGCGCGTGAATCCGGATTATGCGTAGGCTGTGTCGCCAGCAACGCTTGGGCTTCGCTCGTATCCCACCGCAGCGTGGGCACGCCGCACACCGGCAAGCGCTCCTCCAACGTCGCCTGCGTCAGCAATACCACCGGCGCACTGTCCTCCAGCATGTACGCCAGCCGCTCCGCCGGATAGTCGGGGTCCAGCGGCACATACGCCCCGCCCGCCTTCAGTATCCCCAGCAGCCCCACCACCATCTCCAGGCTGCGCTCGACGCAGATCGCCACCCGGTCGTCCGGCTTCACGCCTTGCGACAGCAGGTAATGCGCCACCTGGTTCGCCCGCGCATTGAGCTCGCCGTACGTCAGATGGTGGTCTTCGTAAGCCACCGCCGCCGCATCCGGCTGCGCGGCCGCCTGCTGCTCGAACAGCTCGTGGATCAGCGACTCGCGCGGATAGTCGACCGTGGTCGCGTTGAACTCGGACAGCACCCGCTCGCGCTCGGGCGGAGGCAGGACATCCAGGGCATGCAGCGAACGCGCTCCATCGCGACGCAGCTCCTCGGTCAGGCTCTCTATGGTGTGGGCGAAGTATCCGGCCAGGCGTGCCGCGTCCAAGCCGTCGACGACCTGCACGGTCAGCGCGAACCGGTCGCCGAAGTCATCCACGTCCACCGAAATCGGATAATTGGTGGTTTCCTCGGACGCAAGCAGACGCATGCCTCCCGGCATGGCGGAGAGATCGCCGTCGTGCCGGCAATTCAGCAAAGTCGTGAACAGGGGCAAGGACGACGGCACGCTGCTGCAGCGCTGCGCGAGCGAAAGCGGGGCGTGCTCATGCTCGAGCAACTCGGCCAGGCGGCGCCGCGTCTGGTCGACAGCGTCCGCCGCCGTGCCGTCCACCACCACGCGGATCGGCAGCGTATTGATGAACATGCCCCAGGCACGGTCCGCGCCGCCCGCGCCATGCATGCGCCCAGACAGCACCGTGCCGAACACCACCTCGTTGCGACCTGTGCAGCGCGCCAGAACCTGCGCCCACGCCACATGGAACAGCGAGGCCGGCGATACGCCGCGTCGGCGCGCCTCCGCGCGAATATCGCGCCCAAGCGACGCGTCCAGCGGCAGCCCGACGGTCTGGAATGTCGCGCCGCTCTGCCGCGCATCGAGCACGTTGAACGGCGCCGTGGGCTCGTCGATATGCGCCAGTTCCTGGCGGAAATAGGCCTCGTGCGCTGCCGCAGGCACGCGCAGCGCCTGCGCCACCAGCTGGCGCATCGGCACCTCATCGGCCAGATCCGCACCGTTTCCACCGCGTATCGCATCGATCTCGGCAAGCGCCAGGGCCAGCGTCACGTGATCGCAGACCAGGTGATGCTGCAACATCGACAGCATCCAACCGCCCGCGCGGTCTTCGGCGACGTAGGCCGCCAGCAAAGGCGCACGGGTGAGATCCAGCCGCAAGCTGCGCGGATCAGAGAGCCCGGTAAGTTCTTCCAGGGCGTCGCCTACACCCGGCAAGGTCAGTTCGTGCACGGGCACGCGCGCCTGTCGATAGACCACCTGCACCGGCGTCGACAGTCCTTCCCACACCACGGCGGTACGCAGGATGTCGTGACGCGCCACCACCACGTTCAGCGCGCGCAGGAAATCATCTAGTTCCTCGCGGCGATCGAACGCCAGCAGCGCCCGCAACAGGTAGGTGTCGCCCTCGCCATCCAGCATGTGATGAAACAGGATGCCTTGCTGGGACGGCAGCAGCGGATAGATGTCCTGGACGTTGGCGACGCCACCGGGCACGGTTGCGACAACGCAGTCGATTTCGGCCTGCGTCAGGCTGACCAGCGGCAGCAGCTCCGGCGATATCGACTGCAGCTCCGGCGTCAGCAGGCTGGGCGGTACGGCCTCCGCTTCTTCCACTTCGCCACGACGCAAGGTGGCGGCGTAGGCGCTCAATACCGGCGCGGCAAACAGGTGGCGCACCTCGCCGCGCAAGCCCTTCGCGCGCAGACGCGTGGTCATCGCGACCACCAGCAGCGAATGCCCGCCGAGCTCGAAGAAGTGATCGTGGCGGCCCACCTGCTCGATGCTCAGCAGCGACTGCCAGATCTCGGCCAGCTCTTGTTCGATCTCGCCCTGCGGCGCCTCGTACTCGCGCCGCATCAGCGACGTTGCGTCCGGTGCCGGCAAAGCCTTGCGATCCAGCTTGCCATTCGGTGTCAGCGGGAACGCCTCCAGCATCAGCAACGCGGTGGGCAGCATGTACTCCGGCAACTGCGCGCTCAGCTGCAGACGCAGCTCGGCCGCGCGGACCTGCGCGCCCACCTCCGCCAACCAATACGCCACCAGCCGCTTCTCGCCCGGCACGTCCTCGCGCGCCAGCACCACCGCTTCGCGCACGCCGGCACACGCCGTCAGCCGGGCCTCGATCTCGCCCAGCTCGATGCGGAAGCCGCGGATCTTCACCTGGAAGTCGTTGCGTCCCTGGAATTCCAGCGTGCCGTCCTCACCCCAGCGACCCAGGTCGCCGGTCCTGTACATGCGCGCCTGCGGGTCGGCACTGAACCGATCGCGCACGAAGCGTTCCTGCGTGAGGTCCGCGCGGTTCAGGTAACCCCGCGCCACGCCATCGCCGCCGATATAGAGCTCGCCCGTCACACCCACCGGAGCCGGCTCGCCGCTGGCATCCAGCCCGGAAGCCGCGGATCTTCACCTGGAAGTCGTTGCGTCCCTGGAATTCCAGCGTGCCGTCCTCACCCCAGCGACCCAGGTCGCCGGTCCTGTACATGCGCGCCTGCGGGTCGGTACTGAACCGATCGCGCACGAAGCGTTCCTGCGTGAGGTCCGCGCGGTTCAGGTAACCCCGCGCCACGCCGTCGCCGCCGATGTGGAGCTCGCCCGTCACACCCACCGGMGCCGGCTCGCCGCTGGCATCCAGCACGTAGATCCGGGTATTGCCGATCGGCCGGCCGATCGGCACCGAGCGCGCCTGCGCATCCAGCTCGACGATCTCGTGCGTGCTGGCGAACGTGGTCGTCTCGGTCGGCCCGTAGCAATGCACCAGGTGCGCAGGGCGCGAACCCTGCAACACGCGACGCACCACGTCCGCGTCGATCCTGTCGCCGCCGAACAGCAGATAGTTCAAACGMTCGAARACCGGCCCCAGCGCATCGGCATACTGATGGAACAGGCCGGCGGTCAGGTGCAGCACCGTCGCCTGGTGGCGTTGCAGCGTCTCGCCCAGCACCGCCACATCCAGCAGGCAGGCCGGGGTGATGACGATCAGCCGCGCGCCATGCAGCAGCGTGGCCCAGATCTCCCAGGTCGCCGCGTCGAACGCCGGATTCGCGCACAGCGCCACGCCGTCGGTCGCGCYCAGCGGGACGTACCKATCCTGCATCACCAGACGCAGCACCTGCTGGTGCTCGACCATCACGCCCTTGGGCGTTCCGGTGGAGCCGGAGGTGTAGATCACGTAGGCCAGCTGACGCGAACTSGCACCGTGGGCACGGGTATCCGGATTGTGGTCCGGATACGCGGCCAGTTCCGCCTCGCTGTCGTCCAGCACCAGTTGCGGCACCGCGCWCGTCGGCAGGCGCTCGCGCATGGCCGATTGCAGCAGCGCCGATGATCAGCTCCGCCGAACGTTCGCAGCACAAGGCCACGCGCTCGTCCGGCCGCACCCCCTGGGCGATCAGGTAATGCGCGATGCGATTGGCGCGCGCATTCAGCTCCGCATAGGTCAGCACGCGGTGCTCGTCCACCACCGCCACCGCGTCCGGAGACTCGGCCGCCTGTTGCTCGAACAGCTCGTGGATCAGCGACTCGCGCGGATAGTCGACCGTGGTCGCGTTGAACTCGGACAGCACCCGCTCGCGCTGCGCCGACGTCAGCAGCGGCAGCGCATCAAGCCGTTCGGGTGCAGCCGAACCGAGCGCCGACGCCATGGATGCCAGCACATGCTCGAAATAGCCGCAGATCGCCTCCGCATCGATGCCGGCGACGCATTGCGCGGTCAGCGTGAAATCCTGCCCATTGTCGTCGACCGACATCGAGAGCGGATAGTTCACTCCGTCTTCGGTGCCCAGCACCCGGAGGCCGTCCACCACCGGCATCATGCTGCCGATTGCCGCCGTGCCGCGGCTGTGACGGTAATTGAACATGGCGGTGAACAGCGGCAGCATCGGCGGCACGTCGCTACACCGCTGCGCGAGCGCCAGCGGCGCTTGTTCGTAGGCGAGCAGCTCCAGCAATTGGCGATAGGCGTCCTGCAGCGCCGTTTCGACGGAAACCCCGCGCAACGAGAAACGTATCGGAAGGTTGTTGATGAACATGCCCACCGCCCGGTCCGCGCCTTCCGCGCCTTGCAGGCGCCCGGAAAGCACGGTCCCGAACACCACGTCGTCACGCGCGGTGCATGCGCCCAGAACGCGCGCGAAAGCGACGTGGAACAGGGTCGTGGAGGACACCTTGGCAACGCGCGCGCATTCGCGCAACGCCGCTGCCAGCGAATCCGGAAGCTGACGCTGTACCGTGCGCAGATCCGCCGACGTCTGGTGGGTATCGAGAATGCCGAAAGGCGCGGTCGGCTCGTCGATGCCGGCCAGCACCTTGCGGAAGTAGGCCTCGTATTCCGCCTGCGGCACGCTCGACGCTTGCTTGATAAGCGCGCGCAGCGACGGCGATGGCACCGGCTCCGACCATCCGGGCAGCAAGCGCTGGCTCAACTCCGCGCGCACCAGCTCCGAGGCGGTGCGGTCGCCGAGAATATGGTGATAGAGCAGCGACAGCAGCCACTCGTTACGCTCGCGATCTTCCACGATATAGGCGGCAAGCAGCGGCGCACGACGCAAATCGATCTGGACCTGGCGCGGATCGGTGCGCGCGTCGAGGATGGCGACGGCATCCTCGCCCGCCTCGACCTGCAGCTCATGCACCGGCAGCGACGCTTCGCGCTGCACCACCTGAATCGGTTGCGGCATGCCTTCCCACAGGAAGGCGCAGCGCAGGATGTCGTGCCGCTGGATCACCTCGTCCAGCGCCGCGAGGAAGCGATCCAGCAGTTCCCTGCTCTCGAACGCCACCTGCGAACGCGACAGATAGGTGTCGCCTTTCGTTTCCAGCAAATGATGGAACAGCATGCCTTCCTGCAGCGGCACGAGCGGATAGATGTCCTTGATATTGACGGCGCCGCCCGGAATGGACGCGACCACGCGATCGATCTCGTCCTGATTCAGCGTCACCAGCGTGATCATCTCGGGCGAGAGATGCGTCGTGCCTAGTGGGATCGACGCATCCTGCTCGTCCTCGTCGGTCGCCTCTACGGGACGTAGCCCCCTCGCGTACTCGGCCAGCGTCGGCGCACCGAAGATCGCACGCACTTCGCCGACCAGGCCTTGTTCGCGCAAGCGCTCGACCAGGGCCACCACCAGCAACGAGTGTCCACCCAGTTCGAAGAAGTGGTCGTGCCTGCCGATTCGCGGCTGGTCCAGCAATGCCTGCCATACCCGCGCGACGACCTCCTCGATCTCCCCTTGCGGCGCTTCGTAGGCACGATGCCCCCAGTCGTCCGCCTGCGGCATCGGCAGCGCGGAACGGTCGAGCTTGCCGTTGGCGGTCAACGGCAGGCGGTCGACGAACAGATAGACCGACGGCTGCATGTAGTCCGGCAGGTGGCCGGCCAGCTTGGCGCGCAGGCCGGTGACACCCAGCTCGACGCCATCGAGCGCGGCGATGTACGCAACCAGTTGCCGTTGGCCGCCGCGTTCGTGCACGGCAACAGCGGCCTCGCGCACGCCCTCGCAGGCGAGCAGGTGCCCCTCGATCTCACCGAGTTCGATGCGGAAGCCGCGGATCTTGATCTGCTGGTCGCGACGCCCCAGGAACTCCAGCGTGCCGTCCGCACGCCAACGACCGAGATCGCCCGTGCGGTACATCCGCGCTGCCGCATCGGCGTGGAACGGATCGGGGAGGAAGCGCGTTGCCGTTTCCTCCGGCCGTCCGAGATAGCCGCGCGCGATGCCGGCGCCGCCGATGCAGATTTCGCCGACTACGCCCGTCGGCACCGGCTGCTGTCGTTCGTCCAGCACATACAGGCGGGCGTTGTTGAGCGCGCGCCCGATCGGCAGGCGCGCCATCGGCTCGCCCTTGCACTCATGGGCCGACGCCGCCACCGTTGCCTCGGTGGGACCGTAGACATTGAACAACCGGCGACCCACCCGCCAGCGTTCCGCCAGCGCGGGCGGACAGACGTCGCCGCCCACCACCAGGCAGCGAAGCTCCGGCAAATCGTCATGCACGCAGGCAGCCAGCGCGGCCACCGGCAGCATCACCACGCTTACGCGCTGCTGACGCAGGGTCCGTTCGAGCGGACCGCCCGGCTGCAGTTCCTCACGGCCCGCAAGGCACAGGCAGGCGCCGTGCGCCAGCGCCATGAAGAGGTCGGCCGCACAGACATCGAACGACAGCGCGGCGAACTGCAGGACACGGTCGCGCGGCGACAGTCCCAGCCACTCGCCGTGCGCCAACGCCATGTTGAGCACGCTGGGGTGCTCGACCATGACGCCTTTGGGCGTGCCGGTCGAACCGGAGGTGTAGATCACGTAGCAAAGATCGTGCTCGTCCGCGTCCGGATCGTCGGCCAAATCGCTTTGCGGCAGGCGTCGCGCCAACAACGGCAAGTCCGTATCGAGACGCAGCACCGGGATGTCCAGCGCCGGCAGGACGTCTTCCGCCTCCGACTGGATCAGGATCGCGCTCGGGCCGCACTCGTCCAGGATGTGGGCCAACCGCGCACGCGGCAGCGACGGATCGAGCGGCACATAGGCACCACCCGCCTTCAGCACGGCCAGCACGGCGACCACGAACTCGAAGCTGCGCTCCGCCACGATCGCCACGCGCTGGTCCGGCGCCAGTCCCTGCGACCGCAGATGATGCGCCAGCGCATTGGCGCGCGCATTGAGCGCGCCGTAGCTCAGGACCTCGCCCGCCAGCGAAAGTGCGGGGGCCTCGGGTTGCGAAAGCGCCCAGGCCTCGAAGCGCCGATGCACGCGCTCACCGCGCACGCGTTGCACGACCGGATTCGACTCCACTTGCGCGAGCGCTTGTCGCTGCTCAGCGGAAAGCAACGGCAACGCGCCAGCCGCTGTCGCGTCGGCCGTGACCATGCAGCGCAACACCTGCGCGAGCAGTTCGGCCACGCGCTCGATCATGCCGCGTTCGAACAGCGCCGCAGCGTAGATGATCTGGCCGGACAGGCGATCGCCCACATCGGTGAGGTGCAGGGAAAGATCGAAGTGGGTATCGACCGTGGCCTGTTCGACCGGGGCCAAGGTCAGACCTGGCAATGCCAGCGTGCCGCCGGTGGGCTCGTTGTGCCAGGTGAAGCTGACTTGCGCCAACGCGGCGTGGCTCAGGCTGCGCTCCGGCTGCACCGCCTCGACCACTTGCTCGAACGGCAGGTCCTGGTGGGCGAACGCCGAGAGCGTAGTCTCCTTCACCGCGGCGACGATCTCTTCCACCGTCGCGGAGGGCTCGACACGAACGCGCAGCGCGAGCGTATTGACGAAGAAACCGATCAAGTCTTCCACTTCGCGCCGTTGCCGCCCGGCCACCGGCGTGCCGATGACCAGATCGTCCTGGCCGGTGATGCGCGACAGCGCGATCGCCCAGCCGGCCATCAGCACCATGTAGAGCGTCGCGCCGTGCCGCTCGGCGAATGCGCGCAAGTCGCGCGCGAGATCGGCCGGGCAGTCGAAGAGTACGAGATCGCCGCGATGGCTCTGGATCGGCGGGCGCGAGCGGTCCAAGGGCAGGTCGATCAGGCTGGGCGCGCCGGACAGATGCTCGCGCCAGAACGCCATATCGCGCTCGAGCCGTTCGCCGTGCATGCGCTCGCGCTGCCAGAGCGCGTAGTCCGCGTACTGCACCGGCAGCGGCGGAAGCGGATCGGATTGCCCCATGTGGAAGGCCGGGTACAGCGCGCCCAATTCGCGCACCAGCACCGCCATGGACCAGCCGTCGCTGATGACATGATGCATCGTCACCAGCAGCACGTGATCGTCGCTATCCAGGCGCACCAGGCGCGCGCGGATCAACGGTCCGCGAACGAAATCGAAAGCTGCGCGCGCCTCGTGCAGCGCGATCTCGTCGAACGCCGCCGATCGCGCGTCGCCGGACAGCGTCGACAGGTCCTGCTCGGGCAACACGAACGACCGGTCCAGGACATCGAGGTAGGGCACGCCGCCGTCATCGGGGAAAAAGCTGCGCAGAACTTCATGACGCTCCCAGATGCGCGCGAGGCTCGCCTTGAGCGCGTCGACATCGAGCGCACCCGTCAGGCGCAGCGCCAGGGGCAGGTGGTAGGCAAGACTGGCCTGGCTATCGAATCGCTCGACGAACCACAGCCGTTGCTGCGCCAGCGACAGCGGCAGGCGCCGATCGCGCGCCACCGGGACCAGAGGCGGCTCCGGGCTAGCCGTTGCGTCCACTGCGGGCAAGGCGGCCGCCAGAGCCATCAGAGTCGGCGTGGAGAACAACAGCCTGAGCGGCATTTCAACGCCCCGGGCCTCGCGCAGGCGCGAAGCAAGTTGCACCGCCAGCAGCGAATGCCCGCCCAGTTCGAAGAAGTGGTCGTGCCGGCCCACGCGCGGCACCTCAAGCAGCTCCTGCCACAGCCGCGCGAGGGTCTCTTCCACCTCGCCCTGCGGAGCCTCGTACTCTCGTTGCGCCACCGCGCCCGACTGCGTCGTCGGCAACGCCGCGCGATCCAGCTTGCCGTTGGCCGTGCGCGGCAACTGCGCCATCGCCACC
>NZ_LMJO01000010.1:0-8912 GCF_001429345.1 Lysobacter sp. Root983
GTCGCTGGCGGCCGGACGGCACCATCGAGTACCTGGGGCGCAACGATTTCCAGGTGAAGATCCGCGGCTTCCGCATCGAGCTGGGCGAGATCGAGGCCCGACTGGCGGCGTGTGCTGACGTGCGCGAGGCGGTGGTGCTGGCGCGGGAGGACGTGCCGGGCGACAAGCGGCTGGTGGCGTACCTGACGGCGGATGCGGGCGCGGACCTTTTGGTGGCCGAGCTGCGTGCGCGTCTGTCGGTGGAACTGCCCGACTACATGGTGCCCAGTGCCTTCGTGGTGCTGGACGCGTTCCCGCTGACGCCGAACGGCAAGCTCGATCGCAAGGCGCTGCCCGCGCCGGACGGCAGCTCGCTGGTGCAGCGCGAGTACGAAGCGCCGCAGGGCAAGATCGAGGAAGCGCTGGCGGAGATCTGGCAGGCGCTGCTGAAGGTCGATCAGGTGGGTCGCCACGATCACTTCTTCGAGCTGGGCGGCCATTCGCTGCTGGCCGTGCAGCTGGTCTCGCGCGTGCGCGAGCGACTGGGCGTGGAAGTGCCGCTGCGCGAGCTCTTCGTCCATCCGGTGCTGCACGCGTTCGCGCAGGCGGTGGGCCAGGCCGGCGCGAGCACATTGGGCCGCATCGAGCGCGTCGGCCGCGATCAACCGCTGCCGTTGTCGTTGTCGCAGCAACGCCTGTGGTTCATCGATCAGTTGGATGCATCCGCGAGCCGCGCGTATCACATGCCAGCAGCGCTGCGCCTGAGCGGCAGCCTGCATCGCGATGCGTTGAAGCAAGCGCTGGACACACTGGTGGCGCGCCAGGAAGGTCTGCGTGCGCGCCTGGTTGCGGTCGATGGCGTGCCGCACCAGGTCTTCGCACCCGAAGACATCGGCTTTGCCCTGGCCGAGCACGACCTCTCGCAGTTGCCCGTCGCGGCCCGCGAGCAGGCGATAAACGAGCAGGCGGCCGACGAAGCGGGCGCGCCCTTCGACTTGAGCCAGGGGCCGCTGATCCGCGGTCGCTTGCTGCGTACGGCCGAAGAGGAACACGTGCTGCTGATTACCCAGCACCACATCGTCAGCGACGGCTGGTCGACCGGCGTCATCGTTCGCGAGTTCGCACAGTTGTACGCGGCCTATAACGAGGGGCGGGCCAATCCGTTGCCGGCGCTGGACATCCAGTACGCCGACTATGCGGCTTGGCAGCGTGGCTGGCTGCAAGGCGAGGAACTGGAGCGGCAGACCGCGTTCTGGCGCGATCACCTGGTGGGCGCACCGGCGTTGCTGGAGTTGCCGACCGACCGTCCGCGTCCACCGGTGCAGCGTTATGCCGGGTCCGTGGTGCCGGTGGCGTTGTCGGCCGAGTTGGCCGGCAAGCTGCGCGTGCTGGCGCAGTCGCACGGCACCACGTTGTTTGCGGTATTGCTGGCCGGCTGGTCGCTGCTGCTGTCGCGGCTGTCGGGTCAGGACGACCTGCCGTTCGAGCAGGTGGTGGAAGCGGTACAGCCGGCGCGCAGCCTGAGCCACAGCCCGTTGTTCCAGGTGATGCTGTCCTTGAACAACACGCCCGGCGGCGATGCGATGGAGCTGCCTGGCCTGACGCTGTCGCAGGTGCAAAGCGAGCACACCATTGCGAAATTCGATCTGTCGCTGTCGTTGAACGACGGTGGCACGGGCCTGCATGGCGGCATCGACTATGCGGCGGACCTGTTCGACCGCAGCACGGTCGAACGCTTCGCTGGCCACTTCATGACTGTGCTGGAGGCGATGGCCACGTCCGACACGCAGACCGTCGCCACGCTGCCGATCACGACGGCCGTGCAGCGGGCGCAGGTGCTGGAGGGCTTCAATGCCACGGCGACCGACTATCCGAAGGATGCGCTGATCCACGAACTGTTCGAGCAGCAGGCGACCGCGCAGCCGGATGCGATAGCGGCGGTTTACGAAGACCACCGTCTGACGTACGGCGAGCTCAATGCGCGGGCGAACCAAGTGGCGCATTACCTGCTGTCGCAGGGCGTGAAGCCTGACGACCGGGTGGCGATCTGCGTGGAGCGCAGCCTGGAGATAGTGGTGGGGCTGCTGGGGATACTGAAGGCGGGCGGGGCGTATGTGCCGCTGGATCCCGATTATCCGGCGGAGCGACTGGCGTACATGCTGGAGGACAGTGCGCCGGTGGCATTGCTGACTCAGGCCACGTTGGAGGAGCGCTTGCCGGTATGCGGCGTACCCACGCTGCGGTTGGATACCAGCGAAGACCGGGCGTTGCTGGCGGCACAGCCGACGCATAATCCGGATTCACATGCGCATGGCCTGAGCTCGCGGCACCTGGCGTACGTGATCTACACGTCCGGATCGACCGGCACGCCCAAGGGTGTGATGGTCGAGCACCGTAACGTGAACCGGCTGGTGATCAACAACCCGTATTTCCAGGCCGGTGACGACGACTGCCTGGTGCACGCGGCCAATCCGGCCTTCGACGCGGCAACCTGGGAAATCTGGGGCGCGTTGCTCAATGGCGCGCGGCTGCTAGTGCTGCCGCCGGCCGATGTGCTGGATGCGCGTCGATTCGACGCGCAACTGCTGGCCCACGGCGCCACGGCGATGTGGATGACGGTCGGCCTGTTCAACCAGTACGCGCCGAGCATGCAGGCGTCGCTGGCGCAGCTGCGCTATCTGCTGGTCGGCGGCGACGGGCCTGTTCAACCAGTACGCGCCGAGCATGCAGGCGTCGCTGGCGCAGCTGCGCTATCTGCTGGTCGGCGGCGACGCACTCGATCCGCGCACGATCCGTAGCGTGCTGGCGCAGGCGCAGCGTCCTGCGCACCTGATCAACGGTTACGGTCCTACCGAGACCACGACGTTCGCTTGCACGCACCTGATCGAGGCGCTGGCCGAAGATGCCACTTCGGTACCGATTGGCCGTCCGATCGCGAACACGCAGGTCTACATTCTGGATGCGCAGGGCGAGCCGGTGCCGGTGGGCGTGGCAGGCGAGCTCCATATCGGCGGCGATGGCGTGGCACGCGGCTATCTGAACCAGCCGGCGCTGACGGCCGAGCGGTTCGTGCGCGATCCGTTCAGTGCCGATCCGCAGGCACGCATGTACAAGACCGGCGACCTCGGCCGCTGGCTACCGGACGGCACCATCGAGTACCTGGGTCGCAACGATTTCCAGGTGAAGATCCGCGGCTTCCGCATCGAGTTGGGCGAGATCGAGGCCCGACTGGCGGCGTGTGCCGACGTGCGCGAGGCGGTGGTGCTGGCGCGGGAGGACGTGCCGGGCGACAAGCGGCTGGTGGCGTATGTGGTGCCGTCGGCGGGAGCGGAGCCGACGGGGGTGCAGTTGCGCGAAGCGCTGCAAGCGCAATTGCCCGAGTACATGGTGCCGAGCGCCTTCATGGTGCTCGACGCGTTCCCGCTGACGCCGAACGGCAAGCTCGATCGCAAGGCGTTGCCCGCGCCGGACGGCAGCTCGCTGGTGCAGCGCGAGTACGAAGCGCCGCAAGGCNCGTTCCCGCTGACGCCGAACGGCAAGCTCGATCGCAAGGCGTTGCCCGCGCCGGACGGCAGCTCGCTGGTGCAGCGCGAGTACGAAGCGCCGCAAGGCGAGATCGAACAGGGGCTGGCCGAGATCTGGCAGTCGCTGCTGAAGATCGAACAGGTGGGTCGTCACGATCACTTCTTCGAACTGGGCGGCCATTCCCTGCTGGCCGCACAGTTGGTGTCGCGTGTACGCGAGCGGCTGGGGGTGGAAGTGCCGCTGCGCGAGCTCTTCGTCCATCCGGTGCTGCATGCGTTCGCGCAGGCCGTGGGCCAGGCCGGTACGAGTACATTGGGCCGCATCGAACGCGTCGGCCGCGATCAACCGCTGCCATTGTCGTTGTCGCAGCAACGCCTGTGGTTCATCGACCAGCTGGATGCGTCCGCGAGCCGCGCGTATCACATGCCGGCAGCGCTGCGCCTGAGCGGCAGCCTGCATCGCGATGCGCTGAAGCAGGCGCTGGATACGCTGGTGGCGCGCCAGGAGGGCCTGCGTGCACGCTTGGTTGCGGTCGATGGCGTGCCGCACCAGGTGTTCGCACCCGAGGACATCGGCTTCGCCCTGGCAGAGCACGACCTCTCGCAGGTGCCCGCCGAAGCCCGCGAGCAGGCGGTGCGCGAGCAGGCGATCGACGAAGCGGGCGCGCCCTTCGACTTGAGCCAGGGGCCGCTGATCCGCGGTCGCTTGCTGCGTACGGGCGACGAGGAACACGTGCTGCTGATTACCCAGCACCACATCGTCAGCGATGGCTGGTCGATCGGCGTCATCATTCGCGAGTTCGCGCAGTTGTACGCGGCCTACAGCGAGGGGCGGGCCAATCCGCTGCCGGCGCTGGACATCCAGTACGCCGAYTACGCGGTGTGGCAGCGYGGCTGGTTGCAAGGCGAGGAACTGGATCGGCAGACGGCGTTCTGGCGCGAGCACCTGGTGGGCGCGCCGGCACTGCTGGAGCTGCCGACCGACCGTGCGNGGCTGGTTGCAAGGCGAGGAACTGGATCGGCAGACGGCGTTCTGGCGCGAGCACCTGGTGGGCGCGCCGGCACTGCTGGAGCTGCCGACCGACCGTGCGCGTCCGGCGGTGCAGAGTCATGTCGGCGGYACCTTGCCCTTCGCGTTGTCGGCGGAACTGAGCGCGCGACTGAAGCAGTTGGGTCAGCGSCAGGGAGCGACGCTGTTCATGGTGTTGCTGGCCGGCTGGTCGCTGCTGCTGTCGCGGCTGTCGGGCCAGGACGACGTGGTGGTCGGYACGCCGGTGGCGAACCGSCAGCGGCGCGAGGTGGAGGCGYTGGTCGGCTTCTTCGTCAACACGCTGGCGCTGCGCGTGCGCGTGGGCGAGACAGCKAGCGTGGCGGAGCTGCTGGCGCAGGTGAAGAARGCGACGCTGGGCGCGTTCGTGCACCAGGAACTGCCGTTCGAGCAGGTGGTGGAAGCGGTGCAGCCCGCGCGCAGCCTGAGCCACAGTCCGCTGTTCCAGGTGATGCTGTCGACTTGTTCGACCATGCGACGATCGAGCGTTTTGCCGGCCATTTCATCACCCTGCTGGAAGGCATGGTGGCCGACGAGACGGCGTCGCCGGCGGCGCTGCCGATGATGACRTCGGCGCAGCGCGATCATGTGCTGTCGGACTTCAACGCGACCTCGGCCGAGTATCCGCAGGAATCGCTGATCCACGAGTTGTTCGARCGACAGGCRGCCGAGCAGCCGGATGCGCTCGCGGTCATCTGCGGCGACTCCGCGCTGCGCTACGRCGAGTTGAACGCGCGCGCCAACCGCATCGCGCATTACCTGATCGCGCAAGGCGTACAGGCGGACGATCGGGTCGCGCTGTGCGTCGAGCGCAGCGTGGACACGGTGGTSGGCCTGCTGGGCATCCTYAAGGCCGGTGGTGCCTACGTGCCGCTGGATCCGGAGCATCCGCCCGAGCGRCTGGCTTTCGTRCTCGAAGACTGCGCGCCGAAGCAGCTGTTGCTGCAATCGGGTCTGCGCGAGCGGCTGCCGGCAAGTGCGGTGCCGCAACTGGCGCTGGACGACAGCGAAACGACGTTGGYCGCTTATCCGGACCACAATCCGGATATCCGTGCCCGCGGYGCGAGTTCGCGGCAGTTGATCTACATGATCTATACCTCCGGGTCCACCGGCATGCCCAAGGGCGTGATGGTCGAGCATCGCTCGGTGGTGAACCTGTGGTTGAGCCTGGAGCGCGCGGTGTTCGCTGGCCTGGCSAAGGCGGCCCGRGTGGGCTTGAATGCATCGATCACCTTCGACTCYTCGGTGAAATCGCTGACGCAGCTGTTGTCCGGACGCACGCTGGTGATTTTCCCGCAGGCCGTTCGTCAGGACAGTGCGGCGCTGCTGGCGCACCTGCGCGAGCAGTCGGTGAAATCGCTGACGCAGCTGTTGTCCGGACGCACGCTGGTGATTTTCCCGCAGGCCGTTCGTCAGGACAGTGCGGCGCTGCTGGCGCACCTGCGCGAGCACCGTGTGGACGCCTTCGACTGCACCCCGGCGCAGTTGGAGATGCTCCTGGGGGCAGGCTTCGCATCGGGCGGTGAGACGGGCGTGAGCACAGTGCTGATWGGCGGCGAAGCGATCTCGCTCTCGTTGTGGGAACGCCTGCGCCAAATCGACGGGGTCGAGTTCCACAACGTGTATGGCCCGACCGAATGCACGGTGGACNGGCGGCGAAGCGATCTCGCTCTCGTTGTGGGAACGCCTGCGCCAAATCGACGGGGTCGAGTTCCACAACGTGTATGGCCCGACCGAATGCACGGTGGACGCGACGACCTGCGCGTTGGGCGCCGCCGATTCGCCGAGCATCGGCAAGCCGCTGTCCAATATGCAGATCTACATTCTCGACGCGCAGGGTGCCCCGGTGCCGGTGGGCGTGGCGGGCGAGCTCCATATCGGCGGCGATGGCGTGGCGCGCGGGTACTGGAACCGCGAGGCGCTGACGGCCGAGCGGTTCGGGCGAGCTCCATATCGGCGGCGATGGCGTGGCGCGCGGGTACTGGAACCGCGAGGCGCTGACGGCCGAGCGGTTCGTGCGCGATCCGTTCAGYGCCGATCCGCAGGCRCGCATGTACAAGACCGGCGACCTCGGTCGCTGGCGGCCGGACGGCACCATCGAGTACCTGGGGCGCAACGATTTCCAGGTGAAGATCCGCGGCTTCCGCATCGAGCTGGGCGAGATCGAGGCCGCGCATGTACAAGACCGGCGACCTCGGTCGCTGGCGGCCGGACGGCACCATCGAGTACCTGGGGCGCAACGATTTCCAGGTGAAGATCCGCGGCTTCCGCATCGAGCTGGGCGAGATCGAGGCCAAATTGAGTGCCTGCACCGACGTGCGCGAGGCGGTGGTGCTGGCGCGCGAGGACGTGCCGGGCGACAAGCGGCTGGTGGCGTACCTGACGGCGGACCAGGACCTTGCGGTGGCCGAGCTGCGTGCGCGTCTGTCGGTGGAGCTGCCCGACTACATGGTGCCCAGTGCCTTCGTGGTGCTCGACGCGTTCCCGCTGACGCCGAACGGAAAGCTGGATCGCAAGGCGCTGCCCGCGCCGGACGGCAGCTCACTGGTGCAGCGCGAATACGAGGCGCCGCAGGGCGCAATCGAGGACGCGCTGGCGGATATCTGGCAGGCGCTGCTGAAGGTCGATCAAGTGGGTCGCCACGATCACTTCTTCGAGCTGGGCGGCCATTCGTTGCTGGCGGTGCAGCTGGTCTCGCGCGTGCGCGAGCGGCTGGGGGTGGAAGTGCCGCTGCGCGAGCTCTTCGTCCATCCGGTGCTGCACGCGTTCGCGCAGGCGGTGGGCCAGGCCGGCGCGAGTACCTTGGGCCGCATCGAGCTCGTCGGCCGCGATCAACCGCTGCCGTTGTCGTTGTCGCAGCAACGCCTGTGGTTCATCGACCAGCTGGATGCATCCGCGAGCCGCGCGTATCACATGCCGGCGGCGCTGCGCTTGAGCGGGCAATTGAATCGTGATGCCCTGAAGGCCGCGCTCGATCGCGTGCTGGTCCGCCAGGAAGGTTTGCGTGCGCGAATCATCGCCGTGAATGGCGTGCCGCAGCAGGTGTTCGCACCCGAAGACATCGGCTTTGCCCTGGCCGAGCACGACCTCACGCAGTTGCCCGCCGAGACCCGCGAGCAGGCGGTACGCGAGCAGGTGGAGGCCGAAGCCGTGGCACCGTTCGACTTCGAGCAGGGGCCGCTGATCCGCGGACGCTTGCTGCGTACGGCCGAAGAGGAGCACGTGCTGCTGATCACCCAGCACCACATCGTCAGCGACGGCTGGTCGACCGGGGTGATGGTGCGGGAGTTCGCGGCGCTGTACACCGCGTTCTGCGCAGGGCAGGGCGATCCGTTGCCGCCTTTGGCGATCCAGTACGCCGACTATGCGGCTTGGCAGCGTGGCTGGCTGCAGGGCGAGGAGCTGGAACGGCAGACGGCGTTCTGGCGCGATCACCTGGTGGGTGCACCGGCCCTGCTGGAGCTGCCGACCGACCGTCCGCGTCCGCCGGTGCAGCGTTATGCGGGGTCCGTGGTGCCGGTGGCGTTGTCGGCCGAGTTGGCCGGAAAGCTGCGCGTGCTGGCGCAGTCGCACGGCACYACGTTGTTTGCGGTATTGCTGGCCGGCTGGTCGCTGCTGCTGTCGCGGCTGTCGGGTCAGGACGAYGTCGTCGTSGGCGTGCCGGTGGCCAACCGGCAGCGGCGCGAGGTGGAGGCGCTGGTYGGCTTCTTCGTCAACACGCTGGCCTTGCGTACGCGCCTGTCGGAGCCGTTGACGGTGGCCGGCCTGTTGGCGCAGGTGAAGGAAACGACGCTGGAGGCGTTCGCGCACCAGGACGCTGGAGGCGTTCGCGCACCAGGAACTGCCGTTCGAGCAGGTGGTGGAAGCGGTACAGCCGGCGCGYAGCCTGAGCCACAGYCCGYTGTTCCAGGTGATGCTGTCCTTGAACAACACGCCCGGCGGCGATGCGATGGAGCTGCCTGGCCTGACGCTGTCGCAGGTRCAAAGCGAACACACCATTGCRCAGTTCGATCTGTCGCTGTCGTTGAACGATGGCGGCGCGGGCCTGCATGGCGGCATCGACTATGCGGTGGACCTGTTCGACCGCAGCACGGTCGAACGCCTCGCTGGCCACTTCATGACTGTGCTGGAGGCGATGGCCGYGTCCGACGCGCAGGCCGTCGCCACGCTGCCGATCATGACGGCCGTGCAGCGGGCGCAGGTACTGGAAGGCTTCAATGCCACGGCGACCGACTATCCGAAGGATGCGCTGATCCACGAACTGTTCGAGCAGCAGGCGACCGCGCAGCCGGATGCGGTGGCGGTGGTTTACGAAGACCACCATCTGACGTACGGCGAGTTGAACGCGCGCGCGAACCAGT
>NZ_LMJO01000011.1:0-1877 GCF_001429345.1 Lysobacter sp. Root983
TCCTGGATGCGCAGGGCGAGCCGGTGCCGGTGGGCGTGGCGGGCGAGCTCTACATCGGCGGCGATGGCGTGGCACGCGGCTATCTGAACCAGCCGGCGCTGACGGCCGAACGTTTCGTGCGCGATCCGTTCAGTGCCGATCCGCAGGCGCGCATGTACAAGACCGGCGACCTCGGTCGCTGGCTGCCGGACGGCAACATCGAGTACCTGGGGCGCGACGATTTCCAGGTGAAGATCCGCGGCTTCCGCATCGAGCTGGGCGAGATCGAGGCCCGGCTGACGGCGTGTGCCGGCGTGCGCGAGGCGGTGGTGCTGGCGCGCGAGGATGAGCCGGGCGACAAGCGGCTGGTGGCGTATGTGGTGCCAGCGGCGGCAGCGGAGCCGACGGCGGTGCAGTTGCGCGAAGCGCTGCAAACGCAGTTGCCCGAGTACATGGTGCCGAGCGCCTTCATGGTGCTCGACGCATTCCCGCTGACGCCGAACGGCAAGCTGGATCGCCAGGCGCTGCCCGCGCCGGATGGTAGCTCGCGGATGCAGCGCGGGTACGAAGCGCCGCAGGGCGAGATCGAACAGGGGCTGGCGGAGATATGGCGGTCGCTGCTGAAGGTCGAACAGGTGGGTCGCCACGATCACTTCTTCGAACTGGGCGGCCACTCGCTGCTGGTGGTGCAGATGACCTCGCAGGTGCGCGAGCGGCTCGGCATCGAACTGGGTTTGCGCGAGATTTTCCTGCATTCGACGCTGTCCGCACTCGCTGCGCGGATGACGACGCACGTCTCTACTCGTACCTGGAGTCCGCTGGTTCAGTTCAAGAAGACGCCTGGGAAACCCACGCTATATCTGGTGCCCGGTCTTGCCATGACGGCCGCTTCGTTCTGGGATCTGGCGCAGTCGCTTGATGGGCGCATGAATGTGCACGTCCTGGAAGCACAGGGACTGGAAGAAGGTCAGAAGCCATGCACGCGGATGGAAGACATCGTCGAGATGAATCTTTCGGCCATGCGCGAGAACGGACTTCCGGAGGGGCCGATCGTGCTGGGCGGACATTCCTACGGCGGTTCGGTGGCATTCGAGCTGGCACGTGCGCTGGAGGCATCCGGGCATCGTGTGCAGCTGATGCTGATCGATAACCTGCTGGTGCTTCCGTGGCAGCTGTTCAGGACGACGGATCCGGAGTTGAAGCGCGTCCTGAGCACGGACAAACGTCTGAAAAAACTGTTCGACGCCCAATCCGCCATTTACGATCGATACAAACCGTCGGGTCGTTTCCGCGGCGCGGTGGAAGTCATTTACGCGCGCGACGGCAAAATCAAAACGATGCCGGAGCGCAAGCGCCTGCATGCCTGCTGGGAATATTGCGAGCAGAAACCGGTGGTGTCCTCGGTAGGGGGAGATCATCGCAGCATGCTTGGCGCAGCACATGCGGATGAACTGTCGGAAGCCATCTGGCAAGCGTGGCGTCGCTACATCGACGGGTCGGAGGGTTTCGCGCACTAGGCAAATCGAAATCGTGCTCGACTTGAACTGAATCGCTGTTGGGATATTGCGCCGCCGTGTGCCGCTGGGGAGTGGCGACGGCGGTAGCCGAGGAGGATATGTGGACATACTTAGAGAAAGTCAGCCGGTAGCCCCCTGGTGGCGTCGCCACCGGCGGTGGCTGCTGGTGTCGGCGGGTGCGGCAGTGTTGGTGGTAGCGGCGATGAGCGTGCTGGGGCGAGCCGACCAGCTGGCGTCGCGCGACCGGGTGGTGCTGGCCAAGGTGAAGCAAGGCGAGTTCCTGGTGCAGGTGCGCGGTGTGGGCGAACTTACGTCCAAGCACATGCAGTTCCTGGGCGCGAAGGTCGAGGGCCAGGTGGAACGCATCGCCGTGGAAGCCGG
>NZ_LMJO01000012.1:0-1089193 GCF_001429345.1 Lysobacter sp. Root983
TTCGACGCGGTTGGCAACCTGATCAAGCTGCGCAAGGGCGACCAGTCCGAACCGCCGCTGCGCGCTTACGCCTACGACAAGCTCGGCCGCCTGACCGAGACCCGCGACGGCACGACCAATGCGTTGCTGCAGGGCTACACCTACGACGCCACCGGCAACCGCACCAGCAAGACCGACGCGGGCGCTACGCAGACCTACACCTATCCGACCAGCAACCATCGCCTGTCGCAGGTGGGTGTTACGGCTCGCACATACGACGCTACCGGCAACACCACCGCCGTGGGCGGCACCACCCAGGAGTACGCCTACACCGCCGCCAACCGCATGGGCCAGGTGAAGCAGGGCGGCAATGCGGTGATGAACTATGCCTACAACGGCCGGGGCGAGCAGACGCGCCGTTATCCGACGACCACGTCAACGGCGCAGACCTACGCGAGCTACGACGAGGCCGGGCACACGGTCGGTATCTACGACCACGCCGGCAACCGCATCCAGGAAGTCATCTGGCTAGGCGATCTGCCGATCGGTGTGCTCGATGCGAGCAAGCTGCACTACGTCCAGGCTGACCATCTGGGCACGCCGCGCAATGTGATCGATCCGGTGGCGGAGAAGTCGGTATGGGCGTGGCAGTTGGGTAATGAAGCTTTCGGTGATAGCACCCCAAACCAAGACCCCGACAACAATGGCACCACGTTCGTATTCGACCTGCGGTTCCCAGGGCAGCTTCATGACGCTGCGAGTGGGCTCAACTACAACTACTACCGAGATTACGATCCTGTGTCAGGTCGATACGCGCGAACTGATCCCATCGGGTTGGTTGGTGGCATCGCGTTGTACGGCTACGTTTATTCGGATCCTCTATCGTACCTTGACAGCACCGGTTTAGCTCCGGATTGCCGGATTGAGACTGAATACGACGGTGGTTATGGGCTCACTGGAGAGACGAGGAATCGACTTATCGGCGCAGTTGAAGAGCGACGGATCTGCATTCCCGTTCCGGGCATGTCAGATCCGGATCCAACAGACATAATTCCAGATATGAAGAGGTGGCGAGCGAGAAAGACGCCATTCGGCATGCCACTGGAATTCGGGGCGTACTGCTGGCATAGATTTACGCAGCGATACAATGTTGAGCGGCGTCGAGTAATGCGGATTGTGAATTTTGAAGTCTGTAGAGAGTGCGGGCAGGTAGTTAGCAAAACTTTTGTGAACGAGTACTTCGCGGAAAAATGGGAACACGTTCGCTTTGAGGAAAGGAAGTGGTCCTCATCTCGGTACTACTCATACTAGGGTCGCACTATGAATCAACTTGATCTCTCTGCCATGCGAAAGGCTGCATGGATATGGCTCTGCCTAGCTGTAGCTGGTTGCAGTGTCGAAATGGCGGGAGGAGCGAGTGGCGCCATAGATAACGAAGGACAAGACAGGCGGACGAAAGTTGAAGTGGCCTTTGTTGAAGAGGGTGTAGTGGCTGTTGAAAGATACAAAAAAATGTGGTCAGAGAGGTCATCAAAGAAAAACTCATCCAAGGGCGATGCTATTGAAATGCTAGCTATCGCAGGATTGCTTCTGGCACAGGACAAAGACGGGTATGGTGACTACTATCGCTATATAAGCGATAGCTTGAAATCAAATGACACTGAAATTTTTGCCAGCGCTTTGGCTGCTTTGAGCGACGCGCATGGCGCTGAGTCCATAGATGTGCTTGTTGACGCCGCTTCCGACAATCGACCTCGTGTCGCCGCAGAAGCCCTGGCTGCATTGGAGTATCGTCTGCGTACGTCTAGGCCGGATCCCGCTTTGGCTTCCGACTTCACTCTAATAACTCTTCGCTCAAAGCGCCTGTGCGGCCAGGTAAGAAGTAGTGATCTCACCCGAAGCTATTGCGAACGGAACTTCGAGGGTCTATCTGGGACACCCAAAGTTCCGCACTAGCCTGGCATCAGATTCAGACTTTTCTGGCTGCGCAAGCACGACAGACCCGAGATGCTGGCCTCATGACACAGGCCCGCTCTTCGCTAATCCCGCCCGGCCAGGCCGGCACGTTTCATTGCGTGCAGCGCTGCGTGCGACGAGCGTTCTTGTGCGGGATCGATCGTTCCACTGGCCGATCCTTCGAGCGCGCATAAAAAAGCCCCGCAGAAGCGGGGCTTTTTTGTGAAGCCAGGCTCGCCTCAGCGCNTGTGCGGGATCGATCGTTCCACTGGCCGATCCTTCGAGCGCGCATAAAAAAGCCCCGCAGAAGCGGGGCTTTTTTGTGAAGCCAGGCTCGCCTCAGCGCACGCCGCGCACGCGCAGATCGATCGCGTCCTGGCCCTTGTAGTGGAATAGGGGTCAGAGTGCACTTTCCAAGCCCCTATGCGCAGCATGGAAATTCGCAACAGTGACGCGGGCTTCCATGACCTGAAAACAAGGAACCCCGCGATCGCTTGCCGATGAAAATGGGTCAGAGTCGACTTCTTGAAAAGTCCATTCTGCTCCTGTTGCCAAACGGAGGAAGCCTGCTTCTTGCGGTCTTCATGGCAGTGGCGGCGACCAGTTGCCTACAAGAATTCTATGGGTGTCCCTTAGCTATGGTGATAGACGTCAGATTCTTGCAGTGTCCATGGCACGGAATAAATGTCGCGCAAAGGCCGCTCAAAGTTTTACGGAGGACGTGTTCTGAGCATCCCAACCTTGCTGGAAATTAGTCCAAGCAACTTGGCCCAGTTGGATGAACGAGTTGCGCATGAACACTTCTTCGGGAAGTCACTCGAAGAGGCAATTGATCTGTTCAGAAAAACTGATCATGTGTACATAGAGGACTTGGTTTGGATGGGCGACATCGCCTTTGACTTCTATGTCGATGCATACATTGCTTATCTAGTGGAGTCGCCAAGGGATACGGTGGATATCTGTCTGGCGAAGGGCTTGGTTGTAGCGAAGGTCGCTATGGGGGATGAGTCCGACAAGTTGTTAGATTTGGTCGATGCCATTGAGCGTTACGGAGAGCCCTTGGAGGCATGCGACCGAGGGCGGGATCGCGAGTATGCTGAAGTAAAGCGAATGCTACTGTCCTCCAGATAGGGAAGGCACGACAACGCGGGTCAAAGACACGGGGCAGGATGAACTTTCCGACAGAGATCGAGCGACCGAGATCGAGGGCGTCCACAATGCCGCACTGGCCTGAAGGGCGAGTGATATCCATTCTTTGATAACCACGGTATTTATCGACTCACAAGTGATGCCGGACATCCCTACCGAAGCGAACCCACTGAGACCGGGCGAGATCTACGAGGATCCGTTCTTCCATCCCTGTCTATGTCTAGGTCTCGATGACGCGGGTTTCGCGTGGGGAGTTTCACTGCTTGACGGCAGCTATCCGAGGCAAACCGACCGGCATATCGGCGGCATTCGGCGCCTAACGCCGGAAGAAGCTTGGGAATGGAAGATGAAAGGCCCCGACGCCATCGCGGCGATCTGGTCGGCCGAACATCCGGAAGCTCCATCGTCATAGCGAGAATGAGCGAGTTCGAGAAGCCGCTGCCGATGGGCAGTGCTTCATCGATGGGGCCATGCAGTGCGACATTCCGCAAAAGTAATGCCGGATTCCGCAGAGTGAAAACGAAAAGCCCCGCGATTCGTCGCAGGGCTTTTCGTTTTCGGGGCCTGACTTCGTTGCCTGGCTGTCGCCGGTGGGCCGTTGAGCCTCAGCCGTCGCAACGCTCGCGTAGCGACAGCGCCTTGGCGATATCCCGCCAGTCGAACGCGCCCACGCCCATATCGTCGTGCACGGCATAGAACACGCCTAGCGGGAAGCGCTTCGTCGCGCGCTGCTGCAGCCACACGCCGTCGGTGTTGCCCACGGTCTCGCCCGAGAACGCGCCCAGGTGGGCGAGGGTCTTGCGGTCGAAGACGTGGAACAGGCTGCGGTCCTTGAACTGGTCGGTAGTGAGCCAGTAGCCGCTGCCGTCGGGGCAGGTCCACAGGGCGATGCCTTCGGCTTGCGCTTTGAACAGGCCCAGGCCTAGGGTGCGGCCGCGGTACTTGCCCGACAGGTCGTATTCGCGCACGGCGGTGCCGGTCTTGAGGTCTTCCTCGGCGATCAGCAGGCGGTCGTGGGCGACGTCGCCCCATAGGGATTCGGGTACGCGGATGGCGCCGGCTTCGGTGGTGTCGCCGAAGGCGCCGAGGTAGCGCGCTTCGAACGAACCCGCGCCGGTGCCGACCTGGTAGCGCTTGTAGCGCGCGTTCAACTCGGCCAGCGGTGGCGGGATTTCGTCGCCGTTGGCGTCTTCGCCAGCCATATAAGCGTCGCTGACCAGCACTTCGACTTGGCCGGCGCCGTTGTCGCGCACCCACAAGCCATAGGGCTGCTTGAGTTCGTCGCCGCCGAAGCTGCCCAGCGATGCCAGGCCGGGCAGCTGCAGCACCTGTACGCGGTGGTTGTCGCGCTCGACCACGTAGACGCGGTCGCCATGCACGGCGATGCCGTTGGGGCGCAGGAACTGGCCTGGCTTGGCGCCGGCGCTGCCGTAGCGCCGCAGTTCGGTGCCGGTGTCGCCGTCGTAGATCATCAGGCGGCTGGTCTTCTTCGAGGTCGCCAGCAGCAGCACGCGGCCGTCGGGCGCGATCCACGAGGCGGGCGAGTCCACGTTCTCTTCCGGTGTGCGCGCGGTGAGGAAGGCTTCGCGGATCACCTGGTGCGGCACGTTCGCGGTCGCCAGCATGGGCTCGGCGCCGGTCTCGTCGGGCTCGCGTTCAACGCGGCCGCTGGCGCAGGCGGACAACAGCAACAAACCGATCAAAGACACGGTGACTGGCGGCGCGATACGCTGGCGCATGAGGGTCTCGTTGGATGGGAGCGGAGCGACGGCCCGCGGCGCGCGGAGCGTAGCCGGTGCAGATGACAGCTTGCGGACATCGGCCCGTCGGAGGCAAATGCGCGCGGTGTCATCGTCCCGCCATGCAGGTGACGTAGATAGTCGCGCTTCCCCGAAGCGGACACCCGCAATGACCAAGACCCTCCTGGCCATCGGCCTGGCGCGCGCGCTCGCCGGCACGGCTTTGTTCGCCGTCGCCGGTGGCGCGCTCGCCCAGACCGCCAGCACCGCCGCCGCCAGTGCCGCCGCCGATGCGCGCGATCTCGATGCCGTGGTGGTGCAGGGCGATATCGTCTATCGCAATCGCACCGAGGCGGTCGCGCCGACGCTGTCCTACGATCTGGAGTACTTCCAGCGCTTCGAGCCGCTGACCGTGGGCGACATGCTCAAGCGCGTGCCCAGTGTGACCTTCGTATCCGATGTGCTCGAGTACGACGGCGCCCGTCTGCGCGGCCTGGATTCGGCATATACCCAGATCCTGATCAACGGCAAGAAGGTGCCCGGCGCGGGCGACGACCGTTCGTTCTTCGTCGACCGCATCCCGGCCGAACTGGTCGAGCGCATCGAGATCATCCGTAGCCCCAGCGCGAATCGCTCCGGCGACGCGGTCGCGGGCGCGCTCAACATCGTGCTGCGCGACGCCTACGAGTTCGACGGCGGTTACCTGCGCGCGGGCGCGCTGCGTTTCGACGACGGCGAGGTCAAGGGTACGGCTGGCGCGGTGATGGGCGGCCAGGTCGGCGAGGGCCGCTTGCTCGGCGGCTTCAACGTGCAGGGCCGCTACAACCCCAAGCTCAAGCGCAGCGACCGTTTCGAGGAGCCGGGCGGCGACTTCACCGATGCCGAGAACCAGACCGACACGCGCGACGGCACCGATTACTCGGCCAATCTGTCCTACACCCGCGACATCGGCAGCGGCCGGCTGTCGCTGAGCGGCCTGTACGTGCGTACCGACCGCAGCGAGCGCGAGCATTCGCTGGAATACAACGACGCCCGTCTCAACGACCGCGCGCACCTGTTGTCGGACAACGACCAGGTCGTGGACATCGACCAGAACAATTTGGCGCTGTCGGGCAGCTACCGCTTCGACATGCTGGGCGGCCGCACCACCGTGGACCTGGGCTATTCCCGCTTCGAGGACGAGCGCACCGACACCGAGGAGGAAAGCAGTTTCGACGACGACGACACGCCGCCCTCGTTCGACGAACGCGAGGGCACGCGCATCCTCACCGATCAGGTCGACAGCGAGCGCACCGCGTCGCTGTCGCATCAGCGCGACCTCAGCGGCGGCGTGCGGCTGGAGTTCGGCGTCGACACCACCGCCAAGAACCGCGAGACCACCCTGCGCACCAGCGAGGTCGACAGCGACGACGAGGGCGCTCCGCTGCCGCCGTACGCGGACTTCGAGCGCAGCCGCAGCACCATCGAGGAACGCCGGGTCGATCCCTACCTGATGTTCTCCGGCAAGGGCGGCGTCTTCGACTGGGAGGCGGGCCTGCGCTACGAGACCACCGAGGTGGACGTGCGCAACGACGACGAGCGCGCCTCCAACGACTACGCGACCTTGCTGCCGTCGGCGCACCTGCGCTGGAACGTCAGCGAAAACGACCGTATCACCCTGTCGCTGGCGCGCACGGTGCGCCGTCCGAACTTCAACTACATCCTGCCGCTGACCCTGGAAGAGGAGTACGGCGACAACGACTTCGTCGGCAATCCGCAGCTGGACCCGGAGACCGCCTGGGGCCTGGACCTGGGCTTCGAGCGTCGCCTGGGCCGGCACGGCATCGTCGGCGTCAATCTGTTCTACCGCGACGTCAAGGATCTGATCGAGATCGCCAACACCGGCGAGCCCAGCGCGACCGCGCGCGACGATTACGAGGACGAGTTGGAGGAGTTCCTGGACGACCATCCGGGCGCGACCCCGGCCACGCCCGGCTATCCGCAGTTCGACCCGGACAGCTTCGTCTACACCGCCGCCAATGTCGGCGACGGCTACGTCTACGGCATCGAGTTCGACCTGTCCACGCCGCTGACCGCATTCGGCCTGCCGAACACCGGCGTGTTCGCCAACTATTCCTGGCTGGACAGCTCGGTGGACGACGAGTTAGGCGAGCGCCGTTTCAACAACCAGTCACGCTACGTCTACAACGTCGGCTTCATCCACGATATCGCCGACTACGGCATCGCCTTCGGCGCCAGCTACCGCCGCCAGGGCGATGTGCGCTCGCGCGTGTTGGCCGAGGAAGTGACCACGCGCTACGGCGCCGATCTGGAAGTGTTCGTGGAGAAGCGCTTCGGCGAGAACTTCTCGCTGCGCCTGACCGGATCGAACCTGCTGGACGCCAAGAAGCAGGAGTACTTCAACAAGTTCGATACCCTGGCCGACCAGATCGACCGCGACTACGACGAATACGAACGCGAGAGCGAGCAGGCCGGGCCGGTGTATCAGCTGATCGCGCGTTATCGGTTCTGAGCGACCCGTATGAACTGGGGCTGGGTGCGGCCGACGATGGTCGTCGCACCCGGAGTTCGGCCTGCGTAGGATGCGGTGAGCGCAAGCGAACCGCATCGTCGTGGCCTGCGTGACCAGCGGAGTTTGGCCAGAGCCACGCTTGCTTGAGGTGCGCGACCATGCCGAAGTTGCGTTGGTGCGGTTCGCTTGCGCTCACCACACCCTACGGCCATCGCACGGCGTGGGCACGACGGTCAGCGGTCGTCGCACGCGGGGTTCGCTCCATCGTAGGATGCGGTTAGCGCAAGCGAACCGCATCGTCGTGGCCTGCGTGACCGGCGGGGTTTGGCCATAGCTGCGCATGTTTGAGGTTCGCGACCGTGCCGAAGTTGCGTTGGTGCGGTTCGCTTGCGCTCACCACACCCTACGGCCATCGCGCGGCGCGGGCGCGACGGTCAGCGGTCGTCGAACGCTGGGTTCGGTCCACCGTAGGATGCGGTTAGCGCAGGCGAACCACATCGTCGTGGCTTCCGCGGCCAGCGGAGTTTGGCCATAGCGGCGCATGTTTGAGGTGCGCGGCCGTGCCGAAGTTGCGCTGGTGCGGTTCGCTTGCGCTCACCACACCTTACGGCCATCGCGTGGCGCGGGCGCGATGGTCAGCGGTCGTCGCACGTGGAGTTCGCTCCATCGTAGGATGCGGTGAGCGCAGCGAACCGCATCGTCGTTACCTCCGGAGCACGTCCGGATCGGAAAGATTCACGCCGCCACAGGTTGCGCACGCGTACCGATGCGACGTTGGTGCGGTTCGCTCGCGCTCACCACACCCTACGGGTTGAGGCGCCATAACGACGGCCTCGGCGCCGCGCACGGTCAGTTATCGCGGCGCATGCGCAACAAGGCGATGATCAGGATCACCACCAAGGCGAAGCAGCCGCCCAAGCCAAGAACGATGATCCAATGCCACAGACTTAATCCTCCCATTCCCCCCTCCTACCGCGGTTGCTCCATCCAGCGGCAGGGTAACGGAGTCGGTTGTTGCGGGAGTGTGTGCGTGATGGATGCGTAAGGTGATGATCGAGGCGGTGTGCCGTGAAGAGTGGTGGCTTTATGGCACGGATAGTCCGCAGGTTTGCATAGGTTCTCCGAAGCCGCGCTGCCTCGTCGTTAGCCGCCGGTGAGGCCGCCAAAATTGGCGTGTGGAGCGGCGTCGACCTGCGGTCTTTCCGCTTCGAAAAGTGCGAAGACCGACCCGGATTTTCGAGAGAATCAAAGGCGAAGACGAATCCGGGCTTCTAGGCAATCGAAGAGAAGATGAACCCGACAATCGAAGGATTCGAAACCGGCCGCGACTTCATCCATCTCGTAGCGGACGGTTCGCCCATTTGAAAAGGGGGGGTGCTTTACCCCCGATGCTCCAACGCCAAATACTCCGCCGACTGCATCTCGATCAAGCGCGAGGCCGTGCGTTCGAAGGCGCCGCCCAGTTTGTGGCCGCGGTACAGCTCGGTGGGCGCGGCGGCGGCGGTGCAGACCAGGTTGACGTGGCGGTCGTACAGCTCGTCGATCAGGGTGACGAAGCGGCGCGCGGGGTCTTCGTTGCGGCTATCGAACAACGGGATGTCGCCCAGCAGCACGGTGTGGTGCTCGGTGGCGATCTCGATGTAGTCGCTGGCCGCGCGCGGCCCTTCGCATAGCGCGGCGAAGTCGAACCAGGCGTGGCCCTCGGCGAGGCCGCGCACGGGAATGTCGCGGCCGTCGATGTGCAGCGGGCCCTGCGCCTTGGGGCAAGCCATCGATAGTTCTTTCCAGCGCGCGCCCAGCCAGGCGTCGGACTCGGCGTCCAGCGGGGTGCGGTACACCGGCGAGCGCGTCAGCGCGCGCAGGCGGTAGTCGTGCGCGCTGTCCAGCAACAGCACTTCGCAGTGTTGTTCGATCTGCGCGATCGCGGGCTTGAAGCGGTCGCGCTGCAGGCCTTCGGCGTAGAGATTGGGCGGCGCGGTGTTGGAGGTGGTCACCAGCGCCACGCCCTCGGCGAACAGGCGTTCGAGCAGGCGGCCCAGCAGCATGGCGTCGCCGATGTCGATGACGAAGAATTCGTCCAGCACCAGCACGCGCAGTTCGCGCCGCCATTGGCGCGCGATCTTGGCCAGGGGGTCGCTCTCGCCCGCGTGCGCGCGCAGTTGCGTGTGCACTTCGCGCATGAAGCGGTGGAAGTGGGTGCGGCGCTTCTCGCGGATCGGCAGCCCATCGAAGAACAGATCGATCAGGAAGGTCTTGCCGCGACCGACGCCGCCCCACAGATACAAGCCCTTCGGTGTCTCGGCCTTCTTGCCGAGCAGCCCGTCGAACAGGCCGCGCTTGGGCGGCTCGCTGAGCAGCGCATGCAGGCGGTCGAGTTCACGCAGCGCGGGGTGCTGGGCGGGGTCGTCGTTCCAGTCGCCGCGGGCGACGCCGGCGGCATAGGCGGCGGACGGCAGCGCCGCCGCGGTGGCTTCACTCATGCGCAGGCAGGTAGGGCTTGATGCCGTTCTTGATCGCGCCGCGCAGGTCGATCAGGCGGCGGTGGAAGAAATGGCTGGTGTCGGGCATGCGCACCAGGTCCGGCGGCTGCTTGAGACTGTCGATCCAGGCGTAGACCGCCTGCGGGTCGACGATCTCGTCGGCCTCGCCCTGGATCACCAGCCAGGGGCAGTCGGGCGCGACGATGCCGGCGAAGTCCCAGCGCCCGGCCGGCGGCGCGATCGAGATCAGCATGCCGGGCTTGAGTTCGTCGGCCAGCTTCAGCGAGACATAGGCGCCGAAGCTGAAGCCGGCCAGCCACAGCTGGGCGTCGGGGCGGGTCGCGCGCACCCAGGCGGCGACCGCGCGCAGGTCGTCGGCTTCGCCGCGGCCTTGGTCGAACTCGCCTTCGGACTGGCCGACGCCGCGGTAGTTGAAGCGCACGGTGGCCGCGCCGGACTCGCGCAGGGCGCGCGCGGTCATGGTCACGACCTTGTTGTGCATGGTCCCGCCCTCGGTGGGCAGCGGGTGGCAGACGATCGCGACCAGCGGCCGCGGCTGGTCTTCGGCGGCTTCGACGATGGCCTCGAGGGGGCCGGCCGGGCCGGTCAGGCTCAGCACGGTGGAGGCTTCGCTGGGGAAGGCGGGGGTGGTCATGCGCGCATCATACCGAGGGGGCGTGAGCGGGCCGGCCCTCAGCGGGCCGTCACCAGGCGGAACGCCAGCAGCAGCGGGTCGTGGTCGGAGCTGCGCCAGGGGCCGTCGGCGCCGGCGCGATAACCGGCCGACAGTGGCTCGTCGGCATTGATGTGCCATTCCACCGCGCCGCGCAGACGCGTGGCCAGGCTGGGGCTGAGCAGGGCGTGGTCGAGGCGGCCGAGCTCGCCCTTGTACACGTAGCTATAGGGGCGTGCGACCTTGGCCACGACGAAGGCGTCGCGCCAGCCCGCGTCCTTCAGGGTGCGCACCGGCTCTTCTTCGGCGTAGGCATTCAGATCGCCGAGGATGACCGCAAGATCGCTGCCGGAATGCGTGGGGTCGGTCTTCAGCCAGGCATCCAGGCGGCGCGCCGATTCGGTGCGCAGGGCGTTCCAGCAGGCGGCGCCGTCGCCGGCGTCGCGGTCCGCGCCTTGGGCCTGCTGGCCGCAGCCCTTGGACTTGAAGTGGTTGGCCGCGACCGTGAAGGCCGGGCCGGCCGGGCGGCCGCGTCGCAGGGCGACGAAGGCCTGGGCCAGCGGCACCCGGCTGCCGCTGTCGAAGGGGCCGCCGGGCAGGGTGACGGCGGCGCCGCGCGGGGCGACGCGGTCGGCGCGGTAGATCAGGCCGACCCGGATCTGGTCGTTGCCGGGGCCGCGCGCATCGGCCGCGCAGGGCAGCTGGCAGGTGGCCACAAAGCGCCAGTCGCCGCCGTCGCGGCGCAGGCCTTCGACCAGCTGGGCCAGGGTCGAGTCCGGGCCGTAGCCGTCGTTCTCCAGCTCCATCAGCGCGGCGATGTCGGGCTTCAGGCCCTGGATGGTCGCGATCAGCTTGGCCTGCTGGCGCTGGTACTCGACCGCGTCGCGGGCGCCGCGCGGGGTCGGGAAGCCAGCGCCGCGGCCGTCGCCGTTGAACAGGTTTTCCAGGTTGAACGCGGCGATGCGCAGGTCGCTGGCGTCGCCGGCCTGCGGCGCCGGTTCGCGCGCCGCGGCGTGCAGGGTCGGGGTGGCGGTCAACTGCAGGCGCCAGCCGCCGTCGCGCGCGTCGAGCACGCCTTCCACGCCTTCCAGGGTGCTGCCGCTGCGCGCCTGCGCGTAGCCGGACGGGAGCACGCCGGCGTCCAGCGCGGGCGCGCCGACGATGCGGCCGTCGTCCAGCCACAGGCGGCGGCGGGCGTTGTCGGCGGCGATCGCGCGCGCCGCTTCGCTGCCGGGCGCGGCGCGTTCGCCGGGCTGCCACAGCGGCCCGTCGAAGGCGACCAGGGCGCGGCCGTCCTGGGCGATGTCGTCGGTGTCGGCCAGGGTCAGGGCGCGGCCGATGCCGATGCGCATGCCTTCGTAGCGCGACCAATCGGCGGGCGGCGCGTCCAGCACCAGGGTTTCGGTGCGGCCGGGGCCGAGCACGCGCGCGGCTTCGGGGTCCAGCGCGGTGAGGTGGCTGCCGCGGCCGGTGTCGAGTTCGAGCACGCGCCCGATCACGCGCACGCGGTCGCCCGTATGCAGCGACACGTCCGCCGCGGCGGGCACGAACAGCGCGTCGGAGCTGGCCTCGTCGTCGTCGCCGCCGTCCTGCACGAACCAACCCACGAAGCGGTCGTTCTCGCCGGTCAGCGCCGCGGTCACCGTGCCTTCGACGACCAGCCGTTGCCCGATCAGGGGACTGGCCGCGCCGTGCCCCTGCACGCTGCCGATCGGCGTCGACGGCGTGCCGTCGGCGCGCAGCGGATCGCGTTGCAGGCTGGCGCAGGCGGCCAGCAGCAGACAGGGCAACAGCAGGGCGGCGGAACGGGGACGGAAGGCAGGCATCGCGTGGGCGCCACGGAGAGGTCGCGCATTATCGAACGGATCGGGCGACTCCGTATTACGCCGCCGTAATGCGCGCGGCGGCCGGGCCCGGAAACGACGACGCCGCCCGAAGGCGGCGTCGTGGCGCGGCGCGATGCGGCGGCGCTTACTTCAGGTTGGCCAGCATCCAGTCGACGGTCGCGGAGACCTGCTCGTTGGTCAGGGCCGGGTTGCCGCCCTTGGGCGGCATGATGCCGGCGGTGCCGGTGAAGCCTTCGATGGCGTGCTTGTGCAGGGTGTCCTTGCCCTTGGCCAGGCGCGGGCCCCAATGGGCCTGATCCAGGGTCGGTGCGCCGCCGGCGCCGGACTTGTGGCAGCCCGCGCAGAGGTTGTCGAAGATCACCGCGCCGTCGGTGGTGCCACCGTAGGCGACCTGCGAGGCGGCCTTGGCGGCAGCGGCGGCCTTGGCCGCGGCTTGGGCCGAGGCGCCGGTGCTGCCGGCGTAGACCGCGCCGACCGGAGCGATGCGCTGCTCGGTGCGCTTGACCACGGCCGGGTCGATCTCCGGCGGGATCTGCTGGTGCACGAAGTAGGCGGCGATCATCAGCCCGAGGGTGACCAGCATCAGGAAGCCGATCACCATCGAGAATTTCTTCAGGAATTCGAGGTCGTAATTGCGCACGATCCACCTATTGCGCACACCCGGCCGGGCATGCGGAGCCATCAACAAGAACCGCACCAAGGTGCGGCCGCACGCCAGTATAAAGCCGGCACCCATGCCCGTAGACATGGGAATGGCGCGCCCGGAGGGATTCGAACCCCCGACCAATGGCTTCGGAAGCCACTACTCTATCCGGCTGAGCTACGGGCGCCTGGCTGAGATCCCGGCGCTCCGACCGGTCAAAGTCGGGGCCACGCGGGACCGGCATTCTAGCCGCAAACGCACGCGGACGTGGCGTGGCGGCGGCGAACGGCCGGCATCGCGGCGCGCTTGCGGGGCTTGGTACTCTGATCGGATGAGTTACGAGCGCTACGAAACCCCCGAATCGGTGCCGCCGCCGGCCTGGAAAGTCCGCCTGGGGCTGTACTGGAAGCTGGTGCGCGGCGACCGCCCGATCGGCTGGCTGCTGCTGCTGTGGCCGACCTGGTGGGGCCTGTGGATCGCCGCGCGGGGGGTGCCCTCGCTGTGGACCCTGTTCGTGTTCAGCGCCGGGGTCTGGCTGACCCGTTCGGCCGGCTGCGTAATCAACGACTATGCCGACCGCTGGCTGGACCCGCATGTCGAGCGCACCAAGCACCGCCCGCTGGCGACCGGCGAGGTGCGCGGGCGCGAGGCCCTGATGGTGTTCGCCGCGCTGATGCTGGCCGCGTTCGCGCTGGTGCTGACCCTGAACCGCCTGACCGTGCTGATGAGCGTGGTCGGCGTGGTCCTGGCCGCCAGCTATCCCTACCTCAAGCGCTACACCTATCTGCCGCAGGTCTACCTGGGCATGGCCTTCGGCTGGGGCATCCCGATGGCGTTCGCGGCGGTGCGCGGCGAAGTGCCGGCGGTGGCCTGGCTGCTGTACGCGGCCAACATCCTGTGGGCCACCGCCTACGACACCTGGTACGCGATGGTCGACCGCGAGGACGACCTCAAGATGGGCGCCAAGTCGACCGCGATTCTGTTCGGCGAGATGGACCTGGTCGCCCAGGGCGTGTTGTACGCCCTGTTCCTGGCCGCGCTGGCGCTGGCCGGGCAGCGCGCCGATCTGGGCGTCTGGTATTTCGGCGGCCTGGGCCTGGCGAGTTTGCTGGTGGCCTACGAATTCGCGATCGCGCGCGGCCGCGACCGCGCGGCCTGCTTCAAGGCCTTCCTGCACAACCACTGGGTCGGGCTGACGGTGTTCGCCGGGCTGGCGCTGGACTACGCCCTGGGCGGCGGCGCGACGGCGGCCTGAAGGGTCGGGCCCGGCGCAGTCCTGGCGCCGGCCCCGTGCCTACAATGGCGGCACCGTCCGTCACCGGAGTGCTGCGATGCCGCGTCTGCCTGTCGTGCTGGTGCTGTCCGTGCTGTGCGCCGTGGCCACCGCCGCGGGCGCCGAAACCCCGAGCGCCGCCGCGCCCACGCGCGAGCATTTCGCGCCGGCCGGCTGGCAAAGCTCCTATCACGACATCCACTACACGCCGGTGCTGCGCGTCGGCGACCGGGTGATCGTCTCGGGTATTCCGTCGCGTTCGGGCCCCGACGAGGAGGCCAATATTCGCTGGGCTTTCCAGCAGCTCGAGGTCCACCTCAAGCAGGCGGGCGCGAGCCTGGAGGACGTGGTCGAGCTCAACAGCTTCCACGTGGCCCAGAACCACGAGGAGTTCCGCCGCGTGGTCGAGCCGGTGCTGAAAGTGCACCACGAATTCTTCAAGGACCACTACCCGGCCTGGACCGCGGTCGGCACCACGGCGCTGTTCTCGAAAGGCGCGTCGATGGAACTCAGCGCCGAAGCGGTGATCGGCTCCGGTCGCCGCCCGCGCGCCGACATCCCGAAGCCGAGTCCGCCACCCGCGCCCTGATTCGGCGTCGGGGTGGGCACGCCGCGGGTGCCGCTAGGCGGATGGCGTGAAGACCAATTCAGGCATCTCTCCTGATTTTTTGTGACACTGGTCACGTAACAGGGGGATACATGACTCGACGCCGTTTGTTTCGCGGCCTGGCCGCGCTCGCCATCGCCTGCCTCGCCTTGCCTGCCGCCGCGCAGGTCCAACGCAGCTTCATCAATATCGGTTTCGAAGCGCCTGTGCTCGGCAACGGCACCACGGCCTGCTACGCGCTGATCCCGGAAGGCGCGATTCCCGGCTGGACCACCACCCATCCGATCGGCACCGCCGGCGGTACGTGCGTGCCGCCGGCCTCGGTCGGCACCAGCGGCCGGCTGATGGAGCTGTGGGCCAATAACTTCAACGGCGTGCCCGCGCGCGAAGGCAAACAGTTCGCCGAACTCAACGCCGCCGCGACTTCGCGCATGTATCAGAACGTGTGCATGATCAACGGCGAGCGCATCGATTGGGTGTTCAGCCACCGCGGCCGCAGCAGCAACACCGTGCGCGACGTGGCCGAGATGAAGGTCGGCGCGTCCTCCACCGTGATCCGCGTGGGCACCACCGCCAACGGCAGCTTCGATACGCCCACGGTCTCGCAGGGAACCGCCAACGCGCCGGTCGCCGGCGGCAACGGCTGGGTCGACTACAGCGGCAACTTCACCTACGCCGGCGCCACCGGCACCAACAGCCTGGGCTTCGAGTCGATCAGCACCGCCGGCGGCGATCTCACGGTCGGCAATTTTCTCGATGCGATCCAGCTGGTACTGCGGCCCTTCATCGAATTCGATCAGCCCAGCAGTTCCTCGCCCGAATCCACCGGCGGCAATCTGCCGGCCTTGCGCATCAACGGCACGGTGCCGGCCGGCGGGCTGACGGTGCAGGTGCAGGTCACCGGCGGCACCGCGACCCTGGGCGTGGACTACACCACGCCGGGCAATGCGGCGACCTTCAACGTCACCGTGCCCGCGGGCACCTACGACGGCGGTACCGGCAGCCTGATCGCGCTGCCGATCGCGATCACCAACGACATCCTGCCGGAAGGCAACGAGACCATTGCGCTGCGGATCTCGCCGCCCACCGGCTCGCCGCTGCCGTTCCTGCTGACCTCCATCACCACCTGCGGCGGTGCCGCCCAGGACACGCGCAGCTACACCATCACCGACGACGATGCGAGCCTGGCCGTCAACAAGAACGCCGACGCGCCGGTGGCGGTGGCGGGCAGCGCCGATCTGTCCGACGTGCGCTACACGGTGACGGTGAACAACCCCAGCCTGGTCGCGGCCAGCTACAGCCTCACCGACACGCCCGGCCTGGACCCGGACACCAGCATCGTCTCGGCCAGCTACACCTTCAACGGCGGCGCCGCGAGCGCGTTGAGCGGGAGCGGCCCGTGGCTGTTGCAAGGCCAATGGCGCAACCTCACGGCGGGGCAGACCGATACCTATGTGATCAGCGTGCGGGTGCGGGTGAATCGCGGCGGCAGTACCGGCAACGATGCCTGCGCCGTGCCCAGCGCTGCCGGCAGCGGCCTGCACAACGGCGTGCGCGCGGTGCTGCGTGGCCTGATCGGCAACACCAACTTCGACGCCAGCGCCTGCCGGCCGACGCCGACCCCGGTCTGGGTCAACCTGAGCAAGCAATTGCAGGCGCGCGTCGGCGCCAGCGACCAGGCCACGGTGCGGATCTACTCCGGCGGCATCCTCGCCGCCAGCGCCGCCACCAGCGGCGGCGCCGCGCCGACCAGCGCGAGCACGGGCGTAACCATCCTGCCCGCCGGCAGCACCATGCAGTTCGAAGAGGCGATCAAGGCCACGCCCGCGGGTCCGGATCAGGCGCCCAGCGCGTACCGCGTGTCCTTGAGTTGCAGCAATGCGACCGCAGGCTCGGCCACGGCGCTGCCCTCGGGCGGCGGCAACAACCTCGGCAACCGCCAGCAATGGGCCGAGTTCTCGCCCAGCGCCGGCGACGATCTGAACTGCACCATCACCAATGCGCTGCGACAGGCCGACCTGAGCATCGTCAAGAGCGACGGCGCGGCGACCTACACGCCGGGCGGCACCGCCAGCTACACCCTGACGGTGACCAACAACGGCCCGGACGCGGCCAACGCTGCCCAGATCAGCGACAACCTGCCCACCGGCGTAAGCCTGAGCGGGCCCTGGACCTGCACCGCCAGCAACGGCAGCTGCCCGGCCTCGGGCGGCGCGACCGGCGACACCGCGGTGAGCTTGAACCTCAGCCTCAACAACGGCGGCAGCGCGACGATCACGGTACCGGTGCGGTTCGCGGCGGAGAGCAGTGGGTATTGAGGGTGGGTGTGCGATGCAACCTGTGCGGAGCAGGACCCACGCACGGCATTGGAGTCGTGAGAGCCCTGCTGCAGATGGTTCGAAAAACTCACCATGAACCATGTCCGGCGAGAGTTCGCTCCAAGCTGAGCTCACAAAGCTTGGTCCCCTCTCCCGCTTGCGGGAGAGGGCTAGGGTGAGGGGTGCTTTTGTTGCTGCTCTGCTGGAGCAGCAGCAGTAGAGGCTTGCGCCCACGGCGCTCGCTGCCCTCACCCCAACCCACACCCCGGCCCGACCGCACAGCGGTCGGGCGTTCGGCCCAGCGCGAGCCAGTGGCTCGCGCCACGCCTCACCCCGCAAGCGGGAGAGGGGCTTATGTGTTGCCCGCACCGGTCCATATCTCGGCCCGAGCGCACAGCGGTCGGGCGTTCGGTGCAGCGTGAACCAGTAGCTCGCAAGCGCTGCCCCTCACCTCGCAAGCGGGAGAGGTCTTCTATCGCTGAGGAGCCAATTTCGGACTCCCATCGCAAACCGCGCCCTCGCTGCGACTAAAGTGCTAACGGCGCTCGCTGCAGGGCCGCGCAGAATCTTCGTGTCCATCGCCGCCGGAAACCTCGACCATGACCCCGACCGCCGCGTCCGCTCCCGCCAACGACGGCGCGCTCGCGCGTTTCGCCCTGCGCAGCGCGGCCTGGGCCGAGCGTTGGTTTCCGGATGCCTATGTGTTCGCGGCCCTGGCGGTGATGGTGGTCGCGATAGCCGCGCTGGGCTTCGGCGCCACGCCCAAGGCCACGGCGAGCGCATTCGGCGAGGGCTACTGGAGCCTGATCCCCTTCACCATGCAGATGGCCTTCGTGGTGATCGGCGGTTACGTGGTGGCGACCGCGCCGGCGGTGGCGCGCTTGATCGATGCCTTGGCACGGGTCCCGCGCAGCGGTCGCGGCGCGATCTGCTACGTCGGCCTGCTGAGCATGCTGACCTCGTTGCTGAGCTGGGGCTTCTCGCTGGTGTTCGGCGGCCTGCTGGTGCGCGCGCTGGCGCGGCGCGAGGACCTGGACATGGATTACCGCGCCGCCGGCGCCGCCGCCTACCTGGGCCTGGGCGCGGTCTGGGCGATGGGCTTGAGCTCCTCGGCGGCGCAGCTGCAGGCCAACCCGGCCAGCATGCCGCCGGCGCTGCTGGCGATCACCGGCGTGATCCCCTTCAGCCAGACCATCTTCCTGTGGCAGTCGATCGCGCTCACCGCCGCGCTGATCGGGGTGTCGCTGCTGGTGTGCTACGTGACCGCGCCGCGCGGCGCCTCGGTGCGGCGCGCCAGCGAGTTCGGTGCCGATCAGCGCCAGGCCACGCCGGCGCTGCCGCCGCGCACGCGCCCGGGCGAATGGCTGGAGTACAGCCCGCTGATCACCATCGCGCTGTCGGCGCTGGGCTTGGGCTGGCTGGTCCACGAGTTCGCGAGCAAGCCGGCGGTGAGCGCGATCGCCAGCCTCAATACCTACAACTTTCTGTTCCTGACCCTGGGCCTGCTGCTGCACTGGCGCCCGCGCAGCTTCCTCGACGCGGTCGCGCGCGCGGTGCCCAGCACCACCGGCGTGCTGATCCAGTTCCCGCTGTACGGCGGCATCGCCGCGCTGCTGACCTCGGCGCCCGGCCACGGCGGCGAGACCCTCGCCCATCACCTGTCCAGCGTGTTCGTGCATATCGCCAGCGCCGACACCTTCGCCCTGGTGATGGGCGCCTATTCGGCGGTGCTGGGCTTCTTCGTACCCTCCGGCGGCGGCAAGTGGATCATCGAGGCCCCTTACGTGATGCAGGCGGCGATCGACCTGAAGGTGCATCTGGGCTGGGCGGTGCAGATCTACAACGCGGCCGAAGCGCTGCCCAACCTGATCAATCCGTTCTGGATGCTGCCGCTGCTGGGCGTGCTGGGCCTGAAGGCGCGCGACATCGTCGGTTTCACCTTCGTGCAGTTGCTGGTGCATATCCCGCTGGTGCTGGGCCTGCTGTGGGCGCTGGGGCTGACCCTGAGCTACCAGCCGCCGGTGATGCCGTAGGGCGCGCGCGAGCGCAGCGATCGCCGCCGCGCCCAGCGCGCGGCAATGCCTCATCACGGCGCTCACGGCACCCGCGCGCATACCCAGGCCTCCACCCGCGCCACGCCCGCGCGGCGCAGGGCGCCGGCGGCCGCTAGCAGGGTCGCGCCGGTGGTCATGACGTCGTCGATCAGCACTACCCGCGCTGGCGCCGCGCCGCGGAAGCCGGCCGCGAAGGCGCCACGCAGATTGCGCCGCCGCGCCAGCGCGCCGAGGCTGGACTGCGGCGGGGTGTCGCGCGTGCGCCGCAGGGCGCCCTCGATCAGCGGCACGCCCAGGGCCCGCGCCAAGGGCCGCGCGAGTTCGCGGGCCTGGTCGTAGCCGCGTTCGCGCAGGCGGGCATGCGCCAACGGCACCGCGATCAGGGCCGCCGGGGCGGGGCGCTGGGGATCGTCCAGCATCAGGGCGGCGAGCAGGCGGCCGGCGGCGAGGTCGTCGTGGAACTTCAGCCGCGGCAGCAGGCGGTCCAGCGGTGTGCCGTAGACGAAGGCGGCGCGGACCGCGTCGAGCGCGGGCGGGCGTTTCAGGCAGCGTCCGCAGGCAAGCGCGGGTACCGCCAACGGCAGTGCGCAACGCGGGCAGGCGCAGCGGTTCCAGGGCAGGGCGCGCGCGCAGGCCCGGCACAGATCGCGGCCGTCCGCGCCGCGCTCGCCGCAGACCAGGCAGCGCGCCGGCCACAGCCCGCGCCCGAGCCGGGCCAGGCGGCCGTCAACCGTTGCGGGGTGGGTTTGGTTGACAGCGTCGTCCATGCTTTCCAGACTGCCGCCTCTGCCCCGTGTCGTCTGCCGGAAAACCTCCATGTCCGTCGTCAGTAAAGTCCCCGTCGCCGAGTCGGCCGTTTCGCCCCCGCGGGCCCTGCGCCACGACTGGTCGCGCAGCGAAGTACGCGACCTGTTCGATTTGCCGTTCCCGGAGCTGCTGCACCGCGCCGCCAGCGCCCACCGCGAGAATTTCGACGCCACCGAGGTCCAGGTCAGCACCCTGCTGTCGGTCAAGACCGGCGGCTGCCCGGAGGACTGCAGCTACTGCCCGCAGGCTGCGCGCTACCACACCGGCGTCGACGCGACCAAGCTGATGAGCACCGAGGCGGTGCTGGAGAAGGCCAAGCAGGCCAAGGCCGCCGGCGCCTCGCGCTTCTGCATGGGCGCGGCCTGGCGCTCGCCCAAGGACCGCGATATCCCGAAGGTCGCGGCGATGATCCGCGAGGTGAAGGCGCTGGGTCTGGAGACCTGCGCCACCCTGGGCATGCTCTCGGGCGACCAGGCCCAGGCCCTGAAGTCGGCCGGCCTGGACTACTACAACCACAACCTGGACACCGCGCCGGAGTTCTACAACGAGATCATCCACACCCGCGAGTTCCAGGACCGCCTGGACACGCTGGCGCACGTGCGCGATGTGGGCATGAAGACCTGCTGCGGCGGCATCGTCGGCATGGGCGAGTCGCGCAGCCAGCGCGCCGGCCTGCTGCAGACCCTGGCCAACCTGCCGGCGCACCCGGATTCGGTGCCGATCAATCGCCTGGTCCAGGTCGAGGGCACCCCCCTGGCCGGCACCGCCGAGCTGGACCCGTTCGAGTTCGTACGCACGATCGCGGTCGCCCGCCTGCTGATGCCGCGCTCGATGGTGCGCCTGTCGGCCGGCCGCGAGAGCATGTCCGACGAGCTCCAGGCCCTGTGCTTCCTGGCCGGCGCCAATTCGATCTTCTATGGTGAGAAGCTATTGACCACGGGCAACCCGGACACCGAGCGCGATATGGCGCTGTTCGAGCGCCTGGGCCTGCGGCCGATGCAGATCATGGAAGAATCGGCCACCGTACACGCCGACATCGTCGAAACCGACGCGGCGCCCTCCCACTCCTGCGCAGCCTGACCACCATGCACCGAGCGCAATGGCCCGAACGCATCGCCGCCGCGCGCGAACAGCGCGAGGCGACCTCGCGCACCCGCGTCATGCGCACGGTCACCCACCGCGACGGCGCGCGCTGCGAAGTCGACGGCCGCAAGCTGCTCAACTTCTGCGGTAACGACTACCTCGGCCTGTCGCAGCATTTCGGCGTGGTCGGCGCGCTGCAGGACGCGGCCTCGCGCGAGGGCGCCGGCGGCGTCGCCTCGCATCTGGTCTGCGGCCACCACGCCATCCACGAAGCGTTGGAGCGCGAGATCGCCGACTGGCTGGGCTCGCCGCGCGCGCTGCTGTTCGGCAGCGGTTTCATGGCCAACCTGGCCGCGGTGCAGGGGTTGCTCGGCGAAGACGACGTCTGCGTGCAGGACCGGCTCAACCACGCCAGCCTGATCGACGCCGCGCGCCTGGCCAACTGCCGCCTGCGCCGCTATCCGCACGCCGACGCCGAAGGCGCGATCCGCCAGCTGCGCAGCGTGCCCGAGGGCATGGCCATGCTGGCCAGCGATGGCGTCTTCAGCATGGACGGCGACGTCGCGCCGCTGCGCGACCTGGCCTTGATCGCGCGCGCGCAGAAGGCCCTGCTGTACGTCGACGACGCCCACGGCGTGGGCGTGATCGGCCCCGAGGGCCGCGGCTCGGTCGCGTCGGTGAAGCTGTCGGTGCGCGAAGTGCCGCTGCAGCTGGCCACCTTCGGCAAAGCCCTGGGCAGCTACGGCGCCGCGCTGCACGGCGACGCCGACCTGATCGGCCACCTGGCCGAAACCGCGCGCAGTCACATCTACACCACCGCGCTGCCGCCGGCCCAGGCCGCGGCCACGCTGGCCGCGGTCAAGCTGGCACGCAACGAACATTGGCGGCGCGACAAGCTGGTAGAGCTGACCCAGCGCTTCCGCGACGGCGCGCGCAAGCTGGGCCTGGAACTGCAGCCCTCGAGCACGCCGATCCAACCGGTGATCTGCGGCGACGACGCGCGCGCGATCGCGATGGCGCGTTCGCTGGAAGAAAGCGGCTACTGGGTCGCGGCGATCCGCCCGCCGACCGTGGCCGAAGGCCGCGCCCGCTTGCGGGTGACGCTGTCGGCGCTGCACACGCCGGCCGACGTCGACGGCCTGATCGAAGCCTTTGCGCGCGCCGCCGAGCGCGCCGGCCTGGGCCGCGCCCCGGTCGTCGCCGCAGCCGAGCTGCGCGCCACCCCCGCACCATGACCGCGGCGCCCGTCGCCGCGCGCCCGGTCGCCGAACGCGACCTCGCGCCGATGCTGGCCAGCCTGGACGTGCATCGGCGCGCGGGCGAATACGTTTACGTCGCCAGCGCGCGGCACGATCCCGAACTGGCCGCGCTCGCCCACGCCAGCGTGCGCGAGGACGAGGGCGCGAGCTATGTGCTCTCGCGCGCCGATGCCGACGCGCGCGGGCTGGGCTACGACTTCGTCGCCGCCTGGCTGAGCCTGAGCGTGCATTCGGCGCTGGACGCGGTCGGACTGACCGCCGCGGTGTCGGCCGCACTGAGCGAACGCGGCATCGCCTGCAACGTACTCGCCGGCCTCCATCACGATCATCTGCTGGTGCCGGCCGAACGCGCCGCCGACGCGGCCGCGGCGCTGGCCGCGCTGCGGCGACTGGCCGACGCGCACTGAGGGCCGCCATGTACGTGCAGACCCTCGGCAGCGGACCTTCGCTGGCGCTGATCCACGGCTGGGCCATGCACGGCGGCCTGTTCGCGCCGCTGGTCGAGCGCCTGGCCGACGACCACACCCTGCACCTGATCGACCTGCCCGGGCACGGCCACGCGCGCGACGACCGTACCGCGCTGGAGCCCACGCCGCTGGCCGCCGAACTGGTCGCGCGCATTCCCGATGCGGTCTGGCTGGGCTGGTCGCTGGGCGGGCAGTTCGCGCTGCGCGCCGCGCTCGACCATCCGCAGCAGGTGCGCGGCCTGGTGATGATCGCGTCCTCGCCGCGCTTCGTGACCGGCGCCGATTGGCCGCACGGCGTGTCGCCGAACCTGTTCCGCGATTTCGGCGACGCGCTCAAGCGCGATTTCCGCGGCACGCTCGAGGGCTTTCTGGCCCTGGAGGCCTTGGGCTCGGCCAGCGCGCAGGACGAGTTGCGCAAGCTGCGCAGCCAGGCCTTCGAGCGCGGCGAGCCGGCCGAGCACGCCCTGCAGGAAGGCCTGCGCCTGCTCGACGCGATCGACGTGCGCGATCAGTTGCCGAACTTGCGCGTGCCCAGCCTGTGGATCTCCGGCCGACGCGACCGCCTGGTACCGGCGGGCGCGATGCCGGCCGCGGCCGCGCTGGCGCCCGGCGGCCGCAGCGTGGTGCTGGACCGCGCCGGCCACGCACCCTTCCTGAGCGCGGCCGAACAGGTCGCGCAGCTGGTCGACGAATTCGCCGCATCTTTGCCGCCGGCGAACGCCGCCGGCGCATCGCCCTGATCCCCCAGCGCGGACGTCGCGCCCACGACGCACGCGCGCTACCGAAATCGCCTTACCGATGACCGATCTGTTCGACCACCGCCAAGTCCGCCGCGCCTTCTCCCGCGCCGCGCATGGCTACGACGGCGCCGCCGCACTGCAACGCGAAGTCGGCGCGCGCCTGTCGGAAACCCTGGACTATCTGGAAGACCGCACGCCCGAGCTGGTGGTCGATGTCGGCTGCGGCCCCGGCCATGCCGCGATCGCGATGCAGAAGCGCTGGCCGCGCGCGCAGGTCGTCGCGCTGGATCTGGCCCTGCCGATGCTGCAGGAAACCCGCCACAACGCCAGCGGCGGCCTGCCGCGTTTCCTCGGCGGCGCGCGCCGGCCCGACGCCCTCTGCGCCGATGCGCGCGCGCTGCCGCTGCGCGACGCCAGCGTCGATGTGCTGTATTCCAATCTGTGCCTGCAATGGGTCGAGGACCTGCCGACGGTGTTCGCCGGCTTCCGCCGCGTGCTCAAGCCCGGCGGCCTGCTGTTGGTGTCGACCTTCGGCCCCGACACCTTGTTCGAGCTGCGCGGTGCCTTCGCCGAAGCCGACAACACCCCGCACGTGAGCCTGTTCCCCTCGATCGCGCAGTTCGGCGACGCCTTGATCGCGGCGGGCTTCAAGGACCCGGTGCTGGACCGCGACGAGTTCGTGCTGAGCCACGACGACCTGGGCGGCCTGATGCGCGAACTGCGCACCCTGGGCGCGACCAACGCCATGCGCGAGCGCCGCCGCAGCCTCACCGGCCGCACGCGTTTCGCGCGCGCGGCGCAGGCCTACGAGGCGCTGCGCACTCCCGACGGCCGCCTGCCGGCGACCTGGGAAGTGGTCTACGCCCACGCCTGGGGCCCGCAGCCGGGCACGCCGATCCGCGTCGGCGGCGTCGACGAAGTGCAGGTGCCGGTGGCGAGGATTCCGATCCGGAGACGCGGCTGAGCATGCGCGCGCTGCGCGCCGGCTGGCTGTCGCTGCTGCGCGAGATCCGCTTGGGCAGCCAGCCCGAGGGCGGCCGCAAGACCAGCTTCATCGCGGTCGATCTGCATCCGTTCGCGCCCAGCCTGACGGTCACCTGGTGGCGCACGCCGCGCGCCGAACGTAGCGTCAAACTGCTGGCCGCGAGCTATCTGGAGCGCGCCGAGCGCGGCCATCACGAATTGATGCACGTCGTCGAGCTGATCCAGCGCACCCTGCAGGAACGCTGCCTGGATCCGGGCGTGTTCGAAGGCGTGCTCACCGCACCCGCGGGCTCCTTGTTCGATCGTCTGGCCGTCGCCGAAGCCGACGCGGTCGATAAACTGCACGCCGCGATGGAGGCGCAGCTGCTGGGCGACAGCGGCCGCTGGGTCGCGATCCATCCTCTGTACCGGATCGTCGGCGCGAGCGTCGATCTGGGATTCGCGAACCTGCGCATCGTGCGGCCCGACGACGAAAGCTATTGGCGTTCGTTGAACGGCGGCCGCGTACTCGCGAATTGGAGCCCGCTGACCGGCCACCTGACCGGCAGCGCGATCGGCTTTCGCGAAGGCCTGTTCCATGCCTGGCTGGTCGGCGAGTACCAAGGCAGCAAGGAAGGCGTGCGCCAGCGCTACAAGCGCGATGCGCAACAGGCGATGGCCGCGGTGTACGCGTTCTGGAGCGAAGACCGCCGCCGTCATCGCGTCGCCCAGGTGGCGCAGGAACACTGTCTGCTGCTGCAGGACGGCCCGCTGCGCAGCGGTTACGAGCTGTCCGGCCTGGGTCGGGTCTATCCCTGCTACGGCGACGAGAACGAGGTCGCCTTGCTGGCGCCGCGCCTGCGCGCCTGGAACCTCGCGCGCGCGGCCTTGCCGGCGGACGCGGCGCAACGGCTCGGCAACGCGCTGTGCTTCGTCAACCTGGCCATGGGCTCGGACGACATCGCCTACTACCTGCATTACTTCATCGCCCTGGACGCGCTGTTCGGCGTGCGCGGCCGGGTCGAGGACAGCATCGTCGAGGGCGTGCGCCGGGTGTCGGCGCTGCCTGCGGCGGCGGACCGGGCCGCCTGGCTGTTCGAGCTGCGCAACGAGCTGGTGCATGGCGGCTCGCGCAACGTGCACGAGTGGCCGCGCTATCCCGATTACCTGCGTCATTTCGATACCGAACCCGAGCGCGATATCGAAGCCATCGTCCTCGACTGCCTGCGTCGCTACCCCGACGCGTACGCGCCTGGAGCGCCGCCATGACCCCACGTCGTCTCGCCCTGGCCGCGGTCGCGATCGCGCTCGCCTCGGCGTTGTTCTTCACTTGCACCTACGTGCTCAACCGCGCCGCCGCGGTCGGCGGCGGGCATTGGGCATGGACGGCGTCGCTGCGCTACCTGATCACCCTGCCGCTGCTGTTGCTGGTGATGCCGGTGCAGGGCGGCGCGGCGCCGGTGTGGCGTGCGATCCGCGCGCATCCGTGGCCGTGGTTGCTGTGGAGCGGCATCGGCTTCGTGCTGTTCTACGTGTGCCTGAGCTGGGCCGCGGCAAGCGGGCCCTCGTGGCTGGTCGCGGGCACCTTTCAGCTCACCGTGATCGCCGGCATGTTGTGCGCGCCGTTCCTGTACCGCGATGCGCGCGCGCGGATTCCGTTGCCGGCGCTGTTGGCCGGTGCGGTGGTGGTGGCCGGCGTGTTGCTGCTGCAGCTCGGACACGGCGGCGGCCAGCTGGATCGCGAAGGCTGGATCGCGCTGATCTGCGTGGCGGTATCGGCCTTCGCCTATCCGCTGGGCAACCGCGGCCTGCTGCTGCATCTGGAGCGCAGCGGGACCGAATTGAACGCGACCCAGCGCGTGTTCGGCATGACTCTGGCCAGCCAGCCGCTGTGGATCGCGGTCGCGGTGTACGCCTTCGCGCAGGCCGGCGTGCCTTCGGCCGGGCAACTGTGGCTGGCCGGCGGCGTGGCGCTGGGCGCTGGCGTGATCGCGACCGTGCTGTTCTTCCAGGCCACCGGCATGGTCCGCAACGACCCGACCGCATTGGCCGCGGCCGAGGCGATGCAGGCGGCGGAGATTTTGTTCGCGACCCTGATCGGCGCGCTCTGGCTGGGCGAAGCCTGGCCGCAGGGGCGCAGCCTGCTCGGCGCGGCCATCGTGGTGGTCGGCATCGTCGCTTTCAGCCTGGTCGCGGCGCGCGCGGCGGCCGGCGACGATCACCGCACCAAGGAAATGCGCAGCGACCGCGGCGCCTGAGCCGGGTCAGCGCATCGCGTCGCCCGGCCGCGCCAGACGCGGCGCGAACTCGACCTGGAAGATCACCCGGCGCTCGAAGGGCGCGCCCAGCGCGCTCGCGCGATAGCCGAGCGTGGCCACGCGCGCGCGCAACCGCGGCCACATCGTTTGTTTGCAGACCCAGACCGTACCGGGCTCGTGCTCGGCCAGCTCCTGCGCCAGCGATTCGTCGAACTCGGGATTGAAGCGCGCGCCCGGCGCCGGCTCCAGCGAGACCTTCTCGATCTCGGCATCCAGATGCAGGTGCAGGCCGTAGCGCGCCATGTCTTCGACGAACACCACCTCGCGCACCGGACCGGGCGCGCGCGTGCGGATCGCCTCGGCCCAGGCCGACGCGTCCTTGTGGGTGGGCCAATAGACCGTGGCCAGCTTGAGCGCCAGCAGCACCGCGACCAGTGCCGCCAGCCATGGCCAGGTCGGCAGGCCGCGGCCTTCGTCCTGGCGCTGCCGCGCCGCGATCACCGCCAACGGCAGGAACAGCGGCAGCAGGTACAGCGGCATGCGCGACTGCGCCAGGCAGAACACCAGCAGCGGCAGCCACAGCCACAAGGCCAGCAGCAGCGCCGGCGCCTCGCTCAGGCGCGCGGCGCGATCGCGCCAACGCCCGGCCCGCGCGGGCAGCGCGCGCGCCCAGCGCCACAGCGCCGGCGTCCACGGCAGGGTGCCCAGCAGCAGCGTGGGCAGGTAGATCTCCAGCCAGCCGTACCACTCGCCGTGGCGGCCGAATTCGTTGGTGGTGACGCGGTTCACCACCTCGTCGCCGATGAAGTACTTGAACAGGCCCGGATGATTGGCGATCACCGCCGCGTACCAGGGCAGCGCCAGCAGCACGAACAGCGCCAGGCCCGACCACTGCAGGATCCGATACCCGCCCGGCGCGAGCAGATTGAAAGCCAGGATCGGCAGCAGCAGGAGCAGCGCCGGCGGGCCCTTGCACAGGAAGCCCAGCGCGAAGCCGATCCACATCAAGGCGATCCAGCCGCGCGCGCGCAGGCGTTCGCGCGCGGGTTCGGCCTGCGCCGGCCCGAAGCGCGCCTCCACATAGGCCCACATTGCCACCCCGGTGCAGGCCGACAACAGGTAATCGGTGGTGATCAGCTGCGAGGCGCCGACGGTGAACGGCAGGGTCGCGTAGATCGTGGCGGCCTGCGCCTGCGCACCCGGCGCGAGCCGGCGCGCGACGCGCCAGGCCAGCCACACGCTGAGCAGATAGGCCAGCGCCGCCGGCAGCCGCGCCGCCCAGGTGTGATGGCCGAACACGGCCACGCTGGACGCGATCGCCCAGTAGGTCAGCGGCGGCTTGGTCCAGTGCGCGACTTCATGACTGCGGCGCGGATTGATCCAGTCGCCGGTGTCGAGCATGTTCAGGGCGACGTTGGTGTAGCGGCCTTCGTCGGGGTCCCAGATGCCGCGACTGCCCAGAAAGCACAGCGCCAGCGCCAAGGCCAGCGCGGCGATCCAGTAGGCGGGCGTACGCGGGAGTCTGAGCATCGGGGCCGTGCGGCGGTCGGGCGCCGCGACAGCCTAGCGGAGCGGATGTTACGCGTCGGTCGCGTCGCCGCGCCGATGCGCGGCGGTTGCGCCGCGGCCGCGCTCAGCTGACCTGGGCGATCCAGTCCTGCAGGTTGTAGTAGTTGCTCACGCGCTGGATGCGGCCGTCGCGCAGCTCGAAGAACGCGCCGCCGGGCAGCACGTATTTCTGCCCGCGCGCTTCCGGCAGGCCGGCGTCGCTGGCCAGGTACTGGCCGTGGACCACGTACTCGGCCGCCGCGCGGCTGCCGTCGGGCGAGACCAGCACCACGATGTCGTGCAGCTGCTCGCGGTAGCTGGCCTGCATGCGCTGCAGGAACTGAGCGAATGCGGCGCGCCCGTTTTCGCGCGGGCCCTGGTTGAGGTCGTGGGCGACGTCGTCGGACAGCAGGACGAGCATGCCGTCCCAATCGCCGCGGTTGAAGGCGGCGTAATAGGCCAACACCACCTCGGTGGCACGGTCGTGGCTGCGGGTACCGTCTATCTTCATCGGGGGCCTGGCTGCATCGGTATGCGGGACGCGGCGATGATACCGGCGTCGCGCTCAGGCCGCGTGAGCGCGGTCGAAAAACGCGCGCGCCCGCGCCGCATGCGCCAAAACGAAGGGCCCGCATCGGCGGGCCCTTCGCGCTACCGCGTTACGGAAGGTGCGGTCAGATCTGCACCATCGCGCGCTGACGCTGGCGCAGCATGCTCAGGGTCAGCACCGTGGCCAGCAGCAGGGTGGTCACCGCGAAGATGCCCATGCCCAGATTGGCGCCGCTGATGCCGCCGGCCAGCGCGGCCGCGCCGGCCTGATTGGGCGCGAAGCTGGCCGCGAGCATGCCGGTGTAGTGCATGCCGCACACCGCCACGCCCATCACCAGCGCGCTGCCCAGCATCTGCAGCCAGCCGCGCAGGTTGAAGGCCAGCCACAGGGCCACGATCGAGGCCACGATCGCGATCGCCGCCGAGGCCGACACCAGGGTGCCGTCGTAGTGGATGTCGGCCGGCATGCGCATCGCCGCCATGCCGCTGTAGTGCATGCCGGTCACGCCCAGGCCCATGAACACGCCGGCGATCACCAGCTTGCCCCAGCCGAACACGCCCGCGCTGGCGATCGCCAGGCCAGCCATGCACGAGAGGATCGCGATCACCGCCGAGGCGATGGTGATGGTGAGGTCGTACGTCACCGGGATCTGCATCTGGCAGGCCAGCATGGCGATGAAGTGCATCGCCCAGATCGCGCCGCCGCCCATCGCCGCGCCGGCGGCGAAGATCGCGCGCCAGCGCGCCGCGCCGCGCGCGGCCGGGATCGCGATCGCGAGCTGCAGGGCGGTGAACGAGCCCAGCACCGAAACCAGGTAAGAAAGCACGACCAGCAGCGGGTCGTGGATGCATTGAATGGCGTGATCGTGCGGCATTGGTAGTCCCCCGTGGTGGTTGGCCTGACTCAGGCGTGGAACTCGAAGCAGCAAGTCTCCGCGCCGGTGTTGCGACAATGGCTTTCGACGACGCGCACCCCTTCGGTGCCGTGGGGTCCGCCGAGCAGGCCGCCGAGCATGCCGCGCAGGAAATGGCAGGAAGCGCCGTGTTCGCCGCGATGGCAGAAGGGACTGTTCTTGACCCGCAGGGTGTCCTCGTGGAGTTCGGCCTGAACCAGCTGGCGCATCGCCGGCAGGGCGATGTGGCGCACCGCGTCGGCCAGGGCGAGGTGGCCGCCCAGGGAGTAGTCGCGCTTGTAGACCCAGGTGCCCACGCGCTGGCCGATGTAACGCAGCGTCGCCTCGCGCTGCGACGGCGGCAGGTCGTGTTCCAGCGCCAACAGCTGGATGAAGATGTTGGGGTAGTCGCGCGCCAGCTGCGGCAGCAGAGATTCGACCCGGCGCGTGTCCATCGCGGTGGCGGCCTCGTCGGACGCGGTCGCGGGCTTGAGCGTCGCTCCGCCGTTGGCCTTGGGCGCGGCCGGTGCGGGCGCAGGCGCGCTGACGGTATTGGCGACGCTGGCGTCGACCGGCGAGGCTTCGAAACTATTGACCAGGTGATGGGTGCCCAGACGCTCTTCGAGCATCAGCAGCCCGTTCTCCGGGCCGCGCACCACCATGGTCAGCACCACGCCTTCCTCGCTGTTGACCATGCGCTGACGCAACAGGGTGAACCCCGCCGCGATCACGGTCTGGCCCAGGGCCAGCAACAGCCCGTCGCGGCGGTCTGCGACCACCCGAAACTCGACATCCACCATCAGCCACCCCTTCGGCTAAACGTTGTTCAGTGCTTGAACGAAATGGTCGGATCTCGTCGCGCACCGGCGTAAGTGAATCAACGCCGTGGGGTGCGCTGCGTAGCTCAGCGTGCCAGTGGCATGCGCAAAAAAATGATAGAGGTGTCACAAATAAAACACGTCGCATCGCCGTCGATGCGGCGGCTTCCACCGCCGATGTATTCAGCGCGCGAACAAAGTCGCCAACGCATCCGCATCGACGTTGCCGCCGGACAGGATCACGCCGACTTTTTTTCCGGCGAAAAGCGAACGATTAGCGAATACCGCGGCTATTGCGACCGCAGCGGAGGGTTCCAGCACTTGTTTTGCGCGTTGCAGGAACAGGCGCATCGCGGCCACGGTGTCGGCGTCGTCGACCACCAGGGCCTCGACAGCATAGCGCTGCAAAAGCGCGAAATTAGGCGCGCCCAACGTGCCTCTCAATCCGTCGCAAATCGTGTCCGGTACGAACTGCGTAATACGTTTACCCGCTTGCAGCGAAGCGTGGGTCTCGGCGGCGCCGGCCGGTTCGGCCACGAACAGACGCGTGGCCGGCGATACCGCCGCGCTCGCGATCGCGGTGCCGCTGGCCAGGCCGCCGCCGCCGACCGGCGCGATCAAGGCGTCCAGCGCGGGCGTCGCCGCCAACAATTCCAAAGCGGCCGTGCCTTGGCCGGCGATCACGCGCGCGTCGGTGTAGGGATGGACCAGCTCGGCGCCGGTCTCGGCCTGCACCTGCGCGCACTTGGCCTCGCGCGCGTCGATGCTCGGCGCGCAACGGTGCAAGGTGGCGCCGTAGGCTTCGATCGCGGCCAGCTTGGCCGCCACCGCGCCCTCGGGCACGACCACGTGGCAGGCGATGCCGCGGGTGCGCGCGGCCAGCGCCAGCGCGGCGCCATGATTGCCGGAGGAATGGGTGACCACGCCGTGCGCGGCCTCGGCCTCGGACAAGGACCACACCGCATTGCAGGCGCCGCGGAACTTGAAGGCGCCGATGCGCTGCAGGTGCTCGGCCTTGAAGTAGAGCTCGCAGCCGGCCAGGGCGTCGATCGAACGCGAGCGCAGCACCGGCGTGGTGTGCGCATGCGGGGCGATGCGCGCGGCCGCGGCCAGCACGTCGCGGAAACCGGGCAGGTCGGTGGCGGGCGCGGAGGGGTCGTTCGGGGGAAGTTCGCTCATCGTCGCGAGACTAGCGCACCCGCGCCACCGCGCTCCATGCCGGCGCGGCGGCGTTCATGCGTTTTCGCTGGCGGGCGCGCGCCGCCCGAGCAGGCTGACCGCGGCCGAACCGGCCACCACCAAGGCCGCGCCGACCCAGCCCAGGCTCGAGATCCGTTCCGGCGCCAGCATCTGCGGCCAGAACGCGTGCACCACCGTCACCGCCACGATGCACAGCAAGGGCGTGGTCGCCAGGATCGCCGACACCCGCGAGGCTTCCCAGTGCGCCAGCGCCTCGGCGAAGGCGCCGTAAGCGCCGACGGTGTTGAGCGCGCAGTAGGCCAGCATCGCCCAGTGGAAACCGTCCAGCGCCAACAGCGCGGACGGACGCGCGAACGGCAGCAGCAGCACGCTGGCGGCGACATAGATGAACAACAGGATCTGCATCGATCCCAACTTCATCAGCAACTGCTTCTGCAGCAGCGCGTAGGCCGCCCACACCACCGCGCCGGCGATCACGAAGGCCGAGCCCAGCAGGTAGTCGCCGCTGTGCGCCGCGCTTGCGCTGGCCGCTTCCTGGGCCCAGGCGTGGACCAGCTGGTCGCGGAAGAACAGGCTCAGCCCGATCAACAGCAGGGCCAGGCCCAGCCATTGCGCGGCGCGGAAGCGTTCGCCGAACACCCAGATCCCGCCCAGGGTCATCAGCAGCGGCGCCAGCTGGATCAGCAGTTGGGCATTGGCCGGCGAGGTGTACTGCACGCCCAACAGGTACAGCACGTAGTTGCCGACCAGCATCAGCGCGGCCAGCGCCAGCAGGGTCCAGCCGCGCCGGCCCAGGGCGCGGTAACCGCCCAGGCGCCCGCGCAGGCCCAGCCAGGCGCCGGTCACGCCGGCCGCGACCAGGAACCGGAACCAGGTCAGGGTGATCGGGTCCAGCGCCTCCAGCACGATCTTCAGCGCGATCGGCAGGGTCGCCCAGCAGGCCGCGGTGAGCAGGGTCAGCAACAGGCCCAGCCGCCAATGGCCGGAGGTGCGGTGCAGGGTCATGGGGGCTCGCGAACGGGGGAGCGGGGCGCCTGCGCGCGGCCGCGGACCGGCATGCTGGCACCGGTGCGCCGGCCCGGCAATTGCGCAAGCGGTCGGTTAGGGCGGCGACACTGGTAGCGCGGACCTGAACCGGTCAGGATGAGGTTTCCGGCCACCCGCCGAGTTAAGCCCGAGTTCAATGCCCCGGGCCGAAGCTGGCGGCACACCCTGGGGGGTTCCAGCCATGATTCGCAAACTGATCCTGCCCGTCGTAGCCGCCGTCCTGCTGGCCGGTTGCTATCCCGATTACGTGTATCGCGACGGCGCGCGCGGCGACTATTACTACGGTCAGCCGAGCACCGAGTACCGCTATTACGGTTCTTACGGCGGCTCCTACGGCGGCTATTACCCGTACGGCGAGGCCTACCGCTTCGGCTACCGCTACGGTGGCTATCCGTATCCTTATAGCTACGGCTACCGACCGGGCTACGGTTACGGCTACCCGGGCTATTACCCCGGTTACCCGGGCTACGGCTACCCGGGCTATCACCGTCCGCACCGCCCGCGTCCGCCGGTGGTGGTCAATCCGGGCCAGCCGCCGACCAACCCGCCGCCGCCGGGCCGTCCGGACAACGACCGCTCGCCCTGGCGCAACCTGGACGGCATCCGCCGCCAGCACGCCGATGGCGGCCGTCCGCCGACCCACGTGCCCTCGCAGCCGATGCCGCGGGTCTACAACAACCCGCCGCCGCGCCGCGACGGCGGCTCGCCGATGCAGCAGACCATCCGCCGCGCGGTCGAAAGCCGCGACAGCCGTCCGGCCACGCACGAGCAGTGAGACCGGGCCAGGGGCGGCGCTGAACGCAGCGCCGCTCCCGCACCGCCGCTTTCCACGGGCGCGGCTTCCACAAGCGCGGCTTTCCACAAGCGAGTTTCCGGTCACACCCCAGGGTCTTGCATCGGGGCCGGACTGACCGCAATCTACGGGTATTGACCGGCTGCGTCGCATTTGGACGTAGTCGGTAAGACAGCCTGACTATGTCGGCGCCCGGCGAGGAATCACGGATCCCCCCTGTTCCGTCCCCGTCGGGCGTCGGCGCCTTCTACGAGGCGACGCGCAAGACGCGACGTCCCGCGCGCAAACCGCGCCAGACCGGCCTCAGATCGATGGATCGCGCGTATCGCGCAGCGGAATCGGGAAAAAAATAAGGGGCCGAATGTCCCCCGACATTCGGCCCCCTGCTTCCCCCGCGAGCGCTTGGCCAGCCCCTGTTCCAATTCCGACCGGCGTCTAGCGCCTGCCCCGCTGGGTGCAAGAGTAATGACGCAGGAACCGTGCCAAGTTTCCGTGCCCGGGCGCCCCGCGCCGGCATGCCCTAAAATTCCGCCCGCCGCCCCGCGGCGCCGGACCCTGCGATGACCGACTCTTTCTACCAATACGATGTGATCGTGGTCGGCGGCGGCCACGCCGGCACCGAAGCCGCGCTGGCTTCGGCGCGTGCCGGTGCGCGCACCCTGCTGCTCACCCATTCGGTCGAGACCGTCGGCGCGATGAGCTGCAACCCCGCCATCGGCGGCATCGGCAAGGGCCACCTGGTCAAGGAGATCGATGCGCTGGGCGGGATCATGGCGCGCGCCGCCGACGCCGCCGGCATCCAGTGGCGACGCCTCAACGCCAGCAAGGGCCCGGCCGTGCGGGCGACGCGCTGCCAGGCCGATCGCGGTCTGTATCGCAGCTTCATCCGGCGCGCGGTCGAAGCGCAGCCGAACCTGACCCTGTTCCAGGCCGCGGTCGACGACATCGAATTCGCCGACGGCCGCGTCAGCGGCGTGCTCACCCAGACCGGGCTGCGCTTCCAGGCGCGCGCGGTGGTGCTGACCGCCGGCACCTTCCTGGCCGGCAAGGTCCATGTCGGCCAGACCACTTACGCCGCCGGCCGCGCCGGCGACCCGCCCGCGACCGCGCTGGCCGCGCGCCTGCGCGAAGGCCCGTTCGTGGTCGACCGGCTCAAGACCGGCACGCCGCCGCGCATCGACGGGCGCACGCTCGACTACTCGGTGATGGAGGAGCAGCCCGGCGACGATCCGCGCCCGGTGATGTCCTTCCTCGGCAGCCGCGACGACCATCCGCGTCAGGTCTCGTGCTGGATCACCCACACCTCCGAGCAGACCCACGACCTCATCCGCGGCGCGCTCGACCGCTCGCCGCTGTACACCGGCCAGATCGAAGGCACCGGCCCGCGCTACTGCCCGTCGATCGAGGACAAGGTGGTGCGCTTCGCCGAGAAGGCCAGCCACCAGATCTTCGTCGAGCCCGAAGGCCTGGACGTGGCCGAGATCTATCCCAACGGCATCTCGACCTCGCTGCCGTTCGACGTGCAGCTGGCGCTGGTGCGCTCGATCCGCGGCTTCGAACGCGCCCACATCACCCGCGCCGGCTACGCGATCGAGTACGACTACTTCGACCCGCGCGGCCTCAAGACCACGCTGGAGACCAAGGCCGTGGCCGGCCTGTACTTCGCCGGCCAGATCAACGGCACCACCGGTTACGAAGAGGCCGCCGCGCAGGGCCTGCTGGCCGGCGCCAACGCCGCGCGCCACGCGCACGGCCTGGACGGCTGGAGCCCGCGCCGCGACCAGGCCTACCTGGGCGTGCTGGTCGACGACCTGATCACCCACGGCACCAGCGAGCCCTATCGCATGTTCACCTCGCGCGCCGAGTACCGGCTGCAACTGCGCGAGGACAATGCCGACCTGCGCCTGACCGAAACCGGCCGCGAACTGGGCCTGGTCGACGACGCGCGCTGGGCCGCGTTCGCGCGCAAGCGCGAAGCGATCGAGCGCGAGAGCGCGCGCCTGGCCGCGGTCTGGGCCGCGCCCGGCAACGCCCTGGGCCGCGAAGTGGCGCAGACGCTGGGCATCGAACTCACGCGCGAAACCAGCGCGCTGGACCTGATCAAGCGCCCGGAGCTGGACTACGCGAAGCTGACGAGCGTGCCCTCGCTGGGCCCGGCGGTGGCCGATGCCGCGGTGGCCGAGCAGGTCGAGATCGGCGTCAAGTACGCCGGCTACCTGGAACGCCAGCGCGAAGAGATCGCGCGCCAGCAGCGCAACGAAGACACCGCGATTCCCGACGGCTTCGATTACGCCGGCGTGCACGGCCTGTCGGCCGAGGTCCAGCAGAAACTGGAGCGCGTGCGTCCGCAGACCGTCGGTCAGGCCCAGCGCATTCCCGGCATGACCCCGGCGGCGATCTCGCTGCTGCTGGTGCACCTGACCCGCGCGCGCCGCGCGCGCGTGGCCTGAGACGCGGCGCGCTCGCCGCGTACCCGCCCGCCCGCTCGCTCGCCCGCAGGATGCGGTGAGCCAGAGGCGAACCGCATCGCCGCGTAACACCACGGCCGCCCTCGCGGCCTCGGGCTGGATTACCCTTCCGCCATGAAGCCCTGCCCGATTCTCGCGATCGCACTGATCCTGGCCGCCAGCGCCTGCGGGCGCGGTGACGCGCCGCCCCCCGTTGCAGCCGAGGCCCCCGCATCGGCGCCGGCCCCGCGCTTGAGCGCCAGCGCCTGGGCGCTGCCCGTGGACACCGCTGCCGCGCAACCCGATCTGGTCGCCGGCGCGGACGGCCGCTTGCTGCTGTCGTGGATCGAGTCGCATGACGGCGAACATCGCCTGCGGCTGGCGCAATCGAGCGATGCCGGCCACGCGGCCTGGTCGGCGCCGGTGCAGGTCGCCGCCGGCCGCGACTGGTTCGTCAACTGGGCCGACACCCCGCACGTCATGGCCACCGCCGACGGCGCGTTATGGGCGCATTGGCTGCGCAAGTCCGCGAGCGCGCCCTATGCCTACGACGTCGCACTGGCGCGTTCGGCCGACGATGGCGCGACCTGGTCCGCGCCGGTGCTGGTCAACAATGACGGCACTTCGACCGAGCACGGCTTCGTGTCCCTGTGGCCGGCCGCGACCGATCGCATCGGCATCGCCTGGCTGGACGGCCGCCACAATGCGGCCGCGTCCACCGACGCGCATGCCGGCCACGAGGACCATGGCGGCACGATGAGCCTGCGCAGCGCGATCGTCGATGCCGAGCTGCGGCGCAGCGACGAGGTCGAGCTGGACCGCAGGACCTGCGACTGCTGCCAGACCGATGTCGCGCTGACCGAGCGCGGCGCCTTGCTGGTCTATCGCGATCGCTCGGTCGAAGAGCTGCGCGACATCGCGGCAGTGCGGCGCGGGCCGGGCGGCTGGGGCGCGGCGCGCATGGTGCACCCGGATCGTTGGACCATGCCGGCCTGTCCGGTCAACGGCCCGGCCGTGGCCGCGCGCGGATCGCGCGCGGTGGTGGCCTGGTACACCGCGGCCGGCGACACCCCCACGCTCAAGCTCGCGCGCAGCGAGGACGCCGGCGACTCCTACGCCGCGCCGCGCGTGCTCGACCAGGGCGCGCAGGTGCAGGGCCGCGTCGATGTCGCCATAGCCGCGGACGCGGTGTGGGTGCTGTGGCTACGCGAGGACGCGCAGGGCCAATCGCTGCAGCTCGCGCGCTACGCCGCCGACCTGTCCGGCGAACCGCAACGCCTGGAGCTCGCGCGCCTGCAAGGACGCGGTCGCGCTACCGGTTTTCCGCAGCTGGCCCTGTCCGGTGCCGCGGCCTACGCGGTGTGGACCGACGTGGCCGACGGCCGCCCGCATCTGCAGGGCGCGCGCATCGTCGCGCGCTGAGCGCTCAGGCCTCGGTGGAGTACAGCAGCAATTCTTCGGCGTCTTCGCTCAGCCGCATCCGGCGCTGGTATCGCAGGCCGATCTTCTCCAGCACGCGGGTGGAGGCTTCGTTGCCCGGCGAGACGATGGCCAGCACGCGCGGCAGTCGCAAAGGTTCGCGGGCATGCGCGATCACCGCCGTGCAGGCCTCGACCGCGTAACCCTGGCCGCGGTACTGCGGGAGGAAGGCGTAGCCGATGTCCGCATCGGGCAGGGTGTCGCGCTGCAACAGCCCGCTCAGGCCCAGACGTTCGCCGCTGGCCTTGTCGCGCACCAGCCACAAGCCGAAGCCGTGCTTGGCGTAGCTGGCGGCCGGCCCGTTGGCGATGTAGCGCAAGGCGTCGGCGTGATCGCGTACGCCGCGATCGCCGATGTTGGCCAGGAAGGCCGGGTCGTTGAGCAGTTCGACGATGAAGTCCGCATCCGGCGGCGCCAGTTCGTCCAGCGTCAGGCGTTGCGTTTCGATCACGGTGGTCACGCGTTGCGGTCCTCGAAGTATTTGGCCGATGCCGGCAGTGTCGCCGCTGGGCTAAGCTTGATGCCAGTGCAGGCGGCCCGCAATTCGATGACCGACGTCCCCGATTCCGACATCCATCCGATCGCGCCGGAGCAACGCGCGGCGGTGCTGGCCGCCCTGGACGGAATCGAGCGAGATCACGATGTGCGCATCGTGTTCGCCTGCGAGTCCGGCAGCCGCGGCTGGGGCTTCTCTTCGCCCGACAGCGACTACGACGCGCGCTTCGTCTATGTGCACCGGCGCGACTGGTACCTCAGCGTCAACGAGCGCACCGGGCCGGGCGAGCCGCAGCGCGACGTGATCGAACTGCCGATCGACGACGAGCTCGACGTCAGCGGCTGGGACCTGCGCAAGGCGCTGCGCTTGCTGTCGAAGTCGAATCCGACCCTGCTGGAGTGGCTGCGCTCGCCTGTCGTCTATCGGCAGGACGAACGCTTGGTCGCCGGACTGCGCGAACTGGTGGACCGCAACTATTCGCCCATTGCCACCTGGCACCACTACCACCGCATGGCGCGCGGCAACTTCCGTGGCTACCTGCGTGGCGAGCGAGTACGGACCAAGAAGTACTTGTATGTGCTGCGGCCGATATTGGCCTGCCTGTGGATCGAACAAGCTTCCGGTCCGCCGCCGATGGCCTTCGAGCGGCTACTCGACCGCCTGTTGCCCGATGGACCGCTGCGCATCGCGATCGATGCTTTGCTGGTTAAGAAGCGCAGCGCCAAGGAAGTCGAGGATGGACCGCGCGTGCCCGAGATCAGCGAATTCATCGAAGCCCAGTTGCGGCGTATGGAACAGTCGCCGCCGACGCTGACGCCCGGCCGCGGCCAGGGCGAGCAACTCGACGAATTCTTCAGGCGCGCCATAGCGCCCGCCTGACCGCGCGCCAGTCGTAAGCCTTTAGCAGCCGAGTTTCATCGCGCCCAACCTGGGCACCGGCTCTGCCATCGATTCGAGCAGGCTTCGATGAGCGAAGACGCCACCGCCACGCCGCGCGAGATCAGCGCCGCAACATGCGAGGCAGGGTCTGGCGCATATCGAACCGAGGCGGCTGCGGCGGAGCGGTCCCGTCCGGCCGCGCGCTGGCGCACAGCGGCGCCGGCAATGCCGAACGCGGTGCGGCGATCGTCGCCAGTTCGGTGCATGCGCCTTCGGCGCCGCGCACGCCTGCGGTTTGCGCGCGCATCGCGACGGGCACACCTGGCGCGGTCGGTACGCCGCCCGTGGCGTGCGGCGTGTCGCCCAATTCGATGTGCTCGCGGGTGGCAAGTACGGCCGGGTTGGCCGGCAGGCCTTCCCAGGCGCGCGGCGTATCCAGCAGCTCGATCTTGCGCAGCATCACCTCGCCGGGAACATTGATCGCCCAGGTGCGGAAGCTCGCGCCGTTTTTGGGATCGCTCGCGTTCGCGGGCGGCGCCGTCATCGGCCCCCACCAGGAGCGAAAGCCGCCTTGCAGCAATACGTGACGCACGCTGCCGTCGACGTAAGTCAGACGCAGGCTGTAGTCGCAGCCGCTGGCGTGGCAATACCAGGGCACCGGCCCGGTGTTGGGCACGATGCTGGCGCGTTGCGCCGCATCGGTGGGGTCGATCGTACGCAGCAGGTTGCCGCGGTGGCTCAGCACCGGATAGATCTGCGAGACCTGGGGCGTGCCGGCCAGGCTGTAGGAGATCGCGATGGCGTGCACCGGCACGTCGCGCCGCAGAGGCAGCCCGCCGTCCAGGCCGTACAGACCCTTGTCGGTGGTGGTCCGGTCGACGTTGACCCAACGCCGGTCCAGGCTATCCCAACGCTTGTAACCGCCGGGGAAGGCGGCATCGGCGACGATGCTGCCGCCGTCGTACACGCGCCGGCCCTGGTCGTCGTTGCGGGCGACGCCTTCGAAATGCCGTTGCATCATGGCGGTGCTGTAGTCGGAGAAGGTGGCGAAGCGATAGCCGGCCGCTTCGTCTCCGGAGCCGCTCTGCATCGGGTCTTGCTTGATGCAGCGTCCCTGGGCGTCGAGCTGACGCGGCGTGCCGGCGAAGGTATCGCCGCGGCAGGTGCTGTAGCGCGACGCGGTGGTCGGCACGAACGGCGCCAGGAACTGCTTGCGCGTGCTGTCGTAACCCCAGACCGATCCGTTGAGGCTGCCGGCCAGATACGGATAGCGGCCGCCCTTGTAGCCGTCGTCCTGATGCGGCAGGCCCATGGCGTGGCCCTGCTCGTGCACGAAGATCCCGCGGTAGTTGTGATCGCCGACGCCGGTATCGCCGCCGACCGTGCCCAGGCCGCCGCCGGGGCTGCGGTACACGCGGTTGGCGTCGAACATGATCAAGGGTGCGTAGTACTGCACCGGACCATTGCCTTCGCCGTTGGCGTCGAGCAGGCCGCCCAGCACGTCGAGCACCGCGCCCATCAACTCGTAACCGGCTTGTTCCTCGTTGGTGTTGTGGGCGACGTAGGCCGGCCGGCCGCCGGCGGGCCCGACCACCAGGATCGGCCATTGCGCGAGCCGCGCGGGATGGTTCTGCGCGACCACGCTGGCGACCGGCCACTTGGCGTAGAGCTCGTCGACCGTGGCCGCATTGGGCACCGCGGTGGTGCTGAGCGGGATCGAATTGAGTTCGTTGGCGCCGAACAGGTAGAAGGGCAGCACGCGCAGGGTGACCGGGCTGTCGGCGCCGATCGACGGCGAGCGGAACCCGCCGGCGCTGTAATTGTCGGCGCTCGCGCGCAATTGCAGGCCCGGTGCCAGCCAGGACGCCGGCAGCGTGGCGCTAAGCGCACCGTAGGGGTGGGCGGGGCCCGCGGCTTCGGTCGGCGGCGTCGCGCCGCTCAGCGCGATCGAGCCCAGCTGCTGGCCGCCGCGCCAGGCTTCTATCCTCGGATTGACGGCGTTGTCCGCCGCCAACTTGACCAGCACCAGCGCTTCGCGATTGCCGATCGCATGCAGTTCTTCCTTGGCGTTGGCCAGGCTCCATTGCAGGCCCGCTTCGGGCATGACGTGAGTCTGCGCCAGATGCAGCTGCACGATCTCCAAGGGCGTGGCGAAGGGCTGCGTTTGCGGCGCGTTGGGCGTCGCCATCGACATGCCGGTGGCCGCAGCGGCGCCCGTCGCGGCCGTTCCCGCTGAGGTAGCGCCCTGCTGTTGCGCCCCGGGCGTGCAGGCGATCAGGCATAGCGTGGCCGTCAAAGCGGCGGCGAGTCGATGAGTGCGCATGGGGTCCCGGATCGGCTGAAGGGCGGCCGTTGCGCCGCGCGCAAATCTTGGGCCCTGCGGGCATGCAAAGCGATGGCAGCGGCGGTCGCGGCCACTGTTTGGCTGTGATGCAGTTCGCGAATCGAGCGCAAGCAGGCTCGGCGCGAAGCGCGACGAATCCTTCGTCGCGCCGAAACGAAAGTTTCCTGGCGTGCGGCTTACTTTTCCTTGCGCCAGTTGATCGAAGCGCGGTTCTCGATCGTGCTGGATTCGATCTCGATATCGAAGCCCTTGCGTAGCAGGTATTTCAGCGTGAGCACCTGGCCGGTGCCGAGCAGGGACACGCCGTAGCCCACGTACAAGCGCGGCGACAAATACTTGCCCACGCCCAGCACCGAACCGCCGAGCGCGCGGCTTTCCATCACGCCGGCGTCGTCCAGGCCGATCTTGGCGCCCAGCTGCGAGGCGAGCAGGCTGCCGCCGGCCGAGAGCGCGGCGCTGGCGGCGTTGAGCTGGCGGCTCTCGTCGCCGCTGGCGCTGGACAGCGGACGGCCCAGCGCGAGGTAGGCCAGCGCTTCGGACTGCGAGCTGGCCGGGTTGGACCACACGTTGACCTGCGGCGCGCTGGCGCGGCCGGAGATGTCGACGCCTGCGGTGACTTCGCCGACTTCGCGTTCGGCGCGTACGTCGAGGATGGGATCGGAGACCGGACCGTTCGACCAGGCCAGATGGCCGCGGGTGATCTGCAGCTTCTGTCCGTAAGCGCTGTAGCGTCCATCGACATCCAGGCGCCCGCTCGCGGTCATCTCGCGGCCGGGCCGCGCACGCACGCGCATCTGGCCTTGCAGGCTGCCGTCCAGGCCGAAGCCGTTGAGCTTGACGTCGTCGCCCAGCGCCAGGGTCAGGTCCAGATCCAGCGGCGAGTCGCCGGTGTCTTCGGGGTCCACGGGATCGAGCACGACCACGTCGGGGGAGGCCGACACGCCCTGATCCAGGCGCTCCAGGTCGATGCGCGCCGACGGAATCGCAACCGTGCCGGTCACCTGCAGCGGTTGCTTGGCGGCGTAGCGCACGGTCAGGTTGGGGTCGGCCACCGCGCGCAGATCGCGCGTGTCCGACATCAGCACGTTCTTGCCGCGCAGGTTCAGCACCAGCGGGGTGTCGTCGCCCTGCCAGCCCAGGCTGCCGTCGATGTTGAGCGTGCCTTCGCCCGAACGCACGCTGCCGACGATGCGCGCAGTGCCGTCGGACTGCGCGTCCAGGCGCACGTCGCCGTCCTGCAACGCGATCGCCAGCGCCGGCAACTCGGTGCTGAACTCGCTCAGGCGCGCCTGTCCGCTCAGGCGCGGCGCGTCGCGGGTGCCGCTCAGGCCGATGCGGCCGTCGAGCTTGCCCTTGGGCTCGACGATGTCGGGCGAGAACAGTTCCACCCAGGTCAGCTCGTCGGTGTTGAGCGCGATGTCGCCTTCCAGCGGCGAGTACGCGTCCCAACCGGTGGCGATGCGCGCGTCGAGACGACCGTCGTCGTTGACCACCGCGTCCAGGTCGGCTTCGATGCGGCGCGGGTCGAAGCTCGCGCGCAGGCTGAGGTTGCTGTAGCGCACCGGCTCGCGGCGCGCGCGTTCGCTGAACTTCATGCCGCCGCCGGCCGAGGTCACCGTGGCCTGGCCGCGCCAGGCGTTGCCGACCGGGCGCAGTTCGCCGTCGATCGCGATCTCGCCGCGCAGCACCCACGGCCGCTTGTCGGCTCGCTCGGGCAGATAGGGCTGGGCCAGCGTCAGCGGCAAGCCCTGGCCTTTGACGTCCAGCCCGCGCCGCGGCCAGTCGGCGTTGGCGCACAGCGAGCCGCCGCCGCTGGAGGCCAGGCAGGCGTTGCTGAGCGCGCCGTTCTTGCCGTCCCAGCGGAATTGCGCGGCCTGCTGCAAGCGCCAGGAGGCGCCCTTGCTGGGCGCCAGCTGCAGGGTCGCCAGCGCGCCCTGCCAGGTCGCGCCGCGCTTGTCGGCATGCCCGGACAGTTCGAGCGTGCCGATCTCGCCGCGTGCATTGCCCTGCAACTGCAGCGACTCGACCGCGCCGCGCGCGTCGATCGCGATCGTGTCCAGCGGCAGGCCCACGTCCAGTCCGCTCGCGCGTACTTCGATCGCGCCGCCGCGTCCGGTCCAAGGCAGCCGGCCCTTGGCCAGCAGGGTCTCGGCGCGGTAGTCGCCGTACTTCAGGCCGCTGCCGCTGAGGTCGGCGTCGATGTTGGGCGCGGTGCGCGCGCCGCTGAGCTTGAGCGTGCCGCGCAGGCTGCCGGCGGTGTCGGGCAGCAGGTCGTTGAGTTGCAGCGGCGAGAACTTGGCGTCCACGTCCAGGGTTTGCGCGAGCTTGCCCTTGGCGTCGATGCGGCTGCCGCCCAGCGACAGCGCGACCTCGCCTTCAAAGGCGTCGTCGCTCTTGCCGGTGGCGGCGCCGTGCATGAGGAAACGGCCGCGGCCCTGCAGCGGGCGATCGCGCAGGCGGCCGCCGAGTTGGCTGGCGTCGACCGCGATCTCCAGGCCGCCGTCGGCGCGGGTGTCGCCGCGCGTGACCAGCTTGCCGTTGACCGCGCCCTTCCACTCGGGCGCGAAATAACCCGGATCGAAGCCGGCCAGGGTGGCGTCGAAGTTCCAGCCCAGCTTGGGCGCCCAGGCCACGTCGCCCTTGCCGTCGAGGCGGCCGGTCGGCATCTGCGCCTGCAAGGCGTTGAGCGTCATGCGCTGGTCGTTGCCGCGGCCGTCGAAGCGCACCGTCGCGACCTGCTTGTCGCGTTCGATGCGCGCATTGCCGATCGCGGCCCAGGCCTGAACCGTGCCGGCGAAACCCAGGTCGGCGTCGGCGACGATCGCCGGCGTGGCCGCGGCGGCGGGCGTCACCGGCGTCTTCGCGCTGGGCGCGGCTGCGTTGCCGCCCCAGCGCAGGCCGCGCGCGTTGACCGCGAACTTGAAGCGGCCGTTCTCGGCATCGGTGAAGTCGGCGTGGCCGCGCAGGGTCGCGGTGCCGTCGAAGATGCGCAGCGCCAGCGGCTGCACGTCCAGCACCTGTTCTTCCAGCTTGACCTTGGACGGCAGGATCTCGGCGCGCAGATCGCCTTGCGCGAAGCGGCCGCTGAGCTCGGCCGTGCCGCCGACGCCGTGCATGTCGAACTGCGCCGCCAGCGGCGTGTCGCTGGGTTCGGCATCCGGCGACAGCAGCAAGCCGATATCGAGCGCGTCGGCCTTGGCGCGCAGCTGCCAGCGCGGATCGTCCTTGCCGCGCAGGGTCGCGGTGGCGCGCACCGGGCCGGGCGCATAACCGGAGACGGCGACGTTCATGCGCGACAGATCGCCCTTGGCGACCAGGCCCAGGCGCGGCGGCGTGCGGCCGGCGCGCGCCGGCAGCACTGCCGTGGCGACCAGGTCGGTGCGGTAGTCGTCGCGCGGCACGTACTCGCCGTGCAGGGTGATGCGCGCGCGGTCGCTGTCGATCGCGAGTTTCTCGACCTTGAGCTGGCCGCTCTGCGCATCCAGGCCGCCGCGCAGGCGGCGGACGTCGATGATGGGCTCGCCGGCCTGACTGACCTTCATGCGGTCCACGCGCACGTCGTCGGCCTGCAGCGACAAGGGCGGCGCGATGTCGGGCAGCACGTCGGGCCAGCTCGGGAACTTGAAGGGCTCCTTGCTCTTGGGCAGGTCCAAGCTGGCGTCCTCGACCTGCAGCGCATCCAGCCGCAACTTGCGGCCCAGCAGCGGACGGATCGCGGTATCGACGTAGACGCGCTCGGCGCGGAAGTCGATGCCTTCGTAGCTGAAATGCACGCCGCGCAAGGTCAGCGGGCCGGAGGCCGGGCCGTCGGCGTCGCGCCAGGTGAAGCTGGCGTTGGCGGGCAGGCGCGCCTTGATCTGGTTCAACAGCACATCGCGGCCGCCGACCGTGGCCAGCAGCCAATACGCGGCGAACGCGATCAGCAGGGTCAGCGCGCCGGCGACGAAGCTGCTGCGCCAGGCCCAACGGCGCGCGGCCGCGCGTCGGCGCTGACGGCGCTCGGCGAGCAGTTCTGCGGCGGTCTTAGGCGTGTCGCTCATGTCCGTGTGCGGTCTGTCCTGGGGCGTGGATCGCGCGGCGCGTCAGAGATCGGCGCCGATGTTGAGGTAGAGCTGGAAACCCGAATCCGGATCGTTGATGCCGCGCGCGATGTCCACGCGCAGCGGCCCCACCGGCGAACGCCAGCGCAGGCCGACGCCGACGCCGGTGCGCCAGTCGGGCGTGCCGTCGAACGCACTGCCGCTGTCCACGAACACCGCCGCGCCCCAGCTGTCGTTGAAGTACTGCTCGAACTCGATGCTGCCGGTGGCGACGTTCTTCGCGCCCAGGGCGTACTGCTTGCCGTCGTTGCCCGGAATGCGCGGGCCGACTTCGCGCCAGGCATAGCCGCGGATGCTGCGATCGCCGCCGGCGAAGAAACGCAGGCTGGGCGGCATGTCGATCAGGGCGTCGGTGAAGGTGTGGCCCAACTCGCCGCGCGCGATCAGACGGCTGCGCGCGCCCATGCCGCGGTACCAGCGCGCGCTGGCATGGGCCTGGGCGAAGCTGGCGTCGGAACCCGCGCCCTCGACGCCGCCGCGCAGCATCACGGTCGCACCGAAGGCATTGCGCGGATAGATGCGGTCGTCGGCGTTGACGTATTCGGCGCGCAGTGAGGGATAGGTGAAAGTGGCGCTGCGATAGTCGACCGGGGTGCTGGCGTCGTCGTCGTCGTCGATCGCGTAGGCCCAGCGCTCGCGCAGCACGTGCACGGACGCGGTCGCGTTCCAGTGGCGGTCGATCTGGCCGCTGCGGCTGGCGACGATCTCGATGCGGCGCGAGTCGATGTAGTCGGTTTGTTCGTCGGCGAGCTGGGCGCTGAAGGTGTACCAGCCGTCCAGCCAGGTGAACGCCGGGATGCGGTACTGCAAGGTCGCGGTCTTGCGCTTCTCGGCCCAGTCGACCTGGGCCAGCGCCTTGTGGCCGCGATCGTTGACGTAGCGGCGCTCCACGCCCATGCGCACGCCGGCGCCGCTGTCGGTGCCGAAGCTCAGGCCGGCGGTGTAGATGCTGCGCTTGGCCGGGGTCAGGGTGACCTTGACCGGCACTTCGCCGTCGACGGCGTTCTCCGGCTGCGGCTCGATGTCGATGCTGGCGAAATAATCCAGCCGCGCCAGCGATTCGCGGAAGCGGTCGAGCTTGCCCTGGTGGTAGTAGCTGCCCTGTTCCCAGTACACCAGCTTGTCGAGCAGGCTGTCGCGGATGATGCGCTTGGGCGTCTGCTCGAACGTGATCGGGCCCATGTCGTAGCGATCGCCGCTGCTCCAGACCAGGTCGACATCGGCGGCGCGCTCGGCGCGCGTGACCTCGACCCGGCGCGAGGTGAAGTCGGCATCGAAATAACCGCGCTCGGCCAGGCGGCGGGTGATCTTGGTCTTGGCCGCCTCGTAGATCGCGTGATTGAACACCTCGCCGACGTCAGGCTTGAACGCGGCCAGGTCTTCCTTGAGGTAGCGGTCCTCGCTGCCGGCGCCGAGGATGGCCACGTCGGAGCGGCGCACGCGTACCGGTTCGCCCTTGTCCACCGTGATGACCACGACGACCTTGGCGTTGGAGCGCGGCGCCGGCGCGTTGGGATCGTTGGGGTCGGGCGTGGCCGGCCTGTTCGCGTTGGCACGCTCAGCGCGCGCGATAGCTTCACTGGGTGTGGCGACGGCGGAGTCGGCGGGGCTCGGTTCGGCGTTGGCGGCGGCCTCGGCATTCGTGGGCGCGTCGGCGTCGGCCGCGGGCGTCGCGCCCGGACCGCGTGCGCTGCCGCCGCTGCGGGTGTCCTCGACCTGGATGGTCGGCGAGTAATAGCCGAACGGTTCCAGCGCTTCGCGGGTCTCGTTCTCGGCCTCGCGCAACAGATAGCCCAGACGCCGGCCCGACAGGTCCTTGCCGATCGCGTCCACCAACGACAACGAGGTGCGCACGTTGATCGTCATGGGCTCGTCCAGCCCGCGTATTTCCACCGACGTCACGGTGGCGGCCTGGGCCACGCCGGCGGCACCAAGGGTCAGGGCGGCGGCGAGGGCGAGGCGGGGGAACGGGGGCATGCGGGCAGGATAACCAACGAAGACGGGCATTGCTTGCGCGCGCGTGGCGGCCGAGCATCGTGTTAAGCGCGCGTGATGCAATGTGCAGGCGCATCGAATGCACGCCCACACCCCTTTGCATTTGCTTCCCCCCTTTGGAAAAGGGGGGCTAGGGGGGATTTGCTTCTAAGCGTGAGAGCAACAGCAACAGCGAATCCCCCGCGTGCGCTGCGCGCCCGCCGCCCCCTTTTTCCAAGGGGGCAGCAGATTCGCTTGCCCTTTTATCAAAGGGCTTGCATCAAGAGCGCGACTCGGACGAGTCGCGGATCAGATCGACAAATGCTCGATCGCCGCGACGCTGCCAAGTCGGTCCGACAAACGCTTGAGCAGGGCCAGGCGGTTGTTGCGCACGGCCGGGTCGTCGACGTTGACCATCACGCCATCGAAGAACGCGTCCACTTGCGGGCGCAGGCGCGCGAGGCGGCCGAGCACGGCGACGTAGTCGCGCTGCGCGAGCAGCGGATCGGTGTCGGCGACGGCGGCATCCACCGCCTCGGCCAGCTCGCGCTCGGCGTTCTCGGCGAACAGCGCCGGATCGATCGCGGTCGGCAGTTCGCCTTCGACCTTCTTGAGGATGTTGCGGATGCGCTTGTTGGCCGCGGCCAGGGCTTCGGCCTCGGGCAGCTTGGCGAACTCGGCGATGGCCTTGAGGCGTCGGTCGAGGTCGACCAGCGACCCCAGACGCAGCGCCGACACCGCTTCGAACTGCTGCGCGGGCACGCCCTTGTCGGCGTAGTAGCCGCGCAGGCGGTCGTAGACGAAGTCCTGCAGCTCGGCGATCTGCTCGGCGGCGCTGCGGGCGTCGCTCTTGGGCGCCCCGCTACGCTTGCCATCGTCCTTGCTCAGCAGTTCGTTGCGCGCGATCGCCTCGGTGGCGCCGTTGTGGCCGCTGTCCAGCGAGCGCAGCAGGTCCAGATCGAGGACGCCCTCGATCAGGGTGCGCGCCAGCGCCAAGGCATTACGCCGCAGCGCGAACGGGTCCTTGTTGCCGGTCGGCTTCAGGCCCGCGGCGAAGCCGCCGGCCAGGGTGTCCAGACGCTCGGCGATCGCCAGCACCTGGCCCAGCTTGGACGGCGCGATCGCGTCGCCGGCGAAGCGCGGCATGTAGGCTTCGTCGAGCGCGGCGGCCAGTTCCAGCGGCTCGTTCTCGACCGCGGCGTAGTAGCGGCCGGCGATGCCCTGCAGTTCCGGGAACTCGTTGACCAGGCGCGACTGCAGGTCGGCCTTGGACAGTTCCGCCGCGCGGCGCGCGAGCGCGGGATCGACGCCCGCGGCCTCGGCCACCGCTTCGGCCAGCGCGGCCACGCGCGCGACCTTGTCGGCGACGGTGCCCAGCTTGTCCTGGTACTTGACCGTTTTCAGGCCCTCGTTCATCGAGCCCAGGCCTTGCTTCATGTCCTCGACGAAGAAGAACTTGGCGTCGGCGAAGCGCGGACGGATCACCCGCTCGTAGCCCTTGCGCACTTCCGACTCGTCGCGGCTTTCGATGTTGGCGATGCCGACGAAACGCTCGCTGAGCTTGCCGCCGGCATCCAGCACCGGGAAGAACTTCTGGTTCGCTTCCATGGTCGCGATCAGCGCTTCCTGCGGCACCGCCAGGAACTCGGCCTCGAAGCCGCAGGCGATCGCCTTGGGCCATTCGGTCAGGCCGTTGACCTCCTCCAGGATGCCATCGTCGATGCGCGCGCTGCCGCCGCCGACGCGGGCGGCGTTCTGGACTTCCAGCACGATGCGCTCGCGGCGCTCGTCCGGATCGACCAATACCTTGGCGCCGCGCAAGGACTCGACGTAATCGGTCGCGGTGCTGAACCACACCGGCTTGTCGTGCATGAAGCGGTGGCCGCGGCTCATGCGGTCGCTGCGCACGCCCAGCACTTCGGCCTCGACCACGTCCTTGCCCAGCAGCACCACCAGCCAATGGGCGGGACGCGCGAAGCCGTAGTCGTGATCGCCCCAGCGCATCGGCTTGGGAATCGGCATGGCCGCGAGCGCGTCGCGGATCACGTCCTGCAGCAGGTCGCGGGTCTGCGCGCCGGGCTTGATCGCGCGGTGGACGAAACGCTCGCCCTTGTTGTCGCTGGTCTTCTCCAGCTGGGTCCAGTCGATGCCGGCCTTGGCGGCGAAGCCCTGCAGGGCCTTGGTCGGCTGGCCGTCGGCGTCGAGCGCGATGTTGAGATACGGGCCCAGTACTTCCGACTTCTGCTCGGGCTGCTCGACGGCGACGCCGGGCAGCAGCACGGCCAGGCGACGCGGCGTGTACAGCGGCTTGGCGCCGTTGCGGTCGAAGGCGATGCCGCGCTTGGCCAGGCCGTCGATCACGCCGTCGAAGAAGGCCTGGGCCAGGCCGGGCAGGGCCTTGACCGGCAGTTCCTCGGTGCCCAGTTCGATCAGCAGCGGCTGCAGGGAGGTGGCGTTGGACATCACGCGGCCTCCTGCGCATCGCCGCGCTTCAAGCCGGGGAAACCCAGCTTTTCGCGTTGCGCGTGATAGGCCTCGGCCACGCCCTGGGCGATGCGGCGCACGCGCAGGATGTAGCGCTGGCGCTCGGTTACGCTGATCGCGCGGCGCGCATCGAGCAGGTTGAAGGAATGGCTGGCCTTGCAGACCTGGTCGTAGGCCGGCAGCGGCAGGCCGAGTTCGATCAGCTTGATCGCTTCGCGCTCGCAGGCGTCGAAGCGGTGGAACAGCTCATCCACATCGGCATGCTCGAAGTTGTAGGCGCTCTGCTCGACTTCGTTCTGGTGGTAGACGTCGCGGTAGGTCACCGGCGTGCCATCCGGGCCATAGGTCCAGACCAGGTCGAACACGTTGTCGACGTTCTGCAGGTACATGCACAGGCGCTCGAGGCCGTAGGTGATCTCGCCCAGCACCGGGCGGCACTCCAGGCCGCCGGCCTGCTGGAAATAAGTGAACTGGGTCACTTCCATGCCGTTGAGCCACACTTCCCAGCCCAGGCCCCAGGCGCCCAGCGTCGGCGATTCCCAGTTGTCCTCGACCAGGCGCAGGTCGTGCACCAGCGGATCCACGCCCAACGCCTTGAGCGAATCGAAGTACAGCTCGACGATGTTGTCGGGGCTGGGCTTCATCGCCACCTGGTACTGGTAGTAGCGCTGCAGGCGGTTGGGGTTTTCGCCGTAGCGGCCGTCGGTGGGACGGCGGCAGGGCTGCACATAGGCCGCATTCCACGGCTCCGGGCCCAGCGCGCGCAGGAACGTGGCCGGATGGAAGGTGCCGGCACCGACTTCCAGGTCGAGAGGCTGGATCAGCACGCAGCCCCGATCGGCCCAATAGGCGTTCAGGCGCTGAATGAGCTGCTGGAACGTGGGTGCGTTCGTCCCTGTCGCTGGCGATTTCGCAGACATGTTCAAAGAGTGCCCTGCACGGGGCGCGCTAGTATAGCGGCCGCCCCCATGATGTCTGAGCAGGCAGGAGCGGTACCCGGTGGAATATCGGCAAGGTTCCGAATCCACGGCCGCGCCCGGTCGCGGCGCGCCGCGTCTGCCGCCGGGCCGGTTGAGCCTGGAGCGGGTGGCCGCGGCCCTGGCCGAGGACGGCCTGATCGGTCCGGACGACGTCAAGCGCGTGCAACTGCCGGCCGGCGCCCGCCACGCCAGCGACGTGCACCCGCTGGTGCTGATCGCCAACCTCAAACTCGCCTCCGGCCAGACCCCGGGCACCGATCTGGGCCTGGAGCGCTTGAGCGAGTGGCTGGCCCAGGTCACCGGCCTGCGCTACCTGCGCATCGACCCGACCCGCGTGGACGTGCCGGCCGCGACCGCGGTGGTCTCGCACGCCTATGCGCGCCGGCACCGGATCCTGCCGCTGGCGGTGAGCGCCGACCGCGTGCTGATCGCGACCAGCGAGCCCAACGACCTGGACTGGCTGCCCGACGTGCGCCACCTGACCCGGCGCGAGATCGAGCTGGCGGTGGTCAATCCGCTGGACCTGCACCGCTACACCATGGAGTTCTTCGGGGTGACGCGCTCGGTGCGCGGCGCCCGCGACGGCAATCGCGAACAGAACACCGGCATGCCCAGTTTCGAGCAGCTGGTCGAGCTGGGCCGGGTCGGCGAGGTCGGCGCCGACGACCACCACATCGTCCACATCGTCGACTGGCTGCTGCAGTACGCCAACGAGCAGCGCGCGTCCGACATCCATCTGGAACCGCGTCGCGACATCGGCCGGGTGCGTTTCCGCATCGACGGCGTGATGCACAAGGTGTTCGAGATGCCGCCGCCGGTGATGAACGCGGTGGTCAGCCGCATCAAGGTGCTGGGCCGCATGGACCTGGCCGAGCGCCGGCGCCCGCAGGACGGCCGCATCAAGACGCGTTCGCCGGGCGGGCGCGAGGTCGAAATGCGTTTGTCGACCATGCCCACCGCGTTCGGCGAGAAGTGCGTGGCGCGACTGTTCGATCCCGACACCGCGCTCAAGTCGATCGATCAACTGGGTTTCAGCGCCCAGGAATCGGCCGGCTGGAACGATCTGGTGCAGCGCCCGCACGGCATCGTGCTGGTCACCGGGCCGACCGGCTCGGGCAAGACCACCACCCTGTATTCGACGCTCAAGCAGCTGGCGACGCCGGACGTGAACGTCTGCAGCGTCGAGGACCCGATCGAAATGATCGCGCCCGAGTTCAACCAGATGCAGGTCCAGCCGTCGATCGACCTGGACTTCGCCAGCGGCGTGCGCACCCTGCTGCGCCAGGATCCCGACATCATCATGATCGGCGAGATCCGCGACCTGGAGACCGCGCAGATGGCGGTGCAGGCCGCGCTGACCGGCCACCTGGTGCTGTCGACCCTGCACACCAACGACGCCGCCTCGGCGATCACCCGCCTGCTCGACCTGGGCGTGCCGCACTACCTGGTCGCATCCACGCTCAACGGCGTGCTCGCGCAGCGCCTGGTGCGCACCCTGTGCCCGCACTGCAAGCGTCCCGGCCCGCTGGGCGAGGCCGAATGGCAGGCCCTGCTGGGCATCGGCCAGGCGCCGCCCTCCGGCGCCGGCGCCCAGGCCCCGGTCGGCTGCCTGGAATGCCGCCGCACCGGCTACCTGGGCCGGGTCGGCCTGTACGAACTGCTGCCGATCACGCCCGCCCTGCGCCGGATGATCCGGCCCGACCTGGACCTGGCCGCGTTCAACCGCGCCGCCGCCGCCGAGGGCGTGCGTTCGCTGCGGGTGGCCGCGGCCGAAAAGGTGGCCTTGGGATTGACTACAATTCCCGAAGTCGTATCGGTATTGCCCCCGCAGGAATGAACAGCGCCCCCTTCTTGATCCTCGAGACCGGTCAGCCGGTCGCCACGATGCGCCGCCACCGCGGCTTTCCGCATTGGATCCGCGTGGCCGCGGGTCTGGAGCGCGACCAGGCGGTGACGGTCAACGTCGAGGCCGACGAGCCGCTGCCCACGCGCGAGGGCTTCGCCGGCACCATCGTCACCGGCTCCGGCGCCATGGTCACCGACCGCGCCGAGTGGAGCGAACGCAGCGCGGCCTGGCTGCGCGAGGCCGCGCACGCGGGTATGCCGTTGCTGGGCATCTGCTACGGCCACCAGCTGCTCGCGCATGCGCTGGGCGGCGAGGTCGGCGATCACCCGCAGGGCCGCGAGATGGGCACGATCGCGCTGGAGCTGCACGCGCAGGCCAGCGAGGATCCGCTGTTCGGCGGCCTGCCCGCGCGTTTCGAGGCCCAGGCCACGCATCTGCAGACCGTGCTGCGCGCGCCCGACGGCGCGACCGTGCTGGCGCGCTCGCCGCACGACGCCTGCCACGCCTTCCGCTGGGGCGATCGCGCCTGGGGCGTGCAGTTCCATCCCGAATTCAGCGCCACCCACATGCGTGGCTATGTGCAGGCGCGCAAAGTCGCGCTGCAGCGCGAAGGGCATTGCCCGAAGACCATCGCCGGCAACATCACCGCCACGCCGCACGCGCGCCGCGTGCTGCGCCGGTTCGTGCATCACGCGCGCGGCTTGCACGGCCGCTGAAGCGGTCCCGGCGATACGAACGCATGCGGTAACTACAGGCCCTAGGGCCGGGGAACAGATCGGAATGACGCAGATTCGCAAGGTACCGCTCTCGGCCGGAGCGGAATGGGTGCTCGGCGGTTTCGCCCTGCTGCGCAAGGCGCCAGTGGCACTGAGCATACTCGGCCTGATTTGGGGCGGGCTGTCGGCGCTAGCCTCGTTCACCGGCCAGGTCTGGATGAGCCTGGTGCTGGCGGTGCTGGGCCCGATCCTGTTCGGCGGCGTGATCTACGCTGCGCGCGAGGTCGACCAGGGCCGCAGCGCCGCGCCGGGTCACCTGCTGCAAGGTCTGCGCGAAGGCCGTGGCGGCCGTCTGCTGGCGATGCTGCTGCCGCAGCTGATCGCGCTGGCCGTGCTGGTGGTGCTGCTGGTGGTGATGATCGGTCCGGCGCAGCTGGAACACATCGCGCAAGTGATGGAGCAGATGAAGACCAACCCCGACCCCGAGCTCGCCCAGAAGCTGCCGGCGGGCCGGATGATGGGCTGGCTGTTGGTCGCGCTGGTGGTCGGCTTGGTCGCGGGCTTGTTCACTTTCCTCGCGATCCCCGACGTGATGTTCACCGAGCGCGGCGCGTTCGCAGCGATGGCGGTCAGCTTCCGCGCCTGCATGCGCAACCTCGGCGCGCTGCTGATGATGACCCTGCTGCTGTTCATCGCTGTGTTCGCGATGAGCCTGGCCTGCAATCTGCTGATGTACGTGCTGGCGCTGGCGATCGGACAGATGCCGGCGATGTTCGTCGCTCAGCTGCTGCTGATGTCGGTGATGCTGCCGCTGATGGGCGGTGTGGTGTATTACGCTTGGCGCGGTCTGCTCGGCGAAGCGCCGCTGCCGGCGGCGTCGGCCGGCACCGGCAGCGACGGCCATATCGAAGCCTGAGGCCGGGCCGCCAACGCCCCGATCCTGGCATCCGAGGCGCGGCTAAGCGGCCGCGTCGCGACCGAATATCAACACGCCGGCGACTCCAACGGCGCCGTGCGCCGCAGATCGCGGCGCGCCCACAGATAGATCAGCAGGCCCGCCACCGCGGTCGCGGCGCCGATGTAGCCGGTCGAGGTCCAGCCGTAGCCTGCGGTGATCGCCATGCCGCCCAGCCACGGGCCGAGCGCGTTGGCGGCGTTGAAGGCGGAGTGGTTGGAGGCCGCGGCCAGGGTCTGGGCGTCGGCCGCCACGTCCATCAGATGGGCCTGCAGCACCGGCGCCAGCGCGCCCATGGTGCCGACCGCGATCACCGCAGGCAGGATGGTCCACATCGATTGCGAAGCGATCGGGAACAGCAGCAACACCAGCGTCGACCACAGCAGCACCGCCGCCGCGGCGCGGAACTGCAGGCGGTCGAACAGCCAGCCGCCGGCGAGATTGCCCAGGATGCCGCCGATGCCGAACGCGATCAGCGCGAACGGCGTCCACGACTCGGGCACGCCGGTGACGTGGATCAGGGTCGGGGCCAAGTAACCGAACACGCAGAACATGCCGGCGAAACCGATCGCGCCTATGCCCAGGGTCAGCCACACCGGCGCGCGATTGAAGTCGCGCAGTTCGCGGATCGGGTCCTGGCGCGGCTCGGCCGGATCCGGCGGCAGCAGGCGCGCGACCAGCACCACGGTCAGCACCGCGATCGCGGTGACCAGGCCGAAGGCGTAGCGCCAATCCAGCGCCTGGCCCAGCCAGGTCGCGAAGGGGTTGCCGATCAGCAGCGCGATCGCCAGGCCCAGCAACGGCCGGCTGACCGCGACGCCGCGCTGCTCGGGCGGGCTGATCGCCGCGGCCACCAGCGCCGCGACGCCGAAATAGGCACCGTGCGGCAGGCCGGCGATGAAACGGAACAGCAGCATGGTCGGATAGTTCGGCGCCAACGCGCTGGCGACGTTGCCCAGCGCGTAGAACGCCATCAGCGCCAGCAGCAGCGAACGTCTGCGCAGGCGCGCGCCCAGGATCGCCAGCAGCGGCGCGCCCACCACCACGCCCAGCGCATAGGCGCTGATCACATGGCCGACCTGCGGCTCGGTCACCGCCAGGCCGCGCGCGATGTCGGGCATCAGGCCCATCACCACGAACTCGCTGGTGCCGATGGCGAAGCCGCCCATCGCCAGGGCGAACAGGATCAGTCCGATCTGGCGCGGCGACAGCGTGGGCGACGTCGGGATGCCGGAGTCGGGCATGACGGGTCCAAGGCAGTGAGGGATATCGCATTATTGTGCATTGCAGCAATCGCGTCAGCGGCGTGCTTGCATCGCAGCGTCTCGCCGGTGACGCGGGAAGGCGGTACCGGCGCGCGGATGCGCGCTCCGCGGGCGCGGCTTTGCCGAGTGTGGCGATTGCGGGCGGGTGGTGGTGGCGCGGTCGCGGCTCACGCCGCTCCTACCCCAAAGCCTTACGGCGGGATCAACTCTCGGCGGCTTCGCGCGGTTTGATCCAGCTGGCGGCGACGATGCCCAGCTCGTAGAGCACGCACATCGGGATCGCCAGCATCAGCTGCGAGACCACGTCCGGCGGGGTGATCACGGCGGCGATCACGAAGATGCCGACCACCGCGTAGCCGCGCGCCTCGCGCAACTGCTGCGGGGTGACCCAGCCCAGCAGGACCAGGATCACCAGCGCCACCGGCAGCTCGAAGCTGGCGCCGAAGGCCAGGAAGATCACCAGCACGAAGTCCAGGTACTTGCCGATGTCCGGCGTCATCGCGACCACGGACGGGGTGAACTTGACCAGGAAGCCGAACACCGCCGGCAGCACCAGGAAATAGGCGAAGGCGCAGCCGGCGTAGAACAGCGTCACCGCCGAAGCCAGCAAGGGCAGGGCCAGGCGCTTCTCGCGCTTGTACAGGCCGGGCGCGACGAAGGCCCAGGCCTGGTAGAGCAGCCAGGGCACGGTCGCGAACAGCGCGGTGAAGAACGCCAGCTTGACCGGGACGAAGAAGCCGCCGGCCGGATCGGCGGCGATCAGCTTGCCCGACGCCGGCAGCTTGCCCAGCAGCGGGCCGGCCAGCGCGGAGAAGATCTCCGAGGCGAACGGCATCAGCGCCAGGAACACGATCAGCAGGCCGACCACCGCGCGCAGCAGGCGCGCGCGCAGTTCGATCAGATGATCGAGCAGGCGCGGTTCGGCGGCGGCCTCGTCCTCGGCCGACGCGGCGGCGCGCGGGTCAGCGTCGCTCATCGTCTTGGACCGATGCGGTGGAGGCGGCGGGGAGCGCGGTCGGCTCGGCGGTCGGCGTGGAGGCCGGAGCGTCGTTCAAGGCGTCGACGCTGCGTTCGGCGTCGCGCAATTCGCGCTGGACGGTGTCGCGGCTGTCGTGGATCTGGTTGCGCAGGCTTTCCTGGGCCTCGCGCAGATCGGCCTGGGTCTGGCGCAGGCTGCGGCGCAGTTCCTCGTCGGCCAACTCGTTTTCCAGCTCGGACTTCACCGAATACCACTGCGCGCGCGCGCGCCGCACCCACAGACCGGCGAAGCGCGCGGCCTTGGGCAGTCGCTCGGGGCCGAGCACCAGCAGGGCCACGACCGCGATGACGAAGATTTCGGAAAAGCCGATGTCGAACATGACCGCGCGCCGGGAACGCCCTTGAGACCGCCGTGGGGAACGCTAAAGGCGTATCAGCGCGGGGTTTGTTCGTCGTTGCGCGTCTGCGCGTTGGCGTCGTCGCGCCGGGTTTCGTCGGGAAGCTGCGCGGCCGGCTTGTCTTCGTCCTGCACGCCCTTCTTGAAGCCCTTCACCGCTTCGCCGAGGTCCTGGCCCACGTTCTTCAGGCGCTTGGTGCCGAACACCAGCACCACGATCACCAGCACGATCAGCCAGTGCCAAAGACTCAAACCGCCCATGTGTGATTCCGCCAGAGTTGGGACGCTGAGGATACCGCAAGCCTTGTTACGGAACCCGTGACCGCAGGCATGGTGGGCCTGAATGGGCCGCCGCGGCGCTTAGGGCAGCGGCTCGACCTTGGGCTGGTTGGGATCGTTGACCGGTTCGGTCGGCGCGGTCGGCTGGGCCACGGGCGCAGCCGGTGCGGCGGCAGCCGGGGTCGAGGGATAGACGGTGGCGCCGGTGGCCGGGCGCGGTTCTTCCTGACGGTTGGCGCGCGCGGTCGCGCTGGCTTCCTCCAGGCGGTCGCGGAAATCGACCACCGCCTCCGACGGTGCCTGCGCCGAACGGCCTTCGAAGATCATGCGCGGGGTGGTGCCGTTGCCGTACACGACCTGGTTGGCCTGGTCGTCGATCTGCAGCACCGCGCCGTCCAGCGCCACGCCCGCGAACAGGCCGCGCGCGCGCGACCAGGACCAGATCTCGGCCTTGAGCTGGCCGTCGGTGGCGGCCGCGGCGCTGCGCCCGACCGGACCGGCGGCGACGCCGGCATCGGCGCCCAGGGTGACCTTGCCGTTGACGATCGAATCCAGGCCGCGCTCGCCGCGGAACACCAGCACGATGTCGGAGGACTGCACGCCGGCCTGGAAGCCGACGCTGCCGCCGGTGAGCTTGACGAAGCTGGGGTTGGACCAGGTGCCGTCGGGATTCTTGACCGAGACCAGACCATGGCCGCGGCGGCCGCCCACCACCAGGCCGATCTTGAGCGTGTCGGGCACCACGACTATCGCGCGCGCCTCGTCGAACAGCTTGTCGGGAATCGCCGACTCCGGAATCTGCTGGATGTCGCCGAGCACGCGTACCGCGTTGCGCGCACGGGCGTCCTCATCGGGGCCGGCGACGGCGGATGCGGCGAAGCTCAGGCTGAGCACGAGGACGGCGAGACGCGACGGACGGGACATGGACGGACTCCGGCGGGGGAATGCGGGGAAGGCGGACGGACGCAGCGTTCGACCGCGCGAGCGCGCCAGGGTTCAGGCTAGTGACGCGGCGATGAATCGCCACGGAACCGTCGCCAGCGGTCGACGCGACCCGCGCATGCTGCCCGGCCGCGCCGGTGCTGTCATCCTATAGGCATGCCCGCCGACGCCAGCATCGCCCCCGCGACCTCCGACACCCACGTCGACTCCGTTTCCGGAGCCGCGCCCGACACCGCCGTGCTGCTGGTCAATCTCGGTACGCCGCAGGCGCCGACCGCCGCCGCGGTGCGCCGTTATCTGGCCGAGTTCCTGCACGACCGCCGCGTGGTCAGCCTGACTCGTTGGCTGTGGTGCCCCTTGCTGCACTTCGCGATCCTGCCGCTGCGCTCGTCGCGGGTCGCGCACAAGTACGCCAGCATCTGGATCCCCGGCGAGGACGGCGGTTCGCCGCTGGCCGTGTACACCCGCCGCCTGGCGCGCGCATTGCAGCGCGAATTGCCGCAGGTGCGCGTGCTCGATGCGATGCGCTATGGCGAGCCCTCGCTGCGCCGCAGCCTGCAGCAGCTGCGCGCCGACGGCGTGCGCCGGCTGCTGGTGCTGCCGCTGTATCCGCAGTACTCGACTTCGACATCGGCCTCGGTGGCCGACGTGATCGCGCGCGGCGAAGGCCCGACCACGCGCATGGTCGAGGACTACTACCGCAGCCCGGACTGGGTCGCCGCGGTGGCCGACTCGGTGCGCGCCCACCGCGAGGCCAAAGGCGCCGGCGAGCACCTGCTGTTCTCCTTCCACGGCCTGCCCCAGCGTCTGGCCGACCAGGGCGATCCCTATCCGCAGCAATGCGAGGCCAGCGCGCGCGCGATCGCGCAGGCGCTGGGCCTGGCCGACGACGCCTGGACCCTGAGTTACCAGTCGCGCTTCGGGCGCGAGCGCTGGCTGGAGCCGGCCACCACCACCACGTTGGAAGCGCTGGCCGCGCGCGGCGTGCGCCGCGTCGACGTGGTCGCGCCGGGTTTCGCGGTGGACTGCCTGGAGACGCTGGAAGAGGTGGCGATGATGCTGGCCGAGGAGTTCGCCCATCGCGGCGGCGAGCTGCGCTACATCCCCTGCCTCAACGACAGCCCCGCGCATGCGGCCGCGCTGGCGACGATCGCGCGCGAGCAGTTGGAGCGCTGGACGTGAGCGGCGACGGCAATCCGGCCGCGCCGGCGCTGCGCGAGTTCGTCGTCGACACGCCGTTCGGCCGCCTCGGCGGCTTGCGCAACAACGTGCACGGCGCGCCGCGCCTGCTCGCCCTGCACGGCTGGCTCGACAACGCGGCCAGTTTCGTGCCGCTGGCGCCGCATCTGGCCGGTTTCGACCTGGTCGCGCCGGATCTGCCCGGGCACGGCGTCAGCGCGCACCTGCCGCCGGCCGCCGAATACACCCTGATCGCCGCCGCGCGTGCCGCGTTCGCGGTCGCCGACGCGCTGGGCTGGGACCGTTTCGCCCTGCTCGGTCATTCGATGGGCGGCGCGACCGCCAGCTTGATGGCCGCCGCAGCGCCGCGACGGATCGAGCGCCTGCAACTGATCGAGGCCCTGGGCGGCTTGTCCGAAGCCGAAACCCGCACCGCCGCGCGTCTGCGCGAGGCTTTCGCCGATCAGGCCGCGCTGTCGGGCAAGCAGCTGCGGGTGTTCGGCGACGTCGCCACCGCGGTGCGCGCGCGCATGCAGGCCAACGGCCTCAGCGAACCGGTAGCGCGGCTGCTGGTGGAGCGCGGCATCGCGCCGGTGCCGGCCGGCCGCTACGCCGACGATGCGGCCGGCGGCTACGTCTGGCGCAGCGATCCGCGCCTGACCCTGGCCACCGCGGTGCGCATGACCGAAGCCCAGGTCGGCGACGTGATCGCGTCCATCGCGTGCCCGACGCGAGTGATCTACGTCGAGCCCGCGTTCCAGTACTTCAATGCCGAGCTGCGCAACGCGCGCATCGCGCTGCTGCGTCACGGCGAAAGCGTGGCCGTGCCCGGCGGGCATCATCTGCACATGGAAGACCCCGCCGCGGTCGCCGCCGCGATCGGCGATTTCCTGACCCGGCCGCTTTAAGGCGCGGCCTGCTTCCTGTGGGAGCGGCGTAAGCCGCGATTTCGGCCGCCCGCGACCCAGTTCGAAGCGACGCAAGCTACCGATCGCGGCTTACGCCGCTCCCACAGAGAGCGAGGCCTCGCGATATGGAATGGGCGCAGCGCGAGCCGCGACCTGCGTCGTGGCCGCAGCTGCGCGGTCGCGGCTTACGCCGCTCCTACCCCAGCGCCGGGGCGGTCAGGTCTTGCCGCACAGCGCGTTCAACGCCGCCTTCAGGGGACGGCCCTCGGCGCGGAAATACTCGCGTTGGTCGCGCCAGCGCGGACAGCGCGCTTCGACTTCGCGCCAGAACGCGCGCGAGTGATCGGCATGGATCAAGTGGCACAGCTCGTGCACCAACACGTATTCGAACGCGGCCGGCGGCGCCAGCACCAGCGCCAGATCCAGCGACAGCGCGCCGTCGGGCGACAGCGAGCCCCATTGCGAGGACATCACCCGCAGGCGGATGCGCGCGGGCGCGCGCGGCAGGCCCTGCAGATACTTCGGCAGCCAGCGGCCGATGTCGGCGCGCGCCTGGGCTTCGTAGAAATCGCGTAGCGCGCGGCGCAGCGCGGCCGGTGCGACCGCCTCGGGCGCGACGATGGCGATGGCGCCGTCGGCGTCCTCGGCGATGCGCAGGTAGCGGCCGACGCTCCAGCGCAGCGGCCGCAGCTCGCCGCGCAGCGGCAGTTGCGCATCCACATGCGGCTGCAGCGCGGCGTGCTCGCTGCGGGTACTGTCCAACTGCGCGGCCAGCCAGGCGCCGTGCTCGCGCACGAAGCGCTCGCCGGCGCGATCGCTGGCCCGCATCGGCAAGGTCAGGCGCGCGCCGCGTTCGTCGACGCTGAGCTTGAGTCGGCGCGCGCGCGGATCGCGCACGCGCAACAGTTCGACGCTGCGGCCGTCGTCGAGCACGACGGTGATCGTTTCGCGCTCGACGCCGCGCGCGACCGGTCGCGACTGGCCGGTGAGCAGGCGCAGCAGGCTGGTCATGGGTGGAAGTCCGCCATGCGAAGAGGATAGCGCGCGGGGATGACGGTTGCGGGGCGGGGCGCGGCCCTCACCCCAACCCCTCTCCCGCGAGCGGGAGAGGGGCTAACGCGTAGGCGCGATGGAAGGCGTAAGCGTGCTGGAATGCGTAAGCGCGATGCGAGGTTTGCAGTCCCTTCTCCCGCTGGCGGGAGAAGGTGCCCGTAGGGCGGATGAGGGCAGCGCCTGCGGCGGAAGTCCAGCGCGCGGGCCGGCCTCACCACAGGCTCAACCCATCAAGCCTCGGCCTTGCTCAACTTCAACGCAGGCTCCAGCACGTTGAACAGCCGCTTGACCTCGCCGCTCATCAGCGCGAAGCGCGCGTCGAGTTCGGCGCGCAGGTCGTCGCGCTCGGTGTTCTCCAGGGTGTCCACCGCGCCGTCGAGCAGCTTGAACTTGCGGATCACCAGGTCTTCGCCGAGCACGAACGACACATGGTCGTCCAGGTTCAGCGCCAGGCGCGTGACCTGCTTGCCGGTTTCCAGATGCTTGTTGATCTCGTCGCCCTGCAGCTCCATGCGTTGGCATTTGACCACCGCGCCCTGTTCCATCGGGTCGCGCAGCTCGCATTCCTCGCCCAGGGTCAGGCCTTCGGGCAGCGGTTCGCCGGCGAGCCAGCCGGTCAGGATCGAGCGCGGCGCGACTTCGGCGTTCAAGGGCAGGGCCGGGAAACTGCCGAGCGCGCGCCGGATCTCGCTGACCACGTTCTCGCCGCTCTTGCGGCTGGAGGTGTCGACCACGACGATGCCGTGCTCCAGATCGAGCAGGGCGTCAGTGCGGCTGGGCTTGATGAAGGCGCGCGGCAGCAGGTCGACGATCAACTCGTCCTTGAGCCGCTTGCGGGTCCGGCTGCCGGGCTTGCGGCCTTCCTTCTGCTCGATCTCGGCCAGCTTCTTGGCCAGCATGTCGTTGACCACCGAGCCCGGCAACAGCCGGTCCTCGCCGCCGACGCTGACCCAGATCGCGTCCTGGATGCGGTTGGACATGGCCTCGGCGTCGCGCCCGAACGGCGATATGAAGCCGCGCGAGGACAACTCCAGCGGGCCGACCGGCTTGAGTTTGCACTCCTCCAGGCCGGCTTCGAGTTCGTCGAGTTTGGTGGTGGTCGGGAAGCGGAACAGCGTCAGATTGCGAAAGAACATCGAAGTCCCGAAAAGTGAGGAAGGGGAACGGGGCGGAGCCGCGGCCGGGTCTTACATGGCCGCAGGCTCGGTGCCCGTTTCCTGTTCGTGCGGTTCGCCGGCCAGCCATGCATGCGCGTCCGGCAGCGGCAACTGGCCGAGGCGGCCCAGGGCGAGAAAATCGAACAGCTTGGGATCGGACAGTTGCGAAGGGCGGATATCGCCCAGGGCGCGGGCGATGGTCTCGATCCGGCCCGGGGTGTCGCGTTCCCAGGCGTCCATCATCTTCTTGACCTGCTTGCGTTGCAGGTTCTCCTGCGAGCCGCACAGATTGCAAGGGATGATCGGAAATTCGCGCGCCGCGGCGTATTGCGCGATGTCGTCCTCGCGCACGTAAGCCAGCGGACGGATCACCACGTGCTTGCCGTCGTCGGACAGCAGCTTGGGCGGCATGCCGCTGAGCTTGGCGTGGAAGAACAGGTTGAGGAAGAAGGTCGCGACCAGGTCGTCGCGGTGGTGGCCCAGCGCGATCTTGGTGAAGCCTTCCTGCTCGGCGTAGGTGTACAGGGCGCCGCGACGCAGGCGCGAGCACAGCGAGCACATGGTCTTGCCTTCGGGCACCACCCGGGTCACCACCGAGTAGGTGTCCTGCTCGAGGATCTTGTAAGGCACGCCCACCGATTCCAGGTAGGCCGGCAGCACGTGCTCGGGGAAATCGGGCTGCTTCTGGTCCAGGTTCACCGCCACCAGTTCGAACCGGACCGGCGCCTTCTTCTGCAACTGCAGCAGGATGTCCAGCAGGGTGTAGCTGTCCTTGCCGCCGGACAGGCAGACCATGACCTTGTCGCCGTCCTCGATCATGCCGAAATCGGCGATCGCGCGGCCGACCTGGTGGCGCAGGCGTTTGCCCAGGCGCTGATGTTCGTGGCCGCGGCGCTGGTCGGCGCGGACGTGGCGCTGGGGTTCGGCTAGGGGCAGGATCGTGCTCATCAGACCGTCCATTCTACGGGCAGCCATGGGGCGGCTGCGATCCGAGCCTGGGCCGCGACCGGTCCGCGCCCAAACGAACGGCGCGGTGGACCGCGCCGTCGTGGCGGCAAAACCGACGCCTGCCGCCGAAAGCCGCCGCCCGTTCTGCGGGGCGGTCGGCGGGAGCGATCATTTGCGCGCGGGTACTTCCTTGCTGCGAACCGGGGCCGTGCTCTTCTCCGCCACCGGCTTCAGCGTCAGCTCGTGGCTGTCGCGCACGGGCGCCTGGGTCGGGGTGATGCTGGGGTCGGGGGCGATCACGATATTGAGCTTGCAGTCGGCGCCCAGCGGAACGCCGGCCGGGAATTGCTTGCAGTCCGGGCCCTTCTTGCCGTCCGGACAACACCAGCGGGTGCCGCGCTCGCCCTGGATGACCACGTTCTTGGCCAGGGCCAGCGGCGAGGCGCAGGCGAGCAACGCGAAAGCGGATATCAGAACCCAGCGATTCGAAAACCGATCCATCGACCTCTCCTTAGGTGCGCGGGCGATCCGCGGTTGCAGGATAGGCAAACGATCTTCTAACTAAATATGAACGAAATTTTTACTATTCAGTCGGCGGACAGGCGTCGGCCGCGTGCCGCTCGGGTGCTACGGGTGTGGCGGTTTTACGCATCCGATGCGGCGCGCGGAGGGCGGCGCGTAAGGCGATGAGCGACGGACATATGGCGACGCCATCGCCGCGCGTTAAGCTCAGCGCATGATCGAAAGCGACGATCCCGCCGAAATAGCACGCAAGCTGGCCGAGCTACGGCTGGAACATCGCGACCTGGACGCGGCCATCGATCGCCTGGCCCAGGACACCGATGCCGACGAACTCACGGTCAAGCGTTTGAAGAAGCGCAAGCTATGGTTGAAGGACTGCATCGCGCGTCTGGAAAGCGCCTTGATTCCCGACGAACCGGCCTAGGCGCCGCTCGCGAAAGCCGCCGCCGGCGCCGTGCGCGCATGGCGGCCGTCGTGCGCATTTGGTGACGTGCGTGGCTGCAGCCGGTCGCTAGCCCTGTGCTACGGTGCGTGCACTCGCAACGGGCTATTGCATGGCGAACAAGGACGAACTGATCGGCGCGGCGCGCAACCCGTGGTGGCAAGCCGCCGCCGCCCTCGCCGCGGTGGCGCTGGTCGTCACTTTCGCACTGGGCGGATTCAAGCGGGCCAAGAGCCAGACCAAGCCCCTGCCGCAGTACTCGGCCGGCCAGCGCGTGCAATCCGGCGCGATGGCGGTGACGCCGCTGCGCGCCTGGGTGGCGCGCTACCGTCCGGGTGGGCAGGTCGAACCGAACCAGCTCTATCTGGTTTTGCAGGCCGATATCGAGAACCGCACCGGACGCAGCTTCGGCGGCTTCGGTTATCCGCACAAGGACCTGATCCTGGTATCGGCCCAGCGCGAGCCGGTGCAGGCCGACAATCTGCTGATGGCCGACGACCACAGCGTGATCGCCGATCTGCATCCGCGCATGACTCAGCGCGTGGATTTGGTCTGGAAGCTGCCGCCGGATTACGTCTACGCGTCGCGCCAGACCTTCGGCCTGTTCGCGCGCGACTACAAGGCCAAGGCCCATCTCAACGACGAGGGCGCCTGGGTGCAGGGCGACCCCTTGGCCAAACTTGATCTGCCCGTGCAGGACCTGCGCGACCGGCGGGTGGCGCCGTGAGCGCGTCGCAGCCCGCCGCCGCGCCGCGCCGGCCCCTGCTGCGTTGGCGTTGGCGCGACGCGCTGTGGATCGCGCTGGCGCTGGTCGCGGTGGTCGCGCTGCGCAAGGGGCAGTCCGATTACGAACAGCGCGACGCGCCCCTGCTGCAATCGGCGCCGGCCGCGCGCGCGGTCGGGCGCAATTTCGCGGTCGAGGTCGGCCGGCTCAAGGTCGCCCATGCCTATCTGCTCAAGGGCGACTACGGCGATTCCGAGGACCGCACCCTGCGCAGCCCCGGCGTGTGGCTGTCGGTGCTGGCCAAGGTCGAAGCGCTGCAGCGTCCGGGTTACCTGACCGCGCAGCTGCGCACCCGCGACGGATTGGTTTACGTCGCTTCCAACAAGGAACGCCCCAAGCTCAAGGGCTTCAACCTCAGCGAGCGCGAACTGGCGCCGGGCCTGGCCGAGGAAGGCGCGTGGTTCTTCGAGCTGCCGCCGGAGCAGATCGAGGGCGCGCACCTGCAGCTGTATTGGGGCAACGGTTTGCCGGTGGGGGGCGACAGTCTGGTCGATGTCGACTTGGGCTTGGATAAAACCACCGCCGGCAAGCTGATCGCCGACGCCAAACCCGTATTGGACCTGCGCCTGTGAACGCCACACCGACGACGACGAACGCTGCCCCCGCGACCGGCTGGTGGCGAGGCAACGCGGGCTGGCTGCTCGGCACCGCCGTGCTGGGCGCGCTGGCGTTGTGGCTGCCCTATCGCGATGCGCTGCGGCAGTATCGCGAACGCAATCCCAGCGTGGCGGTGACTGCGGCCAAGGGCGATTGGACCGCCTTCGCCGGCGCGCGCTGGAAGTTGATCTCCGCCGAGTCGATGATCGCCGGCGATCCGCGCCTGCGCGGGCCGCTGCGCAAGGATGCCGAGGTGCTGCTGCTGCGTTACGAGGTGATCCCCGATCCCGACACCAAGATCAGCGATCTCGACCTATGCCGCGGCGCGATCGTGGATGCCCAGGGGCGGCGCTGGGACACCGGCGGCGCCGCGCTGCCGCGCCTGTCCGGGCCGCGCCTGCCGGAGACCTGCGGCAGCGGTTACGACGACGCGTTCAAGCGCGTGATCGCGGTGCCGGCGCAGCCGTTCGCGTTCCAGCACGCATTCGTGCTGCCGCGCGGTCAGCGCCCGGACGCGCTGAGCGCGCGCATCGAGTTCAAGAACACCAAGAAAGCCGACGGGCGTTATCTCGATTTTTCGTTGTAAGAGCGCGGCGCGAAGTCCGTGAGCGATCGTCTCAGCCCGCGCGCGGCAAGCGCGCGATCGCGCGATCGAAGGTCGCCGCCAGCAGCACCACGCGCAACACGTCGGTCAGCAGCGAGGTGCGGAACGACAGCGGCGTGTTGAGGAACACCGCGTAGATCTGGCCCTCGACGCTTTGCCAGGCCGGGTCCTTGGGGCCGACCAGTTGCTGCATCCAGCGCCACGACCACGAATCCAGATACGCCAGCAGCTGCCAGCACACGCACAGCGTCAGCAGCGCCGGCAGGCCCGCGCGCAGCACCAGGCGCAGGCTGTTGACCACCGGCACGCCCTTGCTGGTCCAGCCCGCGCTGGCCTTGTCGGCGAGCATGCGCAAGGTGAAATGCATGGACTTGAAGCGCGCGACCGCGCGCTCCAGTGGCGCATCCGCCTGGTCCAGGCGCTGGGCCTTGCGCAGATCGATGCCGTACACGATCGCGGTGATCGCCAACCAGATCAGCGGCAGCGCCACCGCGCCGGCGGCGGTGGTCAGGAAATCCCACAGCGGCGCCAAGGCGCGCTTGGCCGGCGCCAACAGTTGGAACAGCGCGGTCGGGCTTTCCCACCATTCGCCCACCGCCACGTACACCGCGCGTTCGTGCCACCAGTCCTTGCCGGTCTGGATCGCCTGGCCGATCGCGGCCACGCCCACGAACACCCAGTAGGCCTCGCACACCGTCGCCAGTACGGTCCACGAGGCATGGCCGGTGGCCTTGGCGCGGCGCTGGCTGAACCAACGCACCGCCCAGGCGATCGCGAGCGCGATCCACAGGCCCTTCAGGCTGAGCACGTGCAGCAGATCCTCGCGTTCCCATACGCTGAAGAGGTAGGCGGTGGCGAAGTAGCGGCGCAGGCCTTCCAGCAATCCCCAACCCACGTAGTAGGCGAAGAACGGCAGCAGCGCGATCGCCAGCGCGGTGATCCATTGCTTGCGCACCGCCTTGGTGTCCGGCGTGACCGCTCCGTGGGCCAGCATCGGCAGCGACGGGCGCAGCGACTGGAACATGAAGATGGTGCCCACCAACTGGGTCACGATCAGCACTGACAGCGCGGCGAAGGACATCAGCACCGAGCGTTCGCCCAGCTTGACCGCCAGGTTCATTAGCAGGTCGTAGCAGACCCGCTGGGCGAAGAACCAGAACGCCAACGCCGGCCAGTGCCGCCACAGCAGGCGCGCGGAGAGCAGCGGAATTTCCAACCAGGTGCGCTGCGCGGGCGCGCGCTCGGCGACCGGGCTGGCGGTGGAAACGCTCATCGGATCCTTCCTGGCGGACGACGTCGCATCCTAGCAAGCGCGCACCGGGCTTGGGCCGACCAGCGTCTAGAATCGTCGGCGCGATTCCCTCCCCATTCCGGATCCCCCATGACCCGATTGAAGACCGCCCTCGGTGGCCTGGCCCTGTGCCTGGCGACCGCGTCCGCCGCCGCGCACGTGCCCTTCCTCAAGCCCAACCAGTTCAACGTGCTCAACCCACGCGTGCAGGTGGAATCGGCCTTCACGGAGTTTCCGTTCCAGGCCGACTTCGCGATGGACTCGCCGAACTTCTCGATCACCGCGCCGGACGGCACGCAGGCGGCGATCAAGGCCAGCGCGAAAACCCGCGGTGCGGTCTATCTGGAGCCGACCCTGGCGCACGACGGTACCTACCGGATCAGCACCGGCGTGCGTCCGGGGCCGACGTACAAGGCCGTGGAAACCGCGGACGGCAAGCTCTATTTCTCCGACGACATCGCGCGCAAACAGGGCGCGGCCACGTCGCTGAAATACTTCAGCAGCGCGGACACTTATCTTGCCAAGGGCGAGCCCGCGTACACGCCGCGTCCGTCGAACGCCGGCGTGGAGATCATCCCCTTGTCCTCGCCCAACCGTCTCATGCTGGGCGGCGAGCTACGCCTGCGCGTGCTGCGCGACGGCAAGCCGGTGCCGAACGCGCGCATGGTGGTGGTGGCGGACAACGAGCACTACGTCACCCACCGCGACGGCGATCTGTACGACGTGGAAAACGTGCGCGACAGCAACCTGCGCGCCGACGCCGCCGGCGAGATCGCGTTCCGTCCGAGCCAGGCGGGCCTGTACCTGCTGTTCGTGACCCTCCACGAGAAGATCGATCCGACCTTGTGGGAAAGCCACAACGCGTCGCTGACGCTGGAAGTCGGCCTGCCCGAGGCGAAGGCGGCTCATCCCTGAGGGCGCGCCGCGCCGGCGACGATCGCGAATCCGGTCGTCGCCCGCGTATCCGGCGCCTTACTCCGCCGCGGCGGCCGGCGCCGGCGCTTCGGCCGGCTTGGCCATCTCGGGGCTGATCTTCTCGATGGTGTGGCGCAGCTCGCGGCCGAGGATGACCTTGGCGTCCTTGGCCCAGGCGTCCAGGCGCGCGTCGAAGGCGAGCTTGCCGTTGCTGTCGGGCCAGACCAGCTTGAGCTCGCGCAGCTTCTGGATGAAGCCGCGGAACAGGGTCTTGTCGAAGAACTCCGGCGCGGCCGGCGCGTACAGCAGCGACAGGCGCTGCGCGGCGAGCTGGCACTGGCTTTCCAGTTCGCCCGCCGACATCGTGCCCGGGCCGTTCTTCACCAGCACCGAAATGGCGATGTAGTAGCGCTCGAAGGCCTGTTGCAGCGAGTGGCCGATCGCGCGCAGGCGGAACACTTCGTCGGTCTGGCCGGCGTTGCGCGCCAGGATGCCGCCGTCGTCGTCGCTCACGCGTTCCAGCAGGCCTTCGCGGATGAACACCTCGACCGTCAGCGTCAGGCGCTGGGCGAATTCGTCCTCGGTCCAGGGCAGGAACAGTTCGGCCTGCAGGAACGGGTACACGCTGCGGCCCAGGCGCAGCACGCCGGCCAGGCTCATGCGGCGGTTGTGCTGGAAGCAGCACGCGATCCACGACGCGCCGGTGAACAGGTGCAGCACATTGTTGCGGAAGTAGCTCAGCAGCACCGCTTTGTCTTCGCCGTCCACGCCCAACACGTCGCCCAGCGGATGGGCGATGCGCTCGAGCACGTTGATCTCTTCGCCGTGGGCGACGATTTCCTGCGGCGTGTGCGGGGTGACGGTGACGCGGTCGGAATACGGCAGCTCGGCCAGCAGGGTCTTGGACAGCGCGATCTGGGCCAGCAGGTCGGCCTCGCCCATGGCGTGCTTGGGCGTGGACAGCAGCGCCAGCGCCAGCAGGTTGATCGGATTGACGTCGGCGGCGCGGTTGACGTTGACCTGGATGCGTTCGGCCAGCGCGGCGACGGTGTCCGACAGCCACTGCGGTTTGTCGTCCTCGCCGACCGGTCGGCCGTCCCATTCCGGCGCGTGCTCGGCGAGCACGTCGTTGAGCCGGATCGGCTCGCCGAAGTTCACCACCACCTGGCCGTAGTTGGAGCGCAGCACCTTGGGGATGCCCCACAGCAGCTGCCAGATCGATTCCTTTTCCTTGGGCTTGCCGGACAGCTCGTCGAGGTAGCTGTTGCCTTCCATCAGCTTCTCGTAGCCGATGTAGACCGGCTGGAACAGCACCGGCCGGGTGGGCTGGCGCAGGAAGCCGCGCACGGTCATCACGATCATGCCGCCCTTGGGCGGCAGCAGTCGGCCGGTGCGCGAGCGCCCGCCTTCGATGAAGTACTCGATCGAATAGCCGCCCGCGACCAGCTGCGCCACGTACTCGGAGAACACCGCCGAATACAGCGCGCTGCCGCGGATGCTGCGGCGCAGGAAGAACGCGCCGCCCTTGCGCAGGATGGTGCCGACCACGGGCAGGTTGAGATTGGCGCCGGCGGCGATATGCGGCGGCACGATGCCCTTGGTGTAGAGCAGGTAGCTCAGCAGCAGATAGTCCATGTGGCTGCGATGGCAGGGCACGTAGACCACTTCGAAGCCGGGCGCTTCCTGCTTGAGCTTGTCCAGGTGGTGGACCAGCACGCCGCGGTAGATGCGGTTCCAGACCGGAGTGAGCAGGAAGCTGGCCGAGCGCACCACCGGGTGCGAATAGTCGGCCGCGATCTCATAGGCGATCGCATGCGCTTTCTTCCAGGCGTCGACCGGCGAGCTGTTGTCGCGTCGGGCCTGGTCGGCGATCGCGTCCTTGACCGGCTCGGACGCGAGCACCTGATCGACCAGCAGGCGCCGGGTCGACAGATCCGGGCCGATGACCGCGGCGCGGATGCGGCGGAAGTGGGTGCGCAGCACGCGCGAGAGTTTGCGCACCGTGCGTTCGGCCGGCAGGCCTTCGCCGACGATGCCGCGCAGCGAGACCGGCGGCGAAAACCGCACCAGGGTGTGACGGCCGTTGAGCAGGATCGCGAGCAGGCGGCGGAAGCGGCCGACCAGGGTCCAGTTTTCCGAGAACAGCACCGAGAACCAGCCCGTGCTGCGATCGGGCGCGCGACCGACGAAGATCGACACCGGCACCAGCTGCACGTCCAGTTCCGGATCGGCGCGGTGCGCATCGAGCAGGCGCGCGAGCGAGCCGGAGTGGGTCTTGGCCGGCGGCGGTTGCGGCGTGGCCGCGCCCAGCGATTCGCCCAGGGATTGCAGCGGCGCCAGGGTGCCGCCGGCGTTGCGGCGCGACAGCGCGACATAGGCGCGTTTGCGGCCGAGCGGATCGCCCGGCAGCGGTTGCAGCGGCGAGGGCAGTCCGCTCTCGCGGCAGGCGCGCTCCAGGATCAGCGCATTGGACAGGCCATAGTCCTCGAGCACGTAGCAGACCGGGCGGCCGTTCCATTCCTCGGCCACATGCTCGGACGGCGACTTGGGCTCGATGGTCAGCTGCACCCACGGCGCCATCAGGCGGCCCAGCAGCTTGGCCCACCAGGGGCGGCGCGCCGGCGGTAGCGCGCGCGCCTCGACCGGCGGCGGAGGCGGCGGCGGGATCGGCAGCTCGGGCTGGTCCGGGTCGTGCTCGGCGGCTGCGATTTCGGCGGCCGGCGGCCGCTCGGCCTCTGCCGGGGCGTGCTCTGGCGCTGCGGCGTCCGCGCTTACGTCGGCCAACGTGCCGGCTTCGGCGGTGAAGATGTCGGCTTCGCTGGGCTCAGGCGCGGTCGCCGGGTCGGCTCCGGGCTCGACCAGACTGTCGTCGGCGGTGGTCGCGCTGGGCGTGGCGCCGTCCGGACGGGCCAGCTCGGCGTTGGGGAAAGGCAGGGGCGTTTGTTTCGGCATCGGCGCCATTATGCCCATTCGGATTGGGGCTGCTCGCGGGGACGCGACGGCGTCGCGCGACGCGGGCATCGCCATGCGCGCGCTGGCCGCGCGCGACCTAGGGCGCGGTCTTGGCGACGGGCGCGTGCGGCTGGGCGCTGCGCGCGCTGGCGGTGCGGCTGGCCTCGGCCTCGGCGTGGCGCAGCACGTCGCTGAGGTACCAGCGGCCGTCGTGGCGTTCGACCCGCACATAGGCGTCGATCGGTTGGTCGGCCATGGTGTAGCGGATGCGCACGCGTGCTCGCTCGCCGGTCTGTTCGGCCAGGGTCGCCTCGACCCGGTCCAGGCTGGCGTCGATGTCCAGCCCGTAGCCGACCAGGGTCTGCTTGAAGCGGCCGAAGAACGGGCCCAGCCGTTCCAGGCTGCGGTCCATGCCGGTCAGGCGCAGCGCGTCGGCGCCGGTCAGGCCGGTCTGGCGCGCGGCCGCGGCCAGCTGCGCGATCGCGACGCGCGCGCGCTTGGGATCGCCCAGCGGCGCGCGCTGGCCCCAGGCGCTGATCGCGCCGATCAGCTGGGCGTAGTGGTCGCGTTCCTCGGTGCTGTAGTCGCCTTCGCTGCGCACGTACTGGGTCGCGAACAGGCCCAGGGTGGCGGCGGCGGAGCGCAGTTCGGCGTGAGCGCCGGCGAACTGGCGCTGGTAGACGGCCTGCAGCTTCTTCTCCGCGCCGGGCGCGGCCAGGGCCTGCAGGAAGCCGGGCAGGCGATCCTCCAGCGGCAGCTCGGTCAGCGGCCAGGTGGTGCGGCCTTCGCGCCAGGCGGTTTCGAGGCGGTCGTGCAGGGCCGGCGGCACCGCATGGCGCGCATAGCTGGCCAGATCGTTGCGGCGCAGGTCGCGCACCAGTTGCTGCACCGCTTCGGCGGGCAGCTTGGGCGGCGCGTCGTGGTCGCTCAGCGGCGCGCGATCGCAGCCGCCGCAGGCGACGACGATCAGCAGCAACGCGGCCAAGGCGCGTCGAATCGGTGGCATGAGGCGGCTCCCCAGTCGCAAGCGGCATCTTGGCCGGCGCCGGGGTCGGCCACAAGCCAAGTCGGTTCCGGATCCTGGTCCGCGCAGGCGACACAGGCATTGCCGACGGATTGCGCAAGGTCGGCGCCTGCACTCGACTAAAAGCGGCCAATGGCGGCCAATGGCGCGACTATTTCGCCGATCGTCTGTCTTCGTGGCGACCAAGCCGGAGCGTCCCGGGTCCGCCTCGCGGACGTCGCGCATAAAAAAAGGAGGCGCTGGGCCTCCTTATAAACCGGCCGAGGCCGGGATTTCGAGTTGTGGCATGGCTCCGGCCGAGGCCGGACGGGAGCAGACTACGTCGCCCGCGAAGTTAATGCAACACCTGAAATTAAGTCAGCTAAAACATTGATTTTAAATGGCGACACCATGCTGCGATGCGCCAAAGCCGGCGCCGTGGCCTCAGGGCGCGACGTTCAGCGCCGCGCGCTTGCTGGCCCGACGCGCCTCGCTGGGCTGGTCCCAGGCGTTGTTGAACAGCGCCGGCTCCCAGGAACCGTAGGTCGGGTTGGGCAGCATCCACCAACGCTCGCCGAACCAGTCGTGGTACTGCTCCAGCAGCTGGTTGCGGCCGTCCGGAGTGTTGGCCACCACCTGCACGAAGTCGCCGAGCTGGTCGCCGAACTGCATCAGCACGCGGTACTTCTGCCCGGCCAGCTTGCGCCGGCAATTCTTCTCGCTGCCGTTCTGCTCGCAGCCTTCGACGAAGGTGCCCAGACCGAGGAAGACGCTGTCGTCCTTCACCGGCATGCCGACCGCGCGCAGGTTGGCCAGGGTGGCGGCCTGCAGGTGCTCGGCGCGGTTGGACAGATACAGCACGGTCACGCCTTTGGCGTTGGCGGCCTTGGCGAAGTCGACCACGCCCGGCAGCGGCTTGGCCTTCTTCTCGGCGACCCAGGCGTCCCAGCTGACTTCGTCGTATTGCTTGCCGTCGCGGACCAGGCGCGCCTGGTAGGGCGAGTTGTCCAACACGGTCTCGTCCACGTCCATGACCACGGCCGGCGCCAGGCCGGTGGCGGCGTTGCCGCGTTCGTCCGGTACCAGGGCGTCCCAGTTCTTCTGCTTCAGCGCGACGTCCAGCTTGTCGGCGGCGGCGCGGTAGACGGTTTCGGTAGCGGCGCGGTACTCGGCCGAGGTCTGCACCCAGAGCACGGCGTTGAGGTTGTCGTCGGCACCGGGGCCGGCCGGCGTCGTGGGTGCGGCGCTGGCAGCGGCGTCAGCCGGCGCGGCGGCCGCTGCAGGCTCGGCCGATTTGGCGGATTCGGCGGCGGGTTCGGTGCGCTTGCAGGCGCCCAGGGCGAGGGCGCAGGCGAGGACGGAGAGGGTGAGGGCGCGGGTGTGCATGCGCGATCCGGGGCTTGGAAAGGGCTGAAGTGTAGCCGAGGTGCGCGCTGGGCCATGCGTGGGGCGGTTGGCCGCTCTTGTTCTTTGGGCGTGGGCTTCCTCCATCGGGAATGGTCACTTTCTCTTGCTCCTGGCTCCCTCCTTTGGAAAAGGGTGAAGCCGTGCGGCTTACGAACAGCAGGTTCGTGCACGGCTGAACGCAGCAGGCTCTTGCTCCTAGCTCCCTCCTTTATCAAAGGAGGGCTGGGGAGGATTTGCTTCTGCTTTGCTGTCGCTTCTTCTTGACGAAGGTCAAAGGCTTCCGCCTGCTGCGCATGCGGGTCACTTTCTCTTGCTCTTGGCTCTCTCCTTTGGAAAAGGGTGAAGCCGCGCAGCTTACGAACCGCAGGTTCGCGCGCGGCTGAACACTAGCAAGCTCTTGCTCTTAGCTCCCTCCTTTGGAAAAGGAGGGTTGGGGAGGATTTGCTGTTGCTTTGCTGTTGCTTCTTCTGGACAAAGGTCAAAAGCTCCCGCCTGCTATGCATGCAGGTCACTTTCTCTTGCTAGCCCAAGAGTCCGCCTGGATTCCCTTCGGTCAAACGTAACCAAAGAGAAGGGCTAGCGTGACCAAACCTCCCCTGCGGGTTCGGAGCTGGCGCCGGGATTTTTCGAATGGACGTCCCTGTCGATTCGAAAAACGGCGCGCGTCTTTCGCGCCGCCCTGCGGGTCTACGGCTGTTTGTGTGAGTACGGTGCTTTTGGATTTCAATGCAACGGCAACGGCAACGGCAACGGCAACGGCAACAGCGATTGCAGTTGCGGCGATGCCGTTCGTGTGCTCGTGAGCTGCTGGCTAGCTAGCGGCGCAACGTCAGCGCTTGGGCGCTTGCGCGATGCATTCCACTTCGACGCGGGCGTTCATCGCCAAGCCGGATGCGGCCAACGCGCTGCGCGCCGGGTACGGGGCCTGGAAGTGGCGGCGATAGACCTCGTTGAAGGCCGGCCATTCCTTGATGTCGGCCAGGAACACGGTGCACCTGATCACGTCGCGCATCGAGGCGCCGTGGCGTTCCAGGACTTCCTGGATGCGTTGCAGGGTGCGGTCGGATTCGGCGGCGATGCCGCCGGGGACGAGTTCGTTCTTGCCGGCGGCGGTGCCGATCTGACCGGACAGGAACAGCAGGTCGCCGCTGCGTACCGCTTCGGAGAACGGCAGGCTGGCGGCGGCGGGGTCGGGGGACTTCAGGAACTCGGGGCGTTCGCCGCTCCAGGCCGGACTGGCGGCGAGCAGGGCGATAACGAGAGCGCTACGCGACAAGACGGCGGGAACAGGCATGCTCGTGTCCAAACCGGGGCAGGGATTCGCACCATCCCGCAACCGTGATTGCGGCGCAATCCCATGCGCGCCGCTAGAGCGCGGCGATCTGCAGCGAAACCTGTTTGCGGCCCTCGGCCACCCACTGCGTGCCGACTTCGCTGAAACCGAATTTGGCGTGGAAACGACTGGAGCCCTCGTTCAGGGGCTGGCTGTAGAACTCGCAGGCGACCGCGTCGATGCCGCTGGCGCGCGCGAACGCGAACAGGTCGCGATACAGCACCGCGCCCAGTCCGCGCCCCTGCTGCGTCGAAGACACCGCGATCCGATCGATGTACAGAAAATGCGGGTAGTGAGCCTGGAACCAGCGGTAGTTCGGGCTGTCGTAGCCGCAGCCCTCGCGAAACGCGAGCAGGAAGGCGAGCACGCGATCGCCGTCGTCGACCAGCACGCGATGGTAGGCCGTTTCCTGCAGCAGCTCGAGCAGGCGCGCGCCGTCCATCGGGCTCAGCAGCGCCTCCGATTCCAGATTCAGCGCCAGCACCGCGGCGTGGTCGCCGGGTGCGATGTCGCGGATGCGCAGCGCGTTGCGATCGTCGGTCATGGTGATGCTCGATCTTGCGCGGCTCAGCCTTCCAACAGCGCCTTGATCGCGGCGAAGCCGGCGCTGGCGCGCTCCTGCTTGCGCGCCGCGTCGGCGACCGGGTCGGCGCCGTCGCGCTGCAGTTCGCCCACCGGCAGTTCTTCGATGAAGCGGCTGGGCTGCAGGCGGATGCGATCGCCCCAGCGCTGGGTCTCGCGCGAGTGCGACAGGTACAGGGCTTCCTTGGCGCGGGTGATGCCCACGTACATCAGGCGACGTTCCTCGTCGAGGCGGCCTTCCTCGATGCTGGCCTCGTGTGGCAGATTGCCTTCCTCGACGCCGACGATGAACACGTAGCGGAATTCCAGGCCCTTGGCGCCATGCAGGCTCATCAGGCGCACCTGGTTGCCGGCCTCGCCCTTGTCGGCGTGCGACAGCAGCGCGAGCTGCGCGGCCAGTTCGCCCGGGCCGGCGCCTTTGCCACCGTCGAACCAGTCCGACAGTTCTTCCAGGTTCTGCTTGCGACGCTGGAAGCTGGCCTCGTCCTTGCATTGGGCGCGGATGGATGCGAGCAGGCCGCTGCGCTCGCCCAGCACGCGCACCAGTTCGGCCGGGCTGATGCGCTGGGCTTCGCCGCGCAGCGAACGCACGATGTTGACGAAACCGTCCAGCGCGTTGGCCGCGCGCGGCGGCAGCTGCTTGAGCGCGCCCACCGACTCGGCCGCGCGCGACATCGGCATGTGCGCCTGCTGAGCCAGCTCGGCGAGCTTGGCCAGCGTGGTCGCGCCGACTTCGCGCTTGGGCGAGGTGACCGCGCGCAGGAACGCGGCATCGTCGTCGGGATTGGCGATCAGGCGCAGCCAGGACAGCGCATCCTTGACCTCGTGGCGCTCCAGGAACGCGGTGCCGCCGCTGAGGTGGTAGGGCACGCGCAGCAACTGCAGCGCTTTTTCCAGCGCGCGGCTTTGATGGTTGCCGCGGAACAGGATGCAGAAGTCGCTCCACGGCGCGCTGTGCTTCTGGGCCAGGAAGTGGATCTCGCTGGCGACCTTCTCGGCCTCGTGGGCGCTGTCGCGGCATTCCCAGACCCGGATCCGCTCGCCGTCGGCCTGCTCGCTCCACAGCGTCTTGGGGTGCTCGTGCGGATTGTTCGCGATCAGGGTGTTGGCCGCGCGCAGCACGCGGTTGCTGCAGCGGTAGTTCTGCTCCAGCTTGACGATCTCCAGGGTCGGATAGTCCTTGCCCAACTCCAGCAGGTTGTCGGGATTGGCGCCGCGCCAGGCATAGATCGACTGGTCGTCGTCGCCCACGCAGGTGAACAGGCCGCGCGTGCCTGCCAGGCACTTGAGCAGGCGGTACTGGGCGTCGTTGGTGTCCTGGCACTCGTCCACCAGCAGGTAGCCGATGCGCTCGCGCCAGGCCAGCTGCAGGTCTTCGTCGGCTTCCAGCATCTGCACCGGCAGGCGGATCAGATCGTCGAAGTCGACCGCGTTGAAGGTGCTCAGGCGCTGCTGGTAGCGCTGGTACAGCAGCGCGGCTTCCATCTCGCGCGGGCTGGCGGCCAGGTTCAGCGCCTCCTCGGGCGAGAGGCCGGCGTTCTTGGCGCGCGAGATCAGGTTGCGCATGTTGTCCAGCACGTCGGGCTTGCTGCCGGGCGGCAGCAGGTCCTTGATCTGGGCGGCGGAGTCGTCGCTGTCGAACACGCTGAAGCCGCGCCGTAGCCCGGCCTTGGCGTGGTCGATCTGCAGGAAGCGCAGGCCCAGGGCGTGGAAGGTGCAGATGGTCAGGCCTTCCGCGGCGTCGCCCTTGATGCGCTTGGCGACGCGCTCCTTCATTTCCTTGGCGGCCTTGTTGGTGAAGGTGATCGCCGCGATGCGCTTGGCCGGCATCCGCCCGGAGGCGATCAGGTGGGCGATCTTCTCGACGATCACGCGCGTCTTGCCGCTGCCCGCGCCGGCGAGCACGAGCAGGGGGCCGTCGGTGTGCAGGACGGCGGCGCGTTGGGGGGGATTGAGGCCGTGCATCGTTGTCATCTTTCGGCCGGTGGGCCGGTCTATCTAGCCCATGAGTTTACCCGCTTGGGCCGCCGAGACCGGCTACCCTGGTTTCCCTAGGCCCGTCCCCTGGACCCCCAGACCGTAAAAAGGAATTGATGTGATGCGTAAGACGATCCTGCTGTTGGCCCTGCTGCCGCTGTCCCTGGGGGCCATCGCGGCCGAGAAGAAGGCCGCGCCGCCGCCGGACCCGGTCGAAGACCCGTTGCTCATCACCGCGGGCTTCCTGACCCACCATCCCGACCTGAAGTACCGCATGCTCGGCATGGACGCGTACAAGGAGAAGCGTTTCGACGACGCGTTGCGTTATTTCCGTCGCGCCAGCTTCTTCGCCGACAAGCCCTCGCAAGGCATGGTCGCCGAGATGTACTGGAACGGCGAAGGCGCGCCGCAGGACCGCGCGCTGGCCTATGCCTGGATGGACCTGGCGGCCGAGCGCGGCTATGCCGGCTTCCTGGGTCTGCGCGAGCGCTACTGGAACGCGCTGAGCCCGGCCGAACGCGAACGCGCGACCAGCGAAGGCCAGGGCGTGTACGCCCGCTTCGGCGACGAGGCGGCCAAGCCGCGCTACGAATTCCAGCTGCGCACCGGCCGCCGCAACGTCACCGGCAGCCGCACCGGCTTTACCGGCAACCTGCAGATCCTGGTGCCCGGCCCGGCCGGCGAACAGTCGATCCCGGGTTCGAAGTTCTACGACGAGCGCTACTGGGACGCCAAGAAGTACTGGGCCTGGCAGGACAACGTGTGGATGAAGCCGGCGATCGGCCGCGTCGATGTCGGCGACGTCGAAGTGGTACGCGAAGGCGAGCCGCCCAAGGTCGATTCGCGCATTCCGGAAACCCGTCCGCAGGTCGACGCGCCGGTGCCGGAAGTGCCCGAGGAACCGGCGCCTAAGCCCACGCCGTAAACCGTTCCGCCGCCGCGCCGACCGTGAGTCGGCGCGGCAGCGCGAAAAGCGCGTGGCAGGCAGGGATTTGCCTCGGCGCCGCTGTCGAACCTGCCGGCACAGACGCAGCCGCGGCGACTACCGCAATCAGCCCGTGACTATCAATGACGCACCGGTCCACGGCGCCTTCGCGGTCGGCGCCGGCCGCCCATGCCGCAGCGGCCACGCTGGGCTCTACGGCAAACAACGCGACCTACAGCGGCTTAACACCCACTGGAAGGAACAGGACCGCCAGCTCGCCCAGGGCGCGGTCGAGGCCGGCGCACCGCGAAAGGTACGCAATCCGTCGGAACGTCAGCCCGGCGGTGGCGATACACTGCGGCGAGATCGCCGTCCGTCTTGTCATCGCTGCGTCGCGAGCCCCTATCCACAAGGAGCCGTAGATGAAAGTCCGCCCCTTGTTGTTGTTCTGCCTTCTGCCCCTGGTCGCCGCGGCCGCGCCGGTCGCGCAGGAGCGCGAGCGCGCCACCAATCTCGATATCTACCAAGCCGCGATCCTGCAATCGGCGGGGCATCCGAACGAACTGCATCGCTGGCACGGCATCTGGGCTTACGACAACGGCCGCTACGACGAAGCGATCAAGCAGTTCCGGCACGCCGCGCGTTACGCCGACAAGTACTCGCAGCACTTTCTGAGCATGATGTATTGGTTCGGCGAAGGCGCGCCGTCCGACCGCGTGCTGGCCTACGTCTGGGCCGACCTGGCGGCCGAGCGCGGCGACAATCCCGCACTGCTGGCGATGCGCGAGAAGATCTGGGAATCGCTGACGCCGGAGCAGCAGGTGGCTGTCGCCGTGCAGGGCGAGAGCTACTACGCCCGCTATGGCGATACGACCGCGCTGCCGCGGATCAACTCGCACATCCGCCACTTCGCCCGCAATCAAACCGGCAGCCGCGTCGGCGCCCAGACCGCGCGCCTGGAGGTGAGCCTGGGCCGGCCCGACATCTGGGCCGGCGGAGGCGGCAGTGCGGCCTCGACCCAGGCCATGCGCGGGGTCAGCCCCGGCGAGTTCTACGGCCCGCACCGCACCCGCACCGACGCCTACTGGAAGGACCAGGGCCTGCTACTGCGCACCCTGACCGGCCAGGTCGAGGTCGGCGAGGCCAAGAAGGTCGAGACGCCAGCGGATTGAGGGCTCGTTAAGAGCCAGCCCCCTTGACCCCGGCTTTTCCAGAGGGGGGAAGGCACGGCCACGATCGACCCCTGCGTCACCTCTCCCTTGCCCTCGGTTCCCCCCTTTGAAAAAGGGGGTTAGGGGGATTTGCTCTGCGCTCACCGAACTACCCCCAGCAGCAGGAAAGATCCCTACGCCCCTCCCACAAGCACGCCACCGCCCCACCGCGCAATCTCGGAACTTGCGCCGCGGATGCCTACACTAGGCGCATGGCCAAGCTCTATTTCTACTACTCGGCGATGAACGCCGGTAAGACCACCACCCTGCTGCAGTCCGCGCACAACTACCGCGAACGCGGCATGCGCGTGGCGATCCTGACCCCGCGCCTGGACCACCGCGCCGGCAGCGGCACCGTGGCCTCGCGTATCGGCTTGAAGGCCGACGGCATCGGCTTCGGCCACGACCAGGACCTGGAGGCGCTGATCCGCGCCGACATCGCCGCCCACGGCGCGCTGCATTGCGTGCTGGTCGACGAAGCCCAGTTCATGACCCGCTCGCAGGTCTGGCAGCTCAGCGAAGTGGTCGACCAACTGCGCATCCCGGTGCTGTGCTACGGCCTGCGCACCGATTTCCGCGGCGAACTGTTCGAAGGCAGCCAGTACCTGCTGGCCTGGGCCGACGAGCTGACCGAGATCAAGACCATCTGCCACAGCGGCAAGAAGGCCACCATGACCGTGCGCGTGGACGAACGCGGCCGCGCGGTGCTGGACGGTCCCCAGGTCGAAATCGGCGGCAACGACCGCTACGTCTCGGTCTCGCGCGCGGAGTACAAGCGGGTGATGCGCGGCGAGGGGACGATCGAGCCGTTGCAGGCGTCGTTGCCGTTGTAGGGCTGTGCGTCAGCCGTATGAAAGGTCGGCGGCACATCTGTAAGGCATATTTTCCACGCGAGTTGCGCAACTTCGTCACTCGAAACGCGCGCTCGTCCGATCGTGTCGTCGCAATGTTTGCGAGCGCTCTGTTCTAGCCTTCAGACTATCGTTAGGGGAGCCGGTCGCGCCGGCTTGAGTTCAAGCGCAAGAGTCCACGCCGGCCTGCTCGGCGAGAGTATCCACGATATGCAATCCCGTTCTGACCGGATAGGCGCGGTCGCTGCCGCCGCCGTTTCGTTTCACTCTGTCGCGCCGTCTATTGCCATTGGAAATCGCGCCATGTCGTTCCTGCTGCGCGGTATCCTAGCGCTATTCTTGTGCGCCGCCGGTTCTATGGTCATGGCACAGGAAGCTGCGCCATGGCAGGAGTACGACCAGGCGATCAAGGCTTCGCAGGAGGTGTCCGCACTGAGCTCCGGCATGTTCGGGGAGAACATCAGCGGCTACGACGGCTCCACGTACTTCCGCACGGTCGACATCGACCTCCCCGGGAACAATTCGCTGCCGGTTCGGTTGGGGCGACGCCATGTCGTTGAAGATCGGTTTGGCCGTAATTACCTCGGGGGCTTCGGCAACTGGGAAGTCGAGGTTCCCTACATCGAGGGCACATTCGCCAGCGCTTGGGGTTGGACCGTTGCAAACCCTACGTCGCCTCAGCGGTTCTCGCGGTGCTCGATCCCCTCCGAGCCGTACATCAACCATACGAACTTCACGTCCGATGAGGTGTGGAGTGGCTATCACCTGTATCTCCCGGGCAGAGGGGAGCAGAACCTGCTCAAGTGGGTGCCAAGCACTTACAAAGCCCCTGCTGATGGGGTCGTTTATCCATGGACCACCCGTGACCTGGGGCGCCTGAGTTGCCTGTCTGCGCTACAGAACGGCTACGCGGGAGAGGGCTTCATGCTTCTGACGCCGGATGGCGTGAAGTATCGATTCGATTGGGCGGTGGAACGCTCAATGCGCAGTCTTCGCAAGGCTAACGGGTTCGAGTATGTCCTGCCGCGTAAGCGTGTCTATCTACTCGCGACTCGTATCGAAGACAGGTTCGGAAACTGGGTTAACTACGCCTACTCCGGAGACAAGCTTACGGGCATCACCAGCAGTGACGGTCGCGCGATTTCCCTCGCCTATCAAGGGGACAAGATCGTAACGGCCACCGCTGCCGGGAAGTCCTGGGCTTATACCTATGTCGGCGTTGGCCTGTATCAGGTCACGCAGCCCGACGGCTCGCGCTGGAGCTATGGCAGCTCGGGCGAGTTGCGCGCCAATTACGACGATCCGGACATGCTGGAAGTCAACGACTTCAAGCCCACCTGCGATTCGTCGACGATGGGCAACGGTCACTATGAGTACGTGGTCACGCACCCCAGTGGTGCCCAAGGCAAGTTCGTTTTCGACTTGAACCGGCACTATCGGGTCCATGTGCCGTTCCGCTGCACATTGGACATTGTTCGCAACTCCACAGGCACCTCCAGCACTCATGTGCAGGAAATGACCCTGACGGATCCTGATATCTATAATCAGGCTATCAAAGACGGCCACTCCGACAGCTACGCAACGGCCATCTCCTCCTACAAGACCTTCGTGCGGGTTGCCAGCGCGCCGACCACCTTGGGCAGCGGTGAAACGGGGCATGACAGGCTGTTGGTGCCCAACTATTTCGAGAACTTCTCCCTGACTAACTCGACCGTGTCTGGCCCAGGTGTTTCTGCGCTGGTCACGCAGTACGAGTACGGAAGGGTCTGGCCGCTCGGCTTCTGCGGGCGAACACCGGAAACGCCTCAGTGCATCGGAAACCGATGCGTTCCCGCGTCGCCGGATTGCCCGGGACTGACATCGAAGTGGAATACAACGACGTTGCCGGACGGCAGAAAGTTGCGCCAACGCTTCGGCGTTGCCTATGAGAAGAACGAAGGTTACTTAATCGAGACCAGGGAACTGGACGCGGCCGGCGTGACGCTGCGTACGACCTTGAACGACTATGTTCCCGACGATGAGCTGGCAACGCAGGCCTTCTCGTCGAAAATCGGTTTGAGCCTGACCCAGGAAAGAATGGGGGCGCGGATTCAGCCTGTTACCCGCACCACCATCAGCCAGGATGGCGTGAGCTACAGCAACGCAGTCAACGCATTCGATGAGTTCGCTCGCCCGAAGACGGTGACGCGTTCGAGCAACATCGGCCAAGGCTATGCGCGCACCGACGCCACTACATTCCACGACAACCTGTCAAAGTGGGTGCTGGGCCAGATCGCCTCGGTATCCAGCGGCAGCACGATTCCTACCTCGGCCACGTATGACCCCGTCACCGCCTTGCCCACGGATTTCTATACGTTCGGTATCCGCAAGCAGACCCTGACCTACAACCCCGACGGTACCGTCGCCACGGTCAAGGACGCCAACAGCAACATCACTACCCTGTCGAACTGGAAGCGCGGCATTCCGCAGACCATCCAGCACCCGGCCACGCCCGAATCGCCCTCGGGCAGTACGCAGACCGCCCAGGTCAACGACAGCGGTTGGATCGACTGGGTGGCCGACGAGAACGGCTACAAGACCAGCTATGGCTACGACGCCATGGGCCGCGTGTCCTCGATCGCCTATCCCGTCGGCGACAGCGTCAACTGGAACACGCTCACCCGTGCGTTCGTGCAGGTGAATCAAGCCGAGATGGGCATCCCCGCCGGCCATTGGCGCCAGTCCACCGTCCAGGGCAACTACGAGAAGCAGACCTTCTACGACGCCCTATGGCGCCCGGTCGTGCAGTACGAGCGCGACGTCACCAATAACGACCAGACCTATCGCATCACCCTGAGCGCTTACGATCACGAAGGCCGGCAGACCTTCGCCTCGTATCCGCGCAATCCGTACGCGGACGGCAATTGGGCGATCGATACCGGCACCTGGACGCAGTACGACGCGCTCGGCCGCGTGACCAAGCTCGAGCAGGACTCCGAGCTGGGCAAGCTCACCACCACCACCGCCTATTCGACGGGCGGCGACATCGTGGTCACCGACCCGCGCGGCCAGCAGACACGCACCCGTTACGCGGCCTGGGACCAGCCGACCACCGACTATCCGATCGAGATCATCCAGCCGGCCGGGGTCACCACCGTCATCGATCGCGACCCGGCCTATTTCCTGCGGCCCAAGTCGGTGCTGCGCTCGGGCACCTACGCCAGCCAGCCCGTGCAGGCGCTGCGCAAGTACTACTACGACGGCGCCAATCGCCTGTGTCGCACCGACGAACCCGAGACCGGTTCGACGGTCATGGGCTACGACAACAACGACAACATGAACTGGTCGGCCGCAGGCCTGTCGGGTTTGAACACCGTCGACTGCGACCACGTGGCGGCCTATAACGCCGGCCGCACCGTCACCCGCAGCTACGACGCGCGCAACCGCCTCGCCCAGCTCAGTTTCCCCGACGGCCTGGGCAATCAGACCTGGACTTACACCCCGGACGGCCTGCCGGCCACCATCACCACCTACAACGGCTACAACAGCACCTGGCCGTGGGTGAACGCCTACCACTACAACAAGCGGCGCCTGCTCGACGGCCAGGGCGACAGCATCAGCCAGCCCGGCTGGTACGCCTGGTCCCTGGGCTACGGCTACGACCCCAATGGCCACTTGTCGGTGCAGACCTATCCGACGGGTCTGACGGTGACCTATGCGCCCAACGGACTGGGCCAGCCGACGCAGGTGGCCACCACGCCCACCAGCACCACCCAGGGCACCTACGCCTCCGGCGTCAGCTACTACCCCAACGGCGCGATCAAGCAGTTCACCTACGGCAACGGCGTGGTTCACACCATGTCGCAGAACGCCCGTCAGCTGCCGGATACGGTCAGCGACATAGGTGTAGCCGGTTACACCTACACCTACGACAAGAATGGGAACACAACGCAGATCGTCGACAACGGCCAGGGTGCCAACTTCAACCGCTACCTAAGTTACGACGGCCTGGATCGCCTGACGTCGGCCGGCTCGGCAATGTTCGGCGGCAGCACGCACTACATCAACTACGCCTACGACCCGATCGACAACCTGCGCAGCGTCAGCCATCCGGGCGTGCGCGAGCACACCTACTGGTACGACGCCAAGAACCGCCTGACCAATGTTCAGAACGCCGGCGGCGCCACCGTCACCGGCCTGGGCTACGACGTCCAGGGTAATCTCAACAACAAGAATGGGCAGGGCTACGAGTTCAGCTACGGCAACCGCCTGCGTGCAGTGACGGGTAAAGAGAGCTACGCCTACGACGGCCTGGGCCGTCGCGTGCAGACCATGCAGGCCGACGGCACGGTGCGCCTGTTCCAGTACAGCCAGGCCGGGCAGTACCTGTTCGGCTACACGCAAACCACCGCCGGCGCGCAGACCACCCACGAGAACGTCTATCTGGCCGGCAGCCTGATCGCGACCATCGACCACAACTGGCCGAGCAACACGGTCATCGCGACCAAGTACCACCACACCGACGCGCTAGGCAGCCCGGTGGCGACGACCAACACCAGCGGTGCGTTGATCGAACGCACGAACTACGAGCCTTACGGCAGCCCGATCAACAAGACGGTCAACGGCATCGGTTACACCGGCCACGTGATGGATGGGGCGACCGGGCTGACGTATATGCAGCAGCGGTATTACGATCCGACGTTGGGGCGATTCCTCAGCGTTGATCCGGTTGCTGCTGATACGAAGAACGGCTGGAGCTTCAACCGCTACAACTACGCCGCAAATAATCCATATAAGTTCACCGATCCAGATGGTCGCGAGGCGGCCATCAAAGAAGGCCGCATCTGGATACGTCCTGTTGATAATTCCGTGCCTAGCGTAAATCTCCCGAATAATGTTGGGGCCGTGGGCTTTGGAAACTCTATGATCAGTCATAATTACAACATCGTCACGCCGACAACACTAACCGACAGCAAGGCCGTCGGAAATGCAATAGCGAATAATCCGACGCCAGGCGCCGACGGTAGGGCTTCGCCGATGGGTACCGTCAACAATGTAGGCCATCTTCCTTTTATGGCTTTTGATGGCAGCACAAACTTGGTCAGGTCGTACTTAATACCATCCCCCGATCATTCGCGCTTTACCGACATTACAGTGAACTATACGATAGACGGGCAGCACAGCATGGAGGAAGGGTTTGTAATGAAATTCGGTGCGATCGACGCTGGTGGTAAAATCACGCTCAGGAGCTATGGCGAAGGCGATGCGCTTCCACAGATGGATGCTTTAAAATGGGTCTGGGACAAGCCGCTTACTGATATTTGGCAGAAGAATCATCAAGAAATCATTCGTGATGCCAGGGCAAAGTGATGAATAAAATAATATTATTTTTTTTCTTTACGGTTTCCGCCGTATCTCTAATAATACATTTCTTCCTGTTTGAGCTTCGCTATGCTTGGTACTTAGACACCCAAGATTTCTTGTTCATTAGAGTTGGCTATGGGGCATGCTTTGTCGCCATTATCCTTGCGTGGTGTCTCTATCCTTCGAGAATTTTAGTGTCAGCTCTTAGTGTTGCTGCGTTCTTGTTCCCCCCTCTTCTTGGGGGCTCGGCTTTTGCTTCTATAACGCCTGGCATGATCCCTTTCATTTTACTGAGCACATCGTTGCTAGCGGGGGCAACCGAACTGCGACGAAGAGTTTTCAAAGTAAGCGAAAAGCGTAACTTATCCGACGGAAACTCCCAGTAACGACCAGCCAGTTCGCCTACGCCCCGATCGATGAGAAACAAGGACATCAACTAGTTGAGGGGCAACCGCTACCTCCACTACGCCTACGACCCGATCGACAACCTGCGCAGTCAGCCATCCGGGCGTGCGCGAGCACACCTATTGGTACGACGCCAAGAACCGCCTGACCAATGTTCAGAACGCCGGCGGCGCCACCGTCACCGGCCTGGGCTACGACGTCCAGGGCAATCTCAACAACAAGAACGGGCAGGGCTACGAGTTCAGTTACGGCAACCGCCTGCGTGCCGTGACCGGTAAGGAGAGCTACGCCTACGACGGCCTGGGCCGTCGCGTGCAGACCATGCAGGCCGACGGCACGGTGCGCCTGTTCCAGTACAGCCAGCCCGGGCAGTACCTGTTCGGCTACACGCAAACCACCGCTGGCGCACAGACCACCCACGAGAACGTCTACCTGGGCGGCAGTCTGATCGCGACCATCGACCACAACCAGCGGAACACCGGCGCCCGAGCACGGCGGTCAAGGAGATTATGAGAAAGATCTATAGACGCTTACAGGCGGGGTTCGTCCCTGGGCACCCGGTGACAAAGCCCCTCCAGGAAGTATGGTCGGTGAGAACGGAGTTTTTGGCAGGCCAGTAAATAGCTCTGGTGGTAAGAGTATCGATATTCCCGCTAATGGAGATAAGCCACATGAAACCCTTCACTACGATTGAAACGCTCCGGAACGGGAAGTTCAAATTTTTAGCCCAGATCGAAGGCGTGACTCGTGAACGAATTGCTCAGGAGCTTGCCGGAGAGTCTGTTGTTTCCTATCGCGTACCAAACGGACAGTCTCTCGAAAGCGTTTGGTTCTTGCAGTTATTCTTAAGGTCTGGCTTGGTTGTCGAGATAACGGCATCGAGTACACAAGTAGAGAACTGGCAAGAATTTGGAACAATAAATATAAATATTTGTGAGGGCGCCAAGCAGTCTAAACTGGAAGGAGTAATGGTCGGTGTTGAGTCATTCGAAATTGAGGGAGTTAATTTACTCTTGCATGAGGATGAAAAATACTTGATTGAGTCGGGGATCGTTCTAAGGAGCTCTCAAGCGAAAGAGATTATGGTCGCGGCCGGCGAGTACCCTGGATCTCTCACTGTACAGGCGCCATTCTCAGGCGGAGGGTTTGAGCCGCAGTTTCCGGACGCATACCATATGGGAGCACTGCTTTAAGGTGCAGATTGAGCTTGGCACTGTCCGTCAATCTGGAACATCTCAGGGAATGCTTTGGGCAGGTCCCTGACTTCATGTGAGCTGTACGGGAAGCAAGGGGGTAGGGTCGACTTTCAAAAAAGCCTACTCTGTCCCTTGTTTCGGTAGATCTTGTTCACGTCACCTCCGCAGCGAGTCTGCGGGGGCAATCGCTAGGCGACTTTCGCGAAGAAACTGGACATTCCTATTCTTCACTAATGAGCGAAGATTTCACGGCGCACGCGATTGGCGGAGCTTCTCGTGACTTTTCGAATAAGGGGGCGGCCGTCGGGCAAATGCTGAATCGCCTAGGGCCTCTCACAGAAAAAGAAGCCACGGAGGCACTGAAGCCATGATTAAGTCAATTCTCTTCGCGGCATGCCTTGCTACTTCTACTGTTGGTTGTGTTCGAGAGCCAGAAGTAAGCGTGGCCACCAATTTGAAGAAAAATCTTGCGTATTCAAACGGCGATGTCACTTTCGATATCGACAAGGAGGTTGTGGAAGCCCGCAAATCCTCCGGATCTGAAATTATTGCGTTCGTAACGGCGCACGATAAGACGGGCACGCTTAAGTGCACTCCGATCGAGGAGGCCCAAGCGAGGACGTCGGTATGGCTGGATCCACTAAAGAATCCGTGGTTCAAATTGCATGATCGGGCCAAGATTTCATATGCCCGTGCTGGGGGTGAATTGATTGTTGCAATCGATGATCTCAAGATTTCGCGCTGCGAAATTGGAGTGCGCTTGGATACTTGGCTTCATGTGCACTTTGATGCTTTGCCAAAACCCTGGCATTGGTCCGGTGACGGCATGTTTGGCTTAGATGTTTCTCTTCCGAATGAATAACGGCCGTGCGGCGGTCGCGAACAGGGCTCAGAGTGCAGTTCTGACTGACGGCCGCGCCTTGGTCTCGGGCCAGGCGGGAAGAGGAGCTGACCGCGCTCAGGCTCTAGCCAAACGCCAGCGCTAACTCGGATCAGACAGTTTTCAATCGCAAGCCGCGCGCATTCCGTGGCATGCTTTTCCATAAGATAACAGTCAATGAGCTCTAATATTGTTACTAGCTCCGACTTATATGAGCATATTGATGCTGTGCTCAGTACGGGCTATTTCGACGAAAACACTAGCCTTGTGCCTCAAGCTGCTATTGCATTTTGCAGGCTATTGTGGGACTCGCTGGACGCCACGCAAAGAGATGGTGTGGCGGCTGCGCAAAATTTTTTGAACGGGAAAGAGGAGTCCTATGCAATTCAACTCAATGTGTTCTCAAGACGGATAGATCAGGATCCTTCGTTAAGTGAAGGTGGACGACCGGTGGCGCTGAACCGATTGGTCTGGACTGCACTAAACGCGAATACAGGACTGTCTGATCTTGCTGGTGAATTTTTGGTTGAGCTAGGACTCGCGGCCGGTTTGAGTCCTGAGCAAATAGCGACGGTATTCGCTGATCTCGTTCCCGGCTTCGAACAGGAATAAGAGTCAGACCGGAGTGGGCAGAAACATGGACATCCACTTGCATCTGATCGTGCGAAACAGGGCTAGAGTCGACTTTCTAGAAGCCCACTCTAACCCGTGCTCCAGACGCTGCCTGCCAAGGATCAACCGAAGGGAGCTGCAGATGATTAGTAGGAATGAGCATCAACGTGGTCTGCCCTTGTATCTTCTTGGCCTGCTACTGCTGAGCAGCACTAGTTGTGCGCTATCTACCGATAGGCCGGTATTGGCTTCCGCTGAGCTGAGCGGAGTGAAGTTTAGGAGTGGCCATCCTAATGTGGGAGAGAGCTTCGAACATGCAGCGATGGAGCCCGCAGCCGATCAAGTAAAACGCCTGCAAACAGACGTAAATGCGTTCAAGGAAGCTCCAATGCTTCACGCTGAAGTGTTGGGCTTTACTGATAACGCAGAGTGTTTAGGGGCTGAATGCGACGAGCTATCGCTGCGCCGTGCTCAAGTCGTGTACGAATGGCTAGTAGCTCATGGGGTGCCGAGAACGAATTTGAAAGCGCCTAAGGGGCATGGTTCTGCAATGCCAATCGGTAGCAATGAGACAGAGGAGGGCAGAAGCCTGAACAGAAGGGTCGAGGTCAACATCATTCCTTCAAGCTACCCGGATTATTAACGCGAAAGCTGGCTGCCGAGTCAGAAGCTGCCACGGCTAAACCTACGACCCGATCAACAAACTGCGCAGCGTCAGCCATCCGTGCGTGCGCGATCACAACTACTGGTACGACGCCAAGAGCCAGCTGGCCAATGTCCAGAATGTCGGCAGTGCCATCCAAAGCTACCTCAACAATAAGAACGAGCTGGGCTAAGAGTTCAGTTATGTGCCGGGAACCTTCCATGTCCATGTCCGTCCATGGGGTCAGCTTCATACGGATAGGCAAATGCATTGAGCCAAGCCGGCATGGTGGATAGGCGCGGAAGCGTTCTGGGTGGAGCGGGATAGAGATGATGAATAAATACGATGAGGTCGCATCGATTTCTAGGCGCGAAGTTGCTGAGGCGCTAGCTTCCCAAGATGCTAGTCGAGTTTGCCGAGCGCTGGTGTCTATCTCTTTCTACGATGAGGATTGGCGCTGGGTCCAAGAAACTTGCTTAAGTTATCTTGCGGACAGTGATCCTCAGATTAGTGGCGTCGCAGCTACTTGCTTGGGGCATGTTGCGCGTATTCGCAATGTGCTCGACAAAGAGAAAGTATTGGCGGCCTTAAGTGCCCGTGCATCGGAGCCGGAAATCGCGGCAAGGATTGCAGACGCCATCGACGACATCGAGATGTTTGTTCGGACTTAGCGATTGGAGTGCGGAATAGGGGTCAGAGTGCAGTTCTGACTGGCGGCCGCGCCTTAGTCTCGGGACCAGCCGGGAAGAGGAGCAGACCGTGCTCAGGCTCTAGCCAAACGCCAGCGCGAACTCGGATCAGACAGTTTTCAATCGCAAGCCGCTCGCATTCCGTGGCATGGCGCGCCGACTAGCCCGCGCAATTCGCCCGAATCCCATCGATCTCCCGCCCGATCGTGCTCCCATCCGGCCGTTGCGTAGCCAAAGTGCGATGCAGCACGTCGAGGCGTTCGCGCGCCTGCGCGCGAGCCGGGCCGATGCAGCGCACGCGTGAAGCGTAGGCCTGGGCCAGCCAGCCGATCTTGCGTAGTTCGGCGTCCGAGTTCGGCAGCGCCGATAGCGCATCCAGTTGCGCGAGCGCGTTGGCGTCGCCGGCCAAGGCCTGGACGTAGGCCAGGCTGAGTTCGGCGCGGCGGGTATGCGAATGCGCGCTGCCATAGCCGCTGCGGGTCTGGCGCACGGCTTCGCCTAGCAGGGCCATGCCGCGGTCGCGTTCGCCCAGCGACAGTCGCACTTCGCCTTCAAGGCGGTCGGTGTCGCCGAGCAGAGGGTGGTCGACGCCGTAGCGTGCGTCGCGCAGGCGGCGCGATTCCAGCAGCAGGGCCAGTGCTTCGCGATCGCGGCCCTGTTCGTGCAGCACCATCGCCAGGTTGAACAAGGTGCCGGCCAGGCGGCCGGTGTCGCCGTGTTTGCGCGCGATCTCGATCGCGCGGCGCAGGGCGTGCACCGCTTCGGGCAATCGGCCGCGTTCCCAGGCGATAACCCCCAGGCTGTTGTAGGTGGCGCTGAGGTCGGTGTGATCGGCGCCCAGGCGCGAGGTCAGCAGGTCGCGGATCTCGCGGAATTCGTCTTCGGCCAGGGCGAAGCGGCCCTGGTCGACGTGGATCGCGGCCAGCTGGCGGCGCGCGGCCAAGGTGGTCGGGTGCTGGCTGCCGTTGACCTCCAGCGCGATCGCCAGCGCGTTGGCGGCTTCGCGTTCTGAGGCATCGGTCATGCCCAGGTCGCGTTGGCGCGCGGCGATGTTCCAACCGATCTCGACCAGCAGCGGATGTTTTTCGCCGCCGCTATGACGCAGTTGGGTGCGCGCGCGCTCGAAAGCTTCCAGTGCGGCGCGGGTCTCGCCGACATCGGCCTGCAGGCCGGCCAGGTCCATCAGGTTTTCGACTTCGCCGACGTCGTTGTGCAGCACTTCGCGACGCAGCGCGAGGGAGCGTTCGAACAGCTGGCGCGCGCCCTGACGCTCGCCGTTGATGCGGCGGCAGCGGCCGAGTTGGGAATAGAACTCGCTGGCCTGCGTCGGCAGTTGCGCCTGTTCGCGGCGCGCGTTGTCCAGCCAGGGTTGCATCAGTTCGATGCAGGTGCGCGATTCGCCGAGCAGGCGCAGTACCTGGCCGCGCTGGGTCAGCGATTCCAGGCGCAGGCTGGCGGGGATGTCGTCGGTGAGATCGATGATGTTGGCCTGACGATCCAGCAGGGTCTTGGCTTCGTTGTAGTCGCCCAAGCCCGTGCGCAGGCGCGCGACCACGCCCAGCAGTTCGGCGCGCGCGCGCGGCTGGCGCGCGAGTTCGCGGTTGCCGCGTGCGACCGAGGCGTCGAGCAGGCCGCGCAGGTCCAGGGCCTCGCCTTCGGGCGTGCCGCGCGCGTTCTCGAACAGGCCGACCATGAAATCCTGCATCGCTTGCGCGCGGCTGGCTTCGCGCACCGCCTGGCGGGCCTGCCAGGCCACGATCGCCAGCGCCGCGCCCAGCACCACGGTCACCAGGGTCGCGGTGGCCAGCGCCCAGCGATGGCGCTGCACGTACTTGTGGAAGCGATAGCCCAGGCTTTGCGCGCGCGCCTGTACCGGGCGCCCGGCTTCGAAGCGCTGCAGATCCAGCGCCAGCGCTTCGACCGAGGGATAGCGTTGCTCGGGCCGCTTCGACAGGGTCTTGAGCACGATGTTGTCGAGATCGCCGGCGAGCTGGCGCGCGTGCCGGCGCAGCGCCGCGCTGTCCGGCGGCGGGCCTTCCTCGCCGGTGCTCTCGGCGTTGCGCAACACGGTCTGCGAGGGGCGCAGCGGATCGGCGGCCAGGATCGCCTCTTCCCACTCGGCGTCGGTCTGGCGCTTGAGCCGGTAGGGTTTGGTCTCGGTCAGCAGTTCGTACAGCACCACGCCCAGCGAGTAGACGTCGGTCATGGTGGTGACCGGCTCGCCGCGCACCTGTTCCGGCGCGGCGTAGTGCAGGGTGAAGGCGCGCACGCCGGTGCGGGTCTGCTCCGGTATCGGCACGTCGGTGTCGAGCAGTTTGGCGATGCCGAAATCGAGCAGGCGCACGTCGCCGCCCGGCGTGACCATGATGTTGGACGGCTTGAGGTCGCGGTGCACGATCAGGTTGGCGTGGGCGTGGCTGACCGCGTCGCAGATCTGCTGGAACATGTGCAGCCGCTTGTCCAAGGGCGTGGACTGGTTGCGGCAGTAGTCGGTGATCGGCTCGCCTTCGACGTATTCCAGCGCCAGGTACGGCAGGCCGTCGGTGCTGATGCCGGCGTCGAGCAGGCGCGCGATGTGCGGATGCGCGAGGCGCGCCAGGATCTGGCGTTCGCGGGTGAAGCGGATACGCAGGTTGGTGTCGGCCAAGCCGGGGCGCAGCAACTTCAGCGCGACGCGGCGTTGATAGAGGCCGTCGGCGCGCGAGGCCAGCCAGACCTGGCCCATGCCGCCTTCGCCGAGCAGGCTTTCCAAACGGTAGGGGCCGACGGTGCTGCCGGCGCGCGCACCGGCTGGCGGTGCGACCAAGGGCTCGGCCAGGAAGTCTTCGTGACCTTCCTCCAGCGCGATCAGGGTCTGCAGTTCGTCGGCGAGCGCCGGGTCTTCATCGCGCAGTTCGCTCAGGCGCGCCGCGCGCGCCTGCGGTTCAAGCTCGAACAGGGCGTCGAGCAGGGGGGACAGCCGTTGCCATCGCTCGGCGTCCACGGGCGGCGATGCTCAGCTGTCTTTGAGCGACGCCAGCAGGAACAGGCGGGCTTTCTGCCAGTCGCGGCGGATGCTGCGTTCGGAGCGCTGCAGCAGCGCGGCGATCTCCAGTTCCGACAGCCCGGCGAAGTAGCGCAGCTCCACCACGTGGGCCAGGCGCTGATCGACCGCGGCCAGCTTGGTCAGCGCGGTGTCCAGGCCCAGCGTTTCCTCGTCCAGGCGCAGGCCGCCTTCGACGTCGTCGGGCAGTTCGGTGACCCGGTGCAGGTCGCCGCCGCGCTTTTGCGCCAGGCGCTGGCGGGCGTAGTCCACGACCACGCTGCGCATGGCCGAGGCGGCGTAGGCGAAGAAATGGGCGCGGTCGTCGAACTGGGCCTCGCGGCGTCCGACCAGCTTGAGGTAGGCCTCGTGCACCAGGGCGGTCGCGTCCAGGGTCTGCCCGTGCTGGCCGGCGAGTTGGCGCCGCGCCATGGTGTGCAGTTCCTGGTACAGGGTCGCCAGGACGCGGTCGAGCGCCCCCCGGTCGCCCTCGCGTGCGGCATCCAGCAATAGGGTGATGTCAGCGCTTTCGGCCATCGTGTTCCCCGGGGCAAGGCGCGACTATAACGTGTTCATCTTAGGCCGGCGCATTCGCCGGTTGGCATCAAAATTGCCTAGAAGGCTGTACCCAGTCAACGCTGGCAGTGCCCGCACCAGACCGTCGTGCGCTGGCCCACCGAGGCCTGTTTCAGGGCCCGGCCGCAGCGCGGGCAGGGCTCGCCGCCGCGGCCGTAGGCGGCCAGCTCCTGTTCGAAGTAGCCCGGCGCGCCGTCGGGGCTGATGAAGTCGCGCAGGGTGGTGCCGCCGCGCTGGATCGCGTAGCCCAGGATGGTCTTGATGGCGCCGGCCAGTTCGCCGTAGCGCTCGCGCGAGACCTTGCCGGCCGCGCGCAGCGGGGATACTCCGGCCGCGAACAGGGCCTCGGCGACATAAATGTTGCCGACCCCGACCACCACGCTCTGGTCCATGAGGAAGGTCTTCACCGGTGCCTTGCGGCCGCGGCTGAGCTCGAACAGATAGTCGCCGTGGAAGTCGTCCGACAGCGGTTCCGGGCCGAGCGCGCGCAACAATTCATGGGTCTCGCCCGGGCGCTGCCAGAGCAGGCAGCCGAACCGGCGCGGGTCGTTGAAGCGCAGCACGCGGTCGGAATCCAGCAGCAGGTCGACGTGGTCGTGCGCGCGCACCGGCGTGTCCGACGGCAGCACGCGCAGGCTGCCGGACATGCCCAGGTGCAGCAGGGCGCTGCCGATCGCGGTGTCCAGCAGCAGGTACTTGGCGCGCCGGCGCACCGCGGCGATGCGCTGGCCGGGCAGGTCGGTTTCGATCTCGTGCGGGATCGGCCAGCGCAGGTCGGGCCGGCGCAGGATCGCGGCGACCACTTCGCGGCCTTCCAGGTGCGGCGCCAGGCCGCGGCGGGTGGTTTCGACTTCGGGCAGTTCGGGCATGGCGCAAGCGTACTATCGTCGCGGCGGACCGCCAGCGTCGCGGTCGTCACCGGAGCTCGCGTGCCCGATCCCGCCACAGACAGCGCCGCCGTCGCGAACGCGCTGCGGGACTACGCGCTGCGCGAGCTCGACGCCGCCGCGGCCCAGCTCGCGCGTCGCGGCGGGCAGCTGCACGAAGGCGTGCATCAGGCGCGCAAGAGCCTGCGCCGCGCGCGTGCGGTCCTGGCCCTGGGCGACGCCGCCTTGGGGCCGGGCAGGCCTCTGATCGATCGCGAACTGCGCCGTCTCAATCGCGGCCTGTCGTCGCTGCGCGACGCCCATGCCCTGGTCGAAACCCTGGACAGGCTGCTCGCGCGCAGCCCGGACCCGGACGCCCTGCGGCTGCTGCGCCGCGCCCGGCGGGCGGCCGCGAGCGCGCGTGCCGAACACGCGCGACAGGCCCTGGCCGCCGACCCCGAGCTCGGTGGCCGCCGGGCGCTGCTGGCGGTGCTGCGCGCGGGCGCCGCCGCCTTGGATTGGCCGCGGCTGCAGGCCGAGCCGCTGCAGCAGGCGGTCGCCGCCAGCCGCGCGCGCATGGATCGTGCCGGCGTGCGCGCCCGCGAGCGGGGCGATGACGAGGCTTGGCATCGCTGGCGCCGGCACGCCCGCCGCCTGTCGCAGCAGCGGCGCGCGCTGAAAACCGCCGGGCTGACGGTGCGCGCCCCCGATCTGGACCGGCGCATCGCCGAGCGCCTGGGCGTGGCCCAGGACCTGGCTTTGTTGCTGGGCCACTGCGGCCGCGACTCGCCGTTCGCGCCGGACGATCGCAAGGCGCTGCGCCGCTACGGCCGCGACCAGCAGGCGCGCGCGCGGCGGCGGATCGAGGCGGCGCTGGCGGCGTCGGCCGGCTCCGAGAGCGACGCCGACCCGCCGCCGCAGTCGCCGGCCGGCGAATCGGAAGGGCGCGGCAGCTAATTAAAAATGGCGGCATGTTCACGCACTAATGGCCGGAGATGGCGGGCATTCGCCATCCAGCCACCCGCGGCCAAGGGCGGTGGCGCTGCCGCGAGCCCCTACGCCGACTGAAACCGGTGCCTCGAGCAGCCCGCTTCCGTCTTGCGCCCAGACCCGGCGACCCCCATCACAGAACCAGCCCGTACCGGCGCGAACGGTACGGTAGGGGTGGCATCATCCCGCGCGGGAGCGTGCTTCGCGGCGCCTCCTCCTCCGGCCCGCACGCGGGCCGGTCGTCGATTTCAGATCCGCCCCGGAGTTCCACCCATGCTCGCTTCCTTGCTCGATTTCCTCGCCGGCGGCCTGATCCAGGCCAGCTTCTGGGAACTCGTCGTCTATTTCCTGGTGGTCACCCAGCTCACCATCATGTCGGTGACGCTGTACCTGCACCGCTCGATGGCGCACCGCTCGGTCGACTTCCATCCGGCGTTGGCGCACCTGTTCCGCTTCTGGACCTGGCTGACCACCTCGATGATCACCAAGGAGTGGGCCGCGATCCATCGCAAGCACCACGCCAAGTGCGAGACCGAGGAAGACCCGCACAGCCCGCAGTTCAAGGGCATCGACACGGTGATGTGGCGCGGCGTCGAGCTCTACCGCGCCGCGCGCGGCGAGCGCGAGGACATCGAGAAGTACGGCAAGGGCTGCCCCGACGACTGGATCGAACGCAAGCTCTACACCCCGCACGCAACCAAGGGCCCCACCCTATTGCTGCTGATCAGCTTCGCCCTGTTCGGCTTCGCCGGCGTGGCGATCTGGGCGCTGCAGATGCTGTGGATTCCGTTCTGGGCCGCCGGCGTGGTCAACGGCCTCGGCCATTGGTGGGGCTATCGCAACTTCGAAACCGCCGATACCGCGACCAACCTGACCCCGTGGGGTTTCTGGATCGGCGGCGAAGAGCTGCACAACAACCACCACGCTTTCCCAAGCTCGGCCAAGTTCGCCCTGCGCAAGTGGGAGTTCGACATCGGCTGGTTCGCGATCCGCGGCTTGGAAAAGCTGCGCCTGGCCAAGGTGCTGCGGGTGGCGCCGTCGCTGGATGTGCGCCCGAACATCGCCATGCCGGACGCCGAAACCCTCAAAGCCCTGCTCGCGATCCGCTTCCAGGCCATGACCGATTACTACCGCAGCGTCACCCTGCCGGCGCTGCGCGAAGAAGCCGGCAACGCCGGCGACCGCATGCGCGCGCTGCCGCGCAAGCTGCGCAAGGGCCTGGCCGACGGCGGCCGCTGGCTCGACGGCGACGCGCGCGAGCGTCTGCAGAACTGGGTCGCCGAGCGTCCGCGCATGGCCACCCTGGCCGATTTCCGCCAGCGCCTGGCGCAGGTGCTGGACGATCGTTCGCACGATGCCCAGGCCACGCTGCAGAAACTGCACGCTTGGTGCGCCGAGGCCGAGGCCAGCGGCATCCAGGCCCTGGAGGCGTTCTCCGCACGCCTCAAGGGTTACGCACTGGCGCCCGCGCGCGCCTGATCCTGCCGCGCCGCAGCACGCCCTGAAGCCCGCGCAGCGATGCGCGGGCTTTTGTTTGCGCGCCGCGCGCCGCCGCATCTTCACACCGAAGTCTCACTGTGACGCGTTCGGTTGCGGCGCTCGCGTCGGCGGTGTTAGCTTCGATGCAGGACGCGATCGGCGCGGCATGCGCGCGATACGCAGGCGTAAGCCACAGGGAGGTGCGTGTATGCGCAGGGAGAGCTATGCCTATGTCGCCTTGGCGCTGGCCTGCGCATTGGTCGTGGTGCTGGGCGTGCAGAATCGCCAGCTGCGCCGCGACTACGCCGCACTGATCGACGAAGGCGTCCGGCCGCAGGTCGGCACCTGGCTGCCCAGCGCCGACGCCACCACCCTCTCCGGTCCTTCCGTCGTGCTCGGTCGTGCCGTCGGCGAGCGCCAGGTGCTGTATTTCTTCGATCCCAGCTGCCCGGTTTGCGAGGCCTCGGTGCCCGCGATTCTCGACCTTGCGCGCGGCTTGCAGCGGCTAGATCCCAAGCAGGTACAGATGCTGGGCGTTGCGCGCCCGGACGCGCCCGGCCTGGGCGCTTATCTGCGCGCGCGCGGCTTCGGCTTTCCGGTCGCCTTGTCGACGCCGAAGATCCGCGCCTTGTTCAAAGTCAATCTGGTGCCGCTGCTGGTCGTGGTCGACCGCGACGGCCGCGTCGTCTATTCGCATGTCGGGAAACTCGATACCAAGGAGCAGGTGCCCACCATCCTGACCGCGTTGCGCGCCACGGAACGGCATGTCGCGGTTGGATCATCGCAATGGAGAGAACGATGAAGAACCTGAACAAGCGTCTGCAGGCGGTCGTGTTCGCGATCGCGATCGTCGGCACGCTGGGCTTCGGTGCCGCACAGGCGTTCGGCACCGATCCCGACACCGGCTGCCCGACCAAGCCGGGCTGCAAGTACGGCGGCTACCGTACCGGCGGCTGCTGCGTGTTGCCGTAAGCGATTCGATCAGCTCCCCCCGGGCGATTCCCTGTTATCGCCCACGTGCGGCCGGCCCCCGGGCCGGACGGGGCGTCGCCGGCTGAATCGTGCCCCACGCCGCGCGTTACCGGACTTGTCTGCGCCGCGCCCGCAGGTCAGGCTGCGCAGCATCCCGATCCGGTTTCCCGCGCATGCGTCGTCCGCTGCTTCCAGCCCTCGCGCCCTGTCTGCTCGCGCTGCTGCCCGCCCTCGCTGCGGCCCAGGTGCGTTCCACCGGCGACTACCTCTCGCGCATGGACACCGACGGCGACGGCAAGGTGTCGCTGCTCGAGTACCAGGACTGGCTGAGTTACGGCTTCGACGCGATGGACAAGGACCGCAACGGCGTGCTCGATCCCAACGAGTTCCCGCCTGGTCGTCGCGGCGGTACCGCGCTTACCCGCGAGCAGCACCGCGCCCAGCTCGCCGAAACCTTCCGCAAGCAGGACCGCAACCGCGACGGCACGCTGGACGCGCGCGAGCTGGCGTCGCCGCCGCAATAGATCCGCTGCCCGCGCGGCTCAATCGCAGCCGTCGCGTTCGCCGTCGAAGTAGGTCTCGACCACGCGCCCGTCGCCGTCGACGCGTTGGATCGACAGGCGCTCGTCGCGGGCTTTGACCACGATCCACTCCTTCGCGCCATCCTGCGCATACGCGGCGACGTGGCCCGGGCCGCTCAGCAGCGCGGCGCCCACCTGCGGCACGCGCGCATAGTGGCTGAGCAGGCGCGCGTCCAGCGCCTGGTAGTTCGGCACCGGCCGACGCAGCCCCAGCGTGCTGCCGTCGCGCGCGAACATCAGATCCAGACGCGACACGGGCGGATCGCCGTAAGCGCTCATCGCGTGGCCGCTAAGCGCGCCTTCGATCTCGCGATCGGGCAGCAGGCGCAGGAAACCGTCGACCGAGCCGCCCGGTGTCGCGCGCGTGGCCCAACAGCCGCGCACGAAGTCGATGTCGTCGGCGGCCAGGGCCGCGGCCGGGCAGACGCCGATCAGGATCGCGATGGACAGCAGAGCGGTGCGGATCGGGGCCATGGCGTACTCCGGAATCTGCGCACCCTAGCATCGGCATCGTCGCGCGGCGCTGACGCGCATGCGCCTCGTCTTGCGCCATTCACCGCGCGGTAGCACCGCGCTGTTGATGCCGGCGCGCCTTGGCCACGTTGCCGCAGGTGGCCATGTCGCACCAGCGCCGGCGCCCGTTCTTGGACGTGTCGATGAAGACCCAGCCGCAGTCGTGGCCGTCGCAGATGCGCAGGCGGTCGAGCTGGGCATCCTTGAGCAGATCGATCGCATGCGCGACCACCGTGTGCGCGATCAGATCCGGGCCCGAGCGCTCGACCGACCACTCCGCCTGCAGACGGCCCTGACGCGCGACCAGGCGGGCCGCCGCCGACGCGGCCAGGCGCGCCTTGTCCAGCACCGCCAGATTCTCGGCGGGAGGCGCGGCATCTTGCGAGAGCGCGTACAGGATCGCGCACAGGGCTTCGCGCAAGGTCTTGCAGCGGCCCAGCGCGGCCGCCGCCTTGGCCGGATCGGCCTGGCTCAGGTCTTCCAGTTGGGCCAGGTCGGTGCGCGCGTAGTGGCCGGATTGACGCGCCCAGCGCAGCAGCGCGTCGTAGTCGTCCAGCCAGTCGCGCGGCTGCGTGTCGCGCGCGGTGACCGTATTGACCAGGTCGAGCGCGAGGTGGCCGGCGACCAGGTCGGCGGGCTTGAACGCGTGGTGTTCGATGCGCATGCGTAACCTGCTAAGCGATATTGACAGGTTATGCTTGCGCGCATATAACCGTCAAAACATATTTCAAGGGTTATGCGTCATGGGCCGGAATCTGCGCCTCGCGCGCCGCTGCCTCGAAACCGGTCTGCTCGCCGCCAGCATGGGCGTGGCCACCGGCGCCTGCGCGCCCACCGCCTCCGCCGACGCTGCCTCGAACCCCACCGCCAAGGCCGCGCCCATGACCCGCATCGTCGTCATCGACGCGCCCAGCAATCTCGGCCTGCGGCCGCCCGCACCGGGCGTCGAACCGGGTGCGCGCAAACTCGCCGCGGCCCTGCGCGACACCGGCCTGGTCGCGCGCCTGGGCGCGCGCGAGGGTGGCCGCGTCGACGCGCCCGCGTACTCGCCCGATCCCGACCACGCGGTCGGCTTCCGCAACGGCACCGCGTTGGCTGCGTACTCGCGCACGCTGGCCGACCGCCTGGAACCCTTGCTGGGCCGCGACGAGTTCGTGCTGGTGCTGGGCGGCGACTGCAGCGTGCTGTTGGGCTCCAGCCTGGCGCTCAAGCGCCGCGGTCGCTACGGCCTGGCCTTCGTCGATGCGCACGACGACTATTCCTACGCGCGCGACCGCAAGCGCTACCGGGGCATCTACACCGCCGCCGGCCTGGACCTGGGCCTGGCGACCGGGCACGGGCCGGCGGCGCTGACCGATATCGACGGCCGCTCGCCCTATCTGCGCGAGTCCGACGTGGTCCAGCTGGGCCTATCGCGCACGCCGGCGGACAGCGAGTTCGCGGCGACCGAGTCCTACGACGCATCCGGCATCCACACGCTCGGCGTCGACACCATCCGCCGCGACGCGCACGCGGCCGGCGCCGAGGCGCGCGCCCGCCTGGAGGCGGCCGACACCCAGGGCTACTGGATCCACGTCGACGCCGACGTGCTGGATGCGCGGGTGATGCCGGCAGTGGATTCGCCCAACGAGCGCGGCCTGAGTTTCGGACAACTGCGCGCCTTGCTGACGCCATTGCTGGCCAGCCCGAAAGCGGTGGGACTGGAGCTGACCATCTACGACCCCGACCTCGATCCCGACGGCCGCTACGGCGCGCGCCTGGCGCGCACCATCGAGGCCGCGTTCGCGGACAGCGGGCGTTTCGCGATCAAGGCCGACCGCGCGCCGCGCGGCGCGCGACGCTAGGCGTCATCGAAGCTGCAGGGCAGCGGCGCTTCGTCGATGTCCTCGTAGGCCTCGGGCCGGAAGCGCGGCGAACAGACCGCCAGGAACACCAGATCGCCGTGGCCCAGGTTGGCGATGCGTTGGCGGCAGTCGGGCGGAATCAGCACCACGTCGCCCGGTCCGACCTCCTGCGGCGGCAGGTCGCCGATCTCGGCGCGCCCGTGGCCCTCGGCGATCACATAGCGCTCGGTGGTGCCGCGCAGGCGATGCCAGCGCGTGGTCACGCCCGGCGCGACCCTAGCGCGCGCAATCGACACCTCGGCATCGTCGGCGCTGTTGGACAGCTCGACGATGTGGCATTGCTCGGAGATGTAGAACTCGGTGGACGGGTCGTAAGGGCGGATCGCCGGTTTCATGTCAGGCTCCGGTATCGGCCGCGGCCGCGCGGTCGCGCGACTCCAGCCAGTGTTGGTGGGTGTTGGCCGCGATCTCGCAATCGCAGTGGCCGCCGTAAGCCTGGCACCAATCGAGCAGGGCGTTCGCCTCCTCGTCGCTCAGCGCCATCGCATCGATGCATTGCATCGCATGCCGCGTATCGTGGAAGCAACCGTGTCGCGCGCGCAGGCGTTCGACCTCGTCGAAAAACAGGCGCAGGCGCGCGTCCGGCAACGGGAACTCGGCTTGGGCGCGCTGACGCTGCGCCTGTTTCCAGGCCTTGAGCTGGGCCTTGCGTGCGGATTTGTCGCGGTCGCTCATGCGTCAAGGGCTGCCAGTCATCGTAAGCATCGATGGACCAGGAGCATAAGCGCGCGGCGAATATGCGCCAAGCCGCCATGCGGCGGAAGGGTGCGGCGCGAACGCGCGGACCGACGATGGCGGCGTCGCAAAGAACAACGCCGGCTTGCGCCGGCGTTGTCCTTACCGCATACGACGTGGGGTCGTTCGGGGGCGACCTCAGTCGCGGATATCGACGTTCTTGGTTTCGGGCAGGAACAGCGCGCCGATCACCACCGTCATCGAGGCGATGATGATCGGATACCACAAGCCGCTGTAGATGTTGCCGGTGGCCGCCACGATGGCGAAGGCGGTGAACGGCAGGAAGCCGCCGAACCAGCCGTTGCCGATGTGGTAAGGCAGCGACATCGAGGTGTAGCGGATGCGGGTCGGGAACAGCTCGACCAGCCAGGCCGCGATCGGTCCGTAGACCATGGTCACCAGCAGCACCAGGAAGGTCAGCAGCGCCACCACGACCGGGGTATTGACCTGGGCCGGGTCGGCCTTGTCCGGGTAGCCGGCGGTCTTGAGCGCTTCGGTCAACTGCTTGCCGAACGCGTCGGACTGGGCCTTGAACTCGTCCTTGCCCAGCGCCTCGCCTTCGAAGCTGCTCAGGTTGGCGCCGCCGATCGACACCGTGGCCACGCTGCCGGCCGCGGCCGGGGCGTTGATGTAGGGGATGCCCTTCTTGGCCAGCGCCGCCTTGATGATGTCGCAGGATTGCTTGAACGTCGCCTTGCCGACCGGGTCGAACTGGAACGCGCAGCGCTCCGGGTCGGCGCTCACCGTGACCGGCGACTTCGCCACCGCCGACTCCAACGCCGGATTGACGTTGTGGGTCAGGGCTTTGAACACCGGGAAGTAGGTGACGGCGGCGATCAAACAGCCCGCGAGCACGATCTTCTTGCGTCCGATCTTGTCCGACAGCCAGCCGAAGAAGATGAAGCCGCCGGTGGCCAGCGCCAACGCGATCGCGATCAGGATGTCGGCGCGGTTCGGGTCCAGGCCCAGGGTCTTGGTCAGGAAGAACAGCGAGTAGAACTGGCCGCCGTACCAGACCACGGCCTGGCCGGCGGTGGCGCCGAGCAGGGCGAGCAGGGCGATCTTGCCGTTCTTGGAGAAGAAGCTCTCGGTGATCGGCGCCTTGGAGGTCTTGCCCTCGGCTTTCATCTGCTGGAACAGCGGCGATTCGGCCAGCTGCATGCGGATCCACACCGACACGCCCAGCAGCACCACCGAGACCAGGAACGGAATGCGCCAGCCCCATTCTTCGAACGCTTCCTTGCCCAGGTAGTTGCGGCAGCTCCAGATCACCAGCAACGACAGGAACAGGCCCAGGGTCGCGGTGGTCTGGATGAAGCTGGTGTACAGGCCGCGCTTGCCGTTGGGCGCATGCTCGGCCACGTAGGTCGCCGCACCGCCGTACTCGCCGCCCAGCGCCAGGCCTTGGGCCAGGCGCAGCGTGATCAGGATGATCGGCGCGGCGATGCCCATGGTCGCGTAGCTGGGCAGGATGCCGACCAGGAAGGTCGCCAGACCCATGATTACGATGGTGACCAGGAAGGTGTACTTGCGCCCGATCATGTCGCCGAGGCGGCCGAACACCAGCGCGCCGAACGGACGCACCGCGAAGCCTGCGGCGAAGGCCAGCAAGGCGAAGATGAACTGGCTGGTGTCGTTGAGGCCGCCGAAGAACTGCTTGCCGATGATGACGGCGAGCGAACCGTACAGATAGAAGTCGTACCACTCGAACACGGTGCCCAGGCTGGACGCGAAAATTACTTTTCGGTGGCCTTTGGTGAGTTCGCCGGAGCCGGGCGATGCGGTAGCGGTGACGCTGGACATGATGCGTTCCCCTAGAGGTTAGAAGCTGTACTTGACGTGCGTCTGCAGGCGGTTGAGTTCGCCGGAGTCGCCGTTCTCGAGTTCGCGCTTGCCCCAGATCAGCTCCGCGCCGACGTCGAGCTTGGGCAAGGGAGAATAGATCAGGTTGATATGCGCCGACTGCGCCGACTTGGTGATGCCCAGGCCGGTCAGCGCGGTCTCGTTGTCGTACTGCGCGCGCGAATAGAACACGTTGCTGCGCAGCTTCGGGCTGAACACGTGGCGCCAGCCGACGAAGCCGCTGATCAGGTCGATGTTCTCCAGATCGCCGTTGGCGTCGAGCACCGCGTCGTTGTTGAGCGCCAGACCGACATAGCGGCCGATGCCGCTGCCGGCGGTGACCATGTAGCGCAGGTCGTCGCTCTTGCCGAGGTTGAACTTGCCCGAGACGCTGGCGCCGTAGCCGGTGCTGCTGTCGTTGGCCGGGCCGTTCTGGTACTTGAGCTGGCGCGCGAGCAGGCCGACGCCGAAGTGGCCCCAGTCGCCCTTGGCGGTGTAGCGCGCGGTGATGTCCGGCATCGTGCCGTCGTCGCCGGCGACCTGGGCCATGTTGCCGCGGAACGGCGTGTACACGGTCTCCGGGTTCTCGATCGAGAACGACCACGGGCCCTTGGTGTAGCGCAACTGGGCCTGGCGCACGAACACCGTGCCCTCGGTGGGGCCGAGGAAGTCGACGGTGTCCGGCAAGGCCGCGGTGTCCTGGAAGTTGGACCAGGCCTGGCCGGCCAGCCAGTTGTTCCAGGTCACGTAGGCCTGGCGCAGGGTGAGCGCGTAGGTGTTGGTGGCGATCTCGTTGCCGGTGAAGGCGGTGGTGCCGCCGCCGAACAGGTCGAACTCCAGGTAGGCCTTGAGCTTGTCGCCGCTGTCCAGGTCGGTGTCGGCCGCGAACCAGAAGCGCGAGAAGTTCGCGCCCATGTCGGTGTCGGTGCCGCCCTCGCGGGTGCGGCCGCCGCCGACCGGGATCGCCTTGGGCACGTAGAACAGGCGTCCGACCGAGCCGTCGGCGATGTCGCCGTCGTTGGTCTGGGTGACCGAGGCGTCGAGCTTGATGAAGCCGCCGTAGCTGAAGCGGGTGCCCGGATTGGCGCCGGGCGTGATCGCCGCGGTCTGCAGCGCGGGCTTGCCGGGCGCCGCGGCCGGTGCCGCCGGCGCGCTGGCCTGAGCGGTCTTGACCTCGGCGATCTGGCTTTGTTGCTGCTGCTGTTGCGAGACCAGCTGCTGGACCATGGCTTCGAGCTGGGCGACGCGCGCCTCCAGCTCCTTTTCCTTCGCCGTCTGGGCGTAGGCCATACCGGGCAACGACAGTGCGACCAGCAATGCCGCGGCCAGCGGGCGCCGCCGGATCGCGCTCCCCGCCGGCGATGCGATGCGAATGGACATGATTCCCTCCCGAGGAATGCCGCGCAGGACGCGCGACTGCGGCCAGCCTGCGCGCCAGGCCGGGGAGGGGCCATTCGCCATTGGTCGTAAAAAGCCGTGTTCAGATGGCACATACGACCATGGTCTAAACCACGGTCACGGCGGCTATCGTGGCGGATGCGGCACACTGGAGGTTCGCCCACGCCTGCGCGCGAACCTTAGTCGGCCCACACCCCGTCCACACTGACCCGTCCCACGTCCAACCGCCGGAGCGCCCCATGAACCAATCCGCCACCGTCTATCCCGTTGTCGCGGACTTCGCCGCCCAGGCGCGGATCACGCGGGAAGACTACGAGCGCCTGTACGCCGAATCGGTGCAGCAGCCCGAGGCGTTCTGGGCCCGGGTCGCGCAGCGTCTGGACTGGTACACGCCGCCGACCAAGATCAAGGACGTCAACTACGCCCTCGACGATTTCCGCATCCGCTGGTACGAGGACGGCGAGCTCAACGCCAGCGTCAATTGCCTGGACCGCCACCTGGCCACGCGCGGCGACAAGACCGCGCTGCTGTTCGAGCACGACGATCCGAACCTGCCGGCCGAACACGTGACCTACCGCGAGCTGCACGCGCGGGTCTGCCGCCTCGCCAACGCCCTGCGTGCGCTGGGCGTGCGCAAGGGCGATCGCATCACCATCTACCTGCCGATGATCCCGGAGGCCGTGGTCGCGATGCTGGCCTGCGCGCGCGTCGGCGCGATCCACTCGGTGGTGTTCGGCGGCTTCGCGCCCAATTCCATCGCCGACCGCGTCGCCGACTGCAGCAGCAAGCTCATCATCACCGCCGACGAGGGCCTGCGTGGCGGCAAGAAGATCCCGCTCAAGGCCAACGTCGACGCCGCGCTGAAGATGCCGGGCACCAATTCGGTCGAAACCGTGCTGGTGGTGCGCCATACCGGCGCCGCGGTCGACATGCAGATGCCGCGCGACCGCTGGTACGACGCGGTGGTCCACGGCCAGCCCGAGATCTGCGAGCCCGAGCGCATGAGCGCGGAAGATCCGCTGTTCATCCTCTACACCTCCGGCAGTACCGGCAAACCCAAGGGCGTGCTGCATACCACCGGCGGTTATCTGGTCTACGCCAGCTATACCCATGAGGCGGTGTTCGACCTGCGCGAGGACGACATCTACTGGTGCACCGCCGACGTCGGCTGGGTCACCGGCCACAGCTACATCGTCTACGGCCCGCTCGCCAACGGCGCGACCGCGCTGGTGTTCGAGGGCGTGCCCAACTATCCGAACGTGTCGCGTTTCTGGGACGTGATCGACAAGCACCAGGTCACGATCTTCTACACCGCGCCGACCGCGATCCGCGCCCTGATGCGCGACGGCGACGAGCCGGTCGCGCGCACCTCGCGCAAGTCGCTGCGCCTGCTGGGTTCGGTGGGCGAGCCGATCAATCCCGAGGCCTGGCGCTGGTACCACGAAGTCGTCGGCGATTCGCGCTGTCCCATCGTCGACACCTGGTGGCAGACCGAGACCGGCGGCATCCTGATCACGCCGCTGGCCGGTGCGATCGACCTCAAGCCCGGTTCGGCGACCAAGCCCTTCTTCGGCGTGCAGCCGGCCCTGGTCGACGCCAACGGCGCCGTGCTCGAAGGCGCGGCCGAGGGCAACCTGGTGCTGCTGGATTCCTGGCCGGGCCAGATGCGCACCGTCTACGGCGACCACGCGCGCTTCATCGAGACCTACTTCAAGACCTATCCCGGCAGCTATTTCACCGGCGACGGCTGCCGCCGCGACGCCGACGGCTACTACTGGATCACCGGGCGCGTCGACGACGTGATCAACGTCAGCGGCCACCGCATCGGCACCGCCGAGGTCGAGAGCGCGCTGGTGCTGCACCCCAAGGTCGCCGAGGCGGCGGTGGTCGGCTTCCCGCACGACCTCAAGGGCCAGGGCATCTACGCCTATGTGACCCTGATCGCCGGCGAAGCGACCAGCGAGGACCTGCGCAAGGAACTGGTCGCGTGGGTGCGCAAGGAAATCGGCCCGATCGCGACCCCCGATCACCTGCAGTGGGCGCCCGGCCTGCCCAAGACCCGCTCGGGCAAGATCATGCGCCGCATCCTGCGCAAGATCGCCGAGAACGCGCCGGACCAGCTCGGCGACACCAGCACCTTGGCGGACCCGTCGGTGGTGGAGAGTTTGGTCAACGACAGGTTGGGGAAGTGAGGGGGAGGGGCAACAGCAAATCCCCCCTAACCCCCCTTTTTCAAAGGGGGGGATCTGGTGCGTCGCTGTTCGTTGCCTCGCGCGGTTTCGCGCACATCGCATTGCTGCCGAATCCGCCTTTGCCTTTCCCCCCTTTGAAAAAGGGGGGCTGGGGGGATTTGCTTTCCCGCCACCCGCGGTCAACGCATTCGCTCACTGACCGCCGCCCAAATCGCAGCCATCACCTCCTCGGTCTCCAACAGCACCTGCCGGTTATCGAATCGCAGCACCCGCAAGCCCATCGCCGCCCGCGCCTCCTCGCGTATCCGGTCGGCCGCCAACGCCTCCGGCTCGAAATGCTGCCCTCCATCGACCTCCACCACCAACATCGCGGCGGCGGCGTAGAAGTCCACCACATAGATCGCGAGCGGCTTTTGCCGATAGAACCGAACACCCTCGATCTGCCGTCGCCGCAAACGCAACCAAAGGCGCTGTTCCGCGGCGGTCATCGCGCCGCGCAAACGACGAGCGGGTCGTTTCAGGTCTTTTCGATACGGCAACATGCAGGTATTGAACCGTTCGCGGCACCTATCGCGACAGACGGTAGATGCCGCGTCGTAGCGCAGGAAAACCCCTACCCAGGAGCGCAGCCATGGCTACCCTGCTGATCGCCGACGACCACCCGCTGTTCCGCGAAGCCCTGCGCGGCGCGGTGGCGCGGGTGCTGCCCGATGCGTCGCTGCGCGAGGCCGACAGCGTGGATGCGCTGTATGCGCTGGTCGAAGCGGAGTCCGACGCCGACCTGCTCCTGCTGGATCTCAACATGCCCGGTGCGCAGGGATTCAGCGCTCTCGTGCATCTGCGCGCATTGCACCCGCAGTTGCCGATCGTGGTGGTGTCGGCGCGCGAGGAGCCGGCGGTGATGCGACGCGCGCTGGATCACGGCGCGGTCGGCTTCATCCCCAAGTCGGCCGATGCGGCCACCCTGGGCGAGGCGATCGCCAGCGTGCTCGCCGGCGATCGCTGGGCGCCGGCCGCGGCCTTGTCGGCGCCGGCCGCCGCCGATGACGAACACGACGCCGCGCAGCGCCTGCGCGATCTGACGCCGCAACAATTCCGCGTGCTGCAAATGCTGGGCGCGGGCTTGCTCAACAAACAGATCGGCTACGAGCTGGGCGTGTCCGAAGCGACCGTGAAGGCGCACGTGACCGCGATCCTGCGCAAGCTGGGCGCCAACAACCGTACTCAGGCGGTGCTGATCGCCGGACGTCTGGCCTTGGACCCGGGCGCGATCGTGCTGCCGGCCGAAGAGGGCGAGTAGCGAAGTGTCCATCGCGGCGCAGGCGCGGGACGCCTCCGCCGGACTCGATCGCGATCAAGCCGCGGCGGCGTCGATCGGCGCGAACCGCCGGTCCAGCCAATCGCTTATCGTCGCCAGCGCCAGCGGCGAAAAGGTCTCCTCGATGATCGGATACTCGTAGGCCTCGCCGCTGATGCAGGACTGGAACAGATGATTCAGTCCCGGCAGTTCCCGCAGGGTGCAGTCGCGATGTTGGGTGGCGCCGAGCGTCCGACCGATCGCCTCCAGATTGGTCCTTGCGGGGACCTGCACGTCGCGTTCCCCATTGAGCGCCAGCACCGGCGCCGAAATGCGCGCCAGCGTTCGCGCCGGGTCGAAGCGCAGCGCAGAGCGGAACCAGACTTGGTTGTAGCGCGCCAGCCAGTCGCCGGCATTCGCCTGCGCGGTCGCGTCGGCGCCGTGCGCATGGGCGATGGCGACGATGCGCTCGGCGTCGATCGCCGCATCCGCCGGCATATCGGCGAGTTCGCGGAACAGCGCGCGAGCGAACGCGATATGACGCTCGACGACGTCGGTCGTCGTGCCGCTGCGTCGCAGGGCCTCGCCCTCACGTAGCGCCAGTACCTCGCCCATCGGCAGTCCGGGGCCGCCCATCGAAATCAGGAACGCCGTCTCCTCGCGCTCCGCCGCGAGCCATTGGCCGATCGCGCCGCCCATGCTGTGGCCGATCAGGCCGACCGGCGCGGATCGCAGCTTCTGTCTTGCCAGCAGGAAGTCGAATGCAGCGGCCATGTCCTGCGCCTCGTCGGTCAGCGTGATCGCCGACCGCTCGCCGCCGGATTCGCCGACGCCGCGGTCGTCCAGCCGCAGCACGGCGTAGCCGCACCGGCTCAGATGGTCGGCCAGCACCCAGAAAGGTTTGTGGCCGAACACGGTTTCGTCGCGGTCCAACGCGCCGGATCCGTTGATCAGCAGCGCCATCGCCCGCAGGGTGCCCGCGCGCGGCATCGTCAAGGTTCCGGCCAGCTGTATGCCGGCGCGGCGGTTGGCGACGCGGATCGCTTCGATGGCGTAGTCGAAGGGCGGTTGCGGCGTTTGCGGCCGCAGCGGCGCCGTCGGCGCCACGTCGCCCGCCTCCAGGCGCATCGGTCGGCGCTGGTCCTGAAACAGAAACTCGCCATCGATACGGCTGCCATCCACGCTCAGTTGACCACGGTACCGGCCTAGCGAGCGGCTATTGAAACTGAGCAGGCCCAGCAGGTACTGGGCTTCGGTAAAGACGAAACCGCCGCGTCCTTGTTGCGGAAAATCCGCAGTGATGGCGATGCCGTCGCCCGACGATTCGATCAGCAGGCGCACCGCAAGCGGCATGCCCGACACGGTGACGGTGCCCCTCCAATAGCCCAGAGGTAGGGGATGCGTGGAAGTGCGCTGTCGGTAGGCGCTGGATTCGGGCCTGTTCAAGGGGCATCGCTCTGGAAATCCGGACGCGCGATTCGCGTGCGGAAACTTTATCGATCGCATGAATTTGCGCGCGTTTCTTATCGACAGCCGTTCACCGAGGGTCGTAAAATGAATCGTATGGGGAGCGAGAAACGCGGGCGCGTTTCCAGCAAACGAAAGCCCAGGCGGCGCAAGCGCGATGCGGCTCTTGTACGATTGAAATACCGAAGTTCGGCCGGGCAGTCGCCATGCGTAACGGAGCCTGTGTGAGATCCCGCAAGCTATCGATGCTGTGCGCGCTGCTCGCCCTCTGCGCGAGCCCGTTGCTGCACGCGGGCGACGACGATTGCAGTTTCGACCGGGGCTACCAGGTCAAGCGGTTGGCCGAGCGGGCGGCGCGCCATCCCGGCGGTCGAGTGAGCGCTGACGGACACGAAGTGTCTTGGCGCATGGCCGATGGCGGCGTGCTGAGCGTGGAATACGCGGGTTGCGTCGATCTGGCGGCGAACGTCACGCTCCGCTATCCCTCCGATCGACGTCCCGACAACCGGATCGCCTTGCGCCGATTGTTCGCGGCGGTATCGACGTATTGGTCGCCTGCCGACGCCGAGCGCATGGTGGCCGCGTTCGCGAGCCATGCGTTCAGCGTCCGAGCCGAGAGCCGCGACCTGGTCGAGCTGGACCTCACGCGCGATGAGGGCTCGCAGTTCCCGCTGGGCTTGACCCTTTCGATCACGCCTACAGAGCTTGCGGTCACTTGGAGTGATGGTTGATGCACTCGTTCGCGAACCAGGCACGCACATGAGCGTCGCATCGGAACGCGACTACCCTCAGCTGGTCGAGAAATCCATCCTGATCCAGGCGCCGCAGGCCGTGGTCTGGGCTGCCCTGACCGAAGCGCATGCGCTCGAAGCCTGGATGTCGGACGAGGAGTTCGCGGTGCGGACCGACTGGACACCAGGCGGTCCGGTGGTCTTCCGCGGCCTGCTACACGGCCGCCTGCGTTTCGAAAATCGAGGTGTGGTCCAGGCCTTCGAGCCGCCGCGCCTGCTGCAATACACTCACTGGAGTTCGCTGTCGCGGCGGGTGTTTCCCGATCTGCTTGAGCACCATGTCGTGCTGCGCTTCGCGCTGGCTCCCTCGGGCGGCGCCACGCGCGTGGACCTGACCTTGAGCAACCTGGGCAACTACGCCGTGTACGGGCACATCAACTACTACTGGGAAATCGCGTTGCCGGCATTGCGGCGTTACTGCGAAGCCACGGTCTGCACGCAGACGCAGCCACCCTGATGCGCGGATTCGATTCGCTGCGGCGCGCCCTCAAGTCGATACGGTCTGCCGCTGCGCGGCCAGGAACGCGCGCAGCGAAGCTGGCTTGATCGGCTTGGTGAGCACGTGGCAACCGCGTTCGCGCGCGGCCAGCTTGAGCGCATCGCTGCCGTCGCCGGTGAGCAGCGCCGCCGGCAGGGTACGTCCGGCGCGCGCGCGCAAGGCATCGACCACGCCCAGGCCGTCGAGCCGGTCGTGCAGGTGGAAGTCGACCAACGCGACATCGGGTTTCTGATCCATCAGGGCCAAGGCCTCGTCGACCGTGGCCGCGATCAGCGCGGTGGCCTGCCAGCGGCTGAGCAGGGTGCGCATGCCGTCCAGGATCTCCAGGTCGTTGTCGACGCACAGCACGCGCAGGCCGGACAGCGAGTCGGCGATGGCCGGCGCGGCGGCGATGCGCGCGCGCGCGGTGCGCCCGCAGGGCACGGCGATCGAGAACACGCTGCCGCGCCCCACGCGCGAGCGCACGCGCAGCGGATGGTCGAGGGTGCGCGCGATGCGTTGGCAGATCGACAGGCCCAGGCCCAGGCCGCGCTCGCCGCCGACGCCGGGCTGATCGAAGCGCCGGAACTCGTCGAAGATCTGCTCGAGGTGATGCTCGGGTATGCCGGGGCCGGTATCCCAGACCTGCAGTTCGACTTGGCCCTGGCGCGCGCGCGCGGCCATCAGCACGCCGCCCTCGCGGGTGTAACGGAAGGCGTTGGCGATGAAGTTCTGCAGCGCGCGCCGCAGCAGGCGGCGATCGCTGCGCACCGGCATTTCCTCCAGCGGCACGCGCACGCGCAGCTGCAGCCCGCGGCCGGTCGCGCTGGGCGCGTATTGCGCAGCCAGTTCGCGCAGCAGTTCGCCGGCGTCGAAGTCGGTGGGTTCCGGGCGCAGGGCGCCGGCGTCCAGGCGCGAGATGTCGAGCAGGCCGTCCAGCAGATCCTCGGCCGCGCGCAGCGAGGCATCGACGCGTTCGGCCAGGCGGCTCTGCTCGTCGGCATCGGTGGTCTCGCGCAACGCGGTGGTGAACAGGCGCGCGGCGTTCAAAGGCTGCAGTACGTCGTGGCTGACCGCAGCCAGGAAGCGGGTCTTGGATTGCTGCGCGGCCTCGGCTTCCTGGGTGCGTTGTTCGACGCGCTGCTCGAGGTTCTCGTTGGCTTCGCGCAGGGCCTGCTCGGCGCGCTTGTAGTCGGTGACGTCGCTGTAGCTGGTGACGTAGCCGCCGCCCAGCAGCGGGCGGCCGACCATCTCGATCACCTGGCCGTTGGCGCGCACGCGCTCGAACACGTGCGAGGCGCCCGCGCGCAGGTGGGCGAGACGGCGCCGCACTTGCGCGTCGATGTCGCCGGCGCCCATCTCGCCGCGCTCGGCGTTCCAGCGGATCAGGTCGCTGACCGGGCGGCCGACGTAGAGCATGCCGTCGGGGTAGTCGAACAATTCCTGATAGCGGCGGTTCCAGGCCACCAGGCGCATGTCGCGGTCGACCACGCTCACGCCCTGGCTGATGTTCTCCAGCGTGGTCGACAGCACCTGGCGGTTGAAGCGCAGTTCCTGATTGGCCTCGTCGAGCAAGGCCACGACCTCGCCCAACTCCATGCCCGAACCGCGCAAGGCGCTGGTCAGGGTGAGGCGCGCGGAGGCGGCGCCGATCGCCGAGGCCAGCAGGCGTTCGGTGAATTGCGCCAGCGCGCGGTCGGCGGGTTGGTCGGGCAGCCAGGTGCGGCCCTGCGCCTGCGCGTATTCCTCGAACGCGCGCCGCGCGTGGCGCTCGCCGACGATGCGTTCGGCCAGGGTCAGCAGTTCGCCGCTGCGCACGCTGCCGGCCCAGCCGCCCGGGCCCAGCGCGGGGCGCTGCACGTAAGGATCCAGATAGGTCGCGGCCAGCAGTTGGTCCTGCAGGCGCGGACGCTGGCGCACCGAAACGAACAGGAAGAAGCCGATGTTGAACAGCAGCGACCAGAAGGTGCCGTGAGTGAGTGCGTCCCAGCCGGTGAGCCCGAACAACTGCTCCGGACGCAGCCAGGACACGCCCAGCGGGCCGTGTTCGATCCAGGCGGTGTCGAGCCAGCCCACGCGCGCGAGCGCAGGCAGCAGCAGGGTGTAGAGCCACAGCAGCGCGCCCGCGAGCAGGCCCGCGAACGCGCCGGCGCGACTGGCGCCGCGCCAGTACAGGCCGCCGATCAGCGCCGGCGCGAACTGCGCGACCGCCGCGAACGCGAGCAGGCCGTGCTGGGCCAGGCTGTCGGCGCCGATCGAGGCGCGATGGTAGGCGTAGGCCATCATCGCCAGCACCAGGATGGTCGCGCGCCGCACCCACAGCACTTGGCGGTCGATGCCCTGGGTTTCGCGCAGGGCGCCGCTGCGCAGCAGCAGCGGCACGACCAGGTCGTTGCTGACCATGGTGGCTAGGGCGACGCTGGCCACGATCACCATGCCGGTCGCGGCCGAGAAACCGCCGATGTAGACCATCAGCGCCAGGGTTTCCTGCTTCAGCGCCAGCGGCAGGGCCAGCACGTAGGTGTCCGGCGATACCGAAGTGCCGCCCAGCACGGCCTGGCCGGTCAAGGTGATCGGCACCACCAGCAGGCTGATCAGAGCGAGGTAGCCGCCGAACAGCCAGCGCGCGGGGCGCAGGTCGTTCGGGTCCTGGCACTCCACCACGGCGACGTGGAACTGGCGCGGCAGGCACAGGATCGCGGCGAAGGCCAGCAAGGTCTGGGCGACGAAGCCCGGCGGCAGGCCGGGCGCGGTGACCACGCGCGCGGCCTGGCCCACGCGCGCGGCGAGGTTGCCGTCGCCGGGCAGGTGGGCGAGCGCGAACACGCCGATGGCGACGAAGGCGACCAGCTTGACCAGCGATTCCAGGGCCACCGCCAACACCATGCCGTGGTGGTGTTCGGTGGCGTCGATCTGGCGGGTGCCGAACAGGATCGCGAACACCGCCAGCATCAGCGCGACATAGAAGGCCGGGTCGGCGAGCAGGCTGGCGTCGGAGGGCACGCCGGCCAGCACCTCCACGCTCATCGCCACCGCCTTGAACTGCAGGGCGACGTAGGGCACCGCGGCGGTCAGCGCGACCGCCGCCACCAACGCGGCCAGGCCGGGCGCGCGGCCGTAGCGCGAGGACAGGAAGTCGGCGATCGAGACGATGCGGTGCTCGCCGGAGATCAGCACCAGGCGTTCGAGGATGCGCCAGCCGAAGGCCAGCATCAGCAGCGGGCCCAGATAGATCGGCAGGAAGCCCAGGCCGGTGCGCGCGGCGGTGCCGACCGCGCCGTAGAAGGTCCAGGACGAGCAGTACACCGCCAGCGCCAGCGAGTACACGGCCGGACGCAGCCAGCGCAGCTTCGGGGTACGCGCGGTGCGCTGGTCGCCGTAGTAGGCGACCGCGAACAGCAGGCCGACGTAGCCGGCCGACACCAGCAGCAATATCCAGCCTGGGATCACCGCAGGGCCCCTCTGCGTTCGGACAGTCGAGTGTACGGCGGTGGGGGCGGGGCAGGCTGGGGGGCTACGAAAGTCGTAGGCGCGGCCCTCACCCCAACCCCTCTCCCGCGAGCGGGAGAGGGGCTAAAAAGAGGCGGCTCGTCGAAGGCTCATTGCGGCGCGGTGGTACCGCTTTATGTTGTCATTCCCGCGAAAGCGGGCGCCGCTTTACGTCGGCGTAGCCGAACCTCCAGCGACTTCAGCGAGAGGGTTCTCTGGCCTAAATGCTGCGAGGAACTCAAATCGCGGACAAAAAGAAACCCGCCTTGCGGGCGGGTTTCTCGGAGGCCTGGATCCCCGCCTGCGCGGGGATGACCTTCCGGCAAGGCCGTTCGCGCGCTGCGCGAACGGGCCGAAAGGTCACTTGATCTTGCCTTCCTTATAAATCACGTGCTTGCGAACGACGGGGTCGTACTTCTTGACCTCCATCTTGTTCGGGGTGTTCTTCTTGTTCTTGTCGGTCGTGTAGAAGTGACCGGTGTTGGCCGAAGAGATCAGACGGATCTTGTCGCGCTTGGAAGCCATGATTCAGGTCCTCAGATCTTTTCGCCGCGGGCGCGGAGATCGGCCAGAACGGCGTCGATGCCGTTCTTGTCGATGGTGCGCATGGCGTTGGCGGAAACACGCAGCTTGACCCAACGGTTCTCACTGGCGACCCAGAAGCGGCGCTCGTGCAGGTTGGGGAGGAAGCGGCGGCGGGTTTTGTTCATGGCGTGCGAGACGTTGTTGCCGGTCGTCGTTCGCTTGCCCGTAACTTGGCATACGCGGGACATGTGCACCTCGAAAGGATTGGATGCTTCCCTTGGCCAGGGAGGCGGCGGCCCCGCCGTCGGCGCGGAAATCCGCGGACAGCGCGCGATACGGGTGGAAACCTCAGCCGATCGAGGCGGCCGAAATCGCGCTTCCGGAACCGCTCGGACCTGCCCCTAAGGGTGGGTCGGACACAGCGAGCCGCGCATTATGCCGGCAAATTCGAGCCCAGACAAGCACTTGGGCGCCGGGCAGGGGCGTCCGGGCCGGCCGTCGCGGTATCTTTGCGCCGTAGCCCCCTCCCAGACCGACCCGAGGCGCCCATGATCCGTCTAGCCACCTGTTCCTGCGGTCAGCTGCGCGTGGCCTGCGAGGGCGAGCCGGTGCGGATCTCGGTCTGCCACTGCCTGGAGTGCCAGCGCCGTACCGGCAGCGTGTTCGCGGTGCAGGCGCGCTACCCGCGCGAGCGGGTGCGGCGGCTGGAGGGCGAGTCCGGGCGTTTCGAGCGCACCGGCGACAGCGGCACCACGGCCCGCTTCCACTTCTGCCCCGCCTGCGGCTCGACCGTGTACTGGGAGCCGCAGTCGATGCCGGACTCGATCTCGGTCGCGGTGGGCGCCTTCGCCGATCCGGGGTTTCCGCCGCCGCGCCATTCGGTCTACGAGGTCCGCCGGCACGCCTGGGTCCGGATGCCGGACGAGATCGAACACTACGACTGAGGGCGCGCGATGGTGCGGTTGTCATCGCAACCTACGGCCGCACGGGTACGGTGCGGTAAGCCGTAGGCGCACTGCGCCGCTGGGACTCTCCGAGCTCAGTGCCCGGCGCGATCCCGGTGCCAGCCGCGGTGCTTGATGTCCAGGTACAGGCTGTAGGCGGCGGTGAAGGCCGGGAACAGGTTCTGGATCACGCCCACCGAGTCCTGCTTCTGCGAGAACACGAAGTAGCTCAATGTCATCGCGCTGCCGACCAGGCTCATGTACCAGAACGCGCGCGGAATCACCGGCTTGCCGTGGCGCTTGCTGGCCACGAACTGCACCAGCCAGCGGCCGCCGAACATCAAGGCGCCGGTCAGGCCGATCAGCTTCCACGGCGACATGTGCAGGCCGGTCCAGGCCAGCCATTCGATCGGCGAATTCATGAAGTCCATGCGGCTCAGACCTCTTCGGTGGCGGTGACCTTGCCGCGCTTGATCAGCCAGGCGACGCCGCGCAGGTCGCTGATGCCGACCAACGCGCGGTTGAGATTGTTGTACTTGGACACGCCGGTGGAGCGCGCGCGGTGGTTGACCGGCACGCTCACCGTCTTCCAACCCGCGCGCTGCATCAGCGCCGGCAGGTAACGGTGCATGTGGTTGAAGTGCGGCAGATCGAGGAAGGCCTCGCGCTCGAACAGCTTGATGCCGCAGCCGGTGTCGGGGGTGTCGTCGCGCAGCATGCGGCTGCGGATCGCGTTGGCCCACTTCGAGGCCCAGCGCTTGCTGCCCGAGTCCTGACGGTTCACCCGCCAGCCCGCGAACAGCTTGATATCGGGCGCCGATTCGGCGCGCTTGGCCAGCAGCTTGGGAATGTCGGCCGGGTCGTTCTGGCCGTCGCCGTCCAGGGTGGCGATCCAGCGCCCGCGCGCGGCCTTGACGCCGTTGCGGATGGCGGTGCTCTGGCCGCTCTGGGTGATGTGATGGACCACGCGCAGCTCGGGCACCTGCGCCTTCAGCGCGCGCAGCGCGTCCAGGGTGCCGTCGCGCGAACGGTCGTCGACGTAGACGATCTCGAAATCGCCGCCGTCCTCGGGCGCGCGGCCGCGCAGCGCGGCGGTGATCTCGTGGATCAGCGGGGCGACGTTGTCCTGCTCGTTGAACACGGGAACGACGACGGACAGGTGCGGCGTGTGGCTTGCGGTCATCTAACGGACTCGTCGCGGCTCACCGGAGCCGGGATTGGCGGTGCGAACCCCTCGCGCGGAGGGGTGGAAAGAGCGTACGGCGCCTGCGCGGGAGCGCAAGCGTCCTGGTGGGGGGCCGCCGCGAGGGTTCAGGCCCTGGCGCCGAAATAGTCCCGGCACCAGGCGACCACCTGCGGCAGTCCGGTCTCGATCGAGGTGGTCGGCTCGAACCCGAACGCCGCCTTGGCGCGCGCAGTATCGGCCATCGTCTCGACCATGTCGCCCGGCTGCATCGGCTTGTAGACCTTTTCGGCCGCCTGGCCGGCCGCGGCCTCGATCACGCCGATGAAATGCTCCAGCTCGACCGGGGTGTGGTTGCCCAGGTTGAACACCCGGTGCGGCGGATCGTCCTGGGCCGGATGCGCGAGCGCGCCGAGCACGCCGGCGACGATGTCGTCGATCCAGGTGAAGTCGCGGCGCATGCGGCCGTGGTTGAAGACCTCGATCGGGCGCCCCGCCAGCACCGCGCGCGAGAACAGCAGCGGCGCCATGTCGGGGCGGCCCCAGGGGCCGTAGACGGTGAAGAAGCGCAGGCCGGTGGCGTGCAGGCCGTAGAGGTGGGCGTAGGTGTGCGCCATCAGCTCGTTGGCGGCCTTGGTGGCCGCGTACAGCGAACGCGGCCGGTCCACGCGCTGGTCTTCCGAGAACGGCGCCACCGCCGAATCGCCGTAGACCGAGGACGAGCTGGCGTAGACCAGATGCTGCACGCCGCGGTGGCGGCACAGCTCCAACAGGTTCACGAAGCCGGCCAGGTTGCTGTCGACGTAGGCGTGCGGATGGGTGAGCGAGTAGCGCACGCCGGCCTGCGCGGCCAGGTGGATCACCTGGGTCGGCGCGACCTCGTCGAACAAGGCGGCCAGGCCGTCGCGGTCGCCCAGGTCGAGGACGCGGATGTCGACGTCCGCGCACAGCGCGGCGACGCGGTCGCGCTTGAGCTGCGGGTCGTAGTAGTCGTTGTAGTTGTCCAGCCCGACCACGGCCTGGCCGCGGGCGCGCAGGGCGCGGCAGACGTAGCTGCCGATGAAACCGGCGGCGCCGGTGACGAGGATGGTCATGGGGCGATGGTGACGGGTTCGGAGGCGGAAAGCATGCGCGGGCGGAGGTTACCGTTTCGACAGCGTCCGCGAACCCGTGTCGGAATCGCGTGCGCGCATCGGCGGCCGCACGCGTCCTGGACGCAGCGCGGGCGACAGCTTGGCCGCCCGCGCCTGAAGCGCAGCAGACTCCGCGCCTGCGCCGGAGTCCGCCGCGCCGCGCGCGATCACTTCACCGCGAGCTGCTTGGCCAGGCCGAAAGCCTCGTTGAGCTCGGCCTGGCTGGCCGCGTCGATCCAGACGTAGACCCGGACCTTGCTCTTGGGCTTGTCGCCCGGCAGCGCGACGATCGCCTCGCGCGAGAACGGACGCGTGGCGCTGGCCTTCTTGTACCAGACCACCTGCTGGGTGCCGACCGTGCCCTTCTCGGCGCGGTTGTTCTTTTCGGGCTTGAAGCTGCGCGTACCCAGGTACACGCCCAGGCCCTTGCCGGCGGCGACCGCCGAAGGCAGCTCCAGGTAGCACAGGGTGTAGTCGTCGCCCTGGCGCTGGGTCCAGGCCAGGTCGGCGTTGTTGAGGGTGGGGCAGTTCGCGCCGGCTTGGGCGAACGCCAGGGACGGGGCCAGCAGCAGGGCCGCGAGGGCTATCCGTTTCATATGCATCTCCTTCGGTGGGGTACGGTTGATTAAAGCGGTGGAACGTGGCGGCCGTGAAGCCCGAGCTTATCGCGCCTGCGCGTCAGAACAGACCGAAGCGCTTTTTGGCGACGTTGCGCCGGCTCGGGGCGATGAGGTCGTCGAGATCGGCGAACTTGTCCAGCAGGCCGTCGGTGCCCTTGCGCAGCTTGAGTTCGCGTTCCTCCGGGTACAGCGGCACCACGGCGAGGAAGTGGATCTCCTTGTCCTCGTCGATGCGCAGGCGGTGGAAGCCGTCCGGCACGGTGACCGAGGGCAGCAGGATCGCCGAATCCAGGCGCGTGTTGGCGGCGTAGGCTTCGGGCGGATCGCCGTTGGCGATGGAATGGCCCCAGCCCAGCCAGGTGCGCTGCTTGTGCGGAAAGCGCGCGAGCATCTTCAGCAGCCGCACCGGCCAGTACCAGCGTTCGTCCTGCATCGATTCCTGATCCAGCCGCCAGTCCGCCGGCAGGGTCGCGATCAGTTCCAGATGGCGCGGCGCGTCGGAGCCGGCGGGCACCGTCATCGCCAGATCGCTCATGCCGGAGGTCACCAGCCGGGTATAGGGGTAGGCGTCGTTGGCCGACAGGAAATGCACGTCGATGTGGACCAGGTCCGAGACCAGCTCGTGGAAGACGCTGCCGATCGGGCCCAGATGGGCTTCGATGTGATCGGAAATCCGCTCCAGGCAGATCTCGCCCTGGACCGGTTCCCACCCGGGCGCCTGATCGTAGTGGTAGATCGGGCTACCGCTGAGGCTGACCACCTCGGCCTTCTTGTCCGTCATCCCCGCCTCCCCCTGAGGCTGGTCCGCGCCGCGGCGCGTCCGTCATTGCGTATCCGTCATTCGACCTTGCCGCGCAGCTTTTCCAGCACGCCGTCCAGCGAGTCCAGGTCGCTGTAATGGATCACCAGGCGGCCCTTGCCGCCGCGGCCGTGCAGCACGTTGACCTGGGTGTTGAGCGATTCCGACAGCTCGCGCTCGAGCGTGGCGATGTCGGCCTGCGGCTTGGCCTTGGCCGGTTTGGGCTTGCCCGTGGTCGGGACCTTGCCGGCGGCCAGCTGCTGCACGCGGTGTTCGACGTCGCGCACCGACCAGCCCAGTTCGGCGGCCTGGCGCGCCAGCGCGATCGCGGCTTGCGGGGCCAGGGTCAGCAGGGCGCGCGCGTGGCCCATGTCCAGGGCGCGGGTCTCGACCAGCACCCGGATCTCGGCCGGCAGTTCCAGCAGGCGCAGCAGGTTGGACACCGCCACCCGCGAACGGCCCACCGCTTCGGCGGCCTGGGCGTGGGTGAGGTCGAATTCGTCGATCAGGCGCTGCAGCGCGTTGGCCTCTTCCAGCGGGTTGAGGTCCTCGCGCTGGATGTTCTCGATCAGCGCCATCGCGACCACGGTGCGGTCGTCGACTTCGCGGATCACCACCGGAATTTCGGTCAGCCCGGCCAGTTGGGTCGCGCGCCAGCGGCGTTCGCCGGCGATGATTTCGTAGCGCTTGCCGCCGATGTCGCGCACCACGATCGGCTGGATCACGCCCTGGGCCTTGATCGACTCGGCCAGCTCGGCCAGCTTGTCGTGGTCCCAGGTCTTGCGCGGCTGGTACTTGCCGGCGATCAGCGCGTCCACCGGCAGCTTGCGCATCACGTCGGATTCGGTGGCTTCCAGGATCGGTGCCTCGGCGGCCGCCTTCGGGCCGAGCAGGGCTTCCAGCCCGCGGCCGAGGCCGCGCTTCTTCGCCGCACTCATGCCACGGTCTCCTTGTGGTCGCGTTGCGCCGTCTTGGCGGCCTGCTCGCGCTCGCGCTGGCGGCGCAGCACTTCGCCGGCCAGGCCCAGATAGGCGATGCCGCCGCGGCTGGCCTTGTCGTAGCCGACGATGCTCTGACCGTGGCTGGGCGCCTCGGCCAGGCGCACGTTGCGCGGCACGATGGTGCGGAACACGCGGTCGCCGAAGTGGTTGGTCAGCTCGGCCGAGACCGCGTTGGCCAGGTTGTTGCGCACGTCGAACATGGTGCGCAGCACGCCTTCGATCTCCAGGTCCGGATTGAGCTTGGCCTTGAGCGCGTTGATGGTGTCGAGCAGGGCGCTGATGCCTTCCAGCGCGTAGTACTCGCACTGCATCGGCACGATGATCGAATCGGCCGCGGTCAGCGCGTTGAGCGTGAGCAGCGACAGCGCCGGCGGGCAGTCGATCAGGATGTAGTCGTAATTGGCGCGCAGCGGCGCCAGCGCGGTCTTCAGACGCTGCTCGCGCGCGTCCTCGCCCATCAGGCGGATTTCGGCCGCGGTCAGCTCGATGTTGGCCGGCAGCAGGTCGAAGTCTTCCGGCGCGCGCAGCAGGATCGAAGCGGCGTCGGCTTCGCCCAGCATCACATCGCAGATCGAGTCCTCGATCGTGCGCTTGTCGATGCCGCTGCCCATCGTGGCGTTGCCCTGCGGGTCCAGATCGACCAGCAGCACGCGCTTGGGCGTGCGCGCGAGCGCGGCGGCCAGGTTGACCGCGGTGGTGGTCTTGCCGACCCCGCCTTTCTGATTGGCGACGGCGATGATGCGGGCCATGCGGCTCGTCCCCTGGCTATACGGGCTGTGAAAAGTGGCCGCTCGGCGCCGGGCGCCGGTCGGACTGGGGATTATGCCCGGACGGGGCGCGTTCGCGCTCCGTCATGCGGGAATTGGGTCCGCGTCCGGGCTCGTGTCCGGATCGGGACCGGCCCCGGCGCGGGCGACCACGACCAGGTGGCGCTCGGCGTCCAGCCCAGGCACGGCCAGCGGATGCGAGGCGCGCACGCGCCAGCCCTCGGGCAGCGCGGCGATTTCGTCGACCGGGTGGGCGCCCTTCATCGCCAGCAGCACGCCCTCGGGCTTGAGCAGGTGGCCGCCCAGTTCCAGGATCAGCGGCAGGGTCGCCAACGCGCGCGCGGTGATCGCGTCGTAGGCGCCGGGCTCGTCGAAGGCCTCGATCCGCGACTCGGCCACGCGCGCGTCCTTCAGGCCCAGGGTGCGCAAGGCTTCGCGCATGAAGCGCGCCTTCTTGCCGGCGCTCTCCACCAGGGTCACGCGCAGACCCGGCTTGACGATCGCCAACGGGATCCCGGGCAGGCCGGCGCCGGTGCCCAGATCGGCCAAGGCGCCGCCGCGCTGGGCGATCGCATCGACGTAGCGATGCATGGCCAGCGAGTCGAGCAGGTGCTTGGTCACCATCTCCTGCGGGTCGCGCACGGCGGTGAGGTTGTAGGTGCGGTTCCAGCGCGCGAGCAGGGCCAGGTAGTCCAGCAGCGGCGCGGCCAGGGCCGGATCCAGGGCCAGCGCGGACAGGCCCGATTCGAGCTCGCGACGGAGCCCGGGCGGAAGGGGAGCGGGTGCGTTCATTGGCGACAGTATCGCCGATGGCGGCGATGGGCTCAGCGCGGGTCGCCGATCGAATCCGCGGGCGCGCCCGGGCGCGGGCGCCAGGCCAGCGCGCCGACGTAACCCGCGGCGGGCGCCAGTTCCTGCAGCCGCCACTCCTCGGGCGCACCCAATTCGGGGTCGCTGTCGACCAGGCGCAGCGCGCCCGCGCGCTCCTCGAAGCGCAGCCGGTGCAGGCCGAAGGACAGCCCGTGACCGTGCGCCTTGAGCACCGCTTCCTTGGCGCACCACAGGCGCAGGAAGGCGCGGTCGCGCTCGGCCTGGGCGTCCAGCCAGGCGGTCTCGGCGGCGGTGAAGTAGCGTTCGGACACCGCCAGCGCGCGCGGCCGCGCGCGCAGCCGTTCCAGATCGACTCCGACCCGGCCCTGCCCGGTCAAGGCGATCAGCAGGCTGTCGCCGCTGTGGCTCCAGTTGCAGTCCCAGCCCTGGTATGGCGGTTGCAAAGTGGGGCGCTGGCGGCCGTCGCGGACCAGCGGCAGGGTCTGCGCGCTGGTACCCAATTGCGCGGCCAGCCAATGGCGCGCCTGCGCCTCGGCGGCGCGACCGGGCGTGTGCGGCTGCCAGGTCCAGCGCGGCATGGGAGGCGGATCGGGCGAAGTCATGGCGAACTCAGGGACATGAACGAGCCGTTTGGCGGAACGCCGGCGCGCCAGCGTAAGCTAAAGCAGGGGACGCGGCGCTGGCCGCGATCGATGCCGCGGCCGCAGGGCCGGCGCTCAGGGGAAGGCGGCCGATGCCGTCGGCGTCGGGTCATGCGCGCGCGGCCGGAGTAACCAATGGCGAACGATGTCAGCAGTTGTTGATCACGATGCGGTACCGGGCGGCGAGCGCGTCGCCTTAGTGGCCGGCGCGCAGGCGCGCCTGCTCGCGTACGCGCACGACGATGCGATCGCGCAGTCGCGTTTCGAACGCGAGGTGCGCGCGCTGGCCGCGGCGCTGCCGGCGGCGCGCTATGCGATCAATCTGTGCGAGGACCGCTACCGCTTCCTGGTCGCGTTCTGCGCGGCCGCGCTGCGCGGGCAGACCACGCTGCTGCCGTCCTCGCGCGCGCCGGCAGTGATCGGCGACGCGCTCGCCCAGCACGCCGACAGTTATTGCCTGGGCGACATCGCCCTGGATCCGCCGCCGCCGCAGTACTGGCGCCTGCCCGAGACCCTGGCGCAGGCCGAGGGCGCGCCGCCGACGATAGCGAACGACGCGCTGGTCGCGATCGGTTTCACTTCCGGCAGCACCGGCCAGCCCAAACCCAATCCCAAGACCTGGCGCGCGTTCCGCGCCAGCACCGCACAGAATCTGGCCGCGCTGGCCGACCTGCTCGCGCCGAACCGGGTCACCCCGCTGGTCGCGACCGTGCCGCCGCAGCATATGTACGGCATGGAGATGTCGGTGCTGCTGCCGCTGCTGGGGCCGATCGCGGTGCATGCGGCGCGGCCCTTCTTCCCCAGCGATGTCGCCCAGGCCCTGGCCGACGCACCGGCGCCGCCCTTGCTGGTGACCACGCCCGTGCATCTGCGCGCGCTGGTCGAATCCGGCATCGTGCTGCCGCCGCTGGCCGGCATCGTTTCGGCCACCGCGCCGCTGGCGCAGGATCTGGCCCTAGCCGCGGAAACACGCTACGGCTGCGAGGTGCGCGAAGTGTTCGGTTCCACCGAAACCTGCGTGATCGCGCGCCGCCGCACTGCCCACGAGCTGGCCTGGACGCCGCTGCCGGGCGTGCGCGTGTCGCCGCAGCCCGACGGCACCGCGGTGTACGCCCCGCATCTGCCCGAGCCGGTGGTGCTGGCCGATCTGATGGAAGTCGGCGCCGACGGCCGCTTCGTGTTGCGCGGGCGCAGCGCGGATCTGCTGGAGATCGCCGGCAAGCGCGCCTCGCTGGGCGATCTCACCCGCAAGCTGCTCGCGATCGAGGGCGTGGAGGACGGCGTGGTGTTCCAACTCGACGCCGCCGAGGGCGCGGTGCGCCGGATCGCGGCGCTCGCGGTCGCGCCCACCCTGGACGAAGCCGGCATCCTGCACGCGCTGCGCGCGAGCATCGATCCGGTCTTTCTGCCGCGCCCGCTGCGCATCGTCGAGGCCTTGCCGCGCAACGAAACCGGCAAGCTGCCGCGCGATCGCCTGCTGCGATTGCTGCAGGGCGACGCCGGCTGAGTCAGTGCTGTGAATTCGCGCGCGGCTTGTCTACGTTGCGTGAAGCTCACCGGGTCTGCGCTGACATCTCCGTCACGAAGCCACGCCCAGACTGCCTGCGTCCCGAGGCGGCAGAGGCTGCGTATTCGTCGGTGCGAATGCGTATCGGGCGTCATTGGAACGGACAGGAGACAGCATCATGATGGGCATCATTATTTGGTTGGTCGTAGGCGGCGTTATCGGTTGGCTCGCAAGCATGATCATGAAAACCGACGGCCAGCAGGGCATTTTCCTGAACGTGATCGTCGGCATCGTCGGCGCCTTCCTCGGTGGTTGGCTGGGCGGTTTGCTGGGTCTGGGCGCGGGCGACATCAACGACGGCAATTTCAGCCTCAACGGGCTGCTGCTTTCGCTGGTGGGCGCGATCGTGCTGTTGGGCATCGTCAATTTGTTCCGACGCGGCCGCGTGCGCTGATCCGCTCCACGTTCGACGAAAAAGCCCGGCGATGCCGGGCTTTTTTTTGTGGGCCGGGCGGACGTGGAGCCGTGTTGCTTACTAGCCACAGGCTCGTGCGTCGCTGAACGCCAGTAGGCTCTTGCACTTAGCCCCCTCCTTTGAAAAAGGAGGGTTGGGGAGGATTTGCTGTTGCTTTGCTTTCGTTGTTTCTGACCGAAGGTCAAAGGCTTCCGCCTGCTGCGCATGCGGGTCACTTTCTCTTGCTAGCCCAAGAGAACGTAACCAAAGAGAAGGGCTAGCGTGACCAACCCTCCCTTGCGAGTTCGGTGCGTGCGCCGGGATTTTTCGATAGGACATCCTTGTCCTATCGAAAAACGGCGCGCGTCCTGCGCGCCGCCCTTCGGGTCTACGGCTGATCGGCGAGTGNGCGTGCGCCGGGATTTTTCGATAGGACATCCTTGTCCTATCGAAAAACGGCGCGCGTCCTGCGCGCCGCCCTTCGGGTCTACGGCTGATCGGCGAGTGCGTTGCAATGGATTCCAATGCCGGGGCAACTGCAACGGCGTCTGCCTGATCTTGCTGCGCGCGGAGCTTTAACCCGATGTGGCGGTCGGAGATTCGACTGCGGGCTTGAGCCCGCTTGCGTCTACGTCGAAGGACCGCGGCGGTCTCGCTCGTTTCTCATTGCTCCAGGCTTACTTCAGCCTCGCTCAGCCCAACTCCACCCAAGCCGGCGCGTGATCGCTGGGGCGCTCCCAAGTGCGGGGTTCGCGGTCGATGCCGGCGCCGGTGCAGCGAGCGCGCAAGGCGTCGGAAATCAGGGTCAGGTCGATGCGCAGGCCGAGGTTGCGGCGGAACGCCGCCTGGCGGTAGTCCCACCAGCTGAATTCGCCGGCGGCATCGTGGTGCATGCGGTAGCTGTCGTGCAGGCCCAGCGCGTACAGGCGCTGCAGGGCGTCGCGTTCGGCGGTGGAGGTGAGTATGTGCGTCTCGTTCCACACTGCCGGGTCGTACACATCGCGCTCGTCGGGGGCGATGTTGAAATCGCCCAGCACCACCAGCTGCGGATGCGCGCGCAGTTCCTCGGCCAGCCAGGCGTGCACCGCGTCCAGCCAGCGCAGCTTGTAGGCGTACTTGTCGGTGCCCACGTCCTGGCCGTTGACCACGTACAGGTTGACGATGCGCACGTCGCCGACGGTGGCCGCGATCACGCGCTTTTGTTCGTCGTCCAGGCCGGGCACGCCGATCTGCACGTCTTGCGCCGGTTCGCGCGAGAGAATGGCCACGCCGTTGTAGGTCTTCTGCCCCGCGAACACGCTGCGGTAGCCCAGCGCCGACAGCTCGGTGTCGGGGAAGCGGTGGTCCTCCAGCTTGGTTTCCTGCAGCGCGACCACGTCCGGCGCGCGCAGGCCCAGCCAGGTTTCCAGGTGCGGCATGCGCACGTTGAGCGAGTTGACGTTCCAGCTGACGATTTTCATGGCCGCGAGTGTAACCACGGCCGCCGCGTTTTGGCCTGTGCCGGGCTTGCGCGCCGGCGCCGGCTCACTTGGACAGCAAGCGGATCAGGCGGTCGATCTTTCCGGTGTACGGAGGCTTGAGCCAGTCGCTGGCGGCCATGCGGCGCTGGCGGAACACTGGCAGCAGCTTGCTGAAGGTGTCGAAGCCGTTGCGGCCGTGGATCGCGCCGATGCCGCTGGGGCCGATGCCGCCGAAGGGCAGGTCGTGGGCGCCGAAGTGCAGCAGGGTGTCGTTGACGGTGACGCCGCCGGCCAGGGTCTGGCCGAGAATGCGCTCGACCTGGGCGCGGTCGTAGCCGAACGGGTACAGCGCCAGCGGCCGGTCCAGGGCGTTGATGCGCGCGATCGCTTCGTCCAGGTTGCGGTAGGACAGCACCGGCAGGATCGGGCCGAAGATCTCGTGCTGCATGACCTGGGCGTCGGCGCCGGGTTCGATCACCAGGGTCGGCGCGAACAGGCGTTCGCGCGCGGCGGTGTCCGGATCGATCGCGAAGGGTTCGATCACCTGCAGGCCGCGTGCGCGCGCGTCGTCGAGGTAGCCGCGCAGGCGCGCGTACTGGCTGTCGTTGATGATGCGGGTGTAGTCCTGGGGCGCGTCCAGTTGGCCGTAGCGCCTGCGCAGTTCGGCCTGCAGCGCGGCGACCAGGGCGTCGCGGCGGGCCGCGTCGACCAGCACGTAGTCCACGCCGATGCAGGTCTGGCCGGCGTTGAACCATTTGCCGCTGGCGATGCGCGAGGCCGCCAGTTCGATCGGGAAATCGTCGCAGATCACCGCCGGCGCCTTGCCGCCTAGCTCCAGGGTGACCGGGGTCAGGTTGGGCGCGGCCGCGGCCATGACCTTGCGCCCGACCGCGGTCGAGCCGGTGAACAACAGGTGGTCGAAGGGCAGGGCCGAGAACGCGGCGCCGACTTCGGCGCCGCCCATCGCCACCGCGACGCGGTCGGCCGGGAACACCTCGGCCAGCAGCTCGCGCAGGTAGGCGCTGGTGCGCGGGGTGTGTTCGGAGGGCTTCAGATAGACGTGGTTGCCCGCCGCGATCGCCGACACCAGCGGCACCAGGGCCAGGTTCACCGGGTAGTTCCACGGCGACAGGATGCCGACCACGCCGACCGGCTCGGGCCGGATCTCGGCGCGCGCGGGCCAGAAACGCCAGCCCACCGCGGCCCGGCGCGGGCGCATCCAGCGGCGCAGGCGGCCGATCGCGTGGTCGATCTCGGCCAGGGTGATCATGGCCTCCGACAGCAGGTTCTCGTGGCTGGAGCGGTGGCCGAAATCGGCCTGGATCGCCGCGTCCATCTCCGCCACCCGGGCCCGGAACGCGTCGCGCAGGCGTAGCAGATCGGCGCGGCGCTGGGCGTAGTCGGGCTTGCGCGCGCGCCAGGCCGAGCGCAGACGCTCGCGGGTGGCGGCCAGTTCGCTGGGGGTGGTGTCGGCGGTGATGTCCATACGCCGCAGTGTAGTCGCGCCGGGGGCGCCAGGGGGCGTCGCCGGTGGGGCGGAACAGGCCAGGCGTGGGGGGCGACGCGGCCGTCCTTGGCGCCGGGGCCGGCACGGTGCCGGGATCGGCCGGGCGCGCGAGCGCCGGCGCCGATGCGTGCCGGAACGGACGCGCGCGCGGCCAGGTCGGCCTGCGCCGCCATGGCCATCGATGCGTGCGTGTTCGCCCGCACGCGCAGCCGGCATCGCGCGACGGCAAGCGTTGAAACGACCGCGCTTGCGCCCAGCCGTGGCCATGGCGTCGGCGCGCGCGGCTTACAATCCGGGCATGAGCCTGCGTCCCTATCTTGAGCACACCCCCGAACTCGGCGAGCGCGTCTACGTCGATCCCGCCGCCACCGTCATCGGCCAGGTCGCCCTGGGCGACGATGTGTCGATCTGGCCCGGCTGCGTGGTGCGCGGCGATGTGAACTTCATCCGCATCGGCGCGCGCACCAACATCCAGGACGGCACCATCGTCCACGTCACCCACGAGGGGCCGTTCACGCGTCCGGGCGGGCTGCCCACCCTGATCGCCAACGACGTCACCATCGGCCACGGCGCGATCGTGCACGCCTGCCGGATCGAGGAATTCGCCCTGATCGGCATGGGCGCCAAGATCCTCGACGGCGCGACCGTGCAGCGTTTCGGCTTCGTCGGCGCGGGCGCGGTGATCGCGCCCGGCAAGACGGTCGGCGAGGGCGAGCTGTGGCTGGGCAATCCGGCACGTTTAGCGCGCAAGTTGAGTGAGCGCGAGATCGAACAGCTGCAATACAGCGCCCAGCACTACGTGCGCCTGAAGGATCGTTACCTGGGCATGGCGGACGCGGGCTAGGCACGGCCCTGGGCCGCGTTTACAGTCGTCGCAGGGGAGAAGCCGGAAACCGCATGGACGAGTTGCACCGAACACAGGCCGCGCGCTGCCCGACGCGACCGACGCCGCCCGCAGGCGCCGCGCCGCTGTGATGCTGGATACCTACCGCGAAGTGGTGACGCCCGAAGGCGTCGCCCTGCGACTGCCCGCGGCCGGGCCGGTGCCGCGCGCGCTGGCCTGGACCATCGATTTCTGCATCCGCCTGGCCTTGCTGTTCGTCGGCTCGCTGGCGTTCGGCCTGCTCGGCAAGGGCGGCATGGGGTTTTATCTGGTGCTGATGTTCGTGCTGCTGTGGTTCTACCACGTCGCCTTCGAGGCGATGTGGGACGGCCGCACGCCGGGCAAGCGCGCGCTGGGGCTGCGCGTGGTCGCCGAAAACGGCGCGCCGGTGGGCTGGATGCAATCGTTCGTGCGCAACCTGCTGCGGGTGGTCGACATGCTGCCGTTCGGCTACGCCTTCGGCCTGATCGCGAGCTACGCCGATCCTTACGGCCGGCGCCTGGGCGACATGGTCGCCGGCACCCTGGTCGTGCACGAGGCGCGCCGCCACGAAGCGGCGGCCGCGCCGGCCGGGGCGGCGAGCGCGCCGGCGGTGCCGCTGCTGCCTTACGAACAGGCGGCCATGGTCGCCTTCGCCGAACGCGCGCCGCGCCTGGCCGCCGCGCGCCAGATCGAACTGGCCGACCTGGTGCAGCCCTTGACCGGCGCGCGCGGCGAAACCGCGGTCGCGCGGGTCTACGGCATCGCCAACTGGCTGCTGGGGCGCAGATGAGTCAGGTCTCCGTGGTCAAGCAGGAACGTTTCGTCGAGCGCCACCAGGCCGAATGGAACCAGTTGGAGGCGTGGCTGGACGCGCGCGGCGACAGCGCCAAGCGCGCGCGCGCCGATCGCCGCAGCTGGCAAGGCCTGCCCGACTACGAAGTGCCGGCGCGCTATCGCCGCCTGTGCCAGCAGCTCGCGCTGGCGCGCCGTCGCGGTTACAGCGCGGCGGTCACCGATCGCCTGCAGGATCTGATGCAGCGCGGTCACGGCCTGCTGTACCGCGCGCCGCGGCCGCGTTGGCGGCGCGCGCTGGAATTCCTGTTCGCCGGCTTCCCGCGCCTGGTGCGCGCCGAGCGCGGCTGCATGGCCGCCGCCGCGGCCCTGTTCTGGCTGCCGCTGATCACCATGTTCGTGGCGATCCAGATCCAGCCCGAGCTGGCCAGTGCGCTGTTTCCGCCGGAGCAGCTGGCCGAGTTCGAGCACATGTACGACCCCAACAGCCCGCTGCAGAAGCTCGGCCGCGGCGCCGAGACCGATCTGGCGATGTTCGGCTACTACATCCTCAACAACGTCAGCATCGGCTTTCGCACCTTCGCCAGCGGCTTCCTGTTCGGCCTGGGCTCGATCGCGGTGCTGATCATGAACGGCGTGGTGATCGGCGGAGTGGCCGGCCATCTGCAGGCGGTCGGTCACGGCGATCCGTTCTGGCGCTTCGTCGCCGGGCACTCGGCGCCGGAGCTCACCGCGATCTGGATCGCCGGCGGCGCCGGCCTGCGCCTGGGCTTGAACCTGGTCGCGCCCGGCCAGCGCCGGCGCATCGACGCCCTGATCGAAGGCGGCAAGCGCGGCGCCAAGATCTGCGTGGGCGTATTGGCGATGCTGGTGTTCGCCGCGTTCGTGGAAGCGTTCTGGTCGTCGATCGCGACCATACCGGCGGCGATCAAATACGGCGTGGGCGCGCTGCTGTGGGCGGCGGTCGGCGGCTGGCTGTGGTTCGGCGGCCGCAACCAGAACGTCGCGATCGAGGACCGGATCGAGTCATGAAGATCGAGTCGCTCACCGTCGCGTTGCGTCCGCGCACGGCCTGGGAAGCGGTCGAGTTGGGCACCGCGCTCACGCGTCGGCATGCCGTCGCGATCTGGAAGCCCTACCTGCTGCTGACCCTGCCGCTGTTCGTCGCGCTCAACGCCGCGGCCTGGGCGCTGGACATGCTGTGGCTGGCCGCGCTGCTGATGTGGTGGCTCAAGCCGGTGTTCGACCGAATCCCGCTGTACGTGCTGTCGCGGGCGGTGTTCGGCGACGTGCCCAGCACCGGCCAGACCGTGCGCGCGCAGCTGCGTTGGGGCGCGCGCTGGGCCCTGCCTTATCTGACCTGGCGTCGGCTCAGTCCGGCGCGCTCGCTGTACCTGCCGGTGGATCTGCTGGAAGGCGGGCGCGGCGCCGAGGCGCGCCAGCGCCGCAGCGCCCTGGGCGCGCCGGTGTACGGCGTGGCCGCGCTGCTGACCCTGGTCTGCTTCCATTTCGAAGGCGCGCTGTACCTGGGCATCGCGGCCGGCGCGGCGATGTTCATTCCCGCCGAATACCTGTCCGAATCCGCGCAGAGCATCTGGCAGGCGCTGTTGGCGGAAGCGACCTGGGTGCAGCTGGCCGGCAACATACTGGCCTGGGCCGCGACCTGTCTGATCGAGCCCTTCTACGTCGGCGCCGGTTTCGGCCTGTATCTCAACCGCCGCACCGAGATCGAGGCCTGGGACATCGAGATCGTGTTCCGGCGCCTGCGCGCGCGCCTGAGCGCCGCCAGCGCGCCGCTGCTGCTGGCGCTGTGTTTCGGCTTGGGCGTGTTGCCGGACGCTTCGGCGCAGCAGGCCGCGCCCAGCGCGCCGAGGGCGCCGTCGGCCGAGGCCGCCGCGATGGACGACGCGGCCGTCGACGAAGAGGCCGTCGACGAAGAGGCGGCGGACGAGTCGAACGAGGAATTCGTCGAGGCCGCGGATGCGGCTTCGATCGGCGCGCCTTTGCGCGATCCGGTGGGGTCGGACGATGTCGAGGCGTCCGAGGACGGCGAGGAGGCACTGCAGAAGGCCGTCGCCGCCAAGGAAGCGCAGGCGCCGCCGACCTTGGACGAGGTGTTCGGCGACGCCCGCGCCGAGGAGGCCGACTTGCGCGAGGCGGTCGATCAGGCCTATCGGGATCCGACGGTCACGCCCAAGCGCAAGGTCACCACCTGGAAAGCGCGCAACCCGGACAAGCCCCGCGAACCCAAGTCGCCGCCGGCGCTGGAAGGCCTGGGCGTGGTCCTGGCGCTGATCGGCAAGTACGGCCTGTGGCTGCTGCTCGGTACGCTGGTGGTGCTGATCCTGGTGACCGCGCCGCGTTGGCTGCGTTGGCTGCGCGACAGCGCGCGCGCCGAGGAGCGCGAACCCAAGCCGGTACAGACCGGCGTGGTGATCGAGGTGGAACCGCTGCCCGACGACATCCCCACCGCCGCGCGCCGGCTGTGGCAGTCCGGCCGGCAGCGCGACGCCCTGGCCCTGCTGTATCGCGCCAGCGTCGAAGCCATGGTCGCGCGCGCCCAGGTCGTGCTGGTGCCCGGCGCGACCGAGGCCGAATGCCTGCGCGCCTCGCGCAAGATGCCGCTGGCCGAGGACCGCGAAGTCTTCGCCAGCGCCGTGCGCACCTGGCAGTACGCGGCCTATGCCCAGCGTCTGCCCGCGCTCGATGAGTTCGACGCCTTGCTGCGCACGCTCAGCCAACGTTTCGGGTGGGCCGCATGAATCTGCGCACTGCGTTGGCGACCGCGCTGGTGGTCCTGCTGTTGGCGGGCCTGGGCTATTGGTGGTGGCGCGCCCACGAGCGGGTTGAGGAATGGATCGATCTGCCGCGCAGCGGCGAGGCCGCCAGCAATCCGCTGTACGTGCTCAAGCTGGCCCTGAAGAAGGATGGGGTGAAGGCGCTCTCGCGCCAGCGCCTGCAGCCGGATCGGTACCCGCTGGGCGCGCGCGACACCGTGCTGTTGCTGCGCGATCCGCGCCAGCTGTCGGCGTCGGACGCCAAGGCCCTGTTGGCCTGGGTGCATGGCGGCGGCCACCTGATCGTGCGGACGCCGCCGCTGGGCGAGCTCAGCGCGGCCGCGTCGATCCCGGTGCTGACCGAGCTGGGCGTGAAGTTCTTCCCGCAGCGCGAGACCGACTGCGTGGCGATGTACGTCGAGCACCAGGATTCGCACGTCGAGTTCTGCCAAGGCCGGCGCTTCCTGTTGATGGAGCGCGCGCCGGTGCCGCTGCGCGCCTGGGGCGCGGACGACACCGGGTATGTGTTCGCGCGCCTGCCGCAGGGGCGCGGCAGCGTCGACGTGATCGCCGACCTCGACTTCGCGGTCAACGCCGCCGGCGAGGAGCACGAGGAAGCGATCAAGGACGCACCGCACATCGCCCTGCTGCGCCAGCTGCTGGCGCCGAACTATCGCAGCGGCGGCACCGTGCACCTGATCTACGCGGCCGATGTGCCGTCCCTGTGGATGACCCTACTGACCCGCAGCTGGATGGCCTGGGGCCCGATGCTGTTGGCCCTGCTGCTGTGGCTGTGGCGGCGCGCGCAGCGCTTCGGGCCACTGCTGCCGTCGCCGGCCAGCGAGCGCCGATCCTTGCTCGAACACGTGCTGGCCAGCGGCGAGCATGTCTACCGCTACGGCTACGGCCATCTGCTGCACGCGGCCGTGCGCAATGCCTTCCTGCTGCGCCTGCGCCGCCGCGATCCGCAGGCCGCCGCGCTCGACGGCGAGCCGCAGGCGGCCCTGTTGGCCGAACGTTTCAAGCTCACGCCCGCGGAAATCCGCGAAGCGTTGGCCACGCCGGTCGCGCGCGATCACGCCGCGTTCCGTTCCCGCATCGCCACTTTGATCCGACTGAGAAACTCGCTATGACCACGCCCGCGAACGTGCCCGCACCGATCACCGGTACCGAACTGGCGCAACGCGCCGCCGCCGTGCGCGACGAGGTCGGCAAGGCCTTCATCGGCCAGGCCGAGGCGCTGGATCAGATCCTGATCGCCCTGCTCGCCGGCGGCCACGCCCTGATCGAGGGCGTGCCCGGCCTGGGCAAGACATTGCTGGTGCGCGCCCTGTCCAAGGCGCTGGACTGCGGCTACGCGCGCGTGCAGTTCACGCCCGACCTGATGCCCAGCGACATCAGCGGCCACGCGGTCTACGACCCCAAGACCGAAAGCTTCAACATCCGCCGCGGCCCGGTGTTCACCAACCTGCTGCTGGCCGACGAAATCAATCGCGCCCCGGCCAAGACCCAGTCGGCGCTGCTGGAGGCGATGCAGGAACTGCAGGTCACCATCGAAGGCCACAGCTTCGAGCTGGCGCCGCCGTTCCTGACCCTGGCCACGCAGAACCCGGTCGAGCAGGAAGGCACCTACCCGTTGCCGGAAGCGCAGCTCGATCGTTTCCTGCTCAAGGTGTTGATCGGCTACCCCAGCCGCGCGGATGAGAAGCGCATGGTGACCGCGGTCAGCCAGGGCCGCAGCGCCTCGGACTTCGATCTCTCGCAGGTGCAGCGCGTGCTCGGGCCGGAGGAGATCGTGGCCATGCAGCACGGCACCTCCCTGATCACGGTCGACGACGCGGTGATCGACTACGCCGTGCGCATCGCCGCGGCCACCCGCGAGTGGGCGGGCATCGCGCTGGGCGCCGGCCCGCGCGGCAGCCTGGCGCTGGTGCGCGCGGCGCGTGCGCAGGCGGTGCTGTCGGGCCGCGACTTCGTCACTCCCGACGACGTGCGCGAGATCGCCAAGCCGGCCCTGCGCCACCGCATCGCGCTGTCGCCGGAAATGCAGATCGAGGGCCAGTCGCCCGACGACGTGCTGCACGCCTTGCTGGCCAAGGTCGAAGCGCCGCGGCAATGAGCGCCGTCGTCGCCCCGGTTCCCGCCACGCCCGCGCGCAGTCTGCCGCGGCCGGCGCCGGCCTTGCTGGCGCTGCTGGTGCTGTGGGGCGCGTTCGGCCTGGTCGCGAGCATCGGCTGGGCGCCGACGCGCGCCTGGTGGATCGCCGGTGCGGCGCTGGCCGCGATCGCCTTGTTCGATGCCTGGCGTGTGACCCTGGTGGCGACCCCGCACGTGCAGCGGCACATGCCCGATACCTGGCCGATCGGCCTGGAGCGCGAGGTCGGCCTGACCCTGCACGGCGATGCGCGCCAGCAACCGCTGGACGTGTTCGACCTGCATCCGGGCGGCTGGTCCATGCAGGGCCTGCCGCGTCGCCTGACCCTGCGCCGCGGCGAGAGCAGCAGCATCGACTACCGCCTGCGCGCCAACGCGCGCGGCGATTTCGCCTTCGAAGGCGTGCAGTTGCGCCTGCATTCGCCGTGGCGGCTGTGGTGGCACTCGCGCGTGGCCGGCGCCGCGCAGCCGGTACGCGTGTTCCCCAATTTCGCGCCGCTGGCCAAGTTCGCGATGTTCAGCGCCGAACAGGCCTCGCGCCTGGTCGGCGCGCACCTCAAGCGCCGTCGCGGCGAAGGCACCGACTTCCATCAGATGCGCGAGTACCGCGTCGGCGACAGCCTGCGCCAGATCGACTGGAAGGCGACCGCGCGCGCGCGCCGCCTGATCTCGCGCGAGTACCAGGACGAGCGCAACCAGCAACTGGTGCTGATGCTGGACACCGGCCGACGCCTGCTCGCGCGCGACGGCGAGTTCTCGCATTTCGATCGCGTGCTCGACGCCGCGCTGGTGGTGGCCTATCTGGCGCTGCGCCAGGGCGATGCGGTCGGCCTGCTCGCCAGCGGCGGCGCCTCGGCCTGGGTGCCGCCGCGTCGCGGCGTGGGCGCGATCGACAGCCTGCTGCGCGCGAGCTACGCGCTGCAGCCGCAGCCCATCGCCACCGACTTCCTCGCCGCCGCCACCGAGCTGTCGCTGCGCCAGCGCCGACGCTCGCTGGTGATGCTGGTCACCAACCTGCGCGACGAAGACATGGACGACGTGCTGACCGCGGTGCAGATGCTGCGCAAGCGCCATCTGGTGTGCGTGGCGTCCCTGCGCGAGGATTCGCTGGACACCGCCTTGGCCGGCGAGGTCCACGACCTGCGCGACGCGATCCGCGCCGGCGCCACCGCGCAATACCTGGAACAGCGCGCCGCCGCCCACGACGCCCTGCGCAACCACGGCGTGATGGTGCTGGACGTGTCCTGCGATCAGCTCGCCGCGTCGCTGGTGGAGAAGTACCTGGCGGTGAAGCGCGACGGCTTGTTGTAACGGCCGCGCCACTTCGGTGCCGCGCTCGTACTCCGCGTTCGCGTCGCCGGCCCCTGTGGAATCGACCTAAGTCGCCATTGGAGCCAGACGCGCAAGCGAATCGTCGAATCCAGGTGGAGTTCGATCGCGACTTAGGTCGCTCCCACAGAAGGCGGCGCCGCCGCGTCGGGTTGGGTGGCGAGCTCCAGGGCCGACAGCAGCGCCATCGCTTCGCTGCGACTGGCGCCGCACATGTCGGCCGACGGCCGCAGCGAGGCGCAGAACGCCGGGCGTTCGGGCCGGCCGAACAAACGGCAGCGCAGCTGATCGTCCAACTGCACGCAGGGCATGCCGGCGGGTTTGCCGTGCGGCATGCCGGGAATGGGCGAGGCGATCGAGGGCGCGGTGCAGCAAGCCGCGCAGCCGCCGCGGCAGCTCAGCGCGCTCACTGCGGTGCCTGGAACGGTTCGGCCGTGCGCACCGCCGTCAGCGGGATCGGTCCGTAGACATGCGGATAGGCTTCGCCGCTGCGAGGGCTGAGGTCGTAGCGCAAGGCGTCGCCGAGTGCGACCGCATCGAGGTGCAAGAGGACCAAAGCGCCGCGTCCGCGCTGATGGCGTTCGATCACGCCCGCCAGTTGCGCAGCGGTAGCGCAGTGCAGGAAGCCTTCGCGCTGCAGGCCTGGGTTGCGGTACGCGCCGGTGTCCTGCGCGCGCGCCCAATCGGCCGGATCGGCGAAGTGATAGACGGTGTGCGGATGCGTCGCGTCGTGGTGGCTGGCGGTCGACATGGCTTCAATCGGATGCGGCGTGTTCGGCCGCGCTCAGGCCGCCCGCGCCGGCCGCCGCACCAGGATCGCGGCGATCAGCAGCCCCATCGCGATCGTGTGCAGCAGGGTCGCGAACGCACTGAACATGCCCATGCTCATCGCGATGGAGGCCGCCGAGGGATCGCCGTTCTGGCGCATCCACAACAGCCAGGCATGGCCGCCCAAGCCCAGCAGCGAGCCGAAGATGAACAAGCCGAAGCCCGCGCAGGCGTAGGTGCCGGCCGCGCCCAACGCGGGGCGACGCATCAGGCACAGCACCAGGCCGACCGCGCACACCAGCAGATGCGGCGTGGCGTACAGCACGGGGCCTAGCAGCATGGCGAACAGAGCACTGGAATCCATCGGCGTTCCCGTTGCGTGCCCGCACGTCGACACGGCCGCGCAACGCAGCCGCACGCCGTGCGCGGCGGATCAGTCGGCGGTGACCAGGGCGTCGTCGCGCTCGCGCAGGGCGGCGTACACGGGGTCGGTTTCCGGACGCACGCGATGCCAGCGTTCGAAGCTCTCCGCCGCCTGTTCGACCAGCATGCCCAGGCCGTCGATGCGGTCGTGGGCGCCGGCCGCCTTGGCCCAGGCCAGGAATGGGATCGCGACTTCGCCGTAGCTCAGGTCCACCGCCGCGGTGCGCTGGGTGACCAGGCCCATCGGCAGCGACGGCAGCTGCGCGTCGCGCGCGGCGGAGGTCGCGTTGACGATCAGGTCGAAGGCGCCCAGCGCGACCGCGTCCTTGAGATAACGCGGATGCACACGGCCGGGCTGGCCCAGCGCGTCGGCCAGGGCGTCGGCGCGCTCCGGGGTGCGGTTGACGATGTAGAGGTCGCCGATGCCGGCGTCGAGCAGGGCCGGCGCTACGCCGCGCGCGGCGCCGCCGGCGCCGATCAGCAGGGTGCGGCGTTCGCGCAGGTCCAGGCCGTGGCGCTCGGTGAGATCGCGCACCAGGCCGACGCCATCGGTGTTGTCGCCTTCCCAGCCGGTGGCGCTGCGGATCAGCGTGTTGGCGGCGCCGGCGCGGCGCGCGCGTTCGCTCAAGTGGCTGCAGATGCCGGCCGCGCGGGTCTTGTGCGGCAGGGTGATGTTGGCGCCCAGGCCGCCCTCGGCGGCGAACTCGGCCAGCAAGGCGTCGAACTGCTCCGGTGCGGCGTCGATGGCGACGTACTCCAGGGCGATCCCGAGCTGACGTCCGAATGCGGCGTGGATCCGCGGCGACAGCGAGTGCGCCACCGGGTGGCCGATCACCGCAAAACGTGGAATGGACATGGGCAGCCTCGTTGGTGATGCTGATAGGGAATACTCAAGGGAGACGCACTATGCGGCGCGCCGCGGCCTGGTCTGGCCTCAGTCTACTCTCCGGCCTGCTGCTGGCCATGCCCGCATCGGGCTTTCTGTCGGAGTTCGGCATCGAGGGCATGGGCGTGGTGTCCACCCCGCACTCGGAGGTGCGCGCCAGCGTGAGTCCCGACGGGCAGCGCATCGTCTGGGGCAGCACCGACCGTCCTGGCGGCGCGGGCGGCTGGGATCTGTGGCAGGCGCACCTGAAACAGGGGCGCTGGCAGGACCCCACGCCGCTATCCCTGAACACCGGCGCCAAGGAATTCGATCCGGCCTTCAGCGCCGACGGCCGTTGGCTGTACTTCTTTTCCAACCGCCCCGGCGGCCGCGGCGGCGACGACCTGTACCGCGCGCCGGTGCTCGCCGACGGCGGCATCGGGCCCGCCGAACACCTGGGCGCGGGCGTGAACGGCCGCGGCGACGAGTGGGCGCCCACGCCCAGCCGCGACGGCCGCCACCTGCTGTTCGCCAGCGACAGTTTCGGCGGCGCCGGGCGCCACGATCTGTTCGTCGCGACCTGGAACGGCAAGGCCTACGTCGATCCCAAGCCGGTGGCGGGCGTGAACACCGCCGCCGACGAATTCGATGCGGCCTGGCTGGGCGACGGTCGCGCGATCGTGTTCGCGCGCTCGCAAGACGTGGAGCAACAGCCGATCCGGCTCTACCTGGCCCAGTGCGACGGCGCCAAGTACGCCGCCGCCACGCCGCTGGCGCTGTCGTTCAACGGCGAGGACGGCACCACCCTGGGCCCGGCGATCGACTGGAACAAGCCCGGCGAGCTGTTGGTCACCGGCAGCGCTAAATCGCCGAAGGCCGGCAAGCTGGACCTCTATCGCATGAAGGCGCCGGCGGCGACGGGGCAAGGCGGTTGCGTCGCGCCATGAGCGGTGAGAAGAAGATCGTGTTGCATTCCTTGAGCGGTTATCGGCCCGAACTGAACGTGATGGTCCAGGAATGGATCGACGAGGGCGTGGTCTACGTGGGCGTCGTAGGAGTGAGCGCCGCGCACCTGGAGGACTGGATCGACGAGTGCTGCGTCGAGCGCGAGTACTTCATGCTCACCGCTTCGCACGAAGGCGAAACGCTCGACGATGCGATTTCCCTCGCATCCATGCTGACCGGCGAGTATGCGGGGCCGTTTCGACTGGTCGAGTTCTAGTCGTTGGAACTGCCAGCGATCACGGTTGGTATGGGCCTTTGGTGCGTTGCGGCGATGTGATTCACCGTCGATTCACCGCGCCCTGCGAAGCCATGCGGCGCAAGGGTGCTCGAGATCGATGCGCTGAATGTTATCGATAAGGGTTTGGCGGTGAATGCAAGAAAAGCCTGCTTTTCAGCGCTTTTCTCTTAATTATCGATAAATTCCGTCGGTCTGTTCCGAGTCGCCGGGCATCCGAAAGCCCGTGACAGCACGCAACGCGGCTTGCTTATCTGCGCGAGCTACATGACGTAGCGAAAAAAAGGAATTCACCATGCGTATGGATCGCAAAGCAAGCCTGCTGCTTTCTTCGTTGTTGTTGGTCGTTGCCTTGCCGCTCAATGCCACTCAGGTTGGCGGGCCTCGCCCGTCCTTGCCCCCGTTGCAGCCTCTGGAAGGCGTGTGGGAGGCCACCGTTCGATCCTGGCAATACAACTCGGTCACTGGGGGCTACATCGAAGTATTTACGCCCATCAGTGCGTCGACCAGAGAGGGCTGCGAAGCGCAGCTCAGTAATATCGATTCCAGCGCGACGATAGTGAAGTTCTGTACGTTCAGGGCCTACTGATGCAAGCGGCCGCGAGGCTCATCGAGCCTCGCGGCCGTCACCGTAGGATGCGGCCAGCGCAGCGAACCGCATCGCGGTCCGCGCCGGTTATTTCGCCTCGCGCAACCAGCGCGCCGCATCCAGCGCGAAGTAGGTGAGGATGCCGTCGGCGCCGGCGCGCTTGATCGAGGTCAGCGCTTCCAGCACGCAGCCGCGCTCGTCCAGCCAGCCGTTCTGGATCGCCGCGCGCAGCATCGCGTACTCGCCGCTGACCTGGTAGACGAAGGTGGGCGCGCCGAACTCGTCCTTGGCGCGGCGCACGATGTCCAGGTAGGGCATGCCCGGCTTGACCATGATCATGTCGGCGCCTTCGTCGAGGTCGAGCGCGATCTCGCGCATGGCTTCGTCGCTGTTGGCCGGGTCCATCTGGTAGGTGTACTTGTTGCCTTTGCCCAGCGCGCCCGCGCTGCCGACCGCGTCGCGGAACGGGCCGTAGAAGCTGGACGCGTACTTGGCGCTGTAGGCCATGATGCGGGTGTGGATGTGGCCGTCGAGCTCCAGCGCTTCGCGGATCCGGCCGATGCGGCCGTCCATCATGTCGCTGGGCGCGACCACGTCGGCGCCGGCGACCGCGTGCGACAGCGCCTGCTTGACCAGGGCCTCCACGGTCTCGTCGTTCATGACGTAACCGCTGTCGTCGATCAGCCCGTCCTGGCCGTGGGTGGTGTAAGGGTCCAGGGCGACGTCGGTGATCACGCCCAGTTCCGGGAAGCGCTGCTTGAGCGCGCGCACCGCGCGCTGGCACAGGCCGTCGTCGCGCCAGGCATCCTCGGCGGTCAGCGATTTGGCGTCCGGCGCGGTGACCGGGAACAGGGCCAGGGCCGGCACGCGCAGTTCGCTGGCCTGTTCGGCCACGCGCAGCAGCTCGTCGATCGACAGACGCTCGATGCCGGGCATCGAGGCGACCGCGGCGCGGCCCTGCAGTTCGTGCACGAACACCGGATAGATCAGGTCGTTCGCGGTGAGGACCGTCTCGCGCATCAGGCGGCGCGAGAACTCGTCGCGGCGCATCCGCCGCGGGCGTACGTAGGGATAGCTCATGGGCGCTAGTTTACTCCCGGCTGCGCGCGGGCCGGCTGCTGAGGGCACGGGTGGGACGTTTTGTCATAGGCGGCAAGGCGGCGCTGCCTTTAGCCCCTCTCCCTTCGGCGTGAGGGCCGGGGTATGGGTTGGGGTGAGCGTCCGGCGCGAGCATGTAGCTCCAACCTCATCCCGGACCCATCCGGCCCTAGGGCCACCTTCTCCCGGTGGGAGAAGGGAAAAGCCGCAGCACTACTTATGCCGAATACACCCGATACCGCAGCGGCCGCACCCCGACCGTCCCGCCGATCGTAGGCACCACCGCATCCGGCGTCGCCACCAGGTCCAGTTCCAGCGCGCGCGCCTGCCCGTCCAACTGCAGCTCCACGGTGATCCGGTCGGCCAGTCGGTGCACCGCGAGGACGCGCGCGGACAGCCCGTCGCCGGCGACGGTCAGGGCCAGGTCGTGCGGACGCAGATACAGCTTGGCCGCGCCGTCGGCGACGCCGTCGGCCGGCAGTCGCAGGGCGTGGCCGTCGATCGCGAACTGGCCGCGCTCGACCCGGCCTTCCAGGGTGTTGGCGCGACCGATGAAATCGAACACGTAGGCCGACGCCGGCTCGCGGTAGATCTGCTCGGGCGTGCCGACCTGCTCGATGCGGCCGTCGCGCAGCACGACGACGCGGTCGGCCAGCTCCAGCGCTTCTTCCTGGTCGTGGGTGACGAACAGCGTGGTCTGCCCGGTCTGCTCGTGCAGGCGCCGCAGCCAGCGCCGCAGCTCGACCCGGACCTTGGCGTCGAGCGCGCCGAAGGGTTCGTCCAGCAGCAGCACGGTGGGATCGATCGCCAGCGCGCGCGCCAGCGCGACGCGCTGCTTCTGGCCGCCCGACAATTGCTCCGGGTAGCGACCGCCCAGGTCCGGCAATTGGATCAGGCTCAGCAGTTCCTGCACCCGGCGCGCGATCGTGGCCTTGTCAGGTCGCCGGCTGCGCGGACGGCTGCGCAGGCCGAAGGCGACGTTCTCGGCCACGGTCATGTGCTTGAACAGCGCGTAGTGCTGGAACACGAAGCCGACGTTGCGTTCGCGCAGGCTCAGTCGCGTCGCGTCCTCGTCGCCGAACAGCAGGCGACCGCGGTCTGGGTGGAGCAGGCCGGCGATGACGCGCAGCAGGGTGGTCTTGCCGGAGCCGGACGGACCCAGCAAGGCGACCAGCTCGCCGGACGCGATATCGAGGTCGACCGCGTCCAACGCGGCGACGTTCGCGTACTGCTTGCTGATGCCTTGGATATGCAGGTCCATACCCTTGCCCTGAACCGTTCTGCGGCCATCATGACCCAAGGCCGGTGTCGAGGGTACGGCCTCGACCGGCAGGGCCGTGTCCAGGTCGGCCGAGCGCCACAGCGCGGGATCGTTCACTCTCGCAAGATTCATATCAATGCCGCCTGTGTGATTGCGCCAGGGCGTCGCCGTGACGCGCTTCCAGCCAGAACTTGATCACCAGCGTGACCAGGGCCAGGCCGGCCAGCAGCGACGCGGCCGCGAAGGCCGCGGTGCTGTCGAATTCGTTGTAGAGGATCTCGATGTGCAGCGGCAGGGTGTTGGTCAGGCCGCGAATGTGGCCGGACACCACCGACACCGCGCCGAACTCGCCCATCGCGCGCGCGCCGCACAGCAGCACGCCGTACAGCAGGCCCCATTTGATGTTGGGCAGGGTCACGCGGCGGAACATGGTCCAGGCGCCGGCGCCCAGCGAGCGCGCGGCCAGCTCCTCGTCGGCGCCCTGCTGCTGCATCAGCGGGATCAGCTCGCGCACCACGAAAGGGAAGGTGATGAACAGCGTCGCCAGCACGATGCCGGGGCGCGCGAACAGGATCTTGATGTCGTACTGCGCCAGCAGCTCGGCGAACCAGCCGTGCGAGCCGAACAGCAGCACCAGGCACAGGCCCGCCACCACCGGCGAGACCGCGAACGGCAAGTCGATCAGGGCCAGCAGCACGCGCTTGCCGGTGAACTCGAAGCGGGTGACCGCCCAGGCCGTGAACACGCCGAACACCGCGTTGAGCGGAATCACGATCGCGGCGGTGAACAGGGTCAGCTTGAGCGCGGCGACCGCATCGGGTTCCTTGAGCGCGGCGAACCAGACGCCGACGCCCTTGGCGAAGGCCGCGCCCAACACCATCAGCAGCGGCATCACCACCAGCAGCGCCATCACCAACACCGCCGACAGGATCAGAGTCCAGCGCAGCCACGCGGGTTCTTGCAGGTCGTCGCGCTCACGGGCCATGGCGGCGCTCCCGGCGTTCGTGCGCGAACAGCGACGGAATCGCGTTGATCGCCAGCAGACAGACGAAGGATGCGGCCAGCAACAGCGCGGCGATCGCGATCGCGCCGTTGTAGTCGTACTCCTCCAGGCGGATCGTGATCAGCAGCGGCGCGATTTCGGTCTTGTAGGGCAGGTTGCCGGCGATGAAGATCACCGAGCCGTATTCGCCCAGCCCGCGCGCGAACGCGAGCGAGAAACCGGTCAGCAGCGCCGGCAGCAGTTCGGGCAGGATCACCCGGCGCAGCGTGGTCAGGCGCGAGGCGCCCAGCGAGGCGGCGGCCTCTTCCTGTTCGCGCCCCAGCGCTTCCAGCACCGGCTGCACCGTGCGCACCGCGAACGGCAGGCCGATGAACACCAGCGCGATCACGATGCCGGCCGGCGCATAGGCGATCTTGAAGCCGGCCGGTTCCAGCCAGCGCCCGACCCAACCGTTGGAGGAATAGATCGCGGTCAGGGCGATACCGGCCACCGCGGTCGGCAGCGCGAACGGCAGATCGACCAGGGCGTCGAGCAGCCGCCGGCCCGGGAAGCGATAACGCACCAGCACCCAGGCGATCAGCGCGCCGGCGAACAAGGCCAGCACCGAGGCCGCGAACGCGGCGCCGAAACTGAGCTTGAGCGCGGCCTGCACGCGCGGGTCCTGCACCGCGCGCAGCCAGCCTTCCGCGCCCAGTCCGGCGGCGCGGATGGTCAGCGCTGCCAGCGGCAGCAGCACCACCAGGCTCAGCCAGGCCAGGCCCAGGCCGATGCTGAGGCCGAAGCCCGGCAAGGGGCGTCGCCAGCGCGAGGCGGTTAGGGGTGGGAGGGCGATGGTGCTCATGGGTGGCGTGTCTTCGTCTGCTTCGGTATGCGTGTTTGCGTCTGCTCTTTCTTGCTCGTCATTCCCGCGAAAGCGGAGCCCGCTTTCGCGGGAATGACGGTGACGGAGATGCGATAGGTCGGATGCATTCGTCCGTATCCGGTTCGACTGGCTTCGCAACCATCGCGCCTCACTTCACCGCACCACTGGTCATCGATCCGCGCTGGGTCCAATGGCCCAGCGCGGCATGCCATCCACCAACCCTCACTTCGGCTGATAAATCCGATCGAAGAACCCGCCGTCGGCGAAATGCTCCGCCTGCGCCTTCTTCCAACCGCCGAAGGCGCCGTCGATGGTCACCTGCTTGACCTGGGCGAACTGGCTCAGCTCGGCGGCCGGCACCTTGTCCGGCTCGGCCGGGCGGTAGTGGTGCTTGGCGGCCAGGCGCTGGCCTTGCGGTGTGTAGAGGAAACGCAGATAGGCCTCGGCCTGCTTGCGTGTGCCGTGCTTGGCCACGTTCTTGTCGACCCAGGCCACCGGCGGTTCGGCCTTGATGCTCAGGCTGGGCACGACGATTTCGTACTTGCCGCGGTTGCCGGGCTCGTCCAGGGTCAGCAGGGCTTCGTTCTCCCAGGCCAGCAGCACGTCGCCGATGCCGCGCTCGACGAAGGTGGTGGTGGCGCCGCGTGCGCCGGTGTCCAGCACGGGCACGTTCTTGAACAAGCGGGTGAGGTAATCGACGACCTTGCCGCCGTCGCGGTACTGCTGCGAGGCCCAGGCCCAGGCCGCCAGATAGTTCCAGCGCGCGCCGCCGGAGGTCTTGGGGTTGGGCGTGATCACCGCCACGCCCGGCTTGACCAGGTCGCCCCAGTCGCGCACGCCCTTGGGATTGCCTTTGCGCACCAGGAACACGATGGTCGAGGTGTAGGGCGAGCTCTGGTGCGGCAAACGCGACTGCCAGTTGGCCGGCAGCAGCTTGCCGTTGGTGGCGATGGCGTCGATGTCGGCGGCCAGCGCCAGGGTGACCACGTCGGCTTCCAGGCCGTCGATCACCGAGCGCGCCTGCTTGCCCGAACCGCCGTGCGAAGCGCGGATCTTCAGGGTCTCGCCGGTGTCTTGTTTCCACTGCGCGGCGAAGGCGGTGTTGACCTCGGCGTAGAACTCGCGCGTCGGGTCGTAGGAGACGTTGAGCAGTTCCACGTCCTTGGCCACAGCCGAGCCGGCGACCAGGGACAGGGCGACGACGAGGGAGGAGAGTAAGGTTTTCATGTGGGGGTCTCTTTGCGTCGTGACGGGCGCGGTCTAAGCGCCGGTGAGGAGCATGCTCAGAAGGAGAATTGCGCCCGCGTGAAGAAAGCCTTTTCGTCTTCGCGATCGGCGCCGGCCGGCGCGCCGCCCTCGAAGTCGGTCTGGGTGTAGTTGGCGACCAGCTTGAAGTTGCTGGTCAGATACCAGTTCAGGCCCAGGCCCCAGCTGCTGGCTTCGGACGCGACCGCGGCCGGATCGGCGTAGCGCGGGAAGGCGTCGTCGTCGATATCGAGACGGCCGTAACGCGCGACCAGTTCGAACGCGCCCCAACCGGCGCCGCCGGGCGTGAACGGCTGACTGGGCTTGACCACGCCCTTGTAGCTGGCGTCCTCGCCGGTGAGCACCCAGCCGGCGGTGAGCTGCCAAGCCTCGTGATCGAGCGCGGCGCGCGCGCCGCTGGCCGGCAGCAGCAGTTCCTGGCGCGAGCGGATGTATTCGCCGAGCAGGCCCAGGCGGTTGCGGTAGTAGTAGGCCTGCGGCGACCAGCGCGTGTGTTCGCCGTCGGCGACCACGGTGCTGCGGTAGTTGAAGAACTGCGCCTGTCCGGGCGTGCGGTAGCGCGGCAGGAAATTGTTGCCGGTGCCGCGCTTGTCGCCCTGGCTGGCGCCGACGCCGAAACCCAGGCCGGACAGCGCAGTGCCGCTGTTCTTCCACGGTTCCACGAACACGCGGCCGATCAGCTCGAATTCGTTATCGGGATTGGTGGTGGCGCCGTCGCGGCCGTCGGGCGCGCCGTTGAAGGCGCCCACCGCATAGCTGAGCGCGCCGTCGGCGAATTCGCCTTGCAGCTGCACGCCCAGGTCGCGCACCGGCGCCAGTTCGCTGGCGAAACCGCCTTCGACCATCGCGCCGGCGCTGCTGGACTGCAGGCGCTCCAGGCCCAGCGGCACCTTGTAGCGGCCCACGCGCACGGTCGCGCGCGGGCTGAAGCGCACGTCGACATAGGCGTCGTTGACGGTGGCGCTGTCGCCGGCCAGCTGGGCGCCGAGGCGGAACGCGAACAGCGAACCCCAGGTGCCTTCGATGGTGGGTTCGACGCGGCGGAACAGGAAGGTGTCGTTCTGCGGCGCGCGCTGGTCGTCGATGAAGAAACGGCCGTCGGCCTGGATCAGGCCGCGGAACTTGATTTCGAGATCGCCGGGCGGTGCCGATTTCACCGACAGGCCCTTGGCCGCGCTCAGCGTCACCACGGGCGTGGAGGCCACGCGCGCGCTTTCGGCTTCGGCCTGCAGTTCCAGCTTGCGTTCGATCACGCGCAGGCGCTGGTCGAGGTCGGCCGGATCGACCGCGGCGGTGCCGGCGTCGGCGGGCGCGGTGCCCAGGCGTTGTTCGATCGCCTGCAGGCGGCGCGCCAGGTCTTCGACGCTGACGCCGGAGGACTGCGCCTGCGCGGGCAGGGCCAGCGCGCAGGCCAGCGCGCCCAACAGGCGTGCGGAGGAGGCGGTCGCGGTGCCAGGTCGCCGATGTCGATGGGGCATGGCGGGTTCCTTGGAAAGAGTAGGTGGGAGAGAGAGTAGGGCGTGCGCGGCGTAAGGCCTCAGTCCGTCGAAGCCGGGAGCGGGCGTCGACAGCGGCACGCGGGCCGGCGTGGCGACGCGCTCACAGCGGCCGGCTCCGCGGCTCTTCCACCCGCACGCGCTCGCTGCGCGTGATCTGCACGATCCGCGAGCCGTGCACCACCACTTCCACCTGACCGTAACCGATCTCGCGCAGCGCGGTCAGCACCGCGAATTCGCTGTCGCTGAGGTTGACGATGTTGACCGCGGGTTCGAACTCGCCCACGGGCGTATCGCCCGCGGCCTGTCCGCGCGATTTGCGCCGGGCCGCGTTCATGCCGCGTCTCCGGCCAGCAACGCGGCGCCTTGGCCGCGCGCGAGCTCGCCCAGGCTGCAGCCGTCCAGCACCCGCGACAGCGCATCGCGCGCCTCGCGCATCAGCGCGCGCAGTTCGCATTGGGCCGGGTCCGGGCAGTCGGCGCAGGCGCGGTAAGCGCTGACGCTGGCGCAGCGCACCGGCGCCAGCGGCCCGTCGATGGCGCGGATCAGATCGCCGACCCGGATCTGCTCGGCCGGACGCGCGAGCGCGTGCCCGCCCTTCTGGCCGCGGCGGCTGTGGATGAAGCCGGCCTCGCGCAGGTCGACCAGGATCGATTCCAGGAATTTTTCCGGCGTGCGGCTGTGTTCGGCGATCGCCCGGGCTTGCAGCCGGCCGTCGTCGGCGCGCGCCAGCGCGCACATCGCGCGCAGTGCGTATTTCGCCTTCATCGTCAGCATTTCCTATTCGCCATGTAGGGAATAAGGCCGCAAAGGCCGCCACGACGGAAAAGGCGATGCGTCATCTGCATATGCCCAGGTGGCATGTGCCCGTTAGGATGCGCGCATGCGATCCCTGCGACCCCTCCCGCCCGTGGCCCGCGCCTGCCTGATCGCGCTGGCCGCGTTGGCCGCGCTGTGCTGGCTGGGCCCGTGGCTGAGCGCCTACGACCCGCATACGCCCGATTGGGAGGCGCTGTCGGTCGCGCCCGGTACGGCCGGGCACTGGTTCGGCACCGACGCGATCGGCCGCGATGTGTACGCGCGCAGCCTGGCCGGCGGACGTCTGTCGCTGACCATCGGCCTGCTCGCCAGCGTGGTCGCGCTGGCGATCGGCCTGGGCTACGGCGCCATCGCCGGGCTCGCCGGCGGCCGCGTCGAGCGCGCCCTGCTGCGCGTGCTGGACGTGTTCTCGGCGCTGCCGTTCCTGTTGGTGGTGATCCTGCTGCTGACCCTGTTCGAGCGCTCGCTGGGCTTGCTGCTGGCGGCGATCGGCGGCTATGTCTGGATCGACCTGGCGCGGGTGATGCGCGCGGAGGCCGCGCGCCTGCGCGAGGCGCCGTTCGTGTTGGCCGCCCAGGCCGCCGGCGCCGCGTTCGGCCAGCGCCTGCGCTGGCACGTGCTGCCCAACCTGCTGCCGCTGGCGTTCGTGTATCTGGGCCTGATCCTGCCGCAGGCGATCCTGGTCGAGAGCTTCCTCGGTTTTCTCGGCCTGTCGGTGGACGAACCCTCGGCCAGCTGGGGCACCTTGCTGTCGGAAGGCGTGCAGGAACTCGACAGCGCGCCCTGGACCCTGCTGTTTCCGGCCGGCTTCCTGGTCGCGACCCTGGCCACCTTCCAGTTCCTCGGCGACGGCCTGCGCGATTGGCTGGACGTGCGCGGCGAACACGAGTCCGCGGCCGCATGAGCGCGACCCTGGCGCTGCACGGGTTGGTCGTGGACGCGGGCGCGCGTCGCTTGCTGGGGCCCTTGGACCTGGAACTGCAGGCCGGGCAGTGCCTGGGCGTGGTCGGCGAAAGCGGCAGCGGCAAAAGTCTGAGCGCCTTGTCCCTGCTCGGCCTGCTGCCGCCGGGCCTGCGCGCCGAGGGCCGGCTGAGCGTGGACGGCGAGACGGTCGCGCTGGGTTCGCGCGCGCATGCGGCGCTGCGCGGGCGGGTGTTGGGCTGGGTGCCGCAGGATCCGTTGGCGGCGCTGCATCCGCTGCGCAGCGTCGGCAGCCAGCTGCTGGAAACGCTGCGACGGGTGCGCGGCCTGGCGCGCGACGCCGCCCAGGATGAGGCGCGCGCCTTGCTGGCGCGCGTGCAACTGCCCGATCCGGACGCGGCCTTGCGCCGCTATCCGCACCAGTTCTCCGGCGGCCAGCGCCAACGCATCGCGATCGCGCTGGCGTTGGCGACGCGGCCGCGGCTGTTGATCGCCGACGAACCGACCTCGGCCCTGGATGCGCGCATCGCGCGCGAGATCCTCGACCTGCTCGACGCGCTGCGGCGCGAGGACGGTCTGGCCTTGCTGCTGATCAGCCACGATCTGCCGCTGGTGGGCGCCTACGCGCAGCGCCTGGTGGTGCTGCAGCGCGGGCAGGCGGTGGAGCGTGGCGATACCGCCACGGTGTTCGCCTCGCCGCAGCACGCCTACACGCGCGAGCTGCTGGCCGCCGATGCGATCGCGCCCGCTCCGGCCGACCCCTTGGCCGCGGATGCGCCGGTGCTGCTGCGCGGCGAGGGCCTGGGCATGCGTTATCCGCGCGCGCCGCGCCCCGCCTTGGACGAGGCGTCGATCGAGCTGCGTCGCGGCGAGGGCCTGGCCCTGGTCGGCGAAAGCGGCAGCGGCAAGAGCACGCTGGGCCGCGTCTTGTTGCGGCTCTTGCGCGGTGCGCGGGGCCGCGTGCTGCTGGACGGCATCGATCTGAGCGCTGCGTCGCCGCGCGCCTTGCGCCAGCTGCGCGCACGCACCGGCGTGGTGTTCCAGGACCCCTATGCCTCGCTGGACCCGCGCATGCGCGTGGCCGAGATCGTGGCCGAGCCGCTGCGCATCCACGCGCGCGGCGACGCGGCCGCGCGTCGCGCGCGTGCCGGCGAGTTGTTGCAGGCGGTCGGGCTGGAGGCGGCGATGTTGGATCGCTATCCGCACCAGTTCTCCGGCGGCCAACGCCAGCGCATCGCGATCGCGCGCGCGCTGGCGACCGATCCCGACCTGCTGGTCTGCGACGAGGCGGTATCGGCGCTGGACGCGCACCACCGCGGCGCGATCCTGGCCCTGTTGGCGCAGCTCAAGCGCGAACGCGGCCTGGCCCTGCTGTTCGTCACCCACGACCTGGCCGCGGCGGCCGCGGTGTGCGAGCGCATCGCCGTGCTCGAGGCCGGCCGCATCGTTGAAACCGGCGCCACCGCCGAGGTGTTGCGCGCGCCCAAGCATGCGCATACACAGGCGCTGCTGGCGGCGCGGCCGAAGACGGTTGCGGGGGTAGGAGCGGCGTAAGCCGCGACCGCGCTCCTTCGGCTACGACGTGGTCGCGGCTTACGCCGCTCCTACCCCAAAGCTGAAGCCGTCGCGGCATCACACAGGGCGGCTGCGAAACCACCCTGTGCGGATCACGGTGCTACGTGCGAACTCAGATGATGCCGCCGCCCATCGACAGGCGGATCACGCCGACCACGATCACGATGGCGTTGAGCACCAGGCCGGTCTTGGCGCGGCCGCGGTTCTGCTCGCGCGTGAACAGGATGCCGATCGCGGCGATGATGGCGCCGACCGCCGCGAACGGGATCAGCAGCCAATTGCCCCAGCCCAGCAGCGGAATCAGGGCGATCACCATCCAGATCATCGCGAGGATGCCCCAAATCAGGCTGATCAATCCCATCGTGCGTTCTCCCATGCGGGCGCGGATGCGCTCGCGACCATGATGCTGCCGAATCGCGGCGATTCAAGGGCTGGAGGGGGTGTCTTTCGGCACCCCTGGCGGGTGTGGGCGGCGACGCGGGTGGCGTGAGGGCACGCTGGGGCGGTTCGCCGTTGGCTCACCGCACCCCACGCTTCGCGCCGGCGACGCTCAGAGGTCGTGGACGCCGTCGATTTCCACGCGCAGTTCGCGCCGGCAGACCGCCGCCTGCAGCACGATGCGCTGGATGCCGGGCAGGCGCGCGTCCATCGCCGCCATCACCGCCGGCACTTCCTCGCGGTCGCGCACGTAGACCTTCAGGCGCGCGCCGGCGCCGAAGCGCGCCGGCAGCGACGGCCGTTGCGCGCGCGCGGCGGCGATCAGGCTGTCGAAGTTGGCCAGGGTCTCGTCGAGCTGGGTGTCGACCGAGTCGATGTGGCGCGACTCGTGGCCGACGATGGCCGCGGTGCCCGACAGCAGCAGCGGCATCGCGCTGCCCAGCGGCGGCAGCATCGCGCGCGCGAAGCTGGGCGGCTGCGGGCCGTATTGGCGCGGGTAGCGGTAGGCGCTGATCTGGCGCGGGTTCTCCAGCGGCGTGCCGGGCGTGCGCGAGGCCAGCCAGTACACCAGCAGGCGGCGGCTTGCGCCGGCCTCGCTGACCTTGCCGATCGCGGTCGCGGCCGGCAGCTGGCCCGGTTCGAAATCGCCCAGACCGGCGGCGCGGCCGACGCAGAACACGCGGTAGCGCTCGGCGTCGCCCTGGCCGACGGTGATGCCGTCGAGGTAGTTCCAGATCCGCAACAGGTGCGGGTAACCGCGCGCGCGGGTGAATTCGACCATGCGCGCGTAGATGGTCTCGGCGACCGCGGCGATGCCGTCGTTGACGTGCAGGCCCGGCGGTTCGTCCAGTTCCAGCGCGCCGAACTGCAGCGCGCCGTCCTCCGACCAGGCCAGGTCGCCGTCGCGGCCGCAGGCCACCGGCGCCGAACCGCGCCAGACTTCCAGCTTGGCCTCGCCGTAAGGCTCCAGGGCCACGCGCAGATAGCGCGGGTCGTCGTGATGCGGGGCGTTCGCGCCGAAGCCGAACACCGCCAGCACGTCGTCGCCGGCCAGCGCCTGCGCGGGCGTGGCGTCGGTGTAGTCGACGCTGTAGCGCGGCGTGGCGGCCACCAGGGTCGCGGCCGCGCTCACGGGTTGCCCTGCTGCAGCGTGTCGCCGCGGAAATCGACGCCGACCTGGCGCTTGCGCCGCAACCAGCCGCGCAGCGCCTGCGGCGCCATGCGGATCGCGGTCATCGCATAGATGAAGCGGAACATGCGCAGGCGGCGCAACACCGCCGGGTTGTCGAACACGTCGCCGGCCAGCATCGAGATCACCGCCTGTTCGACCTGCCAATAGTTGCGCGGCGCGCTGAACAGCGCGCGCATCACAGGCGTGGTGAAGCGGTAGATGAACCACTGGAAGTGCTTGAGGCCGCGCTTGAGGCGCTTGACCATCGCGCGTTGCAGTTCGGCCTCGCGCGCGGGATCGCGCAGCGCGCCGTCGACCACCTCGGCCGCCTGCTCGCCGCTGTTCATGCCCAGGTAGACGCCGGAGGAGAACACCGGATCGACGAAGGCGTAGGCGTCGCCGACCATGACCCAGCCCGGCCCGGTCATCCGGCTGCAGGTGTAGGAGTAGTTGCCGGTGACGTGGACCGCGCCGACGCGCTGGGCGCCCTGCATGCGCGCCCACACCTGCGGCTCGGACTCCAGGGTCTTCATCAGGAACGCCTCGGTCTCGCCGCGGCGCTGCTTGAGGTATTCGGGGAAGCACACCGCGCCGACGCTCATCACGTCCTTCTGCAGCGGGATCAGCCACATCCAGCCGTGCGAGAAACGCTGCACGGTGATGTTGCCGGCGTCCTCGCCGTCGCGGCGTTCGACGCCGGTGAAATGGCTGAAGATCGCCGCCGACTGGTGCAGCGGGTTTTTCTTCTTGAGCTTGAGCTGGCTGCCGAAGAACGCGTCGCGGCCGCTGCCGTCGACCACGTAGCGCGGCCGCACGGTCAAGGCGGCGCCGTCGGCGTCGCGCGCGTGCACCAGCGACGGACGCCCGTCGGCGCCGAACTCCACCTTCTCGACCTTGACCCGCTCGCGCGCGTCCACGCCGTTGGCCTGGGCGTTGCGGAACAGCAGCTGGTCGAATTCCTCGCGCTTGACCTGGTAGGCGTAGCCGAACTTGGGATCCAGCGCGCGCTCGAAGCGGAAGGTGTTGTAGTTGCGCTCGTCGATCGGGAACTCGGCGCCCGGCTTGTGGGTGCCGATGGCCTTGACCTGTTCGAGCACGCCCAGGCGCTCGAGGATGGGCAGATTCATCGGCAGCAGCGATTCGCCGATGTGGAAGCGCGGGTGCGCGTCCTTCTCCAGCAGCAGCACCTTCCAGCCCTTGCGCGCGAGCAGGGTCGCGGCGGTGGTGCCGGCGGGGCCGCCGCCGATGACCAGGACGTCGGGGCTGAGTTCCGAGGTGGAGGCGGGGCTGTTCAGGTTTGCGTCCGGCGGGGCGTCGGCGGGGCCGGGCGCGGGGATGGTTGAGCTCATCGGAGAATGATAGCTCGCCGTTCGTGATCGCTGTCCGGGTCGGACCGGACCTGGGGACGGTTGCGCGCGGCCGCCCGATGCCGGATCGTGGCGCACCTTGCCGCCCGCCGTTGGATCGACCCGATGTCCGAACAGAACCCCGCCGAACGCGAACTCGCGCAGCTCCTGGTCGAAAGCCTGAACCTGGAGGATGTCGATCCGGCCCAAATCGACCCCGAGGCGGCGCTGTTCGGCGACGGACTGGGCCTGGACTCGATCGATGCCCTGGAGCTGGCCCTGGCGGTGTCCAAGCAGTACGGCTTCCAATTGCGCTCGGACAGCGAGGAAAACCGCCGCATCTTCGGTTCGCTGCGCGCGCTGTCGGCCCACATCGAACAAAGCCGGGCCGCCTGAGCGCGCCCGCGCCCGGCCGCCGCTCGCGCGCACGGACCGTCCAGCCATGACCGGCGCCGTGCTGCGGCTGCTGCTGGCGATCGCCTACCCCCTGCTGGCGCACTGGGCCAGCCACGACGGCGGCGGCTGGCCGGCGGCGATCGCCCTGATCGACCTGGCCCTGATCGTGCAGATCGAGGCCCTGCTGCACCTGCGCGTGGGCGCCTGGCTGCTGTTCGCGGCGATCGTGGCCGGCTTGGCCGCGATCGCCCACACGATCTATCCGCAGCTGTTGCTGCTGACCCCGCCGGTGCTGTTCACCGGCGCCCTGTCGTGGTGGTTCGCGCGCAGCCTGCGCGCGCCGCGCGAGGGCCTGATCACCCGCATCGTCGCCGCCCTGGACGGCTGCACGCCCAGCCAGTTGCGGGCCGATGTTTACCGCTACTCGCGCCAGCTCACCGCGATCTGGGCCTGGCTGCTGGGCGGGCTGGCGCTGGCCAACGCCGCGCTGGCGATGATCGCCGTGCCCGGCGGCGTGCTCGCGCGGCTGGGCCAGACCCCGCCGATCGCGATCAGCCAGGACCAGTGGTCGCTGTTCGCCAACCTGCTCAACTACGGCATCGTCGGCGGCTTCTTCATCGGCGAGTACCAGTTCCGCAAGCGCGTGTTCCAGGACCGGCCCTACCGCAATTTCTGGGATTTCCTGCGCCGCATGGGCGGTTTGGGCCCGGCGTTCTGGCGCAGCCTGTTCGACTGACGCCAGGATCGGCATGGCGTCACCGGCCGTGGCTTATCCTGTCGCCGGACCACCGCCGAACGCCTCCCGCATGGAATTCCGCATTGCCGCCGACCACCCCAGCCTGCCCGGGCATTTCCCCGGCCGGCCGGTCGTGCCGGGCGTGGTCGTGCTGGACCGGGTGCTGGACGCGATCGAAGCCGGGCACGGCCCGCTGAACGGGCTGCGCCTGCCGCAGGTGAAGTTCGCCCAGCCGCTGTTGCCCGAACAGACCGCGCGCATCGAGCTGGACGGCGCCGCGCCGCGCTGGCGTTTCCGGGTGCTGCGCGGCGACACCCTGCTGGCCAGCGGCGAAGTGGTCGCGGACGCGCCGGCATGAGCGGCGAGCACTGGAAGCAGCGCCCCGAGGGAGGTAGCCCCTTCGCCCTGCGCGTGCTGCGCGCGATCGCCCGCCACGGCGGACGCGGCCTGGCGCGGCTGTGCCTGTACCCGATCACCGTCTACTTCGTGCTGGTGCGCGGCCCCGAGCGGCGCGCCTCGCGCGCTTATCTGGCGCGCGCGCTGAATCGCGCGCCGGGCCTGTGGGACGTGGCCCGCCACATCCACACCTTCGCCGCGACCATCCTCGACCGCTTGTTCATGCTCGGCGGGCAGATGCATTACTTCGATGTGCGGGTGAGCGGGCTGGAGGAGCTGCGCGCCCAGCACGCGCGCGGCGGCGCGCTGATCTTCGGTTCCCACCTGGGCAGCTTCGAGGCCCTGCGCGTGCTCGCGCGCAGCGCGCCGGAGGTGCAGGTGCGGGTGGTGTTCGACAAGTCGCACAACCCGGCCATGACCCAGTTGCTGGATTCGCTGGATCCGCGCATCGCCGCCGGCGTGATCGACGCCGGCCAGGACGGCCCGGCGATCGTGCTGGCGGTGAAGCAGGCCCTGGACGAAGGCGCGCTGGTGGCCTTGCTGGTCGATCGCGCGCGCCCCGGCGAGCCCTGGCTGCGCACGCCGTTCCTGGGCGCGCCGGCGCCGTTTCCGCTGGCGCCCTGGCTGGTCGCCGCGACCCTGAGGGCGCCGGTGCTGCTGGCGTTCGGCGTGTACCGCGGCGGCGCCCGCTACGATCTGGTGTTCGAGCCGTTCAGCGACGGATCGGCGATCGCGCGCCAGGATCGGGCGCGGGTGCTGGCGACGATGGTCGAACGCTATGCCGCGCGCCTGCAGCACCACGCCTGCGACGCCCCCTACAACTGGTTCAACTTCTACGACTTCTGGCATGCCGATGACGCGGTTCAAGACAGCACAGCGCAAGACAGCGGCGCCCACGAAGGCAGCGCACCCGACGATCCGGCCGCGCCGCTGGGCCTGGGCGCTGGCGCTGGCTTGCGCCGCCGGCTCGCTGAGCGCCGCTCCGCCTGAGCCGGTCGCGGGCAGCGCGCCCGGCGCGGCGGTGGACCCGGACTGGATCCTGGCGCGCCTGGCCCAGCCGGCGTCGATGCGCACCGCCTTCGTCGAGATCCGCGGCTCGGCCCTGCTCAAGGCGCCGCTGCGCCTGAGCGGCGAGTACCAGCGCCTGGAGGACGACACCCTGGTGCGCGAGGTGCGCGCGCCCTATGCCGAGACCACCACCATCCGCGCCGGCGAAGTGAAGATCCAGCGCGCCGGCAAGGCCGCGCGCACGTTCTCGCTGGCGCGCGCGCCGGAACTGGCCGGCCTGCAGGCCAGCTTCGGCGCCCTGCTGGCCGGCGACCGCAAACGCCTGGAGCAGCAGTACCTGGTCGCCGCCGAAGGCACGCGCCAGCAGTGGACCATGACGCTCACGCCGCGCAGCAGCGCGGTCGCGGCCAAGCTGCAGGGCATCACCCTGCGCGGGCGCGGCGCCGAGCTGCGTTGCATCGAAGCGCGCCCCGCGCGTTCGGACGCCAGCGGCGGCATCGAACTGCAGCGCACCTTGCTGGCCGGCGCGGCGCGCGAAGCGGCCAACGTCACCGACGCCAGCCAATTCGCGGCGCTGTGCCGCGGCCACGGCGCCGCCCAGCGATGACGCCGGCGCGTCGTCTCGCCCTCGCGCTGCTGTGGCTGGCCGCGCTGGCGCTCGCGGGCTGGGCGATCAGCGGGCACCTGGAGCTCAGCGGCGATCTGCGCCGCTTCATGCCCAGCGCGCGCACGCCCGCGCAGAAGCTGTTGATCGACGAACTCGGCGAAGGCCCGGGCTCGCGTCTGCTGTTGGTGGCGCTGTCGGGCGACACGCCGCAAACGCTGGCGACGCAGTCGCAGGCGATGCGCGCGGCGCTCGCGACCAAACCGGAATTCAAGCTGGTCGCCAACGGCGCCGACCTCGGCCTGGACGCGATCCCCGAACGCCTGCGCCCGTACCGCTACCTGTTGTCGCCGACCTTGGACAGCCAGGCTTTCGACGCCGCCTATCTGGGCGAAGAGCTGCAGGCGCGCGTGCAGGATCTGGGCTCGCCGGCCTCGGCGATGCTGGAGCCGCTGCTGCCGAACGATCCCACCCTGGAAACCCTGAAGCTGGCCGAGGCCTGGCAGCCGGCGAACGCGCCGCAGCGCTTGCATGGGGTCTGGTTCGACCGCGCCGGGCGCGAAGCGCTGCTGGCGCTGGAAACGCGCGCGGCGGGCTTCGATCCCACCGGCCAGCAGGCCGCGGTGGACGCGATCCGCGCCGCGTTCGCGCAGGCGCGCGGCGCGTCCAAGGCGCAGCTCACCCTGAGCGGGCCGGGCGCGTTCTCGGTCGAGATCGGCGGCCGCACCGCGCGCGAGGCCAGCCTGATCGGCACCATCGACAGCCTGGTGTTCGTGCTGCTGCTGTGGCTGGCCTATCGCAGCTGGAAAGCGCCGCTGCTGGGCGGCCTGCCGCTGGCCAGCGCCGGTCTGGCCGGCCTGGGCGCGGTCGCGCTGATGTTCGATGGCGTGCACGGCATCACCGTCGCGTTCGGTTTCACCTTGATCGGCGTCGCTCAGGACTATCCGATCCATCTGTTCAGCCATCAGCGGCCGGGCCTGTCGCCCTGGGCCAGCGCGCGCGCGCTGTGGCCGACCCTGGGCACCGGCGTGGCCTCGACCTGCATCGCCTATCTGACCTTCCTGGTCTCGGGCGTGGACGGGCTCAAGCAGTTGGCGGTGTTCACCATCGTCGGCCTGGGCACGGCCGCGCTGACCACGCGCTTCCTGCTGCCGGCGCTGATCGATCCCTCGCCGCGCGACGCCGCCGATTCGGCCTGGCTGGCGCGCGCCTGGGCGGCGCTGGCGCGGCTACCGCGTCTGCGCGTGCCGGCGATGCTGGCGCTGGCCGCGCTCGCGCTGGGCGTGGCCTGGCTGGCGCCGGGCGCGTTCTGGCAGAACGATCTGGCCAAGCTCACCCCGGTGCCGGCCGACGCGCTCGCGCGCGACGCGCAACTGCGCGGCGAGCTGGGCGCGCCCGACGTGCGTTACGTGATCGCGTTGGAGGCCGGCGATGCCGAGGCTGCGCTGCGCGCGTCCGAACGCCTGCTGCCGGCGCTGCAAACCTTGCGCGCGCAGGGCGCGATCGCCGGCTACGACCTGGCTGCGCGCTATCTGCCCAGCGCGGCCACCCAGCGCGCCCGCCAGATCAAATTGCCGGGCGCGGCCACGCTGGATGCGGCGCTAGCCTCGGCGGTCGCCGACAGCCCGTTCCGCGCCGATGCCTTCGCCGGTTTCGCCGCCGACGTCGCCGCCGCCCGCAGCGCGCCGCCGCTGATCGCGGCCGATCTGGACGGCACGCCGCTGGCGGCCAGCGTCGCCGGCCTGCTGCTGCAGCGGCCCGGCCACGCCACCGCGCTGGTCTCGCTGAACGGATTGAAAGACCCAGCCGCGGTCGCGCGCGTGGCCAGCGCGCACGGCGCCCAGCTGCTGGATCTCAAGCAGGCCTCCGAGTCGCTGGTCGCCGCCTACCGCGGGCGCGTGTTGCTGGCCCTGGGCCTGGCGGCGGTGCTGCTGACGCTCACGGTATGGATCGCGCTGCGCTCGCCGCGGCGGGTGCTGCGGGTGCTGGCGCCGATGGCGCTGACCACGCTGTTGATTCTGGCGGTGCTGCGCGGGCTGGGCATCGAGCTCAATCTGTTCCATCTGGTCGCGCTGATCCTGGCCGCCGGCCTGGGCCTGGATTACGCGCTGTTCTTCGACCACGCCGGCGACGACTACGCCGAGCAGCTGCGCACCCTGCACGCGGTGATCGTCTGCAGCTTGACCACTTTGCTGGTGTTCGCGCTGTTGGCGTCCTCGTCGATTCCGGTGCTGCGCGCGATCGGCGCCACGGTCGCGCTGGGCGTGGCCTTCAACTTCGTGCTCGCGCTGTTGATCGTGCGCGAGCCGGCGAGCATGCGGGAGCGCGCCGATGCGCAGCCGTGAGGACATCGCCGCGCTGATTCCGCACCAGGGCACGATGTGCCTGTGGGAGGAGGTGCTGGACTGGGACGCCGACGCCATTCGTCTGCGCAGCCACGGGCATCGCGATCCCGCGCATCCGCTGCGCAGCCACGGCCGTCTGCGCGCGCTGCACCTGTGCGAGTACGGCGCGCAGGCGATGGCGGTGCATGGCGGCCTGCTCGCGCGCGCGTCCGGCGGCGCGGCACGCCCCGGCTTTCTGGTGGCCTTGCGCGGCGTCGAACTGCGCGTGGCGCGCATCGACGATCTGCCCGGCGCGATCGAGGCGCAGGCGCGCAAGCTGGTCGACGGCGGCGACAGCTGGCAGTACGAGTTCGACCTGCGTCACGACGGCGTCGTGCTCGCCCGCGGCCGCGCCGCGGTGATGCTGCGCCCGGACTGAGCGTTCACAGCGCCGGCGGCGGCGCGTTCCAGGTAGATGTCGCGCGGGTTCGCGCCGCCGCTACCGGAGAACCGCCATGAGCCTCGAGTTCGAATTGCTGAGCGTGGAGCCGTACCAGGCCGACGGCCAGTTCGGCCATCGCTTCACCCTGCGCATCGCCCTGCAGGAGCGCGACAACGCGCGCCTGAACTGGATCGAGCGCACCGACCGCCCCTACGTCGAGGGCATGGCGCCGGATACCTGGACCGACCTGTTCCAACTGGTGCACGGCCAGTCGATGGTGTTCAACGGCTGGAACGAGAGTCAGGACGACAGCGGCGCGGTCACGCTGAGTTTCGTGGATCCGCCCTCGATGCGGATGGAGCCTTACGCGCAGCGCACGCTGCAGTTCTGGATCGTGGTGCTGGACGGCAACGGCGAGGACTGGGCGGTGTGGGAAGGCAGCCAGCAGTTGGCTTGCAGCGATACCGGCGCGATCGTCACCCAGACCCTGGCGCAGACCGCCAACAGCAACGGCGACGACGGCGATCCGCCGTATCCGGAAGGTTTCGCGCCGTACTGAGCCGGCGCGCACCCGGCCGCCGCGCCCGGTCGCGACGCGAGCGCGCACGCCACCGTGTCCGCGCAGGGCGCTTTCGCCGCAGCCGCGCTGCGGGGACAATCGCGGTTTCCGCCGCCGCGAGCCCTGCGCATGAGCCAGTCGTCCTCCACCGCCCGTCGCGCCCTGGTCACCGGCGGCAGCGGCGATCTCGGCGCGGCGATCTGCGCGCGCCTGGGCGCTGACGGCCTGCACGTGATCGTGCACGCCAACGCCAATCCCGAACGCGCCCAGGCCACGGTCGCGGCGATCCGCGAAGCCGGCGGCAGCGCCCAAGCGGTGGCCTTCGACGTCGCCGACGGCGAGGCCGCGCGCGCGGCGATCGAGGGACTGCTGGCCGACGGCCCGATCCAGGTCGTGGTCAACAACGCCGGCGTGCACGACGATGCGCCGATGGCCGGCATGAGCGATGCGCAGTGGAAGCGCGTGATCGACATTTCGCTGCACGGCTTCTTCCACGTGACCCAGCCGCTGCTGCTGCCGATGGCGCGCACGCGCTGGGGCCGGATCGTGAGTGTGTCGTCGGTGGCGGCGGTGCTGGGCAATCGCGGCCAGACCAACTACGCCGCGGCCAAGGCTGGCCTGCACGGTGCCTCGATGTCGCTGGCGCGCGAAATGGCCTCGCGCGGGATCACCGTCAACGTGGTCGCGCCGGGCGTGATCGAAGGCCGCATGGCCGCCGACGCGTTTCCGCCCGAGACCCTGCGCCAGCTGGTGCCGGCCGGCCGCGCCGGCCGCCCGGACGAGGTCGCGGCCCTGGTCGGCTTTCTGTGCTCGGACGCGGCCGGCTACATCAACGGCCAGGTGATCGGGATCAACGGCGGCATGGGTTAGGGGCCGGGAATCGGGAATCGGGAATCGGGATTCGGGATTCGGGATTCGGGATACTGGAAGGGCTACGGCCACCCGCATGGTTTCGATCCGTCATCCCCGCGAAGGCGGGGATCCAGTGACTTGGTTCTCCTCCGCCCGCGACGACAGCCGATCGAAGCCGTGCACTCCCGTCGTCGTCGCACCCGCCCCCATCACCCCACCCGTCGGCCCGCGACGCCCGTTCGGCGCGCCGTCACCCCACCTCCCGGGGTCGGGGGTAGCATGGCCGCAACTGTCCACCCGCGGAGTCGCGCCATGCGCCGTCGTCTCGCTATCGCCCTGCTGATTCCGATGCTGGCCGCCTGCGCCAGTTCGCACGTCCTGGTCGGCTCGCCGCGGCCGCCGATCGATCCGGCTCAGGTGCGCGTGTACTTCGCGCCGCCGCCGGGCGGTTACGAGCAGATCGCCACGCTGCAGAGCAACAGCGGTGCGTTCACCTACGGCGAACAGAACAAGATGAACTCGGTGATCGGCAAGCTGCGCACCGAGGCCGCCAAGCTCGGCGCCAACGGCGTGCTGTTCCAGGGCACCGAGGACGGCTACGGCGGCGGCGGGGTCAGCGTCGGCGCCGGTGGCGGCCGTTACGGCGGTCGCAGCTTCAGTTCCGGCGGCGTCGGCATCGACATCACGCCGCGCCAGAAGTACGGCCACGGCGTGGCGATCTGGGTCGCCAATCCGCCGCCGCTCGGCGATCCCGGCCCGAGCGCGCCGCTGCCGCCGGTGCCGCCGCGCAACTGAGTCGCGCGCGTCCTAGCGCCGCGTGCCTTGTGCGCGTGGCGCGTCGGGCAGCGCCGCGCGGCCGGCGAACAGGCTCAGCAGCGGCGAGGTCATCACCGTGGTCGCGATCGCCATCGCCAGCAGCATGGTGAACAGCTCCGGCCCGATCAGGCCCGCGTCCAGGCCGACCTTCATCACGATCAGCTCCATCAGCCCGCGCGCGTTCATCAGCGCGCCCGTGGCCAGGCTGTCGCGCCAGCCGTAGCCGGCGATGCGCGCGCCCAGCGCGCCGCCGGCGATCTTGCCGGCCACCGCCACCACCAGGATCAGCGCCAACGCGCCCAGGCCGGCGCCGACGAAGGCCTCGGCGCGGGTGTTGAGACCGGCCAGGGCGAAGAAGATCGGCATCAGGATCACCACCGCCGCGTATTCCAGGCGCTCGGTCAGGGTGCGCAGCAGGCGGTCGTCGCGCGGCAGGCAGGCGCCGAACACGAAGGCGCCGAACACCGCGTGCAGGCCCAGCCATTCGGTCAGCGCGGCGCAGGCGAGCAGGCCGATCACCAGCGCGGCCAGCATCGCCACCGAGGGATGGCCATCGGGCGCGTAGCGGCGCAGCAGGGCCGCGTAGGCGGGCTTGAGCACGCCGAAGGCTAGGCCCAGCAGCGCCAGCAGGCCGATGCAGATCTTGGCGAAGCCCCAGGCGCCTTCGCCGCTGCCGACCAGGGCCACCACCAGCGCCAGCACGATCCAGGCGAACACGTCGGCGATCGCGGCCGAGCCCAGCGCCAGCCGGCCCAGGCGGGTCTGGCTGAGGCCGCGGTCCTTGAGGATGCGCGCCATCACCGGGAAGGCGGTGATCGACATCGCCGCGGCCATGAACAGCGCGAACGGCCAGAAGCCGACGCCGGCCGGCGCCAGCGGATGCAGCCAGGGCGACACCGCGATGCCCAGGACCACCGGCAGCAGCACGCCGAACAAACCGACCGCGCCGGCCTCGCGCAATTGCGCGCGCACGCCGTCGGGCGCGCGCAGCTCGGCGCCGACGATGAACATGAACAACACCAGGCCCAAGGTCGACAGCGAGCCCAGCGCCGGCAGCGAGGCCGGCGCGAACAAGGCCGCGTGCGCTTCCGGCAGCACCGCGCCGAACACCACCGGGCCGAGCACGAAACCGGCGGCCATCTCGCCGACCACCGCGGGCTGGCCGAAGCGCTTCAGCACCGCGCCGCAGGCGCGCGCCACCACCAGGATCACCAGCAGTTGCAGCAGCAGGGTATGGGTCATCGGCGCGGCTTCCGGTGTCGTGCGTGGCTCGCGCGTTCAGCGCGGTTCGGCGGGCAGGTCGCGTTCGCGGGCGCCGGCGAATTCGCCGCTGGGGTCGTCGATCACCGGCGCGGCCGCGCGCGTGCGCCGGTACTCCTCCATCACGTCGCCATGGCCCCAGACCTGCGCCACCACGTGCGAGGTGATGCGGTACAGATCGCGCAGCGGGCGGAAGTGGCTCTTGCGGAACCGCACCTCGTCGTTGGCCTGCTGATAGCGCGATTCGATCGGCACCGAGACCACGCCGGTGCCGAGCCGGCGCGCGGCCGAGATCAGGATCTGCGCCTCGAACACGAAGTCCTCGCCGGGCACCTCGTCCAGCGCGCACACCGCCGCCGGGTAATAGCGTTGGCCGCTCTGGCTGTCGGCGATGCGGTAACCGCAGCCCCAGCCGATGCCCCAGTCGCCGAACTCGTTGGCCAGGCGCCGGTACACCGGCGCCGAGGCGCGCTTGCGCAAACGCGCGCCAATCACGATGCAGCCGGGGTGGCGCTGCGCGCTGGCCAGCAAGCGCGGCAGATCGGCGGGGTCGTGCTGGCCATCGCCGTCCAGGGTCAGCACGCCGGCGTAGCCGCGTCGCAGCGCCTCGCGGAAGCCGTCGCGCAGGCTCGCGCCCTTGCCCATGCGCCGCGGGTGGCGCAGCACCGTCGCCGGCAAGTCGGCGATGCACTCGGCGGTGCCGTCGTCGGAGCCGTCGTCGATCACGATCACGTTCGGGCAGTGCGCGAGCGCGCCGATCACGGTCTCGCGGATGCGCAAGGATTCGTTGAGCGCGGGGATCACCACCGCGACGTTGTCGCGTTCCGGGCGCCCGGGCTCAGTCATGCGCAAGCTCCAGTTCCAGCACGCGATCGGCGCCCGCGGCCAGGCGCACCTGCGCGCTGGCGTCGGCGAGCGCATCGAACAAAGGCAGCATCGCCGCCATCGCATTGCCCTGCGAGCGCTGCGTGAGGGCGCCGCCGGCGTCGGCCGCGCCGTCGCGCAGCCGCGCGCGCACGCCCACCGTGCCCGCGCGCGGCGTGCGCGACAGCACCAGCGCGCCGCCGATCAGGCCGGTGCTGGGCGCGACCGTGGCCAGCGCGCCGCCGGCTTCGCCGTCGTAGCCGACCAGCAACACCGCCTCGGCGTTGTCGCCCAACTGCGCCAGCGCCTCGATCAGGCCTTGGGCGAAGCTGGCCTGTCCGGCGCCGATCGCGGTCGCGGCGCGCATGCAGCCGGCGCCGATGGTCCAGTAGCCGGCCGCGGCGTTGTGCACCGAGTTGTGGAAGCGCGTGGGCGAGATCGCGCGCGGATCCTCGGCCAGGGTCGCGCACATGTAGTCGGTGATCGCCAGGTCGCCGTGCGCGGACGCGAACACCGAGGCCAGCGTGGCCGGGTCGCGTCCCGCCGCCTGGCAGGCCGCAAGCGCGACTTCCAGCGCCACCGCCACGGTTTCCGGCGCGCGCCGGCGCTCGTTGGCCGGCAGCAACTGCGGCGAAGGCCGCACGGGCGCGTCGGCGATCGCCTCGGCGCCGCCGGCGTAGTCGCGCGCGGCGGTCCACGAGGGCAGGCCGCGGCTCCAATAGGCGATGCCTTCGATGTAGGCGATGGCGGTCATGCGCGTCCGAACACCAGCGAGCAGTTGTTGCCGCCGAAACCGAAGGAATTGTTCATCGCGTAACGGATCGGCTTGTGCGCATTGTCGAAACGGATCTGCGGACCGCACACCGGGTCGGGCGCGGTGCTATTGAGAATGCCGGGCAGCTCGCCGCGCTCCAGCGCGAGCAGCGCGACCGTCGATTCGACGATGCCGGCCGCGCCCAGGGTGTGGCCGGTCCAGCCCTTGGTCGAGCTGGCGTGCAGGCCGTCGGGGAACAGCGCGGCCACCGCGATCGCCTCGGCCTGATCGTTGGCCGGCGTGGCGGTGCCGTGCAGATTGAGATAGCCGACCTGGGCCGCGTCGATGCCCGCGCGCGCGAGCGCGTCGCGCATCGCCAGCTGCGCGCCCAGGCCTTGCGGGTGCGGCGCGGACATGTGGTGGGCGTCGCTGGATTCGCCATAGCCGCGCAGTTGCAGCGCGCCGGCATCATCGCCGTCGATACGTTCGATCAGGGCGTAACCGCCCGCCTCGCCCAGCGACAGACCCACGCGCGCGGCATCGAACGGCTTGCAGGGTTCGCTGGCGACCAACTGCAGCGAGTTGAATCCGAACAGCACGCTGCCGCACAAGGTATCGACGCCGCCGACCAGGGCAGCGTCGGCGTAACCGGCGGCGATCAGCCGTGCGGCTTGAGCGAATACCTTGGCGCTGGACGAGCAGGCGGTGGCCACGGTCACGCAGGGGCCGCGCAGGCCGGTCGCGCGTTGCACGAAGCCGCCCAGGGAATGCGGCTGATGGATTTCGCCGCGCGCGAGGTCGGCCGGAAAGCGGCCGTCGACCAGGCGCGTATAGGCTTCCTCGGTGGCGCCGATGCTGGCCGTGGAGGTGCCCAGCACCAGCGCCACGCGCTCGGCGCCGCGGCGCGCGACCAGCGCGGTCAGGGCCTCGGGCAGGCCGTCCTGGTTCAGCGCCAGCCAGGCCAGGCGGTTGTTGCGGCAGTCCCAGTCGGCCAGCTCGGCCGGCAGCGCCAGGCTTTCCAGGCCGTCGACGCGGCCGATCCAGCAGTCCAGCGGGTCGTGGCCGAAGTCGTTGCGGCGCAGGCCGCCGCGGCGTTCGCGCAGGGCCTGGGCCTGGGCCTCGCGGCCGCGGCCCAGGGCGGTGGTCGCGGTGTACGCGCGGATCGCCAGCGCGGGCATGGGCGGGGGCGGCAACGACTCAAGCGACACGCAGGACTCCGGGCGAGACGAGGCCGGAGTATAGCCAGCGCGGCGTGGAGCGATTAGGCCGCGGCGTTCAGCTTGCTGTCGCTTGCGCCAGGGCGGGCCCGCGGCATGCGGCGCGGCGCTGGCGCAGGCGTAGACTGCGCATCCCACCGCCATTCCGTCCGCCTGCGCGCATGTCCAGCCGTACCGCCCACCGCCTTGCCTTGTTCGGCGATCGCGACGTGCTGCACGCCTGCGCGGTCGCCGCCACGGTATGCGCCCTGAGCGCGGGCCTGGTCTATGTCGGCTACTTCGTGCACGTGCTGCGGGTGGCGCGCAACGCGCCTTGCCAGCCCGAGCGCGGCGAATGCGTGCTGCTGTTCGGCAAGCACGCGCCGCGCGGGCGCATCGACCGCGATTTCGAAGCGCGCCTGGACCGCGCGGTGTCGCTGTGGCGCGCGCGTCCGCCGGCCAGCGTGGTGCTGTTGGGCGGCGGCGCGCCGGACGAGCCCAGCGAAGCCGAGGTCGCGCGCGGCGGCCTGTTCGCGCGCGGTTTGTCGCCGGATGCGCCCTTGCGCCTGGAAGCCGAATCGCGCGACACCCTGCAGAACCTGCGCAACGCCCGCCATCTGCTGGGCGATGGCATGCGCTCGCGCGTGACCTTGCTCAGCAGCCGCTATCACCTCGCGCGCTGCGCCCTGTTCGCCCGTCAGCTGGGTTTCGATTGGGAGCTGTGCGCGGCCGAACCGCGACTGCAGCTGGGCCCGCGCATGCTGTTGCGCCTGGCCGGCGAAGCGGCCTACGTGTGCATGAGCGACATCGGCGCGCGCTGGGCGCGCCTGATCGGCCATCGCCGCATGCTGTCGCGGGTGAGCTGAACCCGGCCGCGTCGGCGTTTTTGCGGAGGCGGTCGCGCCCTGGCAGGTAGGGGGGGCGCGGCGCGGATTTACGCTACGGCGGCTGTTTTCCGATCAAGAAAGCGTCCCGACGCAACGCCGGTGCGCGCGCGATCCGGCGCTGTTTTCCAGCGCGAATCGGCTTGTGGCGGCGTGCGCGAGCGCGCCGGTTCAGCCGGCGGCGCGGCGCCGGGGCGGGGCGGGGCGGCTTGCGGCGGGAGCGGTCGCGCCGCGCGCGGAGTTCGCGCCGGCCTGATAGCTCGCGCGCAGGCTTTCGGGCGGTTCGGATTCGGTGCACACCGACAGCACCCGGCAGGTCGCATCGCCGACCGCGATATAGGCGTGGCCCATGTTGCTGTCGAAATAAATCGAGTCGCCCACTTCCAGACGCGCGGGCGCATACAGATCGGTGTGCAGCTCCAGCGAACCTTCCAGCACCAGCGCGAATTCCTCGCCCGGGTGGCGGATCAGTTCGCCGAACTCCTGCAGCGAACGCGCACGGATCTCGGCCACGATCGGGGTGAAGCGCTTCTGGCGCAGCTCCGAGGCCGGAAAACGCTGGCCGTAGTTGTCGGTGTCGATCGCATAACCTTCGTTGGCGCGGGTGATGCTGCGCCGTCCGGTCGGCACCTGCTGCGGCGCCGCGGCTTGCGATGACGAGCCGAACAGGTCGGCGATATCGATCTCCAGCCCGCGGCTGATGCGGGTCAGCTTGTCGTAGGTCAGCGACATGCGGTTGTTCTCGACCTTGGACAGGGTCGAGATCGGCAGTCCGGTGCGATCGCTGAGTTCCGACAAGGTCCAGCCGCGCTGGGTACGCAAGGCGCGCAGCGTGTCGCCCGGTTGCGAGGCGATGCCGGAGACGCTGCCTTTCGGGTCACGCTTGGGGCGCACTGCGCGTGTGTTCGAGGTCATGGTCGAACTTTAGGGCCTAGACGAGAGGCCTGCCAAGCGATCATGGAGCGGTCCTTTTTAGAAAACGTTTGTCCGTAATGGCAAAATCCTACCGCAATCCCGGTCGCGACGGGTCCTGGCGCTTAGGATGTGGCGCGCCGCCGATCGCGTCGGCCGCACAGGGGGAGTCGTGGTGTCCAAATCGCTGCAGTCGCTGATGGGCCGGGTCGGCCTGTGTTCGCTGGTGCTGGTGTTGGCGACCGCCGGGCTGCGGCCGCCGCCGGCGCTGGCGGCCCCGCCGGCCGCCGCCGCGCCCGCCGCGTCGCCGCAGACCGGCGTCGCGCCGCCGCCAGCGGACGCGTCCGCACCCGACGAGCCGGTGCCGGCCGCGGCCGATCCCGCCGCGGTGGTGTTCGAGCAGGAGACCCCGCGTCCCGGGGTGGCGCCCAGTCGCAGCTCCAGTACCGACGTGATTCCGCTCGCGCCGCCGGCCGCGCCCGAGCCCGCCAGCGCCGATCCGGCCGCCGCCCAAGACGGCGCCGCGGCGCTCGCGGTCACGCCCGTCCAGGACGAGGCGCCGGCGATCGCCTTGCCCGAGTTCCTGCCGGATCCGGCCGCGTTCGCGCCCGGCGCCGCGATCGCGCTGCAAGCCGATGCCGCGCCGCAACTGGAGGCCGCCGACGCCCTGGCCTACTTCGACGGCGTGATCGGCAGCGCGCTCGCACGCAGCGACATCGCCGGCGTGACCCTGTCCGTGGTCAAGGACGGTCGCCTGCTGTTGAGCAAGGGCTACGGCTACGCCGATGTCGCGCGCCGCACCCCGGTCGATCCGGCGCGCACCCTGTTCCGCCCGGGCTCGGTGTCCAAACTGTTCACCTGGACCGCGGTGATGCAGCAGGTCGAACGCGGCCGCATCGACCTGGACGCCGACCTCAACCGCTACCTGGATTTCAAGATTCCTCCCTATCGCGGCCGGCCGGCGACCATGCGCCAGCTGATGACGCACACCGCCGGTTTCGAGGAATCGCTGAAGCATCTGTTCGCGGCCGACGTCCGCACCCTGCGCGGCAACGCGCGCTATCTCAAGTCGGTGCAGCCCGAGCGCGTGTTCGCGCCCGGCGAAGTGCCGGCCTATTCCAACTACGGCGCCGCGCTGGCCGGTTATGTGGTCGAGCGAGTGACCCGTCAGCGCTACGAGGATTACATCGAGGCCGAAATACTGCGGCCCCTGGGTATGTACCGCGCCAGCTTCCGCCAGCCGCTGCCCAAGGCGCTGGCGGCGGACCTGGCCGGCGCCTACCGCGACGGACGCGGCGCGCCGCCGCACGCGTTCGAACTGGTCAATCCGGCGCCGGCCGGCGGCCTGTCGGCCTCGGCCGAGGACATGGCGCGCTTCATGCTGATGCAGCTGGGCGAAGGCCGATTGGGCGAGGCGGTGCTGCTGCAGCCCGACACCGCGCGTCGCATGCACGCGCCGGCGTATCGCGCGTTCCCGGCCTTGAACGCGATGGCGCTGGGCTATTTCCGCAACGATCACAACGGCGTGCTCACGATTGGCCACGACGGCGCGACCGAGGCTTTCCAAAGCAGCTTGCTGCTGTTCCCGCAGTCGCAGGTCGGCCTGTTCGTATCGGTGGACGGGCCCACCGCGAGCGCGGCGGCGCTGCGCCGCGAAGTGGTGCGCGGTTTCAAGCAGCGTTATTTCCCGCGCGCGGGCAAACCCGAGCCGACCCTGGCCAGCGCCGCGACCCACGGCCGCCAACTGGTCGGCCGTTACGAAAGTAGCCGCGCCTCGTTCGACAACGTCTTCGTGCTCGCGCGTTACCTGTCGCAGACCAAGATAGCGCTGCACCCCGACGGCAGCCTCACGGTCTCGTCGCTGCGCGGCGCGGACGACAAGCCGCGGCGTTGGCGCGAGGTGCGACCCTACGTCTGGCGCGAGATCGACGGCGACGCGCTGTTGGCGGCGAAGCTGGATCGCGGCCGGGTGGTCGCGGTCGCCAGCGACGCGCATCCGCCGGCGGTGTGGCTGCAGCCGGTGCCGGCCTGGCGTTCGGCGGGCTGGTCGCTGCCCTTGTTATTGGCCGTGTTGGCGCTGCACGCGCTGATGCTGTCGCTGTGGCCGGTGGCGGCCCTGGTGCGGCGTCACTACGGCCGGCGCCTGGTCCTGGATCGCCGCGCGCGCCGTCTGCGCCTGGCGACGCGGCTGGGCCTGCTTTCGAACCTGGCCATGGCCGGTATGTGGCTATGGCTGCTGGCGCGCGCCGACGCCGACATCGCCCTGCTCGACGGCGGCCTGGACGGCTGGATCCGCCTCGCCCAGTGCCTGGCCCTGCTGTCGCTGCCGATCGCCGCGCTCGCGATCGCCAACGCGATCCAGGTCTGGCGCGCGCCGCGCGACCGCTGGCATCGCCTGGGCGCCAGCCTGATCGCGCTGGCCTGCACGCTCCTGGTCGGCTTCGTGTTCGCCTTGCATGTGCTGACGCTCACCTTGAACTATTGAGGGTGTTCGTCGCCGCAACCCCGGTTGGCAAGTTCGGACGTTGCTGTTCATGATGCCGAAAGGACTGGGGGACGGTCATGCGTGCATGCGATGAGCTCAAGGGATGGCTGACGGCGGCGCTGTGCGCGATGGCGCTGACGGCGCCGGCGCAGGCCGCGACCGCACAGGGCGTTCAGGTCGAAGCCGACATGAATCTCGACTCCCTGACCATCGCGTTCGACCGCCCGATGCGGGTCTGGGACAACAGCATCGCCGCCGACCAGATTCGCATCGAGCCCGCGTTGCCCTTGCAGTGCGCATGGAGCGACGACCTCAGGATCCTATGCCGCTACGGCGAGGGTCGTCATCCGGCGACCGCCACCGAGTACGCGATACGGCTAGGCGCAGGCCTGCGTACCGGCGACGGCGCCGCCGTTCCCGCCCAGACCTTGAAGCTGGAATACCTGCGGCCGGACTTGTCGGCTGAGGTGAGGGACTGGAAAAACGGCGTCCCCACGATCGAATTGTCCACCAGCGCCAAGAGCACCATGGCGCAGGTCGCCGATGTTCTGACGCTGACGGTGGATGGGCGCGATATGCCGCTGCCCGCATTGAAGTCTCTGCCGCCGTCGTGGGCGTGGCAGGCCGGCTCGCGTTTCGCCTTTGATCTGTCGACCGTTGCGCGGCCGGACGCACGCGTAGTGCTGTCGCAACGTCCGGGCCTGCGCGGCAGCGAGGGTCCGTTGCGGAGCATCGCTTCCGGCAAGCTGGCCGACCTGGTCGTCAATGAGCGCTTTCGCCTGCGCGGCGTGGTGTGCGACGGGCGCGACGCGACCCACAAGGTCGTTCCGGTCGACGGTGCGCTCGCGATCGAATGCTTGCCTGGCGAAAAAGTGCAGATGGTGTTCTCGCACCGTTTGCGCGAGGACGCGGCGGCATGGGCGGCCAAGCTGCCGGCTGAAGTGAAGGTCCTCAATCGGCCCTACGATCTTCACAGTTACTCCGAACCGCGTTTCGGGCCGGACAAGGACGGCCCCAAGCGCGCGCCGAGTCAGGCTTTGGACCTGAGCGTCGACGCGGCCCAAGTCGAACGCAGCCTGATTCTGGACGATGCATTGCGGTCCATGGCCGACGGCAGCGCGGTGGCGCCGGTGACTTTGCGAATCCGCACGCGCGATTACCGGCCTGCGCTGCGATCGGCGCACGAACGCGGATTGATCGCCGATGGTCGGCACCCGCCTGCCTTGCTGCACGCCGTCGGCGTGGAGCGCCTCAAAACCGAGGTGATCGGCCTGTCGGATCGGCCCCGCGCAGAAATCGCGACGGTATCCATGAGCTCGCTGGCGCCGGCCGCGGTCAAGCCGCCTGCGGTCGTCGCCCAGGTCCTGGACGGCGACGGCTGGTTGCAATGGTGGGTCAAGCCGAACGAGGCGCTGGAATTCGCCGCGCCCGCGTTCGATCTGTTCGTCGTCGCCGGCCGCCGCGAGGTACTTGCCTGGGCCAGCGATTGGAACGGAGGCGGCGCCGTCGCCGGGGCGACGGTCGAGCTGTTGCTGCGCGATGCCGACGCCGTGCCGCCGCGGGTAGTGGCCCGTGGAATCACCGCCGTCGACGGCACGGTCGCGCTGCAGCTGCCGCCGGACCTGGCCCTGCCGGAGCCGGGCCGGCACTCCCGCAACCAGGCGCCCGCGGCATGGTGGTTGCGCGCCACGGACGGCCGTGGCCAGCGCGCGGCGCGTGCCGTATTGCCGCTGGGCGAGAACGATTGGCAGTTTGAGCTGGGCCGCCCCTACGCGCGTCGATTCTGGGGGGTCGCCGACAAGCCGCTGTATCGCGCCGGCGAGACCGTGCGCTATCGGATTTGGCAGCGCGAGTTGCACGGCACGCGCATGAAGAGCGGCGCGCGCGGCTTGTCGCAGCGCCTGGGCCTGGTCGGCCCGTTTGAAAGGAACGTGCTGGAATGGGACGTCGTCGCCGACGACAGCGGCGCCTTGCAGGGCGAACTCGTACTCCCGGCGCATCTGCCGGACGATAGCTACTGCATCGGCATTGCCGAGCGCGGCGACACCCAGGGCACCTGTTTCTTCGTCGGCACCTACCGAGGCCAGGACCTGTGGGCGCAAGCCAGCGCGCCGGATCGGTTGCTGCGCGATGGCGACCGTTTCGAGATCGACCTGAGCGCGGGCTTCTATTCGGGCGGTCCGGCCGTGGCCGCGAAAGTCGCGGAAGTGTCCGGCATGCTGACCGGCTTGCCGCTCGATCAGGCCTACCCGCAGTACCGCGACTACGAGTTTGTCGACGTGCGTACCCCCGCCGCGGAGAGCGGGATTCCCTTGCAGGGAGATCGCGGCGAGCTGGGGCGCACCAACGGTGAAGGGCAGCTGCGCCTGAGCCTGCCGGTCGCGTTCACGCTCAGGGATCCGGACACCGACAAACTGCCCGCGTTCGGCCGTCTGCAAGTCATCGCCGGGGTGATTCCCAGCGAGCGCGACGGTACCTCCAGCAATGCGGTGCAGGCGCGCTATGCGCGTTATCCGCGCTACGTCGGGCTGCGCACCGAGCCGGCCTGGGCGCTGGAGCGCGATCGGACGCCGCAGCTGGAAGCGGTGGTGATCGATGCCGAGGGACGCGAAATCGCCGATGCCTCGGTCGAAGTCGAGGTGCGACACGCCGATGACGACGCGACGGTGCTGCAGCGCTGCGTGCTGGCGGTGCGCAGGCTGACGCCTTGCGACTTTCCGCATGCGAAATCCGGCGAGTACCGTCTGCTTGCGCGCAGCGGCACGGCGGCGCCGGCGACACTCACCCGTTACGTATGGAGCGGATGGAGCGGCGCCGAAGGAGCGCCTAAAGAACCCAGTTTGCGACTGCTGCGGAACCCCGAGGCGGGCGATACGACGGCGCGTGTGCAACTGATGCAGCCGTATGCGCGAGCGCAGGTGCTGCTGCTGACGCGCGATGCGGACCGCTTGATCGGACATCGCATCAAAATGGTGACCGAACCGGCGGTAAGCTTCGATATCGAGCTGGGCGATCGGGCGCGGGAGGGCGTGGACGTGTCGGCCTACGTGCTCGATGCGACGCCGGCTTCCGAACCTTTGGATGCGGACGGCTACCGCCGCCCGCCGGCGCGCAGCCATGCCGAGCTGCGGATCGAACTGCCGGCGCCCGCACCGTCGGCGCCACCGCTGGAGCTGCGCTTCGACGCGGTCTCCGCTCGCCCCGGCGATACGGTGACGTTGCTGGTGCGCAACCGCAGCGGCCAGGCACGCGAGGTGACTTTGACGGTGCTGGACGATGCCTTGCGCGCCCTGGCGGGCGAGGAGTGGGCCTTGTTCGATCCCCAGGGCCAGCAATGGCTGGGTGGGGTCGGCCACCACGGCAGACTGCGCGATAGCTCCTTCCAGGGCTGGGTCCGTGGGCCGTGGCGATTGCAACTGCCGTGGCCGGGAACCACGGTCGACGGCGATGCGATCGCCCTGGATCGCATCGAAGTCACCGCATCGCGCATCAAGCGCGCCGACGTCGAAACCGGGACGACGCTGGACCGGATCGAGGTGACCGGTTCGCGCATCGATCTGAAGGACATTTTCTACGGGGGAGTGGGACGACTCGACGCGCCCGCGCGGCCGCGCGACGCCCGGCATGGTCTGGCGGCGCTGGCGCGCGTGCGCACACAGTTCGCCGATACCGCCGCATGGATGCCGGGGCTGCGTCTGGCAGCCGGCGAGACGCGCCGGATCCAACTGAAGCTGCCCGACAACCTGGCCCGCTGGCGCGCGGTGGCCTGGAGCAATGGCGCCGACGAGGATTTCGGCATGAGCGAGGCCACGCTCGAGGTCGGGCTGCCGCTGGAGGTGCGCTTGCAGACGCCTACGCGCCTGTATCCGGGCGATCGCGCGCGTCTGGCCGCGAACGCACGCCAGAGCGGCGAACGCGCGATCGACGTGCGTACCGTACTGCAGACCGAGGGCAGCGCGGCCACGCGCAGCGAAGGCAAGCTGGAACTGGCGCCACGCGGGCAGACCGGGTATTCCAGCGAGCTCCTCGCCGACGCCGTCGGCAGCATGCTCGCCACCGCCGCGGTAGAGGCCGGCGCCGATCGCGACGCGGTCGCGGCGCCGATCGAGGTCGCCTCGCCCTACATCGCGGCGCGGCGCCGGCAAGCCGGTTGGCTAGGCGAGGGCATCATGACCCTGGCATTGCCCGCGCTGCCCGCCAGCGCGTTGGATCCGACATTGCAGTTGAGCTTGCAGCGCGGCAGCGGCGCCCTGGTGGATCGCTGGACCGCGGACCTGCGCGACTATCCGCATCGCTGCTGGGAGCAGATTCTCAGCCGCGCGGTCGCGGCCGCACTGGCCTTGCAACGCGACGGCGGTGCGCAGTGGCCGGGCGCCAAAGCGGCGGTGCGCGAGGCGTTGGACAACGCCGCGGTGTTCCAGAGGGACGACGGCGGTTTTCGCTACTTCACCGACGATGGCAACGACTACGGCTTGGATTTCCAACGCGATCCGCGCGAGCAGCCGCAGATCGCGCTGACCGCTTACACCGCCGAGGCCCTGCAGCTGCTGCATAGCCTGGGCCAGCCGGTGCCTGCGACCTTGCGCGACCGCGCCGCCGGTTTCCTGCGCAGCCATGCCGCGGTGCGGGCGCTGGACGCGCGTACCGAGGAACAGATCGAGTCGTTGAACCGCGCGGCGCTCGCGCTGGGCGCGCAGGGCGTGGCCGACGCCGATGCGCTGACGCCCTTCTGGAAGCAGTGGCAGCGCCTGTCCCTGCCGGCGCAGATCGCGCTGACGCGCGGCTCGGCGCAGCTGGGCGACGAACGCGCGCGTTTAGGGGTGAAAGAGCTGCTGGCGCGCGCGCCCGCGCGCGGGCCGTCGCGGGTGCTGTCGGCGGGCACGGATTACGAGCGCTGGATGAGTTCCGACTTGCGCGAGCAGTGCGCGCTGATCGATCTGTTGCGCGAGTACCCGGACCTGGCCAACGCGAGCGCGCGCCGGGAACTGATCGCCGGCCTCACCGACCTGTACGCAAGCGGCGAGGAACGCATCGATACCCAGAGCGGCGCGGTCTGCCTGGCGGCCTTGCGCGACGATGCCGTCGCCAAGGCCAGCGAGCCCTACGCGGCCCAGGTCGCATTGGGCGCCGAACGCAGCGAACTTCGCCTGGCACCCGGCGACGCACAGACGCAATGGCGGCCGCAAGCGGCGGCGGCCGGTACGCTGCGGATCGAACCGGGACGGCCGGGCGCCGCACCGGTGGCCTATTTCGCCGAAGTCGATTATCGCGAAGACGCGCGCCACGCCCAGGCTAGCGCGATCGGGCTGGCGATCGAACGCAGCTACGCGGTGCTGCGCGACGGACGCTGGATCCCGGTCGCGAAGACCGAGGTGCGCGTCGGAGACTGGCTGCGCATCAGTCTGGTCGTGCACAACGGCGCGACGCGCCACTTCGTCGCCATCACCGACGACGCGCCCGGTGGTCTGCGTCCCACCGATCTGAGCTTGAACGGCGTCGCCGGCCTGGACCTCAAGCGCGTGTCCGATCCGGGCACTTACTGGTTCAACACGCGCCGGCTGGACGCGCGCAGTCCGCGCTTCTACGCCGAGTACCTGCCGGCCGGGCGCCACGAGCTGCATTACTTCGCGCTGGCCGGCAACGGCGGCGACTATCTGGCCGCGCCGGCGCGGGTGGAACTGATGTACGGCAAGGCCAGCCACGCGCGCACCGCGTCGGCGCGCCTGCATATCCTGGCGCCGGCCGCCGAGCGCGCGCGGCCCTGAAAAAAACAGGCCGCGGGAGACGGGCTCCCGCGGCCTGCGCATCGCGACCGATCAGCGCTTGCGTTGCGCCGGCACGAAGTTCTCGCGCACCGCCTTGGCCAGCTGGTCCGGCGGCAGCAGGCCCTGGTCGAGCAGGAAGTTGTTGAACGCCAGGCGGTCGAACTTGTCGCCCAGCGCCAGTTCGGTTTCCATGCGCAGCTCGAGGATGCGGCTGTAGCCGTAGAAGTAGCTGCCGGCCTGACCGGGTGCGTTGAAGGTGTAGCGGTCCAGTTCCTGCTTGGTCATCGCCGGCGACAGGCCGACCTGCTCGCGCAGCACCTTGCCCGCGCTTTCGCGGTCGGTCAGGCCCAGGTTGAGCATGGGGTCCAGCATCGCGCGCGCGGCGCGCATCAGGCGGAACTGCAGCGCGATCAGCTGGCCGTCCAACGGCTCGTACGGCACCATCTCGGCTTCGGCGTACAGCGCCCAGCCTTCGACGTTGACCGAGTTGAACGCGAACATGGTGCGCGCCAGCGAGATGCCGCGTTCGACCATGGCGGTGAACTGCAGTTCGTGGCCGGGGCGGCCCTCGTGCGCCGACAGGGTCCAGGCAACGGAGTCGAAGTTGAAATCGTCGTAGTGCAGGGTGCTGCCGTCGGGGTTCGGAACGGCGATCGGCAATACGAACTGGCCCTGCTGGCCGGTGTTGCCGATCAGCGGCGCCGGCAGGAAGTGCGGCGCCGGCTGCGCCGCCGATTCGGCCTCGCTGCCCAGGCGCATCACCATCGGGCGCTGCGGCACGTCGACGATCTTTTCCTTGCGGATGATCGGATCGATCGCGTCGATCACGGTGCGGTAGCGCGCTTCCAACTGATCGTTGGGGATGCTGTTCTTCTTCAGCGCGTTGATGACGGCGACGTAGTCGTGGCTGTCGATGCCGGTGATGCCCTTGGCCTGGGCGACCAGCGGCGCGAGCTGGCGCATCGCCGCGCGGGTTTCCATGAACTCGACCTGGGCGCGGCGGATCAGCAGCTGCGGGTCGACGTCGATGCCGTACTGCTTGAGCCCGAATGCGTACAGCTCGGGCGGCAGGCGGTTGTCGGTGCGCGCCTGCGGCAGCACCGTGGCGCGCGCCCAGGTCGCGTAATCCTTGAATTGCTGCTCCATCGCCTTCAGCGCCGGCTCGGCGTCGGCGATCTTGTACTTCTCGAACAGCTTGCGGATGCCGGCCGCGTAGGTCTCGACGTTGCCCAGGGCCTGTTCGACCTCAAGCTTGGTCGGACGCAGCTTGGCGGCATCGGTCGCGCGCTCTTCGTAGCGCTGGCGCGCGAGCACGGTGATCGGCGTGGCATCGGCGCCCTGGCCGACGTAGTTCTTCAGGCGCGCCAGCGCGCGTGCGCGACGCTCCGGCGGGGTCTGGTCGGACAGCAGGCCCTGCATGCCCTGGAACACCATCTGCGGGGCGTCGTTCCACGGCAGGGTCAGGCGTTCGTTGAGCTCGCTGCCGGCGATGCTCTGATCGGCGGCGGCGATCATGATCTCCAGGTCCTGGCGCACGTCCGGGTTGCGCTCGAGCTGGAGCTTGCCGCGCAGTTCGTCGCGCGCCTTGGCGATGGTGGCGCGGTAGCGCGCGCCGGTGTCGGGCTTGAGGTCGGCGACGCGCTCGTCGAAGCCGGGCACGCCGAAGAACGACATCTGCTCCGGCGCGAACTCGCCTTGCGCCTTGAGCAGGATCTGGGCGTAGCCGTTGCTGGTGGTGACCCAGGCCGGTACCGGCTTGGTGGCGGCAGCGGCGGGTTTGGCGGCCGCCTGCGCGGCGAGCGCGGCGGTCGGCGCGAGCAGCGCCAGGGAAATCGCGAGAGCGAGGGTCTTCATGGGCGATGGAGGGCCGGTGGGAGGTCCGCCGACCATAGGCCCCAAGCCCGGCGCGGGCATGCGCCGTAGGTCACGTACCGCGAATCAGGCGTCGTCGACGTCGCCGGAAGCCTCGGAATCGTCGGCATCGGACGCAGGCCGGTCGCAGCAGGGCGGGTCGGACGACTCGTCCAGGGCCGGCGCGGTGGTCGGGATCAGCGAAATCTCGCGTCCGTCCGCCAGCCGCACCAGCATGGTCGCGTACTCCCAGCCCTTGCCCTCGTTGAGCGCCGCCACCGTCAGCTTGGCTTCGGCCTTGGCGCCGACCAGGGGGATTTCGAGATAGGCATGGCCTTCGTCCTTGCCGCTGACGCTACCCATCACGAACATGCCGGTCTCGATCGGCTTGCCCAACGCGGCGGCGACCTGGGGATCGTTGCGCGCCCGCGTCACCGCTTCGACGTAGGCAGGGTGGGATTTCATGTCCTTCATGATCATCGAGAACACGCCGCCGGCGATGGCCAGCGGTACCACCAGGCACAGCACCGCCAGCAGCGGCAGCAGCCACAGACGATTGCGTTGCGCCCAGTCGCGCTTGGGCAGGGGCGGCGGAGCGATGGACATGCGGGCGTTCCCTAGTGCGTATGGACGCAGTATCCGCAGTCCCGGGCCCTGCGCCAAGGCGGTGCGCGCACGCGCGGACGCCGTGGTAAAACGCAAACAAGGGGGCGCCATGGCTCAGGTACCGAAGATCGACTCGCCGTGTCCGTTGGGGATCGACGAGCAACGCCGGCTGGACGGGCATTGCGGGCGCTGCGACAAGCAGGTGCATCGCCTGGATGCCTTGAGCGATGGCGAACGGCGTGCGTTGCTGAGCACCGCCGACGGGCCGATCTGCGTGGCCTACCGCGCCGAACGCCCGCGTGCGACCCGGCGCAGCGCGGGCTTCGGTATCGCGATCGCGGCGACCCTGGTCTCGAGCGGCGCGTTCGCCGCCGGCTCGCCTACGTCGCTGATCTCGCCCGTGAAGGGACCGCCGGTGTTGCTGGTGCCGCAGGACGAGACGAAGGACTGCGCCGATGAGGCTGAGGTCACGAGCATCGAGAGAATCGAAATGGTGGGCGGGGTCAACGACCCGGCCGACGCGCACTGGGTCGACGACAGCGACCTGCCCGAATTGCCGATGCGCGAGGCCGCTTCGCTGGACGACGGGATGGCCGCGCTCGATCGCGCCGGCGCCGTTGAACCCAACGCAAACCCCGATTCCACGCGTTAGCCGTTAACGACGGTATCCCACCCTCGCAGGAACGCTCGCCATGGCCCTGGTACCCAAGATCGACCAGCCTTGTCCGCTCGGCATCGACGAACTGCGCCGCTTGAACGGCTACTGCGGCCACTGCAAGACCCAGGTGCATGCCCTGGACGGCTTGAGCGAGGCGGAGCGACGCGCCTTGCTGCAGGCCGCCTCCGGGCCGATCTGCGTGTCCTACGGGGTGCCCAGGCCGGCGCCCGCGCGCCGCGGCGCCGGTTTCGGCCTCGCGATCGCCGCGACCCTGGTGTCGGGCGGCGCGTTCGCGGCCGATCCGCCGTCGCTGTTGGCGCCGGCCGCGACCGAGCCCGCCGCCACGCCGGTCGCCGCCACGCCTTTGCTGCCGGCCGCCGACGCCGTCGAATGCGAGTCGACCGAGCTCGATTTCGTCACCATCACCGGCGGCGGCGTCAGCGATCCGCAAGACGCGCAATGGGTCGACGACAGCGACCTGCCCGAACTGCCGATGCGCGATGCCGCCCATCTGGATAGCGCTTCGGCGTTGGCCGATCTCGACGACGAGAGCGTCGCGCGCCCCGAGCGTTGAATGCCGCGCTCAGCGCGCGCCTTCGATCACGCCGCTGGCTTCGATCACCTTGAGACGCCCGATCGCCGCCAGCACGCCGGTGCCGTCCTCGGGCAGGCCGTCGCCGATGCGCAGGGCGATATGGCCGCTGTCGAAACGGCCCAGGCCGGCGTCGTAGCTGATCCAGCGCCGTCCGTCCCAGGCCTGCACCCACACGTGCGGACCGAACACATGGCTTTGGCCGGTGAAGCGGCTGGCGTACGCGACGCCGTAGGCGACGCGGGTCGGGATGCCCTGCGCGCGCCCTAGCGCGGCCAGCAGCACGGCGAACTCGGTGCAGTCGCCGCCGCGCGAGGCCAGCGCCTGCGAGGCGCTGAGATAATCGCGGTAAGCGATAGGGCCGTTCATGTGCTGCTGCACGGCCTTGACCAGCGATTGCATACGGCGTTCGACGCCCTGGCCGCGCGCGTGCTGGCGTGCGAACGCACGCACGCTGCGCTGGTCGCTGTCGATCCAGGCGTTGGGCGCGAGATAGCGTCGCAGTTCGGCCGGGTCGGGCGCCGCTTCGTCGCCGCAGTCGGCGCAGACGTCGATCAGCGCGGTCGCGGCGGCGGCATCGCGCACGCGCACGCGTTGTTCGCCGGTGGCCGGCCAGGGCCAGACCAGGGCGGGCTCGAACGCGAGCGCGTAACGGATGCGGCCGCTGCGCGCGCGCTCGGACATCTTGTAAGGCGAGGCGACCAGGCGCGCCTGGATCAGCGCGCGCGCCTGCGACTCGCTCGCGCCCAGCGTCGGCGCCTGCGCCTGGGCGACGGCGCAGGCCAGCAGGGCCGCCGCGCTCAGCGGCCCGCGCCAGGCGCGTAGCGCGGCCGCGATCACGGCTTCAGACAGCGCGCGAAGAAGTTTTCGGTGATGCGCATCCGATGCAGATTGTCCTTGCCCTTGAGGCCGTGTTTGGCGCCGGGGTAGGTCATCAGTTCGAAGGGCTGGCCGCGTTGCTGCAGCGCGCTCATCAGCACGGTGGAATTGCTGAACAGCACGTTGTCGTCGGCCATGCCGTGGATCAGCAGCAGCGGCGACTTCAGCCCGTCGATGTGCTCGAGCACGCGCGCTTCGCGATAGCCGGCGACGTTCTGGTCGGGCAAGCCCATGTAGCGCTCGGTGTAGTGACTGTCGTACAGCGCCCAGTCGGTGACCGGCGCGCCGGCCACGCCGCAGGCGTAGGCATCGCTGGCCTTGGCCAGCAGCATCAGGGTCATATAGCCGCCGTTGGACCAGCCGTAGACGCCGATGCGTTCGCCGTCCACCCAGGGCTGCGACTTCAGCCAGGCCACGCCCTTGAGCTGATCGGCGACTTCCACCGTGCCCTGCTTGGCGTACAGCGCGCCGCCGAAGGCCGCGCCGCGGCGCGGCGTGCCGCGGTTGTCGATCGAGAACACCACATAGCCGTGCTGGGCCAGGTACTGGTTGAAGTCGGGCGCCCAGGTGCGCTTGACCGTCTGCGCGGCCGGACCGCCGTAGACGTTGACCACCACCGGATAGCGCTTGGCCGGGTCGAAGCCGCTGGGCTTGAGCACGCTGTATTGCAGTCGGGTCTTGCCGTCGGCCGCGGTCAGGCTGCCGAACTCGATTTCGCGATGGGCCTGGCGGTAGCGCGCATAGGGATGCTTGGCGTCGGCGGGATCGTTGTCGATCAGCGCGGCGATGCGGCTGCCGTCGTTGCGGTACAACTCCAACTGCGGCGGGGTCAGCGGGTTGGACCAGTTGTCGACATAGACGCTGGCGTTGCGGGCGAAGCTGGCGCTGTGGATGCCGTCGGTCTTGGACAGGCGTTCGATCGCGCCGCCGCTCAGGGCCACGCGGTAGATCTGCACGTCCAGCGGCGAGTCCTTGCCGGCGGCGAAGTAGACCTGGCCGGCGTCCTCGTCCACCGCCAGCACGCTGTCCACCGGCCAGTCGCCCGAGGTCAGCGCGGTGGCCTTGCGGCCGTCGGCGGACAGCAGGTAGAGGTGCTCGTAGCCGCTGCGCTCGCTGTTCCACAGGATGCGGCCGTCCTTGAGGAAATGCAGATCGTTGTTGAGCGGCACCCAGGTCTTGGCGCGTTCGCTCGCCAGGGTGCGTTGCTTGCCGCTGTCCAGGTCGGCTTCGATCAGTTCCAGCAGGTGCTGATCGCGCGATTGGCGCTGGAAAGTCAGGTGCCGCGGATCGCGCCAGTCGACGCGGGCCAGATAAATGTCGGGGTTCTTGCCCAGGTCCACCCAGCGCGCAGCGCCGCCGCTGGGCGCGATCACGCCCAGCTGGATCAGCACGTTGCGGTCGCCCGCGGCCGGATAGCGCTGCTCGACCACGTCGGTGCGGTCGGGATAGACCTCGTAGCGCTTCTGCACCGGCACCGGGCTTTCGTCGATGCGCGCGAACGCGATCGCCGAATCGTCCGGCGCCCACCAGTAGCCGGTGTGGCGGTCCATTTCCTCGTCGGCGACGAACTCGGCGATGCCGTTGCCGATCGTGTCGCTGCCGTCGCGGGTCAGCTGGGTGGCCTTGCCGTCGGCCAGGTCGATCACCCACAGGTTGCGGTCGCGCACGAAACTCACGTAACCGCCCTTGGGCGAGAGCTTGGGATCGGTGGCGAAACCTTCGCCATGGGTGAGCTTGCGCACCGCGGCCTTGCCGGTCTTGCTCAGGTCGTAGAGGTAGAGCTCGCCGCCGAGCGGGAACAGCAGGGTCTTGGCGTCGGGCGACCACTGGTAATCGACGATCCCCGACAGCGCGGCGATGCGCTGGCGCTCGCGGCGCGCCTTCTCGGCGTCGCTGAGCACTTCCGCGCCCGGCAGCACGTCGTCGGAATCGACCAGCAGCTTGGATTTGCCGCTGGCGATGTCGTAGGCCCACAGGTCCAGGCGGTTCTTGTCGCGCTCCTTGCCGCGCAGGAAGCCGACCCGGCTGCCGTCGGGCGCGATGCGCGGCTTGGTCAGGCTGGGGCCCGACAGCGGGGCGTCGCCGGCCAGGGCTTCCAGCGTGAGTTTTTCGGGAGCGTTCTGCGATAGCGCGGGGATGGCGGTGAGCGACATGGCGAGCAACAGGCAGGCGGCGAGGCCGCGGCGGGCGAAGGGAGTGTTCATGCGGTGCGGGCCGGGGTTCCGAACAGGTGTTTGCGCGCCTCGTCGGTCATCTCGCGAGACGGGCGGTAGGTTTGCTCCAACGCATACGCGCGCTGGAACGCGGGGCGGGCGGCGAGGGCGTCGTGCCAGCGCTGGACCTGGGGATAGTCGGCCAGGTCGATGTAGTGCCAGGCGTGCGCATGCGCCCAGGGGTGGCAGGCGAAATCGGCGATGCTGAGGGCGTCGCCGGCGATGTACTCGCGCCCGGCCAGGCGGCGGTCGAGCACGCCGTACAGGCGCTGGGTTTCGCGCTCGTAGCGTTCGATCGCGTAGGGAATCTTGTCCGGCGCGTAGCGGTTGAAGTGATGGTTCTGACCCAGCATGGGGCCGTAGCCGCCGACCTGCCAGAACAGCCACTCGTCGACCTCGACCCGGCCGCGCGGTTCGGCGGGCAGGTATGTGCCGATCTTGGCGGCCAGGTAATGCAGGATCGCGCCGGACTCGAACACGCTGATCGGCGCGCCGCCGTCCGCGGGCGCGTGGTCGACGATCGCGGGCATGCGGTTGTTGGGCGAAATCGCCAGGAATTCGGGCTTGAACTGGTCGCCGGCGCCGATGTCGACCGGGCGGATGCGGTAGTCCAGCCCGGCTTCTTCCAACAACAGGGTGATCTTGTGGCCGTTGGGCGTGGGCCAGTAATACAGGTCGATCATGGGCGGGCCGAGCGGGGACGAAGGGCGAGTGTAAGCGCAGCGCCGGGCGGCGGTCCCGGCCGGCGGGGAACGCCGCGTTCCGGCCGCGTGGGCCCTGAAGCGGCGCGCTTCGTTCAGGCGCCGACTTGGCGCGGTCATGGGCGCGCCGTTACCCTGGACGACCTTTGACACCAGCCCGCCAGGCCCTCGCATGACCGTCGAGCGTACCGAACGCCTCAATCCGCTGCCCGCGCTGATCTTCAGCTCGCGCTGGCTGCAGCTGCCGTTGTACCTGGGCCTGATCGTCGCCCAAGGCGTCTACGTGTTCTTGTTCATCAAGGAACTGTGGCACCTGATCCACGGCGCCAACACCCTGAACGAGCAGGGGATCATGCTGATCGTGCTGGGCCTGATCGACGTGGTGATGATCTCCAACCTGCTGGTGATGGTGATCGTCGGCGGCTACGAAACCTTCGTTTCGCGCCTGCGTCTGGAAGGGCACCCGGACCAGCCGGAGTGGCTGAGCCACGTCAACGCCTCGGTGCTCAAGGTCAAGCTGGCGATGGCGATCATCGGCATCTCCTCGATCCACCTGCTCAAGACCTTCATCGCCGCAGGCGACCTGGGCCTGCCGATGTGCAACACGCTGGAGGCGATCAACGCCAGTCGTGCGGCCGCCGACGCGGTTGCCGCCGGCATGAAGGACGTGGTGGCCAAGTGCACCACCTCGACCTCGACCGGCGTGATGTGGCAGACCATCATCCACATGGTCTTCATCGTCTCGGCGATCGGCATCGCGATGACCGACAAGCTGATGGCGCACGCGCCCAAGGCCAAGCCGGCGCACTGAGCCTGTCGGGCGCTTTTAGAGGCGCGCGACGGGATGGAAGACGCAGAGGCGCTCGCCTCTGCGTCCGGCGCCCGGGATCAGAGCGGTATGCAGTTGTTGCCGTTCCAGTCGCAGACGTACTGCAGCATGAAATTCCACTGGCTGCCGTCGCATTCCCAGACGATGTAGCCGGAACCGAACTGGGTGGCGGTTTGCGCACCCGCGTTGGAGGCGTTGCAGGTGTCGGTCGGCGGCGGCCACGCGTTCGCGCTGGAGCTCATTCCCAGGCCGATCAGCGCGATCGTCGCGCCTAACAAGATCTTGTGCATCTGTAAGACTCCTTGTCCGATGCCGCTATGCGAGTGGTGGGTACCGGCAGCCAGCGGCGTCTCTGCCGATTCCATGGCCTAACGCGTCACCGTCGCAATCTATCATCGGTATCCAGGCCTCGGCGGGGCCGGACGCACCCATGCGCCGAACCGGGTCGATGCGTTCAAGGCGCCGCGTTGCGCGCGCGTGGGCCCATGATCGCAGTGCGCAATTTTTGCGCATCGGCGCGCGGCGAATAGCCCAGTCCGCTGCCGCCATCGGGCTCCAGGCCCAACGCGGCGTAGGCCGCGCTCAGATCCGGAAACTCGCGCGAACGCGCATAGCGCCGGTACAGCCGCGCGAACACGCCGTCGCCGCCCAGGCGATCCAACTCGGCCGCGAAGTCCTGTGGCGATACCGCATCCATGTCGTCCGCGGTCGCGTCCAGACAACAGCGGGCGTAGCGCGACAGCACCGTGTCCAGGTCCAGTCCGCGCTCGCGGCGCAGGGCCAGGTCCGCTTCCAGCCAATACGCCGCGCCGGCCCAATACACGCGCATGGTCCCGCCGCGCCCCAATTCGGCCAGGGCGGGGCCAGGGCCGAGCCGACGGCCGCGGCCGAAACCGGCGTCCAGCGCGCGCCAGGCCTGGTCCTGGCTGAGCAGGCCCGCACGCGCGCGCAACACGTTCTGGTAATAGCTGGCCAGGCCTTCGGCCATCCAGCGGCCCTCGCGGCCCAGATAAGGATGAAACAGGTGCGACAGCTCGTGCACCGCGGTCCAGTCGGCGCGCAGCTGGGCCAGGCTGGCGTCGCGGCGCACGAACAGCAGCACCGCCACGCCATCGCCGCGCCGGGTCTGGCCCCAAGGCACGGGACTGGAATCGCGGCTGTCGATCTCGCGCACCCGCACCTGCGCCGTGCGCAGCGGGTAGCGCCCGAACGCGGTCAGGGCCGCGTCCGCGCATTCGGCGACCCAGGCTTGCAGCAAGGCCGCGCGTTCCGGGTCGGCCACGCCCTCCACGCGTACCTGCAGCGCATTGCCGCCGCCGCTGCGCAGGGTGCGCGCGACGCCCGCGTCGTCGTCGGCGCGCGCGGGCGGGCCGGCCAGGGCCAGCGCGCAGACGGTCAGCAGCAGACAGGGCATGAGGCGCATGCGCATTGGATATCCAGGCCCGAGCAAGGTTCCCGCGGGTGCGGCCGCTACAATACGACGATGGACGTATCGCACCTGCTCGACGCACTCAATCCCGCTCAACGCGAAGCCGTATCGGCCGCCCCCGGCCACTATCTGGTCCTGGCCGGCGCCGGCTCGGGCAAAACCCGCGTCCTCACCCACCGCATCGCCTGGCTCAACGAAGTCTTCGGCGTGCCCACCCACGGCATCCTCGCGGTCACCTTCACCAACAAGGCCGCCGGCGAGATGCGCAACCGCGTCGAGCTGCAGCTGCGCAACGGCGCGCGCGGCATGTGGATCGGCACCTTCCACGGCCTGGCCCATCGCCTGCTGCGCCTGCACTGGCAGGACGCCAAGCTGCCGGAAGGCTTCCAGGTCCTGGACAGCGACGACCAGCTGCGCCTGGTCAAGCGCGTGGTGCAGTCGCTGGAACTGGACGAGGCGCGTTTCCCGCCGCGCCAGATCGCCTGGTGGATCAACGCCCAGAAGGACGAAGGCCGCCGCCCCGAGCACATCCAGCCGGCCGCCGATCCCTGGGCCGACGCGATGCGGCGCGCCTACGAGGCCTACCAGGAACGCTGCGAGCGCGCCGGTCTGGTCGACTTCGCCGAGCTGCTGCTGCGCGCGCATGAACTGCTGCGCGACAACCCGGCCCTGCTGGCGCACTACCGCCACCGCTTCCGCGAGATCCTGGTCGACGAGTTCCAGGACACCAACGCCATCCAGTACGCCTTCGTGCGCGTGCTGGCCGGCGACAGCGGCCGCGTGTTCGTGGTCGGCGACGACGACCAGGCCATCTACGGCTGGCGCGGCGCCAAGGTCGAGAACGTGCAGCGCTTCCTGCGCGATTTCCCCGGCGCCCAGACCATCCGCCTGGAGCAGAACTACCGCTCCAGCGCCAACATCCTGGAAGCCGCCAACGCGGTGATCGCGCACAACCCGGACCGCCTGGGCAAGAAGCTGTGGACCGACACCGGCCAGGGCGAGCCGATCGATCTGTACGCGGCCTACAACGAAATGGACGAGGCCCGCTTCGTGGTCGAGCGCCTGCGCCAGTGGGTGCGCGACGGCGGCAGCCACGGCGACGTCGCCATCCTCTATCGCAGCAACGCGCAGTCGCGCGCCTACGAAGAAGCCTTGCTGTCCGAACAGGTGCCTTACCGCGTCTACGGCGGCCAGCGCTTCTTCGAGCGCGCCGAGATCAAGGACACCCTGGCTTATCTGCGGCTGGTCGCCAACCGCGCCGACGACGCCGCCTTCGAGCGCGCGGTCAACACGCCCACGCGCGGCATCGGCGAACGCACCCTGGACGAAGTGCGCAAGCGCGCGCGCGCCGACGGCGCGCCGCTGTGGGTGGCCGCGCGCTGGATGGCCGGCGAGAGCCTGCTGGCCGCGCGCGCGCGCAACGCGCTGGCCGGTTTCGTCAAGCTGATCGACGAGCTCGAAGCCGAGCTGGTGTCGATGCCGCTGCCGGAGAAGATCGATCACGTCCTGCAGCGCTCGGGCCTGCGCGAGCACTACGCCAACGAATCGCGCGGCCAGCTTGATTCGCGCACCGACAACCTGGACGAACTGGTCTCGGTGGCCTCGCGCTTCACCCGCAGCGACGAAGACGACGCCGCGGCCATGCCGGAGCTGATCGCCTTCCTCAGCTACGCCGCGCTCGAGGCCGGCGAAGGCCAGGCCCAGGCCGGCGACGACGGCGTGCAGCTGATGACCCTGCACAGCGCCAAGGGCTTGGAATTCCCGCTGGTGTTCCTGGGCGGCCTGGAAGAGGGCCTGTTTCCCAGCAACCGTTCCACCGAGGAGTCCGGACGCCTGGAAGAGGAGCGCCGCCTGGCCTACGTGGGCATCACCCGCGCGCGTCAGAAGCTGGTGCTCAGCTACGCCGAGACCCGGCGCATCCACGGCATGGACATGTACGGGGTGCCCTCGCGCTTCCTGCGCGAGATCCCGCCGTCGCTGCTGCACGAGGTCCGGCCCAAGGTGCAGGTCTCGCGGCCGGTGTTCGGCAACCAGCCGCGCCGCGACTACGGCCACGCCGCGATCGAAGCGCCGCCGGTCAAGCTGGGCGCGCAGGTGCGCCACGCCAGTTTCGGCGTCGGCACCGTGACCGACTACGAGGGCAGCGGCGCGCACGCGCGCGTGCAGATCAACTTCGACGACGCCGGCAGCAAATGGCTGGTGCTGGCCTACGCCAACCTGCAACCCGCTTGAGCTAGATGCGATGCGCCGGGCCCTAGCCCGGCGCATCGACGATGAAACTAGCGCTTCAAACCCTCACTGCTCCGGCCTGGCGTCGTCCGGAACGCCGTTGCGGTCCTCGTCCTTGGACACGCCGGTGCGGATGTCGATCAGATCGTCCTGGCCGTTGCGGTTGAGGTCCGGCACCACGCCGCCCACCTGGTAGTAGATGGTGTTCTGCTGCGGCCCCTGCACGAACTTGCGCAGACGCGGATCCCAATAGGTCGCATTGGGCTGGATCACGTTCGCGACCAGGTAGGTGTAGGTGTTCGGGAACAGGCTCAGCGCGTTGCCCTTGTGGCAATACTTGATCTCGCCGCTGGCATGGTCGCCGGGTCCCTGCCTGGACGCGCCCTTGGCGCCTTGCGGGCAGTCCTCGGGCTTGTAGACGATGTCCACGGTGCGCGGATCGGTGAGCTTGCCCAGCGGGATCTGCAGGCGGTCGGCCACGATCTGCTTGCGGATGATGCTGCTGGAGTGGAACTCCACCGGTTGCCCGCGCACGTCGACCGGGCGGCCGTCGCGCATCATCGCCGAGATATCCAGCATGCGCGGCGAACGGAAGATCTGCACCTCCGACAACTCCAGCGCGCCCGCGGCGGGGTTGGTGTTGAAGAAGTTCAGATTGAACGCGCCGCTGGCGACGTCGATGTCGCCGGCGTCGTAGCCGGCCAGGCGCGGCGCCAGCGGCAACAGGGTGGCGCCGTTGAACAACTGCACGTCGAACACGATCACGCTGGCGCTGCCGGCGAAGCTGGCGCCGGTATGGAACGGCGCGGCCGGCATCACCACGCCCGCGGTCGGCCCGCTCCAGGGCTTGGCGGTGACGAAGTCCAGGTTGTGCACGTAGTAGACGTTGCCCTGGAAGTTCTGGGTGCCGCCGGTGTAGGTCACCGTCGGGTTCTGCCAGGGGCTTTCCGAGCCGTTGTACCACCAGTTGATGCTCAAGCTGTTGCTGGTGCTGAGCAGCTTGATGCGCATCTTGTTGGCGTTGGTGTTGTTGGGATTGACGAAGTCCCAGTTGTGCAGGGTCTTGGTGTTGAGACCGACGTTGTGGCCCAGGATCTCGTACTCGGTGTCGCTGAAGTGGCGATTGCGCGCGGCCCGCATCTCGCCGGTCAGGCCGGTCGAGCCGGTCGCCATGATGTGCCAGTTCTGCGCGTCCTCGGTCGGTCGTGGCGCGGAGTGACCGTGCGCGGCGCCGTAGTTGTGCGCGGCTTCGTGCGAGGTGGTGGTGCCGATCGCGGTGGACCAGCGCTCCAGGGTGGAGCCGATGCCGTTGAGCGGCTGGCCGGCGGCGCCGTAGGTGTCCTTGAAGGATTTGGCCCACACGCGCGCGTAGTCCTGCGGGTCGGCGTCGTTGGTGTCCACGGCCTGGGCCTGGCCGAACAGGCTGCCGGCGGTGTCGGAGCCGACCGCCACGATCTGCCAGCGCGGTTCCGTCGGGCTGGGCAGCGCGGTGACCGGATTGATCTTGACGTTGAACTCGCAGTAATCGTCGACGATGAAATCGGTGATGCGATTGCGCAGCGTCGTGGTGCTGCCCACCACCGGGTCCAGGTCGGCGACGTTGAACGGCGCCGCCGAGGTGGACGGGCCGATCGACGGGAACGGCGTGGTGACGGTGGGATACAGCACGTACAGCTGATTGGTCTTCGGCTGGGCGAGGACGTTGGCGGGACAGGTGGGGGCCGCATTGGCGGCCGGTGCGATCAGCGCAAGGGCGATCAGCGCAGACAGGCTGCGCGGCTTCAGACTAAGCATCGATGAACCTCCATGTTGAGCATCGGAACCGGCCTTCAAGGCCGGACCGGCGCGAGCGATTCCACGCCGGCGCCTAGATTTAACGCGGGCGCGTGCGCCGAAATCACTGTTTCGGCAAAGTCGTTTGTGCGCGCTGTCGCAGATCGGCGCCAATGCGGCGACGAACGGCAGCCGCGCGTGCGCATGCGCGCGCTAACGCGTTGCGCGCCGCCGCCGAGCGCGGCGATCGCGCCCAGCCAACTTGCAATCGGCTTGAGCTAGGCGCGCGCCGTGGAGCCACGCAGGCCCGGAAACGCCACGCCATGGGATGCGATGAACGCCGCGAACCGCATCGCCGCGCCGGCTACTCGCCCAGCGCGATCCCGAAATGAAAGGCTTCGATGCGCAGGCCTTCGCGCAGATAGAACGCATGCGCGTCGCGGCGCTGAGTGCCCGAATCCAACTGCAGGCGCGCGCAGCCCAGGCGCAGCGCCTCGGCCTTGAGCCAGTCCAGCATGGCCTTGCCGTAACCGCGGCTGCGCACGGTCTGGTCGGTGACCAGGTCGTCGACGTAGACGTGCAGGCCGACCGCCAGCATCTCCATCACCCGCCAGCACGCGAACGCGCGCGGCGCGCCGCCGTCGTCGAACAGCACCGTGACGCGGCAGCCCTGGGCGATCTGGCGTTGGATCTGGGCGAGGAAGCGCGCTTCGTCGAACTCCGGGCGCAGCTGCGACACCAGCGGCCAGATCGCGCGCAGTTCGTCTTCGCCGCTGAGGATGCGGATGTCATGTCCGGACATGGGGCCGCCGTGCTTACCAGCTGAACAGCTTGTACTGCACCGGCGAGATCGGACCCTCGCCCTTGCTGCTGTCCAGGGTGCCGTCGCCGTCGCTGTCGACCAGGTAATAGACCGGTCCGCGCAGCGGCGTGATCTTGACTACGCGCAGCTGGCCGGCGACGCGGTATTCCTCGACGTTGTCGCCGTCGGGGGTGGCGCGGCGGGTGACCTCGGGGTTGCTGAGGTCGGCGGTGGGGTCGCCGCCGCCCATCGTGGCGCAGCCGGCCAGGGGAGCGAGCAGCAGCAGGGCGAGCGATGCGGTGAGGGTGCGCATGGCGGTTCTCCGGAATCCAGGCCCTCAGGATACCCCCGCCCGCCGTGAAGCGGCCGCATCGAAGCAGCGGAACAAGAGCCCGCTTAAGTTACGCGGGCGGCCTTCCGGAGGAGGCCGGGGTTGTGGGATGCAATCCGAATCGCCACGAAGCGAGGATTTCCGCGCTGCTTTCCGACCCCAGCCTCCGCATTCGCGGCAGGCGCGACCGGCCGGCGTAGAATCCGGGGCATGAAACGACTCGTCCTGATCGATGGCTCCAGCTATCTCTACCGTGCCTTCCATGCGTTGCCGCCGCTGAGCAACGACGCGGGCGAACCCACCGGCGCGCTGTTCGGCGTGGTCAACATGTTGCGCGCGACCTTGAACGAACGCCCGGACTACGTGGCCTTCGTGGTCGACGCGCCCGGCAAGACCTTCCGCGACGATCTGGACCCGCAGTACAAGGCCAATCGCCCGCCGATGCCAGAGGATCTGCGCGCGCAGGTGCTGCCGATGTGCGAGATCGTCGAGGCGCTGGGCATTCCGATCCTGCGCATCGACGGCGTCGAGGCCGACGACGTGATCGGCACCCTGGCGCTGCGCGCCGCCGGCGACGGCATCGACGTCACCATCTCCACCGGCGATAAGGACTTCGCTCAGCTGGTGCGCCCGGGCGTGGCCCTGGTCAACACCATGACCGGCAGCCGCATGGACTCCGACGACAGCGTGATCGCCAAGTTCGGCGTGCGTCCGAACCAGGTCATCGACCTGCTGTCGCTGATGGGCGACAGCGTCGACAACATCCCCGGGGTCGAGAAGTGCGGCCCCAAGACCGCGGCCAAGTGGCTGGCCGAGTACGACAGCCTGGACGGCGTGATCGCGCATGCCGATCAGATCAAGGGCAAGATCGGCGAGAACCTGCGCGCGGCGCTGGCGCGGCTGCCGCTGAACCGCCAGCTGGCCACGATCAAGACCGACGTGGGCCTGGAGCGCGGCCCGACCGAGCTGGCGCTGCGCGAGCGCCACGCCGAGGACCTGCGCCGGCTGTACGCGCGCTATGGCTTCAAACAGGCGCTGCGCGAGCTCGAGGGCGCCACCGGCAACGCCGACAACGAACTTGCCGCCGACCGCGCCGGCCTGCGCGCCACCGCGGCCGGCCACGCGCGCTCGTCCGCGCCCGCCGAAGCGCCCGATGCCGCGCTGGCGGCCAAGGGCGAGTACGAGACGGTGGTCGAGCCGGCGCAACTGCAAGCCCTGGTCGCGGCCCTGCAGAACTCGCAGGAGTTCGCTTTCGACTGCGAGACCGATTCGCTGGATCCGATGCGCGCGCGCCTGGTCGGCCTGAGTTTCGCGGTCGAACCCGGCCGCGCCTGGTACATCCCGCTGGGCCACGACTATCCGGGCGTGCCGGCGCAGCTGGCCATGGACGCGGTGTTGGGCGCGCTGCGCCCGGTGTTCGCCGATCCGGCCCGGCGCAAGCTGGGCCAGCACGGCAAGTACGACCTGCACGTGCTGCGCCGCCACGGCGTCGAGGTGGCCGGTTACGCCGACGACACCATGCTGGAGAGCTTCGTCTACAACGCCACCGGCAGCCGCCACGACATGGATTCGCTGGCCAAGCGTTACCTGGGCTACGACACCATCAAGTACTCGGACGTGACCGGCAAGGGCGCCAAGGCGATCTCGTTCTCGCAGGTCGCCCTGGACGACGCCACCCGCTACGCCGCCGAGGACGCCGACGTGACCCTGCGCCTTCACCGCGTGCTGGGCCCCAAGCTCGCGGCCGAGCCGGCGCTGGAGCGCGTCTACCGCGAGATCGAGATCCCGCTGGTGCCGGTGCTGGAGCGCATCGAGGCCAACGGCGTGATGATCGACGCAGACGAGCTGCGCCGGCAGTCGCAGGACTTGGGCAAGCGCATGCTCGCGGCCCAGCAGAAGGCCACCGAGCTGGCCGGGCGCACCTTCAACCTGGATTCGCCCAAGCAGCTGCAGGCGCTGCTGTTCGACGAGCTCAAGCTGCCGGCGCTGATCAAGACGCCCACCGGCCAGCCCAGCACCAACGAGGAAGCGCTGGAGGCGATCGCCGACCAGCACGAGCTGCCGCGCATCATCCTGGAGTACCGCGGCCTGGCCAAGCTGCGCAGCACCTACACCGACAAGCTGTCGGAGATCGTCAATCCCGACACCGGCCGCGTCCATACCAGCTACCACCAGGCCGGCGCCGCGACCGGGCGCCTGGCCTCCAGCGATCCCAACCTGCAGAACATTCCGATCCGCACCGAGGACGGCCGCCGCATCCGCCGCGCCTTCGTCGCGCCGGCGGGCTGCAAGCTGGTGGCCTGCGACTATTCGCAGATCGAGCTGCGGATCATGGCCCACCTGTCCGAGGACGAGGGCCTGCTGCGCGCGTTCGCGTCCGGCGCCGACATCCACCGCGCCACCGCCGCGGAAGTGTTCGGCAAGGCCATGGACGAGGTCAGCGGCAACGAGCGCCGCGCCGCCAAGGCGATCAACTTCGGCCTGATGTACGGCATGAGCGCGTTCGGCCTGGCGCGCCAGCTCGGCATCGGCCGCGGCGAGGCCCAGGATTACATCGCGCTCTACTTCAGCCGCTACCCCGGCGTGCGCGACTTCATGGAGCGCACCCGCCAGGACGCGCGCGAGCGGGGCTACGTCGAGACCGTATTCGGCCGTCGCCTGTACCTGGAGAACATCAAGGCCTCCAACCAGGGCCTGCGCGCGGGCGCCGAGCGCGCCGCGATCAACGCGCCCATGCAGGGCACCGCCGCCGACATCATCAAGCGCGCCATGATCGCCATCGACGCCTGGCTGGCCGGGCAGGGCGGCCAGGCCCGGATGATCCTGCAGGTGCACGACGAACTGGTGTTCGAGGTCCAGGCCGGGTTCGTGGACACCCTGCTCGCCCAGGCCGGGGCGATGATGTCCGGGGCGGCCGAACTAAAGGTGCCGCTCGTCGTCGACAGCGGGGTCGGTGATAATTGGGACGAAGCGCATTAATAATCGGGAAAGCCCGTCGTTGCTGGGTTTGGCAGAATGAATCGGTCCTGAATCCAACAAATTATTAACTTCGATCTTCACGAACTATCCATGTGCCAGGTGGTCATATAGGTCGCGACAGATGCAACGTCTGTCGCTGATCTCTCCCTCCCCTGGAGTGATCCCGGAGCGAAGGCCCCTCCCCAGGTCCCGCTCCACCAGCCCCGCCGGCCCCCCCTGCCTGCGGGGCTTTTTATTTGTGCCGTCAGAACCGCGGCGCCCCGCATGCGAGCCGATGGCCGGCGCCGACCGCGTCGCGCCTTGCCCGCGGTCGTGCATGTCGCCGGCCCCGGTCCGCGCGCGGGCCATACGCGTTGCGCACGCGGACCGGCCACAATCCCCGCCAACGCCATCGCCCAGCAGGAGCCTCCTCCATGTCCGACGCCTTCGATCTGTCGATGCCGTGGTGGCAATACGTACTGCGCGCCTGCGTCGTCTACTTCGTGCTGCTGGCGATGATCCGTCTGTCGGGCAAGCGCACGATGGGGCAGTTCACCTCGTTCGACATGCTGCTGATCGTGCTGCTGGGCAACGCGGTGCAGAACGCGCTGCTGGGCACCGACACCACCGTCGGCGGCGGCCTGATCCTGGCCGCGACGCTGATGCTGTTGAACTGGGGCGTCGGCTACCTGACCTCGCGCAGCGATCGCTTCGAACGCGCGTTGGAAGGCGTGCCGGTGGTGCTGGCGCGCGACGGCCACGTCTACCGCGAGGTATTGCGGCGCGAACTGGTCAGCCGCGCCGATTTCCATAAGGCCATGCGCGAGAACGACTGCGCCGAGGTCGACGAGATCGGCCTGGCGATGCTGGAGACCAATGGCCACATCACGATTTTGAGTCGCGAGAAGGGGCACGCGCCGCCGCGGTGAAGAGCGAGAAGCTTCAAAGCCAGTCGCGCGGCACCAGGTACTGCGCCAGGCGCGCCTCGGCGCTGTCCGGCTCCGGCGCGTAGCCGTACTCCCAGCGCACCAGCGGCGGCAGGCTCATCAGGATCGACTCGGTGCGCCCGCCCGACTGCAGGCCGAACAGGGTGCCGCGGTCCAGGACCAGATTGAATTCGACGTAGCGGCCGCGCCGATAGAGCTGGAACTGGCGCTCGCGGTCGCCGTAGGGCGTGTCGCGGCGGCGCTCGACCAGGGGCAGGTAGGCGTCGAGGAAACCGTCGCCGACCGCGCGCTGATAGGCGAAGTCGCGCTCGAAGTCCTCGTGCAGGTCGTCGAAGAACAGGCCGCCGACGCCGCGCGTTTCGTTGCGGTGCTTGAGGAAGAAGTATTCGTCGCACCAGCGCTTGTGCGCGGGATAGCGCTGCTCACCGTAGGGCGCGCACAGCGCCTGCGCGGTGCGGTGCCAGTGCTGCACGTCTTCGTCGAAGGGATAGAACGGGGTCAGGTCGAAGCCGCCGCCGAACCACCAGGCCACGGTTTCGCCGTCGCGCACCGCGCGGAAGTGGCGCACGTTGGCGTGGGTGGTGGGCAGGTAGGGGTTGTGCGGGTGGAACACCAGCGACACCCCGACCGCGCGCCAGGACGCGCCGGCCAGTTCCGGGCGCGCCGCGGTCGCCGACGGCGGCAGTTGGGTGCCGGCGACGTCGGAGAAGCCGATCCCTGCCTGTTCGAACACCTTGCCGCCGCGCAGGATGCGGGTGCGTCCGCCGCCGCCCTCGGCGCGTTGCCAGACGTCCTCGACGAAGCGCGCGCCGCCGTCGGCCTGTTCGATGGCGGCGCAGATGCGGTCCTGCAGGCCGGTGAGATAGTCGCGTACGCGGTCGAAATCGCTCATGGCGCGCATTCTACCGGGCCGCGTGCGCGCGCTCGACACCGCCCGGCGAAGCGCCCGGCGCGGTACGGCTCAGGGCTGGGCGGTGGGCGCGACCGAGATGACGAAGTCGGAACCGCCGTTGGCCGCGGGCTGGTGCTTGACCGTCAGCGCGATCTGGGTGCCGCAGCCCTTGAGCAGCCAGCGCTCGGTGGCGCCGGTGCCGGCCTTGGCGGTTTCCAGCACGCTGCCTTCGATGCTGTCGAACTCCGGGCAGCCGTTGGCCGCGCTGCCGGCCACGATGGCCTGCTTGTAGATGTCGAAGCGCAGCTCCTGCGAGGTGCGGGTGTCGCCGCTGAACGGAATCGGCAGGCCGCTGATGAAGGTCGACAGCGCCGCCGAACAGGCCTCGGCGGGATTGGCCTCGATGCCCGGCTTCAGGCTTTTGTCGAACTGCTTGCGGAAGTTGCTGCGCTGCGCGGCGGCGCTGCCGCCCAGGTCCGGGTAGCGAGTGAGCGCGGCGACCTGTCCGGTGGCGATGGAGACTTCGCGCGGCGTGCGCCATTGCAAGTAAGCCGTCTGCAGCTGATCGATGCCGGCATAGCCCTTGGCGCGACACTCGGCGACGATGGCCTCGCGCATCAGCGAGGTGGTGAAGTTGCGCAGCGCGATCTGCTCCTGGTAGCCGGGCTTGGCGGCGCGACCGTCCTGGGCGATGGCCAAGGCGGGAAGCAACAGAGCGCTGAGCGCGCAGCGGAACAGACGGTTCTTCATGGCGATTCTTTCCGGATCGCGGGCGATGCTAGCACCGCGCTATCCGCATTGGTCTGCGCGGCGGCTGCGTTTTCGACCTGCATCAGGCTGCGCGCGCTGGCGACCAAGACCAGCCATGGGACCAGCAGGCCCAGGACGCTCCACCAATATTGCATTATCGCGTCGCCGAACCAGGCCCAGGCCGTAAAGGCGCTGGGCCGGGCGACCAGATGCGTGTCGAGCATATGTGCGATCGAGGGAAGAAAGAAGGTCGCGTCCAAAGCGACGGCGAGCAGCGGCGGCGCGAGGACGAACACGAGCAGGCCCGCGACCAGCCACTGCACCGCGAACCCGCGCCGCAGACGGACCCAGCGCAGCGCGTCGCGCAGGTTCGCCGGCATCCGCGCCCAGCGCGTATGCCGCAACCACAGCAGTACCCCGACCGTCAGCACGACCGATTGCAGCAACCAGCCGACCAGCGCTGCCGGCCAGTCCAAGGCCGGCAATGCCGATACCAAGGCCGCCTCGGCGTGCATGGCCATGGCCGCCAGAAAGCCGCAGGCTATGGCCGCGCCGATCACCGGCCACCCGGGCCAACCGGGTCGCCAGGCCAGCGGCGGCGCTGCGCGCGCGATGATGTCGCGGCGCAGACAAAACAGCGGGAAGGACAACATGTAAGCAATGGGCAGCAGCAAGATGGCCAAGAGGTCATCGGTGTGCAGGAGCATCGACAACAGCATCGCCACCCCGAGCACGGCCGCCAGCCCCAGGATCCACAGCACCAGCATCGGCAAGGTACGCAGGCACCAGCGCAGCGAGGCGCGCGCAGCTTCATCGCGATCGAGCCAGTGCAGCACCAGCAGCCAAACCAAGGCCAGGGCCGCGACTGCGACGAAGGCGCTCAGCGCCAGCGTCAGCCAGGGCGGCCATGCGGACAGCGAAAGCAACCGCGCCACGGCCCGGCCGGGCATGTCCATCAGCGCGAGCGCTTGCCGGCGTACCGGTTCGTCCAGCAGCGCATAGCCCAATCGCGGCAGCGACAGGCACAGCGCGGCCCACGCGCCCGCAAGCGCGGCCCAGGCCGCGCTACGGCCGGCGCGCCAGGAGGATGAGCGGGATGGGATGGCGTCGGTATCGATCATGGTGGCGACGATATCGATTTCGCGCCTGCCGTACGAGAGCCGGTACTCGGCACCGGCCGGCCGGAGCGCACAGTGTTGGCCGTGCGCTCCGTATGCCGTCTTACTTGAGATTGCGTTCGAACAACTCGTAAATACGCCGGTACTCGTCGTACCAGCTGTCCGGATGGGTGAAGCCGTGGCGCTCCATCGGGTAGGGCGCCAGTTCCCACTTGTCCTTGCGCAGCTCGATCAGGCGCTGCGACAGCATCACCGAGTCCTTGAAGAACACGTTGTCGTCGATCATGCCGTGCGCGATCAGCAGGTGATCCTGCAAGCCTTGCGCGTACTCGATCGGCGAGGACTTCTTGTAGGCCTCCGGATCCAGCTCGGGCGTGTTGAGAATGTTGGAGGTGTACTCGTGGTTGTACTGCGACCAGTCGGTGACCGGGCGCAGCGCGGCGCCGGCCTTGAACTTGCCGGGTTCGCGGAACAGCGCCATGAAGGTCATGAAGCCGCCGTAGGAGCCGCCGTAGATACCGGCGCGATCGCCGTCGCCCTGCTTGTTCGCGATCAGCCAGTCGCGGCCGTCCAGGTAGTCCTCGAGCTCCGGATGGCCCATCTGGCGGTAGATCGCGGTGCGCCAGTCGCGGCCCAGGCCGGCGCTGGCGCGGTAGTCCAGGTCCAGCACCACATAGCCCTGCTGCACCAGCAGGTTATGGAACATCTGTTCGCGGAAGTAGTTCGGGTAACGCTCGGTGACGTTCTGCAGATAGCCGGCGCCGTGCACGAACATCACGATCGGGTACTTCCTGCCCGGCTCGTAGTTCTTCGGCCCGTAGAACTTGCCCCAGATCGTGCCGGCGCCGTGCTTGGACGGCACCTGCACGTACTCGGGCTGGATCCACTCACGGTTCTTGAATTCGGGCTTGCGGGTGTCGGTGAGCCGGGTCAGTCCCTCGCCGTCGCTGCCGATCACCGCCAGCTGCGCGGGCATGTAGCTGGACGAGTAGCGCAGCAGCAGGCGCTTGCCGTCGGGCGAGAGGGTGAAATCCTCGATGCCGTTCAGGGCGGTGACTTCGCGCACCGCGCCGCCGCTGCGGTCGACCGCACAGACTTCGTAGTCGCCGGGCCACTTGCGGTTGCAGACGAAGTAGAAGCTGCGGCCGTCGGCGCTTACTTGCGGCGAGGACACTTCCCAGCGCCCGGAGGTGAGCGCGCGTCCGGCGCCGTTGCCTTCGCCTACATAAAGATGGGCGTAGCCGCTCTGTTCGGAGACCCACCACAACGCGGCCGCGCCGTTGCCGGTAGCCGGCAGCCAACCGAAGTCGCTGGTGTTCCAGCCGACCCAGGCCGGGTCGTTGCCGCGGTTGCGCACCACCAGCGCGGCCTGGGCCAGATCCACCGTGGTCAGCCAGCGGTCCTTGTTGTCGATCGCGCGCACCAGCACCGCGACCTGGCGGCCGTCGTCGCTCCAGCGGATCGCCGGGCCGCTGCCGTCGCCGTCGGTCTCGATGCGCACCGCGCGGTCGCCCTTGAGCGGGTCCTTCTTCGCGGCCTTGCGCATCGCCGCGAGCGGGTCCTCACCGATGCCGGGCAGGCCGTCGAACTTGAGTTCGGTGGACTTGCCGGCGGCCACGTCGATCAGCCACAGCTTCTGCGGCAGCGGCGCGTTGCGGCCGACGCGGGTGCGCACTTCCTCGAATTCCTCGTAACCCGATTCGGTCACGTACTTGGGCATCTTGCCGCCCTGGCCGGCGTCGGCGCCCTTGGCCTGAGTGACCGCGAGCATCCAGCGGCCATCGGGCGACAGCGCGCTGTCGGAGATCTCGACATCGCTGCCCAGATAGACAGGCGCCGGCGCGCGGCTATTATCGGCGCGCCGCCAGGCTTCGTCCTGTTCGCGCGCGGCTTCGCGCTTGTCGCGATCGTCCTTGAGCGTGCGGATGGTCGCCAGCTGACGCTCGCGCAAGTCGTCGGCCTTGGGCGGCTTGGCCGGGTCGTTCTCGGCCTTGAGCTGCGCCGCCTGGCTCACGCCCTGGCCCGCGCGCCACGCATACCAATTGTTGTCGACGCGGAACACGAGCTGGCCGTCGTGGCTCCACTGCGGGCGCGATTCCTTGTCGTTGCTGCGCGTGACCTGGGTCAGCGCGCCGCTGCGCAGATCGCGCACGAACACATCGCCGTTGCGTACATAGGCCATGCGCGCGCGCTGCGCGTCGTAGACCGGCTGCGCGGCGTCGAGATCGGCACGCGCGGCGCCGTCGATCTTGGCAGCCACCGCGTTCGCGCCGGTGCCTTGCTGCCAGGTGTCCCGTACCGTCGCGCCCTCGCGTTTGAGCTGGTACTGCACGCGCTGCCCATCCCAGGCCCACCAGGCCTGTTCGACCGGCGGCCCGATCCAGTCGGGATCGGCCATGGTCTGGGCGAGCGTGATCGGCGTTTGGGCATGGACGCTGGGGGCCAGCAACAGCACGGCCAGCGACAGGGTCAGAGCGTTCGGAACTAGGCGCATCGGCGGACCTGGTTGGAAGTCTAGGGTGGGCAAATTGACGCAGGTTAGCAGCCTCAATGGTTTGCGTGATTGGGCCATGCGTCACGGTGCTTTACCGGCCCGATGACGCGGCGCACAATGGCCCTGCGAATCTGAAGCCCCGTTGCAATTGCGGGACATGACAGGAGTCGTGCCGTGGATGCTTTGATGCTGTCGCGTATCCAGTTCGGGTTCGTGATTTCGTTCCACATCCTGTTCCCGGCCTTCACGATCGGATTGGCGAGCTGGCTCGCGTTCCTGGAATGGCGCTGGCTGCGCACGCGCGACACCGTCTGGCGCGACCTGTTCTTCTTCTGGACCAAGATCTTCGCCGTGTCCTTCGGCATGGGCGTGGTGTCCGGCATCGTCATGAGCTTCCAGTTCGGCACCAATTGGGCCGTGCTGAGCGAACAAGCCGGCAATATCCTCGGCCCGCTGCTGTCCTACGAAGTGCTCACCGCCTTTTTCCTGGAAGCGACCTTCCTGGGCGTGATGCTGTTCGGCTGGAATCGGGTCGAGGAGAAGATGCATTTCCTTGCGACCTGCATGGTCGCGCTGGGCACCTTGATCTCCACGTTCTGGATCATCTCGGCCAACAGCTGGATGCAGACGCCGGCCGGTTACAAGATCGTCGAGGGCGTGTTCGAACCCGCCAGCTGGTGGGCGATCGTTTTCAATCCGTCCTTCCCCTACCGCCTCGCGCACATGGTGCTGGCGGCGTTCATCACCACCTGCTTCCTGATCGGCGGCGTCAGCGCGGGTTATCTGCGCCGCGGCGTGCACGTCGATGCCGCCAAGCGCATGTTGAAGGCGGCGGTGGTGTTCGCCGCGATCACGGTGCCGACCCAGGTCTACGTGGGCGATCTGCACGGCCTCAACGCGCGCGAGCATCAGCCGATCAAGGTCGCGGCGATGGAAGCGCATTGGGAGGCCAAGCCCCAGGGCGAGGGCGTGCCGCTGGTGCTGTTCGCGGTGCCCAACGAGCGTGCCGAGCGCAACGACTACGAAATCGCGATCCCTAAACTCGGCAGCCTGATCCTCACCCACACCCTGGACGGCGAGATCCAGCCGTTGAAGTCGGTGCCGCCGGAGGAACGTCCGCCGGTGAAGCCGGTGTTCTACGCCTTCCGCATCATGGTCGGCCTGGGCGTGGCCATGCTGCTGCTGGTGCTGGCCTCGCTGTGGGCGTGGAAGCGCAAGCAGCTCTACGAAGGGCGCGGTTTCGGGCGCTGGGTCTTGAACGGCTGGCGCGCGATGACCCTGAGCGGCTTCGTGGCGATCCTGGCCGGCTGGTACGTGGTCGAGATCGGGCGCCAGCCGTACGTGATCTACGGCTTGTTGCGCACGGCCGATGCGGTCAGCGCGATCAATGCGGGCAGCGTGTTGACCTCGTTGATCGTATTCGCGGTGGTCTACCTGACCGTGTTCGGCGCAGGCATCGGTTATCTGGTCAAGTTGATTCGCAAGGGGCCGCATCCACACGAGCCCGCGCCGCGCCAAGGCCAGGGCGAGAAGACCCCGGCGCGGCCGTTGTCGGTGCCGGACGAGCCGTCCGAAAGCAAAGCGTGATCGCCAGCGCGCAGCATGCGCGCTTCATGAAGTCCCGCCGCGGCGGGAGCGACGCAGAAGGTGGTGGACGATGGAATACTGGCTGCCAATCGTATGGTTCGGCGTGATCGGTTTCGGCGTGCTGATGTACGTGCTGCTGGACGGCTTCGTGCTCGGCCTGGGCATCCTGGCGCCGTTCGCCGAGGACGAGGGCCAGCTCGATCACATGATGAACACCGCCGCGCCGATCTGGGACGGCAACGAGACCTGGCTGGTGCTGGGCGGCGCGGGTTTGCTGGCGGCGTTTCCGAAGGCCTACGCGGTGGTGCTGTCGGCGTTGTATCTGCCGGTGTTGCTGATGCTGATCGCGCTGGTGTTCCGCGGCGTGGCGTTCGAGTTTCGTTTCAAGGCGCAGCGCGCCAAGCCGGCCTGGGGCGCGGCGTTCGCGCTGGGGTCGCTGCTGTGCGCATTCGCGCAAGGCGTGATCCTGGGCGCGCTGGTGGAGGGCATGCCGCTGCAGGGCGGCAAGTACATCGGCGGTGCGTTCGAGTGGTTCAGTCCGTTTTCGATGCTGACCGGCGCGGCGGTGGTGTTCGGTTATGCGTTGCTGGGTTCGACCTGGCTGATCCTCAAGACCGAGGGGCGCATGCAGGAGGTCGCGCGCACGCTCACGCGGCCGTTGGTGCTGGTGGTGGTGGTGTTCATGGGGCTGGTCAGCGCGTGGTTGCCGTTCCTGGACTCGCGGATCATGGCGCGCTGGTTCGAGGGCGCGAATTTCCTGTGGTTGTCGCCGGTGCCGCTGCTGGTGTTGGCCAATGCGTTCGCGCTGTGGCGCGCGGCGATGCGCGAGGGGCGCGATGTGGCGCCGTTCGTGTTGACGCTGTGTTTCTTCGTGCTCGGTTTCGCGGGATTGGTGCTGGGTATTTGGCCGAACATCGTGCCGCCGGGTTTGACGATCTGGGAGGCGGCGTCGCCGCCTTCGTCACAGGGCTTCGTCTTGGTGGGGCTGGTGGTGTTGTTGCCGGCGATCCTGGGCTATACGTATTGGTCGTATAGCGTGTTCAAGGGTAAGATCGCGGCGGATGCGGGGTATCACTGAGTCCTTGGCTTGTTTATGGCCTGCTGCATCCGACTGGTGCGCGGGGTGGGCGCTGACTCATCATCGGCTTTCGCCTGTTGCGCATGCGAGTTGCTTTCTCTCGCTTCTGGCTCCGTCCTTCGAAGAGGGTGAAGCCCCGCGGCTTACGAACCGCAGGTTCGTGCACGGCTGAACACTAGCAAGCTCATGCTCCTAGCTCCCTCCTTTGAAAAAGGAGGGTTGGGGAGGATTTGCTTTTGCTGTTGCTTCGTCCGCTTCGGCTCGAAGGTCAACGGCTTCCGCCTGCTGCGCATGCGGGTCACTTTCTCTTGCTAGCCCAAGAGAAAGTAACCAAAGAGAAGGGCTAGCGTGACCAACCCTCCCCTGCGAGCCCCTGCGAGTTCGGGGCTTTCGCCGGGATTTTTCGAATGGACATCCCTGTCCATTCGAAAAACGGCGCGCGTCCTGCGCGCCGCCCTTCGGGTCTACGGTTGGTCGTGTGAGTGCGCTGCTTTTGGACTTCAATGCCGCAGCAACAGCAACAGCAACAGCAACAGCAACAGCAACAGCAACAGCAACGGCAACGGCGGCAGCAGGCGTCACCACAGCCGCGGCGACGGGCGGGCTGGAGGGGGCGCTAGAGAGCTGAGGGGCCGGCGGCGCGGTTGGCTTGAAAGGGGAGGGGCCGGGTCGCCCAAGCGCCCGGCTAGGCCATCACCCGGCCGTGAGCCCCGTCACGCCAGCCCGCCCGCTAGCAGCCGCTCCCGCGCCTGACGCTGAACGTCAGAGTTCGCGTGACGCGGATGGGCAGGTATGCTGTGCGTCACATAAACCCGCACCGAAAATCCGACCGGGAGCCGAGCCGTCCAGCGCATGCAAGCCTACGTCTACAAGAGCCTTCGCAAGGACGAAACCTACGTCTTCCTGGCCGCGCGCGACGACTTCGAGCGCGTGCCGGAACCGCTGCGCGCCCAGTTGGGGGCGCTGCAGTTCGTGCTTGAGGTGGCGTTGACGCCCGAGCGCCAGCTGGCCCGGGGCGACAGCGCGGTGGTGCGCGAGAACCTGGCCAGTCGTGGGTTCCATATCCAGTTCCCGCCGCGACACGACGAAGTGCGGTCCGATGCCTGAGCGCCGCAGTCCCTGGTCCGACCCCAAGCACGCCCGGCTGCGGCTGGCCGCGACCGCGGCGGCGGGGCTGGTATTGGCGCTGCTGACCGGCTTTGGCGGCGTCGTCGCCGCGCTGGCCGGCACCCTCGCGCAGCCGGCCTACGCGCTGGCGGCGCGGTTCTGGCGCGACGACGCCGAGCAGCCGCGCCCGGTCTGGCTGCGCGATGGCGGCACCCTGGTGCTGTTGTGGGGCGCGGGCGTGGCCGCCCTGGCCCTGGTCGTGGCCTGGCCGCTGTCCTCGCTGCTGCAGACCGGCTCGCTGATGGCGGCGCTGGGTCTGAGCATGGTCGGCGGCATCGCTCTGCTGGGCCTGTGGCGGGTCTGGCCGCTGTGGCATGAACTCGAACGCGACGGCGGTGGCCTGCGCGAGTACTGGCAGGCGCTGAGCGAACTCGAACTCGGGGCCTGGCGCGGGCTGGGCGTGGCCGCGATCGTCTCGGCGCTGGCCGCGGCGGTGGTGGCGCTGGCCTGGCCGGACCTGCTATCGCAGGGCGGGCGCTGGGGTCTGGCGATCGCGCTGGCGTTGGGCTCGCCGCTGCTGCACTGGCTGCTGCAGGGGATCGAACCGGCCGACCCGCTGCCGGGGCTGGATTTCGTCGCCGACGACGAGCCGCTGGATCTCGCCCAGGCCCCGCTGCTCAGCGGCGAGCCGCTGGAGCCGGCGCTGTACGCGGCCGCGCGCGGCGGCCGGGTCGAACGCGCGTTGGAACTGATCGAGCTGGGCGCCGACGTCAACGCCGCGCCGCCCACCGACGAACGCGACCAGCGCAGCCTGGCGGTGCTGGCCGCGGTGCTGCCGGACTTGCGCCTGTTGCGCGCGCTGATCGCCCACGGAGTCGACCTCAACGCCGCCACCGCCGGCATGACGCCGTTGCTGGCCGCCACCCGCGACAGCTGGCACGGCCGCCCCGACGCGGTCATGACCCTGCTGGCCAATGGCGCCGACCCGCGTCTGGCCGACGGCGACGGCAACACCCCGCTGCATCACGCCGCGCGCAGCTCCGACCCCGGCGTGGCCGCGCTGTTGCGCGACGCCCAGGCCGAGCTCGATCCGCTCAACCGCGACGGCCAATCGCCGCTGGGCGTAGCCTGCGCGAGCGGCAATTGGCGCCTGGCCAAATTCCTGCTCGAACGCGGCGCGCGTCCCGAGCCCGCCGGCGGTCAGCCCGTGCTGTTGGCCGCGGCCGGCACCGAGGAAGACGACCCGGCCGGCGTTAGTCTGCTGCTCAAGCAGAAGGCCAAGATCGACGCGCGCGACGCGCACGGCCGTAGCGCCCTGCATGAAGCCGCCTACGCCGGCCATCTGGATATCGTGACCGTGCTGTTGGCCGCGGGCGCCGATCCGAACGCGATCGACGCGCGCAGCCGTACACCACTGCTGGAAGCCGCGCGTGGCGCGCGCCTGGGCGTGCTCGACCGCCTGCTCGAACACCTGCCGCGCGGCGGCGCCGCCGAGGCGGCGATGACCGACGCCGAGGGCCGCAACGCGCTGGCCCTGGCCTGCATGGCCGACAACGCCACGCCGCAACTGGTGCAGCGCCTGCTCGACCTGGGCGTGGACCCGGAACAGCGCGACGCGATCGGGAAGCGCGCGGTGGATCGCGCCGCCGAGGCCGGCCGCTGGTCGCTGGTGGCCGCGCTGGATCGCGCCTATCCCTTGCCGGCCGCGGTCAGCGACGACGACGGCGGCGACGCGCCGTTGCCCGACCGCATGCCCGCCAGCCTGCTGCGCGACGGCCTGCGCGAAGGCCGCGCCGCCGAGCTGGGCGGCCTGGCCAAGCTGCTCACGCCGGCCGAGTTGGGCGCGCAGCTGCACGACGAAGACAACGCACTTTCGCCCGAGCGCATCGCCTGGCTGCTGTCGCAAGGCGCCGACGCCGAAACCCGCGACGCCCACGGCGACACCCCGATGTTCGCCCTGCTGGGCCGCGGCCCAACCGCGGTGCCGGCCTTGCAGGCGCTGCTGCGGCGCGGCGTTTCGCCGGCCGGCGCCGGCGGTCTGGCGCGCTTTCTCGCCGCCTGCGCCAGCGCCGAACAGGCCGCGCGCGGGCTGGAGCAGTTCGCGCTGGACCTGATCGAACGCGGCGCCGATCCGTTCGCGCATTCGCGCAACGGCGACCCGACCCTCGCGCTGTCGGTGCGTCTGGGCTGGACCCGTCTGGTCGATCGCCTGGTCGCGATCGGCGTGGCCCTGGATACCCGCGACAGCCACGGCATGAGCGCGCTGCACCTGGCCGCCGCGCTCGGTCGCGAGACCATGCTCAAGCGCCTGGTCGCGCAGGGCGCTTCGCCCGATCTGCTGGCCGCCGACGGCCAGACCCCGCTGGGCGTGGCGCTGTCGTCCGGCCGCCGCGACCTCGCCGACTGGCTGGATTGGCGCGGCTGGCCGCTGCCCAAGCGCCCGCTGCAGGCCTACGACGTGCCGGCCGCCGCGATCGTCGGCGATGCCGATGCGGTGCGTCGCCTGCTCGACCTCGGCCTGGCAGTGGACGCGCTCGATCGCCAGGGCTGTAGCGCGCTGCTGCGCGCGGCCGGCGGCGGCCATCGCGCCGTCGTCGACCTGCTACTGGCGCGCGGCGCCGATCCGCAGCTGCCCGCGCATTCCGGCGCGACCCCGCTCTCGGCCGCGGTCAGCATGCGCCACGGCGACATCGTCGATCGCCTGGTCTCGGCCGGTGCTTCGCTGGAACAGCGCCTGCCGGGCGGCCTGACCGTGTTGATGGTGGCTTGCGCGCTGGGCCTGACCGATCTGGCCGCGCGCCTGCTCGCCGCCGGCGCCGACGTCCACGCGCAAGACGCACAAGGGCGCATGGCCCTGCATTGCGCGGCGATGTACGGCTTCACCGCGCGCGAGCGCAGCCGCCTGGTGGCGCTGTTCGACACCTTGCTGCTGGCCGGCGTCGACGCCGACGAATCCGCCGCCGGCGCCACCCCGCTGCTGCTACTGCTGGGCGCGCGCGCCGAGCCGGGCACCGCCGCCGACGAGGAAGTGCTGGTCGCCGGCCTCGATCTGCTGCTGGATCACGACGCCGCGCTCGACGCCCAGGACCCGCGCGGCTTCGGCCCGCTGCATCTGGCCGCGTTGCACGGTCTGCTGCGCGTGGTCCAGCGCCTGCTGCGCGCGGGCGCCGATCCGGACCTGCGCGATGCCCTCAACCGCACCCCGCGCGAGATCGCGGTGATGCGCGGCTTCGTCGACATCGCGGCCGAATTCGCCCCGCCCGCACCGGGCAACGGCGTGTCGATGGCGCGTTTCCTGCGCGAGCGTTGAGCGCCTCCCACTGCAAGAAAGTGGATTGAAGGTGTAAGGACTGTGAGCTTCTAAAAGCGAGCGTTGACGCGCTCGCTTTTTTGCTTGTACAAACGCAAGCAATGGCGGAGCAAAGCGCGCCATTGCAACCACATGGAGTGAGTGGCGGTGGGAAAGAAGGCGATCTTGGTTATTGCCATGTTTGCGCTGGCGGCGGGTGGCTTCCTGGCGCTGCGACAAGTCGGTGGCGTCCGGCCGAATGCGGGGCTTAGCCCTTGGGAAAATCCAGCCTCCGTTTTCCGGGAGCCAGCGAACAATAGTTCCGCAGGCAGCGATCAGGTGGCGCGCTGGGCGAAGCAGCACTACGTCTTCGACAAACGGCAATCGAGCGAAAGCATCAAGGTTGGCGATGTGTTCTTGGGCGTGGAAACGCAGGAACAGGCGGATTGGTTGAACCGCAATATGTTTCCAACGCAAGAGCAACGACTGGCGATGAGCGCTCGCGACGGAAACATCGTTATGCCGAAAGATCTCGTCCCCAAGTCCGTGCAAGACCTGTTGGATGCGGAACATGTCGCGCATCTAAATGCAGCGAGTCGGGCCGATGCCAAGGCCGTATTGAATCACGGTGCCATGATGGGCTCGGTATATGCCCTGCACGCGCTAGCAAGCGTCTCAGAGAATCAGGGCGAGCACACGTTGGCAGCTGCCTATCGTCGTGCGGCCTATCTAAGGGGCGACTGGATGCCTGGATTTTCAGCGATTCCCAGCCAGAACAGCCCGATGCAGATCACGGCAACGGATGCATTGGGATATCAGATCGTAGTGAATGCGAATGCTTGGAGAGCCGCGCGCGGGCTGCCGCCGTTGAAGCCGGATGTTCGTCCGGGTTTGAACGAGACTATAAAGCGCCTTTCCGAGATGAAGTGGCAGTAAGCAGTACCCGCACCCCGTAAATGGGAGACTTCCATCCAGTCAAGGAGAGGTTATGAAAGCGCGTGGGGGAATGTTGTTGTTCTTTGTTTCGTTAGCAGCTATTGCCGGTGCCTGTGTATATGCCCGGGCTCAGGTGCCCGCCACGATTAGTGTTTCAGCCTGGCAAAGTTTGAGCGGGGAGCGTACTTGGCGTGCCGTTGCGGAGGAGGTGGAGAAGTTTGGGGACTTATTCAAGGATGTAGAGGGGCCCGTTTCGGTCTACATCAAATACCCCCATTTGCCGCAGGCAATTTTGACCGAAATGGGGCCTAAGACTTGCGGCGAGACATTGAAAGATCGGGCTAATCGCACAGCGGACGCTGCTGCCCTGGCAAGCACAGGGGGAGGTGGCGGCGGTATTGATGGCGGTGGCGAGTTCGGCGGCGTTGGAGACGACCCTTGGGGGAATTGCTTTTCCCAGCCTGGCGGCGGCGGCTGCGTATCGGTAGGCGGCGGCGAGTACCACTGCGAAGCGCGAACTACCGAGCTGGTTTGTCCCGGCGCCTAAGCTGAAGGATCGAGCCGCAAGCACATCGCCCCGAGGTCGGGACGATGTCGTTTTTATGCTCGCCTAGTGCAACGACCGCTGCGCGGCCGCGTCGGCGTCGGCGGTGATCTCGCCCAGGAGGCCTTCGCCCTGGTCGGCTTCGAACAGTTCCTCCAGCTCCTTGCGCGCGTCCTTGGCCGATTGCAGCAGCGCGGCCTCGTCGTCGTGGACCAGGTACTGGGCGTTGAGCATGCGCTCGTCGTGTTCGCGGAAACGCTCGGTGTGGTCGCGCGCGACTTCCGGCGCCACGCCCAATGAGGTCAGCACGTGTTCGCCCAGCTTGAGGCTGGAATGGAAGGTCTCGCGGATCGGTTCGGCGCCCAGGTCCATCAGCTGCCAGGCATGCCGGCGATCGCGCGCGCGCGCGAACACCTTGGCGCGCGGGTACAGACGGCGCAGGGTGCGCACGGTGCGGATGTTGCCGTCGTGGTCGTCGATGGCGATCACGAACACATCGACCTGGGCGGCGCCGGCAGAACGCAGCAGCTCGGGGCGCGCCGGGTCGCCGTAATAGACCATGTTGCCGAAGCGGCGCATGAAGTCGACCTGGTCGGCGCTGTTCTCGATCGCGATGAACGGCACTTTGTGGGCCAGCAGCAGGCGCGCCACGATCTGGCCGAAGCGGCCCATGCCCGCGATCAGGACCTTGGGGTGGTTGTCGGGAATCTGGTCGAACTCGCGCTTGGGCTTGGCCTTGGGCGCGGCCGACAAGGCGCGCGAGATCGCGATCAGCAGCAACGGCGTCAACGCCATCGACACGCCGACCGCGGCGATCAAACGGTCGCGCGAGGGGTCGTCGAGCAGACCGGCGTTGACCGCTTCGTTGAACACGATGAAGGCGAACTCGCCGCCTAGCGACATCACCGCGGCCAGTTGCACCGATTCGCGACGGTCCAGGCCGCCCGGGTGCAGGCCGACGCCGAATAGCAGGGCGAACTTGACCAGCATCAGCACCGCCACCATCGCCGCGATCATCGCCGGCTCGGAGACCACGCGCTGCAGGTCGATGCTCATGCCCACGGCCATGAAGAACAGGCCCAGCAGCAAGCCCTTGAACGGGTCGATCTGCGATTCGAGCTCGTGGCGGAATTCCGAATCGGCCAGCAGCACGCCGGCGATGAAGGCGCCCAGGCCCGCGGACAGGCCGGCGATCTGCATCACCCAGGCCGCGCCCAGCACGGTCAACAGCGCCGCGCCGGTGAACACTTCCGGCATCTGGGTGCGCGCGACGATCCGGAACACGTGCCGCAGCAACACGCGGCCGCCGAAAATCACCGCACCGATCGCGCCGACCGCCTTGGCGATCGCGACCCATTCCATGCCGCCGCCCTGGACCGACGCGGCCTTGCCCAGCAGCGGAATCGCCGCCAGCAGCGGGATCGCGGCCAGGTCCTGGAACAGCAGGATCGCGAACGCGAGCCGGCCGTAGTCGCTGGTCAGTTCCTTGCGCTCGGACATCAGCTGCAGGCAGACCGCGGTCGAGGACAGGGCCAGGCCCACGCCCACCACCACCGCCGCCTTCCAGCCCAGGCCGCCGCCGAACATCGCGATCGCGCCCAGGGCCAGGCCGCTGAGCAGCACCTGCAGGCCGCCGGCGCCGAACACCGGCTTGCGCATCACCCGCAGACGCGAGGGCGACAGCTCCAGGCCGATCACGAACAACATCATCACCACGCCGATTTCCGACGCGGCCAGCACCGGTTCGGCGTTGCGGATCACCTTGACCCCGTAGGGGCCCAGCACCACGCCGGCGGCCAGGTAGCCCAGCACCGCGCCCAGTCCGAACTTGCGGAACACCGGCACCGCGATCACCGCGGCCAGCAGGAAGACCAGCGCAAGTTCCAGACCGCCGCTATGCATGCATCACCCTCGTCGCCCGCCAGATCGCCGCCATCCGCGACGCCTTCATCTTACCGACCGCGGCGGACGCGGTGGTGGCGCGTGGACGGGAAACAGCTTCCGCTCCAGCGGTCCAATCGGCGCGCCGCGATGGCGCGTCGCAGCAGGCTCGCGTCCGTGCGTTCTTGCGGCGAAACGGTGAACCCGATGCGCTAGAGGCCGCCCAGGCATTGCTAAGCTCGCAAGGCGCGCGGCCGCCACGGGCAGGAGCCTGGGCCGCGACGCATCCACGCTACATCCACAGGAGCTACACGATGCAAGGAAACTCCCTCCGGCGGACCGCGCTCGCGCTGTCCGTCCTGAGCCTGGCCGCCTCGGCCTGGGCCCAATCCCCACCGGCACCGCCCAAACCGCCGGTGGACTCGATCATGACCACGCGCGTCGACAGCGAGATCGCGATCGACCCCAGCGGCGCCCTGATCGACTACCGCAGCGAGACCCCGCTGCCCGACGACGTCAAGACCAGCCTGGAACGCCAGGTGCGCGCCTGGCGCTTCGAGCCGGTGCTGGTGCAGGGCAAGCCGGTCACCGCCAAGGCGCGCATGCGCGTGACCCTGGCCGCGCGCCAACTCGGCGAGGAGCGCTACGCGGTCACCGTCGACAACGTGACCTTCCCGGCCACCGGCTACGGCGTACTGCCCGATGCGCCGCCGGCCGCCGTCACGATCAGCAGCCGCAAGATCGTGGCGCCGTCCTATCCCGAAGGACTGGCGCGCGCACGCGTGGGCGGTGTGGTGCTGCTGTACCTGCGCCTGTCCGCGGACGGTCGCGTGCTCGAAGCGGCGCCGGTGCAGACCAGCCTGCTCAACGTCTACGGCAGCGACAAGGCCCTGGCCAAGGGCGTGGCGGCGCTGGAGCAGGCCACCGCGCGCGCCGCGCGCAGCTGGCAGTTCAACGTGCAGTTGCACACCGACCATCCCAGCGCGCGCGATCTCACCGTGAGCATGCCGGTGGAGTTCCAGGCCCCGGGCATGCGCGAGACCCGTCCGGGCCAGTGGCGCACCGAAGTGCGCGGCGCGCGCCGCGAACCGGCCTGGCTGCAAAGCGATGCCGGCAATCAGCGCATCGGCGTGTCCGATGTCGATGCCGGCGACGTGGTGCCCTTGGCCAGTGCAATCAAGCTGGCCAGCGAAGTGAAGGGCGTCGCGCTGTAAGCCATTGCGGCCGCCGGGCAGTGCGCCCGGCGGCCGTTGTTCACGCGGCGGTGGCGGCTACGCGACACGGGGATTTTCAATCCCCTGCTCCGCGACCGATCAACCCCGCCAGTCGCGGCAGGCCAACGGCGCGCGGACCCGCGCCTTAGCGTGCCGCGGGCTGCTGCTAGGTCACGCAATGCACCATGCCGCCCCATCGCGCGCGATCAGGAACAGCGCCGGGGTGGCGATACCGCGCTCGCGTCATTGCCGCAGCACGGTCAGCGCATCGCCATCGGGCAGTCCGCGATTGAGCACGAAGGCGTCGTAGGCGTGGGAGCGCACGAAGGACTCCGCGGGCGCCAGATCCGCAACCTCGTCCACCGCATGCCCATGCGCGCGCAGGCGGCCGGCGACGGTTGCGCGCGGATCGGCTTGGTCTTCGAGTACGAGCAATCGCATGCGCGCAGCTCACCGCCGCCGCCGCGATCGCCGCGCTGTCCGCCGCCGCCGTGCTATTACGTGCGCCTAATTGGGACGGCCGCAAAGGACAGCCTCGATGAGCGCCACGCACGCCTTGCGTCGCCGCCTGCGCGCGCTCGCGCTGACGGCCGGATGGATCGCCGCCGGCACCGCCGAGGCCCAGACCGGCTCCGGTTATTTCCGCTATGGCGATGCACGCCTGAGCCTGGCGCATGCGATCGCGGTGATCGAGGAGCCGTCCGATCAGACCGAGGAGCGCCGCACCCTGGTGTTCCTCAGCGCCAAGCCGCTGGACGCGGCCGCGGTCGCCGCCGCGTTCGACGCCATGGACGCGGTGCGCGAACAGGCGCCCGCGGGCGGTTACGTGCGCCTGTGCATCGCCGCCGACGGCAGCGAATGCGGTTTGTTCTATTCGCCCGAAGGCTTCAACAGCGGCGGCTACGGCGAACTCGCTCTGCAACGCAACGAGGCCGTGCGCATCGCCGGCCGCTGGCAGCTGGCCGAGGGCGATTTCCTCGGCACGCCCTACGATTTCGATCTGCGCTTCGACACGCCGATCGCGCCCGCGCCCGGCAGCGCCTTGCCGGCCGGCGGCGGCGCGCCCGGCGCGGCCTACAACGCCTGGCTGGAGGCCCTGGCCAAGGGCGACGTCGCCGCCCTGCGCCGCATGGGCGGCGAGGACGCGCGCTGGCGCTTCCCCGAGGACGATGCCGGCACGGTCAAGGAATTGCTGAAGTCCCTGCGCGACGGCGAGCCGCTGCAGGCGCGGATCGCGCGCGGCCGCCAGCACGGCGATCAGGCCGTGCTCTGGGTCGAGGGCGTGGATCGCGACGACATCCGCCGCCGCGGCCGCGTGCTGATGCGCCGCACCGCCGCCGGCTGGCAGCACGCCGAATCCGACCTCAGCAGCGTCGACGAGTAGGGCGGCCACGCCCCGATACGCCGGCCCAGGCCGGCGCCAGGCCCGACGTCGCCCCGCCCCGCGGGCGTTTTCCTTTCCGGACCGGATCGGCCGGATGCGGCGAACCCGCCTGGACCGCCCGGGCGCCTACCACACGCCCCCGAATTGCCCCGGTCATTCGACGGGCGCATGATTCAGCTTCGACCCTGGGCCGGAGTGCCCGAGGGTTGGTTCACCAGGAGCTAGTTCACCGGACAAGGAGTAAGTGCTAATGAATGCAGTAGTCGATTCGATTTCGGACGACAGCGGCACACGCGGCGGCAACGCCACGGTGGCCCGTCGTTGGTACGCGGGACAGGGTGCGCCGCAGGACCGCGCCCTCAACTACACGGCGCTGCTGCCCGCCGACGACGAATGGTCGCGCGATACCGTGCTGCGTGCGGTCGTCGCCGACGCCTTGCAGCGCAACGGCCAGGTCGTGGACGAGGACACCCTCGAAGCCACGGTGGCCTCGGTCTCGGGGCCTGGCGGCGCGCTCGCCCAGACCGCCCTGACCTGGAAGCTGTACCCCGGCGAGACCCGCGCCGACGGCCGCGTCTCGCCGCCGTTCCACGGTTACGCGGTGGAATTGCCGGCCACCCTGCAGACCTCGCTGGTCGGTTACGCCAAGAGCTGGTCGGCGCAACGCGACGCCAGCCCCGACGCGCCCGTCGATAAGCCGCTGGCCGAGCTCCAGCAGCTCGCCCAAAGCGGTGGGCACGCCGACGTGGCCCAGACCTTGGCCGCGCTGGAAGCCGCGATCAAGGCCGGCACCGCCGCCAGCCAGGCCGGACAGCCGGTGGACGCGGTGGCGATGGCGGCGGTGCTGCAGTTCGCCACCAGCACCGGGCGCGAACGCGAGGCGGCCAAGATCCTGGAGCGCTACAGCGCGATCAAGGGCGTGGCCAACGACGCCAAGGCCATCGGCCAGGACGCCGAGCGCGTGTTCAACGGCCGCGATCCGATCACCCGCAAGCCGCTGGACACCGACCGCCGCGTCGACGCCGCGTTCGACCTGCTCGGCAACGGCTTCAAGCTGGCCGGCGACGTCGGCCAGACCGCGCTGCTGCTGGGCGCACGCAACTCCGGCCTGGTCGGCGGCCTGATCGGCGTCGCCCCGGTGGGCGTGGCCATCGTCGCCTTCGCCGCCGGCGCGTATCAATTGATCAAGCACATCCGCGAAGAGATCCTCGCGCCACGCTGGGACGAGTTCCGCGAACGCTTCCCGTTCGCCGAAGGCCTGGAGCCGCGCAAGGCGATCAGCGGCGTGATGCGCCAGATCTCGGGCATGCCCACCGACGCCGGCAACGCCCTGTCCACCGCCACCCGCGTGCTCGATGCGATGGGCGAAAACCCGGAAACGCGCGAGCGCTTCCTGGCCTTCCTCAAGCAGAAGGTGCAGCCCGAGTCGCTGGTCGACATCCTCGCCTCCGGCCAGGGTCTGGAGCGCCTGAGCGCGCAACAGGCGGTCGATCTGGCCAAAGCCGCCAAGGGTTCGTCCAAGGAGTTCCTGGAACTGGAGCTGCAGGACGTCAAACGCTACGTGCGCGATCGCGACGGCGACCGCGAGCGCGGCACCTACCTGTTGCCCGCGGCCCAGCAGGAAGCGGCCAACCGCAATACCAACAAGGTCGGCGGCGCGGTCGATGAAGGCCTGCGCGTGGCCGGCGTGCTGACCAGCGGCGCGAACGCTTTGAACGGCATGTACAAGGACATGCTGGACAAGCTCAAGGGCGTCGATCCCGCGCAGGTCAAGCTCAACCCGCAACAGCAGCAGAACCTGGCCGCCGCGCTGGTGCCGGCCACCCGCGACGGCGGCCTGACCCAGGTCGATCACCTGTTCGCCAGCAAGGACGGCAGCAAGCTGTTCGCGGTCCAGGGCGATCCGGCCTCGGCCAACCGGCGCATGGTCTCGATCGACGTCGCGGCTGGCTCCAGCCAAAGCCTGGAAGTGAGCAGCCAGCTCGCCGCGCGCAACATGGCGGCCGGCGAAACCACCGCGCAGCAGACCACGCAGGGCGGCGGTCGCGGGCTGTAAGCGCGACGATCGGGCAATACGACGACGGCCCCGCACACGCGGGGCCGTTTTCTTTGAGGGCTGGCGGCAGAAACGAAAACGCCCCGCGGTGCGGGGCGTTTCGTTGACGGTTCGGGTCGCGCCTCAGCGCTTCATCGAACTGAAGAACTCGTCGTTGGACTTGGTGGTCTTCATCTTGTCCAGCAGGAATTCCATCGCGCCGATCTCGTCCATGCCGTGCAGCAGCTTGCGCAGGATCCAGATCTTCTGCAGCAGTTCCGGCTCGATCAGCAGATCCTCGCGGCGGGTGCCGGAGCGGTTGATGTTGATCGCGGGGTAGACGCGCTTTTCGGCGATGCGGCGGTCCAGGTGCACTTCCGAGTTGCCGGTGCCCTTGAACTCTTCATAGATCACCTCGTCCATCTTGCTGCCGGTGTCGATCAAGGCGGTGGCGATGATGGTCAGCGAGCCGCCTTCCTCGACGTTGCGCGCGGCGCCGAAGAAGCGCTTCGGGCGGTGCAGGGCGTTGGCGTCGACGCCGCCGGTCAGGACCTTGCCCGAGCTGGGCACGACGTTGTTGTAGGCGCGGGCCAGGCGGGTGATCGAGTCGAGCAGGATCACCACGTCCTTCTTGTGTTCGACCAGGCGCTTGGCGCGCTCGATCACCATCTCGGCGACCTGGACGTGGCGGCCGGCGGGTTCGTCGAAGGTCGAGGAGACCACTTCGCCGCGCACGGTGCGCTGCATTTCGGTCACTTCTTCCGGACGCTCGTCCACCAGCAGCACGATCAGGTGCACGTCAGGGTGGTTGTGGGTGATCGCGGTGGCGACCTGCTGCATCAGCATGGTCTTACCGGCCTTGGGCGGCGACACGATCAGGGCGCGCTGGCCCTTACCCTGCGGCGCCATCAGGTCGAGGATGCGGCCGGTGATGTCTTCGGTCGAACCATCGCCGCGCTCGAGGCGGAACTTGCGGCGCGGGAACAGCGGGGTCAGGTTCTCGAACAGGACCTTGTTCTTGGACGCTTCCAGCGGCTCGCCGTTGATGGTGTCGACGATGGACAGGGCGAAATAGCGTTCGCCGTCCTTGGGGAAGCGGATGCGGCCGGACAGGTGGTCGCCGGTGCGCAGGTTGAAGCGGCGGATCTGGCTGGGCGAGATATAGGTGTCGTCCGGGCCGGCCAGGTAGCTGGCCTCGGCCGCGCGCAGGAAGCCGAAGCCGTCGGGCAGGATTTCCAGCACGCCGTCGGCGGCGACGCCTTCGCCGTGGCGGGTCAGCACCTTGAGCAGGGCGAAAATCACGTCCTGCTTGCGGGCGCGGGCCACGCCTTCCTGAATGCTCAGCTGGTCGGCGATTTCGAGCAGCTTGGGCGCCGGCATGCGCTTGAGGTCGCCCAGGGAGTACTGCGGGAAGCCTTCCGGCACCTGCGGGTGCGGACGCGGGACGAAGTTCTCGCCGTTGCCGCCGTCGTTGGACATGCCTTCGTCGCGCGGACGGCCGCCACGGTCGCGATCGCGGTCGCGGCGGTTGCGGAAGCGGTCGCGGCGGTTGTTGTTGCCGCCGCGGTCGTTGTTGTAGCCGCCTTCGCCGCGTTGGGCGTTGCCGCCGTCGTTGCCGCCCTGCGGCGCGCCATCTGCGCCGGACGAGGCCGGTGCGGAGTCGCCAGAGTAGGGGGCAGAAGCGGCGGGGGCGGCCGGCGCGGGCGCCGGAGCGGCCGGCGGTGCGCTGGGCGCAGGAGCGGGAGCGGACGGGCTGGCGGCTGCAGGAGCGGCGTCGGCTTTGGCGACACGCGGCTTACGCACGCGCTTTTCGGCGATATCGCCAGCGTCGGGGGTGTTATCGGACAAGCAGGGATTCCTCGCTAAGGGCGAGCGCTCGCAGGCAGCGAGCGGGACGTCGGGGACGTGGGTGGATGATGGTTTTGCGAGAAGGGGTGCGGCGCTGCCAGTGCTACGGTTCGGCGCCGGGTGCTGCGAAACTAGCACTGCTGTTGCGCGGCGGCAAGCGTTATGGGGCCTGCCGTTCACGTTGCCGGGCGAGCCGGCGACCTACGCCCGGCGTGGGCGGGCGTAGGCGGGGGCGATCAGATCGCCTTGTCGATCATCTGGGTCAGCAGCGACTTGATGTTCGGCGGGGCGCCGAGCTGGCTGGAATGGACCTGGCCGTCCTTGAACATCAGCAGCATCGGGATGCTGCGCACGTTGTAGCGAACCCCCAGCGACGGGAACTCCTGCACGTCGACCTTCACGACCTTGGCCTTGCCTTCGTACTGGTCGGCGAGCTGTTCGACGATCGGCCCGATCGCCTTGCAGGGGCCGCACCAGGGGGCCCAGAAGTCGACCAGGACGGGTTCGGACGACTGCAGCACGGTGGCATCGAAGTCGGAATCGCCAGCATGCAGAACTTTTTCGCTCACGGGGATGATCTCCTGCGGGGGTACGCGCCCGTACGGAACGGGCTCATATTGAATGGTATCCCCGGGCGGGCCGTGCCGGGCGGGGGCTTACTGTAAACTGGGGCGTTTCGCGGCACCTTCAAGGGCTGCGCCACGGCCTCTTCCAGAGGCAGAACGTCGGGTCGGCCATGGGGTCTGCCCGGCCCCGGCAGTCTGCTTCGCCGACGCCACCCACGCAAGCGCAGTTCTGCGCGCGGACCCTTAAGACGCATGAGCGACAAGCCTTTAACCGATATCACGTTTTCCTCGTTCGAACTGCATCCCAGCCTGCTCGCCGGCCTCGAAGCCGCCGGCTTCTCGCGCTGCACGCCGATCCAGGCGCTGACCCTGCCGATCACGCTGACCGGGCGCGATGTCGCCGGCCAGGCCCAGACCGGTACCGGCAAGACGCTGGCCTTCCTGGTCACCGTCATCAACCGCCTGTTGACCAGCCCGGCCCTGGCCGAGCGCAAGCCCGAGGATCCGCGCGCGCTGATCCTGGCCCCGACCCGCGAACTGGCGATCCAGATCCATAAGGACGCGGTCAAGTTCGGTTCCGAGCTGGGCCTGAAGTTCGCCCTGGTCTACGGCGGCGTCGACTACGACAAGCAGCGCGAGCTGCTGCAGAAGGGCGCCGACGTCATCATCGCCACGCCCGGCCGCCTGATCGACTACGTCAAGCAGCACAAGGTGGTGTCGCTGCACGCCTGCGAAATGTGCGTGCTCGACGAAGCCGACCGCATGTTCGACCTGGGCTTCATCAAGGACATCCGCTTCCTGCTGCGTCGCATGCCGATCCGCACCGAGCGCCAGACCTTGCTGTTCTCGGCCACCTTGAGCCACCGCGTGCTCGAGCTGGCCTACGAGCACATGAACGAGCCCGAGAAGATCGTCGTCGAGACCGAGTTCATCACCGCGGCCAAGGTGCGCCAGAAGGTGTACTTCCCGTCCGACGAGGAAAAGATCCCGCTGCTGCTGGGCCTGCTGTCGCGCTCCGAGGGCGCGCGCACCATGGTGTTCGTCAACACCAAGGTCTGGGTCGAGCGCGTGGCGCGTTCGCTGGAGCGCGGCGGCTACCGGGTCGGCGTGCTGTCCGGCGACGTGCCGCAGAAGAAGCGCGAGTCGCTGCTCAACAAGTTCCAGAAGGGCCAGCTCGAGATCCTGGTCGCCACCGACGTGGCCGCCCGCGGCCTGCACATCGACGGCGTCAGCCACGTCTACAACTACGACCTGCCGTTCGATGCCGAGGACTACGTCCACCGCATCGGCCGCACCGCGCGCCTGGGCGCCGAGGGCGACGCGATCAGCTTCGCCTGCGAGCGCTACGCGATGAGCCTGCCGGACATCGAAAGCTACATCGAGCAGAAGCTGCCGGTGGCCACGGTCGACGCCGACCTGCTGGTCGCGCTGCCGCGCAAGCCGCGCGAAGTGCCGGCGGGCGAGGAAGGCGAGGAGAACGAAAGCATCGGCGCGATCTTCAAGGAAGCGCGCGAGCAGCGCGCCGCCGACGAAGAACGCCGTGGCGGCGGTCGCAGCGGCAGCCGCAGCGGCGGTTCGCGCGACGGTGGCCGTCGCGAGGGAGGCCCGCGCCGCGAAGGTTCGCGCAGCGAGCGTCCGCGTCGCGAAGCCGGCGCCGCCGCACCCGCGGCCGAGGGCGCCGCACCGCGTCCGCCGCGTCCCGAGCGCAAGCCGCGTCCGGAAACCGAGGCCGCTGCGGTCGCCACCGCTCCGGCGGCGGTCGAGGGCGAGCACGCGCCGCGCAAGCGGCGTCGCCGTCGCGGCGGTCGCCGCATCGAGGGCGCCGAGGGCGCGACGGCCCAGACCGCCCCGGTCGCCGCGACCAAGGCGGCACCGGCGGCGAAGTCCGGCCCCGCCAAACCGGCTCCGGCGGGCGAGGGCGAGGCCAAGCCCGGCGGTTTGCTCAGCCGCATCGGCCGCGGCCTGAAGTCGCTGGTCACGCGCGCGCCGCGCTCGCAGCACTGAGGCGGACGGGCCGCAGGCCCGTGCCGTCGAACGATACGGGCGCCCTGGGGCGCCCGTTTTCGTTGCGTCCGAGCGTGCCGCGATCGGTCGCGATGACCTAAGCGGGCTCGGTGCGCCCGGTTTCAGAGCGCCCGGTTGAGGAACACGGTCCAGGTGTTGGGCGCGGTTTCCAGCAGCTGGAACACGTCCAGATCGCCATCGCTGTCGACGTCGAGCAACTGGAATTGATTGCCGTAGTTCGGCGGCGGCGGCCAGCCGACCCCGAAGGCGCCGCCCAGGTTGGGCCAGGGCGCGAACACACCGCCGCCGCCCGGTTCGAAGTGGGTGCGGCGGCCGGCGCCGGCGGCGCTGCACCAGATCGTCAGGCGCCAGTTCGGCGGCGCGCTGCCCCAGGACGGGAAGACGATGAAGCGGGCGTTGCCGTAGCCGGTGGAGCCGGCCGGGCAACCGATGGTGCCGATGTTGAGCGGCGGGTCGTACTGCTCGGCGCGGGCGCTCTGGCTGTGCAAGCCCAAGGCCAGGGCCAGGGCGAACGCGATTTGTAGCCGGGTGGTTTGCATATTCTTCTCCTTAAGAATGAAAGCCGGAACCGAACGCCAGCCGGTATCGACTGGCCGGCGACGGTGGTCGATCGTGGTGCCTTCCTTGTTGCACGACGTCAGGGCGCTGCCGGGCCTGAAGCGAGTGCTGCGGGAACGGTGCGCGCGCCGGCGTTGCGCCGGCGACCGTTGCGGCTGGCCGACCGGCGCGTCGCGCCCGCAGTGAGCCGGGAAGGTCGTGGAGCGGGGCGTCGACGACCCCGCCGTTGCGACCGAGTCGTCCCTGCCGACCGCAGGGCCACGCTAGTGCAAGCCCGCGCCGGGAAACGTGATGTGTTCTCGCGAATCGCGCATCTGCGATACTTCCGCCATGACCGTACTGCGCTTCGACAACGTCAGTAAACGCTACAGCAGCGGCCACGAGGCGCTGAGCGAAGTCAGCTTCGAGGTAGCCCCCGGCGAGATGCTGTTCGTGACCGGCCATTCCGGCGCCGGCAAGAGCACGCTGCTGAAGCTGATCCACCTCAGCGAGCGGCCCAGCCGCGGCGCGGTGCTGTTCGGCGAGAAGAACCTGCTCAAGGTGCGCGGCCGCCGCGTCGCCCTGCACCGGCGCGACATCGGCGTGGTCTACCAGGACCATCGCCTGCTCGCCGATCGCAGCGTCGCCGACAACGTCGGCCTGCCGCTGCTGCTACGCGGCCTGCGCCGCGGCGATATCGCCAAGCGCGTGCGCGCGGTGCTGGAAAAGGTCGGCCTGGCCACGCGCGAGCGTGCGCTGCCGGGCGAGCTGTCGGCCGGCGAGCAACAGCGCGTCGGCATCGCCCGCGCGATCGTCGGCGAACCGCGTCTGCTGGTGGCCGACGAACCCACCGGCAACCTCGACCCGACCCTGTCGGCCGAGATCCTGGCCCTGTTCGCCTCGCTGCCCGAGCGCGGCACCAGCGTGCTCGTCGCCAGCCACGACCTCAGCCTGGTCAAGCGCATGCGCAAGCGCGTGCTGGTCTTGAATCAGGGGCGCCTGGTCGACGACATCTCGCCGGAGGATCTGGCCGAATGAACGCCAAAGCCGCCGCGCCCTCCGATTCGCGTTCGCGCCTGGGCACCTGGGTCGATCACCACGTCTACAGTCTGGTCGCCAGCCTGGGCCGCATGCTGCGCAAGCCCTGGTCGACCGCGCTCACCGTCGGCGTGATGGCGGTGGCGCTGGCCCTGCCGCTGGGCCTGTGGGCGGCGCTGGCCAACATCGAACGCTTCACCGGCGACGTCGAGCAATCGCGCCAGATCGCGCTGTTCCTCAAGCCCGGTCTCGCCGCCGAACGCGCCAGCGCGCTCGCCGACGAATTGCGCGCGCGTCGCGACATCGCCGCGATCGAATTGCGTACGCCCGAACAAGGCCTGGCCGAGCTGCGCGAAAAGAGCGGCCTGGGCGAGGCGATCGGCACTCTGGAAGGCAATCCGCTGCCCAGCCTGCTGCTGATCACCCCCAGGGGCGACGAGCTGCTGCTGGCCGAATCGCTCAAGGCCCTGCCCGACGCCGATCTGGTCCAGCACGATGCCGGGTGGCGACAGCGTCTGGACGGCTGGCTGCGCTTCGGCAGCCGCCTGGCCTGGGTGCTGGCGGCGCTGCTGGGTCTGGGCACGCTGCTGGTGGTCGGCAACACCGTGCGGCTGGACATCCAGTCGCGGCGCGAGGAGATCGGCGTGCTGCAACTGCTGGGCGCGACCGACGGATTCATCCGGCGCCCGTTCCTGTACCTGGGCGCGTGCTACGGCCTGGCCGCGGGCGCGCTGGCCTTGGCCCTGCTGACCGCCGCCGACTTCGCCCTGCGCGAGCCGCTGGCCGAACTCGCGCGCAGCTACGGCAGCGCATTCGCCCTGCACGGCTTCGATCTGCGCTACGCCGCGGCGATCGTCGTCGGCGCGGCGGTGCTGGGCTGGTTGGGCGCGGGGCTGGTGACCGGGCATTACCTGCGCCAGACCCGGCCCACCGACACCTGAGCGGCGCGGTCGCCGTAGACGATCTGGCCGGGACGGAACGCGAGACTCGGAATCCGTAGCCGTTCGCGCCTAAACTCGGACTCCCTTGCGCCGTCGTCGATAGCGACCCGATCCGTCCCGCATGCATAGCCACGATCTACGCCATTTCGACAACGCCGCCCCCCGGGTGATGGTGGTCGACGGTTCCAAACTGGTGCGCAAGCTCATCGGCGACGTGCTCGCGCGCGAGCTGCCCAATGTCGAGGTCGTGCCCTGCGGCAGCATCGCCGAGGCGCGCGCGGCGCTGGACGGCGGCGCGGTCGATCTGGTGACGACCTCGCTGGTGTTGCCCGATGGCGATGGCATCGGCCTGGCGCGCAGCGTGCGCGAAGCCGGCGGCCAGGCCTACGTGCCGGTGATCGTGGTTTCGGGCGATGCCCAGGCCCATCTGGAGTCGCGCAGCTTCACCGAGGACGTCACCGACTATTTCGACAAGGCATTGGGTCACAGCGCGCTCGCGGCCTTCATTCGCGGCTACGTGCAGCCCGAGCCGATCCCGGGCGCGCGCGTGCTCTACGTCGAGGACAGCCGCGTGGTCGCGGTGGCGACCAAGCGCATGCTCGAACGCCACGGCCTGCAGGTGCTGCATTTCATCGGCGTCGAAGAAGCGCTGGAGTATCTGGAAACCCACCGCGGCGCCGAGGACGTCGGCGCCGATCTGGTGCTGACCGACGTCTATCTGAAAGGCGCGCTCAGCGGCAACGACCTGCTCGAGCGCCTGCGCCAGGACTTCAAGTACGGCAAGCGCCGTCTGCCGGTGCTGGTGATGACCGGCGACGCCAACCGCCACAACCAGAGCGAGCTGCTGCGCGCCGGCGCCAACGACCTGGTGCTCAAGCCGATCGAAGAGCGCCTGCTGGTCACCAAGACCTTGTTCCAGCTGCGCCTGGCACGACTGCCCGAGCGCGCATCCTCATGAACGGCGACAGCGGCGAGCGGGTCAAGCTGGAGCCGTCGTGGAAAGCGCGCGTCGGCGATTGGTTCGAGCGCGAGGACATGCGCGCGCTGTCGGCGTTCCTGCGCGAACGCAAGGCGGCCGGCGCCCGCATCTATCCGCCGGGCCCGCAGATCTTCGCCGCTTTCGACGCCACCCCGTTCGATCAGGTCAAGGTGGTCGTGCTCGGCCAGGATCCGTACCACGGGCCGGGCCAGGCCCACGGCCTGTGCTTCTCGGTGCAGCCGGGCGTGACGGTTCCGCCGTCGCTGGAGAACATCTACAAGGAAATCCACCGCGACCTGGGCCTGGCGCGTCCCGACCACGGTTACCTGATGGCGTGGGCACGCCAGGGCGTGCTGCTGCTCAACGCGGTGCTGACGGTCGAGGAGAGCCGCGCCGGCAGCCATCAGGGCAAGGGCTGGGAAGGCTTCACCGACCACGTCGTGGATACCCTCAACCGCGAACGCGAGGGGCTGGTGTTCCTGCTCTGGGGCAGCTACGCCCAGGCCAAGGGCAAGGTGATCGACGCGCGCCGCCATCGCGTGCTCAAGGCGCCGCACCCCTCGCCGCTGTCGGCCCATCGCGGCTTCATGGGCTGCGGGCATTTCTCGGCCGTCAACGACTACCTGAGCCGGCAGGGCCTGGCCGCGATCGACTGGTCGTTGCCGCCGCGCAGCGCGCTCTGATCGCCTCGCCGCGCCGCAAAAAAATCGCCCCGACCTAGGCCGGGGCTCAAAAGACAGCTACTCAGCGTCGATACCGGTGGCGAGGCTCGCGTCTTACTGCAGCGGCGGCACCTAGGAAGTGCCACGAATTCCGCTCAGCTAGGCCGCGTGGCCTGGATGTGTCGTTCGCTACGCTTGCGAGCGCCCGACCATGCCCGTGCCGATTGCAATCGGCACGCATAATTCTCACCGCAAGACTAATTGTCCAGATCGGAGAATTGCAAGCCGTTTCGACAAATATGTGAGGCTAAATTGTGCATTCCGTCAATAAACCGGGTCCGGCGGCAAGCGCGGCCGGGATCCGGGCGGCTCCGCACCCGCCTCGGGTCTAGTCGTTCGTCGCCATCAGGGCTTCGATGACGCTCTGATCGTCGTCGGTCGCGGCCACCGCCATCACCGTGGCGGCGTCGGAATCGGGCCCGATCACATACGCGTGACCCATGTTGGAGTCGATGTAGACCGACTCGCCTTCCTCCAGGGTCAGCGGATCGTAGAACTCGGTGTGCAGCACCACCGTGCCCTTGAGGACGTAGATGAACTCCTCGCCGGCATGGCGCAGGAACGGGCCGAACTCTTCCAGGCTACGCGCGCGCAGGTTCGCCACGCTCGGCACCATGCGCTTGCGGCGCAGTTCCGGGCATAGATAGAAGTATTCGTAGTTCTTGGAGTCGATGCGCACCGCATCGCTGACCCGGCCGATGCTGCGGCGTGCGGTCACCGCCGGCACGCTGGCGTCCTCGCTTTCGGCGAACAGTTCCGACATGCGGATGTTCAAGCGCTCGCTGAGCTGCTGCAGGCGGTCGTAGGTCAGCGACAGACGGTCGTGCTCGATCTTGGACAGGGTGGATAACGGAATCCCGGAGCGTTCGCTCATCTGCTTCAACGTCCATTTGTTGCGCGCGCGCAGCGAACGCAACAGGCCGCCGATGGTCGGGTGAGACGACTTCATGGGATGTGGGTCTCCGCAAGCATGGAAACGGTACCAATTGCCTTGAATCGAAGCGGGAGACGCAAACGCCGCGTCGGGACGGGCAAAAGGTTCAGCTTGTGAAAAATACACAAGACTGGTGCAAAAAGTCAGCCTAACTTGTTGCTGGACCGTGATTTTCCGATTTGGAACACGGTCTTCACATTGTTCGTCTTGTGCCTCGCAATCTCAAGTGCTTGCGTGCATTGCGTGTGCGCGGATGGAGAGCCCAGGCGCATGGTCGAGCCTCTGTACGCAGCCAAAAGCCATCAATTTAGAGCCTCCAGTGGGCATTAAGTGTGCCTGTTCGCGCCAGGCGTCCGCCCCGATCGTGGCCCTGTCCCTGTAGCGGGCGTGCCCCGCGATGTCCTCTGTGGCCGCGCTTCCGCGATCCATATCAACGGACCCGGTCCGGATGCGGCGCGATTGGGCTGAGCAGGAGAAAGATTTGGTGGCTTAGATGTGCCGCCCCCGCCCAGCCGAAGCCCAGCGCCCCGGACATCGGTAGCCGCACCACCGATGTGCCAGGTCCGCTGCTGCAACCGATGTGCGCCGGTTTTGGCCAAGTCTTTACCGCTGCGGCGGGGGCGGAAGCCGTTCGGTACCTGCGCTGTTAAGGACGTTTTGAGTCACAAAGTGACGCTGAAGGTCCTAAAAATTGTGAAAGAACGCCCGAAATAAAACGGATCCGGGACTGGGACCGTTTTCTTATTGGCATGGTAATTGCCTATACAATCCTGATTGGGACAAAAAAATCCCATTAAGGGAACTGGCGCAGCTCGATGGCTCGGATGGCCGCTCGGGGGTGTTGGCGGTGGGTACGAGGCTGAAATGGTTCAGGGGGAGTGCAACGTGGCTGCAGACATCAATCGAGCGCTGACGGTAGTCGGTCGCTGCTTTCGCAAGTCGCTGCTGCTCCTGCTGCTGGGGGCGGTCTCGCTGCCCGCGTTGGCTCAGAACGCCGTCAACACCGCCACGGTCACGCCGCCCACCGGCGTGCAGAACCCAGGCACGCTGTGCACCAGCACCAATGGCGCGGCCAACTTCAACAGCACCACCGGCGTCTGCACCGCGACCGACAGCGATCCGATCCAGCGCAACATCACCCTGACCAAGGCCTGGACCAACGCGCTCGCCGGCGACGCGGTCAGCCTCACCATCACCGGCGCCACCGGCGCCGTCGCGGGTTCCTCCACCGCGCCGTCCACCACCACCAACGCCACGGCCACCGCCGGCGGTGGCGTCACCGTCACGCTGACCGAAGCCTTCACCACCGGCGCCGCGACCAACTACACCACCACCCTGGCCTGCGTCCGCGCGCTCGACAGCGCCCCGGTCACCGTGACCGGCACCGGTCTGAGCCGCACCATCACCATGCCCGCCGATAGTGCGGTCACCTGTACCTACACCAATGCGCGCATCGCGCAGCAGTTGAACCTGGCCAAGAGCTGGGCGGCGGGCAGCGTGAGCGGCCACACCGCCTCGGCCACCACCACCGGCGGCACGAACAACCCGACCTTCAGCGCGACCGCGCCGACCAACGCCACCGGCACGGCCGTGACCGTGTTCGCGGGCGACGTCGTCACCCTGCCGGCCGAAACCTTCGGCGGCGGTGCCACCGCATCCACCTACACCAGCACCGTGGCTTGCGCCGGCGGTAGCACCCTGGCCAGCGGCGCCACCGGTCGTACCCTCACGATCGGCGCCAGCGCCACCGCGACCACCTGTACCTACACCAATACGCCGAACAATTTCGGCGTGACGCTGTCCAAGACCTGGACCAACGCGCTCGCCGGCAATGCGGTCAGCCTGACCGTCAGCGGCGCCAGCGTGACCGGCGCCACTGGTGGCACGTCGACCGCGCCGTCGACCACCACCAATGCGACCGCGCAGGCGACCNCGGTCAGCCTGACCGTCAGCGGCGCCAGCGTGACCGGCGCCACTGGTGGCACGTCGACCGCGCCGTCGACCACCACCAATGCGACCGCGCAGGCGACCGCCGGCTCCACGGTGACCCTGGCCGAAGCCTTCACCACGGGCGCCGCCACCAACTACACCACCACCCTGGTGTGTACGGATGCGAGCAGCAACCCGGTGACCGTGACCGGGACCGGCCTGAGCCGCACCATCACCATGCCGGGCAGCGCGGTCACCTGTACCTACACCAATGCGCGTATCGCCCAGCAGCTGAACCTGGCCAAGAGCTGGGCAGCGGGCAGCGTGAGCGGCCACACCGCGTCGGCCACCACCACTGGCGGTACCAACAACCCGACCTTCAGCGCGACCGCGCCGACCAACACCACCGGCACGGCCGTGACCGTGTTCGCGGGCGACGTCGTCACCCTGCCGGCTGAAACCTTCGGCGGCGGCGCGACTGCATCCACCTACACCAGCACCGTGGCCTGCGCCGGCGGCAGCACCCTGGCCAGCGGCGCCACCGGTCGTACCCTCACGATCGGCGCCAGCGCCACGGCGACCACCTGTACCTACACCAATACGCCGAACAACTTCGGCGTGACGCTGTCCAAGACCTGGACCAACGCGCTCGCCGGCAATGCGGTCAGCCTGACCGTCAGCGGCGCCAGCGTGACCGGCGCCACTGGTGGNCTTCGGCGTGACGCTGTCCAAGACCTGGACCAACGCGCTCGCCGGCAATGCGGTCAGCCTGACCGTCAGCGGCGCCAGCGTGACCGGCGCCACTGGTGGCACGTCGACCGCGCCGTCGACCACCACCAATGCGACCGCGCAGGCGACCACCGGCTCCACGGTAACCCTGGCCGAAGCCTTCACCACGGGCGCCGCCACCAACTACACCACCACCCTGGTGTGTACGGACGCCAGCAGCAACCCGGTGACAGTGACCGGGACCGGCCTGAGCCGCACCATCACCATGCCGGGCAGTGCGGTCACCTGTACCTACACCAATGCGCGCATCGCCCAGCAGCTGAACCTGGCCAAGAGCTGGGCGGCGGGCAGCGTGAGCGGCCACACCGCCTCGGCCACCACCACCGGCGGCACCGCCAACCCGACCTTCAGCGCGACCGCGCCGACCAACACCACCGGCACGGCTGTGACCGTGTTCGCGGGCGACGTCGCCACCCTGCCGGCCGAAACCTTCGGCGGCGGTGCCACCGCGGCCGGATACACCACTACCGTGGCTTGCGCCGGCGGCAGCACCCTGGCCAGCGGCGCCACCGGTCGTAGCCTCACGATCGGCGCCAGCGCCACTGCGACCACGTGTACGTATTCCAACACGCCGGTTCCCGCGACGCTGACCCTGCAGAAGACCGTGGTGAACACCGGTGGCGGCACCGCCATCGACACCAACTGGACACTGACGGCAACCGGTCCGACCACGATCACCGGCACCGAAGGCGCGGCGACCGTCACCAATGCCCAGGTCAATCCGGGCAACTACCTCCTGACGGAAGCCGGTGGCCCCGCGGGTTACACCGCTTCGAGCTGGGTGTGCACGGGCGCCACCGTCACCGGTGGCAACCAGATCACCTTGGCGCTGGGCGATGCCGCCACTTGTACGATCACCAATACCTTCGCGCCTGCGCCTTCGCTGACGATCGATAAGGTCGCCGGTGCGCCTACGGGTGCGACGGCGGGCAGCACGATCCCGTACACGTTCACGGTGACGAACACGGGCAACGTGACGCTGACGAATGTGTCGTATCTGCACGAACGCGAGCGCGGCGACGGCACCGTGATCCCGGATCCGAGGCTGACGATCGATAAGGTCGCCGGTGCGCCTACGGGTGCGACGGCGGGCAGCACGATCCCGTACACGTTCACGGTGACGAACACGGGCAACGTGACGCTGACGAATGTGTCGGTGACCGACGCGCAGCTGGACGCTCCTGCGACCTGCGACGTGACGACGCTGGCGCCGACCGAGGTGGCGACGTGCACGGGCACGCACACGATCACGCAGGCCGAAGTGAACGCGGGTACGTCGAACAACAGCGCGACGGCGACCGGCACCCCGCCGGGCGGCCAGCCGCCTGTGACGAGTCCGCCGGACACGACGACGACGCCGCTGGCGCCGGATCCGAGGCTGACGATCGATAAGGGGCCCCAGTCGCGGCAGGTGACCAGGTTGCCCTGAACGCGGGTACGTCGAACAACAGCGCGACGGCGACCGGCACCCCGCCGGGCGGCCAGCCGCCTGTGACGAGTCCGCCGGACACGACGACGACGCCGCTGGCGCCGGATCCGAGGCTGACGATCGATAAGACCACTACAACGGCGAACTACGCCGCCGTGGGCGACACGATCAGCTACAGCTACCTGGTGACCAACAGCGGCAACGTGTCGCTGACGGGCCCGGTGACGGTGGCGGACGACAAGACGACGGTGAGCTGCCCGGCGGTGACGACGGTCGGCAACCTGGACGGCGAACTGGATCCGAGTGAGTCGGTGACCTGTACGGCGACGTACACGGTGACCCTGGCCGATCTGAACAGCGGCAGCGTGACCAACATCGCCAGCGCGACGGCGGACGGCACGACGTCGCCGACCGATCAGGTGACGGTGAACGCGACGCAGACGCCTGCGCTGACCTCGGTCAAGGCCATGACGGCCAACGCCGACGAAGACGGCAGCGGCACGGTGACGGTGGGCGACACGCTGACCTATGCCGTGACGATGACCAACACGGGCAATGTGAGCTTGGCCGATGTGGTGGTGACCGATAACAAGATCACCCCGAACACCATCACCTGCGCCAGCGTGGCGCCGGCCGGCACCTGTGTGCTGACCGGTACCTATCGCGTGACCCAGACCGATGCCGATGCTGGCAACGTGGTCAATGCGGCCGTGATCACCACGACCACGCCGGGCGCCTGCCCGGTGGGCTCGACCGCGCCGGAGTGCAACCCGACCGTGACGGTGGTTGTGACCCAGACGCCTGCGCTGACCTCGGTCAAGGCCATGACGGCCAATGCCGACGAAGACGGCATACGCGTGACCCAGACCGATGCCGATGCCGGCAACGTGGTCAATGCGGCCGTGATCACCACGACCACCCCGGGTGTGTGCCCGGTCGGCTCGACCGCGGCGGAGTGCAACCCGACCGTGACGGTGGTTGTGACCCAGACGCCTGCGCTGACCTCGGTCAAGGCCATGACGGCCAATGCCGACGAAGACGGCAGCGGCACGGTGACGGTGGGCGACACGCTGACCTACAGCGTGACGACGACCAACACGGGCAACGTGACCCTGGCCGATGTGGTGGTGACGGATAGCAAGATCACGCCGAACACCATCACCTGCGCCAGCGTGGCGCCGGCCGGCACCTGCGTGCTGACCGGTACCTATCGCGTGACCCAGACCGATGCCGATGCCGGCAACGTGGTCAATGCGGCCGTGATCACCACGACCACCCCGGGTGTGTGCCCGGTCGGCTCGACCGCGGCGGAGTGCAACCCGACCGTGACACGGCGCAGCTGACCTCGACCAAGGCCATGACGACCAACGCCGACGAAGACGGCAGCGGCACGGTGACGGTGGGCGACACGCTGACCTACAGCGTGACGATGACCAACACGGGCAACGTGAGCCTGGCCGATGTGGTGGTGACCGATAACAAGATCACCCCGGCTTCGATCACCTGCGCCAGCGTCGTGCCGGGTAACACCTGCGTGCTGACCGGCACGTACCGGGTCACCTTGGCCGACGCGAATGCCGGCAACGTGGTCAACGCCGCCGTGGTCACCACCAGCACGCCGGGCACCTGCCCGCCGGGCTCGACCGCGCCGGAGTGCAACCCGACCGTGACCGTGCCGGTGATCCAGACGCCTGCGCTGAACTCGGTCAAGGCCATGACCGGCAACGCCGACGAGGACCGCAACGGTGCGGTGAGCGCGGGCGACACCCTGACCTACACCGTGACGACGACCAATACGGGCAACGTGACCCTGACCGATGTGGTGGTGACGGACAGCAAGATCGTGCCGAACACCGTCACATGCGCCAGCGTGGCGCCGGCCGGCACCTGCGTGCTGACCGGTACCTACCGCGTGACCCAGGCCGACGTCGACGCGGGTAGCGTGTTCAACGCCGCCGTGGTCACCACCAGCACGCCGGGCGCCTGCCCGGTGGGTTCGACCGCGCCGGAGTGCAACCCGACGTTCACGGTCGTGATCCAGGGCCGTCCGGCCATCGCCGCGACCAAGACCGCGACGCTGACCACCGACCTGGGTACGGTCGGGACGGGCAATGCCGGCGACGTGATCACCTACGCGGTGACGGTCACCAATACCGGCAATGTCACCCTGACCAACCTGACCGCGCTGGACACCTACGAGAACGGCACGCCGACCACGCTGACGTGTGCGCCGACCACGCTGACGCCGGGGGCCATGGCCACCTGCAACAGCTACACGCACACCATCACCGAGGCCGAAGCCAACGCGGGCGGCACCCTGGACAACGTCGTGGTCGCCACCGGCACCCACGCCTCGACCAGCCAGACTGCCACGGTTACCGCCACCAGCACCGCGGTCGTGACCGTGGAGCCGCTGGCGACCACCCTGCGCGTGAGCAAGCAGGCCAATCCGCGCGACGTGAAGATCGGCGACCTGGTCCGCTACACGGTGACGATCGAGAACACAGGTCGGGTCGACGCGACCGATGTCACGGTGATCGATACGCCGCCGGCCGGCTTCAGCTACGTCGCCAACAGCCTGCAGGTCGCCGACACCGACGGTGCCGGTCGCCTGGTGGGTACCTTCCCGGTGCGGGTCGATCAGGTCGACATCGTCGCGGGCGGGCGCGCCACCCTGGTGTACCTGCTGAAGGTCGGCGCCGGCGTGCGGCCGGGCGTGCACGTCAACAGCGTGTTCGCCGAGGACAACGGCGTGCGCTCGAACGTGGCCACCGCGCAGGTGCAACTGGTCGCCGATCCGCTGCTGGATGAGTCTCTGATCATCGGCACCGTGTTCGACGACCGCGACCAGGACGGCTGGCAGGATCCGGCCGGGCTCAGCGGCATCCGCATCCAGGGCGGTTTCGCCCCGGGCGCCTACGTCGCCAACTCGACCACGGTCGATCGCGGTACCGGCCCTGCGCCGGAAGCCGACGCGAGCTCGCCGCTGCTGCATGGCATCGAGCTGGGCACGATCTCCGCCCGTCAGTCCGACGCCGATCCGATCGCCGCGCACCGCGTGGTGATCAGCCAGACGCTCAACGCGCTGGACTTCGACGACGGCTTCGCGCTGACCACCGCCGAGGGCTTGACGGTGCGCATGGACAAGGCAGGCAACAGCCGCGTCGAGCGCAGCGGCGACGCCGCCAAGGGTCTGACCGGTGCCGATCCCAAGGTCGAGCGCCGCGTGGCCCAGGTCGAGGGCGGCTATCGGGTCGACTACATCGTCAGCAATGCCGGTGTCGACGAACGTGGCATCCCGGGCGTGCGAGTCGCGTCAGTGGAAGGCCTGCTGATCGAAACCGATCAGTTCGGTCGCTACCACCTCGAGGGCGTGGCCGGCGGGCCGTGGGAGCGCGGGCGCAACTTCATCCTCAAGGTCGATCCGGCCACCCTGCCTCCGGGCAGCGTGTTCACCACCGACAACCCGGTGGTGCGCCGTGTGACTCCGGGCCTGCCGGTGCGCTTCGACTTCGGCGTGCGCCTGCCCCCGGGCGAGATCCCGGGCGCCAAGGAGCAGGTCGAGATGCGGATAGGGGAGGTCTTCTTCGCCCCGGGCAGTGCGGCGGTCACGCCGCAGTACCTGCCCGCGGTGGAGAAGATGGCCGAGAAGGTGCGCGAGTACGGCAGCGGCGAAGTCGTGATCGTCGCCCAGGGCGAGTACGAGACCCTGGCGATGGATCGTGCGCTGGCGGTGCGCAAGGCGCTGGAAGACATGTTGACGCCCGAGCAGTTCAAGGCGCTGACGGTCAGCGTGCGCACCGAGGCCGAGCGGCCGGAGTCGATCGTGGTCGGCTTCGCCGAGTGGCCGCTGTTGGGCGAGGTCCTGTTCGACACCGACCGCAGCACGATCAAGCCGCAGTACCTGCCGCTGATCGACAAGATGGCTGTCGCGATCGAGCAGATGCGCTCGACCCGGATCGTCATCACCGGTCACACCGACAAGCGCGCTTCGGACGACTACAACGTCGCCCTCGGCATGCGCCGCGCCAAGGCGGTCTACGACGCTATCGCAGCCAAGATCAGTCCGGAGCTGCGGCGCACGTTCCGCGTCGATCTCAGCAACGATCCGGCCGCCCCTGCCGGCGATACCGAGAAGTGAAGGGGGATGCCATGAAGATGAAACTGCTCGATTACACCCTCATCGGCATCCTCGCCGGCCTGGCGTCGGTCGCTTCCGCACAGGAAGCGAAGGCGCCGGAACCGGCGAAGGCGGCCAGTCTGGATTGCGGCGACCAAGGTTGCCGCAGCGAAGACGGCATGCTGTTCGAGCTGCGCACGCGCGGCGAGCGGCAGCCGGTCACCCAGGGCACCACCGACGGTTCCAGCTCGCAGACCCTGCAGCCGGACCGTCGCGTGTCGGTGGAGGTGGAGGACTCGCGCTCGACCTGGAAGGACGCCTTGGCGCCCGGCCAGGCGGTCGCGATCGGCAAGTGGTCCCTGCAGCTGCCCGGCGGCGGCGTGGTCTGGGCGACCGAGGATCCCAATCTCGGCCAGCCGCAGTTCAACGTCTCCGCGCCCTCGCTGCTGGCCTACGACGGCACCCGCGTGGTCAAGCCGGTGCGCTTCTACGCCTACAGCAATTACGCGGCCTTCATCCAGCGCGCGCAGGTGCTGATCTACCGCGCCAGCGACAGCGACCTGGTGACGCCGCTGGCCACCGTCGAACTGCCGACCGCTTCGGTCAGTGAGGCGACCTGGGACGGCGCCTTGCCGTCCGGGCTGGAACTGCGCACCGGCGACGAACTGATCTACATCGTGCGCGCGCATGGCGCCGATGGCAGCTACGACGAGACCTATCCGCGCCGCTTCCAGCTGGTGCGCCCGGAAGAAGCCGAGCGCGGCCTGCAACTGTTGCGCGATTCGGTCGAGAAGAAACTGGGCAGCAGCTTCGATGCCGAGGAAGCCGAACAGCGCAGTCTGCTGGACGGCGTGTTCGGCGAGAACAGCCTGCGCCAGCAGAACATCGCGGTGTACGGCTCGCGCATCCGCATCCAGGGCCGCAACATCCCCACCGGCTACACGCTCAAGATCAACGGCCAGAGCCATCCGATCGATCTCGAGCGCAAGATGGTGGCCGAGTACCTGGTGCCGGTCGGCAAGCATCGCTTCGACGTCGAAGTCGGCGGCGGTGCGGGCAAGGCCTCGCACCAGGAACTGGATATCGACGTCACCGGCCGCTACATGTTCGCGGTCGCGCTGGCGGACCTGACCGCGTCCAAGACCAGCGTGTCCGGCTCGATCGAGCCGCTGGCCGCCGACGATCGCTTCGACGACGGCTTCCTGCTCGAGGGCCGCCTCGCGTTCTATCTGAAGGGCAAGATCAAGGGCAAGTATCTGGTGACCGCGCAGGCGGACACCCAGGAACGCGAAGTCAGCGAGCTGTTCAACGGCTTCTGGGACGCCGATCCGCAGGACGTGTTCCGCCGCCTGGATCCGGACCAGTACTACCCGGTCTACGGCGACGATTCGACCACCTATCGCGACGTCGACACGCAGGGCCGGCTCTATCTGCGCGTGGACTGGGACAAGAACCAGGCGCTGTGGGGTAACTTCAACACCGGCATCACCGGCACCGAGTACGGCCAGTACAGCCGTTCGCTGTACGGCGGTGCCGTGTCCTGGCGCAGCCGCCGCACCACCGAGGTCGGCGAACCCGGCACCGAGTTGCGTGCGTTCGGCTCGCAGGCGCAGTCCGCGCCCGGGCACAGCGAGTTCGTCGGCACCGGCGGCAGCCTGTATTACCTCAAGCACACCGACGTGCTGCCGGGCTCGGACAAGGTCGTGCTGGAAATTCGCGACCTCACCACCGGCCGGGTCGAGAACCGGGTCGAGCTGGTGCGCGGCGCCGATTACGAGATCGACGAGCTGCAGGGCCGACTGCTGCTCTCGCGTCCGCTGGCCCAGGTCACGCGCGAGAACGTGCGCACCCTGACCCGCGACACGCCGCTGGACAGCTATGCGCAGATGCTGCTGGTCGACTACGAATTCGTGCCCAGCGGTTTCGATGCCGACGAGCTCACCCTCGGCTTCCGCGGCAAGCACTGGTTCGGCGAGCACGTCGCCGTCGGCGCGACCTATGTCGACGAGAACCGCGCCGGCGAAGATTATTCGCTGCGCGGCGCCGATCTGACCCTGCAAGCCGGTCGCGGCACCTACCTCAAGCTCGAGCAGAGCCGCACCGAAGCCAACAGCGCACCGATCTTCCGTTCCGACAACGGCGGCCTGAGCTTCACCGAGATCACCTCCGGCCTGGGCGCGCATTCGGGCGAGGCCAAGTCGGTCGAGGCGCGGGTCAACTTCAAGGAACTGGGCTGGAGCCAGGACGACTGGACGGTCGGCGCCTGGTGGCGTCGGGTCAGCGACGGCTATTCGATCTCGCGCCTGAGCACGGGCGAGGACATCGAGGAACGCGGCGCCGAGTTCCAGGGCCAGCTCGGTCCGGCGGTGCGTCTGTTCGGCCGCTACTCGATCGCCGAGCGCGGGCCGGAGTCGCTGACCCAGGCCCAGCTCACCGGCGAGTGGCGGCTCAACGACGATGCCACCCTCAGCGCCGAACTGCGTCGCGTCGACGAGCAGCGCCTGAGCGGCGACGCCGTGGGCACGCTCGCCGCGCTGCAGTACAAGCAGCGCATCGGCACCCAGCTGGAGCTGTTCGGCACCGCCCAGCTCACCCTGGACGACGACGGCGGCAAGTACGCCGACAACAACGCCTACTCGCTGGGCGCGAAGTACCTGTTCGGCGACCTGTCCAGCATCGGCGCGGAGCTGACCACCGGCGACCGCGGCGACGCGGCCAAGATCGACGCCGAGTACCGCATCAATCCGGAGCACACGGTCTACGGCAGCTACACCTATTCGACCGACCGCAGCGACTACGACCCCTTGTTCGGCGACCGCGTCAACGGCGGCTGGACCCTGGGCCAGCGCTGGCGCCTGTCGAACCAGGTCAACATGTTCAACGAAAGCCAGTTCCTGAAGCAGCCCGACGAGTCCGGCCTGGCCCACACCTTCGGCATGGATTTCTATCCCGGCGAGGGCTGGAACCTGGGCTTCACCCTGCAGAACGCGACCCTGGACCGCGAGCTCAACCTGGGCCAGGTCGACCGCCGCGCGATCAGCCTGAACGGCGGGCGCAGCTCGGTCGACACCCAGTGGCAGAGCAAGCTGGAATGGCGCCGCGATACCGGGGCCGAGCGCCGCGAGCAGTGGGTGACCACCAACCGCTACCTGCACAAGTTCAACGAGAGCTTCCGCGTCGCCGGCCGTTTCAATTATTCGGAGACCAAGGATCAGCTGAACGCCGAGGCCGGGGCCAAGTTCGTCGAGGGCAATGCCGGCTTCGCCTGGCGCCCCTACGACAGCACGCGCTGGGCGCTACTGGGCAAGTACACCTACCTCTACGACGTGTCCTCGCTGCCGCAGGTGGGCCCCAATGTGGCCAGCTACGACCAGCGCAGCCAGGTGCTGGCGCTGGAAGGCGTCTACAACCCGGACCATCACTGGGAGTTCGCCGGCAAGCTGGCGCGCCGTGAGGGCAGCGTGCGTTACGGACGTCTGCAAGGCGAGTGGGCCGATTCCTCGGCGACCTTCGGTGCCGTTCAGGTTCGTTACGAACTCGATGAGGTCTGGCACGGCCTGGCCGAGTACCGCTGGTTGGGCGTGAAGGACGGCGGCGACCGCCAGGGCGTCCTGCTGGGCGTGGACCGCGACGTGGGCCGGAACTTCCGCGTCGGCGTCGGCTACAACTTCACCGAGTTCAGCGACGACCTGACCGACTTCGATTACGACCACAAAGGCTGGTTTCTTAACCTAGTGGGGAGTTATTGACGATATTGCGTTGTATTCGGCGCTAGCTCACCGAATGCGAATGCAGCGATACCGCGACCCGACCGCCCCCTAGCGGCCGGGTTTTCGGAAGGGCAACACGGCCAGGACCGGCCGTGGCGCCCGGTGGATGCGGCCGGTACGGCGCGAACCATGGGATGGCTACACAGCGGCTACAAGCAACACCGACAGGAACGTCAAACAACAACAAGGATCGCTGCAAGTGATTCGACGCGCGACAACTACAAAGCGAAAGCGCGTCGTTTGCTCCATTCGTAATCAACTTTCCATTCGAGGTGCGATATGAAGGAAACCAGACGTAGGATGACGCTGAATCTCGCCGGGACCGAGATGCAGTTCCTGGAGGATCTGTGCGTGCGCAAGGGCGTCAGCAAGACGGCCGCGATCCGCCAGGCCTTGCGCCTGTACCAAGTAGTCGAAGACCGAGTCGATTCGGGCAAGAAGCTCTATTTCGTCGACGGCGCCACCAAGGAGCGATCCGAGCTGATGCTGCTCTAGTGTGCTTATGAGCGCGCTTCGCGAGGCGTGCGACAGGGATACTCGTCGGTTCCCGTCGCACGTCGATCCACGGCCGCGGAGCCAGCCCATCGATCGACGAGCGCGTACCGATAGGGATACGCGGCGGCGGACGTCGCTCACGGCGGCCGCTCGCGGAGCAAGCAGACCAGGCCCGATCGCGGGCCCGGTCGCGGAAGCGTTGGACCGGCCGCTACGGCCGGGTTTTACAGCCGGCCGGCGACGGCGTCGGGCTGGCGGACGCAGCGGGTTCTACGACAACCCCCTGTGCCGCAACCGCTGCGTGCGCGTCGTCGGGGCCGCCGCGGGCCACGGTGCCGTATCCTGCGCATCCCGCTAGCGCGCATCCGGCCGTGATCGCCGCCTCGCCGTGATCCAAGTCCCGCTGTGATCCAAATCCTGGTCTACCTGCGCTATCTGGCCGTGGCCGGTCAGTGTCTGGCGATCGCGTTCGTGGTTCAACGCCTGGGCCTGGCCCTGCCGGTGGCGCCGCTGCTGGGCATATCGCTGGGCTTGCTGGCGTTCAATCTGGCCAGCCATCTTTGGCTGAGGCGGCATGGCGAAGGCGGCGCGCGTGCGCTCGCGCTGCAACTGCTGATCGATACCCTGGCGCTGACCGCCTTGCTGTACTGGTCCGGCGGCCCGGCCAACCCTTTCGTGTCGCTGTACCTGGTGCCGGTGGCGTTGGCCGCGATCGCGCTGGAGATCGGGCCGATGATCGGCCTGACCGTGCTGACCGCCGCGCTTTACACCTGGCTGCTCGGCCACCATCAGCCGCTGCCGCACGCGCATGGCGAGGACGGGTTCGGCCTGCACGTGACCGGCATGTGGGTGAACTTCCTGCTCAGCGCCGCGATCATGGCGGTGGTGCTGGGACGCTTCATGGCGATCGTGCGCGATCAGCGTCGGCGCCTGGCGGCCGCGCGCGAACGCGCGATGCGAGACGAATCGCTACTGGCCTTGGGCTCGCTGGCCGCGGGCACCGCGCACGAACTCAATACCCCGCTGACCACGATGGGCCTGCTGTTGGACGACTGGTCGCGGCATCCGCAGGCGCCCAGCACCGAGGACCTGGCCAGCATGCGCGACCAGCTCACTCACTGTCGCGAGCACGTGCGCGCCTTGGCCGCGCTGGCGCGACGCGGCGCCCTGGGCGAGGCCACCATCGAGGACGCCGACGCGTTCGTGCGCGACGGCCTGGAGCGCTGGCTGCTGCTGCGCCCCGGCGTCGAGGTGACGACGGCGCTGGATGCGGGCGGGCGGCGCCTGCGCGTGGATCCGGGCCTGCCGCAGGCCTTGCTCAATCTGCTCAACAACGCCGCCGACGCCAACGAGGCCGCGGGCGCGCCGGCGCGCATCGAAGTGAGCACGCAATGCGACGGCGACTGGCTGCGCATCGCCATCGCCGATCGCGGCCACGGTCCCGAGCGCGCCACCGACGCGGTTTCGATCGACCGCCATGGACCGGGCTTGGGGCTGGGTCTGCTGATTTCCAACGCCAGCATCGAGCGCAGTCGCGGCCGGGTGCGCCGGATCGCGCGCGTGGGCGGCGGTTGCATCACCGAGATCGAGCTGCCGCTGCTGGATCCGGCGGAGGAATGCGCTTGAGTCTGCCCGCGCGCTTGCTGGTCATCGACGACGATGCGGCGTTCTGCCGCATCCTGGTGCGGCATCTGCAGCGCTGCGAGGTCGATACCTGCCTCGCCCACGACGCGGGCACGGCGTTGCGAGCGGCCGAGGCCTTCAGGCCCGACGGCGTGCTGCTGGATCTGAAGCTGGGCGCCGACAACGGCCTGCTGCTGATCCAGGCCCTGCGCGAATGCTGTCCACACGCGCGCATCGTGCTCGCCACCGGCTACGCCAGCATCGCCACCGCGGTCGATGCGATGCGACGCGGCGCCTGGAACTATCTGCCCAAGCCCTTCGACATCGACGCGTTGGCGCGCGCGTTCGAGCACGCGCCCGAGCAGGCGCCGCCGCCCGCCGAGGCGCCATCGCTGCGGCGTCAGGGCTGGGAGCATGTGCAGCGGGTGTTGGCCGAATGCGGCGGCAACGTGTCCGCGGCGGCGCGGGTGCTGGGGGTGGACCGGCGCACCTTGCAACGGCGGCTGGCGAAGCGGCCGGTGCGTGAGCGGCTTTGAGGGTGGGGCTTGGATGGGTGCGGTAACAGCAAATCCCCCCTAGCCCCCCTTTTTCAAAGGGGGGGATTAGAGCGGTCGCTTTTGGGGTATTCGAGGGCGCGCGGCTATCGCCTTAGGTTCGTTCCAACGGCGGCGAACAGCGCATCGACGTAAGACGATCAGGCCCCGATTCGAAAGCCCCGCCACGCTGCCCCACGAAACAACGCAGCGATTCCCCCCTTTGAAAAAGGGGGGCTAGGGGGGATTTGCTTTGGCTGTGCCCTTCCGCCCTGCCAGCGAAAACCCTTCTGCGCTCGTCGTGCCAACTGCGACGAACAGAGCAGCAACGTAGGACGACCAGGACCCGACTCTAAGGCCCCGCCAGGCGGCCCCACGAAACAACGCAAACGATTCCCCCCTTTGAAAAAGGGGGGCTAGGGGGGATTTGCTTTGGCTGTGCCCTTCCGCCCCACCAGCTAAAACCCTTCTGCGCTCGTCGTGCCAACTGCGACGAACAGAGCAGCAACGTAGGACGACCAGGCCCGACTCTAAGGCCCCGCCACGCGGCCCCACGAAACAACGCAAGCGATTCCCCCCTTTGAAAAGGGGGGCTAGGGGGGATTTGCTTTGGTTGTGTCCTCCCACCCTACCAGCGAAAAAATCTTCAAGGACCGTCGTGCGTCTTAGCCCCCAGCGCGCGCACCTGGAAACGCACCGTCGCGCTGCCCGCATGTTCGAAGCGCAGTCGCGCGCTCACCGTGTCGCCTTGCTTGAACGGACGTTTCGGGGCGATGAACATCAGGTGGTAGCCGCCCGGCTGCAGCCGCACCGTCGCGCCCGCCGGCAGCGGCAGGCCGTCGCGTAGCTGGCGCATGCGCATCACGCCGCCATCGTGGCTGACTTCGTGGATCTCAACGCGCTCGGCCGCGTCGCTGCTCACCTCGAGCAGGCGGTCGTCGCGTTTGCCCGCATTGATCACGCGCATGAAACCGACCGCGACACCGGCGCCGGGCGGCGTCGCGCGCGACCAGGCGTCGGCGACGCGCAGCGCGCCCACGGGCTGGCCTTCGCCGACCCAGCCGATGAGCAAGCCGGCGGCGAGCAGCGCCGCCAGCGCCAGACCCCAGCGCCTCACAACGCCACCTCGATCCGGTCCAGCAGGGTCAGCGTGCGCGCGGCGCCGACGCGGCCGCGTGCGATCAACAGCGCCAGCAAGGCGCCCCATAGGATCAGCCAGGCGCCGACGAAGGCGAGCAATGCGTGCATGCGATTCTCCCGAGGTAGCTGAGTGGCCCGTCATTGCGGGCGCCATTCCAGGCCGACGTAGAACGAGCGGCCGTCGCCCGGCAGGAAGTTGCGTCCGTCCTGGCCGCGCGCGTCGGCGATCACGTTGGTGCTGGCGATCCAGCGCCGGTCCTGCAGATTGCGGGCGTCGAGGAACCAACGCCAGGCGCCGTCGATCTGGCCGCCGACGCGCAGGCCGAGCAGGGTGTAACCGGGCGCGCGATAGCTGTTGGCGTGATCGACGTAAGCGCCTTGCGGAACCCATTCCAGGTTGGGCTCGAGATAGAGGCGCTCATGGGCGGACCAGCGCAATTGCGTGCGCAGCTGTTGGCGCGGAATGCCGGCCAGGCGGCGGTTGCCGTAAACCGGATCGGCGTCGAAACGGAAGTCGTTATAGAGGTAGTGGGTCGACAGCAGCCAGGTCGGATGCGGGCGCCAGCTCAGGCCCAGTTCCAGGCCCTGATGCAGGGTGCGGTCGGCGTTGATCGTGCCCAGCGGATTGCCGGCCTCGTCGTTCAAGGACAGCAATTCGCCGTCGACGCGGGCGCGGTACAACGCCGCGTCCAGCGACAGCGCCTCGCGCTGCAGACGCAGGCCGAGTTCGGCCGAGCTTGCGCGTTGACGATCGACCTGACTCACGCCCGGGCCGCCGGTGAGCTCGCCGAAGCTGGGCGGCTCCAGGCTGCGGCTGAGGTTGGCGTAGACCTGCGCGCGCTCGTCGATCAGATAGCGCAGGCCGAGCTTGGGGCTGAGGCCGTCGTAGTCGACATCGAAACTCTCGTCGCGGCCGCCGCTGATGTAGCGATCGCGCGAACGCCGCTGCGCGTCCATGGCCTGCACGCCCAGCGCCAGCACCCAGCGCGGATCCAGCCAGGTCTGGTTTTCGATGTACAGGCGGCGATTGCGGGCGCGCTGGTCGAAGCGGTTGCTGCGCGCACCCGCTCGTCCACTCAGATTGAAGTAGCGATCGTCGTCGGTATCGCCCTGCGCCCAGCCCAAGCCGGCCACGAACAGGTTGCGGCGGCCCGCGAGCTCGCCTTCGGCGCGCCAGCGCAGGTCCAGGCCGTAATCCTGCGAGCGCTGCCGCAGTACCTGGAAGATCGGATGGTCCAGCGCCTTGTCGGCGTAGTAGACCGACACGCTGAGGCTGCGGCCTTGCGACGGTGTCCAGGCCAGGCGTGCGCCGAGCCGGTCCAGGCGATAGTCGCGACGCTGGTCCAGGGCGAGGTTGGCGGGCGCGGCCAGTCGCGGATCGCGCCGCGCTTCGGCCAGGGTCAGGTTGCCGGGCAGTTGCGAGCGCGTATCGACATGGGTGAGGTAGACGCGTGCATCCAGCTCGTCGTTGATGCGCCAGCCGGCGTTGCCGAACAGCCGGTAGTTCTCCTGCCGGGCGTGGTCGCGATAACCGTCCTGATGCACGCCGCTGAGGCTGAGGTAGCCGTCGGCGCGCCCGGATACGCCGGCCACCGCGACCTGGCCGCGGCGATAGCCGTCGCTGCCGGTCTCGGCGCGCAGCACGATCGGTGGCGCGTCATAGCCTGTGGGCGAGACGAAGTTGATCGCGCCGCCCAACGTCGCCGCGCCGTACTCGAGCGCGTTGGCGCCGCGATGGATCTCGATGTAGCGCGCCGACAGCGGCTCCACCGCCTGGAAGTCGTAGCCGCCATCGGCGAGGTTGAGCGGGCTGCCGTCCTGCAGCAGTTCCAGGCCGCGGCCGTGGAAGCTGCGCTGCAGGCCGGAACCGCGAATCGACAGCCGCGCTTCGTCGGCGCCGAAGCGCGGTTGCACGAACACGCCGGGCGCGTAGGACAGCGCATCGCTGAGGGTGCCGACGCGGCCTTCGCGATAGCGCTCGGCATCGACCAGCGCGGTCGCGCCGGGGCGCTCGTCCAGCCGGCGTCGGGCGCGTTCGATGTCGTCCACCGTGTCCGGCCGCGCGGCCACGCCATGCACTTCGACCCGGGGCAGGGTCGGCGCATCGCCGTCCTCGGCATGCGCGGGCAGGGCGAGGCCGATCGCGAGGGCGAGCAGGGCTGGGTGGGCGACGCGAGGCATGCGGTGGCGTTCCTGAAGCGCGGAAGCCGACCATGCTAGGCAGCGCGCCTCGCGCTGCCGATGCGGCAAAACGCCGCACCCGCCGCGCTCAGCGGAAGTGGGCGCGCAGCACCGCGTCGGCTTCGAGCAGGGCGGCCGGCGCGCCGCGCGGCGGCGCCAGCAGGCGGAACGCGACCGGCGGCAGGGCCGGTAAGCGCAGCGCGCGTGGCGCCGGCACCAGGCCGTCGACGATGGCCGAGGCGTTGAGGCAGCCCACGCCCAGCCCGGCCGCGATCGCCGACTGCAGACCGGCCACGCCGCTGCAGGTGTGCGCGACGGTGTGGGCGATGCCGCGCTGTTCGAGTGCGCGCACCGCGCTGCGATGCACGGCGCAGCTGTCCGGCAACAGCACCAGCGCCAGCGGTTCGCCCGGGCGCGGACGGAAATGCGGCGCCGCCAGCCAGGACAGCGCTTCGCGGCGCAGCGCGCGACCGCCGGCGCGGCCGGGTTTGATCTCCATCACCAGGGCCAGATCGTAGTCGCGCCGGGCATGGCCTTCGACCAGGGCCGCGCTCTGGCCCACCGTCACCTGCAGGCGCAACTGCGGGCAGGCGCGCGCGACATGGCGCAGCAGCGCGGCGACCTCGGACGGGCGGAAGTAGTCGCTGATCGCCAGGCGCACTTCGGTGGCGGGCGCGTGGTCCTGCACGTCGCGCAGGGCCAGTTCGCCTATCGCCAGCAGTTGGCGCGCATGCGCGAGCAGGCGTTCGCCGGCCGGGGTCGGGCGCACGCCGGCGCGCGAGCGCAGCAGCAGGGGCGCGCCGGCCACGGCTTCGAGTTTCTGCAGTTGCTCGCTGATCGCCGATTGCGAGCGGAACACCACCGCGGCGCCGCCGGAAATGCTGCGCGCGTCGACCACGGCGACGAAGGAGCGGAGCTGTTCCAGGTCCAGGCTGCGCAATGCGGCGGCTCCCAACGAGGCACCATCCATCGGAATATCCGATGGATGACATTCAATAATCCCGCTATTCCGATAATAGCGGCGGCGCTAGTGTGATCCCACACCCGCCACAGGAACAAGCCCATGCCGCACATCGCCCTGCTGATTTCCGGACAGCCCGACGCCGCGCTCACGCGTGCGGTCGCGGCCGCGATCGCCGACCTCACCGTCGAGGTGCTGGGCAAGCCGCGCGAGCTGATCGCGCTGACCCTGCAGTACCTCGATCCCGCGCAGTGGATCATCGACGGCCATCCGCTCAGCGACTCCGGCCGCAACGCGTTCCAGCTGGATATCAGCATCACCGACGAGACCAACACCAAGGCCGAGAAGGCGCGTTACCTGGCTCAGGTGTATGCGCGCATGGAGGAACTGATCGGCAACCTGCACCCGACTTCCTACATCCACGTGATCGACGCCCGCGCCGCCGCCTACGGCTACGGCGGCCTGACCCAGGAGCGGCGTTACCAGCTGGCCGCGCGTTAGCCGGTCTCGCCCGCGATCTGCGCCAGCAGCCAGTCGCGCAGCGCCGCGACCTCGGCGCTGGGCGGCCCGTTGTCGGCGTAGACCAGGTTGTGGCGATAGCCTTCCAGCGTGGGCCCGAACGGCTGCACCAACAGGCCGCTGGCCAGGTCGTCGGCGACCAGGGACAGACTCAGCAGGGCCACGCCCTGACCGGCGATCGCGGCCTGGATGGCGTGGCTGTCGTCGGTGAAGCGCAGGCCGGCGTCGACCGCGACGCCTTGCAGGCCCGCGCGTTCGCACCAGCCGCGCCAACTCGGCGTGCGCGCGGCGGGATGCCGCCATTCCACATGCAGCAAGGGCAGGGCGCGCAGGTCCTGCGGCGCGTGCAGCCCCAGGCGCGGGCTGCACACCGGTGCGAAACGGTCCTCGATCAGCGGCAGGCAGACCAGGCCGGGGTAGGGGCCTTGGCCGTAGCGGATCGCCGCGTCGGCGACGCCGGCCAGCAGGTCGACCGGATCGTCGGACGCGTGCAGGCGCAGATCGAATTCCGGGTAGGCGGCGCGGAACGCCGCCACGCGCGGCACCAGCCACTTGGCGGTGAACGACACCGTCGCCGACAGGGTGATCGCGCGACGGGCGCGGCGCGCGGCGATCGCCGCGATCGCGGCCGCGAAGGCGTCGAAGCCTTCGCGCAGCACCGGGTACAGGCGCAGGGCATCGGCGGTCAGCGCGACCTGGCGGGTGCGGCGTTCGAACAGGCGCACGCCCAGGTATTCCTCGAGCAGGCGGATCTGATGGCTGATCGCGGTCGGGGTGACCGCGAGCTCGTCGGCGGCGCGCTTGAAGCTGGCCAGGCGCGCGGCGGCCTCGAATGCGCGCAGGGCGCCCAGCGGGGGCAGGCGACGGGGGTTCATGGATGCGAAAAATTCATCTGATGCCTGAGGAATCGGAGTTTGTCGTCCTGCAATAGTGCGCGTCAAATGGGCGCCAAAGCCGGGAATCGCGATGCTTATTGATGAGGATCGCTCATGCATTCCGGCGCCACTCCGAGACTGCCACCATGACCCGATTGCTCCACCTCGATGCCAGTGCCCGTCCCCACGGTTCCGACACCCACGCCCACGGTTCGCACACGCGCCGCCTCAGCGCGCGCTTCGTGCGGCGCTGGCAGGCGCTGCGGCCGCAGGATCCGGTGGTCTATCGCGATGTCGGCCAGTCGCCGCCGGCGCCGGTCAGCGGGGCCTGGATCCATGCCGCGTTCACCCCAGCCGCCCAGCGCGAGCCGTGGATGCGCGAGACCCTGGCCGAGAGCGACGCCCTGGTCGATGAGCTGATCGCCGCCGACGTGATCGCGGTCGGCCTGCCCATGTACAACTTCAACGTCCCGGCCCAGTTCAAGGCCTACATCGACAACGTGGTGCGGGTCGGCCGCACCTTCGGCTTCGACCGCAGCCGCGGCGCCGAGCCCTACTGGCCGCTGTTGGCCGAAGCCGGCAAGACCCTGGTGCTGCTGGGCTCGCGCGGCGACTACGGCTACGACGGCGAACGCCTGGGCCATCTCAACCACGGCGAAGCCAGCGTGCGCACCGCGTTCGGCTATCTGGGCATCGTCGACGCGCACGGCGTGGCGATCGAGTACGACGAGTTCGCCGACGCGCGTCTGGCCGCATCGATCGCCGACGCGGAAGCGCGCGTGGATGCGCTGGTCGAGGACTTGGTGGCGGCCCGCAGCCTGCGCGACGCGGCCTGAGCCGGGCCCGCGCGCAGGGCGCTTTGATTTTCCGCGCGCGCCACCTAATGTGGGCGGCCCACGCCGCCGCCCGCGGCCGATCGAACCTCGCGCGACCTTGAGAACCGTTTCCGCCACCCGCTATGTCACGCCGCTGCGCGAAGGCGGTTCGCTGCCGGCCGTGGTCGAGGGCGACGACGACGGCCTGTACGTGCTCAAGTTCCGCGGCGCCGGCCAGGGCCGCAAGGCCTTGATCGCCGAGTTGATCGGCGGCGAGCTCGCGCGCGCGCTCGGTCTGCCGATGCCGGAGATCGTGCTGGCCGAGCTCGACCCAGAACTGGCGCGCACCGAGCCCGATCCCGAGATCCAGCACCTGATCCGCGAAAGCGCCGGCCTCAACCTGGCGCTCGACTACCTGCCCGGCGCGGTCAATTACGACCCGCTGGTGGACCAGCCCGATGCGGCGTTGGCCTCGCGCGTGGTCTGGTTCGACGCCTACCTGAGCAATGTCGACCGCACCGCCCGCAACACCAATCTGCTGATCTGGCATCGCCGCCTGCATCTGATCGACCACGGCGCCGCGCTGTATTTCCACCATGACTGGGACAGCGCGCAACGCGCCAGCGCGGGTACGTTCGCGCAGGTGCAGGACCACGTGCTGCTGCCGCTGGCGCGCGAGTTGCGTGCCGCCGACGCCGAGCTCGCGCCGCAGCTCACGCCGGCGCTGATCGAGCGCGTCGTCGGCCTGCTGCCCGATGCCTGGTTGGGCGACGAACCCGGCTTCGCCGATGCCGACGCCCTGCGTCGCGGCTATGCCGACTATCTCCAACGCCGGGTCGCCGAGCGCGCCGGTTTCGTCGAGGAGGCCGTGCGTGCCCAATCGCGCTACCTATGACTACGCCGTGGTGCGGGTGGTGCCGCGCGTGGAGCGCGGCGAGTTCGTCAATGCCGGCGTGCTGGTGTCGTGCCCGGGCGCCAGCCTGCTCCAGGCCGGGATCGAGCTGGACGAAGCGCGCGTGCTGGCGCTGGACCCGAACCTGGATCTGGAATCGCTGCGCGCGCACCTGGCCGCGATCGAACGCATTTGCCGCGGCGGTCCGGGCTCCGGGCCGATCGGCGAACTGCCGGCGCGCGCGCGCTTCCACTGGCTGACCGCGCGGCGCAGTTCCATCATCCAGATGTCGCCCGTGCACACCGGGCGTTGCCTGCAACCCGAGGGCATCCTCGATCATCTGCTCGCGCGCATGGTGCGTCCGATCGCGCCGCAGGCGCGCTGACGCGCGTCGCGTCGCTCAGGCGCGGGTCGCGTCGCCTTGGCCGCCCAGCACCAGGGTAGTGCGGGTGCCGCGACCGACGTCGGACTCGAAGCTCAGGGTCCAGCCCAGGTGTTCGCACAGGCGCGAGATCAGGTCCAGGCCGATGCCGCCGCCGTCGCGGTCGCCGCCGCCGCGCGCGATGCGCGCATAGATCGCGCTGATTTCTTCCGGGCTCATGCCGTGGCCGGGGTCGTCGATGATCACCGTGGCCGGCGCCTGCAGCCGGATCAGGATTTCGCCGCGGTCGCTGTGTTCGATCGCGTTGCGCAGCAGGTTGCCGATCGCGGCCTGCACGATGGGCAGCGGCGCGACGATCTCGCAGGCCGGCAACGGCGCCAGGGTCAGGCGCAGGTGCTTGTCGCGGGTGAGCTGGCGATGGTCGTCGACGATCTCCGGCAGCAACTGGTCCAGGGCGACGCGGTCGCTGGCGCGGGCCAGGCGCGCGGGATCCTTGGCCAGGGCCAGCAGCAGCGAGATTAGCCGCTCCACGTCCTGCGAGGTGCGGCGGATGCGGCCTAGCTGATGGCGTACGGGCGCGGGCAGGTCGGGCTGATCCAGGGCCAGCTCGGTGGCGCCCACGATCACCGCGATCGGGGTGCGCAGCTCGTGGCTGGCGCTGTCGATGAAGGCGCGTTCGCGTTCGACGAAGCGTTCGTTGCGCTGCAGGTAGTCGTTGAGCGAGTCGGCGATCACCACCAGCTCGGCGCTGGCCGCGTGCGGCACGTCGATGCGTTGGCCGGACTGATCGGGGCGCAGGCGCGCGATGCGCTCGGCCAAGGTGCTCAAGGGCTGCATCAGCCGATCCACGCCCAGCGCGATCAGCAGCGACAGCATCACCAGGGTCGTGATCGCCGCGCCGGCGATGGTCAGCGTCATGTCGAACTCGCGCGCCTCCAGGTCGCTGATGTCCAGCGACAGCACGACCCGGCGGCCGTCGATATCGCGCACCAGCGCAACGTGCTCCACGCCGCCGACCAGCACCTCGTCGTGCACCCCGGGCGGCAGCCCGCGCAATTCGACCGGCACCCGCGCGGATTCGCGACTGTCGTAGAGCTTGATGCTGGCGGTGTCGGTCCAGTGGTAGTTCGGGTCGACGCGGCTGCGTTCGCCGAAATGGTCGAGCTCGGATTCCAGCAGGGTCTGCCAGACCAGGCGCTCGACATGCTCGTTGACGATGATGCCCTGCGCGACCACCGCCACCGTCAGCAGCGCGGTGAAGGCGAGCAGGCCCAGCAGGATGCGCCGGCGCAGGCTGCTTCGCTTATCCGCCATGGGCGCCCTCGATCATGTCCGCGGCGGCGACTTCGGCCAGGCGGTAGCCGACCCGCGGCAGGGTCTGGATCAGCTTGTTCGGGTAGGGCCCGTCGACGCTGCGACGCAGTTCGTAGATATGCGAGCGCAGCATGTCGCCGTCGGGCGGGCTATCGCCCCACAGCGCGTGCTCCAGGCGTTCGCGCGTGACCGCGGCCGGACTGGATTGCATCAGCACCTCCAGCAGCTTGCGGCAGGCCGGATACAGGTGCAGGGCGCGGCCGCCGCGGCTGACCTCCAGTGTGGTCAGGTCGTAACGCAGGTCGGCGATCTGCAGCACGCGGCTGCGCCCGCGTCCGCTGGCGCGCGCGATCAGCGCCTCCAGGCGCACTTCCAGCTCCGGCAGCGCGAACGGCTTGGTCAGGTAGTCGTCGGCGCCGGCGCGGAAGCCGGCGATCTTGTCGGGCAGTTCGTCGCGTGCGGTCAGCATCAGCACCGGCACTTCGTTGCCGGCGTCGCGCAAGGCACGCAGCACGCCATGGCCGTCCAGGCGCGGCAGCATCCAGTCCAGCACGATCGCGTCGTAGCGCTGGGTCACGGCCAGATGCAGGCCGGTGGCGCCGTCGGGCGCGGCGTCCAGGGTGTAGCCGCGCGCCTCGAAGTATTCGAACAGGTTCGCCACCAGGCTCCGGTTGTCTTCCACCACCAACACACGCATACGTCCGGATTCTCCCTGCCCGCCAGTCGCCAGGCGCGCCCGACTGACCAGTATTCGCGCCGCCACGTCGGAACGACGTAGGAACGGCGGAAACGATACTCCTACGCCCGCGCGCCCGGCGCGGCGCCCGCGGTCAGCCGGCGTTTAGCTGCGGGCCGCCGCGGAGTCGGCTTTTAACGAAGCCCGAATTCGGCTCCTACCGCTCTCCGACACGCGCGTTCCGATCATCGCCGCAGCTTCCACTTCGTGCCGGCTCGGACCGGCCGCATTCGATGAAATCTCCCGCGGCACCCAAGCACAGCATGCACAGCGGCCCGTCCTGGCCGGCCCACCATCCCGGCCTGGACCGCATCGCGGGCGCCGCCGCGCGCGACGAGTCCTTCTATTTCAGCCACTTCTGGCTGCCCCTATTGGCCTTCGCGATCCTCGCCGTCGGCCTGATGCTGCTGCACGGCGACGTCTGGCTGGCGGACCGCCTGTACGCCTGGCAGGGCCATCGCTGGGCGCTGAAGAACGCGTTCGCCACCCAGACCCTGATCCATATCGGCGGTCGCGACCTCAGCACCGCGGCCTGGCTGGCGGTCGTCGTGGCCTGGCTGGTGGCGCGCTTGCGCACGGATCTGGCGCCGCTGCGCAAGCCGCTGGCGTATCTGGTGCTGTCGACCCTGTTGGCGACGGCGGTGGTGGCCTGGATCAAGTCCTGGACGAACATGGATTGCCCCTGGGACCTGCTGCGCTACGGTGGCGACCGGCCCTACATCGGCCTGCTCGGGCTGCGCCCGATCGGCCTGTCGCGCGGGGTCTGCTTTCCGGCCGGCCATGCCAGCGGCGGCTACGCCTGGATGGCGCTGTACTTCTTCTTCCTGGCGGTGCGTCCGCGGCTGCGTTGGCTGGGCCTGGCGATCGGCGTGGGCACGGGCTTGCTGTTCGGCGTTTCCCAGCAGCTGCGCGGCGCGCACTTCCTTTCGCACGATCTGTGGACCGTGACGATCTGCTGGATGAGCGCGCTGGGCATGTACCGCCTGTTCTGGGGACGGGCCGGAGCGCGCGAGCGCGCCGACGTCGCGGCCTTCGATTACGCCGCGGACATCGCCGCCGGCTCGCCCGCCGCCCGCCGGCAGGACCTCGCATGAGCGCGATCGCGCGGCCGCAGGTCGCCCAGCCCGATCGCACCAGCGCGCTGCTGACCTATCGCCCGCAGCTGAGCCTGGAAACGCTGGCGCTGATCGCCAGCCTGTTCTTCACCGTGTTCTGCAACGGCTCTTTCTTCACCGCCGTGGCCCAGACCGGCGTGTTGCATGGGCCCGGCGGCTGGCTGACCGCCTTGAGTCTGTTCGCGATGGTCGCGGCGCTGAACATGCTGCTGCTGTGCCTGGTACTGTACCGGCCGATCGCCAAGCCGGTGCTGATCGTGCTGCTGCTGACCACCGCGATGGCGGTGCGCTACATGAGCCAGTACACGGTGTACCTGGACACCGACATGATCCGCAACATCCTGCACACCGACACCAAGGAGTCGAGCGAGCTGATCTCCTGGCGGTTGCTGCCGTCGCTGCTCCTGTACGGCGTGCTGCCGTCCCTGATGGTCTGGCGCGTGCGCCTGAAGCCGCGCTCGTTCAAGCGCGCGGCGCTGATCCGCGTCGCCTGCGTGGTCGGCGCGCTCGCGATCGCCTGCGGCGCGGCGCTGCTGTCGTTCCAGAACCTGTCGTCGTTGATGCGCAACCACCGCGAGGTGCGGCACCTGATCACGCCGGGCAATTATGTGATGTCGCTGGCGCGGGTCGCGTTCGAGGACCGCAGCGGCGGCAACCGCGCGCGCGAACCGGTCGGCCAGGACGCCAAGCTCGTGGGCCGGCCCGTCGGCGCGAAGCCGCGTCTGCTGGTGATCGTGGTCGGCGAGACCGTGCGCGCGCAGAACTGGGGCTTGAACGGTTACGCGCGCCAGACCACGCCCGAACTGGCCAAGATCGGCCCGATCAATTTCCCCGACGTCACCGCCTGCGGGTCGGCCACCGAGGTCTCGGTGCCGTGCATGTTCTCGCCCTGGGGGCGCGGCCATTACGACAAGGACCGGATCAAGCATTCGCAGTCCCTGCTGCACGTGCTCGAATACGCCGGCCTGAAGACCCTGTGGCGCGACAACCAGACCGGTTGCAAGGGCGTCTGCGACGGTCTGGCCTTCGAGTCCTTCGAACACGGTACGCAAACGCCGTACTGCAATGCCGAAGGCTGCATGGACGAAGTCATGCTGCAGGGCCTGGACGCCGAGTTGGCCAAGCGCCCAGGCGATGCGGTGGTGGTGCTGCATCAGTTGGGCAACCACGGCCCGGCCTACTACAAGCGCTATCCGCAGCGGCTGAAGAAATTCACGCCGGTGTGCGAGACCTCGGACCTGGGCCAGTGCAGCCTGGCCGAGATCGTCAACGCCTACGACAACGCGGTGCTGGGCACCGACGATTTCCTGGCCCGCACCATCCGCCAGCTGTCCGAGATGAGCGGGCGCGACACCGCGATGATCTATGTGTCCGATCACGGCGAATCGCTGGGCGAGAACGGCCTGTTCCTGCATGGCGTGCCTTACGCGATCGCGCCGAAGACCCAACTGCACGTGCCGATGGTGATGTGGCTGTCGCCGGGCTTCGCCGCCAGCCGCGGCATCGACACCGCCTGCCTGCGTCGCGAGGCCGGGCAACCGGCCAGCCACGACAACCTGTTCCATTCGGTGCTGGGCCTGATGCAGGTGCGCAGCTCGGTCTACGACCCCAAGCTGGATCTGTTCGGGCGTTGCGGGCGACCCGCCTGAGCCGCTGCGCGTTCGTCGCGACGGGCGCAGAATCGGGACGAGACCGCTCGCCGCGAGGCCGCGCATGAACACCTTACCGACCTGGTTCTTGTGGGCCTTGGGCTCGGCGGCATTCGCCGCGCTGACCGCGATCTTCGCCAAGCTCGGTTTGCGCGGCGTGGATTCGGACTACGCCACCCTCATCCGCACCTGGGTGATCGTGCTGGCGCTGACGATGTTCGTCGTCTATGCCGGCAAGTGGAGCGATCCCAGCCAGCTGTCGGCCAAGACCTGGACCTTTCTGATCCTGTCGGGCCTGGCCACCGGCGCTTCCTGGCTGTGCTATTTCCGCGCCTTGCAGATCGGTCAGGCCTCGCAGGTCGCGCCGGTGGACAAGCTCAGCCTGCTGCTGGTCGCGGTATTCGCGGTCGTGTTCCTGGGCGAGCGGCCGAGTCCGCGCGAGTGGCTGGGCATCGCGATGGTCGGCGCGGGCGTGTTGGTGCTGGGCTGGCGGCGCTAGCGCAGCAGCGCGCCCAGCATCGCGCCGATCAGGCCCAGCGCCGGCATCGTCGCGCTCCAGCGCAGCGCGTGTCCGCCCAGGCCGCCGCGCATGCCGCGCCGGCGCGAATGCGGTCCGCGCCTAGCCATGCGCGTGCGCCCGCTCGGCCAGGGCGCGGATATCGCGCGCTTCCAGCACCGCTTTCGGCGCGCCGTGGCGCGCGGCCTCCAGCATGGCCAGGCCGATGCTCTCGGTGCTGAGGATCTGGTTCGGCAGCAGCGCGCGCAGCGGCGACAGCAGCGGCCGGGTCAGGGCGTAGAACCAGCGGTAGGCCGGCGTGCTCGAACGCGCGCCGTGCAGCGGCTGAATCACGCCGGGCCGGAACAGATACACCGCCTGAAACGGCAGGCGCCGCAGCGCGTTCTCGGTGCGTCCCTTGACCCGCGCCCACATGCTGCGGCCGCGCTCGCTGCTGTCGGTGCCGGCACCGGAGACGTAGACGAAGCGCATGTCCGGATTCAGGCGCGCCAGGGTTTGCGCGGCCGCCAGGGTGAGCTCGTAGGTGATGCGGCTGTAGTCGGCCTCGTTCATGCCGCCGGCGGACACGCCCAGGCAGAAGTAGCAGGCGTCGTAGCCGTGCAGGCGGTCTTCGATCGCGCGGTAGTCGTACAGATTCGCGTGCACGATTTCCTGCAGTTTCGGATCGCGCCGGCCGCTGGCGCTGCGCCCGACCGTAGTCACCCGGCTCACGTCGTCGGCGAGCAGGCATTCGCGCAGCACGCCCTGGCCGACCATGCCGGTGGCGCCGAAGATCAACACGTTCATGACGGCGCCCTCAGGCTTGCGGCAGCGACGGGATCGCCGGCGCGCCATGATCGATGGACACGCTCAACTCGCGCCAGCGTTGCGCCTGCGCCGTGCGCGCGGTTTCGGCGGCGTCGACGAAGTGCAGCGCATCGCTGCCCAGCAGCAGGTGCAGCGGCGGATCCTCCATGCGCGCGACCGTGAGCACCGCCAGCGCGACCTTGGCCGGATCGCCGTTCTCGTTGCCCAGGTACTGGCTCAGCAGCTCGGCCAAGGCGCCGACCGAGGGCCGGTAGTCGGGCCAGATCTCGGGCAGGTTGCGGCCGGCGATCTCGCCCCAGCCGGTGCGCATGCCGCCGGGTTCGAGCACGCTGATGCGCACGCCGAAGGGCGCGACTTCCTGGCTCAAGGCCTCGCTGAAGCCGCCGACCGCCCACTTCGCGGCCTGGTAGGCGCTGAGGCCGGGCGCGCCGATGCGGCCGCCGACCGAGGAGATCTGCAGGATGCGGCCGCCGCGCTGCGAACGCATCACCGGCAGGGCGGCGCGGGTCAGGTTGACCACGCCGTAGAAGTTGGTGTCGATCTGGGCGCGGAACGCGGCTTCGTCGGTTTGTTCGAACGGCGCCAGCTCGCCGTAGCCGGCATTGTTGACCAGCACGTCGAGGCGGCCGTAGACGTCGATCGCCGTCTGCACCGCCGCGCGCGCGGCGATCGCATCGGTGACGTCCAGCGCGACCGCGCGCACTTGCCCAGGGTAGCGCGCGACCAGGTCGGCGAGGGTGTCGGGATCGCGTGCGGTGGCGACCACGCGTTCGCCGGCGGCAAGCGCGGCTTCGACGATCTGACGGCCGAGGCCGCGGGAACTACCGGTGACTAACCAGACTTGGGAGGACATGGGCGGGGACCTGGGCGGTGAGGTGGATGGGCTGTTTGTGAGTGCTTAATCACTCATTAAATCGAGCAAGCGAACACGGCGTCGCCGCCGCGTTTCAGTGGGTGATCGCGTTCCAGAACGCTTCGAAACCGGAGTCGGTGTAGCGCTGGGCGCGCTCGGGCTCGCGTCCCACGAATTCCATCGTGGTGTCGGCCAAAGCCGCCATGATCGAAGCCACGAACTGCTGCGGCAGATCGCGCAGCGCGCCGGCGGCGATGCTCTCGTCGAGCAGGGCGCCGAACTCGGCGAACATGCGCATGCCCTCGGCGCGGCTCTCGGCGGTCACGCGCTCGCTCACGCCCAATTGGGCGATGGTCTTGCGCTTGGCCGGATGGCGCACGCCCCAGGCCACGTAGCCGGTGAAGATGTGGCGCGCGCGTTCCTTCAGCGCGGCGTCGCGCGGATAGGTCGACAGCATCGCCTCGTGCATCTCGGTCTTGATCTCCAGATAGAGCTGATTGAACAGCTCGTCCTTGGTGCTGAAGTACGTGAACAAGGTGCCCTCGGCCACGCCCGCGCGCTGGGCGATCTTCGCCGTCGGCGCGCTCGCGCCCAGCTCGGCGATCACCTGGATCGCGGCGGCGAGGATGGCGTTGCGCTTGTCTTCGCTTTTGGGGCGGGCCATGGTCGGGCAGTAATTGAGTGCGTACTCAATCATATTTGGGTTTTGGCGGTCGGCGCAAGCCTGTGTCGACGAGCGGTTCTGGGCGGAACTTGACGAAATGGAAAAAATAGCTTTCCAATATAGAAAATAACCACGGTCCGCGTGGTTGTAACCGCCACCGGAGCCGCAGCGCGCATGCCTCAACCGTCCCGCCGCCTGCAGCTCGCGATCGAACCACTGCCGCTGCGCACGCCGCTGCGCATCGCCGGTCACGCCTTCGCGGCGATGCCGGCCCTGGTCGCGCAGTTGCAGCAGGACGGCTGTCGCGGCCGCGGCGAGGCCAGCGGCGTCTATTACTTCGGCGACGACCCGCCCACGATGCAGGCGAGTGTGCTTGCGCAACGCGAGGCGATCGAGTCCGGCATCGATCGCGAGGCCTTGCGCGCACTGCTGCCGCCGGGCGGCGCGCGCAACGCGATCGATTGCGCGCTGTGGGAACTGGAGGCGCAGTTGAGCGGCCGGCCGGTGTGGGCGCTGGCCGGCATCGACGCGCCGCAGCCGCTGACCACGATGTTCACCCTGGGCGCGGACGACCCCGCCACCGTGGCCGCCGGTGCGCGCGCGTATGCGCAAGCGCGGGTGCTGAAACTCAAGTTGGACGGCGACGCCGATGCCGATTGCGCGCGCGTGCGCGCCGCCCGCGCGGCCCGACCCGATGCGACCTTGGCGGTGGATGCCAATCAGGGCTATCGCCTGGACAGCATCGCGCCGCTGATCGCGGTGTTGCATGAGCAAGGCGTGCGTTTGCTCGAGCAGCCGTTCGCGCGCGGCAGCGACGCCGACTTGGACGCGCTGGACAGCGGCCTGGAACTGATCGCCGACGAAAGCGTGCAGGGCCTGGACGACATCGAGGCGTTGGTCGGCCGCTATCGCGTGGTCAACATCAAGCTGGACAAATGCGGCGGCCTCACCGAAGCCCTGCTGATGGTCGAGCGCGCGCGCGCGCTGGGCCTGAAGACCATGGTCGGCAACATGCTCGGCAGCAGTTGGGCGGCGGCGCCCGCGTTCGTGCTCGCGCAGCGCTGCGACTACGTCGATCTCGACGGCCCCAGCTTCATCGCCCAGGACCGCGCCGAGGCGGTGTTCTACCGCGACGGGCGCATCCATTGCCCGGCGTCCGTCTGGGGCGACGGCGTCGCGTCCCGCCTATCCCCGATCTCCACGGAGTCCATCGCATGAGCGACGATCTGTCCCCGCGCCTGAGCCGGCGCGCGCTGCTGCTGGCGTCGGCCGGCGCCGCCCTGGCCCTGAATTTGCGCGGCGCCGCCGCTGCGAAGCGGCCGCGTCGCGCCGATCCCGGGCGTTACTCGGCGCGCGCCCGTGCCGTCGTCGAACGCGCGCTGGTGATCGACATGCTGGCGCCGCTGCGCCTGGACCTGCGGCCCGACGTCTATACGCGCACGCTCAGCGAAGCCGAGATCGCCGATTTCCGCGCCAGCGGCATCGACGTGTTCCACAACGCCTGGGGCCTGGAGGGCGCCGATGCGCGCGAGCGCGTGGCCGAGTACCTGGCGGGCTGGCACGGATTCCTGGCCCGCCACAGCGACCTGTTCCTGCTGGTCGACCGCGCCGTCGACCTGGACCGCGCCAAGCGCGACGGCAAGATCGCGGTGATCGCCGGCGTGCAGAACGCCGAGCAGTTCCGCAGCAAGGACGACGTCAAGTTCTTCCACGGCCTGGGCCTGCGCTGTGCCCAGCTGACCTACAACTCCCAGACCCTGATCGGTTCGGGCAGCACCGAGCGCGAGGACGGCGGCCTCAGCGATTACGGCGTGGCGATCGTGCAGGAGATGGAGCGCGTCGGCGTACTGGTCGACGTGTCGCACTGCGGCGCGCGCACCACCCTGGATGCGATCGAGCTGGCCAAGGGGCCGATCGCGATCACCCATTCCAATTGCCGCGCGCTCAACGACCATCCGCGTCTGAAGACCGACGAGGCGATCCGCAAGCTCGCGGCCAAAGGCGGCGTGATGGGCATCACCGGCGTGCGCATGTTCGTCGGCGCCAAGGAGCCGACCACCATCGACGGCATCGTCGATCACATCGACCACGTCGCCAAGTTGGTAGGCATCGAGCATGTGGGCATCGGCTCCGACGCCGACCTGTACGGCTACGACGCCATGCCGGCCGACCAGCTCAAGGCACTGCGCGCGGCTTACAAGGCCAGCTACGGCTTCCGCGAGCGCATCGATATCGAGGGCTTCGACCGCCCGACCAAGATCTACGAGCTGACCGAAGCGCTGATCAAGCGCGGCTACGCCGACGCCGACATCGAAGCCGTGCTCGGCGGCAATTTCCGTCGCTTGCTCGGCCAGGTCTGGCGTTGAGCGATCGATCCGCAACATCCGTGTTTCATCCGCAGTCGCATTCCATTCCCGGGGGGGAACTCATGCACAACCAAGATCGCCGTCGTCTCGACCCCAATGCCCTGGGCTGGTGCATCGCCCTGGCCTTATCCGCGGCGCCGGGCATCGCCCTGGCGCAGGACGCCGCCGCCGAACCGGACCAGCGCAAACCCTCGGCGACCTTGGAAACCGTCACCGTCACCGCGCAGAAGCGCGTCGAGGACGAGCGCAAGGTGCCGGCGGCGATCAGCGTGGTGGGCGAGCAGCAACTGGAGAGCCAGCACGTCACCCAGCTGTCCGACCTCAACGGCTACCTGCCGGCGATGACTATCGACGACGGCGGCACGCCCGGGCAGACCAGCGTGTCGTTGCGCGGCATTCCTACCTTGGGCCCGAGCGCGGTGGTCGCGGCCTACATCGACGATACCCCGCTGGGCTCCAGCGGCAACCTCGCGCGTTCGGGCGCCTTCCTGCTCGATCTGCTGCCCTACGACATCGAGCGCGTGGAAGTGCTGCGCGGCCCGCAAGGCACGCTGTACGGCGCCAGCGCGATGGGCGGCTTGCTCAAGTACGTGCTCAAGGATCCCGATCTGGACGCCCACGAGGGCCGTGCCGGCGTGGGCGTGTCCAACGTCAAGGGCGCCGACGGCACCGGCTGGAACGCGCGGGCCAGCGTCAATGCGCCGTTGATTCCCGGCAAGCTCGCCTTGCGCGCGTCGTTCGCCAACGAATTCACCCCCGGCTGGGTCGATAACCACTTCAGCGGTCGCCAGGGCATCAACGACACGCACCAACGCAGCGGGTTGGCGTCTGTGCTGTGGCAGCCCAACGACGATGTGCGTTTGAAGGTGACCGCGCTGCATCAGCGCATCGATGCCGACGACAACAGTCTGGTCACGCTCGATGCCCTGACCCTGCAGCCCAGCTTCGGCCGCGATGCCACCGGCAAGCCGGTGCGCGAGCGTTTCGAGAAGCAGGTGGATTATCTCGCCGCCACGCTCAACTGGGATCTGCAATGGGCGGACTTCGTGTCGGCCACCAGCTACTCCAAAACCGATTTGCTCCAGGTCAACGATCTGAGCAAGACCTACGGCCCGGTCATTCCGGCAATTCTTGGCGAGCCCGAGGGACGGTCGGTCTTCCCGCTGACGCTGGGGCTGAAGAAATGGACCCAGGAATTCCGCCTGGCGTCCAAGTCCGAGGGGCCGGTGGAGTGGCTGTTGGGCGCGTTCTATACCCACGAGCGTTCCACCAATCATCAAAGCGCGAGCTCCGAATCCCTGGCCGGCGTACCAACCGCCTTGGACCCGTTGCTGGTCGCCGACCTGCCGTCGAGCTATCGCGAGCACGCACTGTTCGGCAATCTGACCTACAAGTTCAGCGAGCGCTTCGACGTCACCGCCGGCCTGCGCTATGCGAGCAACGATCAGAGCTTCAAGCAAATCATCAGCGCCGGCAGCCTGGCCGACGTCGGGGTCACGCCGGGCGCCTCGTCCGAGGAGGTCGTCACCTACTTGCTTGGTTCGCGCTGGCATCTGAGCGACGACGACATGCTGTACCTGCGCGTAGCCAGCGGCTATCGGCCGGGTGGGCCCAATATCGCCTTGCCGGGCGTTCCGCCGACTGTGGACGCCGACAGCCTAGTGAACTACGAACTGGGTTGGAAATCCCTGTTGCTGGATGGGCGTGCGTCGATCGATCTGGCCGCGTATCGGATCGACTGGGAGGACATGCAGCTCTCGGCGTCGACGCCTAATGGGCTGAGCTATTTCGCCAACGCCGGAAGCGCGCGCAGTGAGGGCATTGAGCTGACGTCTGCGTTCAAGCTTACTCCCAACTTGCTGGTCGGCTTCAACGCGTCCTATACCGATGCGAAGCTCCGCGACCAGGCCGATTCACTGGGCGGTGCGGCCGGGGACCGATTGCCCGGCATTCCCAAATGGACGATGGCCGCGACCGCCGACTACAACTTCGCATTGCCCGCGGGCATGTCCGGCCACGTCGGCGGCAGCTACCACTGGCTCGGCGAGCGCAAGAGCAACGTCGACAGCAATCCGCAGGCGGTGAGCCTGGCCAGCAGCGGCCAACTCAATCTCAACGCCGATGTGTCCAAGGGCCGCTGGACCCTGCGCCTGTACGTGCGCAACCTGACCGACAACCGCGACTACAGCGCGATATCGCCGGTCTTCAACGGTATCACCGGCGACCTGCGCGAATGGCAGGCCGTCCGCCTGCAACCGCGCACCGTGGGCCTGGAATTCGATGTCTGGTTCTGAGCCCGCCCGCACCGGTGCCGCGCGTCGCCGCGCGGCACGCTCCCGTGGAATGTCTCGCAACGGAATGCCCGCATGTCGCTAGCTAACGCCTGTTCGAACGATGCCCTGCCGATGCTGGATCTGCCGCAGCCCTATCTGCTGTTTCTCGGCGATACCGCCGCGCCGGCGTACGCCAAGACCGCGTTCGGCCTGCGCGATTGGGCCAGCGAGCGCTGTCTGGGCGAGTACGCCTTGCCCGGCGGCGTCAGCCTGGGCATGAGCGCGCTCACGCCGGCGCAGGCGCGCGCGGCCGGTGCGCGCGCGATGGTGATCGGCGTGGCCAATGTCGGCGGCGTGATCCCCGCGCACTGGTTACCGGCGTTGCTGGAGGCGCTGGCGCAGGGCTTGGACCTGGTCGCCGGCATGCACGCGCGCCTGGCCGATATCCCGGCCTTGCGCGAACAGGCCTCGCGGCATGGGCGGCGCCTGATCGACGTGCGCGAGCCGCCACGGGGCCTGCCGGTGGCCAGCGGCCGCAAGCGCGGCGGCCAGCGCCTGCTCACCGTCGGCACCGACTGCGCGCTGGGCAAGAAGTACACCGCGCTGAGCCTGGCGCGGGCGATGCGCGCGCTGGGCGTCGACGCCGATTTCCGCGCCAGCGGCCAGACCGGCATCCTGATCGCCGGACGCGGCCTGCCGATGGATGCGGTGGTGTCGGACTTCGCCGCCGGCGCCGCCGAGTGGCTCAGTCCCGACGCCGATCCCGCGCATTGGGACGTGATCGAAGGACAGGGCTCGCTGTCGCATCCGGCCTATGCGGGCGTGGCGTTGGCCTTGCTGCACGGCAGCCAGCCCGACGCGATCGTGGTTTGCCACGAGCCGGGGCGGCGCGAGGTGCTCGGCTACCCGGGCTATGCGCTGCCGTCGATCGAGGAGACCATCGAACTCAATCTGTTGCTGGGCCGACGCACCAATCCGGCGATCCGCTGCGCCGGCATCAGCCTCAACACCGCGCATCTGGACGATGCCGCCGCGCAGGCGCTGATCGCCAGCGAGAGCCTGCGGCTGGGTCTGCCGGTGGCCGATCCGATCCGCGGCGGCCCCGCCTTGCAGGCGCTGGTGCATTCCTGCCTCGCACGTTCGGGCTAGGCCGGCGATGACCGACACCGCGCGTGCGTCGTGGTTCCAGCGCTATCTGCTGCCCGGCTTCGCTTTCAAGGCGGTGGTCATAGGCGGCGGCTACGCTACCGGGCGCGAGTTGGCGGAGTTCTTCCTGCCCGGCGGCCCCTGGGGCGGCATCGCCGGCATGCTGTTGGCGATGGCATTGTGGAGCGCGATCTGCATGGCGACGTTCGCGTTCGCCTATGCCGCGCGCACCTACGACTACCGCAGTTTCTTCCGCGCCTTGCTGGGGCCGTTCTGGGGCCTGTTCGAACTCGCCTATCTGGCGCTGCTGATCGTGTTGTTGGCGGTGTTCGGCGCCGCCGCCGGGGCCATCGGCCAGGCCATGTTCGGGTGGCCGCCGCTGCTGGGCACCCTCGGCCTGATGCTGGCCATCGCCGCGGTGGTCAGCTTCGGCAACGACGCCGTGGAGCGCTTGTTCAAGTGGGTGTCGTTCTTCCTCTACGGCATCTACGCGCTGTTTCTGCTGCTCGCGTTATCGCGCTTCGGCGATCGCATCGCGGCCAATTTCGCCAGCGCCCCGGCCGCCGAGGACTGGGCGCTGAACGGTCTGACCTACGCCGGCTACAACATCATCGGCGCGGTGGTGATCCTGCCGATCGTGCGCCACTTCCGTAGCCGTCGCGAAGCGGCGGTGGCGGGGTTGATCGCCGGGCCGTTGGCGATGCTGCCGGCGATCGCGTTCTTCGTCTGCATGATCGCCTACTACCCGCAGATCGCCGACGAAGCGCTGCCTTCCGATTTCCTGCTGCAACGATTGCGCTGGCCGCTGTTTCACAGCCTGTTCCAGCTGATGATCTTGTCCGCTCTGCTGGAGAGCGGCGCGGGCGCCGTTCACGCCATCAACGAACGCGTCGCCACCGCCTGGCATGCGCGTCGCGGTAGCGATCTGTCGCGCGGCGGACGCGGTTTGATCGCGACGGCCTTGTTGGCCGGTTCGATCTTCCTGGCCGACCACGTGGGCCTGGTGGCGCTGATCGCACAAGGCTATCGCGGCCTGTCCTACGTGCTGCTGGCGGTGTACGTGCTGCCGCTGCTGAGCTGGGGGCTGTGGCTGTTGCTGTACGGACGTTTGCGGCCAATCCCAAAACCTTATCCATCGATCGATACCGGAGAACAAGCATGAGGTTCCCGCGCTGCACCCATCTGCTCGCCACCGCCGCGCTGGTCGTCGGCATCGGCATTGCCCATGCCGATCCCGCGCCAACGCCGGCGCCGCCAACGGCGTCCGCCGAGGTCGCGCCCGCGCGCCTGGACGCGCAGGACGTCGCCGCCTATGTCGACGGCGTCGTCGATGCCTACCGCCGTCGCTACGGCATCGCCGGCGTCACCGTGGCGGTGGTCGATGCGCAGGGCCCGCTGCTGTTGAAGGGCTATGGCCTGGCCGGGCAGAACCCGGCGCGGCCGGTCACCGCCGAGGCCAGCCTGTTCCGGATCGGCTCGGTGTCCAAGACCTTCACCTATCTGGAAGCGCTGAAGCTGATCGAGGCCGGCAAGCTCAAGCTGGACGCGCCGGTTAACGACTATCTGCCCGACGAGCTCAAGCTGCCCGACGACGGCTACCGCCCGGTGCTGGTGCGCCACCTGCTCACCCACACCGCCGGCTACGAGGACTCCGCGTTCGGCCACCTGTTCGCCAAGGAGCCCAAGGCCGCGCTCAGCCTGCACGACTACGTGCTGCGCCATCGCCCGCAGCGCGTGCGCGAGGCCGGCCAGCACGCGGTCTATTCCAACTACAGCGTGACCCTGCTGGGTCTGGTGCTGTCGCGCGTGGCCGGGGTGCCGTTCGAGAGCCTGATCGAGCGCGACCTGTTCCAGCCCATGGGCATGCACCGCACCACCTTCCGCGAGCCGCTGGGCGCGCAGGATCCGCGCAACGCCGGGCCGGCCTTCAAGGGCCTGTGGTCCGACGGCCACCTGCGCAGCCAGGGCGGCTACAAGACCGAGGGCTTCGAGTACATCGCCCAGGTCGGCCCGGCCGGCGCGGTGTCCAGCGATGCCGCCGACATGGCGCGCTACCTGCGCATGCTGCTCAACCGCGGCGAACTCGACGGCCAGCGCATCGTGCCGGCGGCGGCTTTCGCCAAGCTGGAGGGCGCGCCGCTGTTCCGCACCGCGCCGGATGCGACCGGCTTCGCCTACGGCTATTTCCGTCGCCAGTACGGACAGGTGCACAGCCTGGAGCACGGCGGCGCCACCCTGTACTTCCACTCCAATATGGTCGCGGTGCCGGAGCTGGGTTTCGGCGTGTTCGTGTCCACCAACACCGACACCGGCGTGCGCCTGGCCGCGGAGCTGCCCGCGCTGCTGCTGCAGCGCTACTTCGAACGCGCGCGGCCCGGGCCCTTGCCGGCACTGTCCAAGGACGCGGCCAAGCTGGCCCAGCCCTACGCGGGCAAGTACCAGGGCGAGCGCCGCAACTACCGCGCGTTCGAAAAGCTGTTGACCGCGTCCAATGCCGAGGTCGGCGTCACCGACGAGGGCTATCTGACCCTGAGCGCGGGCGGCGAGACTTCGCGCTGGGTGCTGGAGAAGCCGGACGTGTTCCGCGCGGTCGACGGCCCCGGCCGGCTCGCGTTCCTGCGCGAGGGCGGGGCGGTGGTCGGCTTCGTCTCGCCCTACGGCCACGACGTGCTCGACCGGGTCGGCGCCTTCAACGATCCCAATCTGTTGTACGTGGCGCTGGGCTTGGCGGTGCTGGCCGCGTTGGGCGTGCTGACCGGCGCCTGGCTGCGGCGCAAGCGTCCGGCCGCCGATCGCAAGGCGGCCGGGCAGGGCAGCGCGCGCCTGCTGGCCTGGACCGCCGTGGCCTGGCTGCTGTTCGCGGTGCTGTTCGGCGTGGCCTTCGCCCAGATCGCTGCGGCCGGCAACGACGCCGTCTTCAGCTATCCCGCGCCGCTGCTGCGCTTGGCCCTGTGGTCGGCGCTGCTGCCGCTGGCGCTGAGCCTGCTCAGCCTGATGCGGCTGTGGTCGGCCTGGCGCGCGCCGGACTTCGGCTTCTGGCGCAAGCTCCGCCACAGCCTGGCCCTGCTGGTGTTCCTGGCGGCGGCCTGGGGCCTGTGGTTCTGGAACGTCCTGCCGTGGAAGGTCTGAGCAAAGGGCGCGCCGGTCCCTAGGGGCTGGCCGCCTGCCGAGGGCCAGGGTCTGGGGCCGCCGAGAGCGGCCCCACCTGCTTTGCCGGTGGCGCAACCGGCAACACGCCGAGTCTCGCCTGACGATTTGACCGGATTCCCCGAAGGCCGTCGTTAGGCTTATTGAGTCGCCGTCTCGGGTGGTTGGGCGTGACCGATCTAACAGGCCTCGCCGTGGGCGGATCGCCATCGTCTCCTCTGTCCCGCGTGCGACGAAGGGGGCATCGGGCTCATGTTGGCGACAGTACAGGTCGCGCTCGCGCGTGAAAGAATGCGCTTCGATCCTGTGCACGGACCGATCGAGCGTCAGGCCGCGTGTTCGCCGGATGCAGTCGCCGCGCTCTGCGGCGAACAATCGCTGCGCTACGCCGAACTCAACGCCCGCGCCAATAGCCTGGCCCGGCACCTGCGCGCGTTGGGCGTCCGGGAGGAGGTCTGCGTCGGCGTTCTGATGGAGCGCTCGCTGGATCTGCCCGTGGCGCTGTTGGCGGTCCTGAAGGCGGGGGGCGCGTTCGTACCGCTGGATCCCAACTACCCGGCGGACCGGCTGGCGTTCATGCTCGCCGACACCGCCGCGCCCGTGGTCCTGACCCAGTCGTGGCTGCGCGAGCGACTGCCTGCGAATAGCCATGGCGTCGAATGCGTATGCGTGGATACGGCCTGGGATGCGCTGTCGCAGTGGGCGGCGAGCGATCTGGACATCGAGATAGCGGAAGAACAACTCGCCTACGTTATCTATACCTCCGGCTCGACCGGGCCGCCCAAGGGCGTGGAGTTGCTGCACCGGGGACTGGCCAGTCATGCGGCATGGTTGCGCGAGGTCGTCGCCATCGTTCCCGACGACCGCATCCTGCAGTGCAATTCGATCAGTTTCGATGCCACGCTGGTGGAATTCTTCGCGCCCCTGCAAAGCGGCGCCGCGCTGGTGCTGGCCCATCCCTCGCGGCAATTGGACATGCCCTACCTAGCCGCCTTGATCGCGGGGCGGCAAGTGAGCTTGTTGAACTGCGTGCCCTCGCTTCTGCGCGGCCTGCTCGGCGAGCCCTCGCTGGCCCCGGCCAGCTTGCGTTACGTGGCCTGCGGCGGCGACGCGCTGACCGCGGAACTGGCGCGCCGGTTGCGCGAGATCGCGCCCGGCGCGCGGCTGGGCAACTTTTACGGGCCGACCGAGACCACCATCGACGCGACCCACTACGAAGTCCCCGCCGAGCTGGCGGGCGATGCGGCGGTGCCGATCGGCCGACCGATCGACCGCGTCTGGTGCGAAGTGCTGGACGCGCAGCAACGGCAGGTGCCGCCGGGAGCGGTCGGCGAATTGCACGTGGGCGGCGCGGGCGTGGCGCGCGGCTACCGCAACCAGCCGCGGCTGACGGCCGAGCGCTTCATCGAGCATCCCTCGCGTCCCGGCGCGCGCATGTTCCGCACCGGCGACCGGGTGCGCCAGCGCGCGGACGGCAACTTCGACTTCATCGGCCGCACCGACACGCAGGTGAAGGTGCGCGGCTATCGGATCGAACTGGGAGAGGTGGAGTCGGCCTTGGCCGCGATCGACGGGGTCGTGGACTGCGCGGTGGTGCTGCGCGAGGATGCGCGCGGCGAGCCGCGGCTGGTGGCCTATGCCTCGGGCGCGGATCTGAAGGCCGACGCGCTGCGTGTGGCGCTGCGGCTGCGCTTGCCCGGGCACATGCTGCCCTCCGCCTTCGTGCTGCTTGCGCGGCTGCCGATGCTGGCCAGCGGCAAGATCGATCGCGCGCGGCTGCCGGCGCCGTCGCGCGCGTCCCTCGCCCAGCAGGCCTTCGATGCGCCGCGCGGCGAGCTCGAGCAGGAGGTCGCCGGCCTCTGGCGGTCGCTGCTGGGTCTGGAGCAGGTCGGCCGCGACGACCACTTCTTCGAACTCGGCGGCCATTCGCTGCTACTGGTCGCGATGCTGCACCGGCTGCGCCAACACGGGTGGACGGTGGACGCGCACATGGTGTTCGCCCATCCCACGCTCGCGGGCCTGTGCGCCGCGATGACCGCCACGCGGCCACCCGCCGTCGTCGCGCTGCCCGTGTCGCACGTGCCGGAAGACGCGATCGTCATCACCCCGGAGATGTTTCCCTTGCTCGATCTCGATGCGCGGGAACTGGCGCGGATCGCGGCCGAGGTGCCGGGCGGGGCGGGCAACATCCAGAACATCTATCCGCTGCTGCCGCTGCAGGAGGGGATGCTGTTCCATCACCGTTTGCAGCAGCAGGGCGATGCCTATCTGTCGCGACGCTTGCTCGGCTTCGATTCGAGAGCGCGCGCGCAGCGGTTCCTGGCCGCGCTGCAACAGGTCATCGATCGCCACGATGCGTTCCGCACGGCGATACTCTGGCGCGGCCTGTCGCGACCGGTGCAGGTGGTATTGCGGCGCGCGCAGCTGCCGGTGCTCAAGCTGCGCGGTCGGCGCGATGGCCGCGCGCGCCTGCTGGCGTGCACCGATCCGCTGATGCGACGCATGGCCCTGGACCAGGCGCCGCTGTTCTCCGCGGTGATGCTGGGCGATGCGAAGGGCGAGGGCTGCACGCTCGCCTTGCTGTCGCACCACATCATCAACGACAACGTGTCCGAGGATGTGCTGTGGGACGAAGTCGCGGCGATCCTGGCGGGCGCGCCGGAGCGCCTGTCCGGGCCGGTGCCGTCGTTCCGCACTTTCGTCGGCCAGACCTTGTCGCGCGACCAGGCCGGCGCGAAAGCCTATTTCGAACGCGAGCTCGGCGACCTGTGTGAACCCACGACCCCGTTCGGCCTGGTCGATGTCCGCAACGATGGCCACCAGGCGACGGAAAGCCGGATCCGGCTGGACCCGGCGATGTGCGCGCGGTTGTCCGCGTCGGCGCGCGCGGCGGGCGTCAGTGCGGCCGTGCTGTTCCATGTGGCCTGGGCGATGGTGCTCGCGCGCTGCGACGGCCGCGACGACGTCGTGTTCGGCACCGTGCTTTCCGGCCGCCTCGCCACCGGCGACGAGACCAACGGATGCGTGGGCCTGTTGATGAATACCTTGCCGCTGCGGGTCAGACTGACGCAGGGCAGCGTGCGCCGGACCGTCGCGGCGGTGCATGCGCAGTTGGCGGAGTTGCTGGAACACGAACACGCCTCGCTGGTGCTGGCGCGATCGTGCAGCGCCGTGCCGGCGCCTGCGCCGCTGTTCAACTCCCTGCTCAACTACCGCCATGGCGACGCGGGGCATTTCCACGCCGGTAGCGGCGCCGCTCGCGATCCGCGCCTGTCCGGCATCACCCTGCTGTCCGACGAGGAACGCACCAACTATCCGATCTCGCTGACGGTCGACCAGTGCGGCGACGGCTTCGTCCTCACCGCCCAATGCATCGCCGGCGCCGATCCGGCGCGCATCGCCGCCTATGCGTCCACCGCGATCGCCGCCTTGGTGTCGGCCTTGGAAGCCGGCGGCGACGACGACATCGCCACCCTCGACGTGCTGCCAGGCGAGGAATATCGGCGGCTCGTAATCGACGGCAATGCGACCGCTCGCCCGCTGGGGCAGGACGGTCGGGTCGTGGACCAACTGGCCGCGCGCATGGCCCATCGCCCCGATGCGCCGGCACTGCGCTACGGCGACGAACGCTTGAGCTATCGCGAGCTCTGCGCGCGGGTGCACCGCGCCGCGCATCGGTTGCGCGCGCGCGGCGTGGCGCGCGGCTCGCGGGTCGGCGTCTGCCTGCCGCGCGGCACCGGGATGGTGGTGACGCTGCTGGCGATCCTGCGGGCGGGCGCCGCCTATGTGCCGCTCGACCCCGAGTATCCGTGGTCGCGTCTGGCCTATATGGCCGGCGACGCGGGCCTGGATCTGATGGTGGGCGCCGCGGAACGATGGCAGGCGATCCTGCCCCCGGAGCGCGGGCTGGATCTGGCCGACTTGATCGCCGAGTCGGACGACGGGGCCGACATCGAATGGAGCGCGGACCCGCAGCGCGACGCGCGCGCGCAAGACCCCGCCTACGTGATCTACACCTCCGGTTCGACCGGAACGCCCAAGGGCGTGGTGGTGCCGCATCGCGCGCTGGAGAACTTTCTCGCCAGCATGGCGTCGGCGCCTGGGCTGAGCGCGTCCAACCGCCTGATGGCGGTCACCACCCTGAGTTTCGACATCGCCGCGCTGGAGTTGCTGCTGCCCTTGTGCGTCGGCGCGGAGGTGGTCATCGCCAGCCGCGAGATCGCATCCGACGGCGTCGCCCTGCGCGCCCTGTTGGAATCCAGCCAGGCCACCGTGATGCAGGCCACGCCGGCGACCTGGCGGATGCTGATCGAGGCCGGCTGGCAGGGCGACGCCCGCTTCAAGATTCTGGTCGGCGGCGAAGCCCTGGCCGACGATCTGTCGCTGGCCTTGCTCGCGCGCGGCGCGGAAACCTGGAACCTGTATGGCCCGACCGAGACCACGGTGTGGTCGACCTGCTGGCAGGTCAGGCCCGAGCGCGCCATGTCGATCGGCGGTCCCATCGCCAATACCAGCATTCACGTGCTCGATGCCCATCTGCGTCCGTGCCCGCTCGACGTGGCGGGCGAGATCTACATCGGCGGCGCCGGGCTCAGCCTGGGTTATCACGACCGCCCCGAGCTGACCGCGCAACGATTCGTGGACGATCCCTTCGACAGCCGGGTCGGCGCGCGCCTGTATCGAACCGGCGACCGCGGGCGCTGGTGCGCCGACGGCCTGCTCGAGCATCTGGGTCGGCTGGACTTCCAGGTCAAGCTGCGTGGGCATCGCATCGAGCCCGGAGAGATCGAAGCCCGGCTGCTCAGCCATCCGCAGGTGGCGCATGCGGTCGTGGTGGTGCGCAAGGACGCCGTGGACGATCCGCGGCTGGTGGCCTATGTGGTCCCGACGGCGGACGCGCCGGACGCGAACGCGCTGCGTGCGCATCTGCGCGAGGCGCTGCCCGAGTACATGCTGCCCAGCCACATCCAGTGCCTGTCGAGCCTGCCCTTGGCGCCCAACGGCAAGCTCGACCGCGCCGCCCTGCCGGCGCCCGAAGCCGCGCAGGCCGGTTCCGGTTTCGAGCCGCCGCGCGGCGAGATCGAACAGACGATCGCCGCCATCTGGCAGGCGCTGATCGGCGTGGAGCGGGTCGGCCGCCACGACAACTTCTTCGAGCTGGGCGGCCATTCCCTGTTGGCGATGCGGGCGGTCGCACGGATCGAAGCCGCGACCGGCGCCAGGATCACCATGCTCCAGCTCGCGACCGGTAGCCTGCATGTGCTGGCCAAGCAGGTGGCGGCGAATGCGCGGCCGCCCACGAAGCGCGCGCTGAGCGGCCTGTGGGAACACGGTTGGCGGCGGCTGCGCACGGCGCTGTCGCGCATCGCTCGCGCGGGCTGGGGGGGCGGCCGATCTTGAGGCCGCTGCGTTTTCGGGGAGGCGCTGGGCGAACGCGGCGCGCGGCCAAGCGCCTTGCGGCGGGCGCGCTGGCGGTGGCCTGAGCCTGCGGCTCTGAAACCGTGGCGCCGAAGCGGCGCCGGCCCCCTGCCGAAGGTCAGGGCTTGGGGCCGCCTAGTGCGGCCCCACGTCGTTTACAGGGGCGCGATGACCGTGCGGTTGCGGCCGGGCCGCTCGGTTCAGTCCTTGGACACCCGGAATGTGTTTTCATAAGTAATTGATTTTAAATGTTAATTTCTTGTCTTTCCAGGAAAGGGGGCGGCTTGGTGCCGGGCCCGGACCGGATCGGCGTTCGTTCTATCCACGCAACACTGCGGAACTTCCGGGGTCTTTAGCAGTCATAGACCCCGACTGCTAAGATGGCTGCCATGACCCAGATCCCCCTCTCGAACGCCCTAGTCGCCAACAACCTGCCTGTGCCCAGCGCGCTCGGTTCGCTGGACGCGTATATCGGCGCGGTGCACCGCATCCCGGTGCTGACCGCCGAGGACGAGCAGGACTTGGCGCGCCGCTTCCGCGACGAAGAAGACCTCGACGCCGCCCGCGAGCTGGTGCATTCGCACCTGCGCTTCGTGGTGCACGTCGCCCGTGGCTATAACGGTTACGGCCTGCAGATCGGCGACCTGATCCAGGAAGGCAACATCGGCCTGATGAAGGCGGTGAAGCGCTTCGACCCGGAACAGGGCGTGCGCCTGGTCTCGTTCGCGGTCCATTGGATCCGCGCCGAGATGCACGAGTTCATCCTCAAGAACTGGCGCATCGTCAAGGTCGCCACGACCAAGGCGCAGCGCAAGCTGTTCTTCAACCTGCGCAAGAGCAAGAAGCGCCTGGGTTGGATGAACGCCGAGGAAGTCAGCCAGGTCGCCAAGGACCTCAACGTCTCCGAGCGCGAAGTGCTGGAGATGGAGTCGCGCCTGTCCGGCCGCGACGTCGGTTTCGATGCGCCGGCCGACGAGGACGACGACCACGCGCCGCCGTCGCCGGCCGCGTACCTGCGCGCGCACGACGAGGACCCGTCGCAGAGCTACGAGCGCGAGGACGAGGAAGACAACCAGCTCGCTCTGCTGCGCGAAGGCCTGTCGGGCCTGGACGAGCGTTCGCGCGACATCGTCAAGCGCCGCTGGCTGGACGCCGACAGCAAGATCACGCTGCAGGAACTGGCCGACGAATATGGCGTCAGCGCCGAGCGCATCCGCCAGATCGAAGCCAACGCGCTGAAGAAGATGCGGGCGCTGTTCGCGGCCTGATCCGCGGTAGCCAACGCAACCAAAACGGCCCGGGAAACCGGGCCGTTTCGTTTTGGGCGCCGCCTCAGGGCGTCGCGTTCAAGGCCTGTCCCAGGCGGCGGTACATCGACAGCAACTGCGTGGACGAGCGGACGCCGGCCTGGCCCTGACTGAGGTTGAGGTCGCGGGTTTCGGCCTGCAGCAGACGGCTCAGATCCGCGACCGGCAGTTCCCCATCCGGATGCCGGTAGACCGCATCGATCAGGATGAAGCGCGGCACCTGCGGAAAGTCGCGCATCGCCTGTTGCAGCATGGCGCGGAACGCGGCGTCCGGCGTTTGCCCCGGGGCGGGGTGGGCATGTTCGATGCGGCTGCGCGCGAAGGTTTCGTCGCGGTAGCGTTTCCAGCCCAGTTCGTCCGTCTGCGCCAGGCCGGCTTCGTCGCCGACGCTCTGCTGCAGGAAGGCCAGCACGCGCAGGGCCTCGAAATCGCCGGCGCTGCTGTAGGCGCGTTCGCGCAGGGTCGCGGCGTGGCGGGCGTGGAACGCCGAGAAGTCGAGTTCGTCCTCCGCGTCCGCGGCCAGACGCCCGAGCACGATCCGGCCCAGCGCCGAACTCGCCGGATAGGAGTGCGCGCCGACCAGGAGCTGGCAGCGATCGAGGTCGGCGACGCCGAGTTTGCGCTCGCTGTCGATCAACAGCGGCCACAGGCAGTCCCATTCGGCGCGTTCGCGCTTCTGCGCGGACCACAGGCGCGCCATCAGGTCGTGCAGCGCGTCGCGCGCGGCCGCGTTCTGTCCGTAGTTCCACCAGTCGCTGCGCCAGTCGAAGGCGCGCGCCAGCGCGCGGTCCAGAGCGACGCGGTCGCCGGCTTCGGCTTTGCGGTAGTCCTCGTCGTGCAGCGTCAGGTAGTCGGTGCCGCCGAACACGGCGTAGGACATTTTCTCGGCGCCGACATGCGACTCGCGCACCTTGGAGGCCTGCACCAGGTCGTAGGCGCCGCGCTCGTCGCCGGTGGCGAGTTGGCAGTAGGCGTACAGGAAGGTCGCCTGCGGCGGCAACGCGCCAACGGTCTTCAGTCGCTTCCATAGCGGCAGCGCGCGCGGGCAGTCGTCGTTGCGGGTGTAGTGCAAGGCCAGCTCATAGACGATCAGCGGCTGGTCTGGCAGCAGTTCGTCGGCGCTGCGATGCAGTCGCTCCGAAGTCGCCGGCGCCAGCGCCCATAGCCGGTTGGCGACCACGAAGCGGCGTGCGGCGCCGCCTTTTTCGGCATAGGCGACTTCGCTGGCGATGGCTTCGGCCAGACGGCCGGTGTAGCCCATGTTGCCTTGCTGCTTGTCGCGGGCGTCGGCGGCGTCGCTTTCGACGCGGACCTGCTGCAGGAACTCCTCGACCGCGTCGGCGCTGGCGGGCGCTGCCTGGGCTTTGGCCGCGTCCGCGAACGGCGCGCGCGCCGCGCTGGCGGGCGCGCTGGGTGCGTCGCCGGGGGAGCAGGCGGCCAGCGCCAGCAGCAGGGGGGCGAGCGCGCTAGCGCGCGGCCGGTCCGCGATGGCGTTGGGGTGCGGTGCGTCGCTCATGGCGTCCCTGCGATGAGAGGAGGCGGGCCTCGGTCCGGGCGATGCTAACGCATCGTCGGTGCGCGCGGCCGGCGGCCGCGCGCGTGGACTGATCCTCGAATCCGAGTGCGCGGCGGACGCGGCGCGCGTCCGCCGCGCCGCGGCTAGTCGTCGCGATCGCCGAGGATGATGCGGGCGTGGCGCTGATAGCTCCAATACGCCCAGGCCCAGTTGATCAGCACGATCACGCGGTTGCGGAAGCCGATCAGGAAGAACACGTGCGCGGCCAGCCAGAACCACCAGGCCAGCAGGCCCGAGAGTTTGAAGCCGTGCACGTCGACCACCGCCGCCATGCGCCCGATCGTGGCCAGGTTGCCGTAGTCCTTGTAGCGGAACGGTGCGGTCGGCCGGCCTGCGAGGCGGTCGAGGATCGCGCGCGCGACGTACGCGCCCATCTGCTTGGCCGCGGGCGCGACGCCGGGCACCGGCTTGCCGTCCTGCTGCACGCTGGCCAGGTCGCCGGCGACGAAGATCTCCGGATGGCCGGGCACGCTGAGGTCGGGCCGCACCTGGACCCGGCCGGCGCGGTCGCGCGGCGCATCCAGCAAGGCGCCCAGCTTGGACGCGGCCACGCCGGCGGCCCAGATCACCGTGCGCGCGGGCACGACGGTGTTGCCCAGGGTGTAGCCGTGCTCGTCGATCGCGTTGACCGGCGTGCCGGTGACGACTTCGACGCCGAGCTTCTGCAGCTGCTTGCGCGCCTTCTCCGACAGTTCCTCGGGAAAGCTGGACAGCACGCGCGGGCCGGCTTCGATCAGACGCACCTTGGCCTGGGCCGGGTCGATGCGGCGGAACTCGCGGCGCAGGGTCTTGCGCGCGATCTCGGCCAGGGTGCCGGCCAGTTCGACGCCGGTGGGGCCGCCGCCGACCACGGCGAAACTCAGCCAGGCCGCGCGTTCGGCTTCGTCCTGCGCGGCCTCGGCGCGTTCGAACGCGAGCAACAGGCGACGCCGGATGTGCAGGGCGTCGTCCAGGGTCTTCAGGCCGGGCGCGTCCTGCGCCCAGTCGTCGTGGCCGAAATAAGCATGGGAGGCGCCGCTGGCGAGCAGCAGCATGTCGTAGCCGATGCGGTCGCCGTCGGCGAGTTCGACCTCGCGCGCGGCCGCATCCAGGCCGACGACCTCGCCCAGCCGCACCTCGACGTTGCGTTGGCCGCGCAGGATGTGGCGCAGCGGCGCGGCGATGTCGGGCGAGGACAGGCCGGCGGTGGCCACCTGGTACAGCAGCGGCTGGAACAGGTGGTGGTTGCGGCGGTCGATCAGGGTGATGCGCACGTCGGCCGAGGCCAACGCGCGCGTGGTCCACAGGCCGCCGAAGCCGCCGCCCACGATCACGATATGGGCGACGCGCTTGCCGCCTCCCGGAGGTTCATGGCTCATGCGCGCGTCCTCAGTCTTCCAGACGCTGCCGCAGCAGGTCTTCCAGGGTGTGCTGGTCGGCGGCGAAGCGACGGATGCCGTCGGCGAGCTTGTCGGTGGCCATCGCATCCTGGTTGTGCAGCCAGCGGAACTCGGCCTCGCTCATCGGGCGCGGGCCTTCGTAGCGTTCGCCGTCGTCGATGAGGGCGCGCGGCACCTCGCCGTCGCGCTTTTCGAGTTCGCCCAGCAGGTCCGGCGAGATCGTCAGGCGGTCGCAGCCGGCCAGCGCCAACACCTGGCCGACGTTGCGGAAGCTCGCGCCCATGACCACGGTCTTGTAGCCCAGGGCCTTGTAGTAGCGCCAGATCTGGGTCACCGACTGCACGCCGGGATCGTCCTGCGGCGTGGCCGGCGGGCTCATGCCGTTGGCCAGATGCCAGTCGAGGATGCGGCCGACGAAGGGCGAAATCAGATAGACGCCGGCCTCGGCGCAGGCGATGGCCTGGGCGAAGGAGAACAGCAGGGTGAGGTTGCAGTGGATGCCTTCGCGTTCGAGCTGCTCGGCGGCGCGGATGCCTTCCCAGGTCGAGGCGATCTTGATCAGCAGGCGGTCGCGGTGGATGCCGGCCTCGGCGTACAGCTGGACCAGCCGGCGCGCCTTGGCCAGGGTGGCCTCGGTGTCGAAGCTCAGGCGCGCGTCGACTTCGGTGGAGACGCGGCCGGGAATCAGTTTGAGGATCTCGCCGCCGATGGCCACGGCCAGGCGGTCGCTGGCGTCGGCGATGCGGTCGTCGCTGAATTCGTAGCGGCTGCGGGCGAGCGCGGCGTCGATCAGCGGCGCGTACGCCGGCAGCGAGGCCGCCTTCAGCAGCAGGGAGGGGTTGGTGGTGGCGTCGAGCGGGCGGAAGCGCGCGATCGCCTCGATGTCGCCGGTGTCGGCGACCACCGAGGACAGCGTCCGCAGGTGTTCGAGTTGGCTGGTCATGGGTGGGTTTCTTTGGTCGTCGGATTCGCCGCCATTCTCGCCTATCGCGGCGGGGCGGTGATGAAGCCGGCCTATCTTCTGACACGCGCCGCAGGTGCGGTTGCGCTAGGCTGGCGGCAAGGGGCCGGCCGCGGCCTCGGAGACCGATAGCATGGCCGTCGCCACGGAAGAAAAGCGTATCGCGCTACTGATCGACGCGGACAACGCGCCGGCCGCCAAGATCGATGTGATTCTGGCGGAGGTGGCGCGCTACGGCGCCGCCAACGTGCGCCGCGCTTATGGCAACTGGAAGAGTTCCAATCTACAGAGTTGGGAAGCGGTATTGCACGAGTACGCGATCCGGCCGATCCAGCAGTTCGCCTACAGCAAGGGCAAGAACGCCTCGGACATGGCGATGGTGATCGATGCCATGGACCTGCTGTACGCGCGCAATCTGGACGGCTTCGCGATCGTGTCCAGCGATGCCGATTTCACGCCGCTGGTGATGCGTTTGCTCACCGATGGCGTCAAGGTCTACGGCTTCGGTGAGAAGAAAACGCCCGAGCCTTTCGTCAACGCCTGCTCCAAGTTCACCTATGTCGAAGCGCTGGGTCAACCGGCGGGCACCGACGTGCCGGCGGCCGAGCTCGCGACCACGCCGCTACGCAGCGCCAAGGAGCTGCGAGGCGACACCAAGCTGCTGCAGATGCTGCGCAGCGCCGTCGATGCGGTCAACGGCGACGACGGCTGGTCGCCGCTGGCGGCGGTCGGACAACAGATCGGCAACCAGGCCTCGTTCGATTCGCGCAACTACGGCTATCGCAAGCTCAGCGACTTGATCGAGGCCATCGGCTTGTTCGAGGTGCGCCGCGACAACAAAATCGTATGGGTCCGCGAGAAGCCCAAGGGCGGCGCGAAGCCGGCCGTCGCCAAGTCGGGCGCAGGAAAACCGAGCGTCGCCAAGGCGGGCACGAAGTCCGGCACAGGCAAGGCCGGCGGCTAGCGATCGCTTGCGCTACGGATGCGGCGGTCGTACGGCGATCGCTTGAGTTTCGACAGGGGACCGAAAGCAGCATGAATGTCGCAGCGATCGAGACGGCCGGCACCGCCTTGCCGACACGGCGGCAGGCGGTCGTGTTCGAGTGCAAGGCCTGGGGCCTGCGCGGGCTGCGCTGGTGGCGCGACGCCTTGGATCGGCAGCGCCCGCGCCGGCACGCGCGCGCCGACGCATTGCGCGCCGCGCCGGTGCTGGCCGAATTCGAAAGCCCGCTGTGGCCGCTGGACGAGGCCGATCCGCTGCTGGTCGCCGGCAAATTGCAGAACCTGCGTCTGGCGCTGAAGCGGTTGCACGGCGTGGAAGTGGCGGCCGGCGCCACCTTCGGTTTCTGGAAGCAGGTCGGCCGCGCCACCCGCCGCCGCGGCTATGCGGTCGGCCGCGAACTGCGCGAGGGCTGCGTGATTCCCGCGGTGGGCGGCGGCCTGTGCCAGCTCAGCAATGCGCTCTACGACGGCGCGGTGCGCGCCGGGCTGGAGATCGTCGAGCGTCATCGTCATTCGCGCGTGCTGCCCGGCTCGCTGGCCGAGCAGGATCGCGACGCCACCGTGTTCTGGAACTACCTGGACCTGCGCCTGCGCGCGCCGTTCGCCTGGCGGCTGGAGGTGAGCATGGATGCGCAGCGCTTGCGGCTGCGCATTCGCGGCCATCGCAACGCGAGCGAGCACGGCTGGCCGCTGGCGGTATCGCCGCGGCGTCCGCCCGAAGCCAGCAACGACTGCGGCAGTTGCGAACAGCACGAATGCCATCGGCACACCGGCCCCAGCGCGGACGGACTGCGTCGGCTGTGGTGGATGGAGGACGCCTGGCCCGAGTTCCGCGCCGCGCTGAAGGAGCAGCGTGGCGACGGCGACCGCGTGTTCGGTCCGGGCGGCCGTCGCTTTCCGGCTCAGGCGCTGCCGCGGCGCGTGCTGCAATCGCTGGCCTGGCGCTATGGCCGCTGGCGCGGCCAGGCCCTGCCGCAGGTGCGCCTGGCGCAGTTGCGCGCGCATGCGCGCGATCTGGCGCGGCAGTTGCGGCCCAACGATCTGGACCTGGTGCTGCCGCAGAGCCTGCTGCCCTTCCTGTGGCGCGAAGGCGAACTGGCCGGCCGCCGCTACGCGGTGATGATGAGCGCGCTGCCGATGCGCACCCTGCAGGCCGAACTCGATCGCGCCTCGCAGCGGCATCCGCAGGTGCTGTCGCTGCGCGATTTCCGCGCCGATCCGGCGCTGATCGAGGCCGAGTGGAACGGCTTGCTGGCGGCGGAGGCCTGGTGGAGCCCGCACGCGCAGATTCTCGATCTGGCCGGCGCGCGCGCGCAGCCGCTGGCCTGGGCCCTGCCTGAGGCTTTGCCCGTCGATGCGCGCTTGCCCCGCAGCGGCCGCGCGCGCGTGTTCTTCCCGGCGTCGCCGTTGGCGCGCAAGGGCATCCTCGAATTGTTGGCCGCGTTGGGCGATCAGGAGGTCGAGATCCTGCTCCCGCCCGGCGATAGCGAGCGCGGTCTGGACCCGGGACGCGCGAGCCTGCGTCGTGTCGCCTCGTACCGACAGGGGTTGCTCGAAGCCGATGCGGTCGCGTTGCCCGCCTGGGTCGAGCATCAACCGCGCGCCTTGTTGAGCGCGCTGGCCAGCGGCGTGCCGGTGATCGCGACCGCGGCCTGTGGCCTGGACTCGCGCATGGGCGGTTGGCGCCAGGTCGACGCCGGCGACGTCGCGGCGCTGCGTGCGGCGGTGCTCGACGCCTTGCCGCACTGAAGCGCGGCCCGTGCCGCGCGCATGCGCCGCGGTACGGCGGCGCCGTCCGGTCCCGCGCGCGCGCGCGGGCGCTACACTGACGCGGTCGTTACGCCCGCTCGCGCGAGACAGAGCATGGAACCGCAGCCCATCGATCTGAGTACGGTGCTGATCGTCGAGGACGAGGCTGCCGCACGCACGCGCATGCTCGGCCTGATGCGCGCCTTGGCCGGTCCGCAGGCGCGCATCGACACCGCTGCCGATCTGGCGCAGGCGCATGCGCGGCTGCAACAGGATCGCTACGCCCTGGCCCTGGTCGACGTGCAATTGCCCGACGGCAGCGGCATCGAGTTGATCGCGTGGATGAGCGCGCAGCGGCCGCAGACCGCGGCGGTGATCGTGTCGGCCTATGCCGAGGAAGAAACGATACTGGCGGCGGTGCAGGCCGGCGCGATCGGCTACCTGCTCAAGGACCGCGACGACGACGAGTTGCGCTTGTGCCTGCACAGCCTGCAGCGCGGCGGCGCGCCTATCGACCCCTTGATCGCGCGCAGGATCCTGGCGCTGGTGCAGCAGGCGCCGGCGCGCGCCGCGCCGCCGGTGCCGCCGCAACCCGAGCTCGCGGCGCACTTGTCCGAGCGCGAGCGCGAAATCCTGCGTCTGGTCGCGCAAGGCTTCAGCAACCGCGAGATCGCCCAACTGGTGGCGCTGTCCAAGCTCACCATCGAATGCCACACCAAGAACATCTACCGCAAACTCGCGGTGGGTTCGCGCACGGCGGCGGTGTTCGAGGCGCGCGCGCTGGGATTGCTCAACTGAAGCCGTGGCGCGCCGGCGCGGACAGCGCGCGCGCGTGCGCGGGCTGGCTGCTGATCGTATTGGCTCTGGCGCTGGCGCCGCTGTCGACGCGCGCGGCCGACGAGGCCGGCGTGCGGTTGCTCGATCGCGGCGAGGCGGTGCGTTCGGATTGGAACGCCGCCGCGCCGCCGGCCTCGGGCTGGACGCCGGTGCGATTGCTGGACTTGTGGCAGCAGCGCTGGCCTGGCCACGACGGCGTGGTCTGGTACCGCCTGCATTGGCAACAGGACGATCCGCGGCGGCCGACCGCGCTGCTGGCCGACTACATGAGCCTGAGCGGCGCGATCTACGTCAACGGCGAAGCGGTGGCGCGCGATCCGCACCTGCTCGAACCGCTGTCGCGTACCTGGAACACGCCTCACTACGTGCTGCTGCCGCCTTCGCTGCTGCGCGCCGGCGACAACGTCGTGTGGCTGCGCGTGTCCGGCCTGTCGGCCTACCAACCCGGCGCCGGGCCGGTGCGGGTCGGCGATCCGCAGACCCTGCAGCAGCGTTATCGCAGCGAGCGTTTCCTGCGTTACGACATCAAGCTGATCAACCTGGCCATGGCGGTGGTGCTGGGCGGGGTGTTCCTGCTGATGTGGCTGCTGCGGCGCAAGGACAGCGTGTACGGCTGGTTCGCCCTGACCGAACTGACCGGCTCGCTGTACGCCTACAACCACATCGCCACCGAGATTTGGCCGCTGTCCGGCACCGATGCCTGGCAGGCCTTCAACGCCGCGTTCTACGTGGCCGCCGGCGCCTGCTACGCGCTGTTCCTGCTGCGCTACTGCGAGCGCCGCCATCCGCGCCTGGAGCGCGTGCTGGCCGCGCTGTCGGCGCTGGCGCTGCTGGTGGCCGCGCTGGCGCCGACCTGGATGGGCCACCATCGCAACCTGTGGTTCGCGCTGGGCGGCTTGTTCTACTACATCAGCATCGGCTGGTTCCTGATCCAGGCCTGGCGCAGCCGGCGCCCCGACGCGCTGGTGCTGGCGGCTTGTCTGCTGCTGCCGGTGCTGGTCTCGTTCCGCGATTTCGCGCTGTTCTTCGGCTGGGTGCAGGGCACCACCTACTGGCTCAGCCTGACCTCGGTACTGACCCTGGTCGGCATCGGCTTCGTGCTGTCCTATCGCTTCGTGAGCGCGATGCGGCGCGTGGAAGGCTTCAACCTGGAGCTCAAGCGCGAGGTCGATACGGCGACGTCCGAGCTGGCGACCACGCTGTCGCGCCAGCACGCGCTGGAGCTTGCGCACAGCCGCGCCGGCGAGCGCCTGCAACTGGTGCGCGATCTGCACGACGGGTTTGGCGGCACCCTGGTCGGCGCGATCGCGCAGTTGCAGCAGGCGCCGGACGACATGCCCAAGGCGGCGGTGATCGCTACCCTCAAGGACCTGCGCGACGACCTGCGCCTGGTGATCGACAGCACCGCGCGCGAACACGCCGATCTGAGCGCGCAACTGGCGCCGCTGCGGCATCGCCTGGGCCGATTGCTGGAGACGGCCGACATCGACAGCCGCTGGCAGTTGGATGGGCTGGATGGGATCGAGCTGGGCAGCGCGCGCAGCCTGGACCTGCTGCGGCTGTTGCAGGAAGCGTTGACCAACGTGTTCAAGCACAGCCGCGCGCGACGCGTGGAGGTGCAGCTGCGCCGCGTCGACGACCGCCTGCAGCTGCGCATCGACGACGACGGCGAAGGCATCGCATCCGCGCCGAAGGCCGCCGACGGCGGCGCCGGCGTGGCCAGCATGCGCTTGCGCGCGCAGCGTTTGGGCGGCGAGCTGCGGATCGAGTCCGGCCCCCACGGCACCGGCCTGCGCCTGGACTTTCCGCTGCCAGCCTGAGGCCGACAGCGCGGCCGTCTCAGTACAAGTCCGCCGGGTCCACGTCCAAGGACCAGCGCACCTTGCGCGCCTCGGGCAGGGCGTGGATCGTCGGCAGCGCGCGATCCAGCGCGGCGTGCAGCGCGCGCCGCTCCGGCGCCGACAGGATCAACTGCGCGCGCTGATAGCCGGCCCGGCGCGGCATCGGCGCCGGCACCGGGCCGTTGAGTTCGAGGCTGTCGTCGCCGACCTCGCGCAGTGCCATGCGCGCGGCCTGCAGGAAGGCGTTGGCGATCTCGGTTTCCTTGGCCTCGGCGCGCAGCAAGGCCATGTGCGCGTAAGGCGGGAACCCGGCCAGTTCGCGCTGCGCCAGTTCCAGCTCGGCGAAGGCGGCATAGCCGCCGGCCAGCAGGGTGCTCAGCAGCGGGTGCTCGGGATGATGGGTCTGCAGCACCACTTCGCCGGGCTTGTGCGCGCGGCCGGCGCGGCCGGCGACCTGGATCAGCAGCTGCGCGAGCTTTTCCGGCGCGCGGAAGTCGGCGCTGAACAAGCCTTCGTCGATGCCGACCACCGCGACCAGGGTCAGGTGCGGCAGGTCGTGGCCCTTGGCCAGCATCTGGGTGCCGACCAGGATGCCGCGCGCGGTGCCGAACTCGGCCAGGTGCTGCTCCAGGGCGTCGCGGCGCTGGGTGGTCCCGCGATCGATGCGCAGCACCGGTACGTCCGGGAAGCGCGCGGCCAAGGCCTCCTCGATGCGCTCGGTGCCGGCGCCCTGCGATTGCAGCGCCAGCCCGCCGCAGTCCGGGCAGGCGTTGGGCGCCGGTCGCCGCGCGCCGCAGTGGTGGCATTGCAGGCGGCGTCCGGCCGCGTGCACGGTCATCGGCGTGGGCGAAGTCGGCGTGCTGCAACGGTGGCAGTGCGCGCTCCAGCCGCAGTCGTGGCAGATCAGCACCGGCGCGTAGCCGCGGCGGTTCTTGAACACCAGCACCTGGCCGTCGGCGTCGAGCGCGCGCGCGATGGTGTCGATCAATTCCGGCGATAGGCCGGCCTCGAGCGGGCGCTTGCGCACGTCGACCACGCGCACCCGCGGCGGCTTGGCGTCGCCGGCGCGTTGCAGTAGGCGCAGGTGCGCGTAGCGGCCGGCCTGGGCGTTGCGCAGCGATTCCAGCGACGGCGTCGCGCTGCCCAGCAGCACCGGCACGTTCAGCGCCTTGGCGCGCACCAGGGCGAAGTCGCGGGCGTGGTAACGGATGCCGTCGAGCTGCTTGAAGCTGCCGTCGTGCTCCTCGTCGATCACGATCAGGCCGGCCTCGGGCAGGGGCAGGAAAATCGCCGAGCGCGTGCCCACGATCACCCGCGCCTCGCCGCGCAGGCAGGCGGCCCAGGTGCGCGCGCGTTCGCCGTCGCCCAGGCCGGAATGCAGCGCATGCACCGGCACGCCCAGACGCGCGCGGAAGCGCGCCAGGGTCTGCGGGGTCAGGCCGATCTCCGGCACCAACACCAAGGCTTGGCGGCCGCGCGCCAGGCAGTCGGCGATCGCGCGCAGATAAACCTCGGTCTTGCCGCTGCCGGTGACGCCGTCCAGCAGCAGCGGCGCGAAGCCGTCGCGCACCCCCAGGATGGCGTCGACGGCGGCCTGCTGTTCGTCGTTGAGGGCGGGGCCGGGCTGGGGCGCGGCGGCCAGGGTGTTGGCCGGCACCGCGATGCGCTCGGCCAGGCCGCGCTTGGCCAGCGCGCGCGCGGCGGCGCGCCAGTCGGGATCGTGGGCGGCGTCGACCAGTTCCAGCGCGTCCTCGTCGCAGGGGCCGGCCGCGAGGCGGTCGGCGAGGCGGCGCGGGCGGCCCGCGCGCAGGCCCGGCCGCGCGGTCGCCCCGGTCTCGGTGAGCCGCCAGGCCCAGGCGTGGGTGTCGGCCAACGGTTCGCCGTGGCGCAGCGGCGCCGGCAGCGCGGTCGCGAACACTTCGCCCAGCGGGGCATGGGTGTAGCGGGCCAGCCAGCGCAGCGACTCCAGCAGCTCGCCGTGGAACAGCGGCTGCGGGTCGAGCCGGCTCAGCGCGGATTTGGGTTCCGGCGCGCTGGCGTCGGCGGCGCCGGTGTCGGCGACCACCCCGACCAGCTCGCGGCTACCGAAGGGCACGCGCACCCGCATGCCGACGTCGGCAGGCGTCGCCTCGAGGCCGTCGGCGGGGCGGTAATCGAACAGGCGCGGCAGGGGCACGGGCAGGGCGACCCGCCAGACGTGTGTAAGTGACTGAGCGGAGCCGTCGGACATGCGCTCAGTCTAGCGAGCGCGGTCGCGAATCGGCGCCGACGCAGTTGCGACCTATTGCTGCCCCCGCCGTGACAAAGCGCACGCAAGTGGCGGTGCTTAAAGAAAATTCACCCTTATCCACACGAGCTGTGGATAAATCTGTGCATGCCGTGTCGGCAGGGCTGCGCGATGACGCTGGAATAAGCTCTGCAGCCAGGTTGGTGAAAAAATCGCCAATGCGTATATCTCTTTGATAATCAAAGGCTTGATCGTGAAACATCGTTGTAATGCAGGGCTTTTGGGGGTTCTTCCTCAGCCCCATGACGGTTCCGTTACCGCTGTGCACAACCGTTTTTTCCTGCAGGCCGCGTCCTGCTTCGCGGAGCAGGTATTGGCGCCGTGTCAAGCGGTTTTATGCGACGGCCGCCTCGCTATGATGCGGCCATGCTGATGCGTACGCGATGAGCCCCGCCGCAACGGGCTCCACACCCTCCGGTCCCGCCGGGCACACGAACGACGCGCCGGCCGCGCTGGCCGCATTTCTGCGCGGCGTCGAGCGCCGCGGCGCGGTCCTGGCCGAGCTGCAGGCGGGCGACGCCGGCGCCGGCGACGCGGCCCTGGCGGCGGCGATGCAGGCCTTCCGCGCCGGCATCGAGGCCGCGCCCATGGCCGACTGGCCGCGCCGCTTCTGGTCGCAGCTGCTGGCCCAGCCCGGGCTGCACCAGCGCACCCGCGTCGCGATCCCCTTGGACGCCACCGACCGCCTCGGCGAACTCGGCCATGGCCCGCGCGCGGCCCTGCTGCTGCGCCTGGCGGCCGGGCTGTCCGAGCCCGACGCGGCCGCGGCCCTGGGCGTGGCCCAGCCGACCTACCGCCTGGCCCTGCAGCGCGCGCTGCCGCACCACGCCGACGGCAGCGCCGATCCGGCGGCCTGGCAGCAGCTGCGCGAGCAGATCCATCGCCGCATCAAGACCCTGCCGCCGGAACGGCTGACGCGGCTGACCGCGGCGCGCGAAGCCGCCTTGCGCGGCGCGCCGGTCGCGGCCGAGGGCCAGCGCGGCGACGCGCCCGTCGTCGCTGCCGGGCGACGGCCGCGCTGGCTCATGGCCCTGCTGTGGACCTTGCTGGCGCTGTGCGCGCTCGCGTTCGCGGCGACTTGGTGGTGGCCGCTGGGCGGTGTCGCCGACTGGCTGGGCGGCCCGCCCATCCAGGTGGAGGCCCTGCCCGAGGCCGAGGCCCCCGCCGCGCGCTACAGCCACGAAGCCGGCCTGATCGGCGACCGCGACTTCGCCCTGCTGGCCGATCCCGAGGGCGAGGCCGGTGCGCGCGAGCTCGCCTTCCACAGTTGGCTGGCTGCGCGCGAGCGCGCCGGCCCCGAGGGCCTGCCCGGCGAGAACGCCGAGCCGGTCCCCGCCGAGTCCGACGCGGCGACCGCGCCGGGCGCGGAAACCTCGACCGAATCCGAAACGGAGAGCGCCGATGTCCCGGGCTGACGCGGCCCGCCCGCGCGCCTGTCTGCGCGCCGTTGCCCTCCTGGGCCTGAGCCTGCTGCTGGGCGCGGTCGCGGCGCAGAGCTTGCCGCCGGAGTACGAAAAACTCGCTCAGCGCCTGCCCGCCGACGCGCGCGCGCGCCTGCAGGCCAACGCGGCGCAATGGGCGGCCTGGAACGCCGAGCAACGCGCCGCCTTCGCCACCCGTGCCGCGCGCTGGAGCGCGCTGCCCGCGCGCGAACGCGCAAACGCGCGCGAACGCTACGCCGCCTGGCTGGCCCTGCCCGCGGACGAGCGCGCGCTGGCCCAGGCCGCGGCCGCTCGCTATGCGGCGCTGCCGCCGGAGCAACAACAGGCCTTGCGCGCGCGCTACGACGCGCTCGACGGCAGCCTGCAGCGCGGCTGGCTGCTGGGGCCGAGCCTGGGCCTCGACTACGCGGCGTTGCAGCCCCTGCTGGCGCAGCTGCCGCCGGAGCAGCACGAGCCGATGCTGCGCGTGCTGCGCGAGCTCAGTGCGCAGCAGCGCAAGGACCTGGCGGTGCTGGTGCAGCGCACGCCCCCGCAGGCGCGCGACGCGCTGCGGCGGGAACTGCTGGCGACGCGTTGGGACGAGCGCGAGGGGTGGTTCTGGCACAAGCTGGGGCAGTAGGGCTGTAGCCCTCTCCCGTCTTCAAGTCCCTCTTCCATTCATGGGGTGAGGGGCCGCGCTTGCGAGCCATGGGCTCGCGCTGCAGCGAACGCGCGACCGCTGTGCGGGCCGGGGTGTGGGTTGGGGTGTGGGCCGAGGCGCGTGCGCAGCTGCAACCACATGCGCTGCCCTCATCCGCCCTGGCGGGCACCTTCTCCCGCAAGCGGGAGAAGGGGGGCGTGTGCAACTGCAACCACATGCGCTGCCCTCATCCGCCCTGGCGGGCACCTTCTCCCGCAAGCGGGAGAAGGGGGCGTGTGCAACATGCAACCATGTGCGCTGCCCTCATCCGCCCTGGCGGGCACCGTCTCCCGCGAGCGGAGGAAGGGGGGCGTGTGCAACTGCAACCGCATGCGCTGCCCTCATCCGCCCTGGCGGGCGCCTTCTCCCGCAAGCGGGAGTAGGGAAGGCAGACGTTCTGCGTGCGTACTCGCGCGCTCCAGCCCGCGCGCCGCGCTTAATCCTCGCTCAACACCCGCCGCGTCGCGCTGAACCGATCGCCGAACCGCGCCACTGCGTCGGCTCGCATGCGCGGCGCGTGATCGCGCACATAGGCATCCAGCGATTCCTGGCGATCGAGCCGGTAGCGCACGCTCAGGCGCACCCGTCCGGGCTCGGCCGGCGGGTCCAGCTGGGTGTGGATGCGCGCGTCGAGAAAGCCGGGCAGGGCCAGGATCTCGCGCGTATGCGGCCCCAGCCAGGCGCGGTAGTCGTCGGCGATGGCCGCGTCGAGATCGAGGTTGACCTCGTAGACCACGCCCGCGCTCACATGCGCACCAGGCTGGCGATCATCAGGAAGCCCACCGCGAACGCCAGCATGAAGAAGTAGCAGCCGCCGACCACCAGATAGCGCAGCAGGGTCACCAACCAGCCGTTGCCGTACACGCGTTTTTGCATCAGCAGCAGATAGATCGGCATCCACAGCCAGAGCCCGGCCTCGACGATGCCGGCGACCCAGCCGAAGCCGGACCAATGCGGCGAGATCCAGGCGTCCAGGCCGAACATCAGGAACATCGCCAGCAGGCTCAGACACAGGTAGGCGTGGCTGTACAAGGCCACCACCAGGTGCTCCAGGTAACCGCGGCCCGAGCCCAGGTAGGTCAGCTTGAGCAGCAGCGCGAACATCGGCACCAGCAGGAACAGCGCCGAGGGCACCGCGCTCAGCGCGGCATGCTCGTACAGCGAGGGGTCCTGGGTGGCGCGCTTGAAGTTGGCGTAGCCGCGGCCGATCTGCTTGTTGAGCCAGCGGTTGAAGAACTCCGGCGCGCCGGCCATCACCACCGGATTGGTTTCCGCGTCCCAGGGCGCGTTGCCGAAGAAGGTCAGGCCTTCGTTGCATTCGCCGTCGCCATAGGTTTGCGCGTCGGTCGCGGCCTTGCGCTTGAGCGCGCCCTCGGTGTCGACGGCGTGGTCGATCTGCAACTGCGCGGCGCGGCAGCCGGCACGGCGGTTGATATCGCGGATCGCGTTGGCGTTGCGCGCCAGCGCCGTGGCGTTGCCGGCGGCGATGCCGGCGCGTTCGGCCTGCAGCGGCTTGAGCCTTTCGTCGCGCAGGGCTTCCAGCTCGGCCAGCGAGTCGGCGTTCTCGATCGTGGCCGGGAGCGCGGCGTTCTCTTCCTCTCGGGAGGGCGCGACGATGCCGGCGGCCTCGGCGGCGGCGTCAGGCCGTGCGCGCTCGCGCAGTTCGGCCACGCGCTTGTCGGCGATCGCGTTGACCTGCTTGATGCCGGCGGCGATGCCGACCTGCGCGCCGCCAGGCAGGCCGACCGGGATCGCGGCGCGCGCCTTTTCGAGTTCCTTCAGGGCCTGCGCGCGTTCGCTCTCGACTTCGGACACGCTGCGCGCGTTCTCGATGCGTTCGCCGGTGCGGCCCAGGCGTACCTTCTTGCCGTCGATGACCATAGGGCCGTTGCCCTTGTAGCTGCCGCCATCGTCCTCGCCGAAATGCACCGTGAACTGGGCGATGAAGAAGGTCAGCACGCTCAGGATCACGAACAGCCGCAGCGGCGGCACGTAGCGCACGCGATGACCGCGCAGGTAATTGAGCGCGACCCGGCCCGGCGACAGCAGGTCGCGCACGGTGCGGAAGATGCGGCCGTCGAGATGCCAGAACGACTCGAACACTTCCTCCAGCGCATGCCCGGCATGGCGCAGCGGATTGACGATCGACTGCCCGCACTGGTGGCAGTAGTGACCCTGCAGTGGCGCCGCGCAGTTTTCGCAGTGGGTCGGCGTGGGGTGGTCTTGGGCTTCGCTCATAGGTCCGATCGCTCGCGGCTCCCAGGCCGTTCATGGGCGAGCGCGTAAGATAGCGGGCTGCTATGGCCCGGCGCCAGCGCCCTTTGCGGTTGCGCGGCCGAAGTCGTGGTTCTGGTTCCGCGTCATGTCGTCTCTTTCCTCTTCCGTGCGCCCCGGATTGTCGGGCGAAATCCGCACCACCGCCCTGCTCGCCGCGCCGCTGGTCGCCGGCCACGTGTCCACCGGCCTGATCGGCTTCATCGACAACGTCCTGGCCGGGCACCACAGCACGACCACGCTCGCGTCGGTCACCATCGGCACCGCGCTGTGGTGGCTGCCGATGATGATTCCGATCGGCACCCTGCTGTCGGTGCCGCCGTCGGTGTCGCAGCTCGACGGCGCCGGCCGCCGCGGCGAAATCGGCGCGCTGTTCCGTCAGGCGCTATGGCTGGCCTTGGGCCTGGGCGTGCTGCTGTTCGCCTTCCTGACCTTCATCCCGCACGCGCTGGCGCCGATGGGCATGGCGCCGGAGATCATTCCGGGCGCGCGCGACTTCCTGCACGGCATCCGCTGGGGCGTGTTCGCGCTGACCCTGTTCTTCTGCATGCGCTATATGGCCGAGGGCCTGCACTGGACCTTGCCGACCATGCTGATCAGCGCCGGCAGCCTGCTGGTGCTGCTGCCGATCGGCTACGTGCTGACCTTCGGCAAGCTCGGTTTCCCGGAAATGGGCGCCGGCGGCCTGGGCATCGCCTCGGCGATCATGCTGTGGATCGAGGCGATCGCGTTCGCGGTGGTGCTGTGGAAGGCCAAGCGCTTCGCCGATCTCAAACTGTTCGAGCGCTTCGATCCGCCGAACTGGCCGACCATCCGTGGCCTGCTCGCCACCGGTCTGCCGATCGGCGTGACCGTGCTGATGGAAGGCAGCTTGTTCATCGTCACCGCCCTGCTGATCGGCCGCCTGGGCGAAGTGCCCGCGGCCGCGCATCAGATTGCGATCAACCTGTCGGCGCTGTGCTTCATGATCCCGATGGGCCTGGCCGAGGCGACCACGGTGCGGGTCGGCCACTCGCTGGGCCGCAACGACCTGCACGGCGTGCGGCGCGCGGCCGCGGCCGGCTACGCGATCGTGCTGGGCACCCAGCTGGTGTCGGGCATCGTCTTGTTCAGCGCCAGCGACTTCCTGGTCGGCTTCTACACCGCCGATGCCGCGGTCGCGACCCTGGCCGCGTCGCTGCTGCTGTACGCGGCCGCGTTCCAGTTCCCGGACGGGATCCAGGTGCTGTCGGCCGGCGCCCTGCGCGGGCTCAAGGACACCAAGGTGCCGATGCTGCTGGCCGCCCTGGCCTACTGGGGCATCGGCATGCCGCTGGGCGCGGGCCTGGGCCTGGGTTGGGGCCCGAAGGGCATGTGGATCGGCCTGATCGCCGGCCTCACCGTGGCCTCGGTCCTGCTGTGCACCCGCTTCGTACGCTCCAGCCACCCGCGCCGGATCGCCGAGCGGGCCGCCCGCCAGGCCCCGCAGGCCCCGGCCCTGCAGGCCGAGGCCTGAATCCCGGGCCTGGCCCTGGCCGGCCCGGCCCGCCGGTCTTGGCCGTATGCGAAAAATCCGCGTTACGAATGGCGGATGAAGAAAAACCCCGGGTCGCGGTACGCTGCGTACGTCTAATGGAGTGTGCGCAATGAACGATACCTCGCGTCGCGGCCCGGTGGCCCGGTTTTTCGTCGGCCTCTGGGATGCGATGAATTTCACCCGCCGGCTGATCTTCAACCTGGTGTTCTTCACCTTGTTGTTCCTGTTCCTGATCGCCATGAGTTCGGCCGGGCGGATCAAACCGCTGCTGGAAGGCACCACCCTGGTGATCGCGCCAGAGGCCACCCTGGTCGAGCAGTACAGCAGCGACCCGGCCTCGCGCGCGCTCGGCAAGGCGCTGGGCGAAAAGGGCGGCGAAGTGCAGCTGCGCGACCTGCTGCGCGCGCTGGACGCGGCCAAGGACGACAAGCGCATCAACCGCGTGGTGCTGCGCCTGGACCAGCTCCAGGGCAGCGGCATGGCCTCGATGCGCGACGTCGCCGCCGCGATCGCGCGCGTGCGCGCGTCCGGCAAGCAGGTGATCGCCTTCAGCGAAGCCATGGATCAGAAGCAGTACCTGCTGGCCGCGCAGGCCAACGAGGTCTATCTGGATCCGATGGGCGGCCTGATGCTCGAGGGCCTGGGCCGCTATCGCCTGTACTACCGCCAGGGCCTGCAGGAAAAGCTCGGCGTCGACGTGCACCTGTTCAAGGTCGGCGAGTACAAGTCCGCAGCCGAGCCCTACGTGCTCGATGCGGCCTCGCCGGAAGCCAAGGAAGCCGACCTGTACTGGATGAACGACGTGTGGCAGCGCTACCTGGCCGACATCGCCAAGGCGCGCAAGCTCGACGCCGCCAAGATCGCCGCCGACATCGACCAGATGCCGGCCCAGATCGAGGCCGCGCAGGGCGATCTGGCCAAGTACGCCGTGCAGCAGAAGCTGGTCGACGGCCTGAAGACGCGCGAGCAGGTCGACGACCTGCTGATCGAGCGCGGCGTGGCCGATGAGGACGCCGAAGGCGGTTTCCAGCAGATTTCGTTGGACGGTTACCTCGCCCACCTCAACAACGCGGCGCTGTCGGCCGCGGCCGTCACCGGCCCGCAGATCGCGGTGGTGGTCGCCGAGGGCGAGATCAGCGGCGGCGAGCAGCCGCCGGGCACGGTCGGCGGCGTGTCGACCGCCGCGCTGCTGCGCGAGGCCCGCGACGACGAAAACGTCAAGGCGCTGGTGCTGCGCGTGGATTCGCCCGGTGGCGAAGTGTTCGCCTCCGAGCAGATCCGCCGCGAGATCGTCGCGCTCAAGGCCGCCGGCAAGCCGGTCGTGGTCTCGATGGGCGACCTGGCCGCTTCGGGCGGCTACTGGATCTCGATGAACGCCGACAAGATCTACGCCGATCCCTCGACCATCACCGGTTCGATCGGCATCTTCGGCATGATCCCGACCATCCCGCGCACCCTGGAGAAGATCGGCGTGCGCGCCGACGGCGTCGGCACCACCCGCTTCGCCGGCGCGTTCGACATCACCCGCCCGCTGGCGCCGGAAGTCGGCCAGGTGATCCAGTCGGTGATCGACAAGGGTTATCGCGACTTCACCGGCAAGGTCGCCACCGCGCGTAAGCGTCCGGTGGAAGAGATCGACGGCATCGCCCGCGGCCGCGTCTGGAGCGGCGCGCAGGCCAAGGAGCGCGGCCTGGTCGACGACTTCGGCGGCCTGCAGGTGGCGATCGAGGACGTGGCCAAGCGCGCCAAGCTGGGCAAGGACGAGTATCAGCTGCGTTACATCGAGAAGAGCGCGACCCCGTTCGAACGCTTCTTCACCGGCTTCGCCGAAAGCCGCATCGGCGCGGCCTGGCTGCGCAACGACTCCGATCTGGCGCGCAGCCTGATCGGCAAGGCCATGCCGCAGGCCGCGGCCGACCTGCGCTTCCTGCAAAGCTCGGTGCAGCCGACCCGCGGCGTGCCGGTGAAGTCGCTGGCCTATTGCTTCTGCGGGCTCTGAGTCCTGCGGCGCAACAAAAAACCCCGCTTCGGCGGGGTTTTTTGTTGCTGGAAGTCAGCGCGGAGAAGCGAGAAGTGAGCGCAGAGAAGCGAGAAGTGAGTGAGGGCAGAAGCTGTCGCTCGCTTCTCCGCGCTCACTCCTGCTTCAATTCGCCTGCGCTTCGATCGCGCCGCGCTGCTTATCCGCCGCCTCCAGCACATCCGCCTCCACCGCCTGCGCCTTCTGGATCGGTTGCTGGATGCTGTCGCGCAGCTGGGTGGCCTTGGGATCGACCGGGCGTTCCTTCTCCGGCGGCTGCGGCTTGGAGCAGCCGGCCGCCAGCAGCAGCGCCAGCGTGGCCGCGCCCAGCGGCGCCAGGCGGAGCGGGTTGGTGCGGGATATCGGTGAGCGCATCGCGGCATCCTCGTCGGTGACGCGGCTATGCTACGCCGGCGGCCGCGCGCGACAAGCGCAGGCCGCCGCAAAACGGCGACGCGGCGGCGATCGGCCGCACATTCGGAGGCGGAGGCAGGCATGGACCCCAAACGTTGGCGGCTGGACGGACAGTTGGCCCTGGTGACCGGCGGCAGCGCGGGCATCGGCCGCGCGATCGCGCGCGAACTGCTGGGCTTCGGCGCCGACGTGCTGCTGGCCGCGCGCGACATCGCCGCGCTGGACGCCGCGCGCGCCGAACTGCTGGAGGATTTCCCCGAGCGCGAGGTCCAGGCCTTCGTCGCCGACGTCGCCGACGACGAACAGCGCCGCGAACTGCTGGACTGGGTCGAGGACTTCGGCGAAGGCCTGCATATCCTGGTCAACAACGCCGGCGGCAACCTGGTGAAGTCGGCCACCGACTACACCGAGGACGAATGGCGGCAGGTGTTCGAGATCAACCTGTTCTCGGCCTTCGAATTGTCGCGCTACGCGCATCCGCTGCTGACCCGACACGCGGCGTCCAGCATCGTCAACGTCGGCAGCGTGTCCGGCGTCACCCATGTGCGCACCGGCGCGCCCTACGGCATGAGCAAGGCCGCGATGCACCAGATGACCCGCAACCTCGCGGTCGAATGGGCCGAGGACGGCGTGCGCGTGAACGCGGTCGCGCCCTGGTACATCCGCACCCGCCGCACCTCCGACAAGCTCGCCGATCCGGATTACCTGGACGAAGTGCTGCTGCGCACGCCGCTGGGCCGCATCGGCGAAGCCGAAGAAGTCGCCGCCGCGGTCGCGTTCCTATGCCTGCCCGCGGCCGGCTACATCACCGGCGAATGCATCGCGGTGGACGGCGGCTTCCTGCGCTACGGATTCTGAAGCGGGCGTGGCGCGACGCGCATAGAGCCACGCGGGCCCGCCGCTCCGCCTCCCCCTTTGAAAAAGAAGGATTGAGGGGAATTTGCTTTTAGAGCCACGCGAGCCCACCGCTCCGCCTCCCCCTTTGAAAAAGGGGGATTGAGGGGGATTTGCTTTTAAAGCCAGGCGAGCCCACCGCTCTGCCTCCCCCTTTGAAAAGGGGGATTGAGGGGGATTTGCTCTTGCCAGCACGCGCATCGCCGCGACGCGCGACAACCCAGCCTATTGCCCGCAAGTGCTCTCGCGCACGATCCGCCCCATGCGCTCGACGTCTGCCTGCGCGCCCGCGCGCTGATCGGCGGGGCCGAAGCGCAACTGCGACTCGGCCTGCCGCAGGCGCTGCCGCCAGCTCTCGCACAACGCGCCATCGGCGACGCGCTGGCACTGGTCGGTGACCATCTGGCAGGCGGCGCCCGCGCTGGGGCCGCCGTTGACGCCGTAGGTCTGCAGCGGCGCGCAGCGCTCGGGTTGGTCGCCCTTGTCGCTGAGGTAGCGGTCGTTGTCGAAGGTGCGGCACTCGAACAGGGTCGGCGGCGGCAAACGGTCGCTGACGGCGCTGTCGTCCCTTTGCGCCGTGCTGGCGGGCGGCGCGGCCGGCGCGGTGCTCGCCGGCATCGGCGTGGCGGGCGGCGATTTCGGCGCCGCGTTCGGTGGCGGCGCGGGCGCCGCCCCGATCGGGGTGACGAACGCGGGCGGCGTGGACGTGGTCGGCGCCGAGCCGATCACGCGCTTGTCCTGCTTGCTGCCCTTCGGACAGGGCACGTCGTTCTGCACCGTCAGCGCGCCGCTGGCGTCGGTGCAGCGATAGATCGTGACCTGCTGCGCCTGCGCGGCACCGGTCAGGGCCAGCAAAGCCAAACTCCACAGCAACCGCATCAGTACGCTCCGCAATCGTCGGCCAAGCGCGCATCGATGCCGCGCTGTTCGCTCTGGATGCGCACGCGCTCGCTCTGCAGCGCGCTGTTGTAGCGGCGGTCGAGCTCGTAGCGGCGGTCGCTCAAGCGCGCGCAGACTTCGCGTTGCGGCAGAGCGTGGCATTCGTCGCGTACCCAGGTGCCCGCAGGGTACGCGAATCCCACCCCCGGCGGCAGCGGACGCGGCGGACCGGGACGGAACTCGCTGGGCGGAGGCCGGCGCGCGCCGACGTTGTCGCCCAGCGGATTGCGGGTGGCGATCACCGGCATCAGTGTCCACAGCGGCACCCAGCGCGGATTACCCTCGGCGGTTTCGCTGGTGTAACGGTCGCCGTCGGGCGTCACGCACTCGTACATCGGGCGCGGCGTGTTGACCACGATCACCTGCGGGCGCGGCGCGGGCGCCGCGGCCGGCGCCGGCTCGGCGCGCGCGACCGCATCGGTCGGACGCGGCGGCGGATCGCGTGGCACCGTCATCGATCGGGTCTGCTGCTGCTCGCCGCGCGCGCAGGGCGTATCGCGCAGGCTGGAGCGGCCCTGGGCGTCGGTGCAGCGGTAGATCGTAACCTCGGCCGCCTGCGCGCTGCCGGCCAGGGCCAGCAGCGCGAACAGCAGGCAGGGGCGCGGACGCGGGTGCATGCGCGCATCTTGCGCCTGTGGTCCGCGGCGCGGAAGTCGATGCCGACGACGCGCGGGCCGCCGCGTTGACCGCCGTTCAGGCGCGCAGTATGGCGCCGCTGCGAGCATCGCGAATCCGGGTCGGCGTGCTCAGCCCGCCGGTCTCGCCGACGCTGACGCCGTCGACCAGGCCCAGCACGGCCGGGTCCAGGGCGGCGCGCGTGGGCGCGGGCGGGGCGCCGGCGAGGTTGGCGCTGGTCGAGACCAGGGCGCCGCCGAACGCGGCGCACAGCGCGATCACGCTGGGGTGCGCGCTGACCCGCACGGCGACGCCGTCGTGGGCACCGGTGATCCAGCGCGGCACGCGCGCGGTGGTGGGCACGATCCAGGTATGCGGGCCGGGCCAGGTCGCGTGCACGGCGGCGCGGCGTTCCGGCGCCAGCGCGTCCCAGTCGAGCAGGCCGTCGAACTGGCTCAGCTCGCCGGCGATCAGGATCACGCCCTTGTCGACCGGGCGCTGCTTGATCGCCAGCAGGCGCAGCAGGGCGGCCTCGTCGAAGGGGTCGCAGCCCAGGCCCCAGACGGCCTCGGTCGGGTAGGCGATCACGCCGCCACGGCGCAGCGCGGCGGCGGCGGCTTCGATGGTCAAATGCGCGGAGGTGTTCATGCGCGCAGTGTCGCATTCGGAGGTCGGGGCCGGAATGCATCGGAGGCCGCTTGCTGTGGGGTAGGAGCGGCGTGAGCCGCGATCCCGAAGCGAGGACAGTCGGCCGCCGGGGGCCAAGCAGGATTCGTGATTCGCGATGGCGGCCGAATGGCGCGGTCGTGGCTCGCGCCGCTGCTACCCAAAGCCAGGCGGCGCCGGCAAGCGACGCAGGGGCGAAACCCCTGCGTCGCGCGCGGCTCAGTAGGCGATCCAGGCGTCGCGCCAGGCCCAGCCGGTGCCGGGGCGGTAGGCCTCGGCGTCGATGTTGCACCAGGCGCCTTCGGGGAAGGGCTTGCAGGCGTAGAGCTTGCCGTCGCCGGCCTTGACCACGGTCTGTCCGGGCACGTACTGGCCGATGCCGGCCGGATAGACGTAGTCGTAATCAGGCGTGGGGCCCGGCGGTTCCGGCGGCTGCGGCGGATCGGGTAGACGCACGTCGATCTGGTGGGTGCGTCCCGTGCCGTTGAGGTAGACGCGGTTACCGGTGGCGGCGGGCACCGGCGTGATCGCGCCGTTCTGGAGCACGCCGATGCGCACGGTGCTGGCTTGCGCGTTCACGTTCTGCGCGACCCGCAGCGGCCAGGCCGCGGCGCTGGTCTGGCCGGCCATCAGCACGGTGTCGATGCGTTCGGCGTCGCTGCCGTTGGCGTTGAACACGCGCACGCTGACCGTGGTGCCGATCGGGTGATCGTTCTGCGCGGTCAGCGGGCCGGCGTCGCGCCATTGCGGGGGCGGAGGCGGATTGCCGCCGCCGGCGAACTTCACGTCCATGCAGGTGTAGAAGGCCTCGGTCGAATCCGAACGCTGCCAGGTGTTGTAGATCACGTGGCGGCCCGTGCGCTGCGGGACCGTGCACTGCAGGCGGTAGATGCCGCCGACCACGGGCGTGTTGCCGATGCTGCAGAAGTGCTCCAGGTCGTTCCAGCGCAGCGGCGTATTCGGATCCCAGCCTTCGCGGGTGATGTAGAACGCCCATTCGCGCGTGGCGTGCGGCGCGGTGCCGCGGAACTGGAACTCGTAGCTGCCGGCCGCGATGTCGGTGGTCTGCCAGTCGTCGCGCGCCAGGTCCAGGCCGCGGAAGGTCGCGTTGTTGCCGCTGCACAGCTTGCCGTCGGGCACCACCGCGCGGTGATTGTCGTTGGCGTTGGCCTGGTTGATGCTCATCCAGTCGTAGAACGCCTGGGTGCCGCCGACCTGGGTGGCGGCGCGACAGGCGGGATCGGTGGGATTCTCGATGTTGCCCTGCGCGCAGTAGTACACGCGGCTGTAGGGATGGATCATGGTGCCGTGCGCTTGCGCCGCGCCGTGCGGCCACAAGGCGGCCAGGGCGAGCGCGGCGGCGCAAGCGGCCTGCGTTCGCGTGTTGAGGATGGTCATGTCGACTCCCGACAAGAGTGGAAGGGTGGGTGGTGCCCCCTCGGTCAGGAAGTCCTGCGTCGCGCACGTCGCGGGACATGGCCGCGATCTGTTCTAGCGTTCGATAGTAGGGCGCGCGGACGCGCGAATCTGTGGCGCAGTTCGCTATGCGCTCACGCTTGTCGGGCGTGGAGCGCGTTCATGCGAGCGCGATGCGCAACGCGCGTGCGCTTGCACGCCATACCGGTGCGAACGTTTCGCGCGCGCCCGGCGCGGATGCGAAAAGCCCCGGACGGGCCGGGGCTTTGGTGGTCGTCGGCGTCGGATCGCGCGATCAGGAGGCTTTCTTGACCAGCTTCTTGGCGGTGCTGATCGGCTTCTTGGGCGGCGCCACGGTCTCGACCGCCTTCACCGGCGCTGTCTTGGCCGCGGTCTTCTTGGTCGCTTTCTTCGCGGTCTTCTTGGCGGCTTTCTTGACCGCCTTCTTCGCCGCCGGCTTCTTTTCCGCGGTCTTCTTGACCGCCGCCTTCTTGGCCGGCGCGTCCTTCTTGGCCGCGGTCTTCTTGCCGAAACGCCCGCGCATCGGCTTGCCGGTCTCTTCCATCAGCTTGACCACTTCCTCCAGCGTCAGCGACGCCGGCTCGCGGTCCTTGGGAATACGGCCGTTGAGCTTGCCGTCGCTGATGTAGGGGCCGAAGCGGCCGTTGAGGACCTGGATCTCGCTGCCTTCGAATTCCTTGATGATGCGATTGCGCGCGATCTCTTCCTTCTCTTCGATCAGGAACACCGCGCGCGCCAGGTCGATCGTGTACGGATCGTCTTCCTTCTTCAGCGAGGCATAGGTGCTGCCGCGCTTGGCGAAGGGGCCGAAGCGGCCGATGCCGACGCTGACTTCCTCGTCCTTGTCCTGGCCCAGCTTGCGCGGCAGCTTGAACAGCTCCAGCGCGTCGTCCAGGCCGATGGTGTGCATGCTCTGGCCCGGGCGCAGCGAGGCGAAGGTAGGCTTGTCCTCGTCCTCGGCGGTGCCGATCTGCGCGTACGGCCCGTAGCGGCCCAGACGCACGCTGACCGGCTTGCCGCTCTTGGGGTCGGTGCCGAGCTCGCGCGCGCCGGTGGCCTCGCTGCGATCGACCGATTCCTTCTTCTCCTCGACCAGCTTCTTGAACGGTTCCCAGAACCGCTCCATCAGCGGCACCCAATCCTCTTCGCCGCGCGAGACCGCGTCGAGCTCGTCCTCGAGCTTGGCGGTGAAGTCGTAGTCGACGTACTGGGTGAAGTGGCCGGACAGGAACTTGGACACCGCGCGGCCGACGTCGCTGGGACGGAAGCTGCGGCTTTCCAGTTCCACGTACTTGCGGAACAGCAGGGTCTGGATGATCGAGGCGTAGGTGGAGGGACGGCCGATGCCGTATTCCTCCAGCGCCTTGACCAGCGCCGCTTCGGTGTAGCGCGCCGGCGGCTGGGTGAAGTGCTGGTCGGTGTGGATGCGGTCCAGCGGAATGCGGTCGCCGGTCTTCATCGACGGCAGCTTGCGGCCTTCGTCCTCGTCCTCGGCGGCCTTGCTGTCCTTGCCTTCCTCGTACACGGCCAGGAAGCCCGGATCGATCACGGTGGTGCCGCTGGCGCGGAAGCTGTGCTCGCTGCCCGCGGCCAGATCGACCGATACCGTGTTGAGCGTGGCCGGCACCATCTGCGAGGCGACGGTGCGCTTCCAGATCAGTTCGTACAGGCGGCGGGCGTCGTCGTCGAGGAAGCGCGACACCTGCGAGGGCGTGCGCAGCGCCGAGGTCGGGCGCACCGCTTCGTGCGCCTCCTGGGCGTTCTTGGATTTGGTCTTGTAGACGTTGGGCTGGTCGGGCAGGGCGCGGGTGCCGTAGTCGCGCGCGATCACGTCGCGCAGTTCGACCAGGGCATCGGCGGACAGCGCGACCGAGTCGGTACGCATATAGCTGATCAGGCCGACGGTGCCTTCGTCGCCGATCGCCACACCCTCGTACAGCTTCTGCGCGACCTGCATGGTGCGCTTGGTGGTGAAGCCGAGCTTGCGCGCGGCCTCCTGCTGCAGGGTCGAGGTGGTGAACGGCGGCGCCGGACGGCGCTTGCGCTCCTTGCTGGCCACATCGGTGACGTGCAGGGCGCCGTTGGCGGCCGCGACGATGCGCTTGCGCGCGTCCTCGGCGGTGTCGCCCTGGGTGATGGTGAACTGCTCGAACTTCTTGCCGTCCAGCTTGGCCAGCTTGGCGGTGAAGGTCTGGCTGGGATGCGCGCACTCGGCCTCGATGGTCCAGTACTCGCGCGCGACGAAGGCTTCGATTTCCTCCTCGCGCTCGACGATCATGCGCAGCGCGGGCGACTGCACGCGACCGGCGGACAGGCCGCGCTGGACCTTGCGCCACAGCACCGGCGAGAGATTGAAGCCGACCAGGTAGTCCAGGGCGCGGCGCGCCTGCTGGGCATCGACCAGGTCGCCGGCGATCGCGCGCGGGTGGTTCATCGCTTCCTTGATCGCGCGCGGCGTGATTTCGGTGAACACCACGCGCTGCAGCGGCTTGCCTTCGAGCAGGCCGCGCTCGCGCAGGATCTCGCCGATGTGCCAGCTGATCGCCTCGCCTTCGCGGTCCGGGTCGGTCGCCAGAAACAGGTTGTCGGCGCTCTTGGCGGCCTTGGCGATCGCATCGACGTGCTTTTCGTTCTTCTCGATGACGGCGTAGTCCATCGCGAAGTGGTTGTCCGGATCGACCGCGCCTTCCTTGGGCACCAGATCGCGGACGTGGCCGTAGGAGGCCAGGACGGTGAAGTCCTTGCCGAGGTACTTATTGATCGTCTTGGCCTTGGCGGGCGACTCGACGATGAGGAGGTTCTTGGCCATTGGAGCTCCGCAGGGGCCATTGCCGGCGCACTGCAACTGACTAACGCAAAGAAGGCTACGCCCGCGGCAATGAAGACGCGGGCGTTCAGGGTTTCCTTTTTTATTGGGACCATGCGGCGGCCCCGGCTGTCAAGCGCGGGGCGTTGCGAGTGCGACCGGGAGCCGCTTAGGACCGGGCTCCCATTCAGCTTCAGCCGTTCAGGTTCAGCGGCTGGCCAGGCCCACCGCGGCCAGCATGAACAGCGCGAACACCACGTACAGGGCGATCAGGACGCCGAAGATCACCAGGATCACGGTCGCGACCGTGCCCAGCTCGTGGCGCTGGCGCTCCGGATGGGCGGTGTAGGCCCACTGGTCCACCACCAGGGTGCTGGCCATCATGTCGTGCAGGCCGCGCTTGCGGTCGGTGAAGGCCACCATCAGCACGCCGATGCCCAGGGTCAGGCTGCTCAGCAGATAAGCGAAGAAGCGGCCGATGCCGCGCGCCAGGGTGATCCGGCCGCCGTTGTCGTCGACCACCTTGATGCCGATCGCCATCTTGCCCAGCGTGGCCTGCTTGGCCGAGGAATGGAACATGCCGAAGTACAGCGCCTGCATCGCCAGCGGCAGCAGGTAGACCAGGACCAGCAGGGCGATCGCGCCGCCGCTTTCGAACATGGTCTCGGGATTGCCGCTGAGGCCGGCGCCGATGCCGAAGAACACCATCATCAGGATCATCTGCAGGATGCCGCCGACGATGCCGACCACGAAGCCGTCGATCATGCTGGCGGCGACGCGCTTCCAGAAGCCGGCATAGACGACTTCGCCGCCCTGCACGACTTGCGCGGTCTCGGCCAGCGCCGCGCGCGGCGGGGCGTAGGGCGAGGCCGGTTCGGCGATCGCGTAGGGGTTGGCGTCGGCGTCCGGTGCGGCGTCTGCCGAGGCGGTCGCGAAGGTGGCCGCGGCCGGCGCGGGACGGCCGGCGCCGGGGATGATTTCGCCGATCATTTCGCGCCAGGGGCGCCAGGTTTCCATGCCTTCGCGCCAGACCAGGGTCTCGGGCGAGAGCTGGCCGTGGCTATGCAGCTGTTCCAGGTCTTCGGCGCGTACCGGGCCGTGGCGGTTGCGGTCGCTGTCGCTGTAGTACCAATCGGTCATGTCGGTTCAGCCGTTACTGATGGAGGTGCCCGGGCGGCAGGTGCCCGGTCGGTAGATGGCGGGCAGATCGCCGCCGCTGCAATCCCAGTCCACGCGGTCGCCCGTGGGGATGGCTTCGAACCAGATGGTCTTGCCGTCGACCTTCGGGCCGATGCCGCGCAGCTCGATTTCGAGCGCGCAGTGGCCGTTGCGCATGGTGCCGATCTTGATCTGCGCGGTGGTGGCGCTGGCGTAGTCGGTGGCCTCGCCGAAGCCGTCGTCGCCGTTGCTGGGGCAGCGCCCGTTGGCGGCCATATGCTCGGCCACCGCCAGCTTGACCGCATTGGCTTCGTTGAAGCTCTGCGCGGTCTTGGTGCGCAGGGTGTAGTCCTGGTACGCCGGCAGCGCGATCGCGGCCAGGATCCCGACCATCGGCACCGCCAGTACCGCCAGCACGATCACGGCGATCAGGCAGCCGGACATGCCGCGCTTGGGCGGCGCCGAATAGCGCACGTCGGTGCGCACGCTGCCGCTGCCCGCGCCGGCGGCGGGGCCGGCATAGGCGGTGCTGGCGCTGACGCCGATCGGGCCGCCCGGCGGCAGCGGCGGCGGCTTGGCGGTGTCTTGCTGGATGCCGTCCAGGCCGAGCTCCTCGGACAGACGGTCCAGCGGCTGCCATTCGCGCAGGCCTTCGCGCCATACCAGGGTGTCGCGCTGGATGCGGCGTTCGCGATAGCGCGCCTGCAGGTCTTCCGCGCTCAAAGGTCCGACACGGCCTTGCGCCGCATCGTGGTAATACCAATCCGCCATCTTCGCTCCCCCTGGAGTCGTCCTTGATGAGGCGCAGCCACGGAGTCGACGCCGCGCGGCGCCTCCCCAGGCGCCGCGCGCTTGATTCGTGCGCGCTTAATGTACCGGTTCGGGCTCGTCCTCGAACATCTGGGTCTCCATCCAGGCGTAGGCCGCTTCCGACCCCGGCTGGTTGAACAGCACCATCAGCACGACCCATTTGAGGTCGTCCAGATCGAGCTCGTCCTGATCCAGCGCCATCGCGCGGTCCAGCACCAGTTCGCGCTGGTCGGCGTCGAGGATGCCGTGCTGTTCCAGGAACATCAGGAAACCGCGGCATTCGACATCGAGCTTGTCCAGCTCGGGGCCGAAGTAGATGCGGGTCGGGCCGTTCGCGCGCGGCGCGCTGACGCCCGGCCGCTGTTGGGCCAGCGCATCGAGCCACTCGAAGGCTTTGTTGATTTCGGCGGGACTGAAACCGGCCTGGCCCAATTCGTCGAACAGGGGGCCGCTGCGGAGCGAATCGCGGTCGCGGACCAGGTCCGCATCGTCGGTGAAGTAATGCTCGAACAGGTACAGCAGGACGTCCAGGATGCTCTCTTTCATTTCCCTCGGCCTGCGCCGCATGCGGCGCGGTGGGTCCGGAGTGGCTGACGACCGCTGGGCCCCTGCACAGAGAGTGGCTCAGCGGTTGCGGAAGTAACGGCCGTGTTGCGCCGCTACGCGACCCTCAAGCTCCATGAGCAGCAGCATGGAGGACAGTACGGCAGGCGTCAATCCGGTCCGCTCGACCAGGCGATCCATACCGGTGGGGTCGTGGCCGAGCGCGTTCCACAAGGACTGGTAGTCGCGATCATCGAGGCGTTCATCCTGAACGGGCCTCGTGACGAGCGTGTGGCCGCACTGTATGGGGGCGTTCAGACGCAGCCGCAAGTCGGCGGCCAGCTCCTGGGCCAGCGGCGCCAGGGCGACGGTCAGCTCCACCGCGCTTTCGACCAGGGCGGCGCCGTCGCGGATCAGGCGATGGCAGCCGCGCGCGAGCGGGTTGTGGATGGAGCCGGGCAGGGCGAACACCTCGCGCCCGGCCTCGGCGGCCAGACGCGCGGTGATCAGCGCGCCGGAGCGTTCGGCCGCCTCGACCACCAGTGTGCCCAGGCTGAGGCCGGCGATGATGCGATTGCGCGAGGGGAAGTGCGAAGGCCGGCCCTGGGTGCCCGGCAGGTGTTCGCTGACCACCGCCCCGACCTCGGCGATGCGCGCGTGCAGGGCGGTATTGGCGCGCGGATAGGCCAGGTCCGGCCCGGTGCCGAGCACGGCCACGGTCAGCCCCTCCGCGTCCAGCGCGGCCTGGTGCGCGGCGGCGTCGATGCCGGCCGCGAGCCCGCTGGTCACGCCCAGGCCGGCGCCGGCGAACGCGCGCGCGAAGTCCGCGGCGTTGTCGCGCCCGCCCGGGGTGGGCGCGCGGCTGCCGACCACGGCCACGGCCGGGTGCCACAGGCGGACCGGATCGCCGGCCACGAACAGGGCCAGCGGCGGATTCGGCGCGCGCCGCAACAGCGCGGGGTAGTCCGGATGCCGCCAGCCGAGCAGGTGGTGGCCGGGCCGGTCCAGCCAGGCCTGGGCGCGCGCCGACACGGCCGCGTCCGGGGCCTGCAGGGCCGCGATCTGGGCCGGGTCCAGCCCGGCCTGGCGCCAGGCCGCGGGGCCAGCCGCGAGCGCGGCGGCGGGGCTGGCATGGCGCTCCAGCAGGGTCCGGCGCGGCGCGCAGGGGCCGTCGGCGGCGACGAGGGCGATCAGGGCGTGGCGGTCGGCGGCGGTTTCGGGCATGCGCACAGCCTGGCCCGGAAACGACGACGGCGCCCTAGGGCGCCGTCGCTGCTTGCTGTAGGAAAACGCCCCGGCCTGCGGGGCGCCCCGATCAGTACGGGGCGTCCGGATGCTTGAGCTCGTAGCCGACCCGGGTCGGGCGCACGCCTTCCATGACCAGGCCGTAGCTGACCTTGTCGAAGGTGCGGAAGATCATCACGTGGCCGGCGTATTCGTCGGGCACGCGCACCTTGTTGGCGCGGCCGACGGTGTCCTCGGAGCGCTCCGCGCCGACCTTGACCCGGTCGACCACGTTGCGGCCGACGCGCCAGGTCGACAGCACGGTGCCGTTATCGATGCCGTCCAGACGGCCCACCGACAGGGCGACCACGTCGCGCGCGCCGCCGCTGGTGAGCTGGTCGGCCACCGCCAGGACGCGGGCGTGACCGTACTGGAGCTCCTGCTTCGGCGGGTGCGGGAAGAACTGCAGGTCGTAAGGTTGGGCTTCGACCGGGATCAGACGGTCGCCGACCCGGACTTCGCGGCCGGCATCGTCGATCACCAGCGTGCTGGCGCCGACGCCGCCGACTTCGCCGCGGCTCACGGTGCCCGTGGTCAGCTGCATCAGCTCGTAACCGAGCAGATCGCCGCGGCCCTGGGGCAGGGTGGAGTCGGTCCACAGGGCCTGGAACCCGGGCGGGTTGCGGCCGTTGAAGTCCAACTCGTGGCTGCGCAGGGTGGTGACGCGACCGTTCACGTCGCAGCACTTTTCCTTGGTGAGGCGGGTGTAGCGCTGGGTCGGGCGGACCACGGCGTAACGCTGCCCGGCCTCAGCGCCTGCCAGGCCCTTGATGTAGGCGACCTGGCCTTGGGAGCCGCGCAGGCGGTCTTCTTCCAGGCTGACCACATAGGGCAGCTGCTCGAAGCTGTCGACCACGCGCAGGTTCTTCAGGAACGGCTCGACCTGATCCAGCGGGATGCCGGTGACCGGGGCTTCCTGGCGCGGACCGGGCTGCACGCCCAGGCGGTCCAGGTAGGCCAGCGAGATCACGTCGCCCGGGTAGATCAGATGCGGATTCTTGATCTGCGGGTTGGCCTGCCAGATTTCCGGCCACAGCCACGGACGCTTAAGGAAACGACCGGCGATGTCCCACAGGGTATCGCCCCGCTTGACTACGTAGGTGTCGGGGTGACCGCCCTGCATCTCCGCCGCGAGGGCGTAGGTGGCGATCGTCAGCAACGCGGCGGTTGCAACCGCGCGGAATGGTTTAAACATGGCGGCCATCTACCTGATTCCCCTTGCAGGTTTGCCCTTTGCGGGCCTCGGAACTATAGCCCAGAAGAACCCCGTGCTTGCAAGCTTTCGAGGCCCAAAACGGGGTTACAATCCCCTTCTTGCTTGTGTATGTGACCAACGCCCCCATTTTTTTCGACGCTATGTCTCTGTTGCCGATCCTTGAATTTCCCGACCCGCGGCTGCGCACCAAAGCCGTGCCGGTCGACCCTGCCCACGTCACCGAGCCGGCGTTCCAGACGCTGCTCGACGACATGTTCGAGACCATGTACGAGGCCCCGGGCATCGGTCTGGCGGCCAGCCAGGTCGACGTGCACCAGCGCTTCATGGTGATAGACGTGTCCGAGGAGCACGACCGGCCGTTGGTCTTCATCAACCCCGAAATCGTGGCCAAGGCCGGCGAGCAGGTCTACCAGGAAGGCTGCCTGTCGGTGCCCGGCATCTTCGCCGACGTGACCCGCGCCAACGAGATCACGGTGCGCGCGATCGGCCGCGACGGCCAGCCCTTCGAGTTGCAGATCGACGGCTTGCTCGCGGTCTGCATCCAGCACGAGATGGACCACCTCGACGGCAAGCTGTTCGTCGACTACCTCTCGCCGCTGAAGCGCGAGATGGTGCGCAAGAAGCTGGCCAAGCAGCGCAAGCTCGCCGGCGACGCGGCGTAAAGGCCGCTCGCGCGGCGAACCCGCCGCGCGCCGCGCCGATCGCCTGCCGACGGCGCTAACACGATGCCGCACGTCGCCCGCAGCGTGGGCGGCCTGTCGCGTTTCCCGCATTCGCCCGGCGCGCGGCGCGCAACGCGCCCGCCGCAAACGGCATGCTAGTCCCCGGACCTCCGCCGCACGGACGCGTCCGTAATCCCGCTTCCGGAGTTTGCGCATGTCCCTGAGGATCGTCTTCGCCGGTACGCCCGATTTCGCCGTGCCCAGCCTGCGCGCCGCCGCGCAGCGCAACGAAGTCGTGGCCGTGTACACCCAGCCCGACCGCCCGGCCGGGCGCGGGCGCGAGCTCACGCCCTCGCCGGTCAAGCGCGAGGCGCTGTTGCGCGGCATCCCGGTGCTGCAACCGGAGAACTTCAAGGCCGCGATCTCGCGCAAGGCGCTGCGCGCGCTGGAGCCCGATCTGATGATCGTGGTCGCCTACGGCCTGATCCTGCCGCAGTCGGTGCTCGACATTCCCGTCCGCGGCTGCTGGAACGTGCATGCCTCGCTGCTGCCGCGGTGGCGCGGCGCCGCGCCGATCCAGCGCGCGATCGAGGCCGGCGACCGCGAGACCGGCGTATGCCTGATGCAGATGGAAAAGGGCCTGGATTCCGGCCCGGTGCTGCTGGCGCAGACCACCGAAATCGGCGAGCAGGAAACCGGCGGTCAGTTGCACGACCGCCTGGCCGAACTGGGCGCGCAAGCGATCCGTGACGGTCTGGGCCTGCTGCGCGCGGACCTGTACCCGCGTCCCTGGGCGCAGCCCGAGGAGGGCGTGACCTACGCCCACAAGCTGGACAAGGCCGAAGCGCGACTGGATTGGAGCCAGCCCGCGATCGCGCTGGCGGACAAGGTGCGCGCCTTCAATCCCTGGCCGATGGCCGAGGCGGTGCTGGCCGGCGAGCGCGTGCGCCTGCACGGCGCGGTCGCGCTGTCGCTGGACCACGGCGCCGATCCGGGCACGGTGCTGCAGGCCGGTCGCGACGGCATCGACGTCGCCTGCGGCGAAGGCGCGCTGCGCATCCGCGTGCTGCAGCGCGACGGCGGCAAGGCCATCACCGCCGCCGACTACCTCAACGGTCGCCGCGACCTGGCGGTCGGCGCGTGAACGCCGCCAGCGGCGCCGAAAGCCGCGCGGTCGCCGCGCGCGTGCTCGATGCGGTGCTGCACCGCGGCCGCTCGCTCAAGCCCGAACTCGCCAACGCGCTGCCCGCGCTGAAGGACGCGCGCGACCGCGCCCTGGTCGAGGCGATCTGCTTCGCCGTGCTGCGCCGTCCGGCGCGCTACGAGGCCGCGCTCAAGGCCTGGATGCCGCGCCCGCTGGGCAAGCGCGACAGCGACCTGCGCGCGCTGCTGTTCGTCGGTTTCGCCCAACTCGATCTGGCCCTGCCCGCGCATGCCGCGGTCGCGGCCACGGTCGACGCCGCACGCGCGATCGGCCGCAGCCATCAGGCCGGCCTGGTCAACGCGCTGCTGCGGCGCGCGCAACGCGACGGCCTGCCCACGGTCGAGGCGCATGCGCATTGGCCGGCTTGGCTGCGCGCGCGCCTGCGCCACGATTGGCCCGAGGACGAGGCCGCGATCCTGGACGCCAGCACCAGCGCGCCGCCGCTGTGGCTGCGCGTCAATCGCCAGCAGGGCGGGCGCGACGGCTATCGCGCGCGTCTGGACGAAGCCGGCCTGGTCGCCGGCGTCGACGAAGCCTTGGCCGATGCGCTGCGGCTGGATGAGGCGGTCGCGATCGCCTCGCTGCCTGGATTCGCCGACGGCGCGGTCTCGGTGCAGGACGGCGCCGCGCAACGGGTCGCCGACGCGCTCGCGCCGCCCGCCGGCGCGCGCGTGCTCGACGCCTGCGCCGCGCCCGGCGGCAAGGCCGCGCATCTGCTCGAACGCGACCCCACGCTGCGCCTCACCGCGCTGGACGTGGACGCGGCGCGTTTGAACACGGTGCGCAGCGGCTTGGCGCGCTTGCGCCTGGGCGCGGATGCGCGTCTGCTCGCGGCCGACGCGTCGGATCTGGCCGCCTGGTGGGACGGGACGCCGTTCGATGCGGTGCTATTGGACGCGCCGTGTTCCGCCACCGGTATCGTGCGGCGCCAGCCCGATGTGCTGATGCACCGGCGCGAAACCGACATCGCGGCGGTGACGGCGTTGCAGGCGCGTCTGCTCGATGCGCTGTGGCGGACTGTGGCGCCTGGCGGCGTGCTGCTGTACGCGACCTGCTCGATCCTGAAGCAAGAGAACGAGGATCAGGTGCGCGCGTTCCTGGCGCGCACGCCGGACGCGGCTGCGGATGCGCTGGACGCGAGCTACGGCCACGACCGCGAAGTCGGCCGGCAACGTTTGCCGGGCGAGATGGGCTACGACGGGTTCTTCTACTCGCGCTTGAGGAAGGCCGCGCGGTAGCGGCGGGTGTTGCTGCCCGCTACCGCTGTCCCGAAGTTGTAGCCATCCTGCACCGTTATTCTTGCCTAGGCGTGGATCCCGTTCCGTAGGATGCAGCGCCTACAGGCAAACGGCGTCGCATATCGCCACCTCCTCTCAGGGGCGCTTTCCGTAAGAGCGGCGCAAGCCGCGACCGCGAATCCCGGCCACGTTGCTCGTTCCGGGTTGGACCGGCCTTCTGTGGGAGCGGCGTAAGCCGCGATGGCGAACTCCGGCTACAGCGCTGGCCGGGGTTTTGTTGAGATCCGCTAGCATCGGACTTGCTTTGGATCAAGGGCTAGCGCCTGCTGCGCATGTGCGTCACTTGCTTTTGCTCCTGGCTCCCTCCTTTGGAAAAGGAGGGTTGGGGAGGATTTGCTGTTGCTTTGCTTTCTTCTTTTCTGACCGAAGATCAAAGGCTTCCGCCTGCTGCGCATGCGGGTCACTTTCTCTTGCCCCTAGCTCCCTTCTTTATCAAAGGGTGAAGCCGTGCGGCTTACGAACCGCAGGTTCGTGCACGGGTGAACGCCAGCAGGCTGTGCCTGCTGGCCGGGCGGGTTGGGGAGGATTTGCTGTTGCTTTGCTTTCGTCTTTTCTGACCGAAGGTCAACGGCTTCCGCCTGCTGCGCATGCGGGTCACTTTCTCTTGCTAGCCCAAGAGAAAGTAACCAAAGAGAAGGGCTAGCGTGACCAACCCTCCCCTGCGAGTTCGNAGGTCAACGGCTTCCGCCTGCTGCGCATGCGGGTCACTTTCTCTTGCTAGCCCAAGAGAAAGTAACCAAAGAGAAGGGCTAGCGTGACCAACCCTCCCTTGCGAGTTCGGTGCCTGCGCCGGGATTTTTCGAATGGACGTCCCTGTCCATTCGAAAAACGGCGCGCGTCCTGCGCGCCGCCCTTCGGGTCTACGACTGGTCGTGTAAGTGCGGGGCTTTTGGATTTGAATGCCGCGGCAACGGCAACGGCAACGGCAACGGCAACGGCAACGGCAACGGCAACGGCAACGGCAGGCACAGGTACAGGTACAGGTACAGAGCCACAACCACGAGAGTAAGTGCAGGAGTGGCGGTGGGGTGCGGTCGCGATCGCGGGGCTGGGTTCTTGGGGCGTTTGGCAATGGCTGAGACAGCGCGCGGGCCCCACGTCCGCCCGCCGAGTCCGCCGGGTCCTGAACGTTTCTCCGACATCCGCCCACGGCTTCGCGGCTATCATCCCGCGCATGCAGAATTCGACCCGCTCCCGCGACACCTGGTTGTTCTGGATCATCGCCCTGCTGGTGCTGGGCGCCGGCCTCGGGCTGCGCGATCCCTGGCCGGCCGATGAGCCGCGGTTCACCCTGGTGGCCAAGCAGATGGTCGAAAGCGGGGACTGGCTGTTCCCGCATCGCGGCGTCGAGTTGTACTCGGATAAGCCGCCCTTGTTCATGTGGCTACAGGCCGCGGCCTACACCGTGTTTCGCGATTGGCGGGTAGCCTTCCTACTGCCCTCGCTGCTCGCCGCGCTAGGTACCTTGTGGTGCGTGGTCGATCTCGGCCGGCGCCTGTGGACGCGCAAGGTCGGGCTGTACGCGGGCTGGGCGCTGTTGTTCGCGTTCCAGTTCACCTGGCAATCCAAGAAGGCCCAGATCGATCCGCTGGTGGTGTTCTGGATCACCCTGGCCAACTACGGCCTGCTGCGGCACGTGCTGTCCTGGCGCAAGGACGGCGGCGGCGACTGGCGGATGTGGACCCTGGCCTGGGCCGCCGCCGGCCTGGGCACGATCAGCAAGGGCGTGGGCGCGATCGCGCTGCTGATGCTGGTGCCGGCCGGTATCGCCTCGCTGCGCGGCTGGCGCGTGCGCGTGCAGGCCGGCAACTGGCGGTTCTGGTTGGGCCCGCTGGCGTTCGTGGCCGCGGCCTGCGTGTGGCTGGTGCCGATGGTGATCGCCGCGACCACCAACGGTTCGCCCGAATACCGCGCCTATATGGACGACATCCTGCTGCGCCAGACCGCCAAGCGTTACGGCGCGTCCTGGGACCACGGCCAGCCGCCGTGGTACTTCCTGGAGGTCGTGCTGACCATGTGGCTGCCGACCATGCTGGCGCTGCCCTGGGCGCTGCCGGCGTGGTGGCGCCGCCTGCGCCGGCGCGATCCGCGTTACCTGCTGCCGCTGGCCTGGTGGCTGTTGGTGCTGGTGTTCTTCACCCTGCCCAACGGCAAGCGCGACATGTACATCCTGCCGGCGCTGCCGATGGTGTGCCTGGCGCTGGCGCCGCTGCTGCCGGGCATCGTGCGCAAGCTGTGGCCGCGCCGCATCGCCGCCGGTTTCAGCTGGCTGTTCGCGCTGGGCCTGTTGGGCCTGGGCGCGGCGATGTGGTTCGGCAACCCCGGTTTCGAACGCAAGCTGGTCGCCGAGCGCGGCATCGCCGAGGGCGCGCATGCGATGGCGGCCAGCCTGATGGCGGTCGGCGTGTGGGGCTTGGCCAGCCTACTGTGGTTCGGTCCCAAGCGTCCGCTGGCGGCGATGGTGTCGCTGCTGACCGGCCTGTGGGTCGGCTTCGGCCTGCTGATGGCGCCGCTGCTCAACGACTCCTCGTCCGCGCGCGGCCTGATGACCGAGGTGGGTCAGAAGATCGGACCGAACGCGGAGCTGGCCCTGGTCGCCTGGCGCGAACAGAACCTGCTGATGGCCGACCGCCCGGCCACCACCTTCGGCTTCAAGCTCGACTTCAAGGAGCAGATGCGCCGCGGCCTGGCCTGGCAGGCGCAGCGCCAGGACTCGCGCTGGCTGCTGGTGCAGGACGTGGCCTTGGATGCCTGCGTGGACGAAACCAAGACCACCCACATGGGCAACGCCAACCGCCGCGGCTGGACCCTGGTGCCCGGCGCGGCCATCCACGCCTGCGCCATTGATCGCGAATAAGGGGCGGGGTTCTCGCCCTGGCGCGTTGCGTGACCCGGTGGGAGCGGCGTGAGCCGCGATGAAGGGCGGCGATGACGCCAGCCTCGAGCCCGTCTTGTGAAACGCCGTTCGGGCCGGGCTCTCTCGGGGCGAAAGCGCCGCCTGCGGTGGCATCGCGGCTCACGCCGCTCCCACAGAGAGCCGGCCGCATCGTCGCGCCGATCCACGCTTGCGCTATCGATCGCGAATGAGAGGCGCGGATTTCCGCCCTCCACAACGACCTGCCCCTGTGGGAGCGGCGTAAGCCGCGATGAGCTGTGGCAACGACGCTAGCCGCGAATCCGTTTCGCGAAACGGGTCCAGCATGGTCTCGCGCTTGGGACAAATTCGCCGCCTGCGACGGCATCGCGGCTCACGCCGCTCCCACAGAGAGCCGGCCGGATCGTCGCGCCGATCAACGCTTGCGCTATTGATCGCGAATGAGAGGCGCGGATTTCCGCCCTCCACAACGACCTGCCCCTGTGGGAGCGGCGTAAGCCGCGATGAGCTGCGGTAACGACGATAGTCGCGAATCCGTTTCGCGAAACGGGTCCAGCATGGTCTCGCGCTTGGGACAAATTCGCCGCCTGCGGCGGCATCGCGGCTCACGCCGCTCCCACAGAGAGCTGGCCGTATCCCACAGAAAGCGGGCCGTATCCCACAGAAAGCGGGTCGTGTCCCACAAAAAACGGGCTGTAGGATGCGGTGAGCCGCAGGCGAACCGCATCTTCGCGCCAAATCGGATGCCCGCGTCGTCGCGGCCATCGCCGCGCGCCGCCGCGACCGCCGTCGACAAGCACGGCGCTCGGCAGCGCGGGTCCCCTATCGGTTACTGCGCCCGCAAATCCGCCAACGGCGCCGCCGCGAACTCCGCCAGATGCCGATCCAGCCCCACCGGCGCGCGCACCCGCCCGCTGGCCCTGGCTTCTGCCAGCAGCGCATCGTTGGGGCTGTCGCCGTCGTCGTGGCGTTCGCGGTGGTACAGATGCGTGGCCAGGCCGGCGAAGCGCAGCGAGCGTCGTTCCAGGCCGGCGTGAAACGCGCGAACGGCCAGGTCCTTGTCCTCGCGACCCCAGCCTTCGTAGCGCTCGTCGAAGCCGTTGAGCGCGACCAGATCCTCGCGCCACCAGCCCTGGTTGCAGGTCTTGATAGCCGCGGTGCTCTGGCCGCGCGTGCCGCGCAGCGACAGCGCCGCCAGCGGCGGGATGCGCAGGGTGTGGCGGCGCCGGGTCAGCCCGCGGTCGAAGAAGCCCAGCGCCTGGGTTTCGCCCGACAGCAGACGGTCGCGGCCGAGTTCGTCGGTGAGCACGCGCTGGCCCTGCACGAAGCTGCCCGCCTGCGCCGCGCGCAGATGATCGGCGACGAATTGCGGGTGCGCGAGCATGTCGCCGTCCAACAACAGCACGTAGTCGCCGGAGGTGGCCGCGATCGCGCGATTGCGCGCCAGGGCGACGCGGAAGCCGCGGTCCTCCTGCCAGCTGTGGCGCAGCGGCACCGGATAGTCGCGTGCGGTCGCAGCGATCAGCGCGCGGGTGTCATCGCGCGAGCCGTCGTCGGCCACCACCACCTCGTAGGGCAGGCGGCGCTGGCGGGCGAGCGCGCCCAGGGCCAGTGCCAGCGCATCGGGCCAGTTGTAAGTGGTGATGACCACGCTCGCGCGCGGGGCGGTGGATGCGTTCATGGCTCGGAGGTGGTGACGGGCTGACGGTTCTGCAACATCCACAGCATGATGGTTTTCTGGCGCACGTAGTTGGCGCGCACGTAGGCGTAGACCAGGCCGTGCCAGCCGTCCAGGAAGCCCAGGCGCAGCACGTAGCCGCGCCAGAAGCGCCAGGCCGGCGCCAGCACCAGCTTGCCCAGGGTGGCGCGCTTGCCGCGCGCGTAGTCGTGTTCGGCCATCATCCGCGCGTAGCGTTGGGTCTTGGCCAGCTGCTGTTCCAGCGAGCGGTAGGGGTAGTGGATCAGATCGCCCGGCAGGGTCCGCACCGTGCCGTCGACGCTGGCAGCCTCGTGCACCTCGCGCTGGCCGCGCCAGCCGCCGCGGCGACGGTCGAACAGGCGTAGCACCCGGTCGGGGTAGGCGTTGCCGTGGCGCAGGAACTTGCCGAAATACTCCGACAGGCGCGCGAAGCGGTAGCCGGCCGCGGCGGCGAAGCCCGTCGCCTGTTCGGCCTGGATCGCCGCGCGCAGGGCCTCGTCGACGCGCTCGTCGGCGTCCAGGCACAGCACCCAGTCGTGCGCGGCCTGCTCGATCGCGAACTGCTTCTGGCTGCGGAAACCGTCGAACGGGCGCTGCAGCACGCGCGCGCCGGCCGCGCGCGCGATCTCGACCGTGGCGTCGGTGGAGTACGAGTCCACCACCACCACCTCGTCGCAGAATGCCAGCGAGGCCAGGCAGTCGCCGATGCGATCGGCCTCGTTGAACGCGATGATGCAGGCCGAAAGCTGGCAAGATGCCTGCGCCGCGCGCGCTTGCGCGCCCGCGGCGGCCACGTTCGATTCAGTCCGGGATGCGTTGATGGCGGATTACCTGTTGTTCGCGAGCGAGCGTTATGCGCTGCCCATCCTGCAACCGCTGGCCGATGCGCTGCAAGCGCAGGGGCACTCGGTACATGCCTGGTTCGTCGACGGCGCGGCCGGCGCCAGCCTGGCCGCACCGGTGCGCAACGTCGGCCTGCACGAGGCGGTGGCGCTGAAACCGCGCGCCGTGTTCAGCGCCGCCAACTGGGTGCCGCCCTTCGTCGGCGGGGCCAAGGTCCAGCTGTTCCACGGCTTCAACGTCGAAAAACGCGAGGACGCGCGCGGCCATTTCCGCGTGCGCGGCCTGTTCGACCTGTACTGCACCCAGGGCCCGGCGACCACCGCGCCGTTCCGCACCCTGGCCGCCGAGGCCGGCCATTTCGCCGTGGTCGAAACCGGCTGGCCCAAGCTCGACCCGCTGTTCCGCGACGACGACGGCAGCGCCGCGCGCTTGCGCCGGCGCGCCGGCCGGCGCCCGGTGGTGTTGTTCGCCTCGACCTTCACCGAGCGTCTGAGCGCGGCGCCGCACCTATACGACGCGATCGCCCAGGAGGTTCGGCGCGGCGATCGTTTCTGGCTGCTGACCCTGCACCCCAAGTGCCCGCCGGCGCTGTTCGAACGCTACCGCAAGCTGGCCGGCCCGAACGCCGATTTCGTCGAGACCGAGCAACTGATCGCGGCCCAACGCGCCGCCGACGTGCTGGTGGCCGATACCACGTCGGTGGTCTCGGAGTTCGTGGTCCAGCGCAAGCCGGTCGTGACCTTCTGCAACCGCGCGCCGAAGGCGCACATGATCGATTTCCACGAGCCGGCCGAGCTGCCGGCGATGCTGGAGCACGCGTTCACGCCGACGCCGGAGTTGCAGGCCTCGCTGGACGCCTACGCCGACGCCATCCACCCCTACCGCGACGGACGCTCGTCCGAGCGTGTGATCGCGGCCACCGAGGACCTGCTCGCCGGCCGTCTGGGCCGCCTGAGCGCCAAGCCGTTCTCGGCGCGCCTGCGCGCGCTGCAGATCCGCCGCGAACTGGGCTATTGGGGCCGCGGCTGAGCCGGACGTAGGCGCGGCAGCCACCTGCCTTTGGCCTCCGTAGGATGCGGTGAGCCGCAGGCGAACCGCATCATCGCGAGGGCCCGCAAGTCCGCGCCGGTGCGGTTGCCACCGCACCCTACGGCCGGCGCGGCTGCGTAAGACAGCCCGCCGCGAGTCCCGCCTTCGTAGGATGCGGTGAGCCAAAGGCGAACCGCATCATCGCCGCACCGCACGTGCGCCGCCGCCCTCCGCCTACCAATGCAGCTTCCGCACCGCCAGGGTCGCCGACAGCTCGCGATACAAGGCCTCGGCCTCGGCCACCGGCAGAAAGCGGATTCGCAACGGCGGCGCCATGGCTCCGGCGCCGGCGGTGTCCAGCCACAGCGTCGCGGTGCCGCAGCGGCGGTCGATCGGGTTGCGGACCAGCTGCAGCGCCTGCAGCTTGTCGATCTCGGCGAAGCGCCAATAACGCTTCCACCAGCCCTCGCGCACGGCCACCACTTCGGCGCCCAGCGCATAGCCCATGCGCCGTGCGCGCTGGCGCGCCTTGAACACCGCCCACGGCAGCCACAGCAGCGCCAGCAGGCCCCAGGCGCCGAAGCGCACGCACAGCAAGGCGGTGATCGCCGCCAGCCAGGGCATGCCGGACAGGAACAACCGCCACCAGCTCACCAGCGGCAGCGAGCGCCAATCCAGGCGCGACCAGCCGGCCTTCGGCAGCAGATGCTCGATCAGCGATTCGCAGACCGCCGGCGTGGCGATCGGCGCCAGCTCGCGCAAGGCGCGCTCCTGCTCCTGCTCGTTGCCGACCGCGGTTTCGATTTCCAGCGTGCGCCGGCGCAACAAACGGTGCACGGGGCCTTCGCGCAGCGTCCAGGCCTGGATCCGGCGGCGCGACGCGCTGGTGCGCCAGCGCGCCAGCAGGCCGCGTTCGACGGTCAGGCGGCGCCCGTGCTCGCTCAGGCGGAAACCGTAGTACTGCAGCAGCGCCAGCGCCATCGACAGCAGCCGCACCAGGCCGACGAACAGCCCCATCAGCACCAGCGCCGCCAGCAGGTACTGCGGCGCACCGAAGTGATGCTCGTTGGTCCAGCCGAACAGGGACAGCACCAGTTGCCGGATCTGGCCGCCCATGCCTTCCGGCAGCAGATCGCGGCTGTAGGGCATGAAGCCGGCGATGCCGGCGCCGACCACGAACATGCCGCGGTTGTTGACCACGCCCAGGCGCAGCACCTCGCCCAAGGACATGGCCAGCAGCGGCGGCGCGGCGCTGTCGTCGGCGGCCAGGGCCGCGCCCGCGGCCGCGCCGCGCCGGCGCACCAGCGCTTCCAGCGCCAGCGCGTCGGACAGCTTGAGCACGCGCATCTCGGCTTCGGGCTTGTTGCCGCCGGCCGATTCCAGGCGCACCTCGGCCACGCCGAACACCCGGTGCAGCGCCGACTGGCGCAGCGCGACGTTGTGGATGCGCGCGAACGGGATCACCCGCAGGCTGCGTTCGAACAGGCCGCTGCGCACCACCAGGCTGTCGCCGGTGGCGCCGTAGCGATAGGTGAAGTACTGCCACAGCGACAGCACCACCAGCACGCCGACCGCGATCAGCGACCACAGCTCGTTGCGGTCGCCGCGCCCGAGCACCAGCAGCACGATCAGCGGAACCACAAACTGGCGCAGCTGCGCCAGCAGCACGAACAGCCACGACATCGGGTGCAGGCGGCGTTCGGCGCTCGCGGCCTCGACCGCGGTCGGTGGCGCACGCTCGCCCGCGGGCTCGCCCGCGATCGGATCAGGCGTCGTCATCGAGATCGATCTGCCGGCCCAGGCGATCGCGCAAGCGCTGCGCATCGTCGGCGTCCAGGTGGGGCACGTTGACCGAACTGTGGCGGGTGCCGGCGGTATGCACCACCAGCGTCGCCAGCTTGCGCCGGCGCTGCCAGGGGCCGTGCTTGATGTCCAGGTGCTGCACGCGGGTGATCGGCACCCGCGTTTCGCGCTGCCACAAGCGCCCGCGCCGCACCGCCAGGCCGTGCTCGTCCAGGCGCCAGTAGCAATGATTGAACTGCTTGGTGCCGATCCAGATCCCGGTGGCGATGCCGAGCAGGGCGCCGGTGGCGCCGGCGGCGATGCCCGCGGCCGTGCCCAGGCCCAGCGTGCCCGACACCACCCCGGCCACGCCGAACAGCACGCCCAGCGAGATCGAAGTGTCCAGCAGGAACAGCGGCCGCGCGCGCGCCGGCAGCGCCTGCCATTCGACTTCGGCGGCCGGAGTCAGGTCAGGCGCGGTGTCGAGCGCGCTGTCTTCCGATGCGGAGGTCATTTCGCTTGAGTCTCGAAGACGCTGTAGTCCTGTACCCAGTCGCGACGGGCGCTATAGGCCTTGAGGCGCTCGCGGGCGCGCTTGGGCGTTTGCGTTTCGGCCGGGTCTTCGAACTTGATCAGGGCGCGCTTCTGCAGCGCGACCGCTTCGTCGAACCGGCCGTTGGCGGCGTAAACGGCGGCCAGCGTGTCCAGTTCGGCGGCGCCCAAACGATCCTGTTCCTCGATCATGCGCTGGGCCAGCGCCAATGCGCGCGCAGGGTCGCGTTGCTCCGGAATCGGGCAGACGGCTAGGTTCCAGACGCGATTGTTGCGCGCATCCTCGTAGCCCGCGTCCTCGGCGCGCGCGATCCATTCGTCGGCCTGGCGACAGTCGCGCTTCAGGCCCGCAGCGCCGTTGAAATAGAGCAGGGAGAGCTCGGACATCGCCATCGCATGGCCGCCCTCGGCGGAACGGCGCAGATGCGGCAGCGCCCTTGCCAGGCGCTCGGGCGGAATCGGCTGGCCCTTGGGCAGGTCGTCGCCCGCGATCAGTTCACCGGCGACCAAGGTGGCCGCGGCGACGTTTCCGCCCTCGCTGGCCTGTACCAGCAGTGTCATGCCGCGGACTTTGTCCTGGGGCACCCAGTCCGACAGCTTGCCCGTGTACAGCATCGTGCCGAACGTGACCTGCGCGAGCGGATCGCCGTCCTCGGCCTTGCGTTGAATAGCCGCCATGCGGGTCTTGTAGGTCGCCAGGTATGTCGGCCAGCGATCGTTGAGGCTGGCGCGCAGGGCGGCGTCGTCCCGCGTCGGCTGCTCCAGGCTCGCGACCGCCGGCGTCTCGGTCTCGTCGCCGAGCATTTCGCCGAGGACGAACTGCGCCAGGTCGGCTTCGCTCGTGCCCGTCTGTTGCGCGTGCCGCGCGATCTGGACCGATTCGTCGTTGACCAGCGATTCGGCCACCACCTTCCAGCCGTCTTGGGTACGCACGAGTTCCGGGCCGAACTGGAAATTGGTGCCGGTCGGCGGCCCGAACTCGCCGACCGCGCGATCGCTGCCGATCAGGGTCACGTGGCTCAGCGCCGGCAGCGACTCGCCCTCTTCCGGCGCCGCCACGCCGCACCAATCGCGGCTTTGGCACAGTTTGGCTACGCCGGTGCCGTCAAGCTCGGCCAACTGGGCGTCGCTGCGGCTGGCGCGCAGTGCGTACACGATCAGGCGGTCGCTGATCGGGATGCGCCGCACCTGGTCGGAGGAGGCCGCACGCGCCGCGTCGCGCAGGAACAGGTAGTAGTCCAGGCTGGACGGCGCGAGCAGGGCGGCGCTGGCGGGATCGTCGCGGCTGCTGAGCTGCGCGTAGCGGTCCCAGGCCTGGCTGACGGCGTTCATCTCGGCCAGATCGTCGGCCGCCATCGCCGGTGCGGCGAGCAGCGCGAAACACAACATCCAACAACGCATCCATCATCCCCTTGAGTGATTCGTTCGCGCGCCATGGAGTCGCGCGATCGTGCTCCGCCAGCGTCGTCCGCTCAGCGATTCCAGTACGGATTTTCCTCGCCCGAACCCGGCGGTCGCAGCGTATAGCGTTTGTAGGTCCACTGGTATTGAGCCGGATCGCGGCGCGCGATGCGTTCGACCGCGGCGTTTAGCGCGGTCGTCGCGATCGTCAGATCCTCGTCGCCGATGTCCGCGGGCGCGGGTTCGATGTGCAGCGCGAAGCCGGGCGCGCCGTCATGGGTGTCGATGCGTTCGCAATAGGCGAACAGCACCGTCGCGCCGGTGCGGCCGGCGAGGCGGCCGAGCAGGGTCATGGTCAGCGCGGGCACGCCGAAGAACGGCGCGAACTCGCCGTCGCCGGCCTTGGGCTGCTGGTCGGGCAGGATGCCGGTCACGCCGCCGGTGTTGAGCAGCTTCCACAGCTGGCGTACCGCCGGGCCCTCGGCGCGGATCTGGGTGACCCGGTCGGGGGCGTCGGCGCGCACCAGGTTGAGGAAGGCTTCGCCGATCCTGGACTCCGGCGGCCGGTACAGGATCGCCAGCGGCGTGCGCGCGGCCAGCCATTGGTTCAGCAGCTCCCAGTTGCCGTAATGCGGCGCGGCCACGATCACCCCGCGCCCGGCCGCGATCGCCGCGTCGAACAGCTCGGTGCCGTGGGTCTCGCGCAGCAGGGTCAGGTTCTCCTGGTGCGGCCGGGTCCACAGGCGCAGGGTCTCCAGGATCTGGCGCCCGGTGGTGCGCAGGATCGCCCGGTGCCACTGCTCGCGCTGGGCCGGCAGCAGCTCGGGGTAGGCCAGCTCCAGATTGACCCGGGTCACCCGGCTTTCGCGGCCGTCGCGCCAGCGCCAGGCGGCCGCGACCAGGTCGCCCAGGCCCAGCAGCCAGGACCAGGGCAGGCGCGCGAGCGCGGAGGCGAGCAGATAGAGCAGGCGGGCGACGAAGCGGGTCATCGCGTCAGTCTAGCCGGCGCGGGCGGCCGGCCCGGTGCGCAGGCTGGCCGGATGCGCCGGGCCGGGCGACACTGTGCGGCCCGTTCCGCAGGACCCGCCGCCGTGCTCAGCCTGATCCAGCGCGTGACCCAGGCGGCCGTGACCGTCGACGGCGAGACCGTCGGGGCGATCGGGCCTGGCCTGCTGGCCCTGGTCGGGGTCGAGCCCGGCGACGGCGAGGCACAGGTTTTGCGCATGGCCGAGCGCCTGCTCGGCTACCGGGTCTTCGCCGACGAGGCCGGGCGCATGAACCGCGGCCTGGCCGACACCGGCGGCGGCCTGCTGCTGGTCAGCCAGTTCACCCTGGCCGCCGACACCCGCAGCGGCATGCGCCCGGGCTTCAGCACCGCGGCCGCCCCGGAGCTGGCTGAACCGATATTCAACCGGCTGGTCCAGACCTGCCGGGCCGCTCACGCCGGGGGGGTGGAAACCGGGCGCTTCGGTGCCCATATGGTGATCAGCCTGGTCAACGATGGCCCGGTCACCTTCCTCCTCCGGTCCTAGATCGGGCCCCAGCCGGCCCGGCCTGCTATACTGGAACGTTCCCTAGACCTACAAGCGCGGGTGGCGCAGCCCATGGCCAACGAACGACAGCCCCCTCCGTCCGATATCAAGCTCCTGATCAGCAAGGGTTTGGAGCAGGGCTATCTGACCTATGCCGAGGTCAACGATCACCTGCCGGACGACCTGGTCGACGCCGAGCAGATCGAAGACATCATCGGCATGATCAACGGCATGGGCATCGAGGTGCACGAAGTTGCGCCCGACGCCGAAACCTTGCTGCTTGCCGACGGCAACACCGGTAACCGCGAAGTCGACGACACCGCGGCCGAAGAAGCCGCGGCCGCGCTGACCGCGCTGGACGGCGAAGGCGGCCGCACCACCGACCCCGTGCGCATGTACATGCGCGAGATGGGTACGGTCGAGCTGCTGACCCGCGAAGGCGAAATCGCCATCGCCAAGCGCATCGAGGAGGGCCTGAACCAGGTCCAGGCCTCGCTCGCTTCGTTCCCGGCGACGATCCAGCTGATTCTGGAAGACTACGAACTGCACAAGGCCGGCAAGAAGCGCCTGGCCGAGATCGTGGTCGGCTTCAACGACCACCTCGACGAAGAGCCCGAGCCGCCGGCACCGGTGGTGGTGGCCGAGGTCGAAGTGGGCGACGACGAAGAAGTCGAAGCCGCCGCCGACGAGGAAGCCGAAGAGACCGTCAGCGGTCCGGATCCGGTCGAGGTCGCCAACCGCATGGAGTCGATGGCGGACAACTACGCCAAGTTCCAGAAGGCGTACGCCAAGAACGGCCCCAGCCACAAGACCGTGCTCAAGGCGCGCGAGGACATGGCGGCGGTGTTCGTCACCCTCAAGCTGCCGCTGGCGCTGACCGATTCGCTGGTCCGCAACCTGCGCGACGTGGTCGGCAAGATCAAGGACCACGAGCGCAAGATCCTCGACCTGTCCACGCGCGTGGCCAAGATGCCGCGTAAGGACTTCATCCGCGCCTGGGAAGGCAACCAGACCAATCTGGAGTGGGTGGACGAGCTGCTCAAGCGCAAGCAGAAGTGGTCGTCGGGTCTGCGCGACGTCAAGGACCAGGTCATCGCCGAGCAGGAAGCCACGATCGCGATCGAACAGGCCTCGTTCCTGACCCTGGCCGACATCAAGGAAATCAGCCGTGCGATGGCCTATGGCGAAGCCAAGGCGCGCAAGGCCAAGAAGGAGATGGTCGAGGCCAACCTGCGCCTGGTGATCTCCATCGCCAAGAAGTACACCAACCGCGGCCTGCAGTTCCTCGACCTGATCCAGGAAGGCAACATCGGCCTGATGAAGGCCGTGGACAAGTTCGAGTTCCGTCGCGGCTTCAAGTTCTCGACCTACGCCACGTGGTGGATCCGTCAGGCCATCACCCGTTCGATCGCCGATCAGGCCCGCACCATCCGTATCCCGGTGCACATGATCGAAACGATCAACAAGCTCAACCGCATCTCGCGCCAGATGCTCCAGCAGTACGGCCGCGAGGCCACGCCGGAAGAGCTGGCGAAAGAAATGGACATGCCCGAGGACAAGATCCGCAAGGTCATGAAGATCGCCAAGGAGCCCATCTCGATGGAGACTCCGATCGGCGACGACGAGGACTCGCACCTGGGCGACTTCATCGAGGACACCAACGTGGAGTCCCCGGTCGAAGCCACCACCAACATCAACCTCTCCGAGACGGTCCGCGACGTGCTCGCCGGCCTGACCCCGAGGGAGGCCAAGGTGCTGCGCATGCGCTTCGGCATCGACATGAACACCGACCACACCCTCGAGGAAGTCGGCAAGCAGTTCGATGTCACCCGCGAGCGCATCCGTCAGATCGAAGCCAAGGCGCTGCGCAAGCTGCGTCACCCGAGCCGCTCGGAACAGCTGCGCAGCTTCCTCGATATCGACTGATCGAGGCTGCGAAGTGCGTGGAAACAGGCCCCGCTCGCGGGGCCTGTTTCGTTTGTGCGGCGATCAGGGCGAGCGGGATGAGCCGGAGGCGTTCTGATAGATCGCGAATTCGCGCGCGTCGAGGCTGAAGTCGCGCAGCGCGGTGACTGCGGCATCGCGCAGTTCGGACCCCGGTGGACTGTCGCTGGCCAGCAGTAGCAAGGTCTGCTTGAGCTCGTCGGTGCGCGCGTTGGACAGGGACACCGCGGTGATCGCCGAACGCACCACTTCCGGATCGGCGTCGTCCAGACCTTCGCGCAGTGGCCGCTCGATCGCCGCACCGCGGTCCCATTGCGCGAGATGCACTAGGCCGGCGGCGCGGATGCGCGGATCGTCGGCTTCGCGCAGCGACTGGATCTGCGCGAGCAGTGGCGCGAGCTGGTCGGTCGGGAGCGGGGTTGGTGTCATCGCCGAGATGACCTCTTCCCTGCGCGAGGGATCGCGCGTTGTCGCGAGGTATGCAAGGAACGTGTCGCGGATCTGCGGGTCGGAGAGCGAGAACCTGGCGAGTTCTCCTAGACAGTTTTGCGATACCGCTCTTCGCGCGCTTTCCGAGCAATTCAGCGTCGCGAGCAGGGCGGCACGGCTCAAGTAGTCGTGGGTCGGGACGCCGCCGATTCGGCCCTCGTGCTGCGCATGCGCAGCGTCGCCGCTTGCAATCTGGTCTTGAGACAGTGGATGCGCTGCCGGGGGGTGTGCCGCGGAGGCTGCAGCATTCGCCACCACAGCGGAGCGGACCTCGTCGTCTCCGTTCCGTCCCGCGAACCGGACGGAAGCGAACCAGCCGCACGCGAAAGCTACTGCCGCGATCAATGCGACCGCGGCGCAGCGGACCGGGAGCCCAGAGATGCGAATGGGCGCGTCGAGAGATCTATCCATCGAGTGGCGAGTATCGCTGATGCGCTGTTCCGCGTATGGAGCGGACGGTCTTTCCGGATGTTAGCGGCAGTGTCCGGAAATGCCAGTGCTATAGGCGTGGACACCGCCGGGCCTGTTGGCAACAGCGTCTATGCCGCCCTGGACCATTACGCAACGGCCCTTGCCCGGCAAGCTGAGTGGACCGGCCTGGTACTTGTAAACCTTGCTATCGAACTTAAACGGTGAGTCCGAAGCGCAGGTTCCGTAGCGGGGGTCGAAGTTGCTGCGTGTGCAGGTGCTTATCATCGCCTGCGTCCAGTGCGATTTCCCCCAAGTCCGTGCGGAATGCATGGTGCGCGCGCAGTTCTTGCCCGAGGCGGCGTCCCAATAAAGCTGAAGCTCGCCCAGCTTGGGGCCGTCTGGATAACCTTGGCGGATTACCTTCATCGCAACGAGCTTACCGGGACATGTCTGTGCGGCAGCGACCCCGGATGCGGATAGACCGGCCAACAACAACAGGCTTGCGCAGATCATTTTCATGTTCATGTTCCTTCTCCCCTGCTTCCTTTCGCCTAGTCGGCAACGCGAGCCTACGCAGGAGATGTGAAGCCAATGTTTGCGGATGAGGTTGCTGCGGAATTTAGGTGGTGAATTGCATTCCAATCAAATAAAAAAAGTGAATTTTTAATGTATTAATAGTTTAGAAAATCCAGGCGCCGCCCCGCCCAAAAGCAGCGGCGCTATTGCTCCCTGTAGGCGCGGCGTAAGCGGCGACCGCGTAAATGAAACGACGCCGAAAGCTCGGATCGCCGACACAGCCTCAAAGCGCGGCGGCTGTGCCTGCATCGGCGTAGCAACCACTGGGTGCATCGGATTCGTCCCGAACCGCATCACGGCTCACGCCGCTCCTACCCCAAAGCAGCACCGCCGCTGCTCCCTGTAGGAGCGGCGCAAGCCGCGACCACGAAAACGAAACGACGCCGAAGGCTCGGGTTGCCGACTCAACCCACGTCGTAGAAAAACTGCTCGTGCACGATCTTGCCGTCACGCACGCGGTAGACGCAGATCTCCGACATGTCGATGCGGCCCATGCCCTTCATGGTCACGTCCAGGCGCATGGACACGCTGAACCAGTTGCCCGCGACCACCGGGTCGCTGCAGCTGCTGCCGTGCATGGCCTCGATGCTCTCGTTGAACTTGCGGCCCTTCTCGCGGATCGCTTCCATCCCGTGCGCATTGCCCAGCGCCTCCGGCGGCAGCCCCTCGGGTTCGATGCTCACGGCGTCGTCGGCGTACAGCTCGACCTGGGCCTGGTCGTATTCGCCCTTGCGGCACAGCTCGACCAGGCGTTGCGCGATCTGTTCGGTATTCATGCGGGGAACTCCATGGGTGGGAGCCAAAGACTACGCCCGGCCTGCTGACAGCGTGTTGTCAGGGGTGAGCGCCCGGGCGCATCCGGCTTGCGGGGCCTAGGCGGCTGCGGCATCGTGCGCTCTGACCCGCCGAGAGCCGCGCATGTCGCACGACAATCCGTACCAACCGCCCACCGTCTCCGTGCACGACGCGCTTGCGGTCGATGCCAAGGCGCGCCTGTACAGCCTGCGCAGCATCGGCCTGGCCACCCTCCTGGGCAGCGTCTTCGCCGGCGGTCTGCTGATGGCGCTCAACTACCGCGCGCTGGGCCGGCCCAGCCAGATGCGCATGGCGCTGATCGGGGCCTTTGTCGGGACCGTGGCGTTGATTGCGCTGTCCATGGTGCTGCCGGAAGAAGTGCCCGCTATCGCCTTCCTGTGCGTGCAATTGGCGATCGTGCTGTCGCTGGCGCACCTGCTGCAGGGGCCGACGATCCGCGCTCACGAAGCACAGGGCGCGACGATGCACTCGAACTGGCGCGCGGCCGGGATCGCCCTGCTCGTGCTGCTGGGCCTGGTCGCGGTCATGGTGGTGCTGGCCCTGCTGCTGCCCGATTCGCTGCCGGGCTGAATGCGCGGCGGCGCCTGCCGCTGCGCAGCCGCCCGCCGACCCGGTGGCTTCGAAAGGCGGCGGCGCGCGGAACGCGAACGGCCGATCGGTCCGCGCGAATCAACGCGGCCGCAGCAACTCCAACGCGTCGTAGCACGCGCCCATGGTGTGATAGTCGGTCTTGCCGGCCGGGCTCTTCTCGTCGCTGTACTTGCGGTTCTCGCGATCCAGGATGCGGAACCAGGCGCCGTGCTGGTGATCGATGAAATGGTCCCAGCTGTACGCCCACAGGCGCTGGTACCAATCCCAATAGCGCGCATCGCCGGTGCGCTGCGCCAGACGCGCGGCCGCGGCCAGCGTTTCGGCCTGCACCCAGAAGTATTTGTCGTCGTCGCAGACCGCGCCGTCCGGATCGAAGCCGTAGCTCAATCCGCCATAAGCCTCGTCCCAGGCGTGCGCGACCGCGGTGTCGAACAATTGCTGCGCGGTCGGCAGCAGCCAGTCCACCGGCGCGCCGCGCTCCTGCGCATGGTGATCCAGGATCAACAGCAGCTTGGCCCATTCGGTCTGGTGCCCGGGCTGGAAACCCCAAGGCCGGAACAGGTGCTTGGGGTCGTCGCGGTGGTAATCCCAGTCGATGTTCCAGTCGCGGTCGTAGTGCTCCCACACCAGCCCGCCGGCCAGCGCCGCTTGCCGGCGCGTGATCTGACTGGCCAGGGTGCGCGCGCGGTAGTAATAGCGCGCGTCGCCGCTGGCCTCGTAAGCCGCGATCAGGGCCTCGCACAGGTGCATGTTGGCGTTCTGGCCGCGGTAGTCGCTGAAGCGCCAGCCGGCATCGGCCTCGTCGCGGTAGAGCCCGGCGTCCTCGTCCCAGAACCAGGTCTCCAACAGCTGCCAGGTTTCCTCCAGCCAGGGCGCGGCCTCGTCGATGCCGCCCTTGATCGCGCTGGCGTAGGCCAGCATCACGAAGGCGACGCCGTAGGCATGGTTGCTGCGGTCCTCGGGCACGCCGTCGCGCAGGGTCCAGGCGTAGCCGCCGCCGACCGGGTCGCGATGGGCCTGGCGCAGATAGCGCAGGCCGTGGCGCGCGGCCTCGCGGTATTCGTCCAGGTCGAACTCGCGCGCGGCCATGGCGTAATTGAAAACGAAGCGCGTGCTGCTGACCAGGTGCCGGTGCGAGCGGTCGTAGACGCTGCCGTCGTCGCGGAAGTAGTGGAAGAAACCGCCGGCCGGGTCGATCGCGCGCGGGTGGTAGAACGCCATGGTGTCGGCGATATGCGCGCGCAGGAATGCGGGGTCGCGGAAATCCGGCGGCGTGCCGTCGTGCAGGGGGGCGTCGTAGCGGCTCATAGCGGTTCTTCCATCACGGCTGCTCTTCCATCAATAGCTCCACTTCCGAACGCGGCGGCATCGCCGCGAACGCGCCGTGGCGCGTGGTCGCCAGCGCGCCGGTCGCGGCGGCGTAGCGCAGCGCATCTTCGAACAGCTCGCGGCGTTCGAGGAAGGCCGGAAAGTCAGGGGCTTGCACGTCCAGCGTCGCCAGCCGGTGCAGCCAGCCGCCGACGAAGGCGTCGCCGGCGGCCGTGGTGTCGGCCGGCAGCACCTCGAAGGTGCCCAGCTCGCCCTGGCGCGTGCGCGTGTACCAGCGGATCGGCGCGGCGCCGTCGGTGACCAATACGCAGGTCGCATAGCCGTGCCACAAGCGTTGCAGGGCCGCGGTCTCGCTGCCCAGCGGCGCGGCCAGGAACGCAAGCTCGGAGCGGCTGAGCTTGATCGTGTCCGCCTCCAGCAAGGCCCGCCACACCGTCGGCAGCGGGTCGAAGGCGTCGGCCCACAGCGCCGGGCGCAGGTTGAGGTCCATGCTGACCAGCGCGCCGGCCTGGCGCGCGCGCTGCATGCCCGACAGGGTGGCGTTGGCGATGCCGGCCTCGGTCAGGCTGTTGGAGCAGACGTGGAAGGCCAGCGCATCCTCGAAGCAACGCGCCTGGTAGTGCTCGGCGCGGAACAGCAGATCGGCCGCGGGCGGGCGGTAGAAACTGAAACTGCGCTCGCCGTGCCCGTCCAGCGACACGAACGCCAGCGCGGTCTTGGCGCCGGCGGTGCGCACCGTATAGCGCACGTCCACGCCGACGTCGCGCAGCTGGTCGTAGAGGAAGTCGCCGAACATGTCCTCGCCCAGCATGCCGACGAAGCGCGCCTGGCCGCCCAGGCGCGCGATCGCGGTGGCCACGTTGGCCGGCGCGCCGCCCGCGTATTCGACGAAGTGGCGCGGCTCGCCCGGGCGCTGCGGCGGGCGCGCGAGGAAATCGATCAACGCTTCGCCGAAGCAGACGATGGCCTGGCGCGCATCGCGGGCCATCAGTGCATCGCCCGGACTGGCGGCGCCGATGCGCACGCATCGTCCAGCAGCGACGGCGCCAGGCGCGAGCCGCGCCAGCCGTACCAGACGACGAAGGCGTAGCACAGCAGCGGGATCGCGTAGGAGGGTTGCAGCCCGATGCGGTCGGCCAGCGCGCCTTGCAGCCAGGGCACGATCGCGCCGCCGACGATGGCCATCACCAGCAGACTGGACGCCTTGCTGGTCATCGGCCCCAGCCGCTCGATGGCGATGGTGAAGATGGTCGGGAACATCACCGAGTTGAACAGGCCGATCGCGAGCACCGCCCACATCGCCGGCTTGCCGTGCAGCGACATGGTCGCCAGCAGCAGGGCGATCGCGATCACCGCGGCCAGCGCCAGCAGGCGGCGCGCGTCGTAACGCCGCAGCAGCGCGGCGCCGATGAAGCGGCCGACCATGGCGCCGCCCCAGTAGTAGGCCAGGTGCCGGGTGGCGGCGTCGCCGTCCAATCCACCGATGCCGGGCTCGCTGAGGTAGTTGATCATGAAGCTGCCGATCGAAACCTCGGCGCCGACGTAGACGAAGATCGCCAACACGCCCCAGCGCAGGTGACGGTGGCCCAGTACCTCGCCGTAGCTGTGGCGCGCGTCGTCGGCGCGCTCGGTGGCCTCGGTCAGCGGCGGGATCCGCATCAGCGCCACGAACGCGGCCATCGCCAGCAGGCCGCCGGCGATGATCATGTAAGGCAGTTGCACGGATGCGGCTTCGTCGGCGCGGTAGGCCGCCAACTGGCCCGGCGACAGCGCCGCCAGTTCGGTCGCGCTCAGCACCGCGCCGGACAGGATCAGCGGCCCGATCAGATACGGAAACAGGGTGGTGCCCAGCGAGTTCAGCGCCTGCGCCAGGTTGAGCCGGCTGGGCGCGCCGGCCGGGTCGCCCAGCAGACTAATGTAGGGGTTGGCCGCCACCTGCAGCAGCGTGATGCCGCTGGCCAACACGAACAGCGCGCCCAGGAACAGCGGATAGGAAGGCAGCCGCGCGGCCGGGAAGAACATCGCCGCGCCGGCCGCGGCCACCAGCAAGCCGACCACGATCGCGCGCTGATAACCCAACTTGGCCAGCACCCGTCCCGCCGGCAGCGACATCAGGAAGTAGGCGCCGAAGAAGCTGGACTGGATCAGCATCGACCGCGCGTAGTTCATGTCGAAGACGGACTTCAAATGCGGGATCAGCACGTCGTTGAGGCTGGTCAGCCCGCCCCAGGTGAAAAAGATCAAGCTGACGACGGCGGTGGCCGCGCGGTAGGACAAGGTGCGATCGTTCATGCGCTGCCTCCGCGCGGGGCGGAAGCGGTGTCGTAGCCGGCGCGAATAGGTGGGCGCATCCACCCGATAGTACGCGCGGATATCGCATCGCAATCGTGCGGACGCGGCATGATTTGTGCGGCTTGGATGTGCGTGCGTTGGCAGGTGCCGATCAGCCGATGGGCCGCAGCCGTTCGAAGGCGCGGCGTGGCGGGGCGCGGATCGTAGGCGGTGCCGCCCAAAGTCGCTCGGCCAAGGCGGGCGCGGGTCGGCGCCGACGGGGTGCGGCCATGGCGTCGAGCAAGGCAGGGGCGCATGCGTTGGATCGGTCTAATTGCATCGCATGCTGCGCCCCGGTGCAGCGCCTTGCATTCTGCGGTGCAGCATGCGGGCGTATCGGCCACATGCTAGCGTTTACAAGGTTTAGAACGATCTAAATTCACTGTCAGCGCCCCGACCGGGCCCGTCCCGGCGCGCCCAGCCGGAGCCGTCCATGCCAGCCGATACCTCGTCCCCGCGACCCACGCCGAAGCGCCGCCTGCGCTGGCCGCTGCTGTTGGCCTGGGCCATGAGCGGCCTCGCCGCCGCGGCCGCGCCGCCCGCGACCGACGACGCCGGTCGCCGCGCCTACGCCGCGGTCGATCCCTTCATCGGCACCGGCGGCGAAGGCCACACCTTCCCCGGCGCGGTGGTGCCGTTCGGCATGGTCCAGCTCAGCCCCGACACCCAGATCAAGCCGCGCAAGGAGGCCTACGGCTGGGCCGCGGGCTACCGCTACGACGACACCAGCATCGTCGGCTTCTCGCACACCCATTTCTCCGGCACCGGCCACTCCGACCTGGGCGACGTGTTGCTGATGCCGATCGCGGGCGAGGTGCGCCTGGAGCGCGGCGAAGACGGCAAGCCCGGCAGCGGCTATCGCTCGCGCTTCCGCCACGACGACGAGGTCGCCCAGCCCGGCTACTACGCCGTCACCCTGGACGACTACCAGGTGCGCGCCGAACTCACCGCCAGCGAACGCGTCGGCGTGCACCGCTACCGCTTCCCCAAGGGCAAGCCCGCGCACGTGCTGATCGACCTGCGCACCAGCATGTACGACTACCCCGGCAAGGTGCTGTGGTCGCGCCTGCGCCTGCGCCCCGACGGCACCGTCACCGGCTTCCGCGAAACCCGCGGCTGGGCGCCCGGCCGCCAGCTCTATTTCGCGATGCGCTTCTCGCGCCCGCTCAGCGGCCACCAGTTCCACGACACCGAACAGGACGTGATCTACAAGGGCTTCCCGCCGCCGGCCGAGAAGACGCCCGCGCTGCGCGCGCAGATCGAAGGCCGCCAGCTGGTCGGCGCCTTAGACTTCGCCGACGCCGCGGGGCAGTCGCTGGTGGTCAAGGTCGCGATCTCGCCGGTCAGCGAAGACAGCGCCATCGCCAATCTCGACGCCGAAGTGCCCGGTTTCGATTTCGACGGCGTGCGCACACAGGCGCGCGCCAGCTGGACCCAGGCGCTGTCGGCGGTCGACCTCGACGCGCCCGAGCCGATGCGCAAGAGCTTCTACACCGCGCTCTATCACACGCTGATGGGCCCCAGCCTGTTCATGGACAGCGACGGCCGCTACCGCGGCCCCGACAACGCCGTGCACCAGGCCAAGGGCTATCGCCACCATTCCACCTTCTCGCTGTGGGACACCTACCGCGCGCTGCACCCGCTGCTGACCCTGGTGCAGTCCGAGCAACGCAACAGCGACTTCGTCAATTCGTTGCTGGCCTCGCGCCGCGAAAGCCCCTACGGCGTGCTGCCGGTGTGGGCCTTCCACGGCCAGGAGACCTGGTGCATGGTCGGCTACCACGCCGTCCCGGTGATCGCCGACGCCTACATGAAAGGCATCCGCGGCTACGACGCCGACGAAGCCCTGCAGGCCATGGTCGCCAGCGCAAGCTACGGCCCCTACGACGGCATCGCCCAGTACATGGAACTGGGCTACGTGCCGATCGACGAAGAAGGCGAGGCCGCCTCCAAGACCCTGGAATACGCCTACGACGACTGGACCATCGCGCGCATGGCCGAAGCCATGGGCCGCAAGGACGTCGCCGCGACTTTCGGCAAGCGCGCCGGCAACTGGAAGCACGCCTTCGACGCCAAGACCGGCTTCATGCGCGCGCGCAAGCGCGACGGCGCCTTCCGCGAACCCTTCGACCCCACCGTCAGCGGCTACGGCAGCGACTACACCGAAGGCAACGCCTGGCAGTACTCCTGGTACGTCCCGCAGGACGTCGCCGGCCTCGCCGCCGCGCTAGGCGGCGACGCCAAACTGGTCGACAAACTCGACCAGGTCTTCGACGCCAAGGTCGACCCCAAGATCTTCGAGCACATGGAAGACATCACCGGCCTGATCGGCTGGTACGCGCACGGCAACGAGCCCAGCCACCACGTCGCCTACCTCTACGCCTACGCCGGCCAACCCTGGCGCACCCAGGAACGCCTCAAGCAGATCATGGCCACCCAGTACGCCCCACGCCCCGACGGCCTGGCCGGCAACGACGATCTCGGCCAGATGTCGGCCTGGTACGTGTTCACCGCCCTGGGCTTCTACCCGGTCGCCCCGGCCAGCAACGAATACGTGATCGGCCGCCCCTTCGTCCCGCGCGCGACCCTCAAACTGCCCAACGGCAAGCGCTTCAACGTCATCGCCGACGGCCTGGACGAGGCCCACACCTACATCGGCCGCGCCACCCTCAACGGCCAACCGCTGGACCGCGCCTACCTACGCCACGACGAAATCCTCGCCGGCGGCGAACTGCGCTTCGTCATGCAAGCCCAGCCCGACAAGGCCTGGGCGACGGATCCGAAGCAGCGACCCTACTCGATGTCCCAGCCCTGAGCCCCAGCGGCCGCGCCATCGCGCGGCCGCCTCCGGCACATCGCGCCCGGCTTATGCCGCGCGGCCCGCTCCCGTAGAATTCCCTGGCGCGCGGGCCTATAGCTCAACGGTTAGAGCAGAGGACTCATAATCCTTTGGTTCCAGGTTCGAATCCTGGTGGGCCCACCACATAAGCGTCCGGCATTGTCCAAGTAAGTCCAGATGGCGGCCATAAACCCCGCAAATTGCGGGTTTTTTTGTGCGCTTCTGTCCCGGGCTATCCGATTGAATCCAACAGCAAAGTGAGTCACGCTGTGAGTCAGAAGGTCCGCCGTAGGGTGGCTGATTAACAGATGGCTGACTCACGTGCTCACCGATGCCAAGCTGCGCACACTCAAGCCGCGTGAGAACGCGTACCGCCTCGCGGACACCAACGGCCTGTGCATCGAAAAAGTGCGCTCCAGCGGCGCGAAGGTTTGGCGGTATCGATATCGCTATGCCAGCGAGCCAAGCAGCTGAGTACCCGGCTATGGGCTTAGCAGAGGCGCGGGCTGAGCGAGACCGTCTGCGCACCTTGGTGAAGGGCGGAGGTAGTCTCGCGCACGCCGCCAGGATCGAGCGTGCTGCGAAGATTGAGCAGGCGGAGACGACGTTCGGCGCTATCGCAGCCAAACTGCTAGCCAAGCATGCGAAAGAGGGCTTGAGTCCGGGATCCGTGAAGCGCGAGCGTCGACTGCTAGAGAAGGACATGGCGGCCATCGGCGGAATAACGATCACTGGCGTGACCGCGCCGCTGTTGTTGGCGTCGCTGCGGAAGCTTGAGAGGCGGGGCGTTGTCGAGACGGCCCATCGGACCCGATCGCTGGCCGGGCGTGTATTTCGGTACGCCATCGCGACGGGGCATGCCCAGAACGATCCTGCAGACGATCTGGCAGGGGGCGCTGGAGCAACCGAAGACGAAGCACCTCGCCAGCGTGACCGATCCCGCCAAAATCGGCGACCTACTCCAAGCAATGCACTCCTACCGGGGGGCCTCCGTCACCCAGGTTGCGTTGAAGTTGGCCCCAATGCTGTTTGTACGCCCCGGGGAACAAAGGAAAGCGCGTTGGGCCGATATCGATCTTGTAGCGGCGAAGTGGCGTTTCACCGCAAGCAAGACTGGGATGCCGCACATTGTCCCACTCCCATTTCAGGCGAGAGATATTCTTGAAGAACTCCAGCCACTCATCAGGCGGAGCGAGTTCATATTCCCCGGTGTCAGAAGCGCGAAGCGGCCAATGAGCGAGAACACGATCAACGCCGCCTTGCGTTACTTAGGCTTCGATGGAGACACCATTACTGGGCACGGGTTCAGGGCTATGGCGCGTACAGTCCTAGATGAAGTCTTGGGGTTTCGGTCTGACTACATCGAGCACCAGTTGGCGCACGCAGTCCGTGATCCACTGGGGGCGCGTACAACCGTACAGCGCACCTTCCGGAGCGCAGAAAGATGGTGCAGGGATGGGCGGACTACTCGCGGACCGGTGCGCCTCTTCGAGAAGGGCACGCCCCCTAGTTGGGGTTGGTACTCCTTCACACTTCCTCAGGGGCAATTCATGAGTTCATTGCGGTGAGCAAGACCAACGCGCCGGCGGGGAAGGCTCGAAAACAACGCGGGGCGCCAAATGGCCCCGCAGCGAAGCTTCTGTCGTCAGCGCCGAGACCCACCGTAGCGGGGCTCTTCGCCGGGGTCGGTGGTCTGGAGGCCGGCTTCCAGGCCGCCGGGTACCAGACAGCCATGCTTTGCGAGATCGACGCTGCGGCACGTCAGGTGTTGGAGTCCCGATTCGTGGGCGCAAGAGTCGAAAGTGATGTGAGATCGCTCGGCAGACTGCCGCCGTGCACAGTGCTAACCGCGGGCTTTCCTTGTCAGGACCTAAGTCAAGTTGGTCGCCGCCAGGGCATCACCGGACCCAATTCCGGACTGGTCCAGGTACTGTTCAATCTCCTGAAGAACAGGCGCCAGTGTCCCGAGTGGGTGGTCATCGAGAACGTCCCCTTCATGCTTAACCTCCACGGGGGGAGCGCCATTCGCTTCATCGCCGCCGAGTTGGAGTCGATGGGGTACGCGTGGGCGTATCGCACGGTGGATGCACAAGCATTTGGCTTGCCGCAGCGACGGCGGCGCGTGATCCTGATCGCCTCACGAGATCACGACCCCCGACCGGTGTTGCTCGGCCAGGATGCGGGCGCGCCGGAGGCGAAGCCTCGGGGAGCGCATGCCTGCGGCTTCTATTGGACGGAGGGCAACACGGGGTTGGGCTGGGCGGTCGATGCGATTCCGCCGCTCAAGGGCGGATCGGCCCTACACATCCCCTCTCCACCGGCGATCTGGTTTCCGCGACGTCGTCTGATCGCTATGCCGTCCATAGAGGACGCAGAGAGACTGCAGGGATTCACCGCCGGTTGGACGTCGTCGACGGGCGACCCAACCCGGGAATCGAGGGGGAAGCGCTGGCGAATGGTAGGCAACGCAGTCAGTGTGCCGATGGCGAAATGGATTGCTCGGCGTCTCGCCACACCTTCAGACTCCTACGACGCCAGCGAGGCAGCGGCGCTGCCCGAGACGGGCGGCTGGCCCGGTGCGGCCTGGTCCTTTGGGCGCAAGCGTCGCTCCGTCGCGGTGTCGGAATGGCCCGTTTCGAGCACGCACAGTCATCTCGCCTCCTTCCTTGAGTACCCAGTGGTGCCGCTGTCGAAGCGAGCGACGACCGGATTTCTCTCCCGGTTGCGGAAAAGTAGCCTGAGGCATGCCTCGGAGTTTGCCGAGGACCTCGCGCACCATGCCGAGAACGCGGACTAGCAAACTGGCGGGCGTGACTGCGACGACATCCGCTCGGATGTCGAAGGTGGCGCAGCGGCACAATGCGAGAGAACGCGCACTGCGGAGTGAACTGCATCATCGAGGCCTTCGTTTTCGACTCGACCGCCCCTTTGACGAGGGTTCCCGCAGAACCGTTGATGTCCTCTCCGTCGCTGCCCGAATCGCTGTTTTCGTGGATGGATGCTTCTGGCACGGCTGTCCCCAACACGGCACCCTTCCCAAGAACAATGCGGAGTGGTGGCAACGCAAGATCGAAGGGAGCATCGCACGTGACCGGGACACCACCGCAAGGCTCGAATTGAGCGGCTGGCAAGTGATCCGAGTATGGGAGCACGAACCGCTGAAGGATACGGCCGATCGCATCGCGCTGGCTGTTCGTCGCGCCATGACAGATCGACGTTGAGTCTCTCCGCGCAATCATAAAGCATTCGCGCAACTCAACAGGGCTCTATCGAGAAGCTAGTTGCCGTCCACGCCCTTCGTTCCCACCGATCGCGCGGGATCTCGTGAAAGGAACGCGGGTGGAAGCGCCCACCGTCGAAGTCCCAACTCGGACCCGTGGCCTGGAGCCCAAAGAAGAACAGCGTGCTTCCGAGGGGAGCAAGCGAAACTCCGTGGCGTCGATCTAGTCCATCGACTCGAACACGGCGGCAGCCGGCGTCGGTGAGCCTGGCGCTGGCCAAATCCTCGATTTGGCGGATTTCGGTCAGCGTGCCCCAGATGTCGAAAGGAACGTACTCAACGTCATTCGGATAACTCTTCCACCAGGTCGGGGCGATCGTCAGGTATGCGGAGCAGGTATGGCGGTAGGGACAATTCCGGCAACTAGATCCCGGGTTCGCCAATGTCTCGCCGGAGACGATGCCCGCGGGCGGTAGCCCATTCACGAGCTGCCGCAATGTCTCGCGCGCCTGTTCGCGGGCGACGGGATGAAAGGCGACGTTCCGCTCTTCGCCATCGTCGACGATGAGCCGGATCGTCGTGTTGGGGTGACGCTCAAGCACCATCAGTCCATAGGCCATGAGCTGCAAGGCGATCTCGGGCTTAACTTTGCTTTCTTGATCCAGGGTCGCTCCCGACTTGAAATCCCGAACCTCAAGTATTTCCGGGGTCAATCGTCGAACGCGATCGGCACGGCCGCGTAGCCGCAATGCCTGACTTTGCAATAGCTGTTCCGCACCCGGTCCAATCTGAGGTGCGTGCTCGTCTCGCACCACGCGAGTGCGTGAGCAGCCTCGCAACGAACGGGTACGGACTCACGCCCGAATCCCCGGCCATTCCGCCAGCGAGCGCGTGGCGGTGAGATCGGCGAAATGCGCTCGTCTAGGGTCGCGGCGCAATTCGGCGACAGTGTGGCTGTACTCCGCGTCGAACACCGTATCGACGTCGACGTCGGCTCTATTCCACGTGAGCTGCAGAACTATGTGAATAAGCGTGCCGACGGCGGCCTCAGGGCCGGACCCGAGTCGATTCACCCTCGTTGACGCAAGCGTTGCCTTGAGCCGGCACGCCCTTGCCGTGATCAGTGCCGTCGGTGAGTACAGCACCGGCACCTCTACCGTGGTCAGGGCCGGAGGCAAGGGCTCCAACGATCATGCTCCGTCTAGGATCGCGCGACGGATGGTGCCTGCCCTACGCGAGAAGTTGAACGAGTCGACAATCACGAACGCACCCTTGAGCGTTCGAACGGCCTCAAGCAAACAGCCCGAAGGCTGATCCGGATCCCAGAGAGGGTGTGCGATTACGGCCCACTTCGAAGCCCCATCGAACTTCACGGCCCAAATGGCACCTTCCTGTCGTGTCTGCAGCCGCGAAAACTGTCGCTTGACACGCTGAACGTCGGCGGCGACGAGATCGGGCCACGTTCTCAGCGCAGCCAACTCGAACCGCCCGTCGAGGCCACATCGAAAAGAGGCATCGTGGAGTGCGTGCAAGAAGGAGAGCCCCAAGCGCCAGTCGAGTAAGCCGTGGTACGGTTGATTGCGATACCGCATGAGGCATCGATAACAGGCGTGCTCGCACGAATGCTCGTGGTCACTTCGCAGAAACTCGTTCAGCGGGTACGCGTCCTCGTCTCGCAAGATTGATTCTAGAATGCGGTTGATTCGGGGGTTTGTGGTGGGTGTGCCTAGAGCGACGCAAAACCCTGCCCCGTTAACGAGGTGATCGACGAACTGCAGTACTGGCTTCGCTACCCCGCCCGCAGGGCGCATTAAGCGCGGTTCGATCACGTCGAACTCCTCCGGATCGATGTCCAACTCAAGTGCCGCTCGATTGACGAGGATGAAGGTAGCCGACATCGCCGCTGCTCGAACGGCCGTGCGACCGAGCACGTCGAGAGGATTTGCGCCGTTTCCGAGCGTCTTGGGGCCCACCACTCGTTCGATGCTCAATCCAGGCGGCACCACCGCAGGTGCGAGATAGAGCGCATCCGTGGTCTTGGGGGCAGCTAACCAGATATGTTCCCCCGCCTCCTGGCTCGTCCCCGTTTGGGTGAAGTCCGAAGGCTGGAATCCCTGAGCCAGGATTTCATCGGCGACCACTTGTTGCTCAAGAGTGGCTAGGACATTGCGGCGGCGCAACTGCTGTTCGCCTGGGATGCCAGTGAATCCTCGATGGCCGCCGGGTCGGTCGGGATCGGAAGCGCCTCGGTTCAGACGATAGGTACGAATGCTGTCTGCGAAGACCTCAAGATTCGAGCCCTCGCAAGCGTGAAATGCTAGGTCACGAGCTTCGGAATGGATCGACCGATGGCGTCCTCCAGGCGCATCACTGTCTACGTCCGACGACGGTCTAAAATTGGTCCTAAAACCCAATGGCTCCCGACATTCCTTTGAATGCTCGGGAGCCAATGGACCCCCGCAGGAACGACAGTCACCGACGCTCTCATCGGGACGTGCGTCGAGACGAAACCAAGAACCGCATCGAGCGCATTCGAGCATCCAGAACGGGGCGCCGAAGGGCGCCGACATCGGCCTCACGGTACTCCCCGGGTTCGGTGCGAAACGAAAGTCGGGTAATGCGCCCGTGAATCCGACACACAAGTGTTCCAGCTTGTCCTTGACGATGACAGACCCGGGCGCGAACTCATAAATCGCCAGATCAAGATCCCGATCGATGGTGTTCCATTCGATCGAGCCTCCGCGAGATCCAGACGGGGCCTTGGTTCCTGTATAGAGGTTACGCACGCGTGTGGGCATGCCATACATCGGAAGACTGCCCTGCTCGGCCAACGAGTGGGCCAGTCCGGGTCGCCTCGACTCTTGACGCTCACTGATAACACGGATGTCCGTCAACAAGGCATCAGGACTCATCCACACGTTCTCCATGGGCAGGGAAGACCCATCACAGAGCAACTGAGCGAAGCCTCGCGCTTGCGCCTCGGTCTGCGTCAATGCGGCACGCAGTCGCACTTCCCACGCGTCATCGAAGTACAGAGAGGTTGGCAAGAACTCGCCGTGAATGTCTGGTGGTCGCATGTTGTCGCCAGGCCAAGGCAAGTTGGAATCGCGTAGCCGAGCGAAAGCAGCATTTAGCCACCGCTTACGCAGGAATCTCTGTGCGATACTCGGCATGTGCTTCGTCAGGAATGGCGGAGGCGGCACGTCGCCTGTGATCTTGCGTGGCTCTCGGAAATAGTAGAGATCGTGACTCTTGGTGCGACATACCGTGAGCACGAAGGAGAAAGCCTGCCGGCGTCTGCCGGCGCGACCAACGCGCTGCTGATAGTTGAATCGCTGGGGCGGCATATTGGCCTGTAATACGGCCTGGAGAGGGCCGATGTCGATGCCTACTTCCATCGTCGTCGTCACTGCCAGGAGATCAATCTCTTCACGCTCACGATGGAAATGAGGATCGGGCTCGAAGGTCAGGTCACCGTCTTCGTCGTAAACGGGCTGTCCATCCGCATCGAACTTCTGCCGAAGGTCTGGCAGCAGAATGCCGCGGAACTTGCGCTGCCGCAGCGCGCCGTCGTCGGTTTGACCGGTGAGTTCTTCGCAGTGCAAGCGAAATGCGCCGCTGCCAGTTCGATTTAGTCGTTTCGATAGGAAATTTCGCGCGATCACGTCTCGCACGCACCCATTTGCTGCTTCACTCAGCGGCGCCAAGCAGCGCGTGCAGATGCCGGCGCCGCGATGCAAGTGCACCCGAGCGCATCTCTCGCATCGCCACAATGGATCCTTCTCGTTCACCAACTGTACGCGCAACGCGGCCGTGGACAGGTAGCCGGAGCGATGCCCTGCCTTCGTGAACGCCTGGAGGAGCTCATTCAACTTCTGGCGCGCATTGGCGCCCCACACCTTGTCCGCGAATCGAAAGACCCGCGTTCTCGATGAGACGCTGTTTCCATCGGCCCACGGCGCTGGTCGATCATAGTGAGTGTTCAAGAGCCGATAGGAGTCGCCGAACACGCGAACGAAGGCGGCCACCACGTTATAGTCCAGCCCCTCTTCGATAGCTGATCGCGGTAAGCACAGATAACCCAGCCCGGATTCCTCCAGCGAGAAGTACGTTCTACTCAATAGAATGTCGGTGACCAGGGTCTGCATCTTTTCCACGACCTGGATTCGCGCCTGGTCCAGCCAAGATTGCTCGGCGACGTCGTCTCGCCAATCGAACTGGCCGTTGCGACGTTCGAACAACTGCGGCCATTCGAAGAAGTGTTTGACCCGATTCACCTCGGCTCGAATTAACCCAGCGCCAGTTGCATTGGTCGGATGAATGCCGAGCGTCACGAAGGCGCGAATCAGCGGCTTGAGTGGCAAGCGTGCTTCTGAGAAGCCGAGATAGGTGCTAGGTTCGCTGCTGTCGTCGAGTACGGTGCCGACGCGAATCGTCCCTTCTCTTGCGTCTTCTTGGATGGAACGGAGGCGCTTTATCTCGGCACCAAGTCGCTCCGATTCGACAAAGTCATCACGTTCCTCAGCTAGATCGCGCTGCGAACGAACCTGATCCATTCTATCGCGTATTTGTTCGAGCGACGGCAATTCTCGATAGGAACGGCGTAGTTCGCTCACCAGAACGTCGCGTCGCAGGTCCTCGTGGTGCCGTTTCTCGACATCGAGCGATGCCTTGGCCGCGTCCTGCCGACTGTCGGAAAACGACACCAGTTTCGGCGATGCAGACGCCAGCTTCAGGAGGTGGAAGAGCTCACTGGCGAGGAGTTGCGTGGTCTTGGCGAAGCCGGTTCGAAAATGTCGAATCGGTGAGAAGCGCAGGCCGCTGCCAAGTTGTCGCGGCGCATAGTCGGTGGCGCAAGCCGGGCACGCGTAGGCAACGTTGGTGCCGCCATCCTTATTGTTTCGCTTGTGCCGATCTTGACCGTTCGCTCGCGTGAACAGCCAACCTACAACGTGGTCAGGTGGGAACGTCGCCGTCGGCGAGACCCGCACGTTCGCTGTCGCGGGATCCAGTCCCGCCCTGCCCCAACCGTCGGGCACGCCAGATCCATCTGCAATCGGCGGCGTCTCGGTTTGATCCGTGGGCCAGAAGACCGCATATTCATCGAAGGAGAGATCTTCGAAACGCCGACCCGTGGCCACGTCTGGCAGCCCGTCCAGTTCCGCTTCGCCGGGGAGCAATTCCCATTCCGTCGAGCTTCGTCGCCGGCGCATTCCTCCGACAAAGAGTTCGCCACAGCATTCACAGTAAAGTAGTTCCAGCAGCCGCAACGGCGGGTTGGAGGTGCTCGAACCCACCCCGGTGCTGATGGCACGCTCCAGCGTCAGTTTCCCCACCTTACGCGCCGCGTCTCGGAAGCCATCGGCGGCACTGGCACCCCGATCGACTGGGGCGAAGAGGCCTTCAATGCTTCGGAAGAACGTGTGGACCCGAAACGACGAAGCATCGAGTGGCGATTGCCTGCCTTCGTCCTCGAACCACTTGTGAAAGGCATCCCCGAGTCCTCGAGCGAGGAGCAATCCTCGGAGCGCGGAGGTCTTGCCTTCCTCCCCTCCGAAGATCTTGACCGACAGGTCATCGATCGAAGAGGCACGCGGACGCCCCTCCGTCGCCGACCAACAAGCAGCCGCGACGTGACGACCGGCTTCCTCCATGACGCTTCGAACCGTGTGCGCAATCGGTCCGGAAACGTCCAGTCCCATCGCCTTGCCGACTGTGTGCCAGGCGTCCGCCAGCAGTAGAGGGTACTCGCGATCACTTGCACACGCGGGCTCGGTCTCACCGCCGCCATGCTGTGCCAGGAAGTCAACGAAAGGCTCTGGTTCGAGCATTGGTACGATGACGGTGCGCTCCGCCTCCGGCTCTCCCGGCACGATCGCAGCGCGCCAGTCTGCGGGACCAGTGGCCCTGGTCCCCTGCGGGGTCCAGTGTCCGAAGCTACCGAACATGTCCCAAAGGTAGTCTTGACTCTTTACACCTTCTTCCCCGTCCACAGGCAATGACGCGCTGGACGCGAGGATTCGCAACTTGTGACGGTGCTCCGGGCTGCTCAACCCCAATCGATCCAGGAGCAGCCGCAGCAGATACGCGACCTCCGTGCCAGCGGCTCCGCGTTGTAGGTGCAGTTCGTCGAGAACCAGGTAGAAATATGCGTCGTCGTTCTCGACCAGCCAGCGCTTCGTGGCGCCGAAAAGTGGGTCGTCGACCTCTCGGTTAAGCATAGCCCCGAGCATGCTCACGTTGGTGATCAAGATATCGGGAGGTTGGCGCTGCATGTCCCAACGCGACAACATTTCCGCCCCGTCCACGGCCGGGAACAGGAAGCGGTCATCGGCCTTCAGTGTGGGTGGGACTTCCTGGCGACGTCTCTCAATTTCTCGTTGCGTCCGCTCAAACTCCACCATCTCGTCGAACAATTTGCGCAATTGCCTCGTTCGACGCTCTCGATCGTCTTCTGGAGCGGTGCGAGGATGCACGTTGAATCCCGTGACGGGAGTAGCGCTCGTATAGCGCCCAAAGAAGATTCGATTGCCATGAATCTCTTCGTCCAATACAACTCTCGCGGATGCGGAGTCGAGGGCCTTTCGCAGCCGGGTGAGCTGATCCTCGACGAGCGCATTCATCGGATACAACACTAGGCAACGGATGGCGGCGGGCCGACGTTCCCCTTCCCGGTGTGGCACGAACGGGTCGGCCCCAGGGTCCTGCTTCAAGGGGCGCCTCGACTTGGGTATCTCGGTGAAGGTTTCATACGGTCGCCCGGTGCTGTCGTGCCACCAACGCTTGCGCAAGAAATCCGCTGATGGTGCAGCCCAGCCGGACGCCTCACGCATGATCGCTGCCAGTACTGGGAGCAAGAACGATTCAGTCTTGCCCGAGCCGGTGCCCGAGGTCACGATGCCCGGTCGGCCAGATTGGGTGCCCCGCTCCAGCATCTGCAGCTGATGCTTGAACAAGCGAACGTTCGAGTCGTCGAAAAGACCCGAAGAGACCAATCGAACGAATGCTGAGCGTGACTTTAGATCCAAGCGCCCCAGTGGTCCAGTCTCATCGGCGGCTAGGTCGCGCAGTGTCGCCTCGCTCCGAACGTAGCGCGGAACTGGTTCCACAAAAGGGAGTGTGCACAGCGCTCCTGGGGACTCAAGCAACGAGCGACGCTCCTTGCTCACCGCATCATTTCCGATGCGAAATGCGGTTTCCAAATACGTGATGTACAGCTCTCGAATCCTGAGGAAGCCTCCTATCGGATCGTACATGTCCTCTCCCTAGCCGCTGATTGGATGGTTACCGTCGGCTCCCTCAATCTCAAGATTGCAGAAAGCACCCGCTCTCTAAGTTGCGCGCCAACTGGATAACGATACTCCCCGGTGCCCAATGGGCCTGCCAAACCCAAACCAAGAACGTTCACGAAACGAGCCATTGGCAAAGGCAGGTAACCATGATGCGCGACCAGATCGTCTGACCCGGGCGCAGATACGAGCGGCTCCCCGAGAATGTGTGCAGCCCATGCCCGAATTGGGTTCAGCTCGTATGACCAAAACGAATCACCTTCATAGGTTGCGAGCCAATAGTCGGGCCGATCGGCGCGTGCGAAGTGCTCGACCAGAATGTCCGGGTTCGAAGCGCCTTGGAGTGACCAGTTACGCCACACGCCGGCATGCTCGTAGTGAGTTGGCGGCGGCGCATCCGGCACCCGCGCGCAATTGAATCGAGCTATCGCCGCTGCGGACAACCATGCAATTGGCATTCTGAACTGCTGGGCCAGAGAATTGAGCGCGTCTTCATCGTGTCCGTGGAGTTGCAAGACTGACGGAACCAGTGCCGAGACTGAACCACGGTCCAGCACGAGCAACTCCAGTCGAGAAGCCGTGTCCCGAATAGCGTCCTGCGTAACGGGAAGCGTCAATCCCGACACGACTGCGTTGACTATTCCTCCCGTGCGATACGCGAGGACACTGGGAGTGCGTGGGAATGTCGCGCGAGTACGCCATCGGGCGGACGACGCAACGTCGATGAAACCGCCTTCCATCCAAGCCCTGGTGACGTGGCCAAGATGCTTCGCATCGATCCTGAGGATTGCTAGCACGAGCTCCTTCCACTCTCGCCAAGGAAGTCCCGCGCGGGCGGCGGCCCTTCCCGCGAGTACCCTCGCGAGTCGATCGACCGATGACTTGGGCACCTCGAACCTGCGCGGCGCCAGTTCAGGTACGACTTGCGTGATGCTCCGGCTCGGGAGAGGCGACCCGGACCCGACCATGCCTTGCACTCGACGCCTAGCGACAGCGAACTCCGGATCGGACGGGTCCGGAGCACACTTCAATAGCAGTCTTCGCCAGCGGCGACGGGCATTAGCAGTGTCCACCTGATACGACGGCAGAGCGTCGTCACCGCGCACGTCACCCCGTCGGCCGATGAACTTCCCGCCAAACCCAGTCACAGCCCATGCCGCTAGAGCGGAGTCACTTACGAACTCCCCCACGCCAGCACCGAGCAGGATTGGATCCTCCAGCCCTACCTCAGCATTGTTCTCAGTCGAGGCATGCTCCTCAGCTAAAGTCGAATTGAGACTGGACGTGTTGCAGGTTCCCTCGACGATCCATGCGGCTGGCTCCCGAGGAGCCTTGAACGACTCACTCGCAGTCGTAGAATTGAACCGAACGGTGCGCTTCGATTCCGAATCGTTCCACGATGCATTGAGCACGAATTGGCCGTCCCAGTCTCGAACAGGCAGCCGCCACAAGCCCGCTGCGTCGCGTTGTAGGTCGACTCTTCCCTCCCCAGCCTCAAGCCATACGCAGGATGACTCCTCGGCGACAATCACTGGCAGCACTTCTGCGATTCCGAGCCATCCCTCTTCCGTTCGCACCCCTCCTCGGAACCCAATCGTCGGCAAAGATAATGATTCGTGCAGGATCCACGTTTGGTCCAAGCACGTACCCAGAAAGACGGACGTGGGCGCAGCTCGAAGTTTCGGATCGCTGAGCTGCATCCATCCCTCGTATGCCGAGGACCCGAGCACGCCATCTGGGTAGAGTTTGAGTAGATCCGCGACCTTTTCCTTGTGGACGAGTGCTACGACCGCCGATTCGAGCTGATCCCGCTCCACGAGTTCGAGCACGCCATGAGAGCCTAACGCAAAGGGCAATATTCCTTGATCCACCAAGGCGGATACGCGGGGCAATCGCACTCGTCCAGCAAGAATGGCACTCACGATAGCGTGCAGCCCACCGGCTTCGAGAGACTCGCCCTCAGGCACAAGCCCGAACTGCCACCGTCCGCAACGAGCGAGCAGCGTGACGGCCACCACGCCCGGCTGTGGGGCAGATAGGTCACTGGCCGCGAAGAGGCTCAGGCCGTCATCCGCTTCCTCGGCCAAAATCGCGTAATGAGCATGTGCGCCTGCATGCTCGTGTCCTCGACCGCGCAGCGAGGCGTCCACGACGGCAGCCCAAAACCTGTGGACCGAGAGCTGTCTTGACTCCGAGCTACGTCCGGACTCGAACAGGCGTCTAAACTCGTCGAAAGCGAGCTGGAACGCCGCCCCAAATCGCGTGCGTTCCGACGCCACCACGGACACGACGCGTCCCACGGGCGGCACCATGCCGGCCAGACCGGCTTCATCGAGCAGTTGCGACAAGCGTTGCTGGTCTCGCCGGTCGGGAAACGTCAGCTTGATGGAGTAGCCGATACGAGTCAGTCCACCTGGTTCCGGCAGCACCAGGCGTCGATAGGAAACGTCGTGCAGAGCGAGCCAGTTTCGGAGATTGACCCACAACGTCGGCAATATGGAGAGGGAGTTGGCGGGACCCTCAACGAGATTGCGCAGCCTCGCAATGAAGGAGTTCTCATCGGCCAGTTCCTCTGAGGATTCCGAGGCGGCCAGGCAGGTCAACACCAGATGTGCGACGAACTTGGGTCGGGAAAGTGGCGGCTGGGTCGGCCAACCCTGATAGTTGGATGCATCCTCAAGCAGCCCTTTTGATCGCACTGTTCGCTTGACCGCGTCGACGAATGACGAGCGCGCTTCGTCAGAGGTGGCCGAGGGGTCGCCGGTCACTCTCGCGAGTTCATCCGAAGTGACGAGCAATACGGCGACCGGAGGGTCATCCCCGCGATTCGAGAAGAAATGCTCCAAGAGGCGTTCGTTCCACTGCTCGACGCCCCACATCTTCCAGTCGATACCGGATTCCGCCACGCCCCCTCCCAACTCGAATGTTCACTTATGAAAGGAATACGTTCTTCCGGTGGAAGGCGAGGTACTCGCACGTTGCTTCAGAAAAATGCTCGCGAGACATGGAACAGGCCACAGCCAAGCCGAGGCGGTCGAGTTCTCCAGGCGGTAGCTCCGGCGAGACGCTGGCGCGCCCCTCGTCCTCGAACGTGAGAAGCCCGCGATCGAACAAACGGTCTGCATGAGGGGCCAAGAGTAAGCCATTGGCCCCGTCCAATCGCTCGCCCGAATCAGTGCATGCACGCCAAGGCTTGATGTGGCTCGCGACCAACAGCCCCGGTGACTGGACGCCAGTCAGCCAACACGACTTGTAACGGGACATCACGCGCGATCGGAACTGGCCTTGGCCATGTCGCGCGAGGATCAGCTGCCTCTTGGTCGTCGCATCCAGACTCTGATCCGTCGAAATAACTCTTTGCAAAGCATCGTCGACCTGAACAAGCGCATCTTGGCCCTGAGTGGGATTCGGAGCGAAGGCCATTGGCGTCGAAGGAACAAGCAGGTAGAACGTCTGCGGACCGATCTCAGCCAGGTACGCCTTTTGATTGCCATTCCCCGTGACGGAATGGATCGGAGAATACTTGTCGGGCAGCAAAGGTCTGAGTTGTCCGATGTGATCCTTCGGACGAACTGGTTCCTCCAGCGGCATCCACTCCACCGGCAGGAGCCATCCAATCTCGCTCCATTGCCTGCCCAGTTCGTGGAACTCGGGCGGCCTTGGTGCGACTCGGGCGAAATCTTGGACTACTCCGACATACCTGATCAGCCCGTTGGCGTAGGAGACGATTTTGTCGCCAGGCGCTGCGCGTCGCATGTTCTCGTAGAACTGACTGCGCTTTTCACCCGCTTCCGTTTGCGGTGACCACAGGTAGCCCCCGCCAATCTCCTGCTTGATGGTCTGTTTGTGATTCACCCACCAATAGCGCATCACGTATTCTTCATGGGATTCGAGGTGGACCGGGCCAAGGGTAAACGAAAACTTACCCAACTCAGGACTTGAGTGCGCCTTTCCCTCGGCGTCTACCGAGATGAGGGTCTCGACACTACTCAGTCGGGCGAACGCCTTTGGTCCCGCGGCGCAGACTTCAGTTTCAGGGCCGAGACGTGGCCGCGGCGCAATCGGCGAAGCACCTGCTCCCGCCCAAGATAGGCCGCCGCCCAGGCCCTAACCCACGCGTCCACATTTATCTCATGAAGATGCCACGTAGGCGGTTGCCTTCCATCGGAAAGCCGGGTCAGAGTGCACTTTTGGGTCGCATCCCAACTGGGGTGGCGGCAAAATGCGCACACTGCCCCTGTCTTGGAGTCGGGTGCGCTAACGGCGACTCGTGAAGTCAACCTGAGCCCATTCCTGGCCCGCGTATTCCCGCTTCAACGCCTCCACCATCTCAGGAGAAGGGAGGCGGGGACGGCAAGGAAACAGGGGTCAGAGTGCATTTTCTGAGGCTCGCGCGTTTGTCGGAGTTCATTGAAATCGAGTCGATCTCGATCTCAAGTGGTCAGATTGTCCTGCGGCTATGGTTGCTCTAGTCGGCGCTTGAAGTGGCTCTGAGTTTCAGGGTCGGCACAATAGACGTAACAACCCCTCATGCCGCGCGTCATTAGCGTCTTGTAGGTGTTTCGAATGACTTGATCTAGGCGTTCGCGCGTCGCGTCCGGGTCTCTGCGCATTGCACTGCGCCAGCCTCGAATAGAGCGATCGTTGCTGGAGCGAGCTTCCGGGTTGACGGTCATCTGGCCGGATCGCGCTACTAAGTCAGGCCCGATGATGACGCCCACATAGTCGAGTTCCAGCCCCTGGCAGGTGTGAATGCACCCAACTTCATTGATCGAGTTCGGGGCGACGATCCACAGGCTGCTGTCTTGGCTGAGGTTCCATTTGCGAGCGTAGCCATGTTCCGGAATGACGATGTCGTTCCGCTCCGGATGCTTCTTGCTTACCCAGTCCCAGCAATAGCCGGCGACCACGCGCGAGCGATTGTTCGCGGCATTCTTATCCTCGATTAGGCGGTGTAGCTCGTTCGGGGAGTCGACTACACGGAAGTCGAAATCGAAGTCGCTGACCAGCTCATCCGCGACCTCGCCGATGCCCAGCATGTTGTTGAGCCAGGCGATATAGCCGTCCGACCCGTTGCATCGGAACTGGGAGGCGAGTTGCAGGCGGGTCACTTCGGCGCCCAGTTGCGACGCCCAGCGCTCCAGCTCTCGGGAGTGCCCAATGTCGCTCAGCGTGACCAGTTGGTCGTCATCGACAAAGAAGATCGCGCACTTGGCGCTTTGAATGATCTCCTTGATCTGGTTCTCGCCGAGATTTCCGTACAGGCCCGACTTCTCGTTCAAACGATGCGCTTCGTCGACGATCAGGGCATCGAACGCGTTGGGCTCAGTCGTGGTGAATGCACCCGATCCCTTGAAGAGGTTGTCGATCGCGTTGGTCTTGAAGCTGCCGGTAAGCTTGGCCTTGAACACGGCTCGGGGCGCCGCGTTCTTTGATACGTACTGGCAGACCAGGCCAAGCTTTGAAAGGTGGTTGAGCAGGTTGATGGCGATGACGGATTTTCCGGTGCCCGGCCCACCCTGAACGATGACCACCTGCTTCCGGTCTTCGGAAGCGCGCTTTCCGGCCGACACGGCCGTTTCGAAGGCGACCTTTTGGTCGTCGATAAGCACGAACTCACGGTTGCCTTTCAGCATGCCGGAAAGGCTGTCCACCAATGCTTTGGACGGCCGAATACGGCCGTTCTCGATCTGGTAGATGAGTTCGCCATTGTCGCCGCGCCGGACATGCTTTTTGATGAACTCGCGGAGGCGGCGGCGCTCCTCTTCGCCCTTCAGGAACAGGGGCGCCTTCTGCGTGTAAGCGTCGTACCTGGCATTGTCGATAATGTCGTCGCGTACGTAGTTATGCAGGTACGCGCAGGGGCTGAGGGCGACGCCGTGGTCGTAGACCGCCTCATTGAAACCTTCCAGCAAGGTGGCATATGACCAGGCCTGATAGCTGGGGTGAGTGCCTTCGGTCGGTGGGGCGGAGCCGCCTCGGCGCGCCAGGATGATGCCGTCTTTATCGGTGAGTGCGGCCTGCGACCATTGCTTGAGTTCGACGATAATCAGATTAGGCGATCCGGATTCCGCCTGGCCCGACAGGATGAAGTCGATCCGTTTCGCCGATTGCGGTATGCCGAATTCGATGCCGACGCCGACGTCCTCGGCGATGTCCCGGTCCCGTAGGACCTTCGCCATCTCGGATAGGGAGGCCTTCCACGAGCGCATTTCGGCGTCTGGCGCATAGCGACCGGTCCGCTGCAGGTATCCATGCGCGATGACCTCTTCGATATCGAGGTTGTCGTGGTCATCGAGAAACTTCGACTTCGTCGACTGGTAGACGATCAAAGGCCGCCCTCCTTGTGGCCGTCGCTCATAGTTCGGTGTACTTCTTGCTATTGCCCCTGGCCAGATCGACCGGGTACTTGGACGCATTGACCTCCAGCTTCTTCCAGGCTGCCTCGATCGGATCTATGCCGAGCTTGTCCGCGAAGCGGATCAGGTACAGCAGGACGTCGGCGATCTCCTCGGCGACGGCCGCTCGCTTGGACTCGTCCAGGGCCTGGCTTTGAGCGTCGGTGAGCCATTGGAAATGTTCGAGCAGTTCCGCGGCTTCCACCGACAAGGCGGTGGCAAGATTCTTCGGGGTGTGGAACTGGTCCCATTCCCGGGCCAGGGCGAACTCCCGCATGGCCTCCTGCAGGGCCTCGATACTGCGTTCCATGTTGCTCATCCGTGCGACGTCAGAGCAATGCTAGCTCACCGGAAGGCTGGGGAGTCGACACCCCGCTGGAGGTCGGTTGACGCTAACCTCCGGGCCAGGAATGGGGTCAGAGTGCACTTCACGAGACGCGCTGGCCGGATGTCATGAAGAGCAGCCTGCTCCCATATCAGATCCCCTTGTAAGGCAATCGCAGGTCCCCGCTTCAACGCCTCCACCATCCCAGGGGAAGAGCGGCGGGGTGGGGGTATGATGCCCAGAAACCCCAGTAAGAACCCGCAGCATGGCAAAGGCGAATCCCCTTCAGGAACAGCTGCTCAAGGCAGGCTTGGTCAAAAAGTCCAAGGTGGCCGAGGTGGCGCGCGAGCAGAACAAGGCGCGGCATGCCAAGGGGCCGTCCGGGCCCAGCGAGGCCCAGTTGGAGGCGGAGCGGGCGCGGGCCGAGAAGGCCGAGCGGGATCGCGCGCTGGCCGCGGAGCGAAAGGCACAGGCGCGGGTCGCCGAACTGCGCGCGCAGGCGCGGCAGATCATCGAGGACAGGAAGGTGCCGCGCTCGGGCGAGAGCGAGTACCGCTTCACCGCGGGCGGGGTCATTCGCACCTTGCTGGTCAACGAGGATCTGCGCAAGAAGTTGTCCTCTGGCGAGCTCGTGATCGCCTGCCTGGGCGAACGCTACGAACTGTTGCCCCGCTCGGCGGGGGATAAGGTCCGCGAGCGCGACGCCAGCATGATCGTGCTGGATCATGGGCTGGCCTCCGACGCCGGTGCTACCGCGACGACGGCCGAAGACGATGCGTACTACGCGCAGTTCAAGGTGCCCGACGATCTGGTTTGGTGACTGGCGCTGGAATCCGGTATTAAAGCCCGGCGTCGGAGTTCGTCTTTGGAGGCTTTCGCTGGCGGTAGTGGCGAAAGTCCATTCCGGCTCCATCTTCGGCAGCTCTACCTGCGCACGGACCGGCGCCACGTCGAGCAGTGCGGACGCTGGCGCTTTTCGAAAGCGACCCGCCGTATAGATCAAACGGCGGCGAAGGTTACCGTGACGCGCAAGCCGCCCAGCTCGGGCGAGCGGTCCATCGCGATCTGCGCGCGATGCAGGGACACGGCTTCGGCGACGATGGACAGGCCCAGGCCGCTGCCCTCCACGCCGGTGCCCAGTTCGCGGTAGAAGCGCTCGAACACTCTGGCGCGGGCGTCTTCCGCGATCCCCGGCCCCGAATCCTCGACCACCAGCACCGCCGAGTCGCCGTCGCGGGATACCCGCAGGGCTATCGCCCCGGGTGCGGGGCTGTAGCGCAATGCGTTGTCGAGCAGGTTGCGCATCAGGGCGTCTATCGCGAGCTCTTCTCCGAATATGCTCACCGACGCCGCCGACATGGTCAGGGTCTTGCCTTGGGCCGCGGCCAGGGCGCTGTAGTCGCGGAAGTGCCGGTTGGCCACGACCGACAGGTCGATTCTGTCCATCTGCGGCTTGCGCTCGCGCGATTCGAGTCGGCTGAGCATCAGCATTTGGCTGACCAGCCGCTCCATACGCTCGATGCTGTCGTCGAGATAGACCTGCGACTGGGCTCTCTCGTCCTGCGTGGGCGCGTGGCGGACGTTGAATGCGTGAACCTTCAAAGCCGCCAGGGGCGTTCGAAGCTCGTGCGCGACATCGGCGGTGAAGCGACGTTCGCGCAGCAGCGCATCGTTCAGTCGCGACAGCAATCCGTTGATTGCCTGCACGATGCCATGCACTTCGGTCGGCACTTTCGCCAGAACGATGGGCTCGAGCTGTCTGGGATCCTTCAGGGCGACCGCGTCCGACACGTCCTGGATGGTGCGCGTGACCCAGCTCACCGCCAGCCACACCAGTAGCGCAAGCACGGGCAAGGCCAGCAACAGCGGCAGCATGGTGCCGAAGGCGATGTCCTCGGCCAGCTCGCTGCGGATCGCGGATTGCTCGGCCGATTGATACCAACGCCCCGCCGGCGTCTTCAGAGTGAAGGTCCGCCACTGCTCGCCGTCGAATACCGCGTTGCCGTAGCCGGGCACCAGCGGCGCGAGGCCGGTGCGGGGGCCGCTATCGGAAAGCAGCAGTATCTGGCCGGTGGCGTCGCGCACCTGGAACGCCAGCTTGGTCTCGTACGCATGACCCGTGGCGAACGCCAGGGCGTCGCCGACGCCGCTGGCGTTGCCGTGCCACACCTTCACTTCGATCGGGTTTCCGGGGTGCTCGGCCAGGTCGGCCAGCGGCTCGTCCACGAGGCTCATCAGCACCCGCGCGGAATGCGCGAGCTTGGCGTCGAACATCTCGCCGGCCTCCTGCAGGCCGGCGCGATAGCTGAAGAACGCGGCCACCAGCAGCACGGCCGTGGTCCCTCCCAGCAGGGATCCCAATAGTCTGTTGCGGATGGATCCCATGAGTGTTCGCTCTATCCGTCGGCGTGGGCGATCTTGTCGTCGATAGCGTAGCCCACGCCCCTCAGCGTTCGGATCAGCTCGGGGTGAAGCTTCTTGCGCAGGGCGTGCACGTGCACGTCCACCGCATTGCTGGCGACATCCTCATCCCAGCCATACAAGCGCTGCTGCGCGGACTCGCGGCTGATGGGCCGACCCTTGTTCTCCATCAAAAGGTGCAGCAAGGCGAACTCCCGACGCGGCAGATCGAAGCGTTTGCCCCTCCACGTCACCAGCAGCGTCGCCGGATCGAGCACCAGGTTGCCCAATCGCACTATCGGATCGGCGCGCCCCTGCGTGCGGCGAATCAGGGCCCGCACCCTCGCTAACAACTCATTGGTGTCGAAAGGTTTGCCCAGGTAGTCGTCGGCACCGGTGTCCAGCCCGAGCGCGCGGTCGCTGGCGCGTTCGCGTGCGCTCAGAACGAGAATGGGCAGGCCGTCTCCCGTGCGCCGGGCCTGGCGGATCACTTCCAGGCCGTCCATGTGCGGCAGGCCCAGGTCCAGCACGACCAAGTCGATGCCGCCGTCCTTGATCGCGGCCAGCGCGCTCACGCCGTCCTGCAGCCAGTCCACCGAGTAGGTGGCCCGGCGCAATGCCGTTCGGATGCCTTCGCCTAGCGACAAATCGTCTTCGACGAGCAGGATGCGCATGCGGGCAGTGTCTTCGCTGGATCAGCGGCTGGCAAGGTGCGAACGGACCTTGGTGAGCAAGGCCTGGATGTCCTTGCGACGGCCCTGGTCGGCCAGTTCGCGGCCAGGGCGGGCCGGCGCGGCCAGGGCCTTCTCTAGCGACGCGGCGGCGGCTTTCCAATCGCCCTGATCCTGCAGATAGTCGCCATAGAAATAGTTGGCGTCGATGCCGTCGGGGTCCACCTGAAGACCGGCCTTCAGCAGTTCGCGCGCCTTGGCATCGTCGCCGAAGCCGATCGGCCAGCCGGGAACCTGGTAGTACAACGCGCCCAAGCTGGTGTAGGCCGCGCCGTCCAATGCCTTGGGGTCGATGGCCAGGGCTTGTTCGAAGTCCTTTTTGGCCTGTTTCACCAGGCTCAAGGCGCCCAGGCCGCCGCGCTCGCCGGCGAAGCTGGACAGGACGATGCCTTCCCAAATCAACGCCGATGCGTTGCCGGGCTGCGCGGCGCGAACGGTGGCGGCCTGCTTGGCCAAGGCCTCGAACCCGGATTCGCGCTGCTTCTTGGGCGTGTTGTAGTTGATCTGCGCCCAGCGGTCTTGCACGGCCGCGACTTGCGCGGGCAGAACGGCCTGCGCGGCCAGGCACGGCAGGGCGGCGACGCCGAGCAGCAGGCCGGCCAGCAGGGACGCGCGACGGATGCGGAAATCGAACATGGCTGGTTCCTCGGTAGTGGGGCGGCGATCAGGGGCGCGCGTGGCGCCGGATCAGGGGCAGCTGCGCTTTCAGGTTTCGATCGATCAGGCTGGGGAACGCGCCGTTCAAGCGCGCGAACAGCTTTTCCGGCCAGCCCAGCTGCATGCGCGGTCGTTCTTGTTCGATCGCCGCGACGAGTTGCGCGGCGACCGCGGCGGGCTCGTCCTGGGCGACTTTCATCGCCCGGTTCAAGCTGTTCACCGCCTCCGAGTTGAAGGCCGTTCGCGTCGCGCGAGGCGCGAGGTATTGGAATCGCAAGCCGGTGTCGGCGTACTCGCGCGACAGGCCTTCCATCAGCCCGCGCAGGCCGAACTTGCTGGCGCTGTAGGCGGAGAACCCCGGAAACGCCAGGCTGCCGAAGGTGGAGCCGATCGCGGCCACCGTCGCGCGTTCGTGCTGCTTCAGTATCGGAAGCAGGTCGTGGATCAGTAGCGCCGGCGCCACCAGGTTGGTGTCGAACAACTGTTCGAGCCGTGCGGGCGATTGATCCTCGAACAGGCCGAAGGCGCTCTGGGCGTGGGCGAGGATGACGACGGACGGCGATGGCGACAGGCGGCGCGCGAGATCGATCACGCGCGCGCGCCCCTCCGCGCTCGACAAGTCGGCGGCCAGCGGCGTCACGCGCCCCGCTTCGTGGCGCTGCGCCAAGGCGGCCAGGGCCGGCTCGTTGCGGCCGACCGCGATCACGCGGGCTCCCGTCGCCACCAGCGCGTCGCACAGCGCGGAGCCGATTCCGCCGCTGGCGCCGGTCAGCAACACCGTCTTGTCGCGCAGCGCGATCATGCGGCGGCGGCCAGTTCGTCGGACTCTTCGCGCAGCGTGCGGAAGATGTCGCCGTAGAGCTTGTAGAAGCGTCGGGCGGCATGCACCACCGCCTGGCGGTCTTCTTCCTCCTCCAGGCGGTTCATCAGCTGCTCGTAGAAGCCGGTATGCTCGACATCCAGATCGCCGTGGGATCGCAAATAGGTGAACGCGTTGCGCGGCAGTCCGAGCGAGGTCTCGATGGTCTCGGCGGCGCGCGTGGCCAGCGCCACGCTGGTGCCCTCCAGCACCAGCACCATGCCGAAAAATCCGACCGGGTTGCCGCGCGCGATGGTGTCGTAGGCATAAGCCACCATCAGTTCGGTGGCTTGCGACGGGGCCGAGTTCGCCTTCTCCGCCCGATCGCAGCCGCAGGCCGCCAGATCGTCCAGCACCCATTCGTGGTGGCCCATTTCTTCTTCGATGTATTCGCCGATCGCGGTGCGCAGCCATTCCAGGCGGGCCGGAAGCCGCCCGCCGCACGCCATCAGCAGCGGCACCGTGTGCCGCACATGATGAAAGGCCTGGGTCAGAAACGCGATGTAGTCCTGCCTTTCGATTTTCCCGGCCAAGGCGGTCTGGATGATGGGAATCGCGATCAGCGCTTCGCGCTCGCGCTGGGTCTGCGCCAAGAGGCGCTCGTGGAACGTCATGCGGGTACTCCTGTCTCGATAGGGGGAGAGGAAGACGGATAGCGCTGCTCGATCGCATCGGCGTAACGCGCGAAGATCGCGTCGCGTCGCGGCCGGCCGTTGCTGGTCATCAAGCCGTCGAGGGCGCTGAAGGCCGCATCGGCGCGCACGATGGCGCGCACTTGCGCGTAATCGGGCAGCTGCGCGTTGACCTGGTCCAGCGCCGAGCGCAGTTGCGCGTCGGTGAGCGCGGGGTTCCGCGGCCAGACCACGGCGACGTTGAATTCGCGGGCCTCGCCATGCACCACGGCTTGAGCGAACATCGGGTGTTGCAGCAGTTCGCTCTCGATCCATTCGGGCGAGACGTTGCGGCCGAAGGCGGTGATGAAGACGTTCTTGCGGCGGCCGGTGATGTAGACGTAGCCGTCCTCGTCGATTCGTCCCAGATCGCCGGTGGCGATCGCGCCGGGAGCGGGTGTGTCGGCGCCCAGATAGCCCAGGCAGCGCACGCCTTCGACCCACAGTTCATCGTCGACGACCGTCACGCGCGCATGCGGCAAGGGCTGGCCCACGCTGCCGGGCCGGATGGCGCCCGGGCGATTGAGGCAGACGACCGAGCCGCATTCGGTCAGGCCATAGCCCTCATAGACCGGCAGGCCGACGGCTTGCGCGCGCGCCAGCAGGGCGGGCCCGACGCGCCCGCCGCCGACGGCGAGAAAGCGCAGCGAGTCCGGCAAGGCGGCGCCATGTTCGGCCGCCATCACCAGCGCCAGCAGCAACTGCGGCACGACGATCGCGCTTTCGGGGCGGTAGCGGTGCAGACATGCCAACAGGGTGGGCACGTCGAGTCCGGCGGCGCCGGTGTAGCCGATCTCGGCGAGGTGGGGCACCGCGATTTCAGCGCCGGCGATCAGCGCGGCGTACACGCCGGCGACATTCTCCAGCAAGGTCGACAGCGGCAGCAGGCACAGATGGCGGCGCGGCGCCAAGGGTTGTGCGGCCTGGGCGAGGGATTGCGCCACTTGGTACAGGGCCGCTTCGTCCAGGCACACGCCCTTCGGGGCGCCGGTGGTGCCCGAGGTGTAGGTGACGCAGGCGGTGCCATTCGGCAGCGCCACCGCGGTCGCGCTCAGCGGCCATAGCCGCAGGCCCGGCGCCAGTTCCTGCGAGACGGCGATGTCCGCGTCGCCGGGGGGCGGTGATTGGTCGGACAGCACCAAGGCCTGGGCACCGCTGTCGGACAGGGCATGGGCCATCTGCGCGGGGCTGAAGAAGGTCGGCACCGGTACATGGGCGATGCCCTGGCGGCGCAGCGCGAGATCCAGGATCAGCCAGTCGGGGCCGTTGTCCAGGCGGCTGGCGACGCAGCGCAACGCCCGCGCCGCGAGCTGTTCGGCCACTCGGGAAACCCGTGCCCGCAAGTCATCGTCGCTGAGATCGCCGTCGTTCCAGGTCACGCGCAGCGCAGGTCCGACGCGTTCTTCGATCAGTCGCCCGATGCTCATGACCGCGCACCCGCGAGCGTCTTCTCGGACTGCGCGTCGGCGGCCACCGTCGACCGCTTGGCCTCCGTCAGGTAGGCGTACCCGGCTGCGAGATCGCCGAACATCAGCTTGGGCTGGGTCTCGTAGTAGCGGCCCCAGTCGCTGGAATCGCCTGACACGCGCGCGGGCGAGGCGTCGGCGATCTCCACCGTGGCCAGGTGCAGGCGATCGAAGGCGTTGCGCAACTGCCGGGTGGCCACGAACAGCACCCAGCGATAGCCGCTGCGATGCAGGCGCGACGTCAGGTCGACGATGACCTCGCGGCTTTGCCCTGCCGACACGGCCGCGAAGTTTCCGACCTCGACCAGCTCGTTGCGATTCACCGGCCGCCCGACGAAATCGCCGATGGCGCGCTCGGCGGGCTCGTCGAGGTACTGTTCGACGAACAGTCGGCCGTCGGCGCCGCCACGCAATCCCACCGCGGCGTGCAGTGCATTGGTCTGGTCCCGGAATGCGATCAGTCGCGGCAGGAAATTGCGTAGGCGCGCGCCGTATCGCAACTGGTACACCTGAGCGATGAAGGACTCAACTTCGGGGCGGACGGCATCGTCGGAATCCACCTCCAGGCCGGATGGCCGCAGATCGAGGTCGGTATTTTTGTGGGGATGAGTGCGCATGGAGCGGCATCATTCCGCTCCCCGATTAAGTCACCATTAGCACATTGTTAGGCAGATGTAAGGCGCGCATTAGCTTCTCGTTCAACGCGTCCGCCATGCGCGCGATCCCTTGCGCGATGGGGCCGACCACCTCTGCGGTTGCGCCGCCCCTGATTGCGAATCGGAGCGATTCGCAACGCTGGCGGCCTCGTTCCCGCCACTTGGGGCGTATCGCTAGGATCGATATCCGCTCGAGCCCGGGCCGGGGTTCCGACAGGCTGGGGCCGGGGGGAGGGGCGCGCCTTCGTGCCGCCCAGGCCGATGAACGTAGCCGCGCGTCATGGAAAACGGATGGGGCGTCAGGGTGGCGGCCCTGGGCGGGGCTATGCTGCCCACGCACCACGAGCAGCACAGACCGCAGCTCCCTATCACCCAGCTCAAGGATGAAGCCATGAACGACACTCAGGATGGCGGGGCCACGCAGCAAGGCGTGCCCGCCGACAAAGCGGCCTATCTGGCCGAAGCGACCGCACTGTTCAAACAGATCCTGCCGTTATGGGATTCGGCCGGCAATGTCTGGCGCACCGCCTGCGCGTTCGACAGCCTGCTCGACTACTTCGTGGTCAGCGGCACCGACAGCACGAACTATGCCGATGACGCGTTGACCGCGTTGGATCCGACCAAGAAAGGCAATTGGTGGGACGATTTCGGTTGGATCGGCATCGCCGCCTTGCGGGCGGCCGAGTTGGGCTTCGCGGCCCAGCACCGTTACGACTTCCTCAAGATCGCGATCAATTCCTGGTGCTACATGTACGGCGCGGGCTGGTCGACGGCGTCGGGTCCGCAGGGGATTTATCCCTACCTCGATCCGCCGGGTTGGGCGAGCTTCGCCAGTACTCACACCAAGAACACGGGCGCGCCCAATTGCTGGGTCTACATCAACCAGACTTGGCCGGGCGTGACGCCGGACATGCAGGCCAAGCTGCGTCCGCGCTATTCGCCCGGCGGCATCTGGAACTCGCCGTTCACCGCCACCGAGCATCCTATTCCGTCGGCCGAGTACAACAGCGGCGGCGGCGACGTCCTCAATCCGATCCAGAACACCGTCACCAACGCGGTCTATGCGCTGCTGAGCCTGCGCTTGTCGCAGGCCGCGAAGCGGCCGGATTTCGCGCCGTACTTCAGCGGTGTGGGCTTCAATCTCGCGGCCTGCAATCAGGCTTGGGAAAACCAGATTGCCTGGTGGCAGTTGTGGATGCTGAAGACGGCGGACCCGCTGCAGTCGTTGTTGTTGACCGGGCAGCAGGGCTCGCAGGGCGGGTCCTTGGTGCGCGAACGCGTGTCCAGTTTCCATGCGGTGAACAACGAGATCTACTGGGATTCCTCCTACAACAAGGACATGACCTGGAGCGGAGACCAAGGCCTGCTGATCGGCGCCCTGCGCGAGGCGAACGCGATCTACAAAGCCTCGCCGCCGCCGGTGTGCGGCCTGTATCCGGATCTGATCAAGGGCACGTTCGCCAACTACTTCCGGCCGCGCACTTATGGCTCGGTCAGCGGCAGTTTCCCCTTGCCGTGGCTGGAGGTAGGCGCCGCGGACCCGTACAACGCGACGCCGCCGGGCAGCGACTACGGCGATTACCAGACCGGCGTGGGCGCCTATATGCGCTATCTGCTGCAGGCCTATCAGGCCGAGCCGGCGCTGCTGAGCGCGTATAAGCCGACGATCATCGCCGCGGCCAACGCGCTGGTGAATCCGAACTTCGGCACGGCATCCCCGGTCGGCCAGTGCGACGCGTTCACTCCGCAGGGCTTCGACAAGGCCGATCTGATGTCGGCCTACGTCAACCGTTTGGCGGTGCTGACGCTGGCGATCGCGATGAGCTGAGTGTTTGCAGTGCGGTCGTCGGTGCCTGCGGGTGCCGGCGACCGATTGTTTCGATTGAGGATGCGATGCGCAGCGCGCGCTGAGTCGACGGCAGCGCGCGGTCTCACACCGGCAGTGCGGTGGTCTTCTTGACCGTGCGCAGCGCCAGCGTCGATTGCACGCGCACCACGCCGGGGAGCTGGGTCAGGATTTCGGTGTGGATGCGCTCGAAGTCGGCGGAGTCCGCATAGGCCACGCGCACCATGTAGTCGGCGGTGCCGGCGAGCAGGCAGCACTCGGTGACTTCGGGGTGGTGCTGGATCGCCGCCTCGAACGCGTCCAGCGAGGCGCGCCCCTGTTGGTCCAGCGACACCAGTACGAAGGCGGTGCCGGGCAGGCCCACCACCTTCTCGTCCAGCAGCATCACGTAGCGCGCGATCAGGCCGCGCTCCTCCAGCAATTTGACCCGCCGCAGGCAGGCCGAGGGCGACAGGTTGATCTGCTGGGCCACGTCGGCATTGGTCAGGCGGCCGTCCTCCTGGAGCAGGCGCAGGATGGCGCGATCGCGGGAGTCCAATTTCATTCGCATATTATTCGATGAATAGCCGGAATACTGGCGAATAGTGCGGCATTGCAGGTCTGGGAGCAACGAAATTGGCGAATAAGTGCATGTTTGCTCGTCCATACTGCCTCCCCACAAGGCGCCGGACGAGCCGGGGCCAGATCAACGGCGAGAGCAGACCATGCGCATTGGTGTCCCGAAGGAAATCAAGAACCACGAGTACCGCGTAGGTCTCGTGCCCTCGTCCGTGCAAGAGCTGGTGCACCACGGCCATCAGGTGATGGTGCAGGCGGGCGCCGGTCTGGGCGCCGGTCTGTCCGATGCCGACTACGTCGCCGCCGGCGCCGTGATCGTGGACGGCGCCGACCAGATCTTCGCCGAGGCCGAAATGATCGTGAAGGTGAAGGAGCCGCTGGCCGAGGAGCGCGCCAAGCTGCGCCCGGGCCAGATCCTCTTCACCTATCTGCACCTGGCGCCCGATGCGGCGCAGACCAAGGACCTGATCGCCTCGGGCGCGATCTGCATCGCGTACGAAACCGTGACCGCCGCGAATGGCTCGCTGCCGCTGCTGACCCCGATGTCGGAAGTCGCCGGTCGCCTGGCGCCGCAGGTCGGCGCGCATGCGCTGGAGAAGGCGCAGGGCGGTCGTGGCGTGCTGCTGGGCGGCGTGCCCGGCGTGCCGGCGGCCGAGGTCGTGATCCTCGGCGGCGGCGTGTCCGGCACCCACGCGGCGACCATCGCCGTGGGTATGGGCGCTCAGGTCACCGTGGTGGATCGTTCCGCCGATGCGCTCAAGCGCCTGGCCACCCAGTTCGGCACCTCGATCTCGACCGTGTTCTCGACCCGTTCGGCCATCGAAGAGTTGGTGCGCCGTGCCGACCTGCTGATCGGTACCGTGCTGGTGCCGGGCGCCGCCGCGCCCAAGCTGGTCACGCACGACATGGTCCGCACCATGAAGCCGGGTTCGGTCATCGTCGACGTCGCCATCGATCAGGGCGGTTGCGTCGAGACCTCGCACGCCACCACCCATGCCGCGCCGACCTACGTGGTCGACGGCGTCGTCCACTACTGCGTGGCCAACATGCCCGGCGCGGTCGCGCGCACCTCGACCTTCGCGCTCAACAGCGTGACCCTGCCGTTCACCCTGGCGTTGGCCAACCACGGCTGGAAGGAAGCGCTGGTGCGCGACGTCCACCTGCGCAACGGCCTCAACGTCTCCGAAGGCCACGTGACCTGCGAGCCGGTCGCCGAGGCGCACGGCCTGCCTTACGTGAGCGCGGAAACCGCGATCGGTCTGTAAGCGGCGGACGTCGCATGTGCGAAAGGGGCGGCGGTGTTACGCCGCCCCGTCTCGCGAAGGGCGCTTAGTCCTTCGCTGCCAGGGGCGAGCCCTGGCGGGACGGCATCGCGGCGCACTCCAGCCGCGGTGCGCTCCGGTGGCCTGAGACGGTCCCCGGCCGTTCTCGATCTCTGCTCCTACGCCTTTCCTGCGTTCCCCGTAAACGCGCCGACGCCTTGCGCGTAAGCGGCGCGCTTGCGTTCGGCTGCATGCGCGGCGCAGGCCTCCGGCTGTGCAACCGCGCGCCCGCGACAGCGATCCACTCCGATATTGCATTCCCGAGCGCTGCCCAATGGGTAGGGAGGCCGCGCGGCTACCGCGTTCTTGTTAATGCGGCGGCTCGCGAGCCCAGGAGGGCGAGCGATGCCGCGACGCATAGGGGAGAGGTGCCGGTCGATCGCGACGTTGCGCAAGCGGCGGGCCCTGCTTCGTCCCCGACATGGCAATCAAGGAATTCACACAGGAGGTGACTCATGATCGTGCGTACGGCAATGGCAGCGGTACTGGTGGCGGGTTTGGTCGGCGCGGTGCCGGCGGCGAAAGCGGCGCCCTTGGCCCCGTCCTTCGAGGAGAACTGCCCCATCGGCACCGAATGCGGCGGCGATGGCGAAGGCGGCGGCAGCAGCGGCGGTGGCGGAGCGGGTCCGACCTACGTGCTGCAGGGCGTGATCCAGAACGAGGGCTACGAGAGCGGCCCGGCGGGCGGCAAGCGGGTCAAGATTCGCGGCTACTCGCGCTTCGCCGACGTCAACAACAACCGCGTCGATGCGGACTTCATCAGCGTGCGTTGCAACGCCTACGATGCCCTGGGCGGTTACACGACCGAGTACGACGAAGAGAGCGATGGCGCCCTGGTCGACGTGCATTTCCCGTCGAACTGGATCTACGGCGCCTACCGCAAGATCACCGTGGTCTGCGTCCACAACGCCACCAACGGCGTGAACACCTACAACGCGACCAGCACGGCGGAGTTCACCATTCCGTAAGGGTCGGGCTTCCGATCCGCAATGCGGCCGCGGCGCCCGGAGCGTATCCGGGCGTCGCGGCCGACCGCGGGCGCTTCGTTCCGATCCGTCGCTCACAGCGTTCCAGGAACGGGCGGCGCGACGCTGGTAGGGTGTAGGCCCCGACGCCGCCACGCGATAACCGCATGAACATCGCCCGAGCTTTCCCCGCTGCTTGCGCCGCCCTGCTGGCGCTATCGGTCAGCCTGCCTTCGCACGCGGCCGACAAGGCCGCCTCGCTGGTCGGCACCTGGCGCGTCGAGCGCATCACCGATACCGACATCAAGACCGGCAAGGTCGTCCATCCCTATGGCGAGCACCCCAAGGGCTACATCGTCTACGACCCCACCGGCCATCTGAGCGTGCAGCTCATGCGCACGCCCGCCACGCCGCCGTTCGCCTCGGGCGACGACGCCAAGGGCAGCGATGCCGAAGTGCGCGCCGCCTACGATGGCTTCGTGGCCTACTTCGGGACTTACGAGGTCGACGCCAAGAAGGGCGTCGTCGTGCATCGGGTGGAGGGCAGCCTCATGCCCAGCTACACCGGCAGCGACCAGCCGCGCCCGTTCCGGGTCGAGGGCGATGTGCTCACGATCGAAGGAGATAGCGAGGGCGTGCACTTCCTGCGTCGGCTGAGGCGCGTGCCTCAGTCGGCCCGATAAACTCGCTACGATCGATCCGGCGGGGAGCGAAAGTGCAGCAGGAAAAGGGATTCTCCAAGTACTTCGATTTCGTATCGAATTTCGTCCATCTCGAGATCAACCTGCGTTCGGAAAGCGAATGCGGCCAGTACCATGAAAGATGGATGCGGGTTTACGGCGCCGCCATGGCCACCTGGACCGATTACGACACCGTCATCTGGTGCGTTCGGGTCAGGCAATCGTTGAAGCTGTGCTTCAGCGCCACCTACTTCGCCTTGGTCGCCAATCAAACCCGCGAGCAGGGCTCGCTGGCGGCCAGCTACTACATGGCCTACTACGCCTCCATGCACGCCATGTGGGCGGTCATGTACCTGCATCCCCACGAGTCGGTCGATAAGATCACCGATATCACCCACTCGAAGATGGCTAACGCCTTCTATGCGGGTTACTCGCAGGGCAATACGCCGATCATCCGCTTGAACTCGAAAGAGCTGGTGGAGGATCTTCGCTTCCTGCGCGAGTACTACTCATATCGGATGCCTTTGAACCCGCCGTTCGGCAAGGAGGAGGCGATCTCGAGGGCTCACGTTTCCCTTGGCGGTTTCGTCAAGCAATGCATTCAGCTGGCGAATCTTCATTCGCACCTGATCTGTAAGGCCGCCAGGAAGGCTGGCGTATCGAGCGCGGTCGTTCCTGCCGACAGGTGGGAGGACTTTAAGAACGATTTCTTTCGGATCAACGGCAAGGAGCATCGCTCGCGCGGTCTGCGCCTGCTGGATCCGGCCGACAAGTACGCGCAGGCGGAGCTGTTGAACACCGGGGGCGATCTGCTGCCTATTTGCCTCCACTACGACCACATGTTCGACGAGTACATGACCTACGTTCGAGAGGATGCGTCAGAGGGTCTTTTAAGGGAGGTCAGGTCGTTGGTGTATCGCGCGCTGTTCTAGCGCCAGCGTCCGGTCCGGCTTATGGCCTGGGCCGGCTAACGCAATTCGCCGGTTCGAGGCATCCGCTGGAGTTCTTCGATCACCTTCTTGGGCGCGCGCAGGCGGATCTGCACCGGGAAGGATTCCTGGACGACCACGTCCTTCACCACGCCGCTCTTCTCCAGCTCCATCACCCGCGCCAATACGGGGTCCGGGGATTGGGCGCTGCCGACGATCAGCGCGCTCTCGTACGGTTCCTGATCGGTAGCCGCTTGCTTGTCGCCAGGGTTGCAGCTGGCCGACAACATCAGCGCCACGATGACTGCGATTCTCATGCTTGCCGCCTTGCGTGTTGGACTTGCGGGCTGGAACGTGGCGCGCCGTACCGCGGCGCGCCACGTAGTTGTTACGGTACTTCGATAGCCGTCGCCGGGTCAGGGATAGGTGGCGATCCAGTTCTGCAGCTGGTTGTAGACGGTGCTGGTCAACCGCGTTCCGCAGTTCTGCGTGGACGAGCCCGTGGTGTGGATGCCGCGCACGTTGACGCCGCCGTCGCTGGCGATGCCGCTGCCGCTGTTACCGCCGAAGGTGTCGATGGTGTAGCACAACCGGTAGGAACCGCTGGTCGAGACCGTGCCGGAGTGCGTCCACATCGTGCCCAGGGGTTTGTCGCCCGGATAGCCGCTGATGGTGTGGGTGCCGCCCGAGTACACGCCCCAGCCGGAGTTGCCGCCGTGCGGGGCCGAGCTGAGCACGATCAGCGCGTAGTCGTAGTTGCTGTCGGCGCTGTTGTGCCAGGCCGTCGTGGTGACGGCGCGGGCCCAGCTGGTTGTGCCCCAGGGCTGGTAGCTGCCGTTCTGGGCGGTGGTGAAGTTCAAATCGGAGTACCAGGTGCCGGCGCCGTTGGACACGCAGTGCCCGGCGGTGAGCACGTGCTTCGGCGTGATCAGGGTGCCGGTGCAGCCGATCGCGATGCGGCCGATATGCCAGTACGGCGAGGCGACCGTATTGGTCACTTGCACGCGGTTGTCCGGGCCGATCACGACGGTGGGCCCGACCATGTTGCTGCCGAAGCGCAGCGGCAGCTTGGGCGGGGTGTTCATGCTGGTGGAGGTGCGGCCGATCATTTCGAGGTCGCTGATGGCCTGCTCGAAGATCGCGACATCTTCCGGATCCATGCGCGATTCGTACTGGTCGCCGTTGCGGGTGACCATGATGGTGCTCAGACCGGCCGCCTTCTGGCCGGGCGTCTGCTGGCGGGCGTCGGTGGCGATGCCCATTTCCGGCAACGCGCGCGTCACCAGATTGCCGCCATGGATGAACCGGGCTTTTTCGTTCAACTTCCGGAATGAAGGCTCCTTGGCTTGCGCCGTCTCCATCGCCGGGACCGAAATCAACAGCACCAAACTCAGCGCGACTAGCGTTTTCATAACAAGCTCCGTTTGTGGTGGGGTAGTCCTTTAACGGGTGGTCGAGCAAGCGCGTCCTGCACCCTCGACCTGAGCGATTCGAGCGCAAGCCCGGACCGGCTCCGACGGAACGGACGCGGGGCTGTCCGTTTCGCCTATGCGGCCGTCCATGGCCGCGCGGACAGCGCATCTGGCGACGCGCCGCCGATACCGGTGTCTGAAGCCGCATGCGGACGGGCACCCGCGCTCGCTCGCTGCGTGCCGAACGTCGCGGCTGCGGTCGTCGCTGCGGGGCGTCGAGCGTGATCGGTTCGATCAGGCGCGCGCGGCCAGGGCGCGCCTGGGAGGCGGCCTGAGCTCGTAGACGACAAGACCCAGCGTGAAACGGGCGGCCGCGAAGACTATCGGGCCTGCGCCTGCGTTGATGCGCATAGCGACCTCCATGTCCGGACGGCTGATCGCTACTGCATCAACCGCGCGTGCGTGGTGAGAAAGTCCATTTCTTGCGCGACTTAATTACGCTCTAAAGAATGTGTCCGTCGTGATGCGACTCACAAATGCTCAAACATGAGCGGAGTCGATCACCCGGCATCGCGTAGATCGCGTCTGAGGCGCATCGGCGTGTTTACCGCAAACAACGTTTTTAACTTCTTTGAAGGTTCAGCATCGCGATTCCGTACTGAGTCCGTCTGCGAGCGCGGATTTTTGCGGAGTCCAGCTTGCGGCGTCCGCCGTGTGCGAAGGCGCGACTGGTGCCGCGTCGCGATCAGTGTATGAGCGTGCTCGACGCCGCGATCCGCCGCAACTTCTCCGGATTGCGCTGCACATACACCCGCAGGATCCGTTCGCCGTCGGTGTCGTAGGACTGCGCGGACTCCAGTTGGTCGCCGAAGTAGCGCAGCACGCCCATGCGGCCGTTGATGGTCGCCAGCTGCAGGCGCAGTTCGTGTTTGCGACGCAGGGTGCAGGCGAACAGCAGCTGGGCGATGCGGTCGCCGCCGACCATGGGCTTGGGCAGGGCGGTGACGATGCCGCCGCCGTCGCCGACCAGGACCGCGGACTCGGCCATCAAGTCCTTCATGGCGCGGAAGTCGGCGTTGGTCCACGCCTCGGTGAAGCGGCGCATCAGCTGGCGGTGGGCTTCTGCGGACACCACGTAGCGCGGGCGTTCCTCGCGCAGCTGGCTCTTGGCGCGGTGCACGATCTGGCGGCAGGCGGCTTCGCTCTTGTCCAGGGTGCTGGCGATGTCGGTGTAGTCGGCGTCGAAGACCTCGCGCAGCAGAAACGCGGCGCGGGCTTCGGGGGCGAGGCGTTCGAGCACGGTCAGGAAGGCGATGGACAAGTCCCTGGAGGCTTCCTGCAGCTCCTCGGGCGTGGCCGGGCTTTCGGTGAGGATGGGCTCGGGCAGCCAGATGCCGACGTAGTGCTCGCGCCGGCTTTGCACGCGGCGCAGGCGGTCGATGGAACGGCGGGTGGTGGCGATCACCAGCCAGGCCTCGGGATCGGCGACCTGCTCGGAGGCGGCTTCGTTCCAGCTCAGCCAGACGTCCTGGACCACGTCCTCGGCCTCGGCCAGGGAGCCGAGCATGCGGTAGGCCACGCCTAGCAGGCGGGGCTGGAGCTGGGTAAAGGTGTGAGTCGCGCCTTCCATAAAACCAAGGTCGCACGAGGAAGCCCGATTGTGACGGATGAAACGTCGGGCCGGCGTGGAGCCGGCCCGACGCTTCGTCGCCGGCTCAGGGCGACAGGATCAATGCGGGCTTGTCGATGTCCTTGAGCAGCACCACGACGAACTTGGCCGGCTTGTCGCGGCTGGCGTTGCGGCCGACGGTGTGCAGGTCGCCCGGGCCTTCGTAGAAGCTCTGCCCAGGCGTCAGCGTGACCTCCTTGCCGCCGGCCACGCCCATCACGATCGAGCCTTCGAGCACATAGACGAAGGCGTGCGCGTCGTGGCGGTGAACCGGGTCGGCGCCGCCGGGCGGGTACTCGACGGTGAGCATCAGCGCTTCTTTGCCCGGGTAATCGGGCAAGGCCTGGCTCATGACCGGCGCGACCGTGGGATGCGGGGCGTCGCTGCCGGTCTGGCCATGCGCCGCGACCGCGCCCGTCCACAGCAGGGCGAGCAGGCTCAGGGAAGGGGGAATGCGCATGCGGGGGACTCCTGTGTGACCGCCGCGGGGCGGTGTGGGATGGGCCGGGCGCGTGGCGCCCGCTTTCAGGACAATTGCGCCTTGTCCAGGCCGAAGGCTTGGTCGGCGCTGCCGGGCACGGTGCGGAAGCCGACGTTGACGCGGTTCCAGGCGTTGATCGCCATGACGTCGAAGCTCAGGTCGGAGATCTCTTTCTCGGACAACTGCGTGCGCACGCGATCGTAGACCTCATCCGGCACGCCCAGCGGGGACAACTGGGTGAGCGCCTCGGTCCAGGCCAGGGCCGCACGTTCGCGCGGGACGAACAGCTGCGATTCGCGCCACGACGCGATGTGGTGCAGACGCAGCGGGCGCTCGCCGTGGATGGTGGCTTCCTTGATGTGCATGTCGAGGCAGAAGGCGCAGCCGTTCAGTTGCGATGCGCGGATGTTGACCAGGTCGCGGATCGACTGTTCGATCGACGACTTGTGGGTGAGCAGGCTGAATTCGACGAGCTTCTTGAACAGCTCGGGCGACTGCTGCTGGTAATCGACGCGTTGGCTCATGGCGAAAGCTCCAGTGGGTGAGGGGCGCCGGCAGGCGCGGGCCCGACCGGTTGGCGGCCAATCTAGGCAGGACCGGACCGCGCCGGTAGGTCGCCGCGCGGACGCGCGGTGTTGAGCGCGGCGCACCAATGCGAAGGCGCTGTAACAAAACGGCCCGCGGCTGCGTCCTTGTCGTATGAGCTACCCCCAGGACGACTTCGAAACGCCAGCGACTGCCTCGAATGTGGACCGCGTCTGGTCCGAATTCAGGGCGGCGCTGAATCTGTTGGCGCCGGAGGTGCGGGCCGCGTTCTTGCTGCATGAGGTGTTCGAGGCCGGCTACGACGACATCGCCCGGCTGATCGGCCAGCCGGCGCAGGTCTGCCGCAGCCATGTGGAGTACGCGCGAGCGCATGCGCGCACCCGCATGCCACCGTTGAGTCCGAAAGCGAAGGTCACGTCGCGATGAGCGCCAACCTGTCAGACACCCTGGAACGCCAGCTCCCACTGGAATCCAGCTTCTCCGCCAGCTATGCCGGCGTGATGGCCTTCATCGCGGTGGCCACCGAGGGCAGCTTCGCGCGCGCGGCCGACCGCCTGGGCGTGGGCCGTTCGGCGGTGAGCCGCAGCGTGCAGAAGCTGGAAGGCCAGTTGGGCGCGCGTTTGTTCTCGCGCACCACCCGGTCCACCTCGCTGACCAGCGAGGGCGAGCTGTTCTTCGAGAACTGCCGCCCCGGCGTGGAGCGCATCGAGCAGGCGCTGGAGGACATGCGCGATCTGCGCGAAGGACCGCCGCGCGGACAGCTGCGGATCGCGGCGACGCACGGCTTCGGGCGCAAGGTGCTGGCGCCGCTGATGCGCGAGTTCCGCCTGCGCTACCCGGGCATCGCCATCGAGCTGATCCTGGACGAACGCGAGGCCGATCTGGCCACGGACCGCGTCGATGTGGCCTTCCGCGACGGCCGCCTGGACGACAGCCAGGTGATCGCCAAGCAGTTGGTGCCCATGCAGATGTTCGTCTGCGCCTCGCCGGAGTATGCGCGTCGCCACGGTCTGCCCACGTCCGTCGCCGATCTGGACGCGCATGCCTGCATCAATCGCCGCTTGCCCAACGGACGTCTGCGCAGTTGGGACTTCAAGCTTGAGGGCCGCGCTCACAGCCTGCTGCCGACCAGCGATCTGGTGTTCAACGACGACGATCTGATCCTGCAGGCGGTGCTGGACGGACAGGGCCTGGCGCAGATGCCGGGCTTCCAGGTCTGCGATGCCCTGCGCCAGGGCGCGCTGCGGTTCGCGCTGAACCAATACGCGCCCGACGATCGCGGGCATTACCTGTGCTACCTGAGCCGGCGCCAGCTGCCCAAGCGCATCCGCGCCTTCATCGACTTCGTCACCGGCCAGGTGCGCGCGCTGAATCTGGATTGCGTCGAGCACTTGAGCCGCCTGCCGGCGCAGCCGGCGGCGCGTGCGGAGGCGATGTGGGCGCGCGCGGTCGAGGACGAAGCCGCCTGATTGGTGCGCGCCGGGAAACACCATGCAGCCGGTTGCGTGGCTACTGCGGGCCGCGCGCGGCGCCTAGCATCGTTGCGCAGTCGCCGGTGACGCCTACGGACACCGGCTCCCCCTTCAGGACCTCAAGAGGTGGAACATGAAATTCGTCGTCATCGGTGGCACCGGACTGATCGGCAGCAAGGTGGTCTCGCGCCTGCGCGAGCAGGGCCATGAGGCGGTCGCGGCGGCGCCGTCGACCGGCGTCAACATCCTGACCGGCGAGGGCCTGGACACCGCGATGGCGGGCGCCGATGCGGTGGTGGACTTGGCCAATTCGCCCTCGTTCGAGGATGCCGCGGTCATGGACTTCTTCCAGACCGCAGGCCGCAATGTACTGGCGGCCGAAGCGCGCGCGGGTGTGGGCCATCATCTGGCCTTGTCGGTGGTGGGTACCGAAAAGCTGTCCGCCAGCGGCTACTTCCGCGCCAAGAGCGCGCAGGAGGAATTGATCCGCGCGTCCGGCCTGCCTTACACCATCGTCCACTCCACCCAGTTCTTCGAGTTTCTGCCCGGCATCATTCAGTCCGGCAGCGAGGGCGACACGGTGCGCCTGCCGACGGCGCTGATCCAGCCGATCGCCTCGGAAGACGTGGCCGCGGCGGTCGCGCGGCTGGCCTTGCAGGCGCCGGCCAACGGCATCGTCGAGATCGCCGGCCCGGTGCGCGAGCCCTTGTCCGATCTGGCGCAGCGTTTCATGAACATCGTCCAGGACCCGCGCGAGGTGGTCGGCGACGCGCATGCGCGCTACTTCGGCGCCGAATTGCAGAACGACACCCTGGTGCCTGCCGGGCCGGCCTGGCAGGGCGCGCTGAACTTCGAGCATTGGCTGGAACAGTCCGAGTACGCGCGCTACGTCCCGCGCGCCTGAGCGCGCAAGCGCAGCCCGCGCATCCATCGGCCATCGCAACCCGCGTGCGCGCGAACGCGCCACGCGCCCGCGCCGCGGCTGCAAGGTATCGGTCGAACCCGACACGGACACCCGTCGCGCATGAGCCCCTTGCAGCCGCCCTCGCCGAGCTTGCTGGACAAGTACCACGGCGACGAAACCCTGGCGCTGTACACCGGACGCGTGCGCGTGACCGGCGGCGAGGCCGCGCACGGGCGCGCGTCCGGCGTGGTGCGCTCGGACGACGGCGCACTCGATGCGCATCTGCGCCTGCCGGTCGAACTGGGCGGGCACGGTGGCGGCAGCAATCCCGAACAGCTGCTGGCGGCGGGCTATGCGGCCTGCTTCCACGGCGCGCTCCTGCTGCTGGCCACTCGCGCGGGCGTGGCGTTGAGGGACGTGGCCGTGGAGGCGGCGGTGACCTTCGCGCGCGACCCCATGGATGGCCTATTCCTGCTGTCGGCCGACATCCGCGTGAGCCTGCCCGGCGTGGAGCGCGCGCTGGCCGCCGAACTGGTGCGCAACACCGAGCGCGTCTGCCCCTACGCCAAGATGTTGCGCCATGGCATCGATCACGTGGTGGTGCTGGCCAGCGAGCCCGAAATGTCGTCGTCCGCCGGTCGCGCGGACCCTGCGTGAGCGACGCGCGTTCGTTATCGCGGCCGCGCCAGCCGTCCGCGTCGACGCATGATCCACAGGTGCTGCACGCGCTTCACGCCCGATCGGAGCCGGCGTCGGCGCCTGCGCTAACGCAGCACCATCAACAGCGTGCCTGCGGCCGCCAGTGTGGCGATCCAGAGCGGGCGCCGCGCGCTCGCACTCAGCAGGGTCGGGAACCTGGCGGCTCCGCGGCAAACGCCGACGGCGATGGTGCCGGTGGTGATCAGCATGGCGGTCATGTGCAGCGCGACCGCGGCCAGAGCCAGGGTCAGCGAACCGGTGGACGTGATTTCGCGCGCCGGCGTGTCCGACATGCACAGCGGCACCAGCGCCGGAACCAGCATCAGTCCGGCGCCGTGCGCCGTGGCCATTAGGCAGGACCACAGCGCCATGCCGGCGTGACCGGCATGCGCATGGACGCGGACAGCGGTGCTGCCGCGCCGCTCTTCGCCCGGCATGGCGCCATGCAGCCAGCGGTAGCACGCCAGGGCGACGAGCAGGGCGCCCGCGAATGCCTGCACCCGGCCACGGTCGACCAGCACGCCTTGCGCGACCGCGAGCACCACGATCGCCACCGAGGCGGCGTGTCCGATCGCGATGGGCAGCAGGGCAAGGCGTGCCCGGGCGCTGTCGCGCGAGCCCAGGCCCGAGGCGGCGGCGAACATCCAGCCGCTGGTCGGACTCAGCCCGTGCAGCGCGCCCAGTCCGGCGACCGCCAGCCATGGCCATAAGCCGCTCACGATGCGCGCCTGCGACCGGTCAGGATTGAGACGCGCAACACGCGGCCGCCGTCGGCGCCTTTGCTGGCGCCTCGGATGCGTAGCGATCGTGATGGCGTACCCAGGCCATCGGATAGTCCAGGCCGTCTTCGTCGCGCCCCTTGGGTGTCAGGTCCAGCAGGGCGTAGGTGTGCATCATCGCTTCCACGCCGCGGCCGTAGCGCGAGTAGGTATGGAAGACCTGGCCCGCATCGTCGCGATAGAACACGCTGATGCCGGGCGCCTCCTCGTGCGGGAAGCGCTGAATCGTGTAGTTGTAGTCGGCGTTGCCGTCGGCGACTTCGTCCGCGCTGAAATTGACGCCGAAGTCGCGATTGAAGTCGGTTCCGTACGAGGACACCCACTTGAACCGCCAGCCCATGCGTTCGCGAAAGCGCTGGATATCGGACAGCGGCGCACGCGATACCACCAGCAGCGTCACATCGCGCTGAGCGAGGTGGAGATTGGCGCCGTCGTTATGGTCGGCCATGTAGGAACAGCTCTTGCAGCCTTGCTCCCAGCCCGGCGCGAACATGAAGTGCTGCACCAGCAACTGACGGCGGCCCTCGAACAGATCGGCGAGGCGGCGCGGGCCGTCGGGGGTGTCGAACCGGTAGTCCTTGTCGACGCGCAGCCACGGCAGCGCACGGCGTTCGCGCGCGATCCGGTCCTGCAGGCAGGTGAGTTCCTTCTCGTGCGCCAGCAGCGCCTTGCGCGCGGCCAGCCAGGATTCCTTGGACACGACGGGATGATCGGCGAGGTGGGTTTCGGCAAGTGCGGCGTTCATGCGGTGCTCCTGGACCCGGGGGTCGGTGATGGTGAGCGGGCACGGAATCGGCGGCGTGCGGGCAAGGCGCGCCCGTCTCCGATCCGTTGGCCGGAGGAAGGCGGAGCGCTTGCGGGCGCGGCGCGGACCCGACGCTCGGGCGGTCCGCGGGGCGGGGATTCGGCGACGTCCGCCGATGCTCGGTCGGCCGTGCTGCCGGTTCGGCGCCTGATCCCGATGTCCGATGGCGCCAACGGCGGCGCCGTGGGAGCAATGTACCCAGCGATCGGCGCGGCGGGGAGTAACAGGATTGTCGCGAATGCGGCGGGCGGAACGGCCTGGTTGCTGTGCGGCCCGCTGCCGCGAGGCGATGGCCGCTTGAGCGCAGTTTGCGGTGCTCCGCCGGCGAGCGCTCGCCTAGGGCGAACGCTCGGGCCGGTCGTTTCCGGTGGTGGCGTCGGGCGGGGCGGCGAGCGACAGGGGGCGATCGCCCTCCAGGAAGGTGTAGGTCCTTTGCTCGTCGTCCAGCACCAGGGCGCGCGCACCGTCGCGCTGCGTCGCGGTGAACCGGAATCCGGCGACGCTGGGCGAGATCGATTCGATCACGGTGTCCGCGTCGTCCCGGTTCAGGAGCACCTCGGTGCGCCAGCCGCCGAAATCGAACCAGGTCTTGGCGCCTTCGGTGACGATGCGGATCGAGCCCAGCGTGGGGTGGGAGTACACCGGCGCCAGTCGCCGCAGGGTCTCGGCGTCCAGCGGCGCGAGCTGGGCGCGATGCGCCTCGCGCTCGCGTTTCAGGCGGGCGGGCAGCGCGTCCAAGGTCGCGGCGGCGCCGCGGTCCACGTCGAACAGCAGCTCCAGAAAGCGATCGGCGAAGAATCCACGCAGCTGCGCGCCGGCATCGGCGTTCATCAGCAGCACATAGCCGGCGTCGATCTCCGGCAGCCAGAAGATCTCGGCCTGGTAGCCGGCCATGCTGCCGCCGTGGGTCACTTGCAGGATGCCGGCGCGGCGATCGGTTTTCAGGCCCATGCCGTACCACTGGTCCATACCGCCGCGCGCGACCTGAGGCTTCAGACGTTCGTGCAGCGCTTGTTCGCCGATGTAGCGGCCGCCTTGCGGCAGTCGCCCGGAGGCCAGTTCCATGCGCAGGTATCGGTTGAGGTCGTCGATGTTGCTCCAGGCGCCGCCGTCGGGCCGCATCGGGATCGACATCCGGTTGTAGCCCATCGCGGCCACGGCGAGGTCGCCGTCGATGGTGAGGCCGTGCGGCGAGGCGAAGTTGCCGCGTTGCGCGAGCTCGAAATCGAAGGTCGTCGAGCGCATGCCCAGCGGATCGAACACCAACTCCTGCATGCTGCGGTCGTAGGCCTCGCCCAAGGGCAGCTCGGGGTGCGCGACGTGGGCGCCGAGGTAGCCCGCCGCGACGGCCATCAGATTGGAATACTGGTACAGCTCGCCGATTTCGGCCGTGGGCCGGATGCCCGCCAACAGGCCCAATACGTCTTGCGGCTTCAACTCGTCGCCGGACAGCGCCCATTCCATGTCTTGCGCGGGTATGCCGGTGCAGGCGCACAGCAGGTTGCGCACGCGGATTCGTTTCGTCAGTGCCGGGTCGCCGACCTTGAACGAAGGCAGCAGGCGCGCGGCGGGCGCGTTCCAATCCAGTTCGCCCCTGTCGACCAGTTTGGCCAGCATCAGCGAGGTCATGGGCTTGGTGACCGAGGCGGTCAGGAAGCGCGTGGAGGCGTCGACCTTTTCGTCGCTGCCGAGCTTGCGGACGCCGAGGCCGCCGGCGTATTTCACCTCGCCGTTTTGGACGACGCCCAAGGCGACGCCCGGGATCCCGAGGCGCGTGCGCGCGTCCTCCAGGAAGCGCAGCAGGGCCGCGATCCGGTCCGCGTCCAGCGCGTGCGCTGGCTTGCCCGCCAGGGTATCGGGCACGTAGTTCCTGGCGCGCAGGCTGGAAAGCACGCGCGTGACTTGGGCTTCGCGTCGGCTCATGGCCTCGGACGGCAGGTCCAGGATCACGACGATCCAGGTATCGCCCTCGTGCAGGAGTTGGGCGCGCAGCACGCGATTCGGCTGTGCTGCGTTTGCGTAGTCGTAACTGCGCACGGACGACCAGCCATTGCGCAGCGGACGGTCGCGCGCGTCAGGCAGGCTAGGCGCGGCGGTGGGCCGATAGTGCTTCCATGCCGATGCGATGGCTTCGTCCGCGGACTGGGCGGCGACGTCCACGATCGCGATCCTGGCGTCCTCCGCCGGCGTGCGCATCACGGTCAAGGCGCCATGCGTTTGTCCGGTCCAGCCGGCGGGCGTGATATAGCGCACGCCCGATACGGTTCGGTTCCAAGCGTCTTCGCTCAACACTTCGGTCGGCGCCGGACGGGCGGTGTCGGTGCCCGCGAACGCGCCAACGCAGCTGGCGTGAAGCAATAGACATCCCAGGGCGGCCCAGGGCCACCAATGGCGTCGTTTCATGTTGGAACCCCTAGTCGGTCTGTGCGCGGGACGTACGGCGGTTGCGGGAAACGGCGATTGGGCCGCGGGGCCAAGGTGTCAGGGATAGCCCAGCGACTGCTGTCCGGCCAGGAATTTGGCTTCGGCCTGCGCGGTCGCGATGCGGTAGCGCGACTCGGCGGCCGCATGCAGGCGGCTGTAGTCCCGATTCAAGCGGTCGAGGCGCGCATCGCGGTCTGCTTGCGGCGCCGTCCGCTCCAGCGCAGCAAGCTCCTGGCCGTAAGCGTCCATGAGCTTAGTCAGGGTCTGGGTATAGTCGTCGTGGCTGGCGTAAAGGAACTGGGAGTATTCGTCGTGCAGGGCGACGACGGCATCGGGATCCGTCACTGTCGTCGGCGCGGCGGTGCGATGGCGCGAGGGCGCTTGCGCCGACGTTCGGACCGATTCGGCGCTAGCGGCGACGGGATGCTTCAAGGCGATGCGCGGTGCCGCGATGTCGGCCGCGACCCACAGGACGATCAGCGCGACGCTCACGGACAACAGGGTCGCCGTGGCGGCCCACGTCGGCGTCTTCGGCGCCTCGATGATCGCATCGATACGCTCGTCCAGTGTTGCCAGGGACGCGGCGGCGCACAGCGCCTGCGCATCGCGTCGCGGTTGCGCCGGAGCGAGGTGCTCGATCGACAGCAGCAGGGCTTCGGCATAGTCGACGGACGCGCCGTAGGCCCGCGACGCGCGCAGATCGCAGGCGATCTCGCGCGCGGAGTCGATGGCGGCACCCATCAGTCGCAGAATCGGGTTCCACCAGAACAGCGCTAGCGCCAGACGCTGCATCAGCAGTATCGGCAGGTCCTTGCGCCGGATGTGCGAGGCCTCGTGCAGCAGCACCGCGCGCAGCGCGTCGTCCGGCAACGAGGTGGCCAGTTCGCGAGGCAGGACGATCTTCGGAGCCGCGATGCCTAGCGCCGCCGGCCCGAACGAGGGCGAGACATGGATCTGCGTGCCTGCGGGAATCGCATGTCGATACCTGTGTTCGAGTTCGTGCGAGCGCTGCGATGCGGCCAGGACGCGCCGCGCGCCGGCCTGCGCCGACAACAGGCGCGCCAGGCCCCAGGCGGCGCCTGCCAGCCACAGCGAGATCAGCAGCGCGGCCAGCTCCGGAGCGATCGTCATGGCGTCGCGCTGCTGGGCAGTCATGAGCGCCATGCCGGGATCGGCCGCGGCGGGTTCGGCTGCGCGCGGTTGACTCGAAGACGAAGCCGGAACGATCGAGTGGCCCAGCTGTGTCGTCGGCAAGGGAATCGCGGGGCCTATCACGGTCAAGGCGAAGGCCAACAGCAACAGCGCGGCGCGTTTGCCGGGGGCGACCGCGCCGGTCCGGATCGCGAGGTACAGCAGCGGCGCGACGATCAGGCAGAGCAGCAGGTGCTCGACCGCGTAGTTCAGCAACCAGAACAGCAGCTGCGTCATCGCGCCTTCTCCTGCTTCCGCGCCGCACGAACCTTGTCGCGCAGCGCCGCGATCTTGCCGGGGTCGACGTCGTGGTTCTCGATCAGGTGCAGGGCCAGCGCTTCCGGCGAGCCGTCGAACAGCTGCGTCATCAGATGGCTGAGCGCGCGTTCGCGTACGTCGGCCTTGGTCAGGGCGGGGCGGTAGATGAAGGCGCGTCCTTCCTGCCGGAACGTCACCAGCTCCTTCTTATGCAGGATGCCGAGCATGGTCAGCACGGTGGTGTAGGCGACGGGCTTTTGCCGTGCCAGGGCATTGGCGACTTCGCGCACCGAGGCTTCGCCGAGTTCCCACAGCACCTCCAGGATCGCTTGCTCTGCTTCGGTCACCGATTGCGCCGTGGGTCGGGCCATGGGTATCGCCACTAATTCATTAGTTGTTGCCAGCCTAGGCCGCCCTGAATGGCTTGTCAACTATGTAATTAGTCGTGGTGCCGGCTGCGCGATCGATCGCGGCATCGTCGCGCCGCATCGCAAACAAAAACTGTCGATTGAACATAGATCGGCCCGCCGCTTGCCGCAGAGCGACGGGACTAGGATGCGCTCAGGCCCGAGTGCGGCCGGTCCTTGGGAGAGGCGTCGATGAGCGTGCGCAAGGCCCGCCCCGCCGCGCGTTGGCGCGGTTGGAGGCACGCAGCGGCGCTGTCGGTCTGCGTCCTGCTGTCGGCCTGCGCCGAGCCGCCGCGCACGGTGGTCATCATCGGCGGGGCGGCCAGCGAAGGGCCGGGCAAGCACGATTATCCGCAAGGCGTACGCAAGCTGCAGGCGCTGATCGAGGCCTCGCCGGACGCGCGCGCCGCGCTGCGCGTGGTCGCCTATCCGGACGGCTGGCCGCAGGACCCGCGCGCGCTGGACGGCGCCGACACCGTGGTCTGGTACTTCGACGGTCTGGATCGTCATCCGTTGCGCGATCCGCAACGGCGCCGCCGCTTCGAGGCGCTGATGCAGCGCGGCGTCGGCCTGGTCGCCTTGCATCAGTCCTCGACGGTGCCGGTGGGCGAGGACCTGGGCCTGGCGCGTTGGTTGGGCGGGGCCCGCGAGGGCATGTTCGACCGCAGCACCGAGTGGGCGCAGTTGCTGCCGGCCGATACAGGCGCGTCGCTGAGCCGCGGCGTGGCCGCGTTCGCTTATCGCGACGAGTTCTATCCCACGTTCCGGTTCGCGGCGGCCGGCGGCAAGCGCCTGCCGGTGCTCAAGACCACGCTGCATCCGCAGTTTCGTGCGGGGCGACCTGTGATCGCCGATCGCGTCGAGGACGTGACCGTGGCCTGGGCGTTCGAGCGCGACGGCGGCGGTCGCGGTTTCGTCTACAGCGGCGCGCATTACCTCAGCGCACTGGATCGACCGCAGCTGGCGACGCTGTTGCTCAATGCGATCGCGTGGTCGGCCGGCGCGCAGATCCCGCGCGATGGGCTGCGGGCGGCCGGTTTGCCGGCCGACGATAAGCCGCCCGAGGCGGTCGCCGCCGCGAGTCCGCAGCGTGCGACGTTCCATGTCGACGCGGCGCGCTCCGGCTGGCGCAGCGACGAAGCCGTGCTGACGCCTCAGAACGTAGACGAAACGCGATTCGGCGAAGTCTGGCAATCGCTGCCGCTGGACGGCGTGGACGGCCAGCCCGCGCGCCTGTACGCCTCGCCGTTGTATCTGGACCGCCTCACCCTGACCCAGGGGCCGCTGCGCGGAGAGGTCTTCCCGGTGGTGATCGCGGCCAGCAATAGCGGTTACGTCTACGCCATCGCCGCGGCCCAACGCGGCGATATCGCCGCTGGCCGGATTCTGTGGCGCACGCGTCTGGGCGCGCCCTGCCATCTGCAGCCGGCGCCGCTGGACGGCGTCGCCACCGGCATCCTGAGCACGCCGGTGATCGACGCCAAGCGCGGGCGTTTGTATGTGACCCATTGCGATCCCGCCGCGCGCTGGCAGGCGTATGCGCTGGATATCGGCAGCGGCGCGGTGCAACCCGGCTGGCCGGTGCGACTGGACGAAGAACGCTTCAACGCCGTGAACGCGAATGCCGGTCCGCGGCGCCTGCCGCCGAAGCGTCGCCACGATTTCCGCGTGCAGCGCGGCGCCTTGAACCTGTCGCCCGATGGCGGGCAGCTGTACGTGGTGTTCGGCGAGAGCGAAACCGGTTGGCTGGTGGCGGTGGATACGCGACGCGCCGAAGTCAGCAGCGCGTTCGCGGCGGTGGCGATGCCGCACCGCGGCAGCGGCGGCATCTGGGGCGCGGGCGGGCCCGCGGTGGATCTCGAAGGCCGGGTGTACGTGGTCACCGGCAGCGGCTTCGAGGGCTATCAGGACAGCGCCCACGACTGGACCCAGTCGGTGCTGCAGCTGACGCCGCCGGGAGAAAAGCATGGGTTCGCCCTCAGCGGTACGTATACGCCGTTCAATTACTGCCAAAGCGCGAAGATGGATATCGACCTGGGCTCCGGCGGCGCCATCCTGCTGCCGGAAGCGAGCTCCGGCGATCGACGGCGCCTGCTCGCGGTGGGCGGCAAGCAGGGCAATGTCTATCTGCTCGATCGCGATCGCATGCCGGGCCGCCTAGACCGGCGCCCGCCTTGTTCCGATGACGCCTCCAGCGACGCGTCCCTGTTGCCGCCGCAGCGCCAACCGCAGTTCGGCGCGCGCGGGCCCTTGAACGTGTTCGGTCCCTATTCGGAACGCGACGCTGCCCTGGACCTGGCGCGTTCGCGTTCGCTGCCGGCTAGCTTCCGCGATCGGCATGGCACGGACTATCTGTTCGTCACCGGCAACAGCAAGCGCGCGCCGGGTTCGGCCGACAGTGTGCCGCCTTCGCTGGTGCGTCTGCGGGTGGTGCGTCGCAAGGGCCTGGCCCCGTTCCTGGAAGTAGACCGACGCCAGACCTCGCTGGTGCTGGCCAACCCGGGCTCGCCCGTGGTCAACAGCCGGGGGCCGCAGCACGCGATCGTCTGGGTGCTGGACGAGAATGCGCCGCGCTCGGCCTTGCTGAGCGGCGCCGACGCGCCGCGCCCGGTGCTGTATGCCCTGGAGGCCGAGAGCCTGCGCCTGCTATGGCGCAGCGCGCCGGGCGAGCTGCACACCAGCGGCAAGTACAACGAGCCGGCGTTCGGCGGCGGCCAGGTGTACGTCGGCACCGACCGCATCCAGGCCTTCGGTTTGGGTGGGCGCCGCATAAGTCGGCCGGCGCCCGTGCCGCCCACGGTCGCGACCGTGGTGCCGCCCGCGCCCTCGAGCACGTTGGCGGGTGCGGCCGTCGACGAAATCTACCGCCAACGCTGCGCGGCCTGTCACGACCACGCCGTGGGCAACATCCCGCCGCGCGATGTGATCGCCCGTCATCCGCGCGAGCGCATCGTCCATGCCCTGAGCGAAGGCGCGATGCGCCCGCAAGCGGCGGGCCTCAGCGCGGAACAGATCGCACAGCTGGCGGACTACCTGCGGCGCGGCCGCAGGTAGGCGCCCTGCGCCGCGCACGCTTCAGCCGGCGCCGGTGGCGAGATAGTGCCCGACCACGCGCTGGAACCGGTCGTGGTCCATCTGCAGGCTGTTGGTGTACACGACCACCGGGGTGGACACCGTGGAGTGCGTGGACAGCATGCGCTGGTAGAGCCGGTGATCGCGGTGCGCGGCCAGGAAACGATCCGCATCCTTCAGCAGCACCTTGTAGCCGTTCAAGGACGGCGTGGTGAAGTCGGTATAGCGCTCGATACCGGCGATGTCGTTCCAGCGGATCTTGATATCGCCGCTCAGGTCCAGCCCTTCCGGACCGGCCCTCAAAGGGCTGCCGCCGCGCAGCTTCGCCATGCCGAGCAAGCCCAGGCCCAGGAACAGCAGGGCGCCCAGCACCGTCATGGGATAGAAGATGGCGGGATTTCGCAGCATCGCCTTCAGGCTGTTCGGGTCGGGTCCGCGGTAGGCCATGTAGGCGGCCGCCAGGCCCAGCGCGAACAGGAACAGCGAGGAGATCAGGACCTTGCCTTTGTGGATGTCGGCCGAAAACGTAGGGGTATTCACGTGTCGTCTCGAAGTCTGTTTCGTGGCCCGGGCGCGATCGCGCACGGGGGTCCTTGCAACACAGGCGTCGCAGTCGCGCCGGTGGCTGCCGCCGCGATGCAGCGGCGGGTCGCGATCGATCTTCGCGCAGGTTCGCTGGCGGTGGCAACGGACACGATGCGGTCCGCCGCCGTGCGCCCTGGCGCTATTCGCGGCGCTTGCGCGGTTTGCTGCGCGTGCGCGGCTTGCCGCTTTCGCGCGGCGGCGGATCCTGCGCCGCCAGCACGCCGCTGCCGTTCATCTGCTCCAGCCACGACAAGGCGTCGGCGTAGGCCAGGAACTGCTGCAGGTAGCCGGGCGAGAGTTCGCGCATCAGGCTGAGCGAGCGATGCACCAGGCGGCTGGAGTTGAGCGGGCCGGCGTGGCTGGAGGACTGTTCCAGCGAGCGCCGCACCTGGCTGTCGGTGCGCACATTCGCCCACAGCGTGCGGAAGTCGCCGAGCAGGGCGAGTTCCGGTAGCGGGGCGCCCTGGGCCGCGCTCTCTTCCGCCGCGCCGCCATTGCGGGAGTCGCCGCGACGGGCGAGTTCGTCGGCCAAGGCGCCTAGCGGCCCGCGCTCGCGCTCCAGCTCGGCGCTGGCGGGTTCGCTGCGCGCGAGCCGGCGTGCGTAGGCGTCGATCAGGTCGGCGAGTTTGCGATCCAGCTCGCGTCGCGCCTCGCCGTCGTAGTCGGGTGCGCGCCGGCGCAGCGCCGTCATGTAGTGGAAGGCGAGGGGATCGACGCGATCGGCGCCCCGCTCGCGCCAGGCATCGAGGATGGCGGGGTCGGGCGAGGGTTTACTTCGCATCGGAGGACGCGCGCGTGCGCTGCAGGCGCGGCACCGGCGCCATTTCCACGCGCCGGTTGTTGGCGCGGCCGGCCGCGCTGGTGTTGGCGCTGACCGGCTGCTCGGCGCCGAAGGCGGCGGCGAAGACCGCGGACGAGGGCAGGCCTTCGGCGATCAGGGCGCGGGTCACGGTAAGCGCGCGCTGCGCCGACAGTTCCCAATTGTCGGCGAACTCGGGATTGGCGTCGCTGACCTGGCGGTCGTCGGTGTAGCCGCTCACCATCAGGGCTTCGTCGCGCTCGCGCAGGTAGGCGGCGAGCGGGCGCGCGATGCTCTTGAGCAGCTCGCGTCCCTCGGGCTGCAACTGGTCCGAGTTCAGGGCGAACAGCACGCTGCCGCGGATGCCGATGCGCCCGTCGACCAGGGTGATCCGGCCCGCCGCCAGGGGCACGGCCAAGGCGCGCTCCAGGGTCTGGCGGCGCTGGGTTTCCAGCTTGCGTTGCGCGATTTCCTGGTTGAGCTTGATCTCCAGCTGCAGCTGCACGGCGATCACGCCGACCAGGATCAGCACGAAGGCGCCGAGCAGGATCGACATCAGGTCGCCGAACGCGGCCCACACCGGCACCGAGGCGTCGGCGTCGCCATCGACCTCGCTGCTGAAATCCGCGCTCATGCCGCCGCGGCGCCGTTGGCCGCGCGTCGGTCGGACAGCTGCTGCATGTCCTCGACGATCTGCTTCTGCGCCAGCAGGCTCAGGTCGACGACTTCGCGGGCCTGGGCGACGTAGTAGGCCAGCTGTTCGTCGCTGCGCGCGAGCGAGCGCTGCAGCGCGTCTTCGATGCCTTGCAGGCGCTCGCTGAGCTGGTCGTTGGCCTCGCCGAAGACGCGCGCGGCGGCGCCGAAGGCTTCGCCCAGGCTGGCCACTTCGACTGCGCCTACGCTGACCTGGTCGGCGACCGCGCCGAGCTTGCCGGTCTCGGATTCGATATGGCCCATGAAGCGCGTGCCGACCCGATCCAACAGGTCCGCCGAGGTCGAGACCAGCGCGTCGATGGCGGCGCGCTGTTCGGTGGACGCGTGGTTCACGGCCGCCAGCAGGGTGTCCAGCGTCGCCATCAGCTGGGTGCGTTCTTCCAGCACCGCGGTGTCGCGGGCCATGCTCTCGGACAGGTTCTGGCGCAGTTCGCCGATCACTTCGGCGGCGGCCTTGGGCGCTTCCGAGGCGGTATCCACCAGTCGCGAAATCTCGGCGATGGTCTGGCTGGCGTGCGCCTGGCCGCGTGTGCCGATCTCGTCGGCGGTGCGGGCCAGGGTGTCGCAGATCTCGCGCTGGCGTTGCGCGGTGTCGGCGCTGGCCTGTGCCCAATCCTGGCGCAAGGCGGCGCTCATCGACGCCAGCGATTCGGTCCAGGCGCTCAGGCGTTGCTGGTCCTGCGCCGCCAGCGCGGTCTTCAGCTCGCCGTGCGATGCATCCACCGCGCGCAACAGCGCGGCCGAGTGCTGTTCGAAGGTGGCGGCCGCCGCGCTCAGCGCGTTCTGGTTCTGCGTCGCCAGGCCGGCGTTGAGGTCCTGTTGCTGCGACAGCGCCTGGGTCCAGGCCTGTGCGACCTGATCGGCGGTCGCGTCCAAACGCGTGGACACGCCGTCCACCAACGCGAGCGAGCGCTGCTCGAAGCCGGCGCCGAACTGATCCAGCGCGCCGCGCAGATCGCCGGTGAGGGCTTCGTGGGTCTGCTGCTGCTGAGCCAGCGATCGGTTCCAGATCTCGGCGATGTTGCCGGTGGCGGTTTCCAGGCCGCTGGACCAACCCTGCAGCTGCCGCTCCACGGCGAGGCCGACGCTGTCGCGCAGCGCGGCGGTCTCGCGCGCCATCGCCGCCATCGTGGTCTGCATCACCGGCTGCAAGGCCTCGCTGGCCACGCGCACGCTGTCGGAGACGCTGTGCTGCAGGGACTGCTCGACCGAGGCCGCCAGTTGCGTGAACACCGCCTGGGTCTGGGCGTGGAAGGCTTGCTGTTGGGCGAGCTGGCGTTCGTTCGCGCTCAGGCTGTGCTGCTCGATGGTCGCCATCATGGTCTGCAGGCGATCGATCAGGGTCGGCATCAGATCGGTCTGACGCTGCAGCAGACGCAGGCTCTCTTCGCGCCGATGCGCCTGCGAGTACGCATGCAGGTCGGTGGCGATCTTCGCGTCCAGCGTTTGCACCGCGCGCAGGCGTTCGCGCCGGCGCAGCGCCGACAGCAGACCCAGCATCGCCGAGGTCGCCACGCCCGCGATCGAGGTGCCGAAGGCGAAGCCCAGCCCCTGCACGGGCGCGGCCAGCGAGTCGCGGATGGCCTGCAGGTCGGTCGCGGTTTCCAGCGCCATGCCGGTGCCGCGCAGCATCGCCATCATGCCCAGCAAGGTACCCAGCATGCCCAGCAGCACCAGCAAGCCGACCAAATAGGGCGTGAGCGCCGGGCCCGGCAGCGGCAGGCGCTGGCCTTCGACGCGCTGACGCACCGCATTGCGCAGCGAGGGATCCAACTGGCCGAGCCAGCTGTCCAGGCTGGAAGGCGGCGTGGACAGCTCGCCCAGGCTGCGTTCCAGCGTGGCCGTGGCCTGCCGGTAGCGCAGCAGTTCCAGCGCGCCGGCGATGTAGCCGGCGGCGATCAACGCGGTGACCGCCAGCCCCAGCGGGTTCGAACCCAGATAACCGGCGCCGATCCAGCACACCGCCACCAGGCCGAGCGAGAACACAACGAAATCAAGCGAATGTCTGTACATGACGTCCCTGGGGGTGGGGGCGAAGCGCTGCAAGCAGGCCTTCCAGCGGGAGAAAACGGACATCCAGTTCGGCCAGCAGCACGCCCTGCATGTCCCTGCGAAAACCATCCAGCCAAGCATCGGACGCCGCCATCGGCGCCTCGATCCGGGCCTGTTGCGCGGCCAGGCGCGAACGCTCGAAGTGCTCGCCGAGCAGGCCGGGCACCGCGGCCAGCAAGGCCTGTTCGCGCGGGCTCAGCACCGCTTCCATCAGCGCGTCCAGGTCGGCGAGCCGGCTCAGTTGCGCCGAGCGCGCGCCGAGCAGGTCGCGCAGGCGCCCGCGCCAACGCCCGGTCGCCGTCAGCATCGCCCGCTGCGTGGACAGGTAGTGCTGGCGGAACACCGCGTAGTCGGGCTCGGCCTCGGGCGTGTCCGCGGCCTGCGGTCCGGTCGCGCACAGCTGCAGGCAGCCGGCGATCGCGCTGGTCAGCGAGGCGCGCGTGGCGGCGTAGGCGGCCTCTTCGACCGCGTCGAACGCGGGCCCGCCCGTGCCCGCCATCGGTGTGGCGGCATCCAGCACCCGCGACAACGCGACCGCGCGGGTCCAGTCGATCCAGTCGCTCAATCGGTCCGACAGCGATGCGGGAGGAGGGGGTACGTCGACGTCCGTGAGGCGAGCGAGCAGGCGAATGAACGTCGGGCCACGGACCAGTGTCCGTTGTAGAGCTTCCAAAGATCGATTGGCCAAAAAACGACCAGTTTACAGGGTGCGGGGGGATGCCGGGCGCCGACGCTGGGCCGCGCCCGGGCCGGCCCGGGGATGCGGGCGGGGCCTGCCTGCCGGTCTAAACGGCCGTTCAGCTGGCCTGGGCGCCGGCGTAATGGGCGCGCATGAACTCGGTGTAGGCCCGCACCTTCGGCGCCAACTGCCTGGCATGTGGATAGATTGCGTAGTAATGGCGCTGGCCGGCATGCAGCTGCGGCAGGATCCGCAGCAGGCGGCCGGCCGCCAGGTCCTCGCGTACGGTCAGGCGGGTGAACGCGGCGATGCCCAGTCCGGCGATCGCGGCCGCATGCAGGGCCAGGATCGAGTCCAGGCGCAGGCGCTCGCCGCATTCGACCGTGGTTTCGGCGCCGCCAGGCGAAGTCAGCCGCAGGCTAGGGCCATCGCCGACATAGGCCATCAGCGCGTGCCCCGACAGATCGTCGACGCCGCGCGGCAGGCCGCGCTGGGCGACATAGCGCGGCGCGGCCACCAGCACGCGTTCGGACACCGCCAGCTCGCGCGCGACCAGGGCGCTGTCCCGCAGCGGGCCGGCGATGCGAATGGCCAGATCGAAACCGCCCTTGACCAGATCGACGATGCGGTCGTCGCAGGACAGGTCCAGGTCGATGCGCGGATGGCGCTGCATGAACGCCGGCAGCCATTGCGCGAGTTCCAGCGCGCCCACCGCGTGCGGCAGGCTCAACCGCAGCAGGCCGGAGGGTTGCTCGGGGTCCGCGCTCAGGCGCTGCTGCGCGGCGTCCATCCGGTCGAGGATATCGACGCAGTCGCGGTAGTACCGCGCGCCGGCCTCGGTGGTGGTGAAGTTGCGGCTGTTGCGATTGAGCAGACGCACGCCCAGGTGGGTTTCCAATTGCCGCAGCAGGCGCGACACCGAGGTATGGCTGGTGCCCAGGCGCTCGGCGGCCTGGGTGAAGCTGCCCGACTCGATGATGCTGCGGTAGGCGCGCATGGCGGACAGCTGATCCATCATCCCTCTCCGGCGGACGGCACCCGCGACGTACGGATGCCGCGTGCGCGCAGGGTATCAGCGCACCGGAAGCGCGAGTATCCGCTCGCTGCTCATCACATCGCCGAAGGTGTCCTCGATTTCGGCCAGGGCCGAGGCGTGCAACTGCTGGTGGCCGATGCGGCCGCCATCGCGCAGATCGAGGTCGCGCGTGGCGGTCGCGTCGGAGGACACCACGACCCGGTAGCCCTTGGCGGCCGCGTCGCGCGCGGCGCCGGCGACGCAGGCATGGGTCTGCAGGCCGGCGATGATCAAGGTGTCGGCGCCGGCTTCCTTCAGAACCTGCTCGATCTCGCCCGCGGAGCGGCCCGCGAACACGCTCACCGCGTCCTTGCGCACCACGCGCTCGCCCTTGCGCGGTTGCATGTCCGCATGAAAGCCGACGGTGTCGCCGCCCTCGGCGAACAAGGGCGCGCCCGCCGGCAGCACATGCTGGACATGGATCACGCGGATGCGGCGACGGTCGGCGTAGTCGATCAGGCGGCGGGTCTGGCGCAAGGCGGCCTCGCCGTCGGGAATCGGCATGCGGCCGCCGCGGAAGTATTCGTTCTGGAAATCGATCACCAGCAACACGGTCTTGTCGGCTTGCAGTTCGGCGATCGGCGCGGCGCCGGCCATGCTGCGGATGGTGGGATGGGACGCGCGGGTGGCGGCTTGCGCATCGACGCCGCCGAGTCCGGCGATTCCGAGCGTGGCGATTCCGAGCAGAGCGGCGATATGCATGCGAGCAGGCCTTGAGTGGGGAGGGCGCCATGATGCGAGCCCGCACGCGCCGGTGTTAGAGGCCTGGGCGAACACCAGCTGTGCGGTTTTCGCACAGATGCGCGGGGGCGACGCCGCCCCGACCCGCGGCTGGCCTGGCGGCGGCCTGCGCGGGAGCGCTTAAACCCGCAAGGCTATGCGCGCATCCCTGTGCTGGGTGTCGGGTGCGCGCGATGCGCGCCGCGGCCATCGACCATCGCATCATGGGCGGATCCGCCCGAGGGAGTTTCATGCTGTTCGGAAAGCCGCGTTTCATGATGGCGGTCGTCGCCATTGCCTTGTTGTGGCCCGGCTTCGGTGCGGGTGCGAGCGCCTTGGGCGACGCCAACGAGCGAGCCAGGCGCTATGTGCTGCAGACGATGCGGGAGCAACGCATCCCCGGCCTGCAGGTCGCGGTTATCCGCGACAACCAACTCGTACTGTCGGAAAGCTATGGTCTGGCCAATGTCGAGAACCAGGTGGCGGTCACCGACACGACGCGGTTCCCGATCAATTCGGCGACGAAATCCTTCACCGGCGTGGCCATGATGCAGCTGGCCGAAGCCGGGCAAGTGGACCTGGATGCGCCCGTCTCGCGCTACCTGGACGATTTGCCCGAAGCCTGGCGCCCGATTCGTGTGCGGCAACTGCTCGCGCATACCTCCGGTCTGCCGGATGTCGTCGGCCCCGACGGGATGATCGACGGCCTGCCCGAGGCCGAGGCCTGGAAGGCGGTGAAGCTGCGGCCCATGCAGGCGCCGATCGGCGCGCGCTACCGCTACAACCAGACCAACTACGGCCTGCTCGCAAGGATCATCGCGAAGCAGACCCAGCGGCCCTACGAACGCTATATGGCCGAACGCCAGTTCGCGGTGGTGGGCATGCCTCGGACCACGTTCGGCGGCAGCTACGACCTGATCGCCAATGCCGCGACCATGTACAGCTACTCCCCGCGCGGCACGATGGCCGCGGACGATGGCGATCGCTTGTCGCACTGGTACTACGAGATGCCGCCCAGCCTGTGGTCGGGCGGCGGCATCCAGACCACGGCCAGCGAGTTGGCGCATTGGCTGATCGCGCTGTCGGACGGGAAGCTGATCGGTGCCGACGCGGTGCGGCGCATGTGGATTCCGGAAAAGCTCAACGACGGCGCCGACGGCGCCTGGGCGGCCGGTTGGCCGGTGCTGGCATCGTCTCCGCATCGGCAGTTGGCCGGCATCGGCGGCGCCCGCGCTGCGTTCGTGGTCTATCCCGACGATGGCTTGGCGGTGGTCGTGTTGACCAACCTGGTCGGCGCGAATCCGGAGCGCTTCATTCCCGAGATCGCCGAAATCTATGAGCCCGCGCTACGCACCCGCGCACGCTGAGCCGATCCGGCATGAGCGGCGGCGATGGCCGCATCGCCCGCGTTGGGCGACGCCTTAGATCAGTCGATCGGAACCGACGATGCGGGTGCCCGGCGCCGGCGACAACGCCGCTTCCAGCAGCGCCTGGGCGATGCGCTCGGCGGGGTTGATCCGCCAGGCACGCGGCAGCACCGGTCCCAGCAGGCCCAGGGCCAGCAGCGCGGCGCGCTCCCCGCCGCGATGCTCGTCGCGCTGGCCGCCGATCAGGCCGGGGCGTACCAGGGTCAGCGAGCGGAAGCCCAGCTCGCCCAGGTCGCGCTCCAGTTCGCCCTTCACCCGGTTGTAGAAGAAGCGCGAATCCGGATCCGCGCCGACGGCGGAGTTCAGGGCATAGCTCGCAACCCCATGACGGCGGGCGAGCTGGGCCACCGCGAGCGGGTAGTCGTGATCGACCCGGCGGAAGGCCTCGCGCGAGCCGGCGATGCGCAGGGTGGTCCCCAGCGTGCAGATCACCGCATCGGCGCGCCACCACGCGGCCTCCGCGGGCAGCGCATCGAAGTCCACGACCGGCGCCAGCAGCTTGGGCTGGGCGATGGACGCTCGGCGCACCGGTGCGACCACGTGTTCGATATCGGGGTGCGCCAAGGCCAGTGCGAGCACGTGACGGCCCACCAGCCCGGTCGAACCCACCAGCAGCAGTTTCATTCGCGCCAATCCGGGTAGCGCCGCGCGCAAGGGTCGCGTCGGCCTTCGCCGGATACTTGCACGGCGCAGGCCCGATTGCATTCGCCATTGCCGCTTTAATCCTTTTGCATGCCGGCTGCATCGCAGCGGAGGCGGATGCGCCGCGCGGGCCGGATCGCGAGATCGGGCGGGCGGTCAGGCGCATGCGCGTACCGGTGCAACATGCCACCCGACATCAACGATAGCGCCGGCCTCGCAGGCCGCGTCACAGGGAGTACGACATTGGCTAGAACATGGGCGATCTGGGGTCTGTTCTTGGGATTGATCGGTCCGGGCCCGGCCTGCGCGCAGGCGGACTTGTCCACCCTCGACCAGGGCATGCAGGGGCCGCGCACGCAGGTGCTGGTGTTGGGCTCGGTGCATCTGAGCCAGATGCCGGAGGGTTTCGAGCGCGCGTCGCTGGCGCCGGTGCTGGAGCGGCTGGCCGCGTTCAAGCCGGACATCATCACCATTGAGGCTTTGTCCGGCGAGCAATGCGATCTGGTGGCGCGGCATCCGGCGATCTACGGCGGGCCGGACGGTCCGGGCGGGTATTGCCGCAAGCTGGATGCGATCAAGGCGGCGACGGGGCTGGACGTGCCGACGGCGATCGGCGAGGTCCACAAGACCCTGAAGCAATGGCCGGCGGCGCCCACCCCCGCGCAGCGTCGCCGCCTTGCGTCGCTGTTTCTGGGCGCCGACGACCGCAACTCGGCCCTGGTCCAGTGGTGGCAGTTGCCGGAGTCGGAGCGACGTGTCGGCGACGGTTTGGACGATGCGCTGGTGGCGATGCTGGAGAAGGCCGCGCTGAGCAATAACGAGAATGCGTCGATCGCGGCGCGGCTGGCGGCGCGACTGGGTCTGCAGCGCGTGCATGCGGTCGACGACCATACCGGCGACAACGTCGACGCGAGCGATGTCGAGGCGTTCGGCAAGGCGGTCCAGCAGGCCTGGGCCACCGGGGCGCCCGCGGCGCAGGCCATGCGCGACGGCGAAGATGCGCTGAGCAAGGCCGGCGACATGCTGGGCTTGTATCGCTACATCAACCGCCCCGAAGCGATGCGCATCGCGATCGCGGCCGATTTCGGCGCGGCCCTGAAGGACCCCTCGCCGCAGCGCTACGGCCAGCTCTACGTGGCCGGCTGGGAAACCCGCAACCTGCGCATGGTCGCAAATATCCGCGAGACTTTCCGCGAACGACCGGGCGCGCGCGTGCTGTCCATCGTCGGCAGTTCGCACAAGCCCTGGTTCGACAGCCTGCTCGGGCAGATGCAGGGCGTGGAGATCGTCGATGCGGAGCAGGTGCTGAAGTGAGCCGGTAGCGATCCTCCGGGCGTAGTATCTTCATGTGGAGATACTTCGCCTGGATAGGATCGGCGTATGCCCCAGTCCGCAAAATCGCAGATCCCCAAGCCCGACGAAGACGTCGTCGATCAATTGCTGCGCGATTGGCGGCGCGAGCGGCCCGACCTGGATGCGTCGGCGATGGCGGTGGTCGGCCGCATCCTGCATTTGGGGCGCTTGCTGGAGACCGGCGCCAGCGAGAGCCTGCGCGAGACCGAGCTCAGTTACACCGAGCTGGACGTGCTGGCCACGCTGCGACGCTCGGGCGCGCCGTATCGGCTCACGCCGACCTTGCTGCGGCGTTCGGTCCTGCTGACCTCCGGCGCGATGACGGCCTGCCTCAACCGGCTGGAGGCGCGCGAGCTGATCGTGCGCAGCCACGAAGACCACGACCGCCGCGCGCTGGCCGCGGCACTGACGCCCAAGGGCCGCAAGCTGATCGACCGCGCCATCGAGGCGCGTTTCGCCCAGGCCGAGCAGGCCGTCGCCGGGCTCAGCAAGACCGAAAGCGCCGAGTTGGCGCGGCTGTTGCGCAAACTGCGCCTGCACCTGCCCGCCGGCTGAAGCGCCGCCGGGCGCGCGCCGCGCGCCGCGATCCTCAGCGGAAGTGCGCCTCGATCTGTTCCAGCGACTTGCCCTTGGTCTCCGGCAGGAAGAACGCGGCGACCAGGAAATACACCACGGTGCAGCCGGCCCAGAAGAAGAACATGCTGGCGTAGCCGTAGTGGCCGACCGTGGGCAGGAAGATCGCGGCGATCACGGTGGACACGAACTGGTTGATGAGCAGGGCGATGCTCATGCCGTTGGAGCGGATCCGGGTCGGCATCAGTTCCGATAGCGCCAGCCACACGCATACGCCGGGGCCGACCGCGAAGAACGCCACGAACACCAGAATGCAGGCCGCGACCGCCCAACCGTGCGCGGGCGGCGGCACCGGGCCCAGGCTGGCGCGTTCGATCCGCAGCGGCGCCTGCGCGGCCGCGGCGGGATCGGGGAAGGGGTTGAGGTGGATGCGGCGGAAGAAGGCGCCGATCACGCTGTCGGCCTGGACGCTGTCCTGGCGCCGGATCGTCAGCTCGGTATCGCCCAGCGCGTCGCTCCGCAGCGAACGCACGTTGCTGAAGCCGGCATAGGCATAGGCCACCGTGAGCTGCTGCGGCTGCGCCGTCGGGTCCACGCCCAGGCGTTGCCACTGCGCCGTATCGAAACGCAGCGACAGGGCGTCGCCGGCGATCGCTTGCTGCAAGGGCGGGCGCACGTCCTGCAAGCCGCGTTCGGCCTGCACGAACAACAGCGCCGCCGCGAGCAGGGACAGCGCGATGCCGCCGCTGCCCAGCATCAGCAGGAACTTGCGGCCCTTGCGATCGACCAGCACCAGCGCGACCACGGTCATCACCGCGTTGAGCAGCTTGATCGAGACGTCGGCCCAGTTGGCCGCCGCGCCGGGCAGGCCGGCCTGGTTGAGGATGTTGACCGCATAGGCCAGCACCGAGTTGATGCCGGTGGCCTGGGTGAAGGCGAGGATCGCGCAGGCCAGCAGGAACGGCCAGACGTAGCGGCGGCTGAGCAGGCGGTCGCGTTCGGGCGCGCTGCCGGTGGCGGCGGTCGCGGGCGACTGCATCTGCTGCAGGGTGGCCTCGACTTGGGCGGCGGGCACGGTGCGCTGCAGGGCCGCGCGTGCGCGTTCGACGCGGCCGCGTCGGACCAGCCAGCGCGGCGATTCGCTCAGCAACAACACGCCGGCGCTGAAGATCAAGCCCGGCAGCAGGCAGCTCCAGAAGATGGTGCGCCAGGCATGATCCTTGACCGCGAACAGCACGCGTTGCTGTTCGGCCGCGGCCAGCGACTGCACCGAGGCCGTCGCGGCATCGACCGCGTGCGCGTGATACAGGCCGATCGCCGCGGCCAACACCAGGCCGACGGTGAGCAGCAGCTGGAACATCGCCGCACCGCGGCCGCGGCGTTCCGGGCTCAGCACCTCGGCCAGGTACAAGGGCACGACCACACCGATCAGGCCGCCGCTGATGCCTTGCAGCAAGCGGCCCAGCAGCAGCGGCAGATAGCCCGAGGCCAGCGCCATCACCGGAATGCTGAGGGTGAACAGCACGCCGGCCAGCAGCATCGCGCCGCGCCGGCCGATCAGATCGGCGATGGCGCCGGCGAACAGCGAGGACAGCACGCTGCCCAGCAGCACCGCCGCCACCACGAAGCCCAGTTGCTGGCTGCTCAGGTGCCAGCTCGCGGTCGCGGTCGCCTCCAGATACGGCAGGGCGCCGGCGATGATGCCGATGTCGATGCCGTAGAGCAGGCCGCCCATGCCGGCGATGAACAACAGGTAGCGGATGCTCCAGCGCGGCGTGTCGGCGGCGGCGGGCGGGGACATGGCGGCGGTAGCGTCGTTCATCGGGCCGATCCTGTGTGCGGGTGAGCCGGCGTGCGGTGCGCGTGCGCGCCGAACGGGCGATGGCGGTGCGGGTGGTTGCGACTCGAGCGGGTGCCGCTTAACTCAGGGCGACCTCGTCGCCTTCGACGAAGACCTGGCGCAGTTGCAGTTGCGGATCCAGCACCACCAGATCGGCCCAGGCCTCGGCCTGCAGGCGGCCGCGCTCGTGCAGGCCGAGGTAATCGGCCGGATACAGCGACAGGCGGTGGGAGGCGTCGGCCAGGTCCAGGCCCAGCGAGACCAGGTTGCGCAGGGCCTGGTCCATGGTCAGCGCGCTGCCGGCCAGCGAGCCGGTGGACAGGCGCACGCAGCCCAGGCACTTGTGCACGCGCTGCGAGCCCAGCGCGTACTCGCCATCGGGCATGCCGGTGGCGGCGGTGGCATCGGTCACGCAGTACAGGCGGGGGATCGCGCGCAGGGCGGCGCGGATCGCGCCGGGATGCACGTGCTGCAGGTCCGGGATCAGTTCCGCGTACTGCGCATGCGCGAGTGCGGCGGCGGCGATGCCGGGGCGGTAGTGGTCCAGCCCGGTCATGCCGTTGAACAGATGGGTGAAGCCGGCCGCGCCCGCTTCCAGCGCGGCCACGCCGTCCTCGTAGCTGCCGGCGCTGTGGCCGAGCTGGACGCGGATGCCGAGCGCCGCGAGTTGCGGGATCAGCTGGCGATGTTCGCCGATCTCGGGCGCCAGAGTGAGCACGCGGATCGGCGCTAGCGCGTGCAGGCGCCGCACCTGCGCCATGGTCGCCTCGACCACCAGCGGCGGCTGCGCGCCCAGACGTTCCAGGCTGATGTAAGGGCCTTCCAGATGCACGCCCAGCACCCGCGCCATGCCCGCTTCGGGGGCTGCCATCGCCGCGGCCAGCCCGCGCAGGGCGTGGACGATGTCGTCCTCGTGCGCGGTCATGGTGGTGCCCAGCAGGGCGGTGGTGCCATGACGCGCATGGGTGCGCGCGATCGTGCGTGCGGCGTCGCCGCCTTGCATCAGGTCGACGCCGGCGGCGCCGTGTACGTGCAGATCGATGAAGCCGGGCAGGATCAGCGCGTCGTCGTCGCCGCCCCGGTCCGTGTGCGCGGCGCGGATGCGGCGCACGCGTTGGTCGAATTCGATGCTTCCGCGCACCCATCCCGTTGCGGTGAGGATGCGGCCGTGCAATACGCGGGGCGTGGTCAAGGTGGCGGCTCGGCGATGATCACCTCGATGCCCAGCCGCTGCAGTCCCTCGCGGTACTCGCTGCTGATGCCGTCGTCGGTGATGACGGTGTGGATCTGATCCAGGCGCGCGATCCGGTGCAGGCTCACGCGTCCGAACTTGGAGGCGTCGGTCAGCACCACGACCCGGCGCGCGTGTTCAACCATGCGGTGGTTGAGGCTGGCTTCGGCCTCGTGGTGGGTGGTCAACCCGAACTGCAGATCCAGGCCGTCCACGCCCAGGTACACGGCGTCGAAGCTGTAGGGATTGAGGCTGGCCTCGGCCTGGCTGCCCTGCAGCGACAGCGATTGCTTGCGCAACAAACCGCCGGTGAGCAGCAGCTCCACGCCGGGCGCGTTGGCCAGCTCCCAGGCGATGTTGAGGCCGTTGGTCATCACGGTGACGTCGCGATGCTGGCGCAGGTGGCGCGCCAGGGTCATCGTGGTCGAGCCGGAGTCGATGATGATGTTGTCGCCGGGCTTGACCAGCCGCGCCGCATGCGCGCCGATGGATTCCTTCAGCGGCAGGTTGAGCGCGTCCTTCTCGTGAATGTCCTGTTCCTGCGGCGGTGTGCGCACCAGGGTGGCGCCGCCGTGGTTGCGCGTGGCCAGACCCTGCGACTCGATATGGGTCAGGTCGGCGCGGATCGTCACCGAGGACACGCCGTAGCGTTCCACCAGATCCGCGACCTGCACGTTGCCGTGCTGGACCAGCAGTTGCAGGATCTGTTGCCGGCGTTGGCGGGTGTTTCGCATGACGGGCCCTGGAGGTTCGGAACGGAAGCGAAAGCTTAGCCTTACGAAAGCGTGTTGGCTGCGGAGGTTTCGTTTCCGGCCCCGGCCCGGTTGCGGGCGCAGGCGCGCGCGTACTCGGCCAGGCGGCCGTGGATCTTGTGGCGGATCAGCGCCAGCGGCTCGGCGGCCAGGCGGCCGGCCTCGACCGCGCGCTGCTGCTCGGGCATGAACTGGCTGAGCAGGATCGCCGGCGGCGGGGTCTGGCGCAGGTTGTCGATCAGCGTGCGCAGCGCGGCCCGCACCTCCGGCTCGCCCCAGTAGTAGCGGCTGCGGTCGCTGAGCGCGTAGGCGCGCAGCAGGCGCAATTGGCGCTCGTCGCCGTGGTAATGCTTGCGCCAATGCGCGGGCTGCTCGCGCATGCAGCGGTCCAGCACCTCGACCAGGTCGGAGCACTGCGCCGGCGGCAGCAGCTCGCGTTCGATCGCGGCCAGCGCGAACACCGCCTCGCGGTAGGCGTAGGTCGCGGCCGGGCCGACCTTGAGCACGGCGTAGTGATCGCGCACCAGCGCGTGCAGGGAGGCTTCGGTTTGGTAATCGGTGGAATGCGCTTCGTAGACGATGCGCGGCTGGCTTTCGACGAAGGCCGACAGCGCCTGCGCGGCCTGCGGGTCGTAGTGCTGCACGTGGCTGTGGTCGAAGTCGACGCCGGGCTGCACCACCATCGCGATCACGCGTTCCCAGGCCGGCGCGAGGTCCGGCGCGAGGAAGGCCTGGCGATGGATCTCCAGCGTGCGTGCGGCCGCGCCGGGTGCGGTGACCGCGACGCCGCCCGCGAGCGAGGCTTCGCCGCCGGGCACCGGCACTTCGGTGCCGATCACGTAGACCGGCGGCGCCAGGCCCGCCTGCGCGGCGGTGCGTTCGGCGACGCGTGCCAGGTCCGCCGAGCGTGCGGCCACGATCTCGTCGGGCAGCGGCGTGGGGTCGTCGGCGCAGGACATGCTGCAGTCGAGATGGATCTTGTGGAAGCCGGCGCCGACGTAGGCGGCGATCAGCTCGCGCGCATGCGCCATGGCCTCGGCGGCCGGACGCTGCTGCCAGGCGTTCGGGCCCAGATGGTCGCCGCCCAGGATCAGGCGTTCGCCGGGGAAGTCCTGGGCCTGCGCGAGCGCCAGCACGTAGTCGCGGTACTGCGCCGGGGTCATGCCGGTGTAGCCGCCGAACTGATCGACCTGGTTGGAGGTGGCCTCGATCAACAGCACGGTGCCGTAGTCGCGCGCGACCTGCATCGCGGCCAGCAGCACCTGTTCGTTGCTGCAGCACACGCTGTACAGGCCGACGGGTTCGCCTTGGCGGTGGGCGGCGATCAGGCTTTGGACGGCGGACATGGACGGGTCTCGAAGATCAGACGGTGCGATGGCGTTGGCGCGCGAGCAAGGCGGCGCCGCGTGCGCCGCCGGCATCGCCGAACATCGGCGGCAGGATCGGCGGCACGCGCGGGCCGCCGAACAGATGCGCGGCCACCGCGGCGGGCAGATCGCGATACAGGGCGTCGAGCTTGGACAGGCCGCCGCCGAGCACGATCACGTGCGGGTCCAGCGTCAACACCAGGCCGGCCAGGCCGTAGCCGAGCAGGTCGCGATGGATCGCCAACGCCTGGCGCGCCTGTGCGTCGCCTTGTTCGGCGCGCTGTGCGATCGCGCTGGCGTCGACGGCGTCGCCGCCGAGCTGTTGATGGATCAGGGCGAGGCCGCTGCCGGACACGTAGCGCTCCATGCAGCCGCGCAGGCCGCAGGCGCAGTCCAGCAGCGGCAGGTCGTGGCGCTGCAGCAGCGCGGCCGGCACGCTCCAGTGGCCCCATTCGCCGGCGATGCCGTTGTAGCCGGCGATCAGGCGGCCTTCCAGGCAATAGCCGCCGCCGGCGCCGGTGCCGAGGATGGCGCCGAACATGCTGGGATAGTCGGCGGCCGCGCCGCCCTGCGCTTCCGACAAGGCGAAGCATTGGCAGTCGTTGCCCAGATACAGCGGACGTTGCAGCTGCGCGCGCAGGTCCTGTTCGACGCGCTGGCCGGTCAGCGCCGGCACGTTGGAGCTGAGCTGGCGTCCGCTGTCGCGGTCGACCACGCCGGGCACGCCCAGGCCCACCGCGAGGCCGCTGTCGCCGAGTTCCGCGTCGGCGCCGCGCACCAGCTCGATCACCGCCTGCTGAAACGCCTCGTAGTCCTGCGTGGGCGTGGCGACGCGGCGGCGATAGCGCACCTGCATGGCCTCGTCGCAGGCGACCAATTCGATCTTGGTCCCGCCGATGTCCAGGCCGTAGTAGGTCCGCGCGCTGGCGCCGGTATCAGTCATGGCGATGGACGATCACGCCCTGGACGACGCGATTGACGGTGCCGTCGGGAAAGGGATTGTCGGGCGTCAGGCCGAGCGCGGCCGAGCGCAGCAGGGCGTAGCGCTGGGCCATGCTCAGCCACAGCGGCGCCAACCAGGGATCGGGCAGGGCCGGCGCCTCCAGGCTGAAATCGCCTTCGGCATCGTCGCCGCGCGCGGGGCCCACCGAGAGCACGCGACCGGCGATGCCGTCGCGACGCAGCTCGTCCAGCAGGTCCTGTTCGTAGCGGCGCGCCACCGCTTCGGCGCTGCGCAGCACCACCACCAGGGTGTCGCCGTCGAGCGTGGACTTGGGGCCGTGGCGGAAGCCCAGCGGCGTGTTGGCCAGCGCCAGTACGCGCCCGGCCGTGAGTTCCAGCAGCTTGAGCGCGGCTTCGCGCGCCAGTGACTCCAGCGGTCCGCTGCCCAGATAGATCACGCGCGTATACGGCGACTGCGCCAGCGCCGCGACCGGCGCTGCCCAATCGTCGAGCGCATCGCGCAGGTGCGCGGCCAAGTCGTGCAGGCGCTGCAAGCGTTGCGGCCACGGCGCCGTGTCGAACGCCGCCAGCGCCGCCAGCTGCATGCAGCTCAGGCTGCTGGTCATGGCGAAGGCGCGGTCGCAGCTCAGCGGCGGCATCAGCAGGGTCAGCGTGTCGGCGCGATCGCGTCCGCGCCGCGCGAGTTCGCCCTCGCCGTTGCAGGTGATGTCGAGGAAGCGCGCATCGGCGACGCGTTCGCGCACCAGATCCACCGCCGCCGTGCTTTCCGGGCTGGAGCCGCTGCGCGCGAACGACACCAGCAGGGTCGGGCGATCGCGCTGCAGGTACAGCGAGGGATGCGTGAGCAGGGTCGTGGTGTGTAAGGCGCGCACCTCGGCCGGCCATTGCGCATTGATCTGGTCGGCGACCATCTCGGCGATGAAGCCCGAACTGCCGGCGCCGGTGAAGATCACCCGATGTCCGGGCTGGCGCAGCCAGTCGCCGAGAAAGGCATCGATGCGCGCGCGGTTCTGCTCCACCACCTGCGCCAACTGCTCCCACAGCTCGGGTTGCTGGGCGATTTCTCGGGCGGTATGGGCTCCGCCCAGGCGCTGCCAGGCGGACAAATCGGGAAGCAGGGGAGCGTCCATTCATGGTTCCTGTTGGGCGCGCTCACGATCAGTGTTTTCTTTCGAAATGTCAAACATCGAAAGCTAATTGAAAGTTTTTGCCGCTGGGCGAGGGTTTACGGTGGGCGTAGGGTGGATCGTGCTGCTACGCAGCAATTACGTGGTTCCCGCGCAAGTTTCGATCATTTAGCGTCTGCATATGAAAGTTGTGCTTTGCACAATCTTTCGATATGAGGAAAATATCCTTCTTTTTCCTTTGCAATTTGTTGACATATTTCGACAGGCTGCCCTAGAGTCGGTCGCAAGCGTTTCGGATCCCCGCGTTAGGCGGGCTTGGGGGCAAGGTGGACACCAGCGCACGAGGCCATGGCCGCCTGCTCATCGCAGCGATGTCCTGGCTGTTGCTTTCGGCGTTGCCGGCGCTGGCCGAGCCAGTCGGCGACCTGCGTGCGATCGCACCCGGCCCGGCGCGCGAGGCGACCCCGAGTTGGGAGCTGACCACCGCCAGCGGCGCGCGCCTGCGCATCGAACTGCTGCGCGCCGATCTGCTGCGCGTGCAGGCCGGCCGCGGTGGCAAGCTCAGCGCCAACGGCGACAAGGCCACGCCTATCGTGCCCGCGCAGCCCGCCAACAAGGTCGAGCACACCTACGAAGAAGACGCGAACGAAGTGCGCATCCGCACCGAAGCGCTGCTGCTGCATATCCAGCGCCAGCCGTTGCGGCTGTCGCTGGAACGCATCGAAGGCGGTCGCGCGATCGCGTTGTGGCGCGAGCTGCAGCCTTTGGACCTGGCCGCCGAGCAGAGCGTGCAGGTGCTGTCCAGCGATGCGGGCGAACACTATTACGGCGGCGGCCAGCAGAACGGCCGCTACGAGTTCAAGGGCCGCGAGCTGGAGATTTCCTACTCCGGCGGCTGGGAGGACGGCGATCGTCCCAGCCCAGCGCCGATGCTGTTGAGCTCGCGCGGCTGGGGCATGTTGCGCAACACCTGGAGCGACGGCAGCTACGACCTGCGCCAGCCCGACCAGGCCACCCTGCTGCATCGCGAGGATCGGTTCGACGTCTATTACTTCGTCGGCGCCGGCCTGCCGCAGTTGCTGGACCGTTACACCGCGCTCACCGGCCGCGCCGGTCTGTTGCCGCGCTGGGCGCTCTCCTACGGCGACGCCGATTGCTACAACGACGGCGATAACAAGAAGAAGCCCGGCACCGTACCCGAAGGCTGGAGCGACGGCCCCAGCGGCAGCACCCCGGACGTGGTCGACAGCGTCGCGCGCAAGTACCGCGAGCACGACATGCCCGGCGGCTGGATTCTGCCCAACGACGGCTACGGCTGCGGCTACAAGGAGCTGCCCAAGGTGGTGCAGGGCCTGGCGCGCTATGGCTTCCGCACCGGCCTGTGGACCGAGGACGGCGTCGACAAGATCGCCTGGGAAGTCGGCACCGCCGGCAGCCGCGTGCAGAAGCTGGACGTGGCCTGGACCGGCAAGGGCTACCAGTTCGCGATGGACGCCAATCACGCCGCCTACGACGGCATCTTGAAGAATTCGGATTCGCGCCCGTTCCTGTGGACGGTGATGGGCTGGGCCGGTATCCAGCGCTACGCGGTGGCCTGGACCGGCGACCAGAGCGGCAGCTGGGACTACATCCGCTGGCATATCCCGACCCTGATCGGCTCGGGGCTGTCGGGCCTGGCCTACGCCACCGGCGACGTCGACGGCATCTTCGGCGGCAGCGCCGAGACCTACACCCGCGATCTGCAGTGGAAGAGTTTCACGCCGGTGCTGATGGGCATGTCGGGTTGGTCCTCGGCCGGGCGCAAGCATCCGTGGTGGTACGACGAGCCCTATCGCAGCATCAATCGCGACTACCTCAAGCTCAAGATGCGTCTGACGCCGTATATGTACGGCCTCACCCGCGAAGCCGAGCTGACCGGCGCGCCGCCGCTGCGCGCGCTGATGTGGGACTACCCGCAGGATCCGCAGGCCTATACCGAGGCGCACAAGTACCAGTTCCTGCTCGGTCGGGAGCTGCTGGTGGCGCCGGTGTACCGCAGCCAGGCCGCCAGCCGCGGCTGGCGCCGCGACATCCATCTGCCGCCGGGCCGCTGGATCGACTATTGGGACGGCCGCCAGCTGCAGGCCGGCGCTCAGGGCCGCCAGCTCGATCGCCAGATCGATCTGGCCACCCTGCCGGTGTTCGTGCGCGCCGGCGCGATCCTGCCGATGTATCCGGCCATGCTCTACGACGGCGAGAAGCCGCTGGACGAGCTGACCCTGGACCTGTATCCGCAGGGCGAGTCGCGCTACGTCTTGTACGAAGACGACGGCAACACGCGCCGTTACCAGAAGGGCGAGTTCAGCGAGCAGGCCATCGCGATGCAGGCGCCGGCGCAGGGCAGCGGCGAAGTGCGCGTGCGCATCGAAGGCCAGCGCGGCGAGTACGCCGGCCAGTTGCCGCAGCGCCGCTACGCCTTGCGTCTGCTCAGCCGCGAGCGCCCGCGCGCGGTCGAGCTGGACGGGCGCGCGCTGCCGGCGCTGGCCGACCGCGCCGCGCTGCAGGCCGCGAGCGAAGGCTGGACCTACGATCCGGCCGATCGGCGCGGCACCGTGCTTGTGCGCACCGCGCCCATGGACATCCGCAGCGCGCTCGCGTTCCGCATCGATCTGCCGACCGCGCCCGCTGCGGCCGACGACCCGTTCCCGGCCGCGCCCGCGCAGGGCCGCGCGCTGCCGCCCGACAGCCTGCTGGTGGTCAACCGCCCGGCCGAGGAGCCCGGCCATCCGCTGGAGAACGCCTTCGACGACGACCCGGCGACCTGGTTCCGCAGCGTGCGCAATCAGGCGGTGCGCACCGGCGCGCACGAGTGGACGATAGGCTTCGGCGAACGCGCCCTGGTCGATGGCATCGAGATCGCGCCGCGCAACGATCAGCACTGGAAGCACGGCCAGGTCCGCGATTACGAGATCTATCTGGCCGACAGCAACGGCGAGTGGGGCGAACCGATCGCGCGCGGCCAGCTCAAGCTGCAACAGGAGCTGCAGCGCATCGACTTCGCGCCGCGCGCCGGTCGCCTGCTGCGCTTCCGCGTGCTCAGCACCCAGAACCCGGACGGCGATGCCGCCAGCGGCAGCGATCCCATGGTGTCGGCCGCGCAGGGCGGCGGCGCGCGCGCGGTCGATGCGCAGCGCCCGCGCGACGTCGGCCCGATCGCGTTGTCGACCTTCCGCGTGCTCGAACATCGCGCGCCGGAGCGTCCGGAGCAACATTTCTATTTGTCCGAACTGGCCGCGCCCGCCGACATCGCGCGCGACCGCGCCTACGGCGGCGCCAGCGAGATGCGCATGAACGGCCTGCAGTTCCGGCGCGGCCTGGGCGTGAGCGCGAACAGCCGCCTCGACCTGCAGTTGCAGGGCGACTGGCGCCTGCTGCGCGCCGATCTGGGCATCGACGACCGCTGCCGCGATGCGGGCGGTCTGCAATTCCAGGTCTGGGGCGACGAGCGCTTGTTGTTCGACAGCGGTCTGGTGCGCGCGCCGGGCGTGGTCAAGCCCGAACTGGATATCCGGGGTCTGAAGCGTCTGAGCCTGCGCACCCTTGGCGCGCAGGGCGCGCATCCGGCGCAGGTCTGCGCCAACTGGGCCAATGCCGTGTTGATCGGACAGGAGGGCGATACCGCCGCCATCGCCACGCCCTAAGCCAGCGTCATTCCTAGCACTCGCCTTCCGACTGCGGCCCGTGGGCCGCGGCACCGGAGCTTTGTTGCCTCACGCAAGCCAACCCGCCCGCGCAGCGCCCAGCGCTGCCGATCGAAATGGAGCCGAAGATGTTGCATTCAAGCCAACGCTGTCGCCACCGCCGCATCCCCGTCACCGCGCTGTCCATCGCTCTGGCCGCCGCGCTCGCCGGCCCGGTCTACGCGCAGACCGCCGACACCGCCGCGCCGGACGCCGAGGCCAAGGAAAAGGCCACCGAACTGGAACGGATCCAGGTCACCGGCTCCAACATCAAGCGCACCGATGTCGAAACCGCCTCGCCGGTGCAGGTCATCAGCAAGCAGGACATCGAGAACATGGGCGCGCGCACCCTGCTGCAGGTGCTCGACAACCTGCCCGCGGCGCGCCCGGCGCAGGTCGATTCCAAGTCGCTGTTCACCGGCTCGGACGGCGCCTCGCAGGCCAACCTGCGCGGCCTCGGCGCGCAGGGCACGCTGGTGCTGTTGAACGGTCGCCGCCTGTCCTATTACGGCGCGCCGGCGGGCTTCCAGACCCAGTTCGTCAACATCGACTCGATCCCGGCTGCCGCGATCGAGCGCATGGAAGTGCTGACCGACGGCGCCTCGGCCGTGTACGGCACCGATGCGGTCGCCGGCGTGATCAACGTGATCACCCGCCGCGAGTACCAGGGCGCGGAGATCAACCTCACCACCGATTTCGCGCCGCGCTTCGATTCCTACGGCGAGCACCAGCTCAGCTTCACCGGCGGTTTCGGCGATCTGGACGAGGACCGCTACAACGTCTACGGCTCGGTCAATCTGTACCGGCGCGACCCGATCCCGTTGTCGGAGTGGTACGACAAGAAGCCCGAGCAGTTCTACGTCAACAACCCGAACTACATCAACAATCTGCGCCTGGGCAGCGGCAGCGCGCCGGGCGTGTTCAATCCCGGCAGCTACTTCGCGATCAACCCCGTCACCGGCCGGCGCACGCAGGAGGCGGCCCCGGGCTGCCAAAACGTCGTCGTCGAAGCGGCCGGACCGCGCTGCATCTGGCAGACCTGGCTGAACAACGAGATCGACGGCGGCGCCCAGTCCGAGCGCGCCACCGCCTATGTCAGCGCGCGCTTCCTGATCGGCGACACCACCGAAGCCTTCGCCGAAGCCACGTACACCGACATCGACCTGCGCGCCAACGGCGGCACGCCACGCGCGTTCGGCACCACCACCGGCAACCCGACCAGCTGGTTCTCGCGCAACACCGGCAACACCGTCAACCAGTTCTTCTATCCCTACCTCGGCCCCAACAACGTCTACAACAAGGCCAGCCCCGCGCTGCGCGCGATCAACGGCGGCGTGGTCGGCCTGCAGTACCTGCTGCAGGACGTGGGCGGCAACCACTTCGGCCAGCGCAACACCGACAAGAGCTACCGCGGCATGTTCGGCCTGCGCGGCGCGCTGGGCGACTGGAACTGGGAAAGCGCCTTCACCACCGCCGGATCGCATTCGGTCACGTATCAGACCACCAACGTCAACCTGGAAGGCTTCGAACGCGCTTTCGGTCCGTTCACCGTCGACCCGGCCACGGGCCGCGTGATCATCTCCGACAACCCGGCCTACAAGTTCGGCGAGATCAGCGAGGCCAACGCCAAGCTGCTGCGCGAGGCCTACCCGACCTTCGACATCGAATCCTGGACCCGCCTGCACACCCTCGACGGCAAGATCGAGGGGCCGCTGTTCGCGCTGCCCGCGGGCGAAGTGCGCGCCGCGTTCGGCTTCAACCTCAGCCGCGAGACCTTCTTCACGCCGGGCAACCCCGACGCGGCCAACGGCCTGATCACCCAGCAGGGCGGCTCCTGGTTCGACGGCAAGCGCACCACCTACGCCGTGTTCGGTGAGGCGGTGGCGCCGATCACCGACAAGCTGGAGCTGGAACTGGCCGCGCGCGTGGACAAGTACCCGAACTTCAACGCCAACTTCGCGCCCAAGATCGGCCTGAAGTACCAAGCATTTGAGCAGCTGATGCTGCGCGGCACCTATTCGGAAGGTTTCCGCGCGCCCAGCCTGGCCGAAGCCGGCGAAGGCGGCGTGTTCGCGCAGATCGGCGGTTACCGCGACGAGGTGCGCTGCAACGAGACCAACGCCATCGCCAACCTGCTGCTGCAGTCCGCGCGTCCCGGCGACGTGGACCTGGGCCGCACGCTGCGTAACTCGGACTGCAGCCGCAACGTCGCGCGTCTGACCCAGCCCAACCAGGGCCTGGAGCCGGAGAAGGCCAAGATCGCCACGCTGGGCTTCGTGTACGAGCCGACCAACTGGCTGTCGGTGTCGGCCGACTACTGGTTCATCTACCGCCGCAACGAGATCGTCGCGCCGGACTACAGCAAGCCCGAGGACATCCTGGCGATGACGCGCTTCGGCATCACCGACGCCGACCGCGCCAACCTGGCCGCGCTGGCGGCGATGTGCGCCGATCCGGCCAGCGGCGTGACCTGTCCGGGCACGCTGCCGGGTTACAGCATCGGCAACATCTCCAGCGTCATCGGCCAGTACCGCAACCGCGGCCGCACCCTGGTCGATGGCTTCGACATCGACGCACGCAGCCGCTTCGACCTGGGCGACTGGGGCCGTTTGAACGTCGGCGTGGCCGCGACCATCGCGCGCCGCAACATGTACCACGCCGGCGACGATTCGGGCTGGCTGTACGGCAACACCGTGGGCTACTACAACAACCCGCGTCTGCGCGCGACCTTCAACGTCGACTGGAACTACGGCGACTGGAACACCAGCTTCTACGTCAACTACGTCGGCAAGACCAAGTGGGCCTACGACCGCATCGACGCGCAGGACAACAACGAAGAGACCTGCACCGGCAGTTTCGTTTCGGTGCAGCCCAGCAAGTGCGATGGCGCGCCGGCCTGGTGGACGGCCAACCTGGGCGTGACCTGGAAGCCGACCGACAAGCTCACCGTCGGTGCCACCGTCAAGAACCTGTTCGACCGCCATCCGTTCTACGACCCCAACGACTGGATGACCTTCCCGGGCTACACCAACAACTTCGGGCGGGTCTTCAGTTTCTCGGTGGGCTACAAGTTCTGATCGCAGCGCACCGCGGCCGCTCCTGACCGGGGCGGCCGCCGTGCGCGACCACGCCACGACGACACGTCTTTACCAGGAGGGTTCCATGCGCACCATCCGCCATGCCGTGCTGTTGCTGTGTCTTTCGCTGTCGTCCAACGCCTACGCCCTGGTCGCCGGCGGCATGGTCGCCATCGACCGCCAGTGGCCCGCCACCGATGTGGGCTACCTGGACATGAATTTCCCCACCACCGTCACCGACGAGCCCGGCAAGGACGGTTACACCTACTGGGCGCACCAGTTCTGGTTCAAGGGCGGCGACGGCGGCTACGTCGGCCTGCAACAGCGCGACGGCCACAACAAGGCCTTGAACTTCTCGATCTGGAAAGCCACCGGCTGGACCGCCGAACCCGGCACCCAATGCGCCTACTTCGATCACGAGGGCAGCGGCGTGCAGTGCTGGGTCGCCTACGACTGGCGGCAGCGCGCGACCTACGACATCCGCATCGTCGCCGAGGCGCCCGCGCGCTGGGCGGCCTACATCGTCGACACCGGCAGCGGCAGCCAGCGCAAGGTCGCGACCATCCAGGTGCCCGCGGCCTGGGGCGGGCTGACCAACCGCACCAACACCTTTCTTGAGGACTACGCGCAAGGCAGCCAGGAGCGCGCGAGCTGCGCGGCCGTGCCGGCCAGCAGCGCGGTGCTGCATGCGCCCAGCGCGGAGCAGGGCAGCGTGGCGCCGGTGACCAGCACCGCCACCACCTATGGCATCTGCGCCACCATCGCCCGCGCCGCCTGCACGGCCGAGCAGGACTGCACCGCCGCGGCCAACGTCTACGGCACCCTGGGCAATCCGCAACGCCTGCTCAACGAACACAGCGGCTACTGCCTGGACACCTTGTCTGGCGGCGTTCAGGCCGGATTGTGGGATTGCGCCGCCAACGCCAACCAGCAGATCGAGCGCGACGACGGCTTCCGCCTGCTGATGCGCTCGCGCAGCAAGTGCCTGCAGGCCGATACCGACGGCAAGGTGCGGCTGGCCGATTGCGGCAATGGTTCGCGCCAGCGCTGGCTGCCGATCCCCGGCTCCAACGAGGTCTACAACGTCGGCGCGCGGCAGTGCCTGGACCCCATGAACGGCGCGGTGCGCGGCGCGTACCTGCGCACATACACCTGCCTGGCCAACGGCTATCAGCGTTGGCGCCTGAAACCTTGACCTATTTCGGCGGATCGGACGGTTTCGCGCCGTCCGCCCGCTTTCATTCGAACCACGCGTGGCAAGCTGATGGCAGAGCCGGCCGCGGATGCACAGGAGCACAGCATGAACCGTAGAGATTTCATCATCGCCAGCGCCGCGATCGGCGCCAGCGCCCTGCTGCCGAACACGCCGGCCTGGGCCGCGAACCGGCGCATCCGCCTGGGCCTGATCGGCACCGGCATGCGCGGTCAGGTGCTGCTGAAGGAACTGCTGCGGCGCGACGACGTCGAAGTGGCGGCGCTGTGCGACATCGAACCGATCATGCTGCAGCGCGCGCTGGACATGGCCGCCAAGGCCGGCAAGCCCGCGCCCAAGGCCTACGGCCAGGACGGCGACGTGCATGCCTACAAGCGCCTGCTGGCGCAGCGCGGCCTGGACGCGGTGATCATCGCCACGCCCTGGGAATGGCATGCGCCGATGGCGATCGACGCCATGGAGGCCAAGGTCGCGGTGGGCTGCGAGGTCGTGGCCGGCGTCACCCTGGACGATCACTGGCAGGTGTTGCGCACCCAGCTGCGCACCGGCACGCCCTACATGCTGTTGGAGAACGTGTGCTACCGCCGCGACGTGATGGCCGCGCTGCAGATGGTGCGCGCGGGCCTGTTCGGCGAGCTGGTGCATCTGCAGGGCGGCTACCAGCACGATCTGCGCGCGGTGAAGTTCAACTCCGGCGACCCCGACCAGCCCTACGGCAGCGGCGTGGAGTTCGGCCCCAAGGGCTGGTCCGAGGCGCGCTGGCGCACCGAGCATTCGGTGCGCCGCAACGGCGAGCTCTACCCCAGCCACGGCATCGGTCCCTGCGCGATGTACACCGGCATCAACCGCGGCAACCGCTTCACCCGCATCAACAGCTTCGCCACCAAGGCGCGCGGCCTGCACGAATACACCGTGGCCAAGAGCGGCGGCACCACCCATCCCAGCACCCAGGCCAGCTTCAAGCTCGGCGACGTGGTCACCACCACCTTGGCCTGCGAAAACGGCGAGACCATCCTGCTGCAGCACGACACCTCGCTGCCGCGCCCGTACTCGCTCGGCTTCCGCGTGCAAGGCACCAAGGGCCTGTGGATGGACCTCAACCAGTCCATCCACATCGAAGGTCGCAGCCCGCCGCACAAGTGGGAAGAGTTCAAGACCTACCAGGACCAGTACGACCACCCGCTGTGGCGCAAGTACGCCAAGGACGCCGAGGGCGCCGGACACGGCGGCATGGACTACTTCGTGATCCACGCTTTCGTCGAAGCCGTGAAGGCCGAAGCGCCGATGCCGATCGACATCTACGACGCGGTGGCCTGGAGCGCGATCACGCCCTTGTCGGAGCAGTCCATCGCCCAGAACTATCAGACTCTGGACTTCCCGGACTTCACTCAGGGCCTGTGGAAGTCGCGCAAGCCGATCTTCGCGTTCGACGCCAAGTACTGAGGTCGACGACCGCCGGCGGCCACGGCCGTCGGCGGCGCGCTCAGATCGACACGCCCGCCTGTTCCAGCAGCCAGCTCCGAAACGCGCGGATGCGCGGATCGTCGCGACTGCGCTGCGGGTAGACCAGGTGATAGGCGTACTCCGGCGCCACCGGCACGACCGTGTCGAACAGCCGCTGCAGGCGGCCCTGGGCGAAGTCATTGGCGATCATGTCCAGGTCGGCCAGGCCGATGCCGCCGCCGTCGATCACCGCCTGCACGACGTGGCTGGAATCGGCGAAGCCGACGCAGCGGCGGTCGTCGAAATCCGCGATGCCGGCCGCGGCCATCCACATCCGCCAGTTCGGCCAGACCATGCCGTCGGTCTTCCAGTCGACGTAGTACAGGGTGTGCCGCAACAGGTCGCTGGGTTGTTCGAGTCTGGCGCCGTCGGCGAGCAGGCGCGGGCTGCACACCGGCGCGATCACGGTGTCGAACAGGCGGTCCGCGCAGGCGTCGGCGACGCGGCCGGTGCCGAAACGGATCGCCAGGTCGATGTCGTCGCCATCGAAGTCGCGCAGGGCATCGCTGATGTCGAAGCTCAGTTCCAACTCAGGGTGCGCAGCCTGGAATTGCGGCAGGCGCGGCAGCAGCCAGTTGGTCGCGAAGCGCGCGCTCAGGGAGATACGCAGCTGGGTGGCGCCGCGCGCCATGCCGCGTGCGCGACCGACCGCGCGCTGCAGCGATTCCAGGGCCGAGGCCGCGGCTTCGAACAGCGTCATGCCGGCCGGCGTGAGCTGCAGGTTGCGGCCGCCGCGCGCGAACAGCACCAGGTCCAGCTGGTCCTCCAGTTCCTTGATCTGGTGGCTGACCGCGGCCGGGGTCAGGCCCACTTCCTCGGCGGCGCGGGTGAAGTTCAGATGCCGGGCCGCCGCCGCGAAGGTCCGCAGCGCGCGCGTGCCTGGGAACATGCGATTCATCGATCTCAGGGCCGATGCCAGGGAGGGGCGAGGATTGCCCGTTTCGACGGGGCCGGTCAAACCACGGGGTAACCGCGGTCGCCTTGGGTGACGGGCGTCGGCGCGGCCGAATCGGCCGCCGCGCGTTCGCCCGGCTTGCGACGGCGCTTACGTGGCCCGGAACGCCCGGCTTTGCCGCCGCCTGGCCCCGGCGCGGCGGCAATTGCGGGATAATCGCCCCTGCCGGCGACTCCCGGCCTCGGCATCGCCGTTTTCCTGGTTACCGCATGCGCGCATGTGGCGGGCCTGGGTTCGTGCGTGGCGCCGTCGCCATTGCGATGCCGGCACATGCAAGACCGTCCTTTCGCATTGAAGCCAGCCGCCAGCCATGAACACTGAATACCGCAAGCCGCTACCGGGCACCACGCTCGACTATTTCGACGCACGCGCCGCGGTCGAGGCGATCGCGCCCGGCGCCTACGACCGCCTGCCCTATACCTCGCGCGTGCACGCCGAGAACCTGGTGCGGCGCGCCGAGCCGGCGATGCTGGCGGCCTACCTGACCCAGTTGATCGAGCGCCGCAGCGACCTGGACTTCCCCTGGTTCCCGGCGCGCGTGGTCTGCCACGACATCCTCGGCCAGACCGCGCTGGTCGACCTGGCCGGCCTGCGCGACGCCATCGCCGAGCGCGGCGGCGACCCCTCGCAGATCAATCCGGTGGTGCCGACCCAACTGATCGTGGACCACTCGCTGGCGGTGGAGCACGGCGGTTTCGACAAGGACGCGTTCGCCAAGAACCGCGCCGTCGAGGACCGCCGCAACGAGGACCGCTTCCACTTCATCAACTGGACCAAGCGCGCGTTCCGCAACGTCGATGTGATTCCGCCGGGCAACGGGATCATGCATCAGATCAATCTGGAGCGGATGTCGCCGGTGGTGCATGCGCGCGACGGCGTGGCCTTCCCCGACACCCTGGTCGGCACCGACAGCCACACCCCGCACGTGGACGCGCTGGGCGTGATCGCGATCGGCGTCGGCGGCCTGGAAGCCGAGAGCGTGATGCTGGGCCGCGCGTCGTGGATGCGCCTGCCCGAGATCGTCGGCGTGCACCTGAGCGGCAAACCGCAGGCCGGCATCACCGCCACCGACATCGTGCTGGCGCTGACCGAGTTCCTGCGCCAGTCCAAGGTGGTCGGCGCCTACCTGGAGTTCTACGGTACAGGTGCGTCCGCGCTGACCCTGGGCGACCGCGCCACCATTTCCAACATGGCGCCCGAGTACGGCGCCACCGCGGCGATGTTCTTCATCGACGACAAGACCATCGACTACCTGCGCCTGACCGGCCGCGAGGACGCCCAGGTCAAGCTGGTCGAAACCTACGCCAAGCAGACCGGCCTGTGGGCCGACGCCCTGGTCGGCGCGCAATACGAGCGTGTGCTCGAGTTCGACCTGTCGACCGTGGTGCGCAACATGGCCGGCCCGTCCAATCCGCATAAGCGGCTGCCGACCTCCGAACTGGCCGCGCGCGGCATCGCCGGGCAGTGGCAGGACGTGCCGGGTCAGATGCCCGACGGCGCGGTCATCATCGCCGCCATCACCAGCTGCACCAACACCAGCAACCCGCGCAACGTGATCGCCGCCGGCCTGATCGCGCGCAACGCCAATGCGCGCGGCCTGGTGCGCCGGCCGTGGGTGAAGAGCTCGCTCGCGCCCGGTTCCAAGGCGGTGCAGCTGTACCTGGAAGAGGCCGGCCTGCTGAGCGAACTGGAGCGGTTGGGCTTCGGCATCGTCGCCTTCGCCTGCACCACCTGCAACGGCATGAGCGGCGCGCTGGACCCGGCGATCCAGAAGGAAGTGATCGAACGCGATCTGTACGCGACCGCGGTGCTGTCGGGCAACCGCAATTTCGACGGCCGCATCCATCCCTACGCCAAGCAGGCCTTCCTGGCCTCGCCGCCGCTGGTGGTCGCCTACGCGATCGCCGGCACGGTGCGTTTCGACATCGAGAAGGACGCGCTGGGCTACGACCCCGACGGCCAGCCGATCACGCTCAAGGACATCTGGCCCAGCGACGAGGAGATCGACGCGATCGTCGCCAGCAGCGTGAAGCCGGAGCAGTTCCGCCAGGTCTACGAGCCCATGTTCCGCTCCGACGGCGCCGTCGGCGGCAGCATCGACCCGCTGTACGCCTGGCGCCCGCAGAGCACCTACATCCGCCGCCCGCCGTATTGGGAAGGCGCGCTGGCCGGCGAACGCACGCTCAGCGGCATGCGCCCGCTGGCGGTGCTGGGCGACAACATCACCACCGACCATCTCTCGCCGTCCAACGCGATCATGCTCGACAGCGCGGCCGGCGAATACCTGGCCAAGATGGGCGTGCCGGAAGAGGACTTCAATTCCTACGCGACCCATCGCGGCGACCACCTCACCGCGCAGCGCGCGACCTTCGCCAATCCCAAGCTGCTCAACGAAATGGTGCGCGACGAGGCCGGCAAGGTGCGTCAGGGGTCGCTGGCGCGGATCGAGCCGGAAGGCGAGGTCACGCGCATGTGGGAGGCGATCGAGACCTATATGGAGCGCCGCCAGCCGTTGATCATCGTCGCCGGCGCCGACTACGGTCAGGGCTCCTCGCGCGACTGGGCGGCCAAGGGCGTGCGCCTGGCGGGTGTGGAAGCGATCGCCGCCGAGGGCTTCGAGCGTATCCACCGCACCAACCTGATCGGCATGGGCGTGCTGCCGCTGGAATTCCTGCCCGGCACCGACCGCAACACGCTGGGCATCGACGGCACCGAGACCTTTGATGTGATCGGCGAGCGCACCCCGCGCGCGACCCTGACCCTGGTGATCCACCGTCGCAACGGCGAGCGCGTGGACGTGCCGGTGACCTGCCGCCTGGACACCGCCGAGGAAGTCTCGATCTACGAGGCCGGCGGCGTGTTGCAGCGTTTCGCCAACGATTTCCTCGAGTCCGCGCAGGCGGCTTGAGGCCGGTATCGCCGACCTCGCCGCCGCGGCGGTCGAGGTCGCGATCCTTACGCAACCATTCCCCCGATCCACGGAAGCCATCGCCCATGTCGCACCTCCCCCAGCTCCGCATCCCCGCCACCTACATGCGCGGCGGCACCAGCAAGGGCGTGTTCTTCCGTCTGGAGGATCTGCCCGCCGCGGCCCAGGTGCCGGGGACGGCGCGCGATGCTCTGCTGCTGCGCGTGATCGGTTCGCCCGATCCTTACGGCAAGCACACCGACGGCATGGGCGGCGCGACGTCCAGCACCAGCAAGTGCGTGATCCTGGCCAAGTCGGCGGTGCCGGAGCACGACGTCGATTATCTCTACGGCCAGGTCGGCATCTCGCAGTCCTTCGTCGACTGGAGCGGCAACTGCGGCAACCTCAGTTCCGCGGTGGGCCCGTTCGCGATCGCCGCCGGTCTGATCGATCCCGCGCGCGTGCCGCACGACGGCATCGCGATCGTGCGCATCTGGCAGGCCAACATCGGCAAGACCATCATCGCGCACGTGCCGGTCAGCAACGGCCAGGTCCAGGAGACCGGCGATTTCGAACTCGATGGCGTGACCTTCCCGGCCGCCGAGATCCAGCTGGAATTCCTGGATCCGGCCGACGAAGGCGAGGGCGGTGGCGCGATGTTCCCCACCGGCAACATCGTCGACGACCTGGACGTGCCGGGCGTGGGCACGCTGCGCGCGACCATGATCAACGCAGGCGTGCCGACCATCTTTCTCAACGCCGCCGACCTGGGCTACACCGGCGCCGAACTGCAGGACGCGATCAACGGCGATCCCGCCGCGCTGGCCAAGTTCGAAACCATCCGCGCCCACGGCGCGGTGCGCATGGGCCTGATTGCGGACATCTCCGGCGCGGTGCAGCGCCAGCACACGCCCAAGGTCGCGTTCGTCGCGCCGCCGCAGGACTACACCTCGTCGGGCGGCAAGCGTATCGCCGCCGCCGACATCGATCTGCTCGCGCGCGCGCTGTCGATGGGCAAGCTGCACCACGCGATGATGGGCACGGCCGCGGTCGCGATCGCCACCGCCGCCTCGGTGCCCGGCACCGTGGTGAACCTGGCCGCGGGCGGCGGCAACGACCGCGCCGCGGTGCGCTTCGGCCATCCTTCCGGGACCCTGCGGGTGGGCGTGGAAGCGCGTCAGGTCGACGGCGAGTGGGCCGTGACTAAGGCCTCGATGAGCCGCAGCGCGCGCGTGCTGATGGAAGGCTGGGTGCGCGTGCCCGCCGACTCCTTCTAAGCAAGGGGCAAGCTAAGAAGGGACAAGGCCGGCGGCGAGCGCCCGCGCCGCCGCCCGCTCTGGCCGGCCGTCGCCGCTGGGGCCGTTTACCCGCCGAGCGTGGCTGGGCCATGGCGCCGGTTCGGCGCTGCCGACCGGGCCGCGTTCCGGCACGACCGCTCGTCGTTTATGTCCACGGTATGTGTGGATTAAAAGTGTCATGGAGGTGGCGAGTAGCGGTATCCTCGCCGCCGTGCCCGCCGTGAGCTCGATCCGGCCGGGGCAAGGCCGGCGCCTGGGGACGAGCGCCGGTCGTCGATCCGCCAGTCATCACGGAAGTCGGTTTCATCGACAGGGAGAGGCAGCATGGCGCATGAGTTCATTCCGACCCAGTTGCACGGCGGCGGCCGGGTCACCTTGGTGAAGTGGGAAGACGAGGCGCCGACCCAGCACGGCGACGATCTGCAGGCCAAGGCCTGGAACCCCAGCCATCCGCGCAAGGGCGTGGGCTTCTACGAGTCGACCATCGACTACATGCGCAACGACTGGGCGATCGAGCACATGTCGCCCACCAAAGCGTCGAAGGACGGCAAGCATCTGCTGCTGTTTCACAACGCCGCCACCGATACCTGGCATTCGGCCGACGCGCTGGACATCGACCACGCGCGCAAGTGGAAGGAGCATCTCACCGCGCTCAAGGTCGATAACTACGCCGACGCCAACCGCGCCTACAACGACGTCGGCAACCTGCGCCTGCTGCCGTCGCCGGTCAATCGCGCGCGCGAAAGTTTCGAGACCATGCTGGAGGAGCACGGCAACGACTCCCCGCAGACCAAGGCCTGGGTCAAGAAGCATTTCGCCTTCGACCCCGACGCGGCCCATCCGGCCTACGACGCCGAGAGCGACCTGGCGCGGCGCACCGTCGCCACCACCGGCCGGGATTGGGATTCCAGCGAGGGCCGCAAAGGCCTCAGCTTCGACACCCGCGTGCTCGACAAATGGTTCGACCACCAACTCAAGGAGAGCTACGCCGGCAGCGTCGAGATGACCAGCCCGACCACCGGCAAGGTCACCGCGGTGCCGTTGTTCCATTGCGCGGCGTCCGGCCAGCTATGCACGCGCGACGCTCTCGACATCGACCATGAGGTGCCGTTCGAGATCCTGGCAAAGGAGATGGTGAAGTACGCCGAGGGCGGCGTGGCGACCAAGGCCAACGCGCTGGACGCGTTCAACGAGACCAGCAACCTGCGCCTGGTCTCGCGCAGCGCCAACAGTTCGCACGAGTGGGAGCTGGACCAGTTCGGCAACTACCGCGACGACGAAGACCCGGAGTTGTCCGGCGAGTTCGACGATTTCATCGACGACGAAGTCGCGCCGATGCGGCTGGGCAGCGAATCGCGTTCGAACGCGGCGCCGCCGCTGGCCGCGTCGGCCGCGGCCGCGAGCCCGTCGCTCTCGACGCCCGCGTTCAACCCCTTGTCGTCCACACCCTCGACGCCGGTGTTCAATCCCTTGTCGTCCACGCCCTCGTTCGCCGCGTCGCCGACGGTGGCCGCAGCGGCGACGGGCCTCGGCGGCGCGCCGCAGCCCAGCGCGCAGACGCAGCCCCCGGTGTTCGCGTTCGCGGCGGCCGTCGCGGCCGCGCCGCTGATGAACGACCCGCGCCATCCCGATCATCCGCTGTTCGCGCAGGCGCTGAAGTGCCTGCAGGCGGGGCCGGGCGCGAAGCTCGGCCCGACCCAGCAGGAGAACGCGGCCTCGTCGCTGGCCTGGGTGGCCAAGGCCAACCAGATGACCGCGATCGATCAGGTGGCCTATAGCGAAGGCAAGTTGTTCGTGGTGCAGAACCCCAACTCGCCCGGGCGCCTGATCGCGTCGGCGGGGGCCGACCTGGCCGCCAGCCGCACCGTGGAGCAGAACACTTCCGTTATCGACAAGCTGCCCACGCCGGCCAAGGCGCCCGCGCCAGGGCAGGGCCAGCAGCAACCGATGACTTACTGACGGGTCCGCCCGCCGCCCGCCCGCCAAGGACGCCGATGCGTCACCGCCAAGGAGCCCAACCATGCCTTTCGAAGACGTCACCCTGCAAAGCGGACAACACGTCACCCTGGTCAGCTGGGAGGACCTGAAGCCGACCCAGCACGGCGGTCGTCTGCAGACCACGCCCTGGACCAGTCAGGACACGCGCGAGTCGCTGGCCTTCTACGACTCCACCGTCGAGTACATGCGCAACGACTGGGCGTTCAAGAACATGTATGCGCAGCCGGTCGAAACCGACCAGGGCCGGGTCGCGCTGTTCCACAACGCCACCACCGATACCTGGCACAGCATCGACGCGCTGGACATCGATCACGTCACGCCGTGGAAGCAGCACTGCGTCAACAAGGGCGTCGATAATCAGGCCGATGCCCACTACGCCTACAACGACGTCGGCAACCTGCGCATGCTGCCGGCGGTGGTGAACCGCGCCCGCGACAGCGCGGACCTGATCTACGCCACCCACGGGCCGAACTCGCCGCAATGGCAGAAGTGGGTCGACGAGCGCCTGGGTTTCGACACCAACGTCAACCATCCCGCGTTCGACGAAGACCGCGACCTGGCGCGACGCCACAAGACCACCATGGAAACGCCGTGGTCGGCCGATGAGGGGCGCAAGGGCCTGAGCTTCGATGCCCGCGTCGCCGGCAAGTGGTATGAGGCGCAGCTGGAACAGGCCTATGCGACCACGGTGCAGATCAAGAGCCCGACCACCGGCAAGATCAGCGACGTGCACCTGTTCAAATGCGACGCCTCCGGCCAGCTGCTGACCCGCGACGCCCTCGACATCGACCATCGGGTGCCGTTCGAGATCCTGTCCAAGGAGATGATGAAGTACGCACCGGACGGCGGCATCACCAAGGCCCATGCGGCGGACGCCTACAACGAAACCAGCAATCTGCGATTGGTCGGCCGCAGCGCCAACAGCGGTCACGAGTGGGAACTGGATCGGCACGGCCAGTACCGCGACAAGGTCGAGATCAAGCCCATGCCCGGCGACTACCGTGAGGATCAGCTGACGCTGTCCCCCAGCATGCGCGATCAGATCCGCAGCACCATGCGCCAGACCTACGGCGGCATCGGCAGCCTGCAGGAAGGCGGCTTCGGCGGCCTGCCGTTGGGCGCGCCGCAGCAGCCGCAGGCGATCCTGCTCAACGACCAGCGCCATCCGGATCATCCGCTGTTCAACAACGCGCTCAAATGCGTGCAAGCCGAGTACAAGGCGCTTGCGCCGCAGCAGCAGGAAGTGCTGGCCTCGTCGGTGGCCTTGTTCGCCAAGCAGAATCACATGCCCGACATCTCGCGGGTGGTGAGTCACGAAGGCAATCTGTATGCGGTGCGCGATCATGGCTTCAGCGGCGCGCGCGACGTGGTGCTCCATCCCGAGCAGAACCTGCTCAACCGCACCCTGCAGCAGAACAGCCAGGAGATCGCCAATGTGGCCACGCCGACCCAGCAGGGTTGGCAGCAGGGCCAGCAACAGAACCGCGGCTTGGTCCAGTAATCCGCGTCGTCGCCTGCGCCTGGCCGTTCACGGCTCGGCGCAGGCCTGTTGCGCCGGGACGAAACCCGGCTAACCACCGCCGCCGCATCCCATCCAATCCTGTAGACGCAACGCACCGGGATTGAGATGACAACGAGTAAGCGCAGCACGCATGCCTGGGCATGCGGTGGATGGGTATTGCCGATGATGTTCGCCGGCGGCGCGCAGGCGGCCATCGCGATCGACGGCAAGGTCGACGAGGCGCAGTGGCAGCAGGCGCGCGCGTATCAGGACTTCAAGGTCACCGAGCCCTACCGCTTGGAAGCGCCGCCCGCCGGCGCGGGCACCACGGCGCGCCTGCTGTCCACGCCGGAGGGCATCGCGGTGGCGTTCGAGCTGGAGCAGTCCAGCGCGTTCGCGCGGGTCAAACCGCGGCTGGAACGCGACCAGGACCGCGCCGCCGATCGCGTCAACGTCAGCATCGATTTCGACGGCGACGGTCGCAGCGCCTACAGCTTCAGCGTCGACCGCGCCGGCTCGGTGCAGGACGGCGTGGTCGTCAACGAGAACGTACTGAACCTGGACTGGGACACCGACTGGTCCTGGGCGGTGAGCGAGACCGCCACCGGCTGGCAGGCCGAACTGCTGATCCCGTGGTCGGTCGCGACCATGCGCGGCGCCGACGCCGCCACGCGCAAGATCAACGTCTACTTCAGCCGCACCCTGGGCAGCAACGGCGAGCGCCAGGCCACGCCGGCGGTGGCGACCTCGCGCGGGCGTTTCGTGTCCGGCTTCGAGCCGATCGAAATCGCCCAGTACCGCAAGCCTTTGCTGCACTTCTGGCCTTACCTGACCGCCCACCACGACCTGATAGACGGCCGCACCCGCTACAACGCCGGCGTCGATGTGTTCTGGAAGCCTTCGCCGACCTTCCAGCTCAGCGCCACCGTCAATCCGGATTTCGGCCAGGTCGAGTCCGACGATCTGGTGATCAACTTCGACGCGGTCGAGACCTTCTACAGCGACCGCCGCCCGTTCTTCACCGAGAACCAGAGCATCTTCGATCTGACCACACCGGACGCCGGCCGGCTGATCCACACCCGCCGCATCGGCGGCGCTGCCGACGACGGCTCCGGCGCCAGCGACATCGATGCCGCGCTCAAGCTCAACGGCTCGGTGGGCGCCCTGGGCTACGGTCTGCTCGCAGCCAGCGAGGATGGCCAGGCGGGTCGCGACTTCTATGCGGCGCGGTTGCAGTACCCGCTGCGCCCGGGGCTGAACCTGGGTTGGTTGGGCAGCCTGGTGCAACGGCCCCATCGCGATCGCGAGGCGCAGGTGCAGGCGCTGGATCTGAGCTGGAAACCGAACGACCGATTGATCGTCAACGCCCAGGCTCTGGCCAGTTTCATCGACCAGGCCGGACGCAGCAGCGACGACAGCGGCGCCTGGCTGCGCATCAATTGGACGCCGTCGAACCGCTGGCGCTACGAGTTGGAGCTCACCCACTTCGGCGACCGGCTCGACTTCAACGACCTCGGTTTCCAGCGCCGCGCCAGCCTCAACGAAATGGAGGCGACCGCGGTGTATCTGCACCGGATCGAGGATGCGGCCTCGAAACTCGGCAGCACGCGCTGGTCGGCCGAACTGCAGGCGCGCAGCAACGACCGCGGCGACCGTCCGCCGACCTATCTGCTGCTGGGCGGCAACCTCAACTTCCGCAACGGCGACCTGATTTACCTTGAGGCCAGCCTGATCAGCGACGGCGCGGACGACCTGATCTCGCGCGGCAACGGACTGTGGCAGCGCTCGGGCCGCTACGACGCCGAGGTCGGCTACAGCAGCCGCCGCTACGGCGACTGGTCGCTGAGCGCCTCGATCGAACTGTCGCCGCGCGGGCTGAGCGCGCGCCCGACCCAGGAGGTGGTGCTCAGCGCCAACTGGTACCCCAGCGACGCCTTCAACGCCTCGTTCGAGTTCGGCCCGGACCGCGGCGAGGACTGGCTGATCTGGGAAGGCGGGCGCAATTTCGGCCGCTACGCGCGCCGTGGCGACTTCGCCAGCCTCGGTCTGAGCTGGTTCCCGGGCCAGCGCCACGAGCTGCGCCTGAAGTCGGAGTGGGTGGCGGTGCGCGGCAGCCGCGGCCAACGCTACCGGCTGCAGCCCTCGGGCCGGATGGCCGCCAGCGGCCAGGCGCTGCCGGACTTCGACGTCAACAACTTCGGCCTGCAGCTGCGCTACCGCTATCTGCTGGGGCCGCAGTCGGACGTGTTCCTGGCCTATTCGCGCGGCGGCTACCGGCGTCAGGAGCGCGACGGGATCGGCGGCGGCGCCCTGTTCGACGACGCCCTGGGGCTGCGCGACGCAGACCAGCTGCTGGCCAAGATCCGCTACCGGTTCTAGGCCGGGGGGACGGCGCCCGCACATCCGGGCTAACCGATCGCGGGGTGGGTGCATCCTAAGGGGATGGACGGCGGCGACCCACCCTTGGACAGCGCAGCGCAATCGGCGGTGGCACGCGCACGCGCCGGCGACGAGCGCGCGTTCCGCGGGCTGGTGGACGCGCACGCGCGGCCGCTGTTCCAGTTGTGCTTCCGCATCACCCGCGACGCCGCGTTGGCCGAGGACGCGGTGCAGGAGGCGTTCTACAAGGCCTGGCGCGGCCTGGCCGGCTACGACGGCCGCGCCGCGTTCTCGACCTGGCTGCACCGGATCGCGGTGAACGCGGCGCTGGAGCAACTGCGCCGCGACGCCCGCCATCGCCAGGACGGCCCCGCCGCCCATCCGGAGGACGAGGAAGGGGCGGATTTTCTGGCCGCGCTGCCGGACGACGCGCCGGATCCGGAGGCGCGCGCCTCCGGCGTGCAGATCGGCCTGCGCATCGACCGCCAGATGCAGCGCCTGAGTCCGTCCGAGCGCGCCGCTTTCGTCCTGCGTCATTGGGAAGGCGAACCGCTGGAGCGGATCGCCGAAACCCTGGGTATGAATACCGGCCAGTGCAAGCAGGCCATCTTCCGCGCGGTGCGCAAATTGCGCGACGCCCTGGAAACCTTGAGGTAAGCCATGTCCATCCGCGACGACGACCTGATCCTGTACCACTACCGCGACGGCCTTGCGCCCGAGCGCCTGCGCGAGATCGCGTCCGCGCTGGCCGCCTCGCCCGAGCTCGCCGCGCGCTATCAGCGCCTGCGCCAGCTGTTGGCCGCGGCCGACGCCGACGCGCTGCCGCCCTACGATCCGGACCTGGAAGCGCGGCTGTGGCAGCGCCTGCAGCCGCGTCTGGCCGAGGCGTCGGCGCCGGCCACCGCGTCGGCGCCGCGCGCGACCGCGCGTGCGCATGCGCGGCCGCGCCGCCGTCTGCGCGCCTGGGGCGCCGGCCTGGCCGCGACCGCCGTGCTGGCGCTGGCGGTCTATCTGCCGTTCGCAGGCCGCGACCCGATGCCACCGGCCGCGCCGGTCGCGGCCCAGCCCGCCGCGCCCGTGCCCGCGCCGGAGGGCACCGGCAACGACCGCGCCGACCGCGTGCTCGACGCCTACGTGGCCGGACATCTGCGCAGCACCGAAGGCCTGTTGCTGAGCGTGGTCAACAACGAGGGCGGGGCGCTGGCGCCGATGGATCCGGCCTATGTGCGCGATCTGGTCGACGACAACCGTCTCTATGCCGCCGCCGCGGCCGAGCGCGGCGACCGCGCGCTGGCCGGCTTCCTGCATTCGCTGGAGCCGACCCTGATCGAACTGGCTAACCGAACGCCCGCCGCGGGCGTCGAACAAGAAAACGCGCTGCGCGACTATGTCGACGGCAGCGATCTTGTGTTCCAGGTGCGCGCGGTCGAAGCGCGTTTGCAACAGCGCAGCGGCAGCGCCGCCGCGCAGGAAGGAGCGACGACATGATCCGCCACATCCCACTGCGTCCGCGCCTGACGGCGCTGACCCTGGCCACGCTGCTGTTCGCCGCGCCCCTGGCGGCGGTGCCGCTGGATCCGGGCGGCGAGATGAACGCCCTGTATTGGCAGGGCCACAGCGCCCTGGGCTCGGGCGACTGGAGGGGCGCGCAACTGCGTTTCGCCGATCTCGAACGGCGCCTGCGCCAGAGCGAGCCCGATGCGGTCGACGCGGCCATCTATTGGCAGGCTTACGCGCTCATGCGCGCCGGCCGCGACGACGAGGCGACCGCGCTGGTCAAGCGCCTGCGTGGCGAGTTCCCGCGCAGCCGCTGGAACCGCGACGCCGCGCAGCTGCTGCACGGCAGGAACCAGGCGCCGGTGGTCGATGGCGACGACTCGCTGACCGCGCTGCTGCGGCAGCCGCCCGCGCAGGCGATCCCGAAACTGGTGGCCCTGCTCAACGGCAACGGTGCGCCGCGCCTGAAGCAACGCGCGCTGTTCCTGCTCAGTCAGATGGACGACGCCGGCGCGCTGGCGCAGGTGGCGGTGGTCGCGCGCGGCAACGATCCGCTGCTGTCCGAGCGTGCGGTGCGCATGCTGGCGGTGGCCAACGCCGGCGACGAGCTGCGCCAGGTCTACGCCGCGGTGCCGCAGGCCGATCGCAAGCTGCTGGTGCTCAAGGCGATGGGCGTGGCGGGCAGCTACCAGGATCTGGCCGAGGTCGCGCGCCGCAGTTCGAACGCGAGCCTGCGCCGCGGCGCGCTGCAGGCGCTGGGCGTGGCCGGGCAAAGCGAGGTGCTGGCCGAGGTCGCCAACAGTTCCACCGATTCGGGTACCCGGATCGCCGCGATCCAGGCCCTGGGCACCGCCAACGCCACCCGCGATCTGCTGGCCCTGTATCCGAACGTGCGCAGCGCGCCGCTGCTGCGCCAGGAAGTGCTGAAGAGCCTGCTGGTCGCGTCCAACGAAGGCGTGGTGATGAAGCTGTATCACCAGGCCGCCACGGCCGACGAACAACGCGCGGTGCAACGCGTGCTGATCGACGCCGGCTACGACCCCAATCGCCCGCGCCGCTGAGCGCAACAGTTCCGGAGCTGCCCGCATGCGTATCCGCTATCCGATTCGCGCCGCGCTCTATGCGGCGCTGGTGCTGGGCCTGTTGGCCTCGATGCTGCTGAAACCGGCCAGCGCCGCCGCCGAGGACGGCGCGGCTTTGATCGACGCGGTCAGGGCCGGTCGCATCGACGCGCTGCGTCACCTGGTCGCGCGCGGCGCCGACGTCGACGCGGCCGTGCCCGGCGACGGCACCGCCCTGATCGAAGCCGCGCGCCGGCGCGATCCGGCCCTGGTCGCCGAGCTGCTGCGCCTGGGCGCCCAGGTCGACCTGCGCGTGCGCGGCGACGGCAACGCCCTGATCGCGGCCGCCGCGCAGCGCGACAACCTGGCGGTGGTTCGCCGCCTGGTCGAAGCCGGCGCGGACATAGACGCCATCGTCGAAGACGACGAGACCGCGCTGATCAACGCCGCGCGCAGCGGCGATGCGCGTGCGGTCGCCTACCTGGTCGAACGCGGCGCGGACGTTAACCTGGGCGTAGCGGTGCGTGCGCATGCGGGCGCGGCGCCGGTGTGGCGCTCGCCGCTGAATCAGGCGCGCACAGACGACGTACGCCGCTATCTGATCGAGCGCGGCGCGCGCCGCTGATCGGGACGCGTCGATCGGGCGCCGGACTCCGGCGTCGCGCGCAGGCGATCGGCGAGAAACGCGACGGTCGCGCGCACACTCGGCAGCAAGCCGCGGCGATGCGACATCGTCAGGCTCGTGCTCATGCGGCCCGCCGCCCGGCCCGGAAGCGTAGTGCCGGCGGCCGGCGCTCAAGACCAGGCGACGGAAACTCCGGCGGCCGGTCCGGCGCGCTCCCTGGCGCCAACCAACGTCAAGCCGATCCCGGCCTCGCTTCGCGCATGCGGCCCTGGCGCGAGCATGCGGCCTGTCCCCGGGGCGTGCTGTGCGGCAGCGATCGTTCTCGCGACGGCGCGCACACGATGCATGCGACCTGCGTACGCAGCGGATGACATTCGTCAGTTACGCCGCCATGACCGCGATGCCAAGGTATGCCACAGGCCGGTCGTGTCGCGACCGGCGCAGGCAACGGAGGGCAGGATGAACTCGAACAGACGCGCCCTGGTCCTGGGCGCCAGCGGCGGCATCGGCGGAGAAGTCGCGGTGCGCCTGGTCCGGCGTGGCTGGGAAGTGCACGCGCTGCAGCACCGCAGCCGCATGGCCGGGCGCCGCGGCAACGGCATCTATTGGTGGCGCGGCGACGCGATGCAGCGCGACGACGTGATGCAGGCCGCCAAGGGCGCGTCGCTGATCGTGCATGCGGTGAACCCGTCCGTGTTCCAGGACGGCGATACGCAGTCGCTGAGCATGCTGCAGCACAGCCTGGACGCCGCCATCGCCGGCCGCGCGCGTCTGCTGTTGCCGGGTAGCGCCAGCAACTACGCGCCCTCGGCGTCGGTGGCGGAGGACGCGCCACAGCAGCCGCAGACGCGGCGCGGCGCGCTGCGGGTGGAGATGGAGCGGCGCCTGCGCGACGCGGTGGAGCAGGGCGCGCGCGCCCTGATCGTGCGCAGCGGCGACCACTTCGGGCCGCACGCCGGCCACAGTTGGTTCGCCCAGGCCATGGTCGAACCCGGCCGCGCGGTGAGCGGCGTGCGCTACCCCGGCCGCGTCGGCATCGGTCACCAGTGGTGCTATCTGCCGGATCTGGCCGAAACCATGCTGCGCCTGGTCGAACAGGAGGAGCGCCTGGACGCCTACGAGCGTTTCCATGTCGGCGGACATTGGGACGCCGACGGCAGCGCCATGACCGCGGCGATCGCGCGCGCGCTCGGGCGCGCCGGCCTGCGCGTGAAGCGCTTTCCCTGGGCCCTGCTGCGCATGAGTTCGCCGCTGCTGCCGATGTTCCGCGACATCGCCGAACAGCGCCGGCTGTGGATGGAGCCGGTGCGGCTGGACAACCGCCGTCTGCTCGGCTTCCTCGGCGAGGAGCCGCGCACCGACCTGGACACCGCCGTGCGCGAGACCTTGTACGGCATGGGCTGCCTGCGGACGGCGCCGCTGCCGCAACCCGCGCCCGTGGTCGCGCGCGCGACGCCTACGCCCGAGCAGTTGCCGTTCGAACTGGCCCTGTTGGAGCGCAAGCTGCTCGATCGCGTGCTGCAGGACCATGCCGCGCAGCAGCATGGCGAGGAACTCGCGATCGCGGCCTGAGCGCGACGCCGTCCGCTGCACAGTGCGTGCGCGCCGGGTCGGGTAGAGTGGCGACGCTCGACCTAGTCGGCGGATCCCGCGCCGCCGGCGCCGCCCTGCTGTCGCCGCACCGATCCTGACGGAGTTGCCATGCCCTCGACCGCGCCAGCACCCGACCGCGCGTCCAGCGAAGCCATCGTCTCCATCGTCGGCCTGACCAAGGCCTACGCCGGCGGTTTCCAGGCCCTCAAAGGCGTGGATCTGGCGATACGCCAGGGCGAGATCTTCGCCCTGTTGGGGCCGAACGGCGCCGGCAAGACCACCCTGATCAGCATCGTCTGCGGCATCGTCAATCCCACCTCGGGTACGGTGCGCGTCGACGGCCACGACATCCTGCGCGACTTCCGCGCCGCGCGCGCCAAGATCGGCCTGGTGCCGCAGGAGTTGTCCACCGACGCCTTCGAAAGCGTGTGGGACACGGTCAAGTTCAGCCGCGGCCTGTTCGGCAAGCCGCCCAATCCGCAGCATCTGGAAAAGGTGCTGCGCGACCTGTCGCTGTGGGACAAGAAGGACGCCAAGATCATGGCACTGTCCGGCGGCATGAAGCGCCGTGTGCTGATCGCCAAGGCGCTGGCGCACGAGCCCAAGGTGCTGTTCCTGGACGAACCCACCGCCGGGGTCGACGTCGAGCTGCGCCGCGACATGTGGAACATGGTGTCGGCGCTGCGCGCCAGCGGCGTGACCGTGATCCTGACCACGCATTACATCGAGGAGGCCGAGGAAATGGCCGACCGCATCGGCGTGATCAACCACGGCGAGATCGTGCTGGTCGAGGACAAGGCGGCGCTGATGCGCAAGCTCGGCAAGAAGCAGCTGACCCTGCACCTGCAGACGCCGCTGCAACGTCTGCCCGAACCGCTGGCCGGGCTGGCGCTGGAGCTGTCGGCCGACGGCCACGAACTGGTCTACACCTTCGACGCCCAGGCCGAGGAGACCGGCATCGCCGCGCTGCTGCGCTGCCTGGGCGAGCACGGCATCGACTTCAAGGACCTGCAGACCACGCAGAGCTCGCTGGAGGAGATCTTCGTCAGCCTGGTGCGCTCCAGCGCGCGCGGAGCGACGCCATGAACGTCTACGCGATCCGCGCCATCTACTACTTCGAGATGCACCGCACCTGGCGGACCCTGATGCAGAGCATCGCCTCGCCGGTGCTGTCGACCTCGCTGTACTTCATCGTGTTCGGCTCGGCGATCGGCTCGCGCATGGTCGCCATCGACGGCATCAGCTACGGCGCCTACATCGTGCCGGGCCTGATCATGCTGGCGCTGCTGACCGAGAGCATCTCCAACGCCTCCTTCGGCATCTACATGCCCAAGTTCACCGGCACCATCTTCGAGATCCTGTCGGCGCCGATCTCCTTCGTCGAGGTGGTGCTGGGCTACGTCGGCGCGGCCGCGACCAAGTCGGTGATCCTGGGCGCGATCATGCTGGCCACGGCGCGCTTGTTCGTGCCGTTCGAGATCGCGCACCCGTTCTGGATGGTCGGCTTCCTGGTCCTGACCGCGGTCAGCTTCAGCCTGTTCGGCTTCATCATCGGGGTCTGGGCGGACGGCTTCGAGAAGCTGCAGATCGTGCCGATGATGATCGTCACTCCGCTGGCCTTCCTGGGCGGCAGTTTCTATTCCATCCACATGCTGCCGCCGCTGTGGCAGAAGCTGTCGCTGTTCAATCCGGTGGTGTACCTGGTCAGCGGCTTTCGCTGGAGCTTCTACGGCGTGTCCGACGTCAGCATCGCGGTCAGCGTGGGCATGACCGCGGCCTTCCTGCTGCTGTGCCTGCTGGCGATCTGGCTGATCTTCCGCACCGGCTACAAGCTCAAGTCCTAGGCGCGCGCAAGGCCGCTCGCCGCGGCGATGCGTCCGATCAAGGCCGCTCGCCGCGGCCTTGCGCCTTGGCGTTGGCGATCACCGCATGTACCAGCTCGCGATCGCGATGGCGCGAGATCGCGACCGCGCCCAGGGCGATCGCGCGTTCGCGCATCGCGGTGTCGACGTCGTAGTGGGCGCCGCTGGTCTTGTTCTGGAACGCGCGCCGCGGAATCCCCAGCCGCTGCGCGAAGGCGTGCAGCTCGTCCAGGGTATCGGCCATCAGGTGGGCCCAGCGTACGCCGCGCCAGGGCCAGACGGCATCGTCGACGTAGACGGTCATGCGCGATCCGGTGGGGAAGGGGACCAGTATCCGCCAGGCGGTGGCATCACTGCGCCAGTTCGACGCGATCGCGGCCGGCGGCCTTGGCCCGGTACAGGGCCTTGTCGGCCTTGCGGATCCAGGACCCGGCGTCGGGCGTGCTCGGCCCGGCTTCGGCCGCGCCGATGCTGATCGAGCAGCGCAGGCCCTGCGCGAACAGGCGCTCGCGCACGCGCTCCAGGGCGCGTTCGGCCACGTGCTGGGCCTCGTTGAGGTCGGAGCCCGGCAGCACCACCGCGAACTCGTCGCCGCCGTAGCGGCCGGCGGTGTCGGTTTCGCGCAGGCAATGCTGCAGCAGCGCGGCGAATTCCTCGATCACCTGGTCGCCGACGGTGTGGCCCTGGCTGTCGTTGATCTGCTTGAAGTGGTCGATGTCGATCATCATCAAGGTCGCCGGCCGCTGGGTGCGCTGGTGGCGCGCGAGCTCGCCGCGCACCACTTCCAGCCAATGCCGGCGATTGGCCAGGCCGGAGGCGAAATCCACCACCGCGACCTCGCGCAGCAGCTTGTTCTGCAGGCGCACCTTGTGGCCCAGCTCCCAGGTCGCGATGCCGATGGTGAGCGGGTAGGCGATCAGCAGCGGCAACGAGCCCAGGATCTCCATCTGCCCGCTGTGCGGCGCGAACGCGAAACCGTTCAAGGCCGCCACGATCAGGCAGGCGGCCATCATCCACAGCAGCGCGCGCGAGGCGAAGCGCGGGCCGCCGACGCTGAGCTTGTCCATGGTCAGCATCACCGCCAGCAGCACCGAGGGCAGCAGGTTGAACTGCATCAGCGCGATCCAGACCCCGCCCATGGCCGAGTCCACGGTCAGATTGCGGAACTCGGTGCGGTCGGGGTGGGCATTGCGGCGCGACAGCCAATAGGCCAGGTGCGGCCAGACCAGGCCGTTGAACGCCAGCAGCGCCCACACCGCCGCCGGCGCGTCGGTGGCGTACAGGCCCGAGCCCACGCACAGCATGCCCAAGCCCAGGCCGATGCTGCGCATGCGACGGATGCGGCGGATGAAACGCAGGTGCGACTGCGTCAGGTCGGCGGCGAGTTGGGTGGACGGCATTGCGACAGCCTGTGGCTTGGACCAGTGTCTCGAACCAGGGTCGGGCGATGTCGTGGGGGATGCGGCTCGTCCTGCCCGAATTGTCTCAGATCGTCGTGCAGGCGATGTCGACGCGGCCGCGCCGCGGCCCCGCAGGCACGGTCGAACCGGCATGCCGATCGTGGCGTGAAGGCGGGGCCGCACCGAGCTGGCGATGCCCGCCCTAGAATGGGGCTCGCCCGATTGCGACGACCGTCATGCGGATTTCCGCCCTCCATCACGTTGCCCTGATCTGCTCCGACTACCCGCGCTCCAAGCACTTCTACACCCAGGTGCTGGGGCTGCGGGTGATCGCCGAGGCCTACCGGGCGGCGCGCGACTCCTACAAGCTCGACCTGGCCCTGCCCGACGGCAGCCAGCTGGAGCTGTTCTCGTTTCCCGATCCGCCGCCGCGCCCGTCCTACCCGGAGGCGCGCGGCCTGCGCCACCTGGCGTTCGAGGTGGTCGACATCGACGCCGCGGTAAGCGCCCTGCAGGGCCATGGCGTGACGGTGGAGCCGGTACGCGTGGACGAATACACCGGCCGGCGCTACACCTTCTTCGCCGACCCCGACGAACTGCCGCTGGAGTTGTACGAGCGCGCGCCCGACTGAGCGCGCGTCCTCAGTCGCGCGCGATCGCGTGGCCTTCGGCCGCCCAGGCCGCGAAACCGCCCGCGAGCGGGCGCACGCGCTTGTAGCCGCGGCGCTTGAGTTCCTGCGCCAGCACCGCCGCCGAGGCCTCGCTGGGACAGTCGCAATAGACGATCACTTCGTCGGCTGGTATCAACGGCGCGTCCGACAGGGTGGCGACGAAGATCGCGCCCGGGATCCAGCCCGATTCGGCGCGGCTCTCGGCGCGGCGGACGTCCAGGATGGTCGGGCCGCTGCCGTCCTCGATCATGCGGTATAGCTCGCCGACCGTGATCCGGGCCATGCGCAACTGGCGCAGAAACCACTGCCGGCGCACCCACTTGTAGGCCACGAAGGCTGCGATCAGCGCCAGCAACACCGGCAGTGCGTAGTGGCCCAGCGCTTCCAGGCGCGCGAGCACGTCGTTGACCGCGCGATGGAACACCGCGCCCACCGCCACCGCCACGCTGGCCCATAGCAGCGCGCCGATCGCGTCGAACAGCAGGAAGCGGCGCGTGCTGGTGCCGGTGTCGCCGGCCAAGGTGGTCGCGACCGCGGCGAAGCCGGGCACGAACTTGGCCAGGATCAGCGAGGGCGCGCCCCAGCGCGCGTACACGCCGCGCGTCATCAGCACGCAGGAATCCGGCGACAGCGACAGTCGGCACATCAGCTTCAGCAGCGCATTGCCGAACCGGCGCCCGCCCAGGAACCACAGCCAGTCGGCGACCACCGCGGCGGCCGAGGCGACCAGCACGATCGCCAGCAGGCTCTCGCCGCGATCCACCGCGATCGCGGCGGTGACGATGATCGGCGGGTAGGCCGGCACCGGCAGCCCGCCCTGATCCAGCAGCACGGCGACGAAGACCACGAGCAGGCCGTAGCTTTCGATCAGGTGCAGCAGCATGTCCATCGGGGTCTCGGGCGGCAGGCCACGCGGGCCAGAGCGGCAGTGTCCGCGCAGCCCCGGCGCCGCGCAATCGGCGCCGGGAAGAAGCAGCGTTGCGCGGCTGGCACGCCGCGCCAACGGGCACGTGGCGCCCGCGCTTACAGCCGCGCGGCGTTGGCCAGGGCGCGCACCTCGTCGAAACGCCAGTCGCGCAGCAGGCGGCCGTTCTCCCACACCGTGACCATGGCGTCGTCGTAACCGGCAGGCCGAGCCAAGTCTTCCAGCGTCGCCGCCTCGGCCGGCACCGGCACGGTCTTGAAGTGGCCGTACTCGCGATGGCGCAGCAGGGTCATGCGGCCGCGTTTGCTGGCCTTGCCCTTGTCGGTGACCGGGTCCTTGTAGACGTCGATCCATTCGCCGTTCACGCGCGCGGCCGAGCACTTGAGCGCGAACTTCTGGGTGTCGCGGTCCAGGCGTTGCAGCAGCGCGCCGCCCATGCCGAAGGCGAGGTTGTCGGTGGCGTAGCCGTAGCTGGTAGCGCGTTCCAGGATCGCGCGGATGCTGGTCGGGTTGATGCCGTCGCCCTGGATCACCCGCACGTGGTTGAGCACCTTGTAGCCCTTGCCGTTGACGGTATGGCCGAAGGCTTCGTCGAGCAGGCTCAGGCACTGGTGGACCACGTCGACCGGGTCGCCGGAGTCGGGGCGGATCACCACGGTCGCGCCCGAGGCGATCACTTCCTCGCGCAGGGTCTTGCCCCAATGCTCGCGGATCGCGTGGAAGATGTCGTAGCTGTCCGAGACCACGGCCACGATCGCGCCGGGCTTGGCGAACTGGCGCAGCATGTTGCGGTAGGCGTCGACCTCGTGCTCGCGGCCCCAGCTGGTGATGGTGCTGTGCTCGGCGGCCGGGATCGAATAGCCGGCCATGGCCTCGTGATAGTAGGCGCGCGCGGCGAGCAGGCCGGCGACGGTGTCGGTGCCCATGAAGTTGACCAGGTGGGCGACGCCGCCCAGCGCGGCCGATTCGGCGCTGGAAACGCCGCGCGCGCCGAAGTCGTGCAGCTTGAACGGCAGCTGGCCTTCGGGATCGTCGCTGGTGCGTTCCAGGAACTGGCGGATGGTCTGCTTGGCGTGCCAGCTGATCGTGGCCACCGTCACCGGGTACCACAGGCGCAGCAGCAGGGTCTCGACGTAGGACGGCACCCAATACGCCTGCGGGTCGGTGGACTCGATCGTGACCAGGGCCTGATGGGTCGGCACCACCGTGCCTTCGGGCACCGCGCGAATGCGCAGCGGCAGCAGGCCGCCGTGGTGATCGACGATGTAGCGCCAACCGGCTTCGTTGAAGGGCTCGCCGTGCGCGGCGTAGAGATCGCGCGCCTCGTCGATATCGGCGTGGCTGATCGGCTTGCCCAGGTATTCCTTGAGGATCGCCTGCAAGCCGAAGAATACGGTGCGATCGTAGACGCCGCCGCGCGATTCGACGTAGAAGAACGTGGCGTCGGTGCCGGGCGGATACTGCAGCCAGTGACTGGCCTTGTAGCTGTCGGTGTTGAGCAGCAGGTTGTTCAGGCATTGCATGACGGGAAGCTCCTTCGCGTCGGGATGACCGGCGGTCTGTCCGCCGGCGGGGGCGGCCGGCGGTTCAACCGCGGCCGAGGAAGAACTCGAGTATGTGCAGGTGGTCTTCGAACAGCTGCGGGCCCATCTCCAGCGCCACGCTGACCGGAATCCAGCGCGCCTTGTCGGCGTCGTCGCCGCCGCGCACGTCGGGCAGCTCGCCGCTGGGGAAGTCGAAATGGAAGGCGTGGGTGATGGTGCGCCCGCGCTGGCTGCGTTCGGGGTGGTCGAACACGTGCTGGTGGCGGATCGATCCCTTCAGCACCGGCAGCGGAATCTTCAGCCGGGTCTCTTCGCGCAGCTCGCGCAGGCAGGCGTCGAGCAGGCTTTCGTCCTGGCCGACGAAGCCGCCGGGCAGCGCCCACAGGCCCTTGCCGGGTTCGGCGCGGCGCCGCACCAGCAGCACGTGGCCGGAATGCACCACCACCGCGTCGGTGGTGACGAAGGTGGGCGGGTAGGGCGCGTCGGCCCAGGCCGCGCGGTAGGTGTCGATGAACTGGTGCTCGGCGACCAGTTGCTTGAACGCCGGCGAGTTCTTGCGGAAGGCCTCGAGCATGTCGAACACCGGGCCGGGCACGTTGGCGCGGATCAGCATCAGGCCGCCGTGGCTGTCGAGCTGATTGGCCTCGTACAGATAGCGGCGCAGTTCGGTGGCCGACAGGGTGGCGGTGTGCTGCACGTCGACCAGCTGCCACTGCGGGAACTCGCGCAGGTAGTAGCTGGAGGCGTCCTTGTCCTGACCGATTAGGCCCACCCGCGCCTGCGCGTCGCCGCCGTCCTGGGCGATCGCCTCGGCGACCGCGCGCTGCACGCCGGCGATCCAGCGGCTTTCGTTGTAGAGACGATCGCGCAGCGGACGCACGATCAAGCGTTCGGCGGCATCGCCCAAGGCGGATTGGATCATCACCGCGCGCTCGGCCACGGTGAACGGGTTCTTGGTGGTGCGCGGGGTGTCGGCCGAGCCGACCAGGAAGATGACCTTGCGGGCCTTGGTCAGGGCGAGGCGGGCGACGGCGGCGTGACCGTTGTGGAACGGTTCGAAACGCCCGATGAAAACCAGGTAGTCGTAGTCCATGAGGCTCCCTCACGGTGAGTAGCCCCGGGTCTGTCCCTGGGCTTGTCGATCATGCTACGCCGATCGCGCGAAGCCGACAATGCGGTCGCGTGGTTCGCTCGCGACCCGTCCGGGATGCCGCTGCCGCGTCTACGCCTGATCCTCACATGCGCCGTCGCAAGATCGCGTATGGGGCGAATGCCGACGCGAACGGACGCGCGGCGGCGGCCCCGTCGCTAGGCGGGAGGAAGCACGTGCAATTGCAAGGCGCCCAGCAGACGCTGTTGATCACGCTCTACGCCAAGGCCCTGGACAACCGTTCGGCGCAGCCGCTGCTGCACGACGAACTGGCCGACGAGATCGTGCGCCGGATCGACTACGACTTCGGCCACTTCCCGCTCAATACCGGCCAGATCGCCGGCATCGCCCTGCGCGCCAAGGTGCTGGACGAGTGGGCGCGCGAATGGCTGGCGCAGCATCCCGACACCATCGTGCTGCACCTGGGCTGCGGCCTGGACACGCGCGTGTTTCGGATCAATCCGCCCGCCGATCTGGACTGGATCGATATCGACTATCCGCAGGTCATCCAACTGCGTCGCGAGTTGCTGCCCGAGCGTTACGGCAGCTACCGCATGCTGGCGGTGGACGCGTCCGATCCGGACTGGCTGGCGCCGATCGCCGGCGGCCGCCCGGCGCTGGTGATCAGCGAAGGCCTGTTCCCGTATCTGGAGGAGGCCGACGCGCGCGACTTGGTGAAGCGCGTGATCGACCGCTTCCCGCGCGGCGAATGGTTGTGCGACATCTATAGCCGCTTCGCCCTGCGCCTGCTGCGGCGCTCCTGGGTCGGCCGCAGCACCGGCGCGCGCTTCGGCGATTGGGGCGTCGACGATCCGCGCGAGATGGAGGACTGGCATCCGCGCCTGACCTTCGTCGACGAGCCGCGCTTGAGCGAACGCCCCGACGTGCTGGGTCTGCCCGCGCGCCAACGCTGGGTCTACCGCGCCTACGACCGCTGGAGCTGGCTGCGCCGGCTGGGGCGGCTGGCGCGCTACCGATTCTGAGGCGCGCCAACCGTCGTTACTCGCCCCGTCAACCTCATGCCGCGTTGGCGGCGCGGGTGGCCGGCGGTGTCTTGCGGAACGGAATCGCCAGACGGTTCCAGGCGTTGATCGCGATTACCGCGTAATTGAGCGCGCCCAGGTACTGTTCGCCGAACGCGGCCAGCGCGCGCGCATAGACCGCGTCGGCGACCGGCGCGTCGGCCACGCGCGTGACCGCTTCGGTCCAGGCCAGGGCGGCGCGTTCGCGTTCGCTGAAGGGACCTTCGTCCCACACTCGCAGCAACTGCAGGCGTTCGGCGGTTTCGCCGTGGGCCATGGCCTCGCGCGTGTGCAGCCACAGGCAGTAGGCGCAGCCGTTGATCTGCGAGGCGCGCACGTTGATCAGGTCGATCAGCGCGGTTTCCAGGCCGCTGCGTTCGACCGCGCTGTGCAGGGCGCCCAGGGCCTGGAGGCCGCTGGGCAGCAGGGTATTGGTGTCGAGGCGTTGCGACATATGCGTGCTCCGTTAGGGGGAAAGGCGGCGCCCGTGCCGGGCGTCTGCGGAGCAGGTTAGGATGTTCATCGGTGAAATACATTCCGACAAGAATGCAAGCGGTGATTACATGAATGAACAACGCCTGTCCTGGGACGACTACCGTTTCATCCTCGCCGTCGGCCGCGCCGGTTCGCTCAACGGTGCGTCCAAGCGGCTGGGCGTGAGCCACCCCACGGTGTTCCGGCGCATCAACGAGATCGAGCGTAAGCTCGGCGCGCGCCTGTTCGAGCGCGCGCGCGACGGCTATGCGGCGACCGCAACCGGCGAGGAAGTGATCGCGGTGGCGGCCGAGATCGAGCAGCGCATCGAGGCCACCGAGCGCCGGCTCTCGGGCCTGGACGCGCGCCCGGCTGGCAGCTTGCGCGTGACCACGGCCGAGGCCCTGCTGAGCGGCCTGATGCCGCCGTTGCTGGCGCGGTTCCGCCAGGCCTATCCGCGCATCGTGCTGGAGCTGACCGCCGACAACGCCACCCGCGACCTCAGCCGCCGCGAAGCCGACGTGGCGCTGCGCCCCGGCGGACAACCGCCCGACAGCCTGATCGGGCGCAAGATCGCGACGATCGCGGCGGCGGTGTACCGGCCGCGCAAATTCAAACTGCGCGCGGGCGCGGACCTGGGCGAGCAGGATTGGGTGGTGCCGGACGACAGCCTGTCGCATATCGCGATGGCGCAGTGGGGGATCAAGCGCGGCTATCACGAGACCGCGGTGCTGCGCAGCAACAGCCTGCTCGCGCTGCGCGACGCGGCCGCGGCCGGGATCGGCATGGCGGTATTGCCCTGCCATCTGTGCGACGGCGATAAGCGACTGGTGCGGGTCGGCGATCCGATACCGGAGCTGCGCTCGGACCTGTGGCTGCTGACCCACCCGGACCTGCGCCGCAGCGCGCGGGTCAAGGTATTCCTGGACGCCATGCGCACGGGCTTCGCGGAATTGCAGCCGCGTCTGGACGGATTGCCCGCGCGCGAGGGGTAGGAAAAATCCTACAAACGATCGAGCGCTCGGATGACGTTATCTGAGTCACGAAAAGCGCACATTGAGCTCGTCCCCGACAGCACGGCCTTAGGCACCGGCAGGACGCCGCGCCACGGAGACGGACGCCGAGACAGGAACTGTCGGAGCTGGGCCGGGGACGCCTTATTCAGAGCAAGGAAGCGCCATGTTTCGCGTCGAACTGAAGCTGCGGAACGGCAACGGAGGCAAGGCCCTGACCACCGCGATCGCGGAACTGGCGCAGGATTACCTCAGCCCCGAAGCCGCACTGGAAGCGGTGCTGCCGCTGGCGCAGCGCTACGCGGAGCAATCGCGCAATGGACTGTGGCTGCGCATCTACGACGCGCGCTCGCAGGCTGTGTTCGGCACGCTGGTCCCCTAGGCCCGCGTGAAGCCCCTGCCGCCCGGAACGTTGGACGAGCGCTCCGGGCGGCGCGGGCGCCTCTCAGGCGTTCGCGCCGCGATCCAATACGCCACGATCCAGCAAGCCGGCCGCGGCCGCGCGCGCGACGTCGGCTTCCACGTCGATGTCCCACTGCAATGCGGGGGCGTCGAGCCAGGTCAGTTCATCCGGCGGCAGGCGCGCGAGCAGCGCACCGAAGCCGCGGTCGCCGTGCAGGCCACGCGCCTGCGCCATCAGTTCGCCTGAGACCACCGCCGGAATGCCCGGCGCATCGCCGTGGCGGGTCGCCGCGCACTGCGAGCGCGCGCGCGTCGCACCTGCGAGCAGCGCTTGCAGATGTTCCAACTCCAGGGCCGGTTGATCGCAGCCCAGGATCAGCACGGGCCCGGCGTGTGTAGCCAAGGCCGTCGCGCCGCAGTGCAAGCTACTCGCCAAGCCGAGCTCCCAATTTGGATTGAGGCAGACCTCGGCGGGCAGGTCGGCGATCGCGGCTTGCAGGGCGTCGGCCTGCGCACCCAACACCACCAACAGGCGCTGCGGTCCCGTCTGCGCGGCCAGGCGCACGGCGCGATGGATCAGGCGTTCGCCGTCGCGCGTCAACAGTTGCTTGGCGCGACCGAGCCGGCGGCTGCCGCCCGCGGCCAGCACCAGCGCCGCATGCGTCATGCCGGTGCGTGGTGCAGCGACTGCAACTGCGCGGCGACGCTGAGCGCGATCGCTTCCGGGCCGTCGCCGCCGAGCTTGAGCCCGATCGGCGCGTGCAGGCGCGGCGCGAGCGCGGCGCGCGCGGCTTCGGGCAGCACCCGGAACAGGTCGTCGCGACGCTGGTGGGGCCCGAGCAGGCCGACGAATCCGATCTCGCTCGTGGCCAAGGCTTCCAGCGCTTCGCGGTCGAGTTCGAAATGATGATGCATGACCAGCGCGGCATCGTGCGGACGCGCGCTCGCCAACGCCTGCGCGGGCGCACGCGCGATCGCGTAGTCTGCGTGCGCGGCCTGGGCGGTCCAGCGCGGGCGGCGCTCGACCACGCTGGTGATCCAGCCCAGCGAGCGCAGCAGCGGCAGCAGCGAGGCCGATTCCGGACCGGCGCCGAACACCAGCACCGACGGCGGCCGCGCGATCTCCAGCAGCCAGGCGGTCGCGCCGCGGCCCAGCCACGAGGGCGTCGCCACCGGCAGGGTCCAGGGCTGGTGCTCGCCGCCGACGCGCACGCGCATGGCGCCGTTGAGGTTGATGTCCAGGCGCAGGTCGCCGTGACCGCGCCGCCATTCGTCGACCAGCGCCGGCAGTTCGCGCAGTGCGGCCAGCGGCAGCAGGGCCAGGCGCAGGCGGCCGCGGCAGCCGATCGCCGAACCGTCGAACAGGTCCTCGTCGCTGCGGGTGTCGATGTCCATCCACTCGACCCGGCCGTAGCGCGCCGCGGTCGCCGCCAGCTCCTCGATCTCGGGCTCGATGCAGCCGCCGCTGAGCCAGCCGACCTGGCCCTCGCGCGCGCCGAACAGGGCCACCGCGCCGGGGTGCACGTAGGTCGAGCCCTCGCTTTCCAGGACCACGGCTAGGCTGGCCGGGTCGCCGCGTTCCTGCGCGCGCACCGCGGCTTCCAGGGTGCCGCGCACGCCACCGGCGGCGGGCAGGGCGGGCGCAACGGGCGGAGCGTCTGGCACGGCGAATCCCTGAGCGCGGACGACCGCCCGATCATGCGGTCTGGCCATGACGCCTGCAATGCGGGCGGCCGCACGACAGGCGCGCTTCTTGCAGGGCGCCGGCCATGGATGGCGTAAACACGGCCGCAGGCGTATGTTCGGCTTTCCCCAGCCGCCGCGAGGGATCCATGAAACTGCATGTCAACGGCAGCGAGCACGAGGTGGACGCCCCACCCGACATGCCCCTGCTCTGGGTCCTGCGCGACCTGATGCAACTCACCGGCACCAAGTTCGGTTGCGGCATCGCCCAATGCGGCGCCTGCACCGTGCACGTCGACGGCGCCCCGCGCCGCGCCTGCGTCACCCCGGTATCGACCGTGGAAGGCAAACAGATCCTCACCATCGAAGGCCTGTCGGCCGACGGCAGCCATCCGGTGCAGCGCGCCTGGGCCGAGCTGGACGTGGTCCAGTGCGGCTACTGCCAGTCCGGTCAGATCATGTCGGCGGCGGCCTTGCTGGCCAAGGTGCCCGCGCCCACCGACACCGATATCGATCAGGCCTTGTCCGGCAACATCTGTCGCTGCGGCACCTACCCGCGCATCCGCGCGGCGGTGAAGCGCGCGGCGGGGCTCGGCAAGGCCTGAGTCGCGCGCGCGGCCGCGCGGCCGCCGCGAGCTTCGTCATTCGCAACGGAGGTGTGCCGTGAACGCTGTGCCTCAGCCTTCCCGACGTCGATTCCTCAAGGCCGGTGCCGTCCTCGGCGGCGGGCTGGTGATCGGCTTCGTGATCCCCGGCGCGCGCCGCTACGCGCTGGCCGCGCCGGCCGCCGCCAGCGCCGCCGCGCCGTTCGTGCCCAATGCCTTCCTGCGCATCGGCGAAGACGACAGCGTGACCGTGCTGATCGCGCATTCCGAAATGGGCCAGGGCGTGTGGACCGGCCTGGCCATGCTGGTCGCCGAGGAACTGGATGCGGACTGGTCCAAGATCCGGGTCGAACACGCGCCGGCCGCGCCGGCCTACGCGCACACCGCGTTCGGCCAGCAGATGACCGGCGGTTCCACCAGCACCTGGTCCGAATTCGACCGCTACCGCCAGGCCGGCGCGACCGCGCGCCAGCTGCTGGTGGCGGCGGCCGCGCAGCGCTTCGGCGTGGCCGAGGCGGACATCCGCACCGAGAACGGCGTGGTCGTGGCCGGCACGCAACGCGCGCGCTACGGCGAGCTCGCCGCCGATGCCGCGAAACTGCCGGCGCCGAAGGCCGCGCCGGTGCTCAAGGACGCCAAGGACTGGAAGATCATCGGCAAGCCGACCAAGCGCCTGGATTCGCCGGAGAAGATCACCGGGCGCGCGAAGTTCGGCATGGACGTGCAGTTCGACGGCCTGCTGACCGCGGTGGTCGCGCGCGCGCCGGTGTTCGGCGGCACCGTCAAATCCTTCGACGCCGCCGCGGCCAAGGCCGTGCCGGGCGTGCGCGACGTGGTCCAGGTGCCCAGCGGCGTGGCCGTGGTCGCCGATCATTACTGGGCCGCCAAGCAGGGCCGCGATGCGCTGAAAGTGGACTGGGACCTGGGCCCGAACGCGGGCCTGGACACGGTCAAGCTGCGCGAGGAGTTCCGCAAGCTCGCCGCCACCCCGGGTGCCGTCGCCGCGCAGGCCGGCGATGCCGCCGCCGCGCTGGCCAAGGCCGGCAAGACCCTGGACGCCGAGTACCACACGCCCTATCTCGCGCACGCGCCGATGGAGCCCCTGAACTGCACGGTCAAGATCGACGGCGACGGTTGCGAGATCTGGACCGGCACCCAGTTCCAGACCGGCGACCAGCACGCCGCCGCCGGCATCCTCGGCCTCAAGCCCGAACAGGTGCAGATCCACACCATGTTCCTGGGCGGCGGCTTCGGCCGGCGCGCCACCACCAACTCGGATTTCGTGTCCGAAGCGGTGCAGGTCGCCAAGGCCGCGGGCAAGCCGGTCAAGACGGTGTGGTCGCGCGAGGACGATGTGCGCGGCGGCTACTACCGGCCGATGTACCTGCAGCAGGCGCGCATCGCGGTCGACGCGCAGGGTTATCCGGTGGCCTGGCAGCATCGTATGGTCGGCCAGTCCATCATCGGCGGCACGCCGTTCGAGGCGCTGATGGTCAAGAACGGCGTGGACGCGACCTCGGTGGAGGGCGTGTCCGATTCGCCGTACCTGAAGGACATCCCCGACCACCGCGTCGAACTGCATTCGCCCAAGACCGGCATCCCGGTGCTGTGGTGGCGTTCGGTCGGGCATAGCTACAACGCCTTCGTGATGGAAAGCCTGATCGACGAGCTCGCGCATGCGGCGAAAAAGGATCCGGTCGAATACCGGCGCGCGCTGCTCAAGTCGCATCCGCGTCACCTGGCCGCGCTGAACCTGGCCGCCGAGAAAGCCGGCTGGAGCACGCCGGCCGCGCAAGGGCGCGGGCGCGGCGTCGCCGTACACGAATCCTTCGGCAGTTTCCTGGCCCAGATCGCCGAAGTCTCGGTGGAGAACGGCGCGATCCGCGTGCATCGGGTGGTGTGCGCGATCGACTGCGGCCTGGCGGTGAACCCGGAAGGCGTGCGCGCGCAGATGGAATCGGGCATCGCCTTCGGCCTGGGCGCGGCGCTGCACAGCGCGCTGAGTTTCCAGGACGGGCGCGTGCAGCAGTCCAACTATCACGACTACCAGGTGCTGCGCCTCAACGAGATGCCGCAGGTCGAGGTTCACATCGTGCCCAGCACCGAACGCATGGGCGGCGCCGGCGAACCGGGCACGGCGCCGATCGCGCCGGCGGTCGCCAACGCGGTGTTCGCCCTGACCGGGCAGCGCCTGCGCGAACTGCCGCTGCGGCTCAAGGCCTGAGGAGGACGACGACATGCGCATCCTGCTGATCTGCGGTGTGGTCCTCGCGCTCGCTGCCTGCGGTCCGCGCCCCAGCCCCGAGCAACGCGAAAAGGCGTTGGTCGCGTTCGCCACCGTGCAGAAGGTGTTCCAGCATCCGCGTTGCCAGAACTGCCACATCCCCGGCGATCAGCCGCTGCAGTTCGACAACGGCCAACCGCACGCGATGGGCGTGGTGCGCGGCCCCGAGGGCAAGGGCGCGGTCGGCCTGCCCTGCGCGACCTGTCACGGCGAGAAGAACCTGCCCGCCAGCTACGGCCCCAACGCACCGCCGGGCGCGCCGCATTGGCAGCTGCCGCCGCCGGATCGCAAGATGGCCTGGATCGGTTTGCCGCCCAAGCAGCTGTGCGAGATGATCCAGGATCAGAAGCGCAACGGCGGCCGCGACTTCGCCGCCCTGCTCAAGCACGTCAGCGAGGACAAGCTGGTGCTATGGGGCTGGGAGCCCGGCGGCAACCGCCTGCCGGTGCCGGTGCCGCACGACGAGTTCGTGGCTCAGTTCAAACTCTGGGCCGATGCGGGCGGTCCCTGTCCGGCGGCGTAGCCACTCGGTTGCCGGAACCGCTTTGCTTCCTGTGGGAGCGGCGTAAGCCGCGATCGCGGCCGCATCGTCGCTTCATTGCCATCGCGGCTTACGCCGCTCCCACAGGGTAGTACCTGGCAAGAGGGGCGCGTACGCCTTTGAGTTCGCTGCAACCCGGCACCCGCAGGTGCCGCCTGCCGCGGAACGTTTCCAGCATCGTCCCGCGAATCGAGGCCCGCGCTTCACGGCGCGGGCCTCGTCGTATCAGGTCGCGGGCATCGCCTTAGGAGCGTCCTCGCCCTCCCGATGCAACCACCGATACAACACCGGCAGCACCAGCAAGGTCAGCAGCGTCGAAGACACGATGCCGCCGATCACCACCGTCGCCAGCGGCCGCTGCACTTCCGAACCGGCGCCGACGTTGAAGGCCATCGGCAGAAAGCCCAGCGAGGCCACCAGCGCCGTCATCAACACCGGACGCAAGCGTCCCAAGGCGCCGTCGACGATGGCGTCTTCGAGGCGGTCGCCCTGCTCGCGCAGCTTGCGGATGAAGGCGATCATCACCAGGCCGTTGAGCACCGCCACGCCCGATAGCGCGATGAAGCCCACGCCGGCCGAGATCGACAGCGGTATCCCGCGCAGCGCCAGCGCGATCACGCCGCCGGTCAGCGCCAGTGGCACGCCGCTGAACACGATGGCTGCGTCCTTGGCCGAACCGAAGGCCCAGAACAGCAGGGCGAAAATGATCGCCAGCGTCACCGGCACCACGATCGCCAGACGCTGGCTGGCCGATATCAACTGCTCGAAGGTGCCGCCGTAGTCGATCCAGTAGCCGGTCGGCAGCTCGACCTGGGTCGCCACGCGTTGGCGCAGGTCGCCGACGAAGCCGCCCAGGTCGCGGCCGCGCACGTTGGCGGTGATCACCACGCGGCGCTTGCCGTTTTCGCGATTGATCTGGTTCGGCCCCAGGGTGGTCTCGATCTTCGCCACCTCGCGCAGCGGCACCGTCTGCGGCGCGCCGGACATCCACGCGGCGGCGCGGCTGGACTCGTCGACGTTGTCGTTGCCGGCCAACGGGATGGGCAGGTCCTGCAGAGCCGCCGGATCCTGGCGCAGACGCTCGGGCAGGCGAACCACGATGTCGAAACGACGATCGCCTTCGAACAGCTGGCCGGCCACTTCGCCGCCCACCGCCGTCGCCACCGTGTCCTGCACCGCGCCGGGATTGAGGCCGTAGCGCACCAGCGCCTGCCGATCCGGCACGATCGTCAGCAAGGGCAAGCCGGTCGCCTGTTCCAGCTTGACGTCGGCGGCGCCGGGCACCGCTTTGGCCACCTCCTCGATGCGCCGGCCGACTTCGACCAAGCGATCCAGGTCGTCGCCGTAGAGTTTGATCGCCACGTCGGCGCGCACGCCCGAGATCAGCTCGTTCATGCGCATCTGGATCGGCTGGGTGAACTCGTAGTTGTTGCCCGGCAATTGCTTGACCGCCGCTTCGATCTCGGCGACCAGCTGCGCCTTGGATTTGCGCGGGTTCGGCCATTGCTCGCGCGGCTTGAGCATCAGGAAGGTGTCGGCGACCGAGGGCGGCATCGGATCGGTCGCGACCTCGGCGGTGCCGAGTTTTCCGAACACGCGCTCCACCTCCGGAAACTGCTTGATGCGCGCTTCCAGGGTGGCCTGCATCTTGATCGCCTGTTCCAGGCTGGTGCCCGGAATGCGCATCGCATGCATGGCGATATCGCCCTCGTCCAGGCTGGGAATGAACTCCGAGCCCAACCGCGTCGCCAGCAGGCCGCACAAGGCGATGCCGGCCAGCGCGCCGCCGATCACCCAGGCGCGGCGACGCAAGGCCCAGGCCAGTGCGGGTTCGTAGGCCTGGCGCGACCAGCGCATCAGCCGGGTTTCCTTTTCCTCGACGCGGCCGCGCAGGAACAGGGCGATGGACGCCGGCACGAAGGTCAGGCACAGCAGCATCGCGCCGGTCAGCGCCAGCACCACGGTGATGGCCATCGGGTGGAACATTTTCCCCTCGACGCCGGTGAGAGCGAAGATCGGCAAATACACCGCGGTGATGATGCCCAGGCCGAACAGGCTGGGACGGATCACCTCGGCGGTCGCCGACGCGGTCGTATCCAGCCGTTCCTCGTCGCTGAGCGGGCGTTGCAGCGCATGCTGCAGTTCGCCGAAGCGGCGCAGGCAGTTCTCGATGATGATGACCGCGCCATCCACGATCAGGCCGAAGTCGAGCGCGCCCAGGCTCATCAGATTGCCCGACACGCCGCCGCGGACCATGCCGGTCATCGTGAACAGCATCGCCAAGGGGATGACCGCGGCGGTGATCAAGGCCGCGCGGAAATTGCCCAACAACAAGAACAACACCACGATCACCAGCAAGGCGCCTTCGATCAGGTTCTTGGCCACCGTCTTGATGGTGCGATCGACCAGCGCGGTGCGGTCGTACACCGGCGCGGCCGACACGCCGGCCGGCAGGCTTTTGTTGGCCACGGCCAGTTTTTCGGCGGCGGCCTGCGCCACTTCGCGGCTGTTGGCGCCGATCAGCATGAACGCCGTGCCCAGCACCACCTCGCGGCCGTTCTGGGTCGCCGCGCCGTTGCGCAGCTCCGGGCCTTCGCCGACCTCGGCCACGTCGCGCACGCGGATCGGCACGCCGTCGCGGCGGTCCAGCACGATGTCGCGAATCGCATCGAGATCGGCGACCTGGCCCGGCGCGCGCACCAGGAACTGCTGGCCGTTGCGTTCGATGTAGCCGGCGCCGACGTTCTGATTGTTGGCCGCGACGGCCGCGACCACGTCGTGCAGGGTGAATCCCAGCGCCACCAGCCGCGCCGGGTCGGGCGTGATGTGGATCTGGCGGGCGTAGCCGCCGATGGTGTTGACCTCGGTCACGCCGGGCGTATTGCGCAACTGCGGCCGCACCACCCAGTCCTGCAAGGTGCGCAGGTCGGTCGCGGTCCAGGGCGTGCCGTCCTTCTTGCGCGCATCGGGCTTGGCATCGACCGTGTACATGAAGATCTCGCCCATGCCGGTGGCGACGGGGCCCATCTGCGGCTCCAGTTCGGCCGGCAGCTGCGATTTCACCTGCTGGATGCGCTCGGCGACCTGTTGGCGTGCGAAGAACAGGTCGGTGCCGTCCTTGAACACCACCGTGACCTGCGACAGGCCGTAGCGGGAAATCGAGCGTGTGTAGTCCAGGCCCGGCAGTCCGGCCAGCGTGGTTTCGATGGGGAAGGTCACCCGCTGTTCGGATTCCAGCGGCGAGTAACCGGGCGTCTCGGTGTTGATCTGCACCTGGACGTTGGTGATGTCGGGCGTGGCGTCGATCGGCAGCTTGGTGAAGCTCCAGACGCCCACGCCGATCAGCGCCGACGTCAGCGCGATCATCAGCCATCGGTGCGCGATGGCGAAGCGAATGATTTTCTCGAGCATGAGTGTTTCCTCGGTATTCGGGTGGGCCGCGCATCGCGAACGACGCGGCGGCATGCGCCGGACCGCTGGCCGACAGGCCTGGCGGACCGTTGCGCCCTCAGTGGTCGTGGGAAGCGCCGGACTTCTCGATGTCCGCCTTCACCACGTAGCTCTGCTCGACCACCACCTGATCGCCGGCTTTCAGCCCCGAAAGCACCTCCACCCGTTGCGCGTCGCGCTTGCCCAGTTCGACCGGGCGCACTTCGTAGACGTCGCCGTGGCGGATGAACACCGCATCCCAATCGCGGAAGGTCTGCAGCGCCGCCAGCGGCACCACCAGCCGGGCCGGCTGGCGCTCCACCGTGATGCGCGCCTTGACCGCCGAACCCGGCCGCCACAGGCCGTCGGCGTTGGCGATGGTCGCGCGCGCCACGGTGCTCTGGCTGGCGGTGGCGGTGCCGGGCAGCACGCGTTCCAGCGTGGTGTCGGCGGTGACACCGTCGCTCATGCGGGTCACGGTGACCGGCACGCCGGCCTGGATGTGTTGGGCATCGGCGCCGAACACGTGCAGGTCGACCCACAGCGAAGACAGGTCGGCGACTTCGAACAGCGCCGCGCCTTCGCCGGCCACCGAGCCGACCGCGGCGTTGCGCGCGAGCACCACGCCGGCGATCGGCGAGGCGACGGTGTAGGTGGTCAGGCTCAGGTTGCTTTCGATGCTGGCCAGCGGCTGGCCGGCACGCACCTGGTCGCCGACGTTCGCGTTCAAGCGCCGCACCGGACCGGGGAAGCGCGCCGCCACCTTGGCGACCCGCCCTTCGACCGGAGTGAGCAGGCCTTGGACTTCGTGCTCGTCGGCGATCACGCCGGCCGCGGCCGGCGCGACGCGGATGCCGGCGTCGTGCGCGACCTTGGCCGCGATCTGGGTCCGCCCCTCGTAACTGGGATAGGCCCAACGCAAGGCCGTGCCGGCGATGCGGGCCGTCACTTCGACGTCGAACGAATGCGGTTCGCCGACGACGCTGGCGGCCATCAGGCTGCCGTCCGCCTGGGGCTTCAAGACATGGGTCTCGGCGACGCCGCCCAGACGCTTGAGCCGGACCTCGACGCTGCCGGCGGACGCCGGCAGCGGTTTGCCGTCGCGGTACAGCCAGGCCTGGTACTTCGGCGGCGTGCCGTCCTCGGCGATCGCCAACTCCACGGCATAGCCGTTGCTTTCCAGCACGCGGCCGCCGTGCTCGCCCTTGCGCGGTGCTTCGGCCTCGGCATGCGCGTCGCCTTCCTCGTGGGCGTGCTCGGCCGGCGCGGACGGATCGCCGCCGCAGGCGGCCAGCAGCAGGGTCAAGGCCAGTGCGGCGCTGAAGTGAGAGATCTTCACGGGGCGGTTCCTTGTGCGGTGGAGGCGGCCGGAGCGGCGACGAAGGCCTCGCCGGTGAGCCTCTGGATTTCGATCAGGGCGCGCTGCGCTTCGAGCGCGGCCTCCAATTGCTGCTTGCGCCCATTGGTGCGCTCGGACTGCAGCTGCGCCCATTCGAGGTAGCTGATGGCGCCCGCGCGGTAAGCGCGTTCGGCCGCGGCCTCGGCGCGCGCGAGCTTGGGCAGCACGTCGTCGTTGAGGCGTCGCACCTCGAGCGCGGCGACCTGGTAGCGGCCGTGCGCATCGGCCAGGGTCGAATACAGCGACATTCCCTGGGCTTCGCGTTCGATCCCCAGCATCGCCAGCTCGGCTTCGGCGGCGCGGATATCGGGAGCGGCGCGACGCGACGCCCCCAGGGGCAGGGCCACGCTGCCCAGCAGCGCCTGGTCGCCGGTCTCCTGCAGGCGACGCAGGCCGAACTGCCACTCCAGATCCGGCGTCGCCTGGGTGCGCGCGAGCTGCAGCCGCGCCTCGCGGATGCGGCCCTCGTCGGCGAAGCGCGCGATCTCCGGGCTGCGCTGCAGCAGCTCGGCGAGCGCGTCGAAATCCCGGATCGCCGGCAGCGTCAGAGGATCGCCGGCGGCGGCGGCGAAGCCCGGATCGCGCTCGCCCCACAGCGCCGCCAGGTGCCGGCGCGCGGCGAGCCGACGCTGCGAGGCGCGTTCGCGCTCGAGTTCGGCGCGCGCAAGCGCCGCCTGCGCGGTCAGCACCACCGATTCCGGCGAGGCGCCGGCCTGCAGGCGCTGGCGCGCCGCGGCGACGGTCCGTTGGCGCTGGCCGATGTCGAGTTCGGCGATCGCGTGTTGGCGCTGCGCGGCGACGATATTCAGGTAGCGGCGCGCCGCTTCGGCCAACAGATCCAGGCGCCGGCTTTCGCGTTCGACCGCGAGCGCGTCGATGCGGCTTTGCGCGAGCGTGCGTCGCGCGTCGAGCTTGCCGCCGCGTTCGAACACCGAGGCCAGGGTCAGCGACAACTCGGCGCCGCGCAGGCCGCTGAACTCGCCGCTGCCGAACGCGTTCTCCAACGTCGCGCCGGCGGTCAGCGCCGGGCGTTGGCCGGCGCGGTCGAGTTCGGCCGCGAGCGCGTCGCGGCGGCCGCCGAACAGGCGCAGGTCGGGGTGGGTGGCGTCGATGCGCGCGAGCGCATCGTCGAGGGTGAACGCCGCCGCGCCGGCGGGTGCGGCGGCAGGTGCGGCGACTGAAGCAGGGGGCGACGATTGCGCTTGTGCCGGAAAGCACAGCGCAGCCGCCAGGACGGCCGAAGCCGCTGGACGCAACCACATGGGGACGTACTCCGAATCGGGACAGGAAGGTGCGGCCGGCACAGCCGGCGTAAACCTCAGCCCGCGATCGGGGGACGGAACGGTACCGGCTGCGGTGCCGGTACGAAGGCGAACGCGCGCGGCGGCATCGGCGCGCGCGCGTCGGGCGCGAGCATGCGCAATTCGTAGCGCGGCAGCATCGCGGCCTGTTGGCCGCAGCAGTGGCTCAGGTGCCAGCGGTTGTCGTTGTCGTCGCCGGCGCCGGGCTTGCCCGGCGGATGGTCGTGGCCGTGCTCGCCCAGGTTGGATTCGCTCTGGGCGTCGAGCGCCGCGATCTCGCGCGCTTCCTCGGCGAAGGCCAGCGCCGGCCGGACCACGGCCATCGTCATGAGCAGGCCGAAGACCAGGCAGCGCAGGATCGAGGACAGGGGCGGCAGGCCGTACATGAGCGCTAGGGTACGGGCCCGGTGCGGCGATACACAATTGCGCCGACCCGGCACAGTGGGTGCCGCACGGCCGTCACATGCGCTGGCCAGACTGCGCGCCTCGTCTACAGGGGGCGTGCCATGAAGTGGGTTCGGAGCTGTGCGGTCGTCGCCGCGCTGGCGTGCCTGGCCGCGTGCGGCGGCGAACGGCCGCCGCAGAGCCTGCAGGCCTCCTCGTCGCTGGAGGTGGCGCCGGCGCGCCCGGCCCTGGCCAGCCTGGACGCGCAGCGTTTGCGCACGCTGGCCGCGCAGGCCCTGCGCAGCCAGCGCATGTACGCGCCGGCCGGCGACAACGCGGTCGAGTACTACCTGGCCTTGCGCGACAAACAGCCCGGCGAGGCCGCCGTCGCCAGCGCCTTGCAGGAGCTGCAGCCCTACGTGCTGATCGCCGGCGAGCAAGCCCTGGCCGGCGGCGAGCTGAACGAAGCGCAACGCATGCTGGATCTGCTGGCGCGGGTGGACGCGCAGGCGCCCGCGCTGCCGCGCCTGCGCGAGAGCCTGCTGGCGGCGCGCGCCGCGCAAGTCGAACAGATCCAGCGCATGGACGCGCAGCAGGCCGAGCAACTGCGGTTGGCGCAACAGCGCGCGCTCGTATCGGCGAACCCGGTCAAACCGCCGCCGTCCGCGTCCGCGTCCGTATCCACGCCTGCACCCGCGCCCGTTGCGCCGCCGCCCGTGGCGACGCCGAGCGCGGCCGCAGCGCAGATCGCCGCCGCCGAACCGATCGCGATCGCGCCGCTGGCGCCGCCCGCTGCGCGCAATGCCGCGCCTGCCACACGCCCGTTGCCGCGCCTGATCAGCGATTCCGCGCCGCGCTATCCGCTCAGCGCGCTCAATCGACGCATCGAGGGCAGCGTGCAGATCGCCTTCGTGATCCAGCCCGACGGCAGCGTGACCGCGGTGCGCCTGTTGTCGTCGACGCCGCCGGGCGTGTTCGACGAAGCCGCGTTGGCCGCGGTCTCGCGCTGGCGCTTCGAGGCCGGCGGCGAGCGCGTACCGACCAGCCGCACCCTGAGCTTCCGCCTGCCCAAGGGCTGAGCCGGCGCCGTGACGCCGGTGCTGGCGGCTCGCCGGGGCGGCAGCGCACAATGCGGCGATGACTACCGCCACCGCCCCCCTGCTGGACACCGTCGAACACGAAACCGGTCCGGCGCCGGCCTGGACCGTGCTGTGGTTGCACGGGCTGGGCGCCGACGGCAACGATTTCGCACCCATCGTGCCCGAGCTGCTGCGCCCCGACTGGCCGGCGCTGCGCTTCGTGTTCCCGCACGCGCCGGTGCGCGCGGTCACCATCAACAACGGCGTGCGCATGCGCGCCTGGTACGACATCCGCGATTTCAGCGACCTCAACCACCGCGCCGACGAAACCGGCGTCGACGAATCGGTGGCCCAGATCGAGGCCCTGATCGCGCGCGAGGCCGAGCGCGGCGTACCGGCGTCGCGGGTGCTGCTGGCCGGCTTCTCGCAAGGCGGCGCGGTGGCCCTGGCCGCGGGCCTGCGCCGCGTGCAGCCGCTGGCCGGTCTGATCGCGCTGTCGACCTATCTGCCGATGCCCGATCGCCTGGCACGCGAGACCCAGGACGCGGCGCGTTCGCAGCCCTTGTTCATGGCCCACGGCAGCTACGACCCGGTGGTGCCCTTCGCCGCCGGCGAAGTCAGCGCCGCGCGCCTGCGCGCGCTCGGCCTGAGCCCCGACTGGCACGCCTATCCGATGGCACACCAGGTCTGCCTGGAGGAAATCCGCGACCTCGGCGACTGGATGTCGCGGCGCTTCGCGGCCTGAACATGAGCGCCTCCGGCAGCGAGCGCGAACCCTGGCTGCCGGACCTGTGCCGCCTGCCGCGGCTGGTGGTGATGCTGAGCATGGCCGAGCTGATCGTGGTCGTGCTGGCGCTGGCACCCGACGGCGGCGCGCCCTGGGACTGGCAGCGCTTCGTCTCCGGCAGCACCTTCGCCCTGTGGCTGGCGCTGACCGTGTCGGTGTTGTTGTGCGTGTCGCGCGAACGCCTGCTGCGTCTGCCGGCCAGCCTGGGCGGCGTGATCGCGACCGCGGCGGCGGCGCTGCTGGGCGCCACCTTCGCCGCGATCACCCATTCGATCGACCACGCCGTCGGCGCCAGCCTGGTGCCGCCCGGGGTGACGCTGGCGCGTTTCAGCCTGGGCACCGCGGCGGTGACCATGCTCGCGGTCGGCGTGGTGCTGCGCTATCTCTACGTCAACGACGGCTGGAAGGCGCAGGTGCGCGCCAGCGCGCGCGCCGAAGTCGACGCGCTGCAGGCGCGGATCAAGCCGCACTTCCTCTTCAACAGCATGAACACCATCGCCGGCCTGGTGCGCAGCGACCCGGTGGTGGCCGAGCGCGCGGTGCTCGACCTGTCGGACCTGTTCCGCGCCGCGCTCGGCGCCGGCGAGTCCGACTCCAGCCTGGCCGAGGAGGTCGAGCTGGCCGAGCGCTACCTGGCGATCGAGCAACTGCGCCTGGGCGACCGGCTGCGGGTGGAGTGGCGCAAGCACGAGCCGCTGCCCTGGACCCTGCCGATGCCGCGCCTGGTGCTGCAGCCGCTGGTCGAGAACGCGGTCCTGCACGGCATCTCGCGCCTGTCCGGCGGCGGCACCCTGGAAATCGAGCTGGCCGTCAGCGGGCCGATGCTGGCCCTGCGGGTGCGCAATCCGGCCCCGGCGCCGGCCGAAGGCCCCGGCAACGGGACCCGCCACGCCCAGCGCAGCATCGGCCAGCGCCTGCGCTACGCCTATGGCCCGCAGGCACGGATGACCGCGGGCTGGGCCGAGGACTACTATCTGTGCGAACTGCACGTGCCGACTGGGGTGGAGGCGCTGTACCGATGAAGGGCGCAATGAGGATAGTCATTGCCGACGACGAGCCGCTGGCGCGCGAGCGCCTGCGTGCGCTGCTGGCCGAGCAACACGGCGTCGAGGTCGTGGCCGAAGCGGCCGACGGCCAGCACGCCCTGCACGCCTGCGCCGAACATCAGCCGGATCTGGTGCTGCTGGACATCGCCATGCCCGGCATCGACGGCCTGGAGGCGGCGCGCCATCTGGCCGCGTTCGAGCCGCGCCCGGCGGTGGTGTTCTGCACCGCCTACGACGCGCACGCGCTGTCGGCCTTCGAGGCCGAGGCGATCGACTACCTGGTCAAGCCGGTGCGCGCCGAGCGCCTGAGCGCCGCACTGGAGCGCGTGCGCACCTTCGCCGCCGGCCGCGAGCGCGGCGGCGAGGTCGCGCCGGGCCAACGCCGCACCCACCTGTGCGCGCGCCTGCGCGGCAGCCTGCGCCTGATCCCGATCGAGGACGTGCACTACCTGCATGCCGAAGAGAAGTACGTGATCGTCCACCACGCGCGCGGCGAGGACCTGATCGAGGAATCGCTGAAGTCGCTGGAAGACGAGTTCGGCGAGCGCTTCGTGCGCATCCACCGCAACTGCCTGGTCGCCCGCCACGAGATCGTCGAACTCAAGCGCTGCCCCGACGGCCACGTCCAGGCGGTGCTGCGCCACGGCAAGCAGCCGCTGGAAGTCAGCCGGCGCTGCGTGTCGGCGCTGCGGGAGACGTTGAAGCATCTGTAAGGGGCGGCGCCTGGGTGTGTAGCGGGCGCTCCGATGAGGGTCGCGGGAATTCGCGACTCAAACGCCGCCCGTGGCTCCGGCAGCCGTTCGTGGTGAGCCCGTCGAGCCATGAGCGGCGGGTCTGCGTTGCTGCAAAGCAAATCCCCCTCAATCCCCCTTTTTCAAAGGGGGAGGTCAAGCAGGGCTGCTTCGAGTGCTGTTCGTGGTGAGCCCGGAGAACCATGAGCGGCGGGCCTGCGCCGTTGCAAAGCAAATCCCCCTCAATCCCCCTTTTTTCAAAGGGGGAGGCGCATACGTTGGTGGTGGATGGCGCCGCCTTCTCCCCGCTTTTGCGGTTCCCCCCTTTGAAAAAGGGGGGCTAGGGGGGATTTGCTTCTAAAATTCCCCCATGACCCGTCTCCGCATCGCCACCCGTAAAAGCCCGCTCGCCCTGTGGCAGACCGAGCACGTCGCCGCCCGCCTGCGCGCCGCCCACCCCGGACTGGAGGTGGTGCTGGTGCCGATGAGTACCCGCGGCGACGAGGTGCTGGACCGCTCGCTGGCCGCGATCGGCGGGAAAGGCCTGTTCCTGAAGGAGCTGGAAGTGGCGATGCAACGGGGCGAAGCCGATTGCGCCGTGCATTCGCTCAAGGACGTGCCGATGGAACTGGAGCCGGGTTTCGCCCTGCCCGCGATCCTGGAGCGCGCCGACTACGCCGACGCCTTCGTCAGCCCGCATTACCCGCATATCGGCGCCCTGCCGCAGGGCGCGCGCGTGGGCACGTCCTCGCTGCGCCGCCAGACCCAGCTGCGCGCGCTGCGCCCGGATTTGCAACTGCTGGACCTGCGCGGCAACGTCAATACCCGCCTGGCCAAGCTGGACGCCGGCGAGTACGACGCGATCGTGCTCGCGGTCGCCGGCCTGGAACGCCTGGGCTTGGGCGCGCGCGTGCGCGAACGCCTGCAGGCGCCGCAGTGGCTGCCGGCGCCGGCGCAGGGCGCGATCGCGATCGAATGCCACAGCGACCATCTGGCCACGCGCGCCTTGTGCGCCGCGCTGGATCACGCCGACACCCGCACCTGCGTCGAGGCCGAGCGTGCCATGAACCGCGCCCTGCACGGCAGCTGCCACGTGCCGGTGGCGGCGCACGCGCGCCTGGACGGCGAGCACCTGCGCCTGGACGGCCTGGTCGGCGCCGCCGACGGCCGGCAGGTGCGCGCTCACGGCGAAGGCCGCGGCGACGCCCCCGAATGCCTGGGTCTGGAAGTCGCGCAAGCCCTGCTCGCGCAAGGCGCCGGCGATTTCATAAAAGCGGTGATTCGGGATTAGGGATTCGGGATTCGTAGAGCGGGTGGATTGGGCTTATTACCGAATCTCCAATCTCCAATGCCGAATCCCGGCCCTCAGAACCGCCGCCGCAGCTCGATCGAACTTTCCGCCGACTCGCTGCCGCCGCCGCCGTTGGAATCGTGGCGTATCGCGAAATCGGTCTCGAGCGTCCAATCCGGCCACAACGCCACGTCCAGCCGCACCGACTGCTTGACGAAGGTGTCGCCGCGTCCGCTCTCGACGAACACGCGCTGGGTCCAACGCGCGCGATCGCCGATCTTCTGCCCGAAGTTGAGTTCGCCGCGCATCACCGCGCCCGGGCGGTTGATGCCGTCGTCGTACAGCGGCGCCAGCCGGTAGCCGGCGCCGAACTGCAGGCCCAGCTGGGTCGGACCGTCGCGCAGCACCTGCAGGCCATACCGGGTGCCGATGCGGAAATCGTTGGAATAAGCGCCGCGGCTTTCGCGCGCGGCGGCCGGTGCGCTCAGGCCGATGTAGCGCTGCGAACCCGGCAGGCGCAGCGGTCGGCGCGATGGGGTCGCGGGCGCGGCGAGATCGCGCGCCTGCGACGGCGGTGGCGCCAACGCCAGCCGCCATTCCTCGTCGCCGCAGCGTGTCGAAAAGCAGTACAGCCGCATCTGCGCCGGATCGCTCGCGAGCGCCATCAGCGTGGGGTCGCCGGAGACCGGCAGGGTCGGCAATGTGAGGAGGGGGCCGCCCAACAGGGCGAGCCCGAACAAGCCGGACATCGTCGTGAACAGGGCCGAATAGGTGCCAAGATGATGCCATGGAAACGATTACAGTCCCAAGACCCGGGCTGAACCGCCGTCGCGACCGCGTCGGAACGCGGTCGCAGCCTCAGTAATACAGCGTGACCAGGTGCCGGGCCTGGGCGAAGAACAGCCAGCGTTCGACCAGCGCGCCCAGCAGCGCGGCGGCCGCCGCCAGCGGGAACGCGACCCAGGCCGCGCCCGGCCACAGCCACACCAGCAGCGCCAGCAGCAGCGGCACGGCCGCGAACGCGAGCACCGCGATCAGGCGCAACTTGCGCGCGTGCTTGCGCGCGAGCACGTAGCCCATTTCGCGGGTCAGATAGTTGTCTTCGGTATGCGGACGCTCGAACACGCTGAGCTCGCGACCGGGCAGGCCGACCGCATCGGCGCGGGTGACGGTGAGCGGCGTGCTGTCGATCGCGTGCCAGTAGCGCAGTTTCATCGCGGCCGCCGTCAGCGCCAGCACGCCCAGGGCCAGCGCGAGATAGCGCAGGGTCGGCGCGGGCAGGCCGTAGCGAGTGGTGGCGACGGCCAGGCTCGCGAGCAGGGCCCAGCCGGTGAGCAGGGCGAAGCCGAGATAGACCGGCACCACCAGGCGATGGCGCCAGGCCGGAATTGGCGGCAGCGAGGCGTAGATCATCGCCGTGCAGACCACGGTCAGCAGCGCCAGCAGGGCCAGCGCCGCGCCGGCCACACATCCCCAGCTCGCCAACCGCGCGAGCGCGTCGGCATCGCCGCCCGCGGCGTTCCACACCAGCGCCGCCAGCGCCAGCGCGGGCAGGAAGGTCGCCAGCGACAGCACGCCTTCGCGCGACAGCCAGGAAGTGCGCCACTGCGAGAACGCGCGCCAGGCGCGCAGCGGCTTGCCCAGGTGGAAGGTGGACGCGAGCAGGCCGATTACGCTGAGCAGCAAACCCAGCGCCAGCGTCAGCAGCGCCAGCGTCGTGATCGAACCGGCGCCGGCTTCGCCATAGGACAGCGCCTGCAGGCGCGAGCTCGCGATCAGGGCGCCCAGCCAGGCGAGCAGCCCATAGCCCGCGCCGGACAAGGTGGTGAACAGGATGACCGAGAAGGCGGGATGCATCAGTGGACCGGCGTTCGGCGGAACGATTGGGTGGGAAGTAAGGCCGGCGACGGGCGCGCGCGAGCGTTCGTACCGACGTGCGCGCGGCGGGGCATCGGCCTCATCGAGACAACACTCTGTCCAGCCAACGCAGCACCGGCGGCAGCGCGGCGGCGTCGAGTGTTTCCTCGGGCGCTGTCGGCATGGCGGCGGTTTCGCCCGCGCGCCGTGGCCGCGGCGGCAGATACTGGTTGGTCGGCTTGTAGCCCAGTTCGGGCATCAGGTCGACGCCGCCGCGCGCGGCGACCAATTGCGAGACCTTGGAGTCCGGATCGCCGAGGTCGCCGAAGTGGCGCGCGCGGGTCGGGCAGGCCTGCACGCACGCCGGTTGGCGCTCGGCTTCTTCCAGGTGTTCGTTGTAGATGCGGTCGATGCACAGCGTGCATTTCTTCATCACGCCTTCGACCGGGCTGTACTCGCGCGCGCCGTAGGGGCAGGCCCAGGAGCACAGCTTGCAGCCGATGCACTTGTCCTCGTCGACCAGCACGATGCCGTCCTCGGCGCGCTTGTAGCTGGCGCCGGTCGGGCACACGGTCACGCAGGCCGGGGTTTCGCAGTGCAAGCAGGAGCGTGGGAAGTGCAGGGTCATCGCCGGCTGCGGGGCCACCGCCTCGGCGCCGCCACCACAGCCGCCCGATGCCGGCTCCGCCGCCACCTCGTAACTGTGCACGCGGTTGAACCACACGCCGGTGGGGTCCTTGCCGTAGGGCTGCTCGTCGGTCAGCGGACCGGCGAAGCCGCCCGCGTTCCATTCCTTGCAGCTCACCGCGCAGGCATGACAGCCCACGCAGGTGTCCAGGTCGATCACCAGACCCATCTTCTTCTTGCCCGGCGGCGGCAGGGCGGTCACCGTTTGCGCCCCGTGCTGATCAGCCACACGCCCAACGCGAACAGCGCGATGCCGAAGCTCACGCTGGGCAGCAGGCCCATCAGCACCGGCGTCAGCGAATCGTGGCCGGCGACGCTGCCGACCGGGTCGAAGATGCCGGCGCCGATCAGGACCACCAGCGCGAAGCTCAGCGCCACGCAGCACCAGCCGACCAGCATGCGGAAGGATCGTTTCATCGGGACGCCTTGTTACGGAATTCCGCGCCGTAGCGCAGCGGTCGGTTGTCGGCCTCGCCAAGTTGCAGCGGCGGGAACTGCGGCGCGCTCTCGCCGACGGGCTCGACGCGTTCGATGCGCACGCGCAGGTCGAACCACGCCGCCTGGCCGGTGACCGGGTCGGCGTTGGCGTAGTCGCCGCGCGGGGTGATGTCGGAAATCAGGTGGTTGAGCAGGAAACCCTTGCGGCCTTCCGGCGCGTCCTTGGCCAGGCGCCAGGCGCCCTTGCGCTTGCCGATCGCGTTCCAGGTCCAGACCGTGTCGGGTTGCACGTTGCCGGCGAACTTCGCCTGCGCCGTGATGCGTCCGTGGTGCGATTGCACCGCGATCCAGTCTTCGTCGGCGATGCCGTGGCGCGCGCCGGTGTCCGGATGCAGATACAGATAATTGCGCGCGGTGATCTGGCGCAGCCAGGCGTTCTGCGAACCCCAGGCGTGGTACATGAACATCGGTCGCTGGGTGACCGCGCTGAGCGGATAGCGGCTGGCCGAATCGGCGACCTGCGCGCCCTCGAACGGTTCGTACCAGATCGGCAGCGGGTCGAAGTAGGTCGCCACGCGCTCGCGGTGTTGCTCGGGCGGCTGGCGCTCGCCATGGCCTTGCGCGGCCAGACGGAACTTCTGCAGGGTCTCCGAATACAGCTGCAGCACGATCGGATCGGCGTGGCCGATGAAGCCCATCTTCTGCGCCCAGTCCAGATAACCGCGGTTGGCCATCTTGAAATAGCGCGCGTGCTCCGGAATCGGGCTGCGCCAGAAACCGCCGTGCTCGATGTAGCGGTCCAGCTGCTGCGGATTCGGCGGACCCTTGGCTTCGAGATCGCCGTGCTCGCCGCGCCAGCCCGCGAGCAGGCCGACGCCAGGCGCGCGCTCGTGGCGCACGATGTAATCGGCGTAGTCGCGATAGCGCGGGCTGCCGTCCTCGTGCACCAGCCCGGGCAGGCCCAGGCGCGCGCCCAGATCGATCAGCACCGACTGGAAGCCGCGCACGTCGCGGCCCTCGCGCTGTTCCTTGGCATCGACCACCGGATGACGGATCGCGTCGATCGCGCTGTCGGCGTCGGAGATCGGGCGATCGAGCATGCTGATCGCGTCGAACCGCTCCAGATAGGTCGTGTCCGGCAACACCAGGTCGGCGTAGGCGACCATTTCCGAGGCGTAGGCGTCGGCGTAGATGATGCGCGGGATGCGGTATTCGCCGCGGTCGTCCTTGTCGGTGAGCCAGCCTATGGTCTCGGAGGTGTTCATCGCCGAGTTCCAGCTCATGTTGGCCATGAACATCATCAGGGTGTCGATCTTGTAGGGATCGCCGGCCCAGGCGTTGCGGATCACGCTGTGCATCATGCCGTGCGCGGACAGCGGGTAGGCCCAGGAGAACGCGTGGTCGATGCGGCGCGGCTGGCCGTGTTCGTCGACCACCAGGTCCTCGGGCGCATGCACGAAACCCAGCGGCGCGGCATCGAGCACGCCGTTGGCCTGGCGCAGCTTGCCGGGCCGGTTCGGCGGTGCGATCGGCTTCGGGAACGGCGGCTGGTAGCGGAACGAGCCCGGCGTATCCACCGCGCCCAGCAGCATCTGCAGCAAGTGCAGGGCGCGGCAGGTGTGGAAGCCGTTGCTGTGCGCGCTGATGCCGCGCATGGCGTGCATGCTGACCGGGCGCCCGACCATTTCGCTGTGCTCGCGGCCGTGGGCGTCGGTCCAGGCGATCGGCAGGGTCAGCGGATGATCGAACGCGGCTTCGGCGAGCTCGCGCGCGATGCGGCGGATGGTGTCGGCCGGAATGCCGCAGCGTTCGCTGACCGCGTCGGGCGCGTATTGCGGGTCGAGATAGCGCTCGGCGATCAGATGGAACACCGGACGCGCGCGACGGCCGTCGGGCAGGGTGCATTCGCCGACGACGGCGGGCGAGATGCCGATGGCGTCGGCGCGCAGCGCGCGGCCCTCACCCTGTCCCTCTCCCGCAGGCGGGAGAGGGGATCCTTCGGCGGTATGCGTTGCGTCGTGAACAATGCCGGCTTCGGCCGCGCGCGTGGCGGCCGTGTGCGGCGTATCGGCTCCCTCTTCCGCTTGCGGGAGAGGGCCGGGGTGAGGGTCGCGCACCCAGCACAAGGGGTGCCCTTCGCCGTCGCGCGCGAACAAACCGTCGTCCGCGCCGCCCGGATTATCGATCACCAGCCAATGCGCATTCGCGTAGCGCACCAGGTAATCCAGATCGATGCGGTCGGCCTTGAGCAGTTCGTGGATCAGCGCGAACGCGAACAGACCGTCGGTGCCGGGGCGGATCCCGATCCACTCGTCGGCGATCGCGCCGTAGCCGCTGCGCACCGGATTGACCGCGACGATCTTGGCCCCGTGCGCCTTCAACTTGCCCAGGCCCAGCTTGATCGGATTGGAGTCGTGGTCTTCGGCCACGCCCCACAGCATCAGATAGCGCGAATGCTCCCAGTCGGGTTCGCCGAATTCCCAGAACGAACCGCCCAGGGTGTACAAGCCGCCAGCGGCCATGTTGACCGAGCAGAAACCGCCGTGAGCGGCGTAGTTGACCGTGCCGAACTGCTGCGCCCACCAGCCGGTCAGCGCCTGCGACTGGTCGCGGCCGGTGAAGAAAGCCAACTCGTCGGGGTTGCGCTCGCGGATCGGCGCCAACCAGTCGGTCGCGATCCGCAGCGCCTCGTCCCACTCGATTTCCTTGAACTCGCCGCGTCCGCGCTCGCCCACGCGCAACAAGGGCTTGTCCAGCCGTGCCGGCGAGTAGTGCTGCATGATCCCGGCCGAGCCCTTGGCGCAGAGCACGCCCTGGTTGACCGGATGTTCGGGATTGCCCTGGATGTAGCGGATCTTGCCGTCGGCCAACCACACCTTGATGCCGCAACGGCAGGCGCACATGTAGCAGGTCGTGGTCTTGACCTCGTCGCCAGGCGACGGCGACAGGTTCAGAACTGGCTCTTTGGGAGCGGGCGCGGGCATGCGCGCATTGTGCCTGCGCGCGCCGATTCCGGCGAGCGCGCGCTCAGGGGCGGCAGTAGCGGCGCTCGTAGTCGACCGCGCGCTCCAGGGCGGCGCGATCGCCGCCGACCGCGAGCGCGGCGATGTCCTTGCGGTTGTCCGGGCACGGCGAACTGCGTCCGCCGAACAGGCTGCCGACCTTCTCGATCACCGACGCGGCGCTGATCGGTTCGCGCATCGGCACGCCCAGGGTAGCGCCGGCGCCGGGCAGGCGCGGGCTGCGGCTGGCGAATGCGTCGGCCTGCGGTTCCAGCCCAGGCGGCGGGCGCTCGCGCAGGCGGCCCGCCTGTTGCACGTAGACGGCCGACAGCGGGCGGCCGGCCAAGGGTTCCGGCGTGGCGACCACCGTCGGCGTCGCCGCGGGCGCAGGCCGGGCGCGTGTCGGTCTCGGTGCGGGCGCGGCCGGCGCGGCGCGCGCGCCGGACGCAGCAGGGGGCCGCGCGCGGGTATCGCGCGGCGGGCTCACGAACACCACCTGCAAGGCCTCGTCCTCGCGCGCGCTCGCGGCGGGCGCATCGAGACGCAGGAAGCGGTTGAGCGCCAGGGCCATCAGCAGATGCGCCGCGATCACGATCGAGCCGATCCAGATCTGCTCGACCCACCACGTCCGTGTCCGCATCGTCGGCTTCCGTTCCGGGGCGACGCATCTTGCGTGCGCGCCGGTTAAACGCTCGTTAGCCGCAATGCCGCGCCCGCCGCGATGCCGCGCCCGCTGCGTCTATTTCGGAACCTCGACCTTGATGCCGGGATCGTCGAAACGCGAATAGCGGATGGTGGTGACCACCGGCTTGCCGCGCAGTTGCGCGCTGGTCACGATCTGCAGCGGATAGCCGTTACCGGCCACCCACAGGGTCATGCTGCTCGCCTGCGGCTGGGTATGGTCGACGCGATACTTGCGCGTCGCCACCCCGCCCAGGCTTTCGCTGCCCAGCGCGGTCACGCTCATGGTCTTGGCGTTCTCGGCCAGGCGCGCCGGATCGCGCCATTGCGAGAGCGTGCCCTTGGGCAGCGGCACCTTCATGCTGCGGCCGCCCACGTTCAGGTACATGGTGTCGCCGACGATGGTCTGCTCGCCCATGCCGGCCATGCGCATGCGATAGCGGCCGGGTGCGACGTAGTCGATGTCGTTGCTCATCGGGCGCTCGCCGGTCGAACTCATGCTGGCGTGGAAGCTGCGCGCGGCCAGAAATTTGTCGATCGAGGCCGTCACCTCCTCGCGCGGGCCGGCCCAGACCGCCGCCGGCGACAGCGTTACAGCCAAGCACAGCAAGCTTCTTGCGCACCCGATCACGTTCATGGCCCATCCGGCAGTAGCGGCCGTGCATCGGCCGATGCCATGCTTAACGCGGGAATCGCCCCCGACCAGCCAGACACGGCCGCCGAATCGCCATGGAACGCATCGAACGCATCCACGCCCTGCACCGCATCCTGACCGCCGCTCGCTATCCGGTGACCGTGCAGCGCCTGCAGGAGGACCTGGAATGCTCGCGCGCCACGGTCTATCGCGACCTGGCCTATCTGCGCGACTATCTGATGGCGCCGGTGGTCGGCAACGGCGAGGCCGGCTTCCGCTACGACAGCAGCGAAGGCGACCGCTTCGAACTGCCGGGCCTGTGGCTGAGTTCGGAGGAGCTGCACTCGCTGCTGGCCGCGCAGCAGCTGTTGCTGCGCAGCGGCGGCGGCGTGCTGTCGAACGCGCTCGCGCCCCTGCAGCACCGCATCGAGAAGCTGCTGGACGAACATGCCGGCGGCCGCCGGGTGCCGGTGGAGCGCGTGCGGGTGATCCCGCACCGCACCCGCCGCCTGGACGAGACCGCCTTCCGCAACGTCGCCACCGCGGTGCTGGACCGCAAGGTGCTGAGCTTCGAATACCGCGCGCGCTCCACCGACGAGCGCACCCGTCGCAACGTGTCGCCGCAGCGGCTGACCCATTACCGCGAAAACTGGTACCTGGACGCCTGGGACCACGAGCGCGACGCGCTGCGCAGCTTCTCGGTCGACCGCATCAGCGGCGCGCGGATCGGCGAGAGCGAGGCGCGCGACGTGCCCGACGAGGAGCTCGACCGCCACCTCGCCTCCAGCTACGGCATCTTCTCCGGCACCCCCAAGGGCTGGGCGACCATCGTGTTCAGCGCCAAGGCTGCGCGCTGGGTCGCCGACGAGCACTGGCATTCGCAGCAGCAGGGCCGCTTCCTGCCCGACGGCCGCTACGAACTCAAGCTGCCCTACAGCGCCGGCCGCGAGCTGCTGATGGATGTGATGCATTACGGCAGCGAAGCCGAAATCGTCGAGCCGACGGTGCTGCGCGAACAGGCCAAGAGCATGCTGTCGCTAGCGCTGGCCAACTACGACCGCTGATGGCAGGCGCCGACGCTCCGCGCATCCGCAGCGACGAGCAGGTCGCGCTGGTGCTGGGCGCGGGCGGCGCGCGCGGCCTGGCCCAGATCGGCGTGATCGAGGCGCTGCAGGCGCGCTCGATCGACATCGTCGCGGTCGCCGGCTCCTCCAGCGGCGCCCTGGTCGGCGGCCTGTACGCGGCCGGCAAGCTCGACGCCTATCGCGACTGGCTGTACGGCCTCAGCCGCACCGACATGCTGCGCCTGCTGGACCCAGCGCTGGGCCAGGCCTCGCTGTTCCGCGGCGAGCGCCTGATGCAGGCGTTGCGCGAACTGGCCGGCGAGCCGCGCATCGAGGATCTGCCGATCGCGTTCACCGCGGTCGCGGTGGACCTGATGCGCCAGCGCGAAGTCTGGCTGCGCGAGGGCGATCTGTGGGACGCGGTGCGCGCCTCGATCGCGATCCCCGGCGTGTTCACTCCTCACGAAGTGCATGGCCGCGAGTTGGTCGATGGCGGCCTGCTGGCGCCGCTGCCGATCGCCGCGACGCGGCTGTCCGACGCCCATCGCCTGATCGCGGTCGACATGCACGGCTGGCCGCAGCGTCCGCCCGGCACGCCGGCGCGGCGCGACGGCGGCGACGACAGCGCCCGCCAGGCCGATGAGGCCGAGGCCCAGGCCGTGCACACCCGCAGCGCGCGCCTGTGGCGCTGGTTCGGCCAGCGCTGGCGCCGCGAGAACGCGGCCTCGGCGCCGGTCGCGGACGCGGCCGGTCACGAGCTGGGTTTCAGCGAACTGATGGCGCGCTCGTTAGACACCATGCAGGCCCAGATCGCGCGCGTGCACCTGGCCCTGGACCCGCCCGAGCTGGTGATCCGCATTCCGCGCGACGCCTGCCAGTTCTACGAGTTCTGGCGCGCGCGCGAACTGATTGCGCTGGGCCGCGCGGAAGCCGACAAAGCCCTGGACGCGGCCGGCTACTAGCGAAGCCCCTGCCTTTGCCGTGGGGTAGGAGCGGCGTAAGCCGCGGCCGCGATTTCCACCTGCGGCGAACTTGCAACCACGCCGTAGTTCCGGGTCGCGGCTTACGCCGCTCCTACCCCAAAGTCGCGTCAAGCACGGCCGTAGGATGCGGTGAGCCACAGGCGAACCGCATCGCCGCGCCATCCGCGCGCCGGCGCCGGCCCCAGCGCCGCGAACGCCGCCTCACCCCCCTCGCACCCCATCGAATCGAGGGTCGCAGCCTCTGAGACGGCCCCGTCCCAAGGTGGCTCCATCGGGTCGCCAAGCCCGGTCCCGCCACCCGGAGCCCTCGCCATGCGCCAGTCCGTCGCCCGTCTCGATTCCTCCCGTTCCGCCGTCGACCCGATCGACCCGCGCGTCGAACAGGCCCTGCGCTACATCGTCGCCATCGGCGCGGTCCTGGTGTTGCTGCTGCCGGCCGCGCGCGCCAGCAGCGCCCAGATCGGCTGGCTGCCGCTGTGGCTGCTGGCGATGCCGCTGACCGCCTGGTGGGCGCTGCACCGTTTCCGCCTGCCGTGGCGCGCGCAGGACCAGGCCGCCGCGGCCCCCGTGCGCCGCCGCCGGCCGGGTGCCCAGGCCCGGCGCCGCGCCCGCCCGCTCGCTCGCGCCGCGGCCGCGCGCGCGGCCTGAAGCGCTCCGGCGCGAAGCGCCGCAACGCGCAAAGTCGCGCCCCGGCGCGCGCGAGCTGGATGGGATTTGCGCCGAAAACGCCGCGGAAACCGCCATAACGCGAGCGCGGCACACCCTCCCCACATGACTTCGGGCACGGCGGGGCCCGTCGGGCCCTGTGCTAGCGTTCGGCCTTTCCCTGTATTCGCGGAGCGCCGATGTCCACGCTGTCCAAGGCCTGCAAGCCGTTGCTCGTTTCGGTAGGAATGATCTCCATCGGCATCGCCGGTCTGGGGGCCCCGGTCGCCACCGCCGTTGCTGCCGAGGAGGCCGCCAAAATGACCGACGGGTCCGATCCCTATGCCTGGCTGGAAGACGTGCAGGGCGAGCGCCCGCTGGCCTGGGTGCGCGAGCGCAACGCCCAGGCCGAGGCCGAACTGGCCGCCACGCCCGCCTTCAAGACGCTGGAAGCCGACATCCGCGCCATCCTCGACTCCGACGCCAAGATTCCCGGCGTGATGAAGATCGGCGACCACTACTACAACTTCTGGAAGGACGCGAACCACCAGCGCGGCCTGTGGCGCCGCACCACCCTGGCCGAGTACCGCAAGGACAAGCCGGCCTGGGAAACCGTGATCGACCTGGACGCGCTCAACAAGGCCGAAGGCGAGAACTGGGTCTGGCACGGCGCCGACTGCCTCAAGCCGCAGTACCAGCGCTGCCTGATCGCGCTCTCGCGCGGCGGCGCCGACGCCGACGTGACCCGCGAGTTCGACCTGAGCACCCAGACCTGGGTCAAGGACGGCTACTTCCGTCCCGAGGCCAAGGGCGGCCTGCAGTGGATCGACCGCGACAACGTCTACGTGTTCACCGATTTCGGCAAGGGCAGCATGACCTCGTCGGGCTACCCGCGCATCGTCAAGCAGTGGAAGCGCGGCACCCCGCTCAGCGCCGCCACCGTGGTGTACGAAGGCACCGCGGAGGACATGTACATCTCCGCCGGCCATGACCCCACCGAAGGGTTCGAGCGCGACTTCGTCTCGCGCACCATCGCCTTCTACAACAACGAGCTCTACCTGCGCGGCGCCGACGGCAAGCTGACCAAGATCGACGCGCCGAACTCGGCCGAGAAGGGCGTGCATCGCGAGTGGCTGACCCTGGAGCTGCGCGAGCCCTACAGCGCCGGCGGCAAGACCTATAAGCCGGGCAGCCTGATCGTCACCCGCTTCGACGACTTCATGGCCGGCAAGCGCGATTTCGCCGTGCTGTTCGAGCCGACCGAGCGCAGCTCGCTGGCCGGCACCACCTGGACCCGCAACAAGCTGGTGCTCAACGTCATGGAGGACGTGAAGTACAAGCTCAGCGTGCTCACTCCGGGCAGCTGGCAGCGCAGCGAGTTCGTCGGCGCGCCGGCCTTCGGCAGCATCGGCGTGTCGGCGGTGGACGACGACGAGAGCGACGACGTCTGGCTGACCGCCACCGACTACCTGACCCCGACCACGCTGTCGCTGGCCAAGCTCGGCCAGCAGCCGGAAACGCTGAAGACCATGCCGACCTTCTTCGACGGGTCGAACAACGTGATCGAGCAGCACTTCGCGACCAGCAAGGACGGCACCAAGGTGCCTTACTTCATGGTCCGTCCGAAGAACCTCAAGCTCGACGGCAGCACCCCGACCCTGTTGTACGGCTACGGCGGCTTCGAAGTCTCGATGACCCCGGGCTACTCCGGCGGCGTCGGCAAGGGCTGGCTGGAGAAGGGCGGCGTGTACGTGGTCGCCAACATCCGCGGCGGCGGCGAGTACGGTCCGCGCTGGCACCAGGCCGCGCTCAAGGCCAACCGTCACAAGGCCTACGAGGACTTCGCCGCGGTCGCGCAGGACCTGATCGCGCGCAAGGTCACCTCGCCCAAGCACCTGGGCGCGCAGGGCGGCAGCAACGGCGGCCTGCTCACCGGCAACATGCTGACCCAGTACCCGGAGCTGTTCGGCGCCGTGGTCGTGCAGGTGCCGCTGCTGGACATGAAGCGCTACAGCCACCTGCTGGCCGGCGCCTCCTGGATGGCCGAGTACGGCGATCCGGACACCGCCGACTGGGACTTCATCAAGACCTTCTCGCCCTACCACCTGTTCGACGCCAAGCGCGACTATCCGCCGACCCTGTTCACCACCTCGACCCGCGACGACCGCGTCCACCCGGGCCACGCGCGCAAGATGATGGCCAAGATGATGGAAGCCGGTAAGGACGTGCGCTACTACGAGAACATCGAGGGCGGCCACGGCGGTTCGGCCAACAACGCCCAGGCCGCGCACATGAGCGCGCTGGCCTACACCTTCCTGTGGGACAAGCTGTCCAAGTAAGCCCTTAGCGACGGGCGCCGCACGGCGCCCGTCCTCCCCAGCCAGGCATGATGCCCCGCGGCGGCTCGCGGCCCGCCGGCCATTGCGCTCTCCGCAAACGGACCTTATCTATGAAACCGACCTCCCTCCTGCTGGCCGCAACGCTACTGATGACCACGACCCCCAACGCCTCCGCCGCCGACGCCCCGTTGCCTCCCGACGTGGCCAAGAAGCCGCATGTGGTCAAGGCGCCGCACGGCGCCCAGCGCAACGACGAGTACTACTGGCTGCGCGACGACAAGCGCGAGAACAAGGAGATGCTGGCCTATCTGGAGGCCGAGAACGCCTACGCCACCGCGCAGATGACGGCGCTGAAGCCGCTGGAGAACACGCTGTACGACGAGATCGTCGCCCGCATCAAGCAGGACGACAGCTCGGTGCCCAGCCGCGATCGCGGTTACTGGTACTACAGCCGCTTCGAGACCGGCCAGGACTACCCGATCTACGCCCGCCGCAAGGACGGCCCCGGCGTGGACGCCGCCTCGATCCAGAAGGCCAACGCCGATGGCGATTTCGCTGGCGAGACCGTGCTGCTGAACGTCAATGCCATGGCCAAGGACCAGAAGTACTACCAGGTCGGCGACTACGAGATCAGCCAGGACAACCAGCTGCTGGCCTATGCCGACGACACCAACGGCCGCCGCCAGTACACGGTGCGCTTCAAGAATCTGAGCACCGGCGAGACCTATGCCGACGAGATCAAGGGCGTGTCCGCCAACCTGGTCTGGGCCGACGACAACAAGACCCTGTTCTACGTCGAGAACGATCCCGAGACGCTGCTGACCAAGCGCGTCAAGAAGCACGTGCTCGGCACCCCGGTCGCGCAGGACGCGGTGGTCTACGAGGAGAAGGACGACAGCTTCTACATGGGCATCGACCGCACCCGCGACGACCGCTACATCGTGATCGGCGTCAGCAGCACGGTGTCCGACGAACTGCGCTACGCCCCCGCCGCCGACCCCAGCGCGTTCGCCGTGCTGGCGCCGCGCGCGCGCGACGTCGAGTACGACGCCGACCACTTCGGCGACCGCTGGGTGATCCGCACCAACGCCGACGGCGCCACCAATTTCAAGGTCGTCACCGCGCCCAGCGGCTCGACTTCGCGCAAGGACTGGAAGGACTGGATCGCGCACCGCGACGACGTCTACATCGAGGGCATCGAACTGTTCCAGGGCTACACCGCCGTGGCCGAGCGCTCCGACGCGCTGGAGCGCGTGCGCATCCTCAAGGCCAACGGCGAATCGGAATTCGTGAAGGCCGATGAGCCGGCGTATTCGATGGGCCTGTCGTCCAACCCCGAAGCCGATACCCCGTGGCTGCGCTACAGCTACACCTCGCTGACCACGCCGGCCACGGTCTACGAATTGAACGTGGACACCGGCGAGCGCCGCCTGCTCAAGCGCCAGCCCGTACTGGGCGGCTTCGACGCCGCCCAGTACGTGACCGAGCGCGTCTGGGTGCCGGCGCGCGACGGCGCCCGCATCCCGGTCTCGCTGGTCTACAAGCGCGGCTTCGAGAAGAACGGCAAGGCCGCCCTGCTGCAGTACGGCTACGGCAGCTACGGCGCCTCGATGGATCCCAGCTTCAGCGTCGTCAACGTCAGCCTGCTCGACCGCGGCATGGTCTATGCGATCGCGCACATCCGCGGCGGCGAGGAAATGGGCCGCAAGTGGTACGAGGACGGCAAGCTGCTGAAGAAGAAGAACACCTTCACCGACTTCATCGACGTCACCGATTACCTGGTCAAGGCCGGCTACGCCGCGCCCGACCGCGTCGCGGCCTACGGCGGCAGCGCCGGCGGCCTGCTGATGGGCGCGATCTCCAACATGGCGCCGGACAAGTACCGCGTGATCCTGTCGCAGGTGCCCTTCGTCGACGTGGTCACCACCATGCTGGACGCCAGCATCCCGCTGACCACCAACGAATACGACGAGTGGGGCAACCCGGAGCAGAAGAAGTACTACGACTACATGCTTTCGTACTCGCCCTACGACAACCTGTCCAAGCAGGCCTACCCGGCGATGTTCGTCGGCACCGGCCTGTGGGATTCGCAGGTGCAGTATTTCGAGCCGGCCAAGTACGTGGCGCGCCTGCGCGATCTGAACACCGGCGCTTACCCGCTGCTGTTCCGCACCAATATGGAAGCCGGTCACGGCGGCAAGTCCGGCCGCTTCCAGCAGTATCGCGAGCGTTCCGAGATGTTCGCCTTCATGCTCGGCCAGCTCGGTCTGGCCGGCGGCGGTGCCGCCACCGCAACGCACTGACGCATCGCCGGTGCGGCCGCGGCACGCGCCGCGGTCGCATACTGGCGGCATGTCGATCCCGCCCCCGCCCGAGGAGCCCACGCCGGTCCGTCCCAGCCGCTTCCGCTGGGCCTGGTGGCTGCTGGCCTACGCCAGCCTGGGCCTGGGCATCGTCGGCATCGTGGTGCCCGGCCTGCCCACCGTTCCCTTCGTACTGCTGTCGGCGTTCGCGGCCGCGCGCGGCTCTCAGCGCCTGCACGCCTGGCTGCTCGCGCACCGCCAGTTCGGGCCGATGATCCGCGACTGGCAGGCGCACGGCGCGGTCAGCCGGCGCGCCAAATGGCTGGCGGTGAGCATGATGTCGGCCTGCGCCGCGATCATGTTCCTGACCGCCCCGAAATGGTGGATGGCGGCCACCGGCACCGGCTTCATGACCGTGGTCGCAATCTGGCTGTGGGCGCGACCTGAACCGCCGTCGCGCTGAGCTTCGTTCGGTCGCGCTCGCGGGCTACACTGCGGCCATGAATGCACGCATCGTCCTGAGTCTGATCGCGCTGTCGCTGGCCGTCTCGGCCTGCGGCAACAAGGGCCCCCTGGTCCTGCCCACCAAGCCGGTTCCGGTGACCGCCCCGGCCCAGCCCGCGGGCGAGGTGCCGGTGCAGATGGCCCCCGAGGCCACGCCGCCGTCGCAGCCGCAAAAGGCGGCCGAGCCGCCGGCCGCCGAACCCGCCACCGACACGCCCACGGACGGCTCGACCGACGACGGCAAGGACGATCCGACCCCGCCGGCCGACGGCGGCCGATGAGCCCCGGCGCGGAGCGGAAGATGCGGCGTTTCAGCAAGATGCATGGCGCGGGCAACGACTTCGTCGTGCTCGACCTACGCGGCGGCCTGGCGCCGCCCGCCGCCGCGCACTGCCGCCTGCTCGCCGACCGCCATTTCGGCGCCGGCTGCGACCAGATCCTCACCGTCGAGGATCCGCGCGAATCGGGCTCGGTCGCCAGCTACCGGATCTGGAATTCCGACGGCTCCTCTTCGCAACAGTGCGGCAACGGCGCGCGCTGCATCGCCGCCTGGCTGGTCCGCGACGGCGCCGCGGGCGAGGACAACTTCGCCTTGGACAGCCCGCTCGACACCCACCAGGTCGAACGCCTGTCCGAGCAGCATTACCGCATCGGCATGGGCGAGCCGCGCTTCGACCCCGACGCGATCCCGCTGCGCGGCTTTCCGGGCGCGCGCGACCAATACGTGCTCGACATCCACGACACCGTGATCGGTTTCGGCGCGGTGTCGATGGGCAATCCGCATGCGGTGATCGAGGTCGACGACGTCGATGCCGCGCCGGTGGACAGCATCGCCTCGCTGCTGCAATCGCATGAGGCGTTTCCCGAGTCGGTCAATGTCGGTTTCGCCCAGGTCGAGTCGCGCGGGCGCATCCGCCTGCGCGTGTACGAGCGCGGCGCCGGCGAAACCCTGGCCTGCGGCAGCGGCGCCTGCGCCGCGGCTGCGGTGTTGATGCGGCGCGGCCGCGTCGATCGCGACGTCGCCGTGGTCCTGCCCGGCGGCGAACTGCGCATCGTATGGCCGTCCGACGACGCCCCGCTGTCGATGTCGGGACCGGCCGCTTTCGTCTACGAGGGGGAATGGGCGCAATGAACGAAACCCTGGACAAGCTGGGCGCGCACGAGGTCGCGGCCTGGCTGCGTCGTCACCCGCGCTTCCTGCAGCAGTTCCCCGATCTGGCCCTGAGCCTGATCGTGCCGCGCGAGGAAGGCTCGGCCGCCTCGCTGGCGAGCTATCAGCTGGAAGTGCTGCGCGACAAGAACCGCGAACTCTCGCGGCGTCTGCAGGAGCTGTTCGGCAACGCTCAGGAGAACGAGCGTCTGTCGGTGCGCACGCACCAGCTCACCCTGGCCCTGATGCGCCAGAACAGCGCCGGCGACACCCTGCGCGCGATGGCCGCGACCCTGGCCGAGGATTTCAACGGCGACCGCGTGCGCCTGGTGATGTTCCAGCCGGTCGAGGGCCTGGACGCGCCCGAGTGGTTGCAGGTGATCGCCGCCGACGACGCGCGTCTGCAGCCGTTCCGCGACTGCCTGGCCGACGGCGAACCGCTGTGCGGCCGCCTGCAACCGGAAAAGCATGCCCTGCTGTATGGCGCGCAGGCCGACGAAGTCCAATCGACCGCCTTGCTGCCGCTGCCCGGCATCGGCCTGGTCGCGGTCGGCAGCCGCGACCCCAACCGCTTCTTCCCCGGCATGGGCACGCTGTTCCTGCGCATGATGGGCGAGTCGCTGACGGTGGCCTTGAAGCGCTACTAAGCGCGTCGCCGCAACACTGCTCTTCCTCCCCCTTTGGAAAAGGGGGATCGAGGGGGATTTGCTCCTCCCGCTCCTGGGTGCTTTTAGCTCGTCATCCCCGCGCAAGCGGGGATCCAGTGACTTAAGCGCCAAGCGACGCCCGACTGCGTAGCGTCCGAAGCCCCGTCGGTCGCGCAGGCCTGTCCTTCGCGGTTCGACAGGCTGACCCGACCGCGCGCGCAAGCCTCCCTCGACATCCTCCACCCCGCATCGCAAGATGCCCACGATTCCGATGCACACGTCGGAACCCCGGAGCCCGTGTCCCGTGTCCCCAGGACCGATCGAAGATTTCCTCGCCCATCTGCAAGTCGAGCGGCGCATGTCCGCGCATACGCTCGACGCGTACCGCCGCGATCTGACTACGCTCGCCGACTGGTCGCAGACCCAGGGTGCCGATCCGCTGGCCCTGCACACCGAACAACTGCGCGCCTTCATCGCCGCCGAACACCGACGCGGGCTTACGCCCAAGAGCCTGCAACGTCGTCTCTCCGCCTGCCGCAGTTTCTACGGATGGCTGCTCAAGCAAGGCCGCATCGACACCAGCCCGGCCGCCGCGATCCGCGCGCCCAAGGCGCCGCGCAAACTGCCGCAGGTCTTGGATCCCGATGAAGCCAAGGCCCTGGTCGAAGTGCCGACCGACGTGCCGCTGGGTTTGCGCGACCGCGCCCTGCTGGAATTGTTCTATTCCTCCGGCCTGCGATTGAGCGAACTGTGCGGCCTGCGTTGGCGCGACCTGGATCTGTCCGACGGCCTGGTCAGCGTGCTCGGCAAGGGCAACAAACAACGCAGCGTGCCGCTGGGTTCGCACGCGCGCACGGCGCTGGGCGAATGGCGCGCGTCCACCGGCGCGGTCAACGAGGCGCCGGTGTTTCCGGGGCGCGGCGGCACGCCGATCACCCCGCGCGCGGTGCAACTGCGCCTGCGTCAGCTCGCCCAGCGCCAGGGCCTGTTCAAGCGCGTGCATCCGCATTTGCTGCGGCATTCCTTCGCCAGCCACATCCTCGAATCCTCCGGCGACCTGCGCGGCGTGCAGGAACTGCTGGGGCACGCCGACATCGCCACCACGCAGATCTACACCCACTTGGATTTCCAGCACCTGGCCAAGGTCTACGACGCCGCGCATCCGCGCGCCAAGCGCAAGGCCGACAAAGAAGGCGCGTAAGCGCTACGGGCCCGGGCAAATCCGGACCCGCCGAACCGGCAGACCGAAAGACGATCCGGGCGTGATCGCCGACCGTCTGCAAGCCGAGGCTTGGCGCGCCTGTATCGCCGGGCCGCCAGCGCCCGCAGACTCAGTGGCGGGCGCGATGGCGCTCTAGAACCCGAGTACCTCGCCGTCCAGCGGCATCTGCTTGCGATGCTCGACGCGCTCGGGGCTGAACTTCGCGTCTGGATCGATCGCGTTGGTCAGCGTCCAGGTACCCGGCGATGCATAGGCATCGAACACGAACGGCAGGCCTTCCGAGCCCTCGAAGGTCGCGGCGTTGGACACGTGGATATGCAGGTGCGGACCGTTGGTGTTACCCGATTGTCCGAGCCGTCCCAATACCTGGCCGCGGTGCAGCTTCTGTCCCGCCTTCACCGCCACGCTGCCGGGCTGCAGATGCGCGTAATGCACGAACACGTCCGGGGCGATCTGCAGCACCACGTAGTTGCCGTACAGGCCGTGGGCGGTCAGCGACTCGGGTTCGGCTTGCGCTTCCAGGGGCGCGTGATCGGGCGTGCCGTCGCGGACATCGCGCACCACGCCGTCGGCGACCGCGAGCACCTCGGTGCCGTAGCCGATCCAGTCCTCGCGTTTGCTCTTGGTCAGATCCATGGCGCCATCGCGCAGCACACGGCCATTGCCGTCCAGGCCGAACACATCCAAGGCATAGCGCTGCGGAATGGTGACCTGGCCGTTGGCCGCGACCAGGCTGCCCCAATGGTGCGAGCGCGAATTGCCCGGGCCTTCGCCGGCCAGCCACAGTCCTGCGCGTAGCGGCGGCCCCAGCTTCACCGGCGGCTTGGTGTCGACCACGACGCGCGCGCCGTCGACCAGGTTGAGGGCGCCCTTGGCGTCGACGAATTCGAGGCGATGGCGCAACACGCGCGGCGCCGGTCGATCGGTCGGCAGGGTCAGCCATAGGAACGCGATCGCGCGCATGCCTGCGGCGACCGGCACGCTGTCGCTCGCCGCGGCGTCGTCGGCGGGGCGGGGCTGCACGATCTGGACCAACGCCTGACCCTCGTAGCTCGCCAAGGGCCGGGTGTCGCCGTCGGCGAACACCTCGATGCGGCGCAAGCGCAGCACGCCGGTATCGCGGTAGAAATTCGTCACATGCAGTTCGTAGGCCAGATGCGTGCGGCCATCGCCGCCGACCACCGGCGCGGGCGCCCAGGGATTGCGCACCTCGACCGGCGCCAAGGCGCGCTCGGCGCTCGCGGCTTGCGCCGCGAACAGGCCCAGCGCGGCGAGCAAGAAACAAGCGCCGACGCCGCGCGAGCGGGACGCGGTTGTCGAACAAAAACGGGTGCTGAAGCGCATGCGAAGGTCCTGGCGGGGAGGGCTTGCATCGTGGGCGTGCGGCCCATAGTAGCGGCAGTCCGCGCGCCGTCCGGGCACCGAAGCGCACGCGACCGTGGCCGCCTGCGCCCCTTGCGCCGGCGCCGGCCGGCCCCATCAAGGGAATTCGTATCCCGGAGGCCGTATGGACCCCAGCCAGAACCCCAACACCTTCCACGCCACCACGATCGTCTCGGTGCGCCGCAACGGTCGCGTGGCCGTAGCCGGCGATGGACAGGTGACCTTGGGGCATACCGTAATGAAGTCCAACGCGCGCAAGGTGCGCCGCCTCGGTCGCGACGGCCAGGTGCTGGCCGGCTTCGCCGGCGCCGCCGCCGATGCCTTCACCCTGTTCGAATTGTTCGAAGCCAAGCTCGAGAAGCACGGTCAGCTCACCCGCGCCGCGGTCGAACTGGCCAAGGATTGGCGCACCGAGCGCCGCCTGGGCAAGCTCGAGGCCTTGCTCGCGGTCGCCGACAGGGAAACTTCGCTGATCATCAGCGGCACCGGCGACGTGATCGAACCCGAGGACGGCATCATCGCGATCGGGTCCGGCGGCATGTACGCCCTATCGGCCGCGCGCGCGCTGATGGCGCACACCCAACTCGACGCCCGCACCATCGCCACCGAGGCGATCGGCATCGCCGGCGACGTCTGCATCTACACCAATCGGAACGTGGTGGTGGAGGAGCTAGGAGTGAGCGGACAGGAGTGAGGCGTGAGCTAACGCCGCGTCCTCATCGTTGTTCCGCCCGCCCAGGCCTTCGCTCGCTACTCACTTCTCTGGACTCACTACTCGCCTTATGAAACCCGACAACAGCCACGCCACCATGACTCCGCGCGAAATCGTGCAGGAGTTGGACCGTCACATCATCGGCCAGCAAGCGGCCAAGCGCGCGGTCGCGATCGCGCTGCGCAACCGCTGGCGGCGCATGCAGCTCGCGCCGGATCTGCGCAACGAGGTGATGCCCAAGAACATCCTGATGATCGGCCCGACCGGCGTCGGCAAGACCGAGATCGCGCGTCGCCTGGCGACGCTGGCCAACGCGCCCTTCGTCAAGGTCGAAGCCACCCGCTTCACCGAGGTCGGCTACGTCGGCAAGGACGTGGAGCAGATCGTGCGCGACCTGGCCGACACCGCGGTCAAGCTGTACCGCGAGCAGGCCAAGCAGCGCGTGCGCACCCAGGCCGAGGAGCGCGCCGAAGACCGCATCCTCGACGCCCTGCTGCCCAAGCGCATTCCCGGCGGCTTCGGCTTCGGCGCCGACACCCCGGCGCAGGACCATCAGGCCCCCGACAACGACACCCGCGCCAAGCTGCGCAAGCAGCTGCGTGCCGGCGAGCTCGACGAGCGCGAGATCGAGATCGAAACCGCGGTCAATCTCGGCGTCGACATCATGGCTCCTCCGGGCATGGAAGAGATGGGCCAGCAGCTGCGCCAGATGTTCTCGCAGGTGTCGGGCGGCAAGACCCACAAGCGCCAGCTCACGATCAAGGCCGCGCGCCCGCAGCTGATCGAGGAAGAGGCCGGCAAACTGGTCAACGAGGACGAAGTGCGCGAGGCCGCGATCGAAGCCTGCGAACAGCACGGCATCGTCTTCATCGACGAGATCGACAAGGTCGCCAAGCGTTCCGAGAACGTAGGCGGCGGCGACGTCAGCCGCGAGGGCGTGCAGCGCGACCTGCTGCCGCTGGTCGAGGGTTCGACCGTGAGCACCAAGTACGGCGCGGTCAAGACCGACCACATCCTGTTCATCGCCTCCGGCGCCTTCCATCTGGCCAAGCCCAGCGACCTGATCCCCGAGTTGCAGGGCCGCTTCCCGATCCGGGTCGAGCTGAGCGCGCTGAGCAAGGACGACTTCGTGCGCATCCTGACCGAGCCCAAGGCCGCGCTGACCACCCAGTACGTCGAACTGCTGCGCACCGAGGGCGTGACGCTGTCCTTCAGCGCCGACGCCGTCGATCGCCTGGCCGAGATCGCCGCCCAGGTCAACGAGCGCCAGGAGAACATCGGCGCGCGCCGCCTGCACACCGTGCTCGAACGCCTGCTCGATACCCTCAGCTACGAGGCGCCCGACCGCGGTGGTCAAGCCGTGGCGATCGACCGCGCCTACGTCGACGCCCACCTGGGCGAGCTGGTCCAGGACCCGGATCTGAGCCGCTACATCCTCTGATCCGAACCGCGGCGGCCGCGACTTGCGGCCGCCGTGTCAGGTTTTCCGGCCCCGGGCAGACTATGCAGGCAGGGGACCCAGGAAGACCGGTATGGACAACACCGCGGAAGCGGTAACGAGGCAGGGCAGCGACGCCGACGCGCCCGCGCGCGTCGGTGCGGCCGAGGCGCCGGATTTCGACGGCGTGCTGCGCGAACACGGGCCCATGCTCAGCCGCATCGCCGGCAGCTACCAGTCCGAGCCCGGCCGCCGCGAGGACCTGCTGCAGGAAATCAGCCTGGCGCTGTGGCGTGCCCTGCCGGGCTGGCGCGGCGAAGCTTCGCTGCGCACCTTCATCGCCCGGGTCGCCCACAACCGTGCCATCGATTACCTCGCCCGCCACCGCCGGGTCGAGGACGAGCTCGACGAAAGCCATCCCGATCCGGGCGACGACCCCTTGCGCCACGCCGAGACGCAACAGCGTCGTCGCAACCTGCTGGAGGCCGTGCGGCAGCTGCCGCTGGGCCAGCGCCAGGTGGTCGTGCTGGCCCTGGAAGGTTTTTCCCTGCGCGAGATCGGCGACTCGCTGGGCTTGGAAGAAAACACCGTCGCGCAACGGCTCAGCCGCGCGCGCCGGGACCTGCGCGACAGCCTGGGAGCATCGGCATGAGCGACCCGAATTTCGACTGGGGCAGTCTGGGCGACGAGTGGCGCGCGCAGCCCAGCGCGGGGATCGAAGTCGATCGCCTGCGCGCCGAGGTCCGCAAGCGCGGCCGCGCCCTGCGCCGGGCTCTGCTCGCTGAAGTGGCGCTCACGCTGGCGTGCCTGGCCACGCTGGTCTGGCTGATGCTCAAGACCGACGCTTCCGATCCGATGATGCTGGTGTTCGCTCTGCTGATTCCGACCTCGATCGGTTTCCAGCTGTGGTCGCTATGGCTGCGCCGTCGCCAGTTGCGCGACGACGGCCTGGACGCCGCGGCCATGCTGGAGCTGGAGATCGGCCGGGTGCACAGCGGTCTGCGCTACTGGCGCCACGGCACCTGGTACGGCGTACTGCTGTTGCTGGGCGTCTATGCCGTCGCATTGGCCGGCCTGAACCACGCCAACCCGATGCACACCGGCGGCATGATCGGCGGCGCGATCGGCGGCGGCCTCGGCGTGCTGGTCTCGGCGGCCACGTCCTGGTTCAAGCACCGCGCCGCGCGCAGCCGCCTGGCCTATCTGCGCGAACTGCAGGCGCAGTTGAACGACGGCGGCGCCTAACCGCTCCACCGCGTCGCGGACGGCGACGCGGTGGCCGCTTGCGCGCACCTGGCCGCGCTCGGTTAGCCTGTGGCGCATGTCCGCAGCCATCCACTCCGCAGCGACCGCGCGCACTGTCCTGGTGATCGGTGCCGACGGTTTCCTTGCCGGTTACATCCTCGCCGCGTTGCGGCGCGCGGGCTGGCGCGTGCTGCGCGGCGTGCGTCGCGGCGGTGTCCTGGGCGAGGACGAGCGCTATTGCGACCTCACCCGTTTGACCCGCGAGCAGGACTGGCAGCCGCTGCTGACCGGCGTCGACGCGGTGGTCAATGCGTCGGGCATCCTGCGCGAAGTCGGCCGCCAGCGTTTCGACTGCATCCATGTCGACGCGCCGTTCGCGCTGGCACGCGCCTGCGCGAGCGCCGGCGTCGCGCGCTACGTGCAGGTGTCGGCGCTGGGCCGCCCCGAGGATGGCGAATTCATCGCCTCCAAACATCGTTTCGACGAGGTGCTGCTGGCCTTGCCCCTGGACGCGATCGTGCTGCGCCCGTCGGTGGTCTACGCCACCTCGGGTTCGTACGGCGGTACTTCGCTGCTGCGCGCCTTGGCTGCGTTCCCCGGCGCGCAGGTGCTGCCGGGCGACGGGCATTGGCCGATCCAGCCGCTCGCGGCCGAGGACCTGGGCGAGTTGGTCGCGCGTGCGCTCGATACAGGCACGCGTGGCGTATACGAAGTCGGTGGCCCGCAGCCGACCAGCCTGCGCGACTACCAGCGCCAGTGGCGGCGCTGGCTGCGTATCGATGGCCAGCGCGTCTGGCAGGTGCCGCAGGCCCTGGTCTCGCTGCAGGTGCGGGTCGGCGAATGGCTGGGGCGCGGTCCGGTCGGCGAGACCATGTGGCGCATGCTCCGGCGCGGCAACGTGACCGCGCCGCAGGCGTCCGCGCGGCTGCGTGAGACCTTCGGCTTCGCGCCGCGCGCCCTGTCCGAAGTGCTGGCCGCGCATCCCAGCCAGGTGCAGGACCGTTGGCAGGCGCAGCTGTATTTCCTCGCGCCGACCTTGCGCGTGGCCATCGTCGCGCTGTGGTTGCTGTCGGCCTGGGCCGGATGGGCCGCGCCGGCGGCGGATATCGACGTGCTCGCATCGGGCTCGGTCTTGCAGCATCTGGCGCCGGTCGCGCTGGCGCGCATCACCGCGACGCTGGACCTGGTGCTGGCCGTATGGCTTGCGAGCGGCTGGCGACCGCGTTGGGCCCTGGGCCTGATGGGGCTCAGCGTGGCCGCCTACACCCTGGCGTTCGGCTTGGCCTTACCGGGGCTGTGGCTGGATCCGCTGGGCGGACTGGCCAAGAATCTGCTGGTGCTGCCGGCGCTGGCGGTGGCCTGGGTGCTGGCGGAGCGGAGATGAGCATGGCCTATCTGTGGGTGAAGTGGCTGCACATCCTGTCCTCGACGCTATTGTTCGGCACCGGCCTGGGCATCGCGTTCTTCTTCTGGCTCGCGCATCGGCGCGGCGACGCGCGCGTGATCGCCGAGACCGCGCGCACCGTGGTGATCGCCGACGCCTGTTTCACCGCGCCGGCGGTGGTCGTGCAGTTCTTCAGCGGCCTGTGGCTGGCGCATACCCTGGGCCTGCCGTTCGAGTTGTTCTGGTTGAAGACGGCGCTGCTGCTGTTCTTCGTGATCGGCGCCTGCTGGCTGCCGGTGCTGTGGCTGCAGTTGCGCGCGCGCGACTTGGCGCGGGTCGCGGCGCGCGACGGCACGCCCTTGCCGCCGGCCTACCACCGCACCATGCGCTGGTGGTTCTGGTTGGGTTGGCCGGCCTTCCTCAGCGTGCTCGCGATCTTCTGGCTGATGGTGCTCAAGCCGGTGTAGCGGCACGCGGGCGGGCGCCCGCGTGCCGCCTGGCGATCAATCTTCGCCGACCCGGGTCCAGCCTTGCGGCGCGGCCAGCGAGGGCGTGAGCTTGAGGCCGCTGTCCAGGCGCAGGTCGCGCACCACGATCGAATACGCCGCCTTGCCCTGACGGTCGCTGCCGACCAGCTTCAGCAGCACGCCGGTATCGCTGTCGACCCACATGCGGAAGCGCTCGGCGCCGAGTTTGCGGCCCAGGTAGTCGCCGTGCTTGCCGGCGACCACGGTCGCGTCGCGGCCGAGCAGGCGTTGGTGGCCGGCGATGCGCACGTCTTCGGTGGACAGCCAGAACGCGTAGTTCTGCGGCGACAGCACCGCGTCGGCGCCGACCGCGCCGGCCGGATCGGGACGGTGCACGAACACCGGCTCGCAGCGCGCGTTGCGGTACTGGCGCGCGCCGCTGGGCGCGGGCGCGTCCAGGGTGCGGGTTTCGCTATAGGACGCGGTCTGCGGATACAGGCTGAGGGTGGTGCCGGCGCGGCTCACATGCTCTTCGACGCGGCCGCGGTCGCGCGCGATGCGCACGAAGCTGGTGCGCGCGGATTGCGAGACCTCGAAATCGATCGCTTCGTCCTGGCCGTTGTTGCCGAAGCGCACGTCCACCGAGCCGGCGGCGTCGCGGTAGCGGTCGACGGCGTCGAGCATGCGTTGCTGCAAGGCGGCGACGCGCGCGTCCTGCGGCGCCACGGCGGCGCAGCGGCCGCTCAGATCGCGATCGGCTTCGGTCACGCGCGGAGCGGCGTCGGCCGCGGCCAGGCCGTTGAAATACAGCTGCACGATGTCGGCGCCGTTGCGGCCGTTGCCGCTGGGGGTGACGGTGAACAAATAGCCGTAGCCGTAGCCGACGTAATTCCAGCCACCGGGCGCGGTGTTCTGGTTGATGGCCGCGGTCTGCTGCGAGCCGTTGGCGGTGTTGATCACGTTGTAGCGCGCGTAGGCGTCGGTGAAGGCGGCGTTGTTGAGCCAGGCGTAGAAGCTGTAATAGCGGTCGGTGCCGGGGAAGAAGTAGCCGTACCAGCCGCTGTTGGTGGAATTGAGCCGATCGTCGCCGTTCCAGTCGCCGGCCTGGCCGCTGCGGTAGACGTAGTTGTGGCCGCCCATATTGCTGCAATTGGGGTATTGGCCGGCGGAGCGGTCGTTGTCGCACTGATAACTGCCGGCCCAGGCCGGGGCCGCGCACAGGCCGGCGGCGGCGATGGCGCCGAAGATCAGCGCGCGCTTACGCATTACGTTCATTCAATCTCCTTGAGTACCGCTGCATGGATGGACGCACCATTCCATTGATCACCCCTGCACGGCCAAGGGTAGCACCGTCGCATGACGGCGGATCGCGGTCTCAAGCCACTTCGATACGCGAGCGCGACGCGCACAGGCGTCGCGCTCGCGCAGCGCGTTCAGTCTTCGCCGATGTCTTCGTTCCAGACCTCCGGATGCGCGGCGATGTAACCGCCGAGCAGGTCGATGCATTCGCCATCGTTGAGGTCGATCACTTCCACGCCGCTTTCGCGCAGCCAGTCGACGCCGCCCTGGAAGTTGACCGATTCGCCGACCACCACCGTGCCGATGTTGAACTGGCGCACCAGGCCGCTGCAGTACCAGCACGGCGCCAGCGTGGTGACCATGATGGTGTCGCGGTAACGGCGCTGGCGGCCGGCCTTGCGGAAGGCGTCGGTCTCGCCGTGCACGGAGGGGTCGCCTTCCTGGATGCGGCGGTTGTGGCCGCAGCCGAGCAGGCGGCCGTCGTTGTGGTACAGCGCCGCGCCGATCGGGATGCCGCCCTCGGCCAGGCCCTGGCGGGCCTCGGCGACGGCGGTGGCGAGCAGAGCGCGGTAGTCGGGGGTGGCGATCATGCGGAGCTCCTGAAGACAGAGGCGCAGTCTGGCGCGCGCACGCGACGCGGTCGAGAGCCGCGGCGCGGGCATAATCGACGCCTCCGCCGCCACGCCGACCCTCCGCGCCGCATGATCTTCTGGAGCCTTGTGTTCGCGATCGGCGCCGGCCAGGCCGCGCTGCTGGCGCTCGCCCTATGGCGGCGGCCGGTGAACGCGCAGGCCAATCGGGTGCTGGCGGGCTGGGTGGCGCTGATCGGCGTCGATCTGGCGGTGAAGGCCGCGTACTTCCACGGCCCGGCGCCGGAGTTGCTGAAGGCCTACCGCCTGGTCGGCCTGTTCCCGTTCCTGTACGGCAGCCTGTTCTATCTGTACGTGCGCGCGCTGACCGAGGCGCGCGGCCTGGATCGCCGCGACCTCGTGCACCTGGCCGGCTTCGCGGTGTCGCTGCTGCCCAACCTCGGCGTGTTCCTGCAGGACGCGGCGCAGCAGCGCGCGTTCTTCGAGCACCTGCGTCAGGGCGGCTACTGGCCGGGCCGGCCCTGGCTGGACATCGGGCTGTTCGTCTACAGCCTGAGCTATGTGATCGCCGGTCTGGTGCGCGTGCGCCGCTACCGGCGCGGGCTGTTGCGGCGGCGCTCGGATGCCGATCGCATGTCGCTGCATTGGATCGACGCGATGGCGGTCTCGCAGATCGTGATCTGGTGCATCGCGGTGGTGCAGTGGCTCGCGCGCATTCCCTGGATCGACTACCCGCTGATCTACGGCGCGGTGGTGGGCTGGGTGTTCGTGGTCGGCTATCTGAGCCTGCGCCAGGTCGCGGTAGCGGCCGAACCCGCGCCCGCGTCCGTCGAGGAGGCGAGGGCGGAAGAGCCCGCGGCCGACGATCCGCGCTTCCCCGCGGTCGAGGCGCGACTGGCGCAGCTGATGGCGCAGGAACAGCTGTACCGCGAGCCGGCCTTGACCATCGGCCATCTGGCCAAGCGCAGCGGCTACCCCGAATACCTGGTGTCGGCGGTGATCAACCGACGCTTCGAGGGCCACTTCTGGGATTACATCAACCGCCAGCGCGTCGAAGCCGCGCGCGCCTGCCTGGCCGATCCGGACGAAGCGCGCACCATCCTCGACATCGCCTACGCCTGCGGCTACACCTCCAAGTCCACCTTCAACGCCGCCTTCAAGCGCCAGCTCGGCCAGACGCCCAGCGCCTATCGCCAACGCCACGCGGGCTCAGCCGCGAGCGGCCCCGCTTGAGTAGCCGCGCCGCGCGCCCAGTCGCGCGCGTATCGCCGGCCAGCGCAGCAGCAGTTCGCACAGCGCCAGGTTGAACGTCCAGCAGCCCCAGGCTGCGGCGATGTAGACCGGCAGGAACGGCCACTGCATCGCGCCCGCGCCGACCCCCAGCATGATCCGCAGGGTCACCGCCGAGGCGGTCAGGGCGGCGCTGCGGTACATCCAGCGACGGTGGCGTTCGAAGTCGCGGACGAGGGCGTAGCGGATGCCGACCGCGGTGCAGGCCACCCACACCAGCGCCAGCAGCGCGAAGGCCGAGCCGCTGGCCGCGCCGCCTTGGGAGTGGCGCGCCAGCGACAGCGCCGAGATCGCGGCGATCAGGATCGCGCCCGCATAGAGACCGCCGCCGAGCCGGTGCAAACGCGGCCAGCGCCGGCGGATCCCGCCCAGCAGCTGCAACGGCACCAGCAGCAGGGCCAGCCCGGCGCCGAAGATATGCCCGGGCACGTCCCAGCCGGAGACCGCGAAGCGCGCGTCGAAGGGATTGCCGATGTTGCTGTCGCGGGAGAAGAAGGTGAACGCGTACAGCGCCACCGCCAGGCAGCCCAGGCCGAAGATCAGCGCCGCCCCCCGACGCAACCAGACCGTCCCAGCCGACATAAGCCACCTCCACAGGATTCAGGAGGCTGCAGGGTGGCCGTGGCGGCCTCGTGGGTCGTCCGAACCGGCGGATTCGTACGTCCTGAACGGCGGAATCGGCCGCCCGGGCTCAGGCGCGGCCCGGGCGCAGCAGGTCGATGTGCGGGATGCCGTCTTCGACGTAGGGCTCGGACGAAGGCGCGAAGCCGTGGCGGCCGTAGTAGCCCTGCAGATGGGCTTGGGCGCCGATCTGGATGTCGGCGCCGGGCCAGCGCGCGGCGATCGCCGCCAGCGCGGCCTCGATCATGGGATCGCCCAGGCCCTGGCCGCGGAACGCCGGCGCGGTCAGCACGCGTCCGAAACTGACCTGTGGGTAGCTGAGCCCGGCCGGCAGGATCCGCAGATAGGCCGCGAGCGCGCCGTCGGGCGCGCGCCCGAGCAGGTGCAGGGCCTCGGGGTGGCGGTCCTTGCCGTCCGGGTCCAGATACACGCAGTTCTGCTCGATCACGAACACTTCCGCGCGCAGGCGCAGCAGTTCGTAGAGCTCGTCGCGTTCGAGTTCGGCGTAGGGCTTGGCTTGCCAGTGCAGGGTAGGGGGATGGCTCATGGAAGGATGATGCCGCAGCAGGCGGGCTTGCGCTGCCTTACTCCAGCCACGCCCCGGCCCGCCCGCATGGCGGTCGGGCGCCCGGTGCAGCGCGAGGCAGTGGCTCGCAAGCGCTGCCTCCGTGCACGGGAGAGGGCTGGGGCGCGGTTGGGGCCAGGCCCGTCATTTCCGGAAGCCCCACGAACGCCATGCGATAATCCCGCCCATGAGCGAACAGACCCAAAAACCCGACGACACCACCCATTTCGGTTTCCGCGACGTGCCCAAGGGCGAGAAGCAGAAGCTGGTCGGCGAGGTGTTCTCCTCGGTCGCCGGCAAGTACGACCTGATGAACGACCTGATGAGCCTGGGCGTGCATCGGGTCTGGAAGCGCTATTTCGTGTCCACCGCGCAGGTCAAGCGCGGCGACCGCGTGCTCGACCTGGCCGGCGGCACCGGCGACATCGCCCTGCTGCTGCGCGACCGCGTCGGCGACAGCGGCAGCATCGTGCTGGGCGACATCAACGGCGCCATGCTGCGCGTGGGCCGCGACCGCATGACCGACATGGGCAAGGTCGGCGGCTTCGAGTACGTGCAAATGAACGCCGAGAAGCTGCCGTTCCCGGATGCCAGCTTCGACCTGGTCACCATCGCCTTCGGCCTGCGCAACGTCACCGACAAGGACGCCGCCCTGCGCGAGATGCAGCGCGTGCTCAAGGTCGGCGGCCAGGCGCGGGTGCTGGAGTTCTCGGAAGTGAAGGCCGAGTGGTTCAAGCCGATCTACGACTTCCACTCGTTCAACATTCTGCCCAAGCTGGGCAAGCTGTTCGCCAACGACAGCGACAGCTACCAGTACCTGGCCGAGAGCATCCGCAAGCACCCGCCGCAGGACGAGCTCAAGCGCATGATGGGCGAGGCCGGTTTCGCTCGCTGCGACTACAAGAACCTGTCGGCCGGCATCGTCGCCATCCACACCGGCTACAAGGTCTGAATCCGGCGCCGGAGGCGGGGCGATGGCCCTGTGCAAGTGGTGCGACGAACAACCCGCCGACCCCGCATCGGCGGTGCAGTGGTGGCTGTTCCTGCCCTTGATTTGGCTGTGGATACCGTCGCCGTCGCGCGGAAAGTACTGCAGCGATTGCGCCGGCGGTTTCAACCTGATCGGCGCGCTGGTGTTTATCGCCTCGCTGGCGATCGCCTTCGTGCTATGGGTGATCTTTTGGTAACGCGCCGCGTCGCCGCGTAGGACAGGAACGCCGACATGAACCTCCGCGACTACCGCGACAGTGACTGGCCGCGACTGTGCGAGATCCACGACGCCGCGCGTCGCGACGAACTGGGCGCCAGCGGCCTGATGGACGCGTACCTGAGCCTGGACCAGACCGCCGACAACGAGGGCCTGTTCGACGCCCGTGTGGTCGTCGCCGAGGTCGACGGCCGCGTGCTGGGTTTCGCCGCGTACTCGGATGAAGAGCTGACCTGGCTGTACTGCGACCCGGCCGCGTATCGACAGGGCATCAGCCGCGCGCTGCTGCGCCATGCCGTGGCCGCCTGCGCGGGCGACCTCTACACCGAAGTGCTGGTGGGCAACGAAGCCGCGTTAGCGCTGTACCGCTCGGAGGGATTCGACGTGCAGCGCACGGTGGAAGGCAAGCTCGCCGGCAACGAAGCCTTTGCCGCCTCGGGTTATTACCTCAAGCGCAGCGGCCCAGCCTGAGCGCGCGAGCGCGCCCAGGCGCAGCGCGCTCAGTGCACCAGCTTCAAGCCGATCACGCCGCCCACGATCAGACTCAAACACAGCAGCCGCGCCGCGGTCGCGGGTTCGCCGAACGCGACGATCCCCGCGATCGCCACGCCGACCGTGCCGATACCGACCCAGACCGCGTAAGCGGTACCCACCGGCAGCCACTTCAGGGCCAGCGCCAGCATCGCGAAGCTCGCGACCGCGGACGTCAGCCCGATCACGCTGGGCCATAGACGCGCGAAGCCTTCGCTTTGCTTGAGCGCGATCGCCCACACGATCTCGAGCAGCCCGGCGCCGACCAGCAGCGCCCAGGCCAGCATCGCCGCACGCGTCATCGCCGGCTCAGGCCGAGAAGCCGCCGTCGACCGAGATCGCGGCGCCGGTGATGAAACGCCCGCCCGGACCGGCCAGGTGCGCGACCGTGTCGGCCACGTCCTCGGCTTCGCCGTAACGGCCCAGCGGCAGGCCGGCGCGCTGGTGCTCGGCGCCTTCGCCGTCGGCAGGATTCATCTCGGTGTCGATAGGACCGGGCTGGACCACGTTGGCGGTGATGCCGCGCGCGCCCAGATCCTGGGCCAGGCCCTTGCTCAGGCCGACGGTGGCGAACTTGGTCAGCGAGTACAGGGTCATGCCCGGCGCGCCCACGCGTTCGCCCAGGCAGCTGCCGATGGTGATGATGCGGCCGCCTTCGCCCATGTGCTTGGACGCGGCCTGGGCGGCCGCGAACGGCGCCTGTACGTTGATCGCGATCGCGCGCTCGAAGCTCTCGCGCGACTCGTCCTCGAACGGGCCGTACATGAAGATGCCGGCGTTGTTGACCAGGATGTCGATGCGGCCGAACTCGGCCACGGTGCGTTCGACCGCGGCGACCACCGCGTCGGGATCGGCGCTGTCGGCGCGGATCGCGAGCGCGCGCCGGCCGCCGGCTTCGATCGCCGCGACCACGGCCAGCGCCCGCTCCTGCGAGGCGGCGTAGGTCAGCACCACGTCGGCGCCGTCGCGCGCCAGGCGCTGCGCGGTGGCCGCGCCGATACCGCGGCTGCCGCCGGTCACCAGCGCCACTTTGCCTGCCAGAGGGGTCATCGTCTTGTTCCGTAGGAGGGAGGACGCCGATGCTAGGCGCCTGCGCGCGCCCGCGCAGCCGGGCGCGCGGGACTGACTGTTGCAGCGGCTCAGGGCGGAAAGCAGCGTTGCGGGGCCGGCGCTGACCGGGCCCTGGCGAACCGCCATGCTGTGCGGTGCCCCCGGCGCGGACTAGGCGCTAAACTCGAATGCTCGATCCCTTGCCGTGGGCCTTCCATGCGTTATTCGATCCTCACCGTTTGCCTCGCCGCCGCGCTCGCCCTGGGCTGTTCGCGCGAGGCCGCGACGCCCGCCGACGGCGCCGCCCCTCCCGCCGCCGCCAAGACGGAGACCGCCGTGACCAGTCCTGCCGTGGTCGACGCGCATTCCTACGCCCAGCCGGACAAGGTCCGGATCGACGACCTCGCCTTGCAGCTGGCGGTCGACTTCGAGCACAAGCAGCTCAGCGGCTCGGCCACCTACACCCTGAACTGGGTGGACAAGGCCGCGACCCAGTTGGTGCTGGACACGCGCGGCCTGAACATCGAGAAGATCGTCGGCGAGCGCAGCGACGGCAAGTGGGACGACCTCAAGTTCGCGCTGGCGCCGGCCGACAAGCTGTTCGGCAGCAAGCTGACCATCGAAACGCCGGAGCGCAACGCGCGCGTGCGCGTGACCTACAAGACCTCGCCGGACGCGTCGGGCCTGCAGTGGCTGACCCCGGCGATGACCGAGGGCAAGAAGACGCCCTTCATGTTCAGCCAGTCGCAGCAGATCCACGCGCGTTCGTGGGTGCCGCTGCAGGATACGCCGAGCGTGCGCTTCACCTACACCGCGCACGTGACCGCGCCCAAGGACGCGATGGTGCTGATGAGCGCCGACAACGATCCCAAGGCGGCGCGCGACGGCGACTACGAATTCAAGATGCCGCAGAAGATCCCGTCCTACCTGCTCGCGATCGCGGCCGGCGACCTGGTGTTCCAGCCGATCTCGCAGCGCAGCGGCGTGTGGGCCGAGCCGGCGATGGCGCCCAAGGCGGTGGCCGAGTTCTCCGACACCGAGAAGATGATGGAGACCGCCGAGAAGCTGTACGGCCCCTACCGCTGGGACCGCTACGACATCCTGGTGCTGCCGCCGTCGTTCCCGTACGGCGGCATGGAGAACCCGCGCCTGACCTTCGCCACCCCGACCGCGATCGTCGGCGACAAGTCGCTGGTGTCGCTGATCGCGCACGAGCTCGCGCACAGCTGGTCCGGCAACCTGGTGACCTTCTCCACTTCCAACGACGCCTGGCTCAACGAAGGCTTCACCAGCTACGTCGAGAACCGCATCGTCGAAGTGCTCTACGGCAAGGAGCGTGCCGACATGGAGAGCCTGATCTCGCGCAACGAACTGCGCAGCGAGTTCACCGACGCCAACAAGCCGCTGCAGGCGCTGGCGATCAAGCCCGGCGCGCTGGACGACCCGGACAACAACCTCACCGGCACCGTCTACACCAAGGGCGCCTGGTTCCTGCAGTTCCTGGAGCAGCGTTTCGGCCGCGACAACTTCGACGCCTTCCTGCGCGGCTACTTCGACCACTTCGCGTTCCAGAGCATCTCGACCCAGCAGTTCGTCGACTACGCCAAGGCCAATCTGCTCGACAAGTACCCGGGCAAGGTCACGCAGGCCGAGTTCGACGCCTGGTTGTACGAGCCGGGCATCCCGAGCAACGCGCCGCAGACGCCGTCGGCGCGCTTCGACGCCATCGACGCCGCGCGCAAGGCCTGGCTGGACGCCGGCACCCTGCCGGACAAGGCCGCGACCGCCAAGTGGTCGACCCAGGAATGGGTGCACTTCGTCGAAGGCATGCCGGACACGCTCAGCGTCGATCAGCTCAAGGCCCTGGACGCCGCCTACAAGCTCACCGGTACGCCCAACGGCGAGATCGCGCAGCGCTGGTATCCGCTGACCGTGCGTAGCGGCTACACCCAGGCCGACGCCGCCATTGCCGCCTTCCTGCAGCGCATCGGCCGCCGCAAGCTGATCATGCCGACCTACAGCGAACTGGTGAAAACGCCCGCCGGCCTGAAACTGGCCGAGGACACCTTCGCCAAGGCCAAGCCCGGCTATCACCCGATCACGACCGAATCGGTCGAAGCGGTGATCGCCAAGGCCAAGGCCGCGCCGCAGGCGGCCAAGTAAGCGACGCCATGCGTTGGCGTCGCGCCAAACTCGCGGCCGCCCTCGTGGCGGCCGCGTTGTTTGCGACCGTTGCCGCGCTGCTGTGGCGCGATCCCTATCGCGTGGTGCTGGCCGACTACAACCGCCAGCGCATCGTCGCCGGCCTGTCGCGCGACAGCCTCAAGCTCGACGACCATCGCTGGGTCTACGCCTACAACGACGAGGCACCGGCCGGCGCGCCTGTCGTGGTGATGGTCCACGGTTTCACCGGCAGCAAGGAAAACTGGTATCCGCTGGCGCAGCGGCTGCGCGGCCGCTACCGGCTGCTGATTCCCGATCTGCCGGGCTGGGGCGAGAGCCAGCGCCGCGACGGCGGCGACTACGGCTTCGTCGCCCAGAGCGCGCGCCTGGCGCGTTTCATCGAACAGGTCGCGCGCCCGCGCGGCGGCGAGGTGGTGCTGCTGGGCCATTCCATGGGCGGCGGCATCGCCGCCCTGACCGCGGCGCACTATCCGCGCGCGGTCGATCGCCTTGGCCTGTTCGACGCGGCCGGTGTGCGCTTCCGCGACAACCGCTTCGGCGTCGAGGTGCTGGCCGGCCACAATCCCTTCGCGGTCGCCGACGGCGCCGGCCTGCAACGCTACCTCGACACCGTGTTCTACGACGCCGCCGCCAAGCCGACGATCCCGTGGCCGGCCGACGAGATCTACATCGCGCGCCGCAAGCGCGATGCCGCGTTCGAACAGACCGTGCTCAACCGCATCGGCCGCGGGCCCGAACGCTTCCTGCCTGGCGAAGAAGCCGCCAGGATCCGCCAGCCGACCCTGCTGCTATGGTGCCGCCAGGACGCGGTGATCGACGCCAGCGCGATGGCGCTGTACGCCGCGCGCATGCCGCAGGCGCGACAGGTGCTGCTGGACGGCTGCGGCCACATGTCGCCGGTGGAGCGGCCCGACGCGGTCGCGCAAGCGGTCGCGCAGCTGGCCGGGCCGCACTGAGCCGCCATCCCTACGAATCCGAAGAACCGACACGGGACACGCCGATGAACGCCAGGACTCCGATGCTGCTGCTCGCCGCCACGCTCGCGCTCGCCGCCTGCAAGCCGGCCGAAGACCCCAAGGCCGCCGCCGCGGCCAAGGCCGCGACCGACGAGAAGGCGGCCGAGGAAATGGCCAAATCCTTCGAGGCCGCCGTGGCCTTGAACAAGTGGGACGTGGCGCGCGCGCACGGCGACGTGCTGACCGCGCAGTACCCGAACAGCCAGGCCGCCGCGCGCATCAAGGCGCAGTACGAAGTGGCCAAGGTCGAAGCGGTCAAGGCGTTGGAGACGCGCCGCCTGGCCGCGCTGTGGTCCTACCAGACCCAGCCGGTACTGTCGGGCGGCGAGCAGCGCTCGGCCGCGCTCTACGCCAAGGACCACATCGACACCGACGGCGGCGGTCCGCGCGAAGTGCGGCTGATCTTCCGCGATCATCCGGAGTGGGGCCGCAGCAGCTATCTGGTGCTGCAGGCCGGCGATTTCGATTGCTACGGCGGCTGCAAGGTCAAGCTCAAGGTCGACGACGCCGCGCCCAAGCCGGTGGCCGCGAGCCGTCCCAAGACCGACGAGGCCACCGCGATGTTCATCGAGGACGAGCGCATGCTGTGGCGCACCGTGCGCGGCGCCAAGACCATCGCGATCGAGTTCCCGGTCAAGGCCGGCGGCACCCGCACCGCGGTGTTCGAAGTCGGCGGCCTGGACGCCAGCCAGATGCCGGGCTGGAAGTGAGCGACCGCGGCTGGCGCATCGCCGCCGCCCTGGTCGGCCTGGCCGCCATCGCGCTGCTAGGCGCGGCTTTGGGCTGGCAGTGGTTCCTGCATTGGCAACCCGATCGCGCCCGTTATCCGCTGCGCGGCATCGACGTGTCCCACCACCAGGGCGCGATCGACTGGCGCGCGGTCGCCGCCGACGATGTCGCCTTCGCTTATCTCAAGGCCAGCGAAGGCGGCGACCACCGCGACCGCCGTTTCGAACGCAACCGCCGCGACGCGCGCGCGGCCGGGCTCGCGGTCGGCGCTTACCACTTCTTCACCTGGTGCAAGCCGGGCGCCGAACAGGCGCGCAACTTCCTTGCGGCCGCCGCACCGGCCGCGCACGATCTGCCGCCGGCGCTGGATCTGGAGTTCGGCGGCAATTGCGGGCGCAATCCAGACGGCACCCAACTGCGGCGCGAGCTCGACGCTTATCTGAGCCAGGTCGAGGCCGCGTACGGCCAGCCGGCTTTGCTCTACGTCACACCGGAATTCCTTGCCGCGCATCAGCGCGACCTGCCGCCGCGCGCGCTGTGGCGGCGCGCGATCGTGCGCAAGCCCGATGCCAGCGCCGACTGGGTGGTGTGGCAATACCACAACCGCGGCCGCGTGCGCGGCATCGATGGACCGGTGGACTTGAACGTATTCGACACCGACGCCGCGGCGTTCGCGCGCTAGCGCGCTAAGCGGGAGCGATGAGTAAAAGCGGTATCGACTCGCCGTGCTCACGCTGACGGCATCGGTGTGCTCATGCAGATGGCAATGACGGGCCGAAACGCACCCCGCATCCTCCCGCGAACCGCCTTGGGGTAGGAGCGGCGTAAGCCGCGACCGCGCCCCCACGACTCACGACGCCATCCCAATCGAGCGGTTCTGCCACACGTCTTCGCGCCTCTCCCCGCTTCCTGTGGGAGCGGCGTCAGCCGCGATCGCGAAAAAGCGAACCCCTGCGCAAATCCAATTGCGCCGCCACCGACAGAGCCGGCACAGTTTTAATGCCGACTACTAGCCGATCTCCCGGACCGGACAGCCAAAATTCGACCTCGCCGCAGCATAAAACTGCGGAAAACATGCGCTCTCAGTATGTCTAGAACCGCCTAAACGCCTGTGCTATCCGGTGGGACGCACCACAATGGCATGGAGGCGTCATGGCTACTCGCAATGAGAACGAAGATTCCGCGCAGGATCCCGCGCGCAGAGGCGAAGGCATCAACGGAAATCCGGAGGTCGATGGGTTTCGCCTGACGCCCGCTCAACCCGAGGTCCAGGGACCGCCGCAACATCCGCCGGCGGAACCGCAGCAAGACAGCGAACATCGCCTGCGTCCCTTGGGGCCGGCGCCGGGCGCAACGCGCGATTCTTATGTGGATGTGGATGGCGATCTGGGAGCGAACTCGATAACAGGCGGCGTGCGGTACGGCGAGGGCAACGTCTATGTCGAAGGGCGAGGGACGTTGCATCCCAATGGTCGTGTGGACGGCATTGGGGTGGGGACGGGTGTTCAATTCGATAACGGCGTCCGCATGGGGGTGGATGCTTCGTCGGGACGGCCCAGCTTCAATGTGTCCATCCCCCTCGGCGGCCCACGAGGTTCGGGCTATAGCGACGGCCAGCGCGATGTGCACACCCCTCTGGTGCCGCCCGCGGGCCAGTTACCGACGCCGCCCCTAACCGAGCCACTGCGCCCTTATCGTCCGGCCGAAGAATCCTTCCGAGGCAATCCCGACCTCAACCGACCGGACCAGCCCACCGGCATGGCGGCGGATGTGCACGCCGGTCGCGTGCCCGGCCTGGGCCCATCCTCCGCGAGTGCGGCCTCGGTCGCGGTCGATCCCACCCTGCGCACGCAAGCCGAAGCGCACATCCGCCGCATCAACGAAGGCTTGCCCGAGAACGCGCGCCTGCCCGTGAACGAGACCGCGCAAAGCCTGGCCGGCACCGCGGAACTGCGCGGGCTGCCGCGCATCGGCTATGTCGAGCTAGGCAATCCCGGTGCCGACGGCGAGCGCCGCCTGTTCCTGGGTGCCGAAGCTAGTCCGCGCGATCGTCAGCCCGGCGCCGAACTGATCAGCGTCGGCGCCAGCGACGCGCGTCGCGGCTTGTCGGTCGAAGCGACCGCCGCCTTGGGCGAGAAACGCGAGCAGGAATCGCGCACGCCCGCCGCGCCCGTGGCCGATCCGCAGCAGCAGGCGATCGCGCCGCGGTCGATGTAGGGCGCACGCGCATACGCATCGCTGCGCCATGAAGCGGCCAGCGATGCGTATCGCGCTTACTGCACGTTGCAGGTGAAACTCAGAACGGCGGTCTGTCCAGCGGCCAAGGCGCCCAGCGAGATGCCCGCGGTCAGGTTGGCGACCGTGAACGGACCGCCCAATGGGACGCCGTCGCCGCTGATGGTCACGGTATTGCCGGCGGGGCAGGTAATGCCCGCGCCGGGCGTATCCCGAACGACGGCGCCGGTGATCGTGCTGGGCCCGCTATTGGTGGCACGCAGTGTGTAGGTGGTGGCCGTGCCGCTTTGCAGGGTATCGGTCGCTTGATCCACTTCGTTATTAAGACCGGGCGTGTTGGTCTTCGTTACGGACAGGTCGGCCACTTCCGCCAGGGCGATGGCGTAATCCTCTACTTCGCCGTCGACGGCGTTGCCGGTCGGCGCACCGGCTTCGGTCGCGCTCGAGGCGATACGCAGGCGCAAGTAGCTGGCGCCCCTGGACAGGCCGCTTGCCGCGGGCATGGTCCAGGTCACGGCGATCGGGCCGGTTCCGGGGCAAGTGGCGGCCGCGGAACGTTCGTCGCTATCGGCGAAATCGCCGTCGCGATTGAAATCGATGTAACCGTAGACCGTGCCCGTGCCCGCGCACTGGACATTGTTCAGCGTATAGCTGCTCGCCGGAACCAAGGTGATGCTGGCCGGTGGGATGACGCTGTCCTCGTCGTCGAGCAAGGCGATATCGTCCCCGGTCGCGCCGGCGTTCGACTGGTTCACCAACTCGGTATCGACGAACGGCCCCAAGCGCAAACTCGGGAAATTGAACTGCGCAAGCGGGTAACTGAACAGACCCGCCACACCAGCCGTCGGCACGCCGCCCGTAAACTGGAACCGCGGCAAGTGCAGAGCCTGCCCATATGAGGCAGGCGCATCGCCGAGGTCGGCGACGTACACCATCACGCCCAGCGCGAGCGCCGAACGGCCGCCTCCCACCATGGCAAAGCTCACCACTGTGCCGCCGTCGAGAAAGGCGATGCCGGCCGGGCCCGCCGCACCTACGCCGGAGCAACCTGATCCCGCGGCGCCATTAAATGCCAGCAGACTGGAGGCAGGAACATGCGTGGTGGTCGCCCCGAACTCGCCGCAGGTCGAGGCACGTTCGATCAAGCGCCAAGTCGTACCCGGGGTGCCCTGCATCGAGATGTTCTCGCCCTGGGCACCGGACGACTGTTCCGCATCCGCGATGACCAAACCGCCGAGCGGGTAGGCCGGATCGGCCGCGCTGTTGGTCGGGCCAAAGGTGGCCGAACACGACACCAGACCGTTAACCGTGGTGACACCCGAGGGCCCGCCGCCGTTGGTCCGGTTGGCCAGGCCGACCACCAGGGTGTTCAAGGTTCCCGCGCCTAATCCAGTGAAGTACATGTCGTCAAAAATATCGCCCGTCCAGTTGCCGGGACGGTAAGCGATCAGATCGGGGTCCGCCTTGTTGCCGCCGATTGCGCTGATCGTGCAGGTCGTGCGCAGGAACTGCCCGCCTATGGCCGTGGAATTGGTAACGGATCCGCCCGCTTGCGGGATCGCCCCGCCATCGATGCCCCAGCTGAACCAGACGATCTGGTTGCGGTAAACCCCCGCCCCTCCGGTCGCGAACTGCGCCTTTGCAGGGGATGGCAGGAATGCGATGGCCGCCAGCAGCCATAACGCGGCGATTGCCGGACGGTGGGCATGGAGCTTATTCCCGGCCATGGCCCCCGAATGGGCGGCTCCAAGCGGCGGGCGCGCCACGCCTCGCCAGCAGGCGTCAACGGCCGCTGCGAGGCGGCTTTCGAGTACGAAGCTCCAGCATCCCTGGTCGAACATGGTGGTCCCCCTTTACGTCGGTGGCGCCGGAAACCGGGTCGCTACGCTCCCGCCCTGCCCTCGTGAACGGCACGCATGTCCCCATGCGGCCGCTATGGCAGTGCGGAAGGGGGGGCGAAAACCCGGCCTCTAGCCCTCTGCAACCGGATAAATCTCCGCTCGACGGGGAAATAGGACGTCATTTAGACGCTTTATTGATTGATTTAGGGTGTCTGTGGTCAAAATTCGACGTGCCTAGCGCCTGCGGACGGGCACACGTTTAGCCAGCAGGGCCGAAGCCCGGGCTGACGATATGGAGTGGGGGGCGTCGCTAGGGGCTCAGCAAGCGCGGTGCCGGGGTAAGGCAGGCCCTTCAAAGGTCATGCGCCCAGGATGTGGTGAGCGAGCCGCACCGCTGCGCCGCTCCGACCCTCGCGACGGCGCGGTTATCGCCGCACCCTACGAGTGATGCGGACACGCCGCCGCTGTGCGACAGGCGCAGCGACGATCGCGCCGCGGAGGCTCAGCAGAAGCGGATCCAGGGGGATACAGACCCTTCAAAAGCCACCCACCGTCGTAGGGTGTGGCTTCAAAAGCAGCTTGCGCAGTCGTAGAGAAATCGATGCCTGTCAGTCTTGGTCCACAAGCCTGTATCGCTGAGCGCGCGCCACAAACGAAGCGGCCCGCAACGCCGTCCGGAAATTCCGGCGGCGATGCGGGCCTGATCTCGATCGGTCGCCTATTGCACGTTGCAAACGAAGCTGAGGATGGCCGTCTGGCCGCTTGCCAATGCAGTCAGCGTGATGCCTGCCCCGGTCAGATTGGAGATGGTGAACGGCCCGCCTGCCGGCGTGCCAGCACCGGTAATCGTCACCGCATTGCCGGCCGGGCAGGTAATGCCCGCACCGGGTGCGTCGCGGACCACCGCACCGGTGATGGTGGTGGGGCCGTTGTTGGTGACCCGCAGCGTATAGGTGGTGCTGGCGCCCGAGGTCAGCGTATCGGTCGATTGATCGACTTCTCCGTTCAAGCCCGGCGTGTTGGTCTTGGTGATGCTCAGGTCGGCCTGAGGCGGGGTATTGGTGATCGTGCATTGCACGACGCGGCCGCCGGATTGCAGCGCCAGACCGGCAAAGGGAATAGTGACAACGGCACCCGCCGACGAAGCACTCTGTCCAGCCGCCAGCCCGGTGCAGTCGACGCTGGTCAGCACCCATCCGGCCGGCAGGGTTTCGGTAATCGTGGTGTTCGCCGTCGTGCTGGCGACGGTCAGCGTCTGCTGCGCTCCCGCCGTCCCTGGCGCGCCTGCGGCCGTCGTCGTGATCGAGTGGTTGGCGATGCCGTTGTTGCCGCTGAAATCGAAGCTGGCGGTGTTGCCAACAGAAATTTTGGTAATCGTCAGCCGGTTGACCACCCATTCCATCGCAACGGTCTGCAGCGCCAGGTTGAGGCCGGTCGAGCTTGAGATGTTGTCCGCGGTGGCGTCACCGTTGTTGACCACATTGTTGTAGACGCCGGCGGTATTGCTGACCACATTGACCGTGAGCGTACAGGTGGTGGCGGTGCCGCCCGCTGTTCCTGCAGCAAGCGTGCCATTGGCGATCGAAATCGTCCCCGCGCCCGCGGTGGCCGTCACCGTGCCGCCGCATGTATTCGTTACACCCGGCGTCGCTGCGACCGTGACACCCGCAGGCAGGGTGTCGGTAAAGCCCCAGCCGATCTTGGCCTGATTGTCCCCGGTGGTATTGGTGATGGTGAAGGTCAGCGGCATCGCCACGCCGACATAGCGAACACCGGACACCGACTTGCTCAACGTCGGGCTGACATCGAGCACGGTGAAATTGTCGAACGCCCAGTCGTTGCCTATGCCTGATGGCTGAAAATTACGGACGCTGAAGGTCATGGAGGTGCCGGCGACCAATATGTTGGCGCCGGCCCCATTGGGGAGATAGTCCGCCACACGAGCGGATTGAGCCGGCGCCACACCCCGCGCCTCGGTGATGATCGTCTGCGGATTTTGTCCGTCGGTGCACAGGTTGAAGGCGCCTAGCGCGGTTTCGCTGAGGCCGTTGACATACTGGAATTGCATGATCGGGGCGTTGGCGAAGCAATTGACGGCTGCACCGGTGAGGCGCAGCGTGGCAAAACGACCGCTGCCGCCGGGCGGGACAGCCGGGAACGGGATCGGCACCGTATTGCGCAGGATCACGGTGCCGTTGATTGGATTAACGGCTGTATAGGCCGTGACCGCCAAATTGTTGCGCGCAACCGCTGCGGTCTGCCCCCGGTACATACCCAGCGCCTGCGCTATGGACATGCCATAGTTCCAGTTGGTCTGGTTTTGGCAGTGCGCCGCGCTGATCGGCACTGCCGCCGCCACAGGCGAATTCCATCCGGCCACCCAGCCGTTGCAAGCGGTCAGCCAGGAAGCATCGGCCGTATAGGTGATGCTGTTGGGCGCGGGCCCGACATAGGTATTGACCAGCCGCGGCGTCGCCATCGACCCATTGCCGCTGTCGAACGTCTCTTCATAGACGAGGGTTTGCGCGTGCGCAGGCGCTACCAGCAGGATGCAGACCGCCATCAGCGGGAGCGCCCAGAGGGATGCCCGTCTACGTGACCGTTGCGGCGATCGACTGCGGATGGCGATTGCGCGTACGTGCCGGAGCGATGTACGGGTTTCACGCGCGACGCGATTCGTGTCCATGCGGCTCCGTAAGGGATTCTTGAAGGGATTGTTGGTACGGGCGCTTGAACGGAGACGCGAACCGGACCGGCATCCGTCGTGCAGCGGCTGTTCGAGATCGCGGGGTCAGCGGCCCCACTACCGAATTCGTGCAACGGTAGGGAGACAGGACATGCCCAGGTCGCCATCAGGCGCGGGCTTGGAGCGCGGCCTCATCATCGATACGCGGGGTGGGCCATGGCGGACCGCACCATGCGCAGCTTCTGACCTCGCGAGCGCGTGGTGATCACCGCTGCCACCTGAGCGACGCGGGCGACGCGCCATAGGCGGTGCCGCGACCGGCCCGCTACAGACGAGTTTCACGGAAACGGTGCCAAGGGCCCGCTCTGATGGTGGCCACAAACGAAGAGGGCGCAGTCGCCTGCGCCCTCTCCGTCTTGTCCGTAGCGATCGCTTATTGCACGTTGCAGCTGAAGCTCAGCACCGTGGTTTGCCCGGTCGTGAGCCTGCCGAGGGTAATGCCGGTCCCGGTCAGGTCGGCGATCGTGAAGGTGCCTACTGGCACGCCGTCGCCGGTAATCGTGACCGCGTTGCCGCCGGGGCAGGTGATGCCGGTTCCGGGCGTATCCCGGACCACCGCGCCGGTGATAGACGTAGGGCCGCTATTGGTAACGCGCAGGGTATAGCCGGTCGTCCCGCCCGCAGTGACGCTGTCGTTGGCCTGGTCCACTTCTCCGTTCACGCCCGGTGTGTTGGTCTTGGTGATGCTCAGGTCGGCGGAGCTGGTTTGGTTGCTGAAGACGCAGGTGATGTCGTCCAGCGCGGCCAAGTTGGACAAGCTGAAACTGCTGCCGTTGCCGCTGGGCATAACGGTACCGGTGCCGGCGGTGGCGTTGGTGCAGCTGTAGCTGGTGGTGTAAGCGCCTATCGTGCTGGCGCTGCCCGCCGCCATGGCTTCGGACAAGGTGTAGTTGGTAGCCGTATCGGCATTGGCGAAATCGGCGGTGCCGTTGGCCGTGCTGCCGCTGCCTGTGGTGCTGGCCGTCCTGGTCGCCGCGATCGCGGTCTCCGTTCCCGCGACGCTGAGCGAGAATTGGTCGGCGGGGGCAATACGTCCGTTCGGCAATTGCTTTTGCAGTCGAACGCGCGGCCGGCTGTTGGTGTAGGTGCAGGTCACCGGGCTGGCTGGTATGACGCTGTTGGCCGGCAGGAGCACGGCACCCGTTGCCACGTCATATGTCGGCGCAATGGCCCAGCCCGTGCAATTGATGGCGGTGACCCTGTACACGCCGAATGCGCTTTCGGTGATTCCGGTATCCAGGAACCGATTGGCCACCACCATCGGTTGTATACCGAGCGAAGCCGTGACCGTTCCATTGTCGGCCCATGAGTCGAAAGTCGATGGCGTATTGGCTGCCAAGGTAACGACGGTTGGATTGCCCTGTGTACCCGCGGTTATCAAGTCGGCGTCGAGATTTACCGTGGTGTAGACGAATCCCTTGGCGCTCTCCTGGCGGTTGGTCTGCTTGACCAGGCATACCGTGGGCGTCTCGATATTGGCTAGGCGAACGGTGAAGTCGTCGGTGGCGCCGTCGGAGGTGCCGTTTTGCGTGCGGCTGGTGCGGAATTGCAATACCGCGCCGGACGCAACGCCCGCGGGAAGGGTGATCCGGTAGACCTTCATGCTGGGCAAACCCGAAACGTTCCAGTCGCCGGAAACGAGGGTCAGCACGGCGCCGTTGCTCGCGAACGGCGCCGGCGGGGCGAGGGGGCCCGCCGCTCGATACGTCGATGTGTTGAAGGTTGCATAGACCACGTTGTTGTAGCGCACTTCCAATCGGGCCTGATTGCCATTGACCCCGTTGGAGCCGCTGGCGTTGGCCCAGGACACCGAAAAAACGATATCGCTGCCACCGGTCACGCCGCCGGCCACGGTTTGCTGCATGGAATTGAACACATTCAGGCTGCCGGCGTTGCCGCCGAAATTCTCGGTATGGGTCACGCCGCCGCCGCCGGCATTTCCCCAGCCCGTTCCGGCCACGATGGTCTCGCTCCAGGGAGCCGCCACGCCGCTGGGCAGGGTGGGGGCGATTACCGGCGTCAAGGCAGTGCAGGTTTGCGCGCTGGCTTGGCCGGACAGTAGCAGGCCGGCCGAGCACAGGCAGGCCAACCAGATACGTTTGCGAACGCCGCTGCTACGCGATGTGTTGCGCACAGGTAGATCCAGGCAGTCATCGGCGATACGGCCGGTCGAAGCCTGCGCGTGGATGTCACTCGGCGAGCGTGCCGTTTCGCGTTCGCGCGCGCCGGCGGCCGTCGCACAAGGCCCTTCGAATACGAAACTCCAGAAACTATTGCCGAACATGATGCCCCCTGATGGTCGCTCAACTCGTCGGACGCGCGGTCGCCCTGCCTAGATGCTCGATTCGGCGCTCACGGATCGCCGCGCGATGCGTCGGCCCAGCGTGGCGAGGGCGGCCGATCCAGGCGGGTCCGGAGCGCGGCGCGCGCCATCTGGACGTTCTTCTGGGGCATGCACGCAAGCTTCATAGGGTAGTTCGCGCAGCCGCGATAAAATAGGACACATCAAGGCACTTCTTAGTCGCAAACATGGGTCAGTTCCGCACATATTTTTGTGCCTTTAGATCATGCCTAAGCGTCTGTATCGCAGAGCGCGTGACAACAATAAGGGCCCCTGGGTTCTGCAAAATTCCGGAGCGGCGCTAGCGATCGTGGATGATTGCTAACCCAAGGCAGGTTGCGGGTTGCGAGAGGTGACGCGACGCGCTTCGTTTAACTGCTTCGGATGCGAGTACGCGTACCCGTAGACGTTCTGCGCTACGTCGTTAGCGCCGGTGCTGCAGTCCGTCGAGAGCGTCGCGTTGGCGCTGTTCTGCCAGTGGATGACATTGCCGTTGAGGGTCGTGCGCTGATGCGCCGCCGCCGGCAGCGCAACCGCGCCGGCGAGCAGGAGCACGGCGAGCAAGCTGGACCATGTCCGCCGCCGGCATTGCCGCAGCCGCCACTGGACGAAGGCATTGCCGCGCGCTGCGCGCCACCACGGCGCCTGAGACGCGCCGCCTTTGTAACTGGAACTCATACCGCCCTCGCGCCCTGCTGCTCTGGAAGTGATGGCGGTCCCTGCCTGGTGCATCGCATGCATCCAATGGTGCGTCGCCACACCGCTTTGAGGTGGCGGGCGCCTGTCGGCTTGCGCCGCTGACCGGCCTTATTGCGCCGATGCACTGTTTGGAGATCGCAGTTCGCCGCGGGGACAGGACAGCGCGGGCGTGGGCGGGCACCGCGTGGCTCGCCGCGGTACGCGCCCTGCACCGAAGCGGCTTTGTACGCGCACAAACGAAAGGGCCCGCAGCGCTCCCCGCTGTTGCGGAGGCGATGCGAGCCCTGGCGCGCGCGTGGTGCGCGCGCGATGTCGCGCGGTGTTACAGCGCGTAGCCGAACTGCTGGCGGAACTGCTCGGCGAATTCGTCGTAGTCGAAACGCTGGTTCTGGGTGCCCGGGTGCTCGACCTTGAGCGCGCCCATCAGGTTGCCCATGCGGCCGATGGTCAGCCAGTCGTAGCCCTTCTCGATGCCGAAGATCAGGCCGGCGCGGAAGGCGTCGCCGCAGCCGGTGGGATCGGTCACGCGGCGCTCGTGCGCCGGCGGGATGTCGTAGGTCTTCTCGGCGGTGTGGATCAGCGAGCCGTGCGGGCCGCGCGTGGTGATGTAGGCCTTGACGCGTTCGACGATCTGCTTCTCGCTCCAGCCGGTGCGTTCCTGCAGCAGGTTGGATTCGTAATCGTTGACGGTGACGTAGTCGGCCTGTTCGATGAAGTGGCGCAGCTCTTCGCCGTTGAACAGCGGCATGGCCTGGCCCGGATCGAAGATGAAGGGAATGTTGGCTTCGGCGAACTCGGTGGCGTTCTGCAGCATGCCTTCGCGGCCGTCGGGGCTGACGATGCCGAAGCTGACGCCGGCGACGTCGCGCACGTGGTTCTCGTACGAGCGCATCATCGCGCCCGGATGGAAGGCGGTGATCTGGTTGTTGTCGTGGTCGGTGGTGATGAAGGCCTGCGGCGTGAACAGCTCGTCGATCACCTTGACCTGGTCGAGGCGGATGTTCTGCTCTTCGAACCACTCGCGGTAGGGGCCGAAATCCTGGCCGACGGTGGCCATCGGAATCGGATCGCCGCCGAGCAGCTTGAGGTTGTAGGCGATGTTGCCGGCGCAGCCGCCGAACTCGCGACGCATGCGCGGAACCAGGAAGGACACATTCAAGATGTGGACCTTGTCCGGCAGGATGTGGTTCTTGAACTGGTCGGGAAACACCATGATGGTGTCGTAAGCCAGAGAACCGCAGATCAGTGCAGACATCGCTGAAACCCCAATGTTGAGAGCCGCTCGGTGCAGCGCCGGTGGGCGCGGAGCGGCCATAAAAACGGCGGCCCTTTGCCGCCCGGCGGCGTAGGGTAGCCGCTGCGGGGCCGTCCGGCCAGTTTGTGACGGCAATCAGGATTCGGCCCGGTCCCGGCGAGGGGCCCCTATTCAGGCTCGGACCGACCCCGCACCGGGACCGCCCCGGCAGATGACCCTTAACGGCGAAAAGCGTCGGAAAGCGTTGTTTTTCCTTGCTCGCAGGGGGGGCGGGCGTTAGGCTAGCGAACCTCTTCTTGCCTCCCTTTTGACGGCCTATCCCCCGATGTTCAAGAAGTTTCGCGGCATGTTCTCCAATGACCTGTCCATCGACCTGGGCACGGCCAACACCCTCATTTATGTGCGTGGACAAGGGATAGTCCTGAACGAGCCTTCGGTGGTCGCGGTGCGCCAGGACCGTCTGATCGGCGGCAACCGTACGGTGGCGGCGGTCGGCGGCGAGGCCAAGCAGATGCTGGGCCGTACCCCGGGCCACATCACCACGATCCGTCCGATGAAGGACGGCGTGATCGCCGACTTCACCTACACCGAAGAGATGCTCAAGCACTTCATCCGCAAGGTGCACAAGTCGCGCTTCCTGCGTCCGAGCCCGCGCGTGCTGGTGTGCGTGCCCTGCGGCTCCACCCAGGTCGAGCGCCGCGCGATCAAGGAATCGGCCGAAGAGGCCGGTGCGCGCGAGGTCTACCTGATCGAGGAACCGATGGCCGCGGCGATCGGCGCCGGCATGCCGGTGACCGAGGCGCGCGGCTCGATGGTGGTCGACGTCGGCGGCGGCACCACCGAAGTCGCGGTGATCGCGCTCAACGGCATCGTCTATTCGGCCTCGGTGCGGATCGGCGGCGACCGTTTCGACGAGTCCATCATCAATTACGTGCGTCGTACCTACGGCACCCTGATCGGCGAAGCCACCGCCGAGCGCATCAAGCTCGAGATCGGTTGCGCCTACCCGCAGCAGAAGGCGGCCACGATCGAAGTCTCCGGCCGCAACCTCGCCGAGGGCGTGCCGAAGATGATCCTGATCAATTCCAACGAAGTGCTGGAAGCGCTGCGCGAGCCGCTGGCCGGGATCGTCTCGGCGATCAAGCTGGCGCTGGAGCAGACCCCGCCGGAACTGTGCGCCGACGTCGCCGAGCGCGGCATCGTGCTCACCGGCGGCGGCGCCCTGCTGCGCGACCTGGACCGCCTGATCAGCGAGGAGACCGGCCTGCACGTGCAGGTGGCCGACGATCCGCTGACCTGCGTCGCCCGTGGCGGCGGCCGCGCGCTGGAGCTGGTCGACATGCACGGCAACGAGTTCTTCGCTCCCGAGTAAGGCCGGGAATCGGGAATCGGGACTCGGGAATCGCACAGCGGCTCCCGTCGGCTCGGTTCTCGATCGACGGCTCGATGGTTGAGTAGCCCTTTGGACGATGGCGACGGCGCCAGATCGCTCCGTCGCGCTTTTCCGATCCCCTATTCCCTATTCCCGATTCCCGGCCTCAATGCCCTCTTACGCCGGTCCTCCCACCACCGCCCGCATTGGTGATGTCGCAGGGACCTTGCGCCTGCTCGCCTATCTGGCGCTGGCCGTGGTGTTGATCGTGCTGGACCACCGAGGCGGCTGGTTGACCCAGGCGCGCCGCCAGGCCGGGGTGATGGTGGCGCCGCTGTGGGCCGTGGCCGGCTGGCCCGGGCGCGTGGCCGAACGCATCCACGACGATGCCGGCACCCTGAGCCAACTCACCGAAGACAACCGCCGCCTGCGCAACGAATTGCTGGTGAACCAGGCGCGCATGGCGCGGCTGCAGACCCTGGTGGCCGACAACACCCGCCTGCGCGGCCTGCTGGAAGCGGCCGAGCGCGGCAACCTGGACGTGGTGCTGGCGCCCATCCTCGACATCGACTTGGACCCCACCCGCCAGCGCCTGGTGCTGGACGCCGGCAGCCGCGACCGCGTGCGCACCGGCCAGAGCGTGATCGATGCCGGCGGTTTGCTCGGCCAGATCATCGGCGTCAATCCCATGCACGCCAACGTGCTGCTGATCACCGACCCCTCGCATGCGGTGCCGGTGGCGGTGGCGCGCAACGGCGTGCGCCTGGTGGTCTACGGCGACGGCCGCAGCGACATCCTGCGCCTGGCCAGCGTGCCGCTGTCCAGCGACGTCAAGGTCGGCGACCAACTGGTGACCTCGGGCCTGGGCGGGCGTTTCCCGCCGGGCTTCCCGGTCGGCACCATCGCCGCGCTGCGCCCCGACGACAGCCGCGCCTTCCTGATCGGCGACGTCAAGCCGGCGGCCAAGCTGGACCGCGGCCGCGAAGTGCTGGTGCTGCTGTCGATGCCGCCGCCGGTGAACGCGGAGGAATTCGATAGCGCGGCCGCGCCGGATGCTGCGCCCGCGGCGACGGGTACGACCGCCGCAGGCACGACGACGGGCGCTGGCGCTTCGGCGCCGGCCAATGCCGCGCCGGTTGGGAGCCCGCCCGCTACCGCGCCCGCCACGACCGCGCCGGCATCGTCGGCGCCCGCCGGCCCGAATCGCGCACCGGCTACCACCGCGCCCGCGAATCGCACGCCTGCCGCCACCCCGCCCAGCGAGCCGCGCCGATGACCCGCACCCGCCAACACTGGGTGCTGCCGGTCAGCCTGATCGTCGCGCTGCTGCTGGGGTTGCTGCCGCTGCCGCTGGCGCTGCAGCCGCTGCGCCCGTACTGGCTGGCGCTGGTGCTGGCCTACTGGGTGATCGAGGATCCCGACCGCGCCGGCCTGGGCTTCGCCTTCGCGATCGGCCTGCTCGGCGATCTGGTCTATGGCGGCCTGTTCGGCGAGCAGGCGCTGCGCCTGGTGGTGATGACCTTCATCCTGCAGCGCTTCCGCGCGCGCCTGCGCTTCTTCCCGCTGTGGCAGCAGGCCTTGTGGGTGGGCGGGTTGATGCTCAACGACCGCATCGTCACCGCCGCGATCCATGTCGCCCTGGGCGAACCGACCCTGCCGGCGACGTTCTGGCTGGCGCCGCTGTCGGGCCTGCTGTTGTGGCCGCTGATCTTCCTGCTGCTCGACGCGCTGCGCCTGGGCACCTGGCGGAGGCGCTGAGCCGTGGGCCCGCGCCGCCGCTGGTTCGGCCCGCACCCGCTGAAGAAGCGGACCTTGAAGAACGCCGCGGCCGAGGCGGACCAGTTCCGCCGCCGCGCCGCGGTCGCGTTCGCGTTCGTGCTGCTGGGCGTGATCGGCCTGGGCTTCTGGTACTACCGCCTGCAGGTGCTGCAGCACGCCGACTACGTCACCCGTTCCGATGCCAACCGCATCAAGCTGCGGCCGGTGGTGCCGGGGCGCGGGCTGATCTACGACCGCAAGGGCCGGATCCTGGCCGACAACGTGCCGGCGTTCCGCATCGACGTGACGCCCAGCGAGGCCGGCAAGACCGAGACCTGGATGCCGTCGCTGGCCAAGCTGATCGCGCTGTCGCCGGATGACATCCAGCGCTTCGAGAACGAGCGCAAGGCCACCCGCGGCTTCAAGCCGATCACGCTCAAGCTGCGCGTGAGCGACGAGGAGGCGGCGCGCTTCTCGGTCGACCGCTGGCGCTACCCCGGCGTGGAGCTGGTGTCCTACCTCAACCGGCGCTATCCCTACGGCGAGGTGCTGTCGCATGTGATCGGCTACGTCGGCCGCATCGACACCAAGGACCTGGAAACGATGGCCGAGGGCAACGCCGCTCTCACCCACGTCGGCAAGACCGGCCTGGAGCGCTATTACGAGGAAGCGCTGCGCGGCAAGGTCGGCTACGAAAAGATCGAGACCAACGTCGACGGCCGCCCGATGGGCCAGGTCGGGCACGTGCCGGCGCAGCCGGGCGCGGACCTGCGCCTGAGCATCGACCTGGACCTGCAACGCGCGATGGTGGCCGCGTTCGGCGATTTCGACGGTTCGGCGGTGGCGGTGGATCCGCGCACCGGCGAAGTCCTGGCCATGGTCAGCCTGCCGGGCTACGACACCAATTTGTTCGTCAACGGCATCTCCAGCGCCGACTACCGCGCGCTGATGGACAACCCCTCGCGGCCGATGTTCAACCGCAACGTGCTCGGCGGCGGTCCGCCGGGCTCGACGGTGAAGCCCCTGATCGGCCTGGCCGGCCTGGACAGCGGCCTGCGCACCGCCGACGACAAGGTGTTCTCGACCGGCGAGTTCCACATCCCGGGCCAGAAGCGCGGTTACCGCGACGCTCACGGCGGCGCCGGCTGGACCGATCTGCGCAAGTCGATCTCGCAGTCGGTGAACTATTACTACTACAAGCTCGCCTACGAGATGGGCATCGCCCGTTTCGAGCAGTACATGCGCAAGTACGGTTTCGGCGGGCCGACCGGCATCGACCTGGCCGGCGAGAACAGCGGCGTGGTGCCGTCGGCGGCGTGGAAGGCCAAGCGCAGCAAGGAAGGCTGGTACCCGGGCGAGACCGTGATCGCGGGCATCGGCCAGGGCTATTGGGTGGCGACCGCGCTGCAGCTGGTGCGCGGCACCGCCGCGATCGCCAACGGCGGCGATCTGCGCCGCCTGCACCTGGTGCGCGAGCGCCGCGACGGTTACGAATCGCCGTGGACGGCGGTGGAACAGCCGGCGCCCAGCCGCATCACCGACAACCCCGCGCATTTGCGCGCGGTCCAGGAAGGCATGGTCGGGACCATGCTGCCCGGCGGCACCGGCGCCAGCCTGGTGCGCGGCGCGCCGTATCAGAGCGCGGGCAAGACCGGTACCGCGCAGAAGATCAGCCGACGCGGCAACGTCAGCATGAACCCGCATTCGCTGCCCTACCACCTGCGCCATCAGGCGCTGTTCGTGGGCTATGCGCCGGCGCAGAACCCGACCATCGCGGTCGCGGTGGTGGTGGAGCACGGCGGCTACGGCGCCAGTTCGGCCGGCCCGATCGCGCGCAAGATTTTCGACGCCTGGCTGCTGGGCAAGATGCCGGAACCGGAGCCCGCCGAGCACAACGCGATTGCGCCGCTGAGCGTGCCGGTCGCGGTGAGCCCCGCGCAGGCCGCGCAGGCGGTGTTGGCCGCGGCCGCTGCGGAAGAGGGCGTGGTCGCCAATACGCCGGCGCCGGTGTCGCCCGCGTTCGCGGTGGGTGAGTTGAGCCCGCAGGCCTTGGCCGCCGAAGCGGCCAAGGGGCATGCGAATGCGCCTACGGTGAGCGCGCAGCGGGGCAGGGCGGCCCTCACGCCGGCGCCTGCGGCATCCGCGGGCTTGCCGCCGCGTGCCGCGCAGGCCGCCGCAGTGCCCGCCAATGGCGCCGCGCCGCCGTCGCGTCAGAACGGTGCGACCCAACCGAATCGGAACGGCGCGACGCCGCCGGGTCGCAACGGCGCTACGCCGCCGGAGCCGCGCCGGTGAGAGTGATCCTGCGTTGGCTGTTCGATCTGATCGCGCGCGCGCTGCGCACCGTCGATCTGCCGCTGCTGGGCGCCCTGTTGGCGCTGATGGCGATCGGCCTGGCGGTGCTGTACAGCGCGGGCGACCATTCCATGCGCATGGTGCTGGCGCAGGGTTCGCGCTTCGGCGCCGGCCTGGTCGCGATGTGGGCGCTGTCGCGGATGCCGACCTCGCAGCTGCGCAACTGGACGCCGCTGATCTACGGCGCTTCGCTGCTGCCGTTGTTGCTGGTGCTGGCGATCGGCACCGGCAAGCACGGCCGCCACTGGATCGACCTCAAGGTCTTCTATTTCCAGCCGGCCGAGCTGCTCAAGCTGAGCCTGCCGATGATGGTGGCCTGGTACCTCAACCGCCAGGCGCTGCCGCCGAAGTTCATGTCGGTGCTGGTGGCGGGCGTGACGATCGCGGTACCGACCCTGCTGATCCTGCTCCAACCCGACTTCGGCACCGCGATGCTGGTCGGCATCAGCGGCGCGTTCGCGCTGTATCTGGCCGGGCTGCCCTGGTGGTGGTTCGGCGCGGCCTTCGGCGGCATCGCCGCGATCGCGCCGGTGGCCTGGTTCTGGCTGCTGCGTCCGTACCAGAAGGACCGCATCCTGACCTTCCTCAACCCCGAGTCCGATCCATTGGGCACGGGCTGGAACATCATCCAGTCCAAGATCGCGATCGGCGCCGGCGGCATGACCGGCAAGGGCTGGCTGCAGGGTTCGCAGTCGCATCTGAACTACCTGCCCGAACACACCACCGACTTCATCTTCGCCGTGCTCAGCGAAGAGTTCGGTTGGCTGGGCGTGGCGGTGGTGCTGAGCCTGTACCTGTTCGTGGTCGGGCGCTGCCTGTGGATCGCGGCGGACGCGCGCGACGGCTATTCGCGCCTGATCGCGGGCGCGCTGGGGTTGGCCTTCTTCGTCTACGTGATCGTCAACGGCGGCATGATCGCCGGCCTGTTGCCGGTGGTGGGCGTGCCGATGCCGCTGCTGAGCTACGGCGGCACCTCGGCCGTCTCGCTGCTGGCGGGCCTGGGCGTGGTGATGGCGGTGCGCGCGCATCGCCCGGTGCATGGCGGGCGCTAGCGCCGGCAGAGCGGCCCTCATCCGCCCTGCGGGCACCTTCTCCCGCATGCGGGAGAAGGGACAGCAAAATTCATCGACCTGCATGCTTTAGCCCCTCTCCCGCTGGCGGGAGAGGGGTTGGGGTGAGGGCCGACGCGAGCGACAAACGCCAACCTCACCCGTCGCCCTCATCCGCCCTGCGGGCACCTTCTCAGCCTTGCACTCCCTTCGGTCGCCGCAGGCGGGAGCAGGGACAGCAATGCCATCGCGTCCTCGCGCCGATTAAGCAACAAAACCTGACTATCGGCCGCGATCTTCACGTATTCACGGTTTTGGCCGCTGTTTTCGCGTGCTAACCTCGCGGCGATGACTCGACGCCCCAACACCGTACGCCGCGCCGCGATTTGCGCGCTCACGCTCGCTCTGGCGGCCTGCGCCACCCAGGCGCCGCCCCCGACCGCCGCCCAGCCCTCGGTGCCCGCGCCAGCCCCGGCCCCGCCGGCGGCCAAGCCCGATCCGCTCGCGCACCTGCCGCCGCCGGTGGTGCCGATGCCGATCGAGCAGGCCCGCGCCGCGTTCGTGCGCGACACCGCCGCCAAGTATTCGATCGACCCGGCCTACATCGAGTCGGTACTGGCCAAGGCGCAGATCCGCGACGGCATCGTCGCGGCGATGTCGCGGCCGGCCGAGGCCAAGCCCTGGCGCGATTACCGCCCGATCTTCATCACCCAAAAGCGCATCGACGGCGGCCGCGCCTTCCTGGCCGAGCACCGCGAGCAGTTGGCGCGGGTCGAGGCCCAGACCGGCGTGCCGGCGGAGATCATCGTCTCCATCCTCGGCGTCGAGACCAGCTTCGGCGGCAACACCGGCAGCTATCCGGTGATAGACGCCCTGTACACCTTGGCATTCGCGTATCCGCGCACCGGCGATCCGGCCAAGGCCGAACGCGAGAACCGCCGCGAGGCCTTCTTCCGCGACGAGCTGGGCCAGTTGTTCGCGATGGGCAAGGAAAACGGGATGGACGTGGCCACCCTGACCGGCAGCTACGCCGGCGCGATGGGCTGGGGCCAGTTCATGCCGTCCAGCTATCGCCAGTACGCGGTCGACGGCGACGGCGACGGCAAGAAGGATCTGTTCACCGATCTCGACGACGTGTTCGCCTCGGTCGCCAACTACTTCGTCAAGAAGGGCGGCTGGGTGCGCGGCGGCCCGATCGTGGTGCGCGCCAACCGCGACGCCAACGCGTTGGACTTCAAGCCCGAGAATCTGGATCCGATCATTCCGCTCAGCGACCTGGCCGTGCGCGGCTACCGTCCGCTGGGCGCGGTCGCGCCGACCGAAACGGCGACGCTGTTGAACCTGGAAGGCGTCGCCGGGCCGGAGTATTGGCTTGGCTTCCGCAACTTCTATGCGATCACCCGCTACAACATCTCCGCCCACTACGCGATGGCGGTGTACCAGTTGTCCGAGGCGATCGCCGGACGGGAGAACCCCTTGGCCACGAACAGCAACGGACAGCCTCCGGCATGAAGCGGCTGATCGCCGCGATCCTGCCCCTGGCCCTGGTGGCCTGCGCTAGCGCCCCCAGGAAACCCGCTTCCCAGTCGGTCGCCTTGCCCGACCGCGACGGCATCCACCGCGCCGGCCTGCCGTCGGCGGGCGGACGCAAGAAATCGCCTTACGCCCCGGCACAGGAAGATCCGCGCACGCGCGGCAACTACACCGCTGGCGGCCTGTACGCGCCGGGCGTGAGCGACAGCACGCCGGACCACGTGCCCGACGTCGATTCGATCCCGGAACCGGAGATCGTGGCCGAGCCGCGCTCGCGCTTCGGCAACCGCTCGCCCTACAGCGTGCTGGGCAAGACCTACCGCGTGCTCGACAACCACGACGACTACGTCGAGACCGGCACCGCCTCCTACTACGGCCAGAAATTCCACGGCCGCCGCACCTCCAACCTGGAGGTGTACGACATGTACGCCTTCACCGCCGCCCACAAGTCGCTGCCGCTGCCCAGCTTCGCGCGCGTGACCAACCTGGACAACGGCAAGTCGGTGACGGTGCGGGTGAACGACCGCGGCCCGTTCCACGACGGTCGCGTGATCGATCTCAGCTACGCCGCCGCGGTCAAGCTGGGCATCACCCAGCGCGGCACCGGCCGGGTCGAGGTGCGCGCGCTGCATCCGGGCGAAGCGCCGCCGCCGGTGTACGCCAGCGCGGCCAACAATCCGCCGCCGCTCGCCGCCGCCAAACCGCCCGCGCCCAGCGCGATGGACCGTCTGGTGTCGGCGATCCCGGTCGCCAGCGCCAGCGCCGGCGAACTGCCGCCGGGTACGCGCATCGCCACCGGCAAGCCGGCGCCGGTGGCCGCCAAGCCGGCCGCGGCCGCGGGCAAGCCCGCGCCGGGCGGCGACTACCGCTTCGACATGCTGCAAAACGGCAAGACCATGACCGCCGACGAGTTCGAGGTCTGGATGAAGTCGCGTCAGGTCCGGGTCGCCACCGGCGAGGCCGTGCGCATCGAGAACGCGCCGCCGCGCAAGCTCAGCCGCGCCGAGCGGCGCGCATTGGAAAAGCGCCAGAAGGCCGAGGCGGTCGCCGCCGCCGCGTTGCCGGCGCCGCCTAAGGCGCCACCGCCGCCGAGCCCGGACAAGGCCGCGACCGTGGTCGCCGCCGCGATCGAGCGCAACGAGGTGCCGCGCGGCCAAGACGTGACCTTGCAGGTCGCCAGTTTCAGCGCGCGCAGCAACGCCGACCGCGCGCTGGGCATGCTCAAGAGCGCCGGCATCGACGAGGCCCGTCTGCTCGACGGCAATGCCAACGGCCAGAAGGTCTGGCGCTTGCGCGTGGGTCCGCTGCAGGCCGCCGCCGCGCCGGAACTTGCCGCGCGCATCGTCGGTCTGGGTTTCGGACAGCCGCAGCGCGTGCGCGACTGAGCGCGCCAGGAGCTACACCTCGCTTCGGACTGGTCCGGAGTGGCGCGGGGCAGGACGTCCCGCCGTCGATCGCGGCCCGGGACGGCCGCATCGAACGCACGGGGAGGGCGCAGGCCCGGCCCCGCCGAACTGGAGCGCCCCGGACGCGCGGCTCCAGCCTAGAATTCCCAGCCCAAGCCGGCACGAGACCGGCTCCCCGGAGTAGTTGAACGATGAAAGCCCGCTTCACCCCTCGCGCCGCCGCGCTTGCCGCGTTCGCCGCGGCCTGCCTGGTCACCACGACCGCCGGCCTGGTCTTCGCGCAGTCGCCCGTCCCGAAGCCCGCCGCGGCCCTGCCGCCGGCCAGCGATTCGCTGCCCGTGCCGCCGCCGCCGGCGATCAAGGCCAGCGCCTGGGTGCTGATGGACGCGGCCAGCGGCAACGTGCTGGCCGGCGAGAACATCGACACCCGCGTCGAGCCGGCCAGCATCACCAAGGTCATGACCAGCTACGTGATCGCCGCCGAGCTCAAGGGCGGCAAGATCAAGGACAGCGACCAGGTGATGATGACCGAGAACGCCTGGCGCAAGGGCGGCGCGGCCACAGACGGCAGCTACTCGGGCTTCGAGGTGAACAAGACCGCGCCCCTGGTGGACATGGAAAAGGGCATGGTGGTGCAGTCCGGCAACGATGCCGCGATCGCCCTGGCCGAGCACGTCGCCGGCAGCGAGGACGCCTTCGCCGCGCTGATGAACCAGTACGCCGCGCGCATCGGCATGAAGAACTCGCACTTCATGAATCCGCACGGCCTGTCGCAGGAAAACCACTACTCCAGCGCGCGCGACCTGGCCCTGCTCGGGCGCGCGCTGATCCACGATTTCCCGGTCGCGTACTCGTACAACAAGATCAAGGAACTCAAGGTCGGTCCGATCCTGCAGTCCAACCGCAACCGCCTGCTGTGGCGCGACCCGTCGGTCGACGGCATCAAGACCGGCCACCATTCCGGCGCCGGCTACTGCCTGATGGGCTCGGCCCTGCGCGGCGACCAGCGCCTGATCTCGGTGGTGATGGGTTCGACCTCCGACGACCAGCGCACCGTCGACAGCCAGGCGCTGCTGAACTGGGGCTTCCGCTTCTACGAAACCCACCGCCTCTACGATGCCGGCAAGTCCATCGCCAAGCAGAAGGTCTGGAAGGGCACCGCCGACGAAGCCCAGCTCGGCGTCGCCGAGCCGCTGCTGGTGACCGTGCCGCGCGGCAAGTACGCCCAGCTCAAGCCCAGCATGGACGTCAACAAGACCCTGGTCGCCCCGATCAAGCAGGGTCAGGCCGTGGGCACCGTCAAGGTCGTACTGGACGGCAAGGTCATCGCCCAGCGCCCGCTGGTCGCGCTCAGCGCGGTCGAAGAGGGCGGCTTCTTCAAGCGCCTGTGGGACGAATTCTGGATGTGGTGGGAGTCGGAGTGATCGACTCGCGCACCGCAACGTAACGAAAAGGCCGGCGCAAGCCGGCTTTTTCGTTACCGCACCGTAGGATGTGGTGAGCGCAGCGAACCGCATCACCCGCGTTGCTCCCCGAAAGCGCGCACCCCAAGATCGCGCGCAATGCCCCAGCCGTCCGCGTAGATTCCATTGCGCACGCAGCGGTGAAAGCTCGAATACGGCCAATCCCGCGCCGCCGCGACCAAGCCGTGCTTCACCGGGTTGTAGTGCACATAGTCGCAATGCGCCGCCAGATCGGCCTCGTCGCGAATCAGGTGATCCCAGAATCGTCGTTGCGAGATTCCGCGCTCCCCGCGTAGATTGCGGCTCGCTGAGCGCGGTTCGCCGCGCGGCAGGCGCCGCGCGAAACCGGCTTTGATCAAGCCCCAGCGCTTGCCGATGTCCAAGTCGCCGGGCGGCAAGGTCCAGACTGCATGTAGATGGTCGGGCAGCACCACCATGGCCACGATCCGGAAAGGGTGGCGTGCCTTGACCGCCGCGACGGTTTTGCGGAGCAGGTCGATTCGCTCGATCAACAGGGCGTTGGCGCCGCGTTGTGCGAGGTTGGCGGTGAAGAACCACGTGGCGCCGGGTGCGGGAGGTCGACAGTAGCCGGTCATGGTCGGGGCGCTGTGTGGGTGAGCCCAGGGTAGCCGTGGCGGCGGGATCGCGGTATCGGGAAAGTGCGCGATCGATCGTGGGGGAAATCTGAGGTGGAGTTGCGTGCGATGCGGTTCGCTACGCTCACCGCATCCTACGGAGGGAGCACGGTGGCGACCGAATCCCGTACCGTCGTCGTTTGCGCGGGTGCGTCGCGATGCGGTTCGTTACGCTCACCGCATCCTACGGCCGGCCGGTGCTCGGTCCGATCCTAGAACCGCGGAAAGTACGGAATCGTCGCCAGCGTCGGCCCGATCGGCATCGTCGCCCGGGTGTTGGAGACGAAGTAGGGGAAGGCGATCGGGCTGAGCCCGCACGGCAGCGGGACCGGAGGCTTGCCGTGCTGCGCTCAGCCGCTTTCTGCAGCAGCGGCGTGAGCCGCGATCGCGATCCCAGCGTCGCGATGCGGCTGCGGACCGGAGTCGTCGCCGCCCGGCATTTCCTGCCGCAGCCGCTCCCGCCAACGTCGCTTCTCGATCCGGCGCACATTCGGCTCCAGGGACAGCCGATCTAGGTAGCGCATCAGCCACAGCAACTCGTCGTCGCCGTCGTTGCGACCCAGGTACTCCTCGACGCGGATCAGATTGCCGTAGTTGTACGCATGCTTGGTCGGCGTGTCGTCCAGCGCGATGATGCGTTCCAGACGATAGCCGCGGCGCTTGAGCTTCTTCAGGCGTTTGCGGCTGAGGTATTCGCCGGTGGTCCAGTCGCGCGTGATCGAGCAACGTTCGCGGGCCCAGACGAAGCTCAGCGACTGGGCCGGGAACAGTTCGGCCACGATCGCATCGGCGTAGCGGCGCCCGGACGAGGTCCACACACCCACCTCGAAGCGGGCCAGGGCATAGGCGATGAACTCCGCCAGATGTGGACGACGGTAGATGTGATAGCCGCAGGCGCGAAAATCGGCCGCGCGATCGAGCTCGGTCGCGCTGGCGTGGAGCAGCGTTTCGTCGAGGTCCAACACGAGCAGATGGGCAGGCGTCATTGAGGAGCCGCCCGCGATGGGCGACGTATCAGGCGGTTCAGGCGAGCCTAGCAAACCGCGGCGCGCGCTACCCAGCCTGGTCGGCCCTCCGGCGCCGCAACGATGCCGAAACGGTCAATCGATCGGTCGGCGTGCCCACAGATGCGGGAAACGCGAGATGTAGCGGCCGAGTGCGACCAACAAGGGCAACCCGAGCGATAGCGTGCCGACGATCCAAACCAGTTGCGGTAGGGCCGACCAGAGTCCGGAGACGGCCCCCACCCTGACCTGGCCCACCAGGATCGTTAATTGCAAGCCGGCCGTGATCAGCATCAGGGGCCATGACACCGCCAGATGGCTGATCCATAGCCAGCGTGGCCCGATGCGCCGCACGCGGATATAGCCGTACATGCCCACCGCGCCCAAGCCCAGCAGCAACGGAAACGTGAACGCGACCAGCCGGTAAGGCGAGGTGGTCGAACCCGTCAGCACCAGCCGCAGCGCCAGCGATCCCAGCACCAGCGCCGTCAGCGCCACCAGCGCGAAGAGCAGCCACCATGCGGTGCTGGGCCGCTGCAGCGCGCCCGGTACGACGATGGCGCTGCGTGGGGCGGCATAAGCTTGTTCGATCGGGTCCATGCGCAGGTCCAGAAGGGTCGGCGCCAGCCTAACAAGCCTCATGCGCGCTTGCCGCAAGCACAGGAGCGCGGCGGCCGGCAGCCGGCGCGAGCGCAATGACCATGCCGCTGGGAATCTGGGTATCCGAGTGCGCGATGCGGCGCTTGGCCCGATCGTCAGAACCGCAGGAAATACGGAATCGCCGCCAGTACCGCCCCGATCAGCACCATCGCCCAGTTGTTGGAGACGAAGTACGGAAAGGCCATCAGGCCCAGCCCGCACAGCAGCGGCACCGGGGCGCCCTGGCGCTTGCCGTACATGAAATAGCCCAGGCCTATCGAGCCGAACAGCAAGCCCCACCACAGCGACGCTGTATTCATCCGACGAGCCTCCCGGAACCGGCCTCAAAGGGCATCCTACGCCTGCTTGGGTTCGGCCCCCTACGGACCCATAATTCGCGCATGGACATTCATTCCGACAATCCCGATCACGGCTTCCAGTTCCCCGGCACCTTCGAGCTCAGCGCCATGGGCACGGCCGAGGCCGGGCTGGAGCGCGAACTGCCGCGTCTGCTGATGGACGCCGGCATCGAGGTCGAGGCCGAAACCATCCAGTGGAAGCACTCCAGCAGCGGTAAATACGTGTCGGTGCGGATCAGCTTCCGCGCCGCCGACCGCGCCCAGTACGACCTGGCTCATCAGGTGCTGCGCGATCATCCGGAAGTGAAGTGGACGCTGTAATCGACGCGGTGGCGGCGGTGCTGGGCGGCGATCGCGGCCCACCGGTGGCGCAGCTGCGCGACCTGGGCCGTCAGCCCTACGAGCCGGTCTGGCGCGCGATGCAGGCCTTCACCGACGCCCGCGATGCCGACACCCCCGACGAGCTGTGGCTGGTCGAGCACGACCCGGTGTTCACCCTGGGCCAGGCCGGCAAGGACGAGCACGTGCTGATGCCGGGCGATATCCCGGTGATCCACGTCGACCGCGGCGGCCAGGTGACCTACCACGGCCCCGGCCAGATCGTGCTGTACCCGCTGCTGGACCTGCGCCGGCTCAAGGTCGGGGTGCGCGAGTACGTGGACCGGATCGAGCAGGCGGTGATCGACACCCTGGCCGAGTGGAACATCGAGGGCGCCCGCAAGGACGGCGCGCCGGGTGTCTACGTGGCCGGGGCCAAGGTCATGGCCCTGGGCATCCGGGTCCGGCGCGGCTGCACTTTCCACGGCCTGGCCTTCAATATCGCCATGGACCTGTCGCCGTATCAGCGCATCAATCCCTGCGGTTACCAGGGGTTGCAGGTGACCTCGGTGGTAGACTTGGGTGGCCCGTCCGGGCTGGACGCGGTCAAGCCGGTGCTGGTGGACCAGCTGGCCCGGCAATTCGGCCTGACGGTGGAAACCGCCGAGCCGTTGAGCTTCTGATTTCCCTGCTTCCGTTCGCGGGAGCACGCTTTACGTCATTAGTTCCGCTAGTGGAACCAATGCTTGATTTCCCTTCTCCCGCATGCGGGAGAAGGTGCCCGAAGGGCGGATGAGGGCGCGCGAATCCGCCAGCCGCCGCGATCGTCGCGGTGCCTGCCCTCACCTCAGCCCTCTTCCCCCAGGAAGAGGGGGCTAAACGACAAGAGTTAACGCAGCGCCATGACCGATCCCGCCTCCAAGACCATCCCGCTCACGGTCGTCAGCGGTGGCGCGCCCGACGCGCCGGCGGTGCTGCAGTCCACCACCATGACCCCGGGCGCCAAGCAGTTGGGCGGCGACAAGATCCAGCGCTCGCCGGTGCAGTTCGTCGACGCGCCGGTGCTGCGCAAGCCGTCCTGGATCCGGGTGCGCATTCCCTCCGGCAATTCGGTCGCCCAGCTCAAGGCCAAGCTGCGCGAGAACCGCCTGGTCACGGTCTGCGAAGAGGCCAGCTGCCCGAACATCCACGAGTGCTTCAGCCACGGCACCGCGACCTTCATGATCCTGGGCGAGGTCTGCACGCGGCGTTGCTCGTTCTGCGACGTCGCCCACGGCCGCCCCAAGCCGCCGGATGCGAGCGAGCCGGCCAACCTGGCCCGCACCGTCGCCGACATGGGCCTGAAGTACGTGGTCATCACCAGCGTCGACCGCGACGACCTGCGCGACGGCGGCGCCCAGCACTTCGTCGACTGCATCAAAGCGGTGCGCAGCGAAAGCCCGCGCACCAAGATCGAGATCCTCACGCCCGACTTCCGCGGCAAGGGCCGCATGGAGCGCGCGCTGGAGATCCTCAACAGCAATCCGCCGGACGTGTTCAATCACAACGTCGAGACCGTGCCGGACCTGTACGGCAACGTGCGTCCGGGCGCCGACTACCAGTGGTCGCTGACCCTGCTGCAGAAGTTCAAGGCCCAGCACCCCGAGGTCGCGACCAAGTCCGGCATCATGCTGGGCCTGGGCGAGACCATGGAGCAGGTCCAGGCCACGCTGCGCGACCTGCGCGCGCACGACGTCGACATGATCACCATCGGCCAGTACCTGCAGCCGACTCCGCACCACCACCCGGTGCTGCGTTACTGGACCCCGGAAGAGTTCAAGGAACTCGAGCTCTACGGCATGGCGCTGGGCTTCACCCATGTCGCCTCCGGCCCGTTGGTGCGCTCGTCCTACCACGCCGACCGTCAGGCCATCGAAGCCGGCTTCGCCGCCGCCTGATCGCGCGGTCCGGCGCTCGGCGCGCCGGGTATGATCGCCGGCGACGATAGGGCGTCGCCATACCCGGCTACCGGCCGGCGCCCGCGGCTTCGCGCCAAAACCTGCTGTCGGCGCACCAAACGCGTGCCGCAGCCGACGGCGACTTCCGACGTTGGCAGCAGCGTCAGCAGGCCCTGGCCGCGCACGCGCGCGGTCCGGTGTCGCTGAACCTGGCCGCGCGCCGCGCCGAACTGGCGCGCCTGGGGCCGCCGCCGCAGGCCGATGCCGAGCTGGCCGAGGCGGCCGCGGTGCTGGCCGACGACGCTGCCGCGCGCTGACCGTCAGCCCCATTCCAGCCCGTCCTGCGTTCATTTCGATGAGCGCCGGCGCGGCCTCGTAACGGTCGTCTAACGCTTCTGCCCGCGAACCTGAACGCCATCCGCCCCCGGATGCCCGAAACCGTTACCGCCGCGCGTGACAGGCACGGCAACTTTCGGCACTGTGGGCTTGTCCAATTCCGCTACATCCTCGACGCCTAGGCCAAGCTCGGCCATGAAGACACCCGCGATGACCGCCAAGACCACTTTGTTCGCCTTCATGCTGACCGCCCCGCTCGCGCTGCTCGCGCGTGCCGATGCGGGCGGCGCCCCGAACGCCCTGACCAACGCGCCGACCGCCGACCAGGCCACCGCCGCCAAGCTGGTCTACGGCGTGTTGTCCGACAGTCGCTACGCCTACCGTCCGCGCGCGCTAGACGATGCGCTGTCGGCGGACATGCACAAGCGCTATCTGGAATCGCTGGACGCGGGCAAGCAGTACTTCACCGCCCAGGACATCGCCAAGTTCGACGCCTACAAGACCAAGCTGGACGACGCCATCCGCGGCGGCGACCTGAGCCCGGCGTACGCGATCTTCGCCACCTTCAAGCAGCGCGTCGACGAACGCGTGAACTACGCACGCGCGCTGCTCAAGCAGGACATCTTCAGCTTCGACGGCAGCGACCGCTTCGAATACGACCGCGAGAAGGCGCCCTGGGCCGCCGACACCGCCGCGCTGGACACGCTGTGGCGGCAGTCGGTGCGCAACGACTGGCTGCGCCTGAAGCTGGCCGGCAAGAAGCCCGAGGACATCCGCAAGACCCTGGACAAGCGTTACCAGAATCTCGCCAAGGGCTTCTCCGAGCTCAAGAGCGAGGACGTGTTCCAGACCTTCGTCAACAGCTACGCCAACGCGATCGATCCGCATACCGACTACTTCACTCCGAAGTCGGCCGACAACTTCAACATGACCATGTCGTTGTCGCTGGAAGGCATCGGCGCGGTGCTGCAGAAGCAGGACGACGTGGTCGCGATCCGCGAGATCGTGCCCGGCGGTCCGGCCGGCAATTCCGGCAAGATCAAGGCCGGCGACCGCGTGGTCGCGGTCGGCCAGGGCGACAGCGGCGCGATGGAAGACGTGATCGGCTGGCGCATCGACGACGTGGTCGCCAAGATCCGCGGCGCCAAGGGCACCAAGGTGCGCCTGGACGTGATCCCGGCCGAGGCCGGCCTGGACAGCAAGCCCAACCGTCTGGTGCTGGTGCGCGACAAGGTGCGTCTGGAAGACCAGGCCGCCAAGTCCGAGATCATCACCATTCCGGCCGCGGGCGACGCTCCGGCCAAGCGCATCGGCGTGATCAAGCTGCCGGGCTTCTATCAGGATTTCGAAGGCCGTCGCAAGAACAACGCCGACTACGCCTCGGCCACGCGCGACGTCAGCAAGCTGCTGACCAAGCTGCGCGCCGACAAGGTCGACGGCGTGGTCCTAGACCTGCGCTACAACGGCGGCGGTTCGCTGGACGAAGCGATCGAGCTCACCGGTCTGTTCATCGACCGCGGTCCGGTGGTGCAGGTGCGCCAGTCGGGCGGCCGCATCGAGGTCAACGGCGACGACGATTCCGGCATCGCCTGGGAAGGTCCGCTAGCGGTGCTGATCAACCGCGGCTCGGCCTCGGCTTCGGAAATCTTCGCCGGCGCGATCCAGGACTACGGCCGCGGCCTGGTCATCGGCGAGACCACCTTCGGCAAGGGCACCGTGCAGAACATGCTGGACCTGGACCGTTGGCCGGCCAACGAAGGCCCGCGCTTCGGTCAGGTCAAGCTGACCATCGCCCAGTTCTTCCGCGTCAGCGGCGGCTCGACCCAGAACAAGGGCGTGGTGCCCGACCTGGCCTTCCCGGCCTCGGTCGACGCCAGCGAGTACGGCGAGAGCACCTACGACAACGCGCTGCCCTGGACCAAGATCGCGCCGGTGCCGCACGTGCGCTACGGCAACTTCGCGCCGCTGCTGCCCAAGCTGTCGGCGCTGCACGACAGCCGCGTCGCCGCCGACAAGGAATTCCAGTGGTGGTCGCAGGACGTGACCGAGTTCCGCACCGAGCGCGCCAAGAAGTCGATCACGCTCAACGAGGCCGAGCGCCGCGCCGAGCGCGACCGCGACGACGCCAAGCGCCGGCAGCGTCAGGCCGAGCGCAAGACCATGGGCCTGGACCTGGATCCGCTGGCCGACGACAACGGCGACGACGGCCTGCAGTCGAGCGAGCGCAACCTGGCCCAGGAAGTGGCGCGCGAGAAGGCCGCCGAGAAGCGTCCTGACCCGCTGCTGCGCGAGTCCGCGACGATCCTGGCCGACGCGGTGCGTCTGCTCAACGACGACCGTCAGCTGTCGGCGCAGGTGCTGCCGACCGCGAACAAGCCGGGGCACTGGGCCGACTGAGCCCGCCGCGACGGCGATGCATCGCGAAGGCGCGCCCCGCAAGGGCGCGCCTTCGTCGTTTCGGGGTCGGTGAACGGCCGCGAAACCCGCACTGACGCGGATGCGGGCGGGGTGCAAGAATCGGATATCGCGCCCGTGCCGGCGGCCCTAACCTGCAGGCCATGAACGCCATGACCCCGATCCGCGATCTCACGCCCCTGGACAAGCTGGACCAGGCCCGCGCCTTGCTCGACGCTGGCGAGCCGACCCTGGCCGATCTGGCCAGCGCCGTCGGCATCAGCGCCTCGCACCTGCAGCGCCGCTTCAGCGCGCGCTTCGGCATAAGCCCGGCCGAGTACCTGGCCCAACGCAAGCTGGGCACGCTGAAGTCGGCGTTGCGCGAAGGCAGCGACGTCAGCGCCGCGCTCTACGACGCCGGTTACGGCTCGCCCTCGCGCGTGTACGAGGGCGGCGCGGCGCGCCTGGGCATGACCCCCGCGCGCTACCGCGCCGGCGGCGCCGGCGAGCAGATTCGCTGGAGCCTGGCGCGTACCGCGCTGGGCACGGCCCTGGTGGCGACCACCGAACGCGGCGTGTGCATGGTGGAGCTGGGCGACGATGCGGCGGCGCTGGAAACCAAGCTGCGCGCCGAGTTCCCGCAGGCCCAACTCGAGCGTGTCGATGCCGGCCGCGACGAGTTCCTGGCGCCGCGCCTGCGTGCGGTCGCCGACACCCTCGAAGGTCAGGCCCATGCGGTGTCGGTGGACCTGCTGGGCACGGCGTTCCAGAAGAAGGTGTGGGACGCGCTGATGAAGATCCCGGCCGGGCAGACCCGCAGTTACGCGCAGGTCGCCGAGGCGATCGGCGCGCCCGGCAGCGCGCGCGCGGTGGCGCGCGCCTGCGCCGGCAACCGTGTCGCTGTGGTGGTGCCCTGCCATCGGGTGGTGCGCGGCGACGGCTCGCTGGGCGGCTACCGCTGGGGTCTGCCGCTCAAGGAAAAGCTGTTGCAGCGCGAACGCGCGGCGTAGCCGGACTGGCGCGGGCAGGGCGATCGCGGTTCACGCCGCTCCCACAGGGAGCAAGTACGACGCGTCCAACCCTGCTTGGGCCTTCTGTGGGAGCGGCGTGAGCCGCGATGGCGTCCCCCGCTCGCCGCCGCAGACACCGCAACTGCTAGCCACCCGGCTACCGCGTCCTGCGCATCCCCAGCCTACTTGCGCCGACGCGTCGCCTTCGGCGCATCGCGCGTCGGCAGCTCCAGACCATGCTTGACCACATCGAACACCAGATGGGTTTCGTAACGCCGGATGTTGCCCTCGTCCAGGAACAGCCGGTCGGCGACCTGGCGGCAATGGGCGACGCCGGTGGTGGCCAGGATCACCAGATAGTCCCACTGCCCGGCCAGCACGTAGCACTGCTGCACTTCGGGGGCGGCGCGCATGCGCGCGTAGAACGCGGCGTGGCGGCTCGCCGATTCGCGCTCCATCGTCACCCACACCGCGGCCAGGGTGCTGCCCAGGGCGATCGGGTCCAGCAGCGCGACCTGGCGCAACAGACCGTGTTTGCGATAGCGGGTGAGGCGGCGCTGCACCGCGCTGGGCGACAGGCCGATCTCGTCGCCGAGCGCGGTCAGGGTGGCCGAGGCGTCGCGCTGCAACAGCCCCAGCAATTTGTGGTCGAGTTCGTCGAGCGCGAGGGGGGCGCGGGCCATGCAAAAATTTTGCGTTCAAGCGGGCGAATTTTCAATCGCCTGTCTGCGCCCGCGGCTAGTCTGAATGGGTCGAATCACCCGAAGAGCCGCATGCAGCGCCTCGCCCCCCACTTGCCCCCAGTCCGCGCCGGCCTCGAGCGCTACGCCGTAAGCGTGGCCGCGCGCGCGGATATCGCCGCCATCCATGCCCTGATCCGCGAGCACGGTCCCAATTCGTGGAACTACCTCGCCGAGCCGGCGCTGTCCCAGCACCTGCGCGCGATCGGCGACGGCGTGGACGCGGTGCTGGCCCGTCTGGACGGGGCGCTGGTGGCGGCGATCACCTACGCCGACAGCGACGACTTCGCCTGCTACCAAAGCGCCGGCCGCGAACGCGCGCGCCACGGCTGCATCGGCGAGGCGGTCGTGCATCGCGACCATCGCGGCGCCGGCCTCGGCGCGCGCCTGCTGCGCGAGGCGATGGCGCAGTTGCGCGCGCGCGGTCTGCGCGAGTGCTATGCCGAACGACACGAAGAGAACGCGGGGTCGGCTGGCATGATGCGCAAGGCCGGCTTCGTCGTCGTCGACACCTTCCACGACCCCGTGCGCCGCAACGTCGGCAGCTGCCGCACCGCGGTCTGCGTGCACCGATCCGACTGACGCCGCTTCTCGCCCGCCACCGATACGCCCCTCTCCCTTCCTTCCCTCGGAATCACCACCGCATGAGCGTCGCATCACCCACCGCAGCAAGACTGGCCCCGGGCGCGATAGCGGTCGCGCTGGCCCTGGCCTCGGTCTACATCCTGTGGGGCTCGACTTATCTCGCCATTCGTTTCGCCTTGGAGAGCTACCCGCCCTTCATCCTCGGCGCGCTGCGCATGTTCATCGCCGGCGCGCTGATGTACGCCGTGCTGCGTTGGCGCGGCGCGACCCCGCCCACGCGCAAGCAATGGCGCACGCTGTGGGTGCTGTCGATCTGGATGGTGCTGCTGTCCAACGGCCTGGTGAACCTGGCCGAGACCGAGGTCGGCTCGGGCCTGGCCGCGATCGCGGTGGCGTCGATGCCGCTGTTCGCGGGCGTGTTCGCGATGCTGCGCGGCCGGCATCCGTCCAGGATCGAATGGATCGGCCTGGTGATCGGTTTCCTCGGCGTGATCTGGCTCAACGCCGGCAGCGCGCTGTCGGGTTCCACCCTGGGGCTGGTCTGCCTGATCGTCGCGCCGATCGCCTGGGCCTGGGGCTCGATCTGGAGCCGCGACCAGGACCTGCCGTCGCCGTTCATGGCCGCCAGCGCGCAGATGCTGACCGGCAGCGTGTGGATGCTGGGCGCGGCCGCGGTCACCGGCGAACGCATGAGCGCGATGCCCAGCGCCGGCGCGACCGGGGCCCTGCTGTACCTGGTGGTGGCCGGTTCGATCTTCGGCTTCACCGCCTACATCTGGCTGCTGCACCACGTGCGTCCGGCGCTGGCCACCAGCTACGCCTACGTCAATCCGCCGATCGCGGTGCTGTTCGGCGCGCTGCTCGCGGGCGAGCGTTTCAGCTCGCACGATCTGGGCGCGATGGCGGTGATCCTGGTCGGCGTGGTCATCATCACCCTGGCCAAGGCGCGCGCCGCGCGCACGCCGGTCGCGCCGGCGCCGAACGAGCCGCCGGCATGAACGCCGCGCAGGCGGAAGGGCGGCGCGGGCTCTGGATCGCGGCCGCCTCGTTCGTGCTGTGGGGGCTGATGCCGCTGTACTGGCACCTGCTCAAGGCGGTGCCCTCGCTGCAAATCGTCGGCCACCGCATCGTCTGGAGCGCGGTCATGGTCGCGGCCTGGCTGTCGTGGAAGCAGGGCGGCGCCTGGCTGCGCGATGTGCTCGCGCAACCGCGCAAAGCGGCGATGCTGGCGCTCAGCGGCGTGCTGATCGCATTCAACTGGGGCCTGTACATCTGGGCGGTCAACGCCGGCCACGTGATCGAAACCAGCCTGGGCTATTTCATCAATCCCTTGGTCAACGTGGTGCTGGGCGTGGCCCTGCTGCACGAGCGCATGAACCGCGTGCAGTGGCTGTCGGTGGCGATGGCCGCGGCCGGCGTGGGCTGGTTGACCTGGCAGTACGGACAGGCGCCGTGGATCGCGATCGGATTGGCGCTGTCGTTCGCCGCCTACGGATTGATCCGCAAACTGGTCGCGGTGGAAGCGGTGACCGGCCTTGGTATCGAAAGCGTCTATCTGTTCCTGCCCGCGTTGGCGGTGTTGCTGTGGGGCGAAAGCCATGGCCAAGGCGGTTTCCTCGACGGCTGGGGCCTGGGCATCGGCTTGATGCTGGTGCTGGCCGGCGCGCTTACCGCGCTACCGCTGATCGGCTTCGCCTATGCGGTGCGGCGGGTGCCGCTGTCGGTGGTCGGCCTGATGCAGTACATCGCGCCGACCCTGCAGTTCCTGATCGGCGTGCTGGTGCTGCACGAGCCTTTCGACCGCTCGCGCCTGATCGGCTTCGTGTTCATCTGGATCGGTTTGCTGATCTTCGCCGGCGAGGGCGTGTGGCGCTCGCGGCGGCAGGCGCTGCCGGCTTAGCGCACGCGAGCCGGGCCGACGCGGCGTCGGGCGCGTGGGCTCATTCGACGTAGTCGATCAGGAAGTAGCCGGCCACGATCAGCAGCAGATAGGCGACGACGAGACTCCAGGTCAGCGAGCGCCGACGCGCGAGGTCGTCGGCGCGCCAGGACCGCTCGCGACGCAGGCCCTGGACACGTTGGCGCTCGTAGGATGAGGCACGGCGTTCGCCCGCATCCTGCGATTCGCGCAGGCGTTGCGCGTAGAGCGCCGCGTCGCGCCCGGCGGGTACGGCCACGTCGACATGCGCCGCTGCACGGGGCGCGGCCGGCGTGGCGCCGCGATCGCGCAGATGCGCGGCGACCTCGTCCAGCGGCATGTCGGGGTTCCAGCCTTCCACGAAGGGCGCCGGATCGGCGCGGCGCAAGGTCACCGCCAGCGTGTAGAGCGTTCGCGCCTCCACGTCGAACAGGCTCAACGGCACCCAGACCAGGCCGAAGTCGGAGCGCGTGGAGCGCATCGGCGGTCTCATCCAGAACGGGGCGCGATAGCGCTCCGGGCGGCGCAGGCACAGCTGCAGGTGGTAGCGCGGCCTCAGTGTGAAGTTCGCCCGCGAGTAGTAGGTGTACAAGTGCAGGCCGACGATGTCGGACCAGACGATCGCGCCGGTGAACACCGTGCTCAGGCCGTGTTCGTTCAGTGTCAGATGGGGGGCGGGCCGCAGGCTGGCGCGCAGCAGGGGCAGGAACGACAGTCCGATCGACGCGAACACCAGAGCCGGCCAGCCGGTGCGCCAATGGCCTTTCAGCAGTTCGGGTACGAACAAGACCAGCATGGCCAGGATAAGAATCGTGCCGACCAGAAACGGTCCGCGTCGAAACCGGCCGCGCAGCTGTCGGACGCGCAGCGCGTGGGTGAGTTCGCGATCGGCTTCCATGCGCGGCGGTCCCGGGGTGTATCGAGTGGCGCCAGCCTAGCCGATCCTCCCGCCGCCGCCGATACCGGCCCGGCGCAAGCGCCTGCGGAACGGCGAACCTGACCCACAAAAACGAACAAGGCGCCGCGAACGGCGCCTCGTCGTGTAACGCATCGGCGCCGCGCTCAGGCCGCGCGCAAGGCCGTGGTCACCGGCAGTCGCGCCGCGCGCAGGGCCGGGAACAGGCCGCCGACCAGGCCGATGCCCAACGCCCACTTCAGGCCGCTCCACAGCAGCTCCGGCGAGACTTTGAACTGGAACACCACCTGGCTGAAGTTGGCGCCCAGGGTGGACACCTGATAGCCATTGAAGATCAGCCAGGCCAGGGCCGCGCCGAGTAGGCCGCCCAGCAGCGCCAGCAGCATGGTTTCCAGCATCACCGCGATCACCACCGGAACGCCGCGGAAGCCCAGCGCGCGCAGGGTCGCGATCTCGCGCGCGCGTCCGGCGACGGCGGCGTACATGGTGTTGAGCGCGCCGAACACCGCGCCGATCGCCATGATGGTGCCGATCACCGTACCCAGGATCTTGATCAGCTTGGTCAGGCCTTCGGATTGCTTGGCGTAGTAATCGTGGGTGGTCTGCACGTCCAGCTTCAGGCGCGGATCGGCGGCCAGCGCGGCCTTGAGCTGCTTGAAGCCGTCCTTGCCGGCCAACTTTACGGTCACCGATTGGAACGCGGTGCGTTGGTAGGTCGAAGCCAGCACTTCGCCGTCCGCCCACAGTTCGGAGTCGTGCGAATCGCCGGCGGCGAAGATGCCGACCACGGTCCAGTTCTGGTTGGCCAGCTCGATCTGTTTGCCGACTTCCAGGCCGCGGAACTGTTTGGCCGCGCCCTGGCCCGCGATCAGCTCGCGCAAGCCCGCGCCGAACTTGCGGCCCTTCACCATCTTGACGTTGGGCCGCAGCGACCAGGCTTCGCTGCCGACGCCGCGCAGCTGCGCATTGGCGTCGCTGCCGTCGCTGACGGTGGGCAGGTTGATCACCTGCGACAGCTCCGGCGAGACCTGGGCGCGGCCGTTGCCGTCCTTGGCGATGCCGGCCAGGGCCGAGATCAGCGGGACCTGGTCGCGGGTGATGACCGAGTTGGTCTCGGCCTGCGAACCGCCGCGCAGGATGATCGCGGTGTCGTCGCTGCCGGTCTGCTTGAGCGTGTTCTGGAAGCCTTCGCCCATCGCCAGCATCGCCACCAGCACGCCGACCACGCCGGCGATGCCGATCACGATCACCGAGGACGCACCCCAGCGCTGCGGCAGGCTGGAGATGCCCACGCCCGCCACGGCCAGCGTCTGTTGGCCGCGCTTGCTCAGGAACAGCCACAGCAGCAGTGCCGCGACGATGGCGAGCACGGCGTACCAGGGCAGGAACACCCACACGCCGAGCGCGGCGAGCAGCAGAACCACGATTCCGGCATTGATCAGGAACTTAATCATCGTGATTTCTCCTTAGCGGCCGGCCAATGCATCGACGATCTTCAAGCGCATACCGCGCAGCGCCGGCATCAAGCCGACCGCCACGCCGATCGCGATCATGAGCCCCAGTCCGACCAACCAGGTCTGCGGCAGCACGGTCGGCAGCTGGATGATGCCGCCGCTGGCCGCGCTCACGCCCGGCATCAGCAGGGCGGCGATGCCCAGGCCGAGGGTGCCGCCGATCACGATCAGCAGGATCGATTCGGTCAGCACCAGCGCCAGCACGCTGCGGTCGCTGAAGCCGATGGTCTTGAGCACCGCCAGCTCCGGGATGCGCTCGCGCACCGCCTGGGCCATGGTGTTGCCGGTCAGCAGCAGCAGGGTGAAGAACACCGCGCCCATGATCGCGGTCACGATCAGGCCGATGTCGGCGAACTGCTTGGCGAAGGACTGGTTGAAGGCCTGTTCGGTCTGGGTCTTGGTCTCGTGGTCGGAGTTCTCCGACAGCGCGTCGATGCCCTTGGCCACGCGGGTGGCCTGATTCACATCGCTGAGCTTGACCATGTACCAGCCGACCCGGCTTTTGACGTAGTCGTTGGACTCGTCGAAGTATTTCCAGTGGAACAGCAACTGGTTCTCTTCGCCCTTGCGCTTGCTGTCCTTGATCTCGAAGATCGCGCGCAGCTTGAGCGGCCAGTCGTTGCTGCCCTTGGTCGGGAAGATCGTGGCCTGCAGCGGGATGGTGTCGCCGACCTTCCAGCCGTGGCGCTTGGCCAGCGAGGCGCCGACGATCGCGCCTTGGCGATCGGCCTTCCAGGCTTTGACCTGGTCGGCGGACACCACGTATTCCGGATACAGGTCGAGGTAGTCGGGGCTGACCGAGAAGTTCGGGAAGAAGTTCTTCGGGTCCTGATAGATGCCGCCGAACCAGGCCGCGTAGGCGACCTTCTTCACCCCCGGCTGGGACTCGATCTGGGTGAGCAGGTTGTAGGGCAGCATCTGCGTGATCGACAGGCGCGAGGCCACGACCAGGCGGTCGGCGCCGGCCACGCTGCCGCCGGAGTTGAAGGCGACGCGGACCGAGTCGAGCATGCCGAACAGCAGGAACGCGGCCACCACCGACAACAGGGTCAGCAGGGTGCGGGTCTTGCTGCGGAACAATGCGGCCCAGATCAGGTGCAGGTATTTCATGTCTGCTTTCCTTTAGGTGTTTCCTTCTCCGCGCGGGAGAAGTGGCTCAAGGAGCGGATGAGATCCGGTGCGAGGCGCGGGCCGCGCTGCGCGCCGGCCGTCGACCTGTCCCTCTCGAACGGAGAGGGCGCGCGGATCTCAATGCGCGCCGCCGTCGGCCGCGAGGGTGCCCTTGTCGAGATGGATCGTGCGGCGCGCGTGATCGGCGGCCTTGGGGTCGTGGGTGACCATGACGATGGTCTTGCCGTGGTCGCGATTGAGCGATTGCAGCAGGGCCAGGATCTCCTCGGCCGCCTGACGGTCGAGGTCGCCGGTGGGTTCGTCGCAGATCAGCAGGGTCGGGTCGGACACGATCGCGCGCGCGATCGCCACGCGCTGCTGCTGGCCGCCGGACAATTCGTTCGGGCGGTGCTTGCCGCGTTCGGCCAGGCCGACCAGCTGCAGCGCGATCTCGGCGTTGCGCTTGCGCTGGGCGGCGTTGAGCTTGGTCAGCAGCAAGGGCAGCTCGACGTTCTTCTGCGCGGTCAGGGTCGGCATCAGGTTGTAGAACTGGAACACGAAGCCGACGTTGTTGCTGCGCCACTGCGAGAGCTGGCCGGCGCTCATGCGGTCGATGCGCTGGTTCTCGATCTCGATCTCGCCGTCGCTGGGGTTGTCCAGGCCGCCGATCAGATTGAGCAGGGTGGTCTTGCCCGAACCCGATGGGCCCATCAGCGCGACGAAGTCGCCCTTGGGAATGTCGAGGTTGATGCCATGCAGCACTTCGACCTTTTCGGGGCCGCGCTGATAGGTCTTCTTGAGGTTGCGGATCGAAACCAGCGTATCCATCTTGGACTTCCTCGCAATTGTGAAACCGGGATTCGGGAGTCGGGATTGGGGATTCGCAAAAGCGGCATCGGCTTCAACCCATCCCGAATCCCGAATCTCGAATCCCCGCTTTAAACCTTATTCGCTGCTTGAGGCGGAATCGTCACCGGCGGATTCCACGGCCACGCGCACGCGCGCGCCGTCTTTCAAATCGTCCGGCGGGCTCAGCACCACGGTCTCGCCGCCGGCCACGCCCTGGGTGACCTCGCGGTCGTCGCCCAGGCTGCGGCCGAGCTTGAGCGCGCGCTGCCGGACCTTGTCTTCTTCGACCACGAAGGCGACGTCGCCGCCGTCGCGCTGCACGATCGCGGCGCTCGGCACCAGCACGCCGGGCTTGGGCTGATTGGCCGCGACCGGCTTGGCCGCTTCCAGGAAGCTCACGCGCACGCCCATGTCGGGCACGATGCGCGGGTCCTTGGTCTTCAGCGCGATGCGCACCTTGACCGTGGCCTTGCCGCGGTCGGCGGCCGGAATGATCGCGATCACTTCGGCCGGGATCTTCCAGTCCTGATAGGCGTTGAGCGTGGCCTCGACCGGCATCTTCGGCTGCACGCGGCCGATGAAGGCCTCGCCGACGTCGACTTCGACTTCCAGCGAGTCCATGTCGACGATGGTGCCGATGCCGGTGCGGGTGAAGCCGCCGCCGGCCGACAGCGGCGACACGATCTCGCCCGGCTGCGCCGCTTTGGCGGTGACCACGCCGGCGAACGGCGCGCGCACCACGGTGTTGTCCACGCCCAGGTCGGCGATGCGCAGGCGGCCGCCGGCGACCTTGGCGTTGCGCTGCGCGGTCATCAGCTGCGCGCGCAGCGAATCGCGCTGCGCCACGGCCTGATCGTATTGCGAGCGCGACACCAATTGCTGCTTGACCAGGGTGGACAGGCGGGTGGCGTTGATCTCGGCTTCCTTGAGCTGAGCCTGCACGCGCACGGTGTCGCTCTGCGCGGCGCCGAGTTGCGCATCGGCCAGCGAGCGTTCGGCGTCGGCGTCGATCGGATCCAGCGTGGCCATGATTTGGCCGGCTTCGACGCGTTGGCCTTCCTCGATCATCACCTCGCGCACCTTGCCGGTGATCTTGGCCGAGACCGTGGCCATGCGGCGCGCGACCACGTAGCCGGTGGCGTCCAGCACCGAGGTGCTGCCGCCGCCGTTGCCGATCGCCACCGCGGTGGCGGTTTTGACTTCCGGCGCGTTGCCGCGGCCGAACACCGCCCAGCCGGCGACGCCCAGCACCGCGATCAGGCCGACCGCGCCCAGCGCGATCCACAGCCCGCGTCCTGAGCCGGACGGCGGCGGCGGAGCGCTGCGGTCGATGCGGAGTTCCTTGAGCAGATCGGCAGAGGTCGACATATCCCAACCAGACGAAAAAGTTTGCCTAGTGTGACCCTAGGCTGTTCGAGCGCCAACCTGCCGGAAGTCAGAATCTGTCAGCAGGCGGGCGCCGCGGCGCTAGGTCGCGGCGCTGCCGGCGGCGGCGATCATCGACTGCAGCGCCCCCAGGTGACGTTCCAGCGCGGCGCGGCCGGCCGCGGTCATGCGGTACCAGGTCACGGGTTTGCGTTCGACGAAGTCGCGGCGCAAGGCGAGATAGCCGGCCTCCTCCAGGCGCCGCAGCTGCGCGCCGAGGTTGCCGTCGGTGAGCTGCAGCTGCTGCTTGAAGGCGGCGAAGCTGATCTCGTCGTGGCGCATCAGCAACACCGCGATCGCCAAGCGCACGCGGTGCTCGAATTCGGGATCGAGAGCCGCGAGCGCCTTCATCGCGGCGCTCCGCTCCCGCGCCGCATCGCCGACAGACCGGCCCAGGTCAGCGCCGCCGCGGTGGCGACGCCGGCGAAAGTCCAGGCATAGGGCGGCGAGAACAGCATCATCGCGGCGTAGGCGACGTACATGATCAATCCGCTCCACAGGATCGGACGATCCAGATGCACGCCCGCCAGCGCATAGGCGGTGCCGCCGATCAGCAGGAAGTTGGCGACGCCGGCATGGATCTCGACGCGGCCCAGGGCGATCGGCAGCCCGGTCAGCAGAAACGCCACGCCGGCCACCAGCCAGTGATAGCCGTAGCGCCGCCCGCTTTCCTTGTCGATCACGCCGTTGCGGCGGCCGTGGCGCATCCCCAGCCAAACGCTGAGCAGGCCGCCGCCGATGCCGGCGAAGAACCAGTAGGGCGCGGCGATCCGCGGCGCCCAGTCCGGCAGGCAGAAGCCGATCAGCACCAGCAGCGCCCACAGGAAATAGATCGCCGGCACGCCGGGCGGACGCTCGTGGTGGCGCACGGCGCGGGCGACGTAGTCCAGGTTGCTCTGCAGCTCGTCTTGGGTCATGGCGGTGGGGCCAGTGGGCAGGTGGTTGCAAAGTACTCTGAAATTCAGAGTAAAGCAACCGAGGCCAACGCCGCTGGAGAGGAGCGTCGGCGCAGGCCCGAATGCGGGCTCAGTATCAGTAGGCGTTGGCGTTCGGACTGAAACGCACGTTGACGGTCACGTCCACGCAGGCGTTGACCGGCAGGTTCACTCCCGCGATCGCCACCGAGGTGTCGCCCAGGTTGCCGCCGGTGGCCGGGCAGCTGCCGCCGCCCGAGCCCACGCAGGCCCACGGCCCGGTCAGGGTCACGCCGCTGGGCAGCGGATCGCTGATGGTGGCGCCGTTGGCGCCGTCGGGCCCGGTCGGGTTGCAGGCCTGGATCGTGTACGTGGCGATATCGCCGGGCGTGTAGGTGGTGACGTTGCCGGGCTGGGTCTTGGTGATGGTGAGATCGGCGCACATCGGATCGACCGTGGCGCTGGCGCTGTTGTTGGCGCTGCCGCCCGGCACGGGAGTGGTGAAACCTGCCTGTGCCGCCACGCCTTCGCCCAGCGGCGCATTGGTCGCGATCGAGGCGTTGTTGGTGATCACGGCGCATTGGGCCGCGCCCAGGGTCGCGTTGATGGTGTAGGTAACCGTGCCGCCCGCGACGCCGCCGGTGCCGGCCGGCAGCGTCGCGCTGCCGGAGATCGCGCCGCTGCCGCTGGCGGCCGAGCACACGCCGCCGTTGCTGCCCGCGCAGGTCCAACTGGTGAAGGTCAGGCCCGCCGGCACGGCATCGGTGATCGTCGCGATCGCATCGTGCGCGGTGGTATCGCCGACCGTGGGCTTGGCGGTGTTGTTGGTGTAAGCGACGGTGAATTGGGTGGTGCCGCCCGCGGGCGGGGTGGCGTTGCCGCTGTTGGTCTTGGTGGTGCGCAGGTCGACGTCGTTGTCGAGGATGGTGAGCGTGGCGGTGTTCTGCACCGTGGCGCTGCCGCAGGAGGTGGTCGAGGCCAGGGTGTAGGCGGCGGCGTTGGGCAGCACCTGCACCAGCACGGTCTCGTTATTCTCGATGACGCCGTCGTCGATGATGGTGATCGGGATCGGGAAGCGGTTGTCGTCGTAGGTGCCGGCGGGAATCGTCACGTTCACGTTGCCGCCGTTGATGAGGTAATCGCCGCCCGCGGTCGCGGTGCCGCCGGTGACGTTGACCAGCACGGTGATGCCGCCGGCCGGCACGGTGCCGGTGATGCGGATGGTCGGCAGCGAGGGCACGGCCTGGGCTTCGCGGGTGGTGTAGCTGACCGGATCGAATTCCAGATACGGGCGCAAGGTGACCTGGATGTCGTCGAGGAAGTTGCCCGAACCGGTGCCGCCGACCGCCTGAAAGCCGAAGTTGTGGTTACCGCTGGTGCCGTTCCAGTTGAAGCTGCCCGAGTAGTCGGCCCAGCCGTTGCCGCCGGCGGCCACGGTGCAGCTGATGTTGTCGACGCTGCCGCTGTCCAGGCAGACCGGAACGCCGCCGGCCAGGGTCGTGCTCGACAGCACCGCGACCGTATTGGTCGTGCTGTCGATGTTGAAGTTCATGACGTCCGGAGTGACGTTGCTGTTGCGACCACGGTGACTGAGTCGCCAATCCACGCGCTCGCCGTTGGTGAGGCAGATGGTCTGCGACAGGCGTGAGGCGGTGTAGGCGTTGAGCTCGGCATGCTGATTGCCCGCGCGCGGCGGCACGCCGCTGAAGGCGGGCCCGCGCCAGATCTCGACCGGGCCGTTGATGGTGGCGCCGTTGGTGACGCCGGCCAGGGAGCAACTGCCGGTGGCGAGGTTGCTGGGGTGGTCGGTGGCCCAGCCCGGGACCAGGCCGACCGGCAGGATCAGGAAGCAGCTGCTGCCGGTCAGCACCGGCTGCTCGAACCCCAGATTGACGAAGGTGCGCTGGACCTGCGCGCTGGCGTCGGGTGCGAACGCCGCCGCGGCCACGGCCAAGCCCAATGCGCCGAGCCGGCGCGTTGCGTGATCCAGCATTCCCCTTCCTCCTTGAGCCCGGCGCCAAGGCGCTGGTGCCGGCATGCGAATCTGCAGCGGCCGTCGTCAGCCCCGGTGCGCGGGGCGCTCTCGGGGATTACGCGGCTGCGGCCACGGCACGGCCATCCACGGCCGCCGTTCCGTAGCGTACTGCCTCAACGCAATTTACGCATTTCTTGTTCAAGGGGAGTGGTGGATCGCGTGTAAACCGTGTCTGGGTGCTCAGTACTCGCTCGCATTCGGGCTGAAACGGACCGGCACGCTGACCGTCACGCAGGCGCCGACCGGCAGGTTGACCCCGGCCACGTTCACCGCGCTGTCGTTGACCGCGCCGCCGCCGGCCGGACAGGCCCCGCCGCCGCTGCCGCTGCAGCTCCAGGGCCCGGTCAGGCGCACGCCGCTGGGCAGCGGATCGCTGATGCTGGCGCCGCTGGCGGCGTCCGGGCCGGCGTTGTTGCAGGCCTGCAGGGTGTAGGTGCTGCTGGCGCCCGGGGTGAACGCGGTGGCGCCGCCGACTTCGGACTTGCTGATCGCCAGGTCGGTGACGATCGGGCGGTTGTTGTAGGTGCAGGTGATGTCGGCGCGCGCGCGCAACGCGCTGCTCGGCACGGTCAGCACCGCGCCGGCGAGGCTGCCGAAGCTGGCCGGGTTGCCGGTGACCGCGGCATTGGCGTCGCTGCAGCTGGCGCCGGTCAGCAGCCAGCCGGCCGGCACGGTCTCGGTGATGGTGACCGCGCTCGCGGTCGAGCTGACGTTGGCGGTGGCCGAGGTCGCCAGCGTCGCCGACGCGGTGGTGGTCACCGAGAACGCCGCGCTGCCCAGGTTGGTCGCGGTGAAGTTGAAGGTGCCCGTGCGGGTCTGGCTGATTTTGCCCACGCGCACGGTGGGGATCAGCGCCGGCAGGACGATGCGGTAGTCCTCGACTTCGCCGTCGGTCGACACGCCGGTGGGGTCGGCGACCGCGGCCAGGGTCGGTGCCAGGCGCAGGCGCAGATAGCTGGTGGTCTGGGCGACGTAGCCGCTGGGCAGGGTCCAGGTCAGGGCGACCGTGTTGCTGCCGGCCGCGCAGGTCGCGGCATTGGAGGCTTCGCCGGCGTCGAAGCTGCCGTTGCCGTTGAAGTCGATCCAGCCGCGCACGCGCGCCGGGCCGACGCAGGCGACGTTGGCGATGCTGTAGGTGCCGCCCGGCAAGGCATTGGGCGCGGCCACGTTGGCGTAGCCCGCGCCCAGCGGGCCGGTGGTCTTGGGCAGGGCATCGACGTCGCTGCCGCCGATCGCGCCGGTGGCGTCGGCGTCGGGCTGCACCGTCGCGCCCAGGCGCGCGCTGTAGATCAGGGTCGCGAGGTTGGCTGGGTTGTTGAAGTTGACGCCGTTGCTGGCGACGCCGCCGGTCCAGGCCGAATTGAGCACGTGCGCGGCGATGCCGTAGCTGGCCGGGATCGCCTCGGAGAATTCCAGTTCCAGCACCGCGCCCACCGCGACCGCCGAGATGCCGCCGCCGCGCGCGATCACGCGCGCGCCGGTGGCGCCGTCGACGAAGCCGACCAGCGACGGGCCGCCGCGCAGGCTGGCGGTGGCGTTGCTTTCGCAACTGGCTTGCGGCGCGGTCGGGCCGTTGAAGCGCACTTCCTGCGGGGTGCCGGCGATCACGTTGACCGTGCTGGCGCTGCCGCATTGCGAGATCTGGTCGATCACGCGCAAGGTGCCGCCGCTGGTCAGGCGCGCGGCTACGTACTCGTTGCCGCCGCTGGCTTCGGCGTCGGCGAACACCAGGCCGGTCAGCGCGAAGGGGGCGCCGCCCAGGGTCGCCGAGCAGTTGAAGTTGAACTCGACCGTGGCGCTGTTGTTGACGCGCAGGCCCACCGACAAGGTATTGGGATTGGCGCCGGTGCCGGGCTGGTTGCCGCCGATGTTGTACAGCTCGTCCAGGCCGTCGCCCTGCCAGCTGCCGGGCGTGTACACGAACAGGCCCGGGGTGCCGGCGGTCGTGGCCGCGTTGGAGAGGGTGCAGGTGATGTCGAGCCGGTTGGCCGCGGTCGCCGGCGAGCCGATGTTGAAGCCGCGGGTGATGGTGGCGCCGTTGTAGACGTCCTGGCCGTTGTTGCCCCAGTCGACCCAGAAGATGCGCGAGCGGTGCAGGCCGCTGCCGCCGCTGGCGAACTGGGCGTGGGCGTAATGCGGGAGCAGCGCGGCGCAGGCCAGCGCCAGCGTGGTAGCCAGGCGTATCGCGTTCAAGAGGGTCCCCGATGGATGCGGACGGACCCTAAAGCGCCTCGGCGGGCGGTTAAGCCGGCTTAGCGCTTAGTGACGCTGGTCACAAGGCCCGTTCAGGTTCGCACTGTAACGGGTATTTTGTGTGCCTGAAAGCGTTTTTAGTGTGCCAGTTATGTGCCAGGTTGGGCGTAGCCCTTGAGCAGCGCATAGGCCGCGCGCAAACCCTGCGCCTCGCCGCCGGCGGGCCGGCCGGCGCGATCGGCGTCGTTCCAGCTGTATACGTCCAGGTGCGCCCAGGGCAGGGCGGCCGGCACGAAGCGCTCCAGATACAGCGCCGCGGTGACCGAGCCGGCCATCTTCGAGGGCCCGCCGTTGGCGATGTCGGCGATCGCGCTGGTGAGGTAGCGCAGGTAGGGGCGCCACAGCGGCATGCGCCACAGCGGGTCGCGCTGCTGTTGGGCGGCGTCGAGCCAGCGCTGGGCCAGGGCGTCGTTGTTGCTGTAGAGCGCGGGCAGGTCCGGGCCCAGCGCGATCCGCGCCGCGCCGGTCAGGGTGGCGAAGTCCAGCACCAGCGCAGGCGACAGTTCGCCGGCGTGGGTCAGCGCGTCGCACAGCACCACCCGGCCTTCGGCGTCGGTGTTGTCGATCTCCACGCTGATGCCCTGGCGGGTGGCGATGACTTCGCCCGGGCGGAACGCGTCCGGGCCGATCGCGTTCTCCACCGCCGGCACCAACAGGGTGATGCGCAGCGGCAGCTTGCGCGCCATCACCAGCTCGGCCAGGGCGATCGCGTGCGCGGCGCCGCCCATGTCCTTCTTCATGTTGCGCATGCCGTCGGCCGGCTTGAGGTCGAGACCGCCGGTGTCGAAGCACACGCCCTTGCCGACCAGGGCGATGTGCGGATGCGCCGCGTCGCCCCAGCTCAAGCGGATCAGGCGAGGCGCGCGGTGCGAAGCGCGGCCGACCGCGTGGATCGCGGGGAAGTTCTGGCTGAGCAGCTCGTCGCCGACCACCGCGTCGATCTTGGCGCCGTGGCGCTGCGCGATCTCGCGCGCGATCGCTTCCAACTGCTCCGGGCCCATGTGCTCGGTCGGGGTGTTGATCAGATCGCGCACGCGCAGGCAGGCGGCGATCACAGCGTCGGTCTCGCCGTCGGCCTGCTCGATCAGCAACTGCGCCGGCGCGCGCGGCGGCTGCTTGTAGCGGCTGAAGCGGTAGCTGCCCAAGCCCCAGCCCAGGCGCAGCGCGGCCAGGGTGGCGTCGTCGTGCGCGCCGACGACGCGCCAGGCCTGCGCCGGCAAGCCGAACGGCGCGTGGCCGTAGGAATACGGATCCAGCGCATCGCCGATGCCCAGCACCGCGCCGCCCAGGCCACCGTCGGCGCCCGGCAGGACGAGCAAGGTGCCGGCCGCGGCTTCGTAGCCCTGTGCCGTCACCCAGGCCGCGCTGCCCGCCGGCAGGGTCGCGCGCCAGGCGGCGAAGTCGGCGCGCGTCACCAGATGCAGCGGCAGCGCATCGGCGGCGGAATCGGTAAAACCCAGGGGCAGGTTCATGCGGCGGCGGTATCCGGAGTCTGGGCCGCGTCCAGCCAATCGGCGAGCGCGGCGAGGGTGTCGAATTCGAGGTCGGGGCGCAGGCCGGCGTGCGGCCACTCGCGCCGTTGTCCGGCGTCGTCGACGCGGTTGATCCAGCAGCTGCGCAGTCCGGCGTGATGCGCGCCGACCACGTCCATTTCGATGTCGTCGCCCACGTGCAGCACGGCCTGCGGTTCGCAGTCCAGGCGCGCGCAGGCGGCGTGGAAGATGCTCGCCGCCGGCTTGGCTTCGCCGTGTTCGCGCGCGCCCAGCTGGAAGCGGAACAGATGCATCAGGCCGATCCGCTGCAGGTCGGCATTGCCGTTGCTGAGCGCGGCCAGCGGCACGCGCGCGGCCAGGCGTTCCAGCGCGTCCACCGAATCGTCGTAATGCTCCACCTCGCAGCGCGCGTTGAAGAACACCTCGAACGCGGGCGCGACCAGGCCCAGGTCGTCGCCGGAATCGCGCAGCATGCGTTCCAGGGTGAGTTTGCGCTGATGGGTGAAGTCGTGCGCCAAGTGCGGATGCTCGGCGGCGATCTGGTCGCGCAGGCGGCGCATGGCCTCGGCCGGCCAACGCTGCGCGGTGCGCGGCGCATGCTCGCGCAGCCATTCGCCCAGCGCGCGTTCGGCGCGGATCATGACCGGAGCGATCGGCCAGAGGGTGTCGTCTAGGTCGAGGGTGATGGCGCGGACGGGGAAAGTCATCGCACTATTTTAGCGCGTAAAGCCCACGCTACCGCGGCATTCCCGCGCGAAACACCTAGGGGTTTTCACTCAGGCGGCGGGGCCTCACTCCAGCAGCTTGGACCACTTCTCCAAACCCTCGATCCGCGCCAGCACCAACTTCACGCAGACCAGCATCGGCACGGCCAGCAGCAGGCCGACGATGCCCCACAGCCAGCCGAAGAACATCAGCGCCAGGATCAGGATCAGCGGCGACAGCCGCATGCGCCGGCCCAGCACGATCGGGGTCACGATCTGGCCCTCGATGGTGTGCAGCAGCAGGTAGAGGCCGGCCGGCAGCAGCGCGCGCCAGGCCTCGTCGAAGGCGACGAAGCCCATCAGCAGCATGGTCACCATGCCGATCAGCGGGCCCACATAGGGCGCGAAGTTGAGGATGGCCGCCATCGTGCCCCACAGCAGCGCCTCCGGCAGCGGCACGCCCAGCCAGAACAGCGTGCCGGCCAGGGCCAGGCCCAGCGCGGTGTTGATCACGCTGATGGTGAGCACATAGCGCGAAATCTCGCGCTCGATCGATTGCAGGATGTCGACGGTGATCTTGCGTTCGCGCAGGCCGGGCAGCAGGCCGATCGCGTTGCGTTGCAGGCTTTCGCCGTAGACCATGAAGAAGAACGTCAGCAGCACCACCGCCAGCACCGAGGCCACGTACTTGGGCGTGGAGGTCAGTGATTTGTAGGGGTCGTTGAGCTCGGTCTTGACCACCTGCACCGGCTTGGCCGTGCTCTCGCCGCCGGCGGCGCGCGCGATGTTCTGCGCGGCGCGGTTGGCTTCCTGCATCGGCTTGGTCATCTCGCGCAGCTTGGGCGCGAGCTGCTTCATCTCGCGCGGCACCTGCCGCACCCACTCGCCGGCCGGTTCGATCAACTGGTTGGCCAGCAGCCCGGCCGCCGCCAGTCCGCCGATCAACACCAGCAGGGCCGCGGCGAAGCGCGGCAGCCACAGCTTGCGCAGGCCGCGGATGATGGGGTTGCCGATCAGGGCGAAGAAGGCCGCCAACAGCACCGGTAGGATCAGCGCCTGCGCCGCCCACAGGGTCGCGCCCACCGCCAGCGCCGCCAGCACCACCACCGACACGGGCGCGCGTGGGCGCGGCGTCGTCGGGGTCTGCGCTTCGTCGTCGGCCGGCGCGGGCGCGTCGGGTGAGGCGGTGGATTCGTGCTCGGCGGACGCGTTCAAAAGTCGATGGGATCGGCGGCGGAACGCACAGCTTGCACGGTCGCCTCGGCGCGCGCCACGACCGCGTCCTCGCCTTCCTCGACCGCCGCCGCGACGGTCTCGGTGTTATCGGCCGCGCGCTCGGCCTGACTCGCGGCGACGCCGGCGCTGCCGCCGGCGAACAGGCTGGACAGCATCGACACCATCTGCATCATGCCGCCGCTCTTGGCCGCCACCCGCAGCGGTTCGGCGCGACCGACTGCGAAGCCGCTGACCAGGCCGGCGATCACGATGCGTCCGGGTGTCCAGGCTTCGCGCCAGGAATGCTGGACCTGGCGCAGGTTCGCCACCAGTCGGCGCTCCTGCGCTTCGACCACGTCTTCGGCCTGGTGCACCTTGGCGATCAGCTGTTCGAAACTCACGGGCGTCGGGCCTCGCAATGCGATGGATCGGAAAACCTGAGTGCGATCAAGGCGGCGTCAGGTCGACGCCGCGTTCGTCCTTGCCGGCGCCGGGGCCTTCCGGCGGCCAGCGCCGCGCGGCTTCGCGCGCCGATTCCGGCGAGCCCGGCGTGGGCGTGACGTCGGCCAACTCGCCGATGCCCAGCCGCGCCAGCTGCCGACGCGTGGCCTGCATGCGGGTGTGCTCGAAATAGCGCACCGCCTGCCAGCCCGCCCAGGCCGTCACCGCCAGACTCAGCAGTGCGGTCAACAGCAGCGCCAGCGACCACGGCACGCCCAGGGTGCGGCTCAGGAACACGATCAAGGTCGCCATCAGCAGCAACCAGGCCGAACCGCCGAACGCGATCGCCACGCCCATCAGCGCCAGCGCCCGTCCCAGCGCGCTGCGCGCCAGCGAGATATCCGCCGCGACCAGACTGCGCAAGGCCTTGGCGGTATCGCCGGCCGCGCCCAATCCGGCGCGACCGGTGTCGCCGAGCTGGCGCAGCGATTCCAGCAGATCCGGCGCGGCCTGGGCCGCGGCGTCCTCCTCGCCCGCGCCCGCGTCGCCGCCGCCAGGCGGCTGCGGCGGGCGCTCGTCCCCCATGGCCTGCATGCCTGGGCTTACTTGTCGCTGCCGCGGGCGAGCTTGGCGATGATGAAGCCGGCCGCGAAAGCCACGCCGAACGAGGCCAGCGGACGCTCGCGCACCAGCTCGGCCGCGCTTTCGATCAGATCGCGGCCCTTGTCCATCAGCACATCGACCTGCTCGCGCGCGGCGCCGCCCGCATGCTCGGCCGCGGCGATGCCGGCCAGCGCGCCGTCGGCCAGGTCGGCCTTGACGTTGGCCTTGCCGATCTTCAGTTCGTCGCCCGCCGCGCCGGCGGCGCCGCGGATCGCCACGCCGGCGTCGGCCGCGGCTTGTTTGAGGTGCGATCCGGCTTCACCGAGGTTGGCCTTCATGGCGTCGGTCGAGGTAGGGCTCATTGCATTCTCCTGGGAAAAGGGCGGAACTCGTCTGCGCTGCGCGTCCCGCGATGATCGCTCATCCCCGGGTCCGCATTACTGCATCAACAGGTTGGCGATCGCGTTGCCGCGCATCACGCGCAGGACCAACTGTGCCGGAGGCCGTGTGAAGCTCGCGCGGAAGCCAGGCAAATCCTCGAAATCGCCGGCATTGGCGGCCACCACCACGTCGCCCGAGCGCAAACCGTTGCGCTCGGCGCGGCTGCCGCGCGCCACCGACTCGATCAGCACACCCGAGGCGCCGGACTGGCGCAGGCGCTCGGGCAGCTCGGCGAAGCTGGCGCCGCCCAGTCGTTCGTCCAGGTCCTTGCCCGCATAGGCCTTGGGCTGCTCGCGCAGGGTCGCCGCCAGTTGCAGCGGCTTGCCTTCGCGGCGCACCTCCAGCGAGACGCGCCCGCCGATCGCCTGCAGACCCTCGAAGTTGCGCAAGGCGTCGCGGTTGTCGATGCGCTGGCCGTTCGCGGCCAGGATCACGTCGCCGGCCTTCAGGCCCGCCGCCGCCGCCGCGCTGCCGGCGAACACCCGCGTGACCACCGCGCCGCGCGGCTCGTCCAGCTTCAGCGCCTGCGCCAGGCGCGCGTCCACGTCCTGCGATTCCAGGCCCAGCGAACCGCGCCGCACCACGCCGTCGTTGGCGATCAGCTGGTCCTTGATGTTGCGCGCCAGGTTGGCCGGGATCGCGAAGCCCAGGCCGATGTTGCCGGCCATGCTGCCCTGCGGGTTGAAGCTGGCGGTGTTGATGCCGACCAGCTCGCCGTTGAGATTGACCAGCGCGCCGCCGGAATTGCCCGGATTGATCGAGGCGTCGGTCTGGATGAAGTTCTGATAGCCCAGCCCGCGCAGGCCGCTGCGGCCCACCGCCGAGACGATGCCCGAGGTCACGGTCTGGCCGATGCCGAACGGGTTGCCCACCGCCACCACGAAGTCGCCGACCTTAAGCGCGTCGGAGTCGGCCAGGGTCAGCGAACTCAGGTTCTCGGCCGGAATCTTCATCACCGCGATGTCGGTGTCCGGATCGGAGCCGGTGAACTCGGCCTTGAGCGTGCGCCCGTCGCTGAGCGTCACCGAGACTTCGTCGGCGCCCTCGATCACGTGGTGGTTGGTCAGCACGTAGCCGTTCTTAGCGTCGATGATCACGCCCGAGCCCAGCGACTCGTTGATGCGCTCCTGCGGGATGTTCGGGAACATGCGCCGGAACATCGGATCGTTGGCGAAGGGGTTGCGGATGCGGATGGTCTGCTTGGTGTGCACGCTGACCACCGCCGGCGTCACCCGCGCCAGCATCGGCGCCAGCGAGGGCACCGGCTGGCCGCCGACCGCGGTCGGCAGCGCCGACACCGCCGGCAGCGCGGCCGCGGCCGGCGAGGCCTGGGCCGGCGCTTCCAGGCCGTCGCGGATCGCGGTGGCGGCGAAACCGCCGAACGCGGCGGCCAGGGTCAGGGCGAACAGGGTCGGCAGGGGACGAGGACGCATCGTGGAACCGTTCCGATAAGAGTCGTGTGGGGGAGGGCGGACGTCGCGGCGGCCCGGCCAGGGGCCCGGCGCCGGCGACGGGCGCGCAGCTGAACGAAGTGTCGGTCAACCGCGCTAAATATGCGATGAAGTGTCCCGCCTGAGGGTTTGCATGCACGGCGTACACACAAATTGTGGCCGCATTCCCAAAGCGTTTACGTAAGGCGCGCGTGTGACGTTTGACCCCATCCCGACACGTGACTGCCATCAAAAAAACCGTTGACACCGCCCAGGGCCGGGCGTAGCTTGAGTCCTCGCTTCGACACTACATGTAGTGGTTGTCTTTGCGACGGGAGCCCAAGCTTAGGGGTTCGGCTTGGGTCGGTTAGGCGCCAACGGGGGGCGGCGCATGACAGGAGCAAGCTCGGCCCGATGCCACCAACACAATCTCGCACGCGGCGCGTAACAGCGCGATCGCGCGCGTCGCCGTCGGTGGCCAGCCACCACCGCGGTTCGCGGCAGCAAGTGCGGTAGAGGTGCGGTAAGCAAGACCCCGATCCAGGCAACACATCCAGACAACACCCCGGTTACCAGCAATCACAACAAGACTCACCCGGCGGCGGGCGCAACCGAACGGCCCGCCCCAGTTAAGGAGACAGGACAGGCATGAGTACGGTTCGCCTCGAGGCGGTCAAGACGGAAGCGGTTGACAAGGACATCCCGCTGCAGCCCGCATCCCAGGACATCTGGGACAAGAAGTACCGGCTGAAGACCAAGACCGGAGAGGCGGTGGACGCCGACATCGACTCCACCTACCAGCGCGTCGCCAAGGCCCTGGCCGACGCCGAGCCCACGTCCGAGAAGCAGCAGTACTGGTACGAGCGCTTCGTCTGGGCCCTGCGCCGCGGCGCGATCCCGGCCGGCCGCATCACCTCCAACGCCGGCGCCCTGGAGCACAAGCCCGCCACGTCCACGATCAACTGCACCGTCTCGGGCACCATCGAAGACTCGATGGACGGCATCCTCGAGAAGGTCCACGAAGCCGGCCTGACCCTCAAGGCGGGCTGCGGCATCGGCTACGAATTCAGCACCCTGCGTCCGCGCGGCGCCTTCGTCGCCGGCGCCGGCGCCTACACCTCCGGTCCGATGTCCTTCATGGATATCTACGACAAGATGTGTTTCACCGTGTCCTCGGCCGGCGGCCGCCGCGGCGCCCAGATGGGCACCTTCGACGTCAGCCACCCCGACGTGAAGGACTTCATCCGCGCCAAGCGCGAAGACGGCCGCCTGCGCCAGTTCAACCTGTCGCTGCTGATCACCGACGGCTTCATGGACGCGGTCAAGACCGACGCCGACTGGCCGCTGGTGTTCCCGGTCAACATCAAGGAGCGCGGCGACCTCGACCTCAACGACGCCGACAAGGTCGTCTGGCGCGAGTGGCCGACCCACAAGAACTACATCTCCCGCGAAGACGGCCTGGTCGCCTGCAAGATCTACGGCCACATCCGCGCGCGGCATTTGTGGGACATGATCATGGTCTCGACGTACGACTACGCCGAGCCGGGCTTCATCCTGATCGACCGCGTCAACGAGATGAACAACAACTGGTGGTGCGAGACCATCCGCGCGACCAACCCCTGCGGCGAACAGCCGCTGCCGCCCTACGGCGCCTGCCTGCTGGGTTCGGTCAACCTGACCAAGTTCGTGCGCAACGCCTTTACCGACCAGGCCGAATTCGACTGGGAGGAATACAAGGAAGTCGTGCGCGTGTTCACCCGCATGCTCGACAACGTGGTCGAGGTCAACGGCCTGCCGCTGGAACAGCAGCGCGCCGAGATCATGCGCAAGCGCCGTCACGGCATGGGCTTCCTCGGCCTGGGCAGCACCGTGACCATGCTGAAGATGAAGTACGGCTCGGCCGAGTCCTGCGAGTTCACCGAGCGCATCGCGCGCGAGATGGCCGTGGCCGGCTGGGAAATGGGCCTGTCGCTGTCCAAGGAAAAGGGCGCCGCCCCAATCATGGAAGAGCGCTTCGCCGTCACCGCCGAGATGCTGCGCAAGCGCCCGGAGATGAAGAAGGACGGCTGGAAGGTCGGCCAGGAGATCCCCGGCAAGCTCCTGCACGCGCGCTACTCGCGCTACATGCAGCGCGTGGCCGAAGTGGCGCCCGAGCTGGTCGACGAGCTGGCCGAAACCGGCGCCCGCTTCACCCACCACAGCTCGATCGCGCCCACCGGCACCATCTCGCTGTCGCTGGCCAACAACGCCTCCAACGGCATCGAGCCCTCCTTCGCCCATCACTACAGCCGCAACGTGATCCGCGAAGGCAAGAAGTCCAAGGAAAAGGTCGACGTCTACTCGTTCGAGCTGCTGGCCTACCGCGAACTCATCAACGCCAAGGCCATGCCGTTCAGCGACGAGGTAGGCACCCAGCTGCCCGACTACTTCATCTCCGCCGACGACATCACCCCCAAGGAGCACGTCGACGTCCAGGCCGCCGCCCAGAAGTGGGTCGACAGCTCGATCTCCAAGACCGCCAACGTCCCCACGGATTACCCGTACGAGGACTTCAAGGACATCTACCGCTACGCCCACGAGCAGGGTCTGAAGGGCTGCACCACCTTCCGCTTCAACCCGGCCGCCTTCCAGGGCGTGCTGGTCAAGGAAGCCGACCTGGAGAACACCACCTATCGCTTCGAGCTCGAAGACGGCAGCGTGCTGGAGGTCAAGGGCAACGAACAGATCGAATACGACGGCGAAATGCACACCGCCGCCAACCTGTTCGACGCGCTCAAGGAAGGCTACTACGGCAAGTTCTAAGCCGGCCTTTGCTCCTTCCCCCCTTTGCAGAGGGGGGGCTAGGGTGGGATTTGCGCGGAACTCGCTTACGCCGAAACCCGAGCCGCTAGAACCCCAATTCCCGGCGGAGGCGACCGTTCAAACGCCTCACGCGGCGCCCCGGCCGGGCACCGCGCACCACAGCCAGGCCGACGCGCGCGACGCGGTTCAGTGTGTTGCGCGCACACCGGGTATAGGATCGCTCCGGTAACACCCCGATTACACATAGCCAATACGTAACGCCGACGAAAGCGCCCACGAGGAGGGCATATGAGCAACGGAAATGGAGTGACGGCGACCCTGACCCAGGCCGCCGAGAACGTGAAAGAAACCGCGTCCAACATCGGTAGCGCCATCGCCACCCGCGCCGAAGACGCGGTGAAGTCGGTCAAGAAGACCGCCACCAAGGCGCGCAAGGCCGCCAAGAAGGCCGTCGGCACCGCCAAGAAGAAGCTCGCTTCGGCCAGCGCCAAGGCCAAGAAGGAAGCGTCCGCGCTGAAGGCCAAGGCCACCGGCAAGAAGCCGGCCAAGAAGGCCGCGAAGAAGGTCGCCAAGAAGCCCGCCGCCAAGAAGGCTGCGAAGAAGGTCGCCAAGAAACCGGCCGCCAAGAAGGCCGCGAAGAAGGCGGCCAAGAAGCCGGCAGCCAAGAAGGCCGTCAAGAAAGCAGTGAAGAAGGCGGCCAAGAAGGTCGTCAAGCAGCCGGCCAAGAAGAAGGCCGCCAAGGCCGCCAAGAAGGTTCCGCGCCAGCCGGCCAAGAAGGCCGCCAAGAAGGCCGCGAAGAAGAAGTAAGCCTTCAAGCCCTCCCTCTCCCGCGTGCGGGAGAGGGCTGGGGTGAGGGCCGCGCCTTACCCGCGCATCCAGACCAAAACTAGAAAAGCGCCACCGCAACAGGAGCCTGGCCCATGGCCGTCAAGATCGAAAAGAAAATCAAGGGTTACAGCGTCGTCACCCCGGAAGACAAGGCCAAAGAAAGCGCCAGGTCCGAGGCCGCCGCGCGCAAGGCCGTCGACGAGTTGCCGACCGCCGACGTCATCCAGATGCACGAACGCATCGAGCGCCCCGAGATCCTGATCGGCTCCACCTACAAGATCAAATCGCCGCTGTTCGAGCATGCGCTGTACGTGACGATCAACGACATCGTCCTCAACGCCGGCACCGAGCACGAACTGCGCCGTCCCTTCGAGATCTTCATCAACTCGAAGAACATGGACCACTTCCAGTGGATCGTGGCCCTGACCCGCATCATGTCCGCCGTGTTCCGCAAGGGCGGCGACGTCACCTTCCTGGTCGACGAAATGAAGGCCGTGTTCGACCCGCGCGGCGGCTACTTCAAGCCCGGCGGCGTCTACATGCCCTCGCTGGTCGCCGAGATGGGCGCCATCGTCGAGGACCACCTCAAGTCGATCGGCATGATGCACGACCCCGACATGAGCGACGCCCAGCGCGCCCTGATCGCCGAGAAGCGCTCCGCTTACGAGCAGCGCTCAAAAAAAAACTCTGACGTAGCCATCTCCGCGCCCGTCCAGACCGAAGGCAGCGGCCACGCCGAAGACATCGAAGTCACCGGCGAAGGCGTGTCCTTCCCGCCCTCGGCCACCCTGTGCCACAAGTGCAGCACCAAGGCCTTGGTCATCATGGACGGCTGCGCCACCTGCTTGAACTGCGGTTACAGCAAGTGCGGTTGAGCGCCGGTACGCGCCAACGTTGAATGACGAAAGGTGCGCGCGCACCTTGAAGCCGCTAGTTGGGCGCCCGGGTTGCCAGTACGGGCATCTGGACGCTGCTGCTACCCAAATGGGGCTCTCCGGAGCCCCATTTTGTTTTGACGAACTACTACCGCCCCAAGCCTGCCGCGCTGGCTAGGAATGGTTGGGTTCGGTGCTCTCGAGCGCTGCGTAGCCTCTGTCTCCGGAGCGTCTCAACGACGGAGATTCGCCTAGTGCACACTTAGCAAAAGAGGGGCTGAATGTCGGCGCAGAACCGGGGGGCTGCTCGCCATTGCACACATAGGCATGTTCTGGGCCGAGAAGCAGGGCCGTGGGTGGCCCTGGTCTAGGGCAGGGGGCAACTACGGGACGGACATCGAGGACGTATTCGACTGGAATACATAGTTCCTGGAGCTTCGCTTCTTCATCTGGCGAGCAGGGCATCGAACAAGACAGCGCTCGGCTGACGTGGATGGCCTGTCGCGGGCCATCGATTGGATCTGTGTCGCAGATGGAATTGCGGCGTTGCCTTTCGAGCATCAAATCTTATTCGGAACGACAGGTTACTGCCGACTCGCTGACAGACCGCACTCGTAAGCTTGAGGAACCAGAAATGCCTGAAGAGCATCTCGCGATGTCGCCGGCTTCGCCCGCAGCGTCGCATGGCCTCAAGCAGGTACTCGAAGAGGTCGGCAGGCGTATCGCCGCGAGCGGACCGTCATTGCGACTCAAGCCATGCTGCACGTTACTTGCGTGATACCTGTAATCAAGCACGGATACCTTGGGCAAGCGACGCACCTCACAGCTGCCTTCAAGCCTTGCGTATTCAGAACACCATCGCTGCGCAGCGACGGTGAGTTGAATTGAAAACCAAATGGACTCAACCACGCTCAAGGAGAGCAAGCAATGATCAGCAATACGATGAAGGTTTCGTTGGGCATGGCCATCGGTGCCATCGGCGTAGTGGCAACGCCGGCAGGGGCCGCGGCGCTGGACCCCACGTTTGGTTCGGCGGGCACCACCTCCACCGCATTCGGCGGCTACGGTGCCGCCGCCCGGGTGGTTATCCAGCCGGACGGACGGATTGTCAGCGCCGGCCAGAACGCACTCGGCGACTTCGCACTGGCCCGTTATACGACCAGCGGTGCGCTGGACACGAGCTTCAATGGCACCGGCATGGTCACCACCACGCTGTCCGGCAGTTGCTCGGGACAAGCGCGCGCACTCGCCTTGCAGGCCGATGGCAAGATCGTCGTTGCAGGCGCCTCGTGCCCGAACTTCACCGCCACCCGCAACTTCACCATTGTTCGCTACAACGCGGACGGTTCGCTGGACACCAGCTTCGGCAGCTCGGGCAAGGCGACCGTCAATTTCTACGCGGGGGCGTCGGAAGCCTACGCCGTTGCGATCCAGGGCGGCTCGATCTGGGTTGCGGGCTATGCCGGCTCCGGCTTTGCGCTGGCGCGCCTTACCGGCAGCGGTACCTTGGATTACAGCTTCGGCAGCGGTACCGGCACCGTCACTTCGACGGTCGGCACCAGCTCGGCCCTCGCCAACAGCCTGGCCATCCAGGCGGATGGCAAGCCCGTGCTGGCCGGCTACGCATCGAGCGGCGGCACCGTATTCGCGTTGACGCGCTACACCACGACAGGCGCGCTGGACACCACGTTCGGTACCGGCGGTAAGGTTCTGACCAATGTGGGTGGCACTTTCACCGGCAACTCCGCCGTCGCCACTTCGCTGGCGATTCAAAGCGATGGCAACATCGTCGCTGCTGGCTACGCGAACAGCGCGGGTGGCGGCTACTATCGAATGGCTGCCGTTCGTTACACCAGCGCCGGCGCGCTGGACAGCTATTTTGGATCCGGCACCGGCAAGGTCCTTACCGCCATCGGTAGCGGCAATGCGATCGGCAGCGATGTCGCCATCGATGCCACCGGCGGCATCATTGTCGGCGGCTACTCCGGTGCGGGCAGCTACCGCCAGTTGACCTTGAACCGCTACGACCCGTACGGCAACCAGGACTACAGCTTCGGGCCTGTCGCCACCGCCGTCGGCAGCGCGAATGCCGCTGTTCAAGGGCTCGCCATACAGAGCGACGGCAAAATCGTCGTGGTGGGCTATGGCAACTCGCCAGTGACCTTCGTGGTTGCCCGGTATCAATAAGCTGCGGTTCGAATCGCCGGCCTGAGGGCAGGGCTTGCTGCCGGGATGAGGGCGGGCCCTGCTGCGGTCGGTGCCGTTGACATACGCCACAGGGTCGTTCGTCCCACGCTGGGGCGCGAGGCGGGATTTTCTGGAGTCATAAGCCCGAGGACTGTCGCCGTAAACTGGTCCTTGAGCCCATGAACCACCTGGCCGACACTGCGGTGCCCCGCACCTGCACCGCCGGACCCGAAAAGGAAACGAAATGAGAAAGCCGGCAATGGGTAACGCCCGCCCAGCCGCGATCGTTGGTCTGGCGGGGCTCGTCTTGCTAGGGCTCCCGCTGAGCGGCTTCGCGGAAGGCCGGTGTCCTGCCGGCATGTTCGAAACCGGATCCCGGGACTTCATCGCCTGTGCGCCGATTCCGGGCTATGGCGAGGGAGGCGAGGAAGAACAGCAAGAGACCATCGAGATGGTCTGGGCCGACCGATGGGGCGCGTATGCCACGGAAAAAGGGGCCAGCGGACTGGGCGTGGCGAACGGTCGAGCGTCGAAAGCGGCCGCCGAGAAAGATGCGGTACTCGACTGCAGGCAGGTGGCGAAAGAGCCGAGCAAATGCTCCGTGCAACTGTCGTTCTACAACCAATGCGCCGCATACGCCTGGGGCGGAGGGCACGGCGTGGCGGCGTCCGCGGTCAACGAGAAGGCCGCGATTCGCGAGGCGACGAAACTGTGCGACGAGGCATCCGGCGTGGAGTGCCTGATCTATCACAGCGGTTGCAGCTTTCAGGAGGCGGTTCCGCCGTAGGGGCAGATTGAAAGTTTGGGGGCCGACGAGTGGCGGGTGCGCTGGCCACTTGCGCCCATGCAGGCTAACGACTCGAGCTCTCGCCCAGCGGGCCGCCGAGCGGAGCGGCGCGGTTTAGTGCTTCGGTTCGGCACAGCTCCGGCGCCCGGCGACCGTTCTCGGCCGAAGGCGCCATGTGCGCTTCCGCGCCGACACCGCCGCGATCGGGAAAGAAGCGTGGCGCCCGCAACTTACCCTACGGTTCGAAACGCCCGCTGGTGTCCATTCGGACGCCGCGCAGTCGCATCGTTTTCAGGTGCTGTGCGTAGTTGGATTCGGCGAAGTAGCCCATCAGCAGGGAGCGGCGGCGCAGGTTGCCCGGATTCAGGCTGCCCGCGTGGACGAGGTCGGCGTCGAATACCAGGATGTCGCCCGCGGCGCCTGTTAGTTGCGTGCTGCGGGACTCGTCGTCCTCCCCGGGGGGCGCTGCGTCCGGCCTAGGGCGATGGCTGCCGGGCACCAGGCGGGTCGCGCCGTTGTGCGGGCCATAGTCGTCCAGGAACGCCAGCGCGTTCACGGTATCGCCGGGCCGCTGCGCCGACAGGTCGCGGTGCAGCCCCTGATGGCCTTGTCCGGGCAAGGGTTCGCGCCCCTCCACCTGCGACAGGAAGAACCGCTCGCCGATCAGCGCGCCAGCCGCGGCCAGGACGCGTGGCAGCCGACAGACGGCCTGCACGGTCGGGTCGAGGTCCAGCTGCGAATGGCGCCAGTCCGCGCCGCGCGGTACGGGCCAGCGCTCCGACGGCTGCACGCCCGTATCGAAGGCGCGGCGCAGATCGTCCAGCCACTCCGCCGGAATTTCGCCGCGGAGCAGGGCATAGCCGTCCCGATGGAGTCGTTCGCGGTCGATCATGGTTTTTCGGCTTCGTCTGCGGGTGCCGGTTCTTTTACCGAGTCCGTGCCCGGAAGGACAGCCCGAAGGCGAAGTAAGCGCGCAATGAGCGGCGGCACTCAAGCAGCAGGGCCACATAACGCGAGACGGGAGCCGGCCCCGATTCGTCGGCTGCGGCCATCCGCTTGCAAATCGCCCGTGCGCGCTCTACAGTGAACCATATGGTTCAGTATCAGGCCCGCCTCGACGCAACCTTCGCCGCGCTCTCCGACGTCACCCGGCGCGGCGTGCTCGAACACCTGGGCGGTTCGGAGGCTTCCATCACCGACCTTGCCCAAAAGTTCGACATGACCCTCACGGGCATGAAGAAGCACGTCAGCGTATTGGAGCAGGCGGGGCTGGTGACCACGCAGAAGGTGGGGCGCGTACGCACCTGCAAGCTCGGACAGCGCCGGCTGGAGGAAGAGGCCGCCTGGATCGAACGCCACCGCCAACTCTGGAGTGCGCGCTTCGACGCGCTCGACCAGCTAGTCGAACAATTGAAACGCGAGGAGAAGGCAGATGCCAAAAGGAAACGAAGCTAGCCCCGACGCCATCAATCGCACCGTCGTGGAGCGCACGTCCGACCGCGAATTCGTCGCGACGCGACGGTTCAACGCGCCCGCGCATATCGTCTTCGAAGCGTGGAGCCGGCCCGATTTGTTCAAGCAGTGGTGGGTTCCGGAGTCGGCCGGCCTGTCGCTGCTCTCGTGCGAGATGGAGGTTCGCACCGGCGGTAGGTATCGCCTCGTGTTCCGCCACCCCGCCACCGATCAACCGATAGCGTTCTTCGGCACCTACACGGAGGTGACGCCGAACCAGCGCATCGTGTGGACGAACGAAGAAAGCGATCAGGGCGCCGTGACCACGGTGACGTTCGAAGAAAACGCCGGCAGCACGCTGGTCACCTTGCGCGAACTCTACCCGACGCAAGCGGCCCTCGACGAAGCCCTTGCCGGTTCGGCGGAAGGTCTGCCGGAGCAGTTCGCGCAGCTGGATGCGTTGCTCGCAAGAGGGGCGTGACCGCCGGCGCATGCGACGGATGGGCGAGAGGGGCGCATCGGCTCAGAGCCGCTGGCTCGGCGCCGACGAATTGCCGATACTCGAATGGGGCTCTCGCGAGCCCCTTCCTTTCCCGAAACATCGCTTTCCAGGTGCCCGATGCGTCGTGCGGTCCTTTCGTTTTTTCTGCTGGCATCGTTCGGCGCCGGTGCGGTCGTCATTCGGGACGACGTCCCCGACATGCGCTATCGGATGGCCATATCCGAATTCCCGGCATTGGCCGACGTGCCGGGCGAGGGCCATGGCGTCCTGATCGCACCGCGGTGGGTGCTGACCGCCGCCCACGTGGTCGGCTGGCAGCAAGGGGTGGAGGTGGTCGTCGTCGGCGGCACTCCCTACGCCGTAAGCCGTGTCGTAGTTCACCCGGATTACAAGAAGCCGCCTCAGGACATGGTCGACGCAGCCATCAAGTCGGGCGATTGGGCCGCCTTCCTGGCGTTCATGGCCGCTTCCGACGACATCGCCCTGATCGAGTTGGTCGAGCCGGTGCGCGACGTGGCTCCCGTGCGCATCTACAGCGAATCGGCGCTGGGGAAGGTGGTGCGGATCATGGGGCGGGGCGCCACCGGGACGGGTACGCGGGGGCACCATCCGCACGGCCCGAACCGGACCGATCTGCGCCAGGGCTACAACGAGATCAGCCTCTCGGAGGGCCGATGGATCGGATACACCTTCGATCCGCCGCCGGCGGCGCTACCGCTGGAGGCGTCGTTGGGCAACGGGGATAGCGGCAGCCCCATGCTCGTCGCGGTGGGCGACGAATGGCAGGTGGCCGGAATCACCGCATGGAAGCGCGTGCAGGGCAATCCGATGGAAACCTGGCCGGGCAAGTACGGACAGATGAATTACGGCGTGCGGGTGGAGCACTACCGCGGCTGGATCGAGAAGACGATCGCGGTGCCCGCGAAGCTGTCGGGCGAAAACACCGAAATCCAAAAAAAGCCGTGACGCGCCGGCTTGGATAGGAAGGCCCGAGTGGCCTTCCTCGGGACCGCCGACAGCGCGTGGCCGAACTCAGCCCGTGTCGCCCTCGATGCGTTTCACGCGCTTGCGGTAGGCCTGCACGTTGTTGCCGTCGATCTCCGTCTCCCGCGTTCCCGTTACCTCGCCGATCTTCTGGTCCGAGCCGGTCACAGGCTGCGCCTCGACGATCGTTTCGCGTTCGAACGCGTGCGACTTGTCGGTGTTGCGGTAGTACCGATACAGGCCCCAATACAGGCCGGTGGCGCCGGCCGGGCCGAGCAGGAGCAGCCATAGTCCGCTGTCGTCGCTCATTAAGAGTTCCCCACGATCCAGAGTGCGATGCCTTCGAGGAAGGTGCCGACGGTGATGGCGGTCAAGAGCAGCTTCCACTGCTGCACCGGCACGCTGCCCATCGTCTCGCCGGTGCGGCCGTTCACGGCGATGTAATGCAGCATGCCGCCGTTGCTGCCCGGCTGATGATAGGAGTACAGCCACACCGGCAGGTACATCGACACCCAGCGAGTGCCGTGGACATCGAGCCGTTCCTGCTCCCAGCGCACGCCGCGACCGTAGCGCTCGACCGACTCCTCGACCTGCGCGCGGGCGATCGACAGAAGTTGGTCTTCCAGGCGCGGGCGCAGGTGCTGCACGTCGGTATTGCGCTTCTCCGAGCTGAAGCCCGACAGATAGGACGCGTTCCACTTCACCGCGTTCTTGGTGTCGAACGGCAGGATGGTATTGATGATGTTGTTGGTGTTGACCCGGATATCCAGATTGCCGCGTTCGGTGGACGATTCCAGCGGCAGGTCGTCGACGGTGAAGTCGACGTGCCGCTCCACCCGATAGACGTCCGCGTCGTAGTAAGTCTTCTTGTCGTCGCCGCTGCCCCTGGTGTAGCGGCGCGTCTGGATTTCGCCCTGGCCGGCGATGTCGGCGCTGGCTTTGCCGTCGACGATCATGTACGGCAAATAGACGCCGACGACGTTCTCCGGGGTGAACTGTTCCTTGAAGGCCTTCAACGCGAAAAAGCGGCGCTTGTCCACGAACTGACGGATACGGGCGACGGCATCGTCCTTGCGGATGTGAAACGGCAGCACCGCGTCGGGCACCGCGCCGTTGGCCACCTGCTCGTTGACGCCGAAGACGTGCCGGCACCAGTGACAACGCGCGGTCATCCCGGCGTCGGTGTTGACCGTCACCTCGGCGCCGCAACCGGTGCACTTGAAGGTCATCAGGCTGGCGGCGTCGGCCGCGATGTCGCGCGCGCCCGAGGCGATGATGGTGCCTTTGAGCTGGTCGAGGCCCTCGCCGAGTCCGAACTCCTCCTCCACCCGCGCGCCTTGCCACTCGTTGCGGCAATACAGACAGATCAGCAAGTCGCTGCCCGGCTTGTGGCGAATGTCGGACGCACCGCATTTCGGGCAGCGGTTGAGGCCGTCCTTGAGCTCGTCCGAGGACGTGTCGATGGCGACCGGATCGGGCGCCAGCAGCTCGTCGCGGATCGGCTCGGGCAAGGCGGCCGGATCCAGCGGCGAGCTGCCGGGCAAGGGCGGTACGTCCTGCGGCGACCCCGGGCCGGTATACGGCGGCAGCGGCGGTGGCGACGAACGGGTGGGGTTCGACATGGCGGCTATGCGGCTCCGGTTTACAGACCCAGCGTCTTGGTCTTGAGCGCGTCGTAGTCGGCCTGCGTGATCAGGCCCAGGTCCAGCATCTCCTTGGCCTTCTTCAACTTGGCGATCGGATCGTCGGCGGCGGCCGCGGCCGGCGCCACCGGCTGCTGCAGGCCGCCGATGCCCGCGCCGACCATGCCCGTGGCCATGCCGACGCCCATCAGGCCCGCCGCGCCGCCGTTCTCGCCGGCCGACTGGATGCCCGCCGCGACGCTGGCTTGCAGGTTGGAATTGCCGCGCGCACCCGACAGCGCGTCGGCACGCTGCACGGTCTTGAGCAGTTCCCGAGTGGTCGCGTCGTACTCGATGGAGACGATGGCGGTCTTGACGATGGCCAGGCCGCGGTCGGATTTCCACTGATAGGCCGCTTCCACCGCGTCGGACAGGCTCTTGGCGAAGCCCAGGGAGTCCTGCTGGATCTTGGTGATGCGGTTGCCCTTGTCCGCGTCGTTCGTATACAGGCTGAAGGCCGGCGCGAGCGAGCCGACGACTTCGTTGAAGAGCTGGCTGGCGGCGGCGTTGTCGACGTCGGTGAAATCGAAGACCTGGCCGGGCCGCAGGTAGGTGGCCGGCACGAAGTTCTTCACGAACAGGATCGGATCGACGATCTTCAGCGTGTAGGAGCCGCGCGTCAGCGCGCCGACCTGCGTGTTGAGGAAGCCGTCGTTCCAGTAGATCTCGGACTGCGTGCCGAAGCGATTGTCCGGCAGTTCCTTCAGCGAGACGAAGAACGCGGCCTGCTGCGCGCCCGGCTGGCCGCCGAACTTGAAACGCTCCCAGCTTTGCTTGATCAGCGAGCTGACCAGGCCGTCGCCGGCGAAAATGGATTGGGAGTTGAGGTCGTCCGACCGCCATTCGTAGCCGCCCGGCTCGGCGACGAATCCGGTGATCGCGCCGTCCTGGAACAGCAGCAGCCCGTAGCCCTCGGGAACCACGATCTTCGAACCGTTGCTGATGATGTTCGAGGAACCGCTGGTATTCGAACCGCGACCGGCATTGGTACCGCGCGGCACCGCGGCGAACAGCGCCGCGGTCGGCGGCAGGCCATCGGGAACCGTATAGAAGTCCTTCCACTGGTCGGCGAGCACGCCGCCGACCGCACCCGCCACCGCCTGCACCAGACCCATGACCTTCCCCACGTTTCTTGGCCGGGCACCGTGCCCGCCTTGCACGCCGAAACTATACAGTTCCGCGCGCCGCGCCGGAGGCGGGCCGGCTCAATCGGCGCTGGTCCAGGCGAACCGGCGGCTCTTGCGCCTATGCGCAGCGCCCGGCTTCGACCATCTCCTTCTGTACGGTCCGACCGGCCGACGCGTTCGCCTCGGCCAGCGCCTCTCCCGGCGCCCTGCCAGCCCGGCCATCTTGGGTTCGCGCTACGCGGCCCGAGGGCAGCGCGCCGGCGGGCGCCTGCCATCGGCCCAGACGCTATTCGGGCGGGTACCGGTTGCGAGTCCTCCGATGCAGGGGCGCTTTCGCCCCAGCCGCGACCTGACCGCCCGATAGTAGTGCCGCCTTGCTGCGGCGCGTCAGCAGCCAGGCGCCGCCGGGCCTACAATCGTGCGTGCAACAGCTGTCCGCTTAGCCATGGTCCCTCACGCGTCAGCGTTTACCGGAGGCTGCAATGCGACGTTTCGCTCTTGCCGCGGCACTGCTCATGTTCTCGGCCGCGACCTATGCCTACGAATGGCCGTTGGGCATCCCCAGCGACGCCAAGTCCCAGTACTTCATCCTCGAAATCGGCGGCAAATGGCCGGGCCGCACCGTCATCACCAAGCGTACGGGCGCCGATGGCACGAATTATTCGAAGCGCTTCTACGACTGCCTCAACGGCTCGATGAAGTACCTCGGCAACGGCGCTACGCTGGACGACATGGCGCGCTCGAAACCGGACCAGGACATGGCGCCGGTGGCGCCGCGATCGGTGGCGGACTATGTGGGGCGGGAGGCGTGCAAGCGCTAGGGTTCGGGTACCGAGGAAGTCATGACTATTGCTACGCTAAAATCGTTGTTCGGCTACAAGGCCTGGGCCAACGCCGAGTTGTTCGCGCTGCTGGAGTCCGTGCCCGCCGAGCACGCCGGTCCGCTGCACTCCTGTATCCGCACGCTCAACCACGTCTACGTCACCGACCGCATCTTCCGCGCGCACCTGAGCGGCGGGCCGCGACCGTTCGATGCGACGAATACGCAGGACACACCTGGCCTGCAGCAGCTGCGGGCCGACGTGCGGGCCACGGATGCCTGGTATCTGGACTACGTCTCCACGCTCGCCGAACCGGTCCTGGCCGAAGTCCTGGATTTCCGGTTCACCGACGGCGACCGCGGCCGCATGTCCCGCGAGGAGATGCTGTTGCACATCGTCACGCATGGCGGCTATCACCGCGGCAATGTCGGCGAGGCGCTCAAGTCCATCTCGATCGATGCGCCGCGCGATCTGTACACCAAGTTCCTGCACCAAAGCGAGCCGTCCAGGCGCGGTGCCTGAGCGTACGCGCCGCGCTCAGGCCGGGCCGAGTGCCGCCAGGAACAGCAGGGCGAGTGCGGTAACGGCGGCGGTCGCATGGCCGACGACCAGCCAGGCCGGAAGCAGGCGCTGGCGCCATTTGTAAGCCAAGCTCATGACCGCACCGCCGGCGGCGGCCAGCAGGAACAGCGCGAGCGCGAGTATCGCGGAAGACGGCACGGTCAGCATGCAAACGGCATAAGCCAGCAAGGTCAAGCCCGATGCGGCCAGCAAGCCATGCAGCATGGCCAGCCAGGCGGGTGGATTGCGCTTGCGCGAGAAGCGGATGATCGCCATGAGCAAGCCGCCCAACGCGGTGATCGCCAACAGGGTAGTCGCGGTCTGCAGCATGGTCGTAATCCTCGGTTCGATGGGCAGACCAGCCGCGCTCGGCTGGGCGGTACTGAGATCGGGCGCTAGCGCGCCGGCGTCACGCGCCAGACGACATTGCCGACATCGTCGGCTACCAGCACCGCGCCGCGGCCGTCGATCGCCACGCCCACCGGCCGCCCGTGCGCCTGCCCACGCTCGTCCAGGAAGCCGGTGAGCACGTCTTCGATCGGGCCGGTGGGCCGTCCGTTCGCGAACGGCACGAAAACCAGCTTGTAGCCGCTAGGCGGCTTGCGGTTCCACGAACCGTGCAGGCCGATGAAGGCGCCGTTGGCGTAGCGCGCAGGAAGCAGCTTGCCTTCATAGAACGCCAGCCCCAGGGCGGCGACGTGAGCGCCCAGCGCGTAGTCGGGTGCGATCGCCTTGGCCACCATTGCGGGGTCCTGCGGTTGCACGCGCGTATCGACATGCGTGCCGTAGTAGCTGTACGGCCATCCATAGAACGCGCCGTCGCGCACCGAGGTGAGGTAGTCGGGCACCAGGTCGCTGCCAAGCTCGTCGCGCTCGTTCGCCACCGTCCACAGGGCGCCGCTTTGCGGTTGCCAGGCCAGACCCACCGGGTTACGCAGGCCGCTGGCGTAAACGCGGCTCTGGCCGGTCTTGACGTCGATCTCATGGATCGCGGCGCGGCCGGCTTCGATGTCCATGCCGTTCTCGCCGATGTTGCTGTTCGAACCGACGCCCACGTACAGCTTGCCGCCGTCGCGACTGGCCAGCAGGCTCTTGGTCCAATGATGATTGCGCGGCGCGCCGGGGAGATCCGCCAACTTCGTCGGTACGGCGTCGATGCGCAGGTCGCCAAGACGGTACGGCACGCGCACGATCGCGTCGGCGTTGGCGACGTAAAACTCGTCGCCGATCAGCGCCATCCCGAACGGCGACATCAGGTTCTGCAGGAAGACCGCGCGGACTTCCGCCACGCCATCGCCGTCGGCATCGCGCAGCAGGGTGATGCGGTTGGCGCTGGGCGCGGCGGCGCCGGCCTTCTCGAAAGCCGATTTCATGAACATGCCGCGGATCGGATTCGACGCGGGATCCGGCGTCGGCGGACGATTGCTTTCCGCGACCAGCACGTCGCCGTTGGGCAGCACATACAGCCAACGTGGATGATCCAGCCCGGTCGCGAACGCGTTCACCGCCAGTCCCGCTGCCGGCCTCGGCTTCGCGCCCGTCGGCCAGCCGACGGCCTTGGCCACTTTGACGGTGGGGATCAGCGTAGAGGCGGGCTCAGGCAGCGTCGGATTCGGCCCGGTATCGGCCTTGGAGGCGAGGCGGGCGGAGCCGCCGCAACCGACGACGACCGACAGCGTCAGCGCGTACGCGGTCGCGCGTGCGAGCGGGGTGATGCGGAGCATGGCGGCTTCCTTATGGGGCAGCGCAGCCGAGACGCAATCTGCCTACGCATTTCAGTGTCCGCTGGACGCCATGAAGTCGATGTGACTTCGTACTCGTCGCGTGAAGGCGTGGCTACCGCAAGACGTTAACTCATGAAGACCTGACGTTCACCGGAGATTTCCAGCCGACAACTAATCTGCCACTGGTTATCAAACCAAGGCCAACGCGGCAAAGGAGAGGACGGTGCATGTACGTGATCATGGGCGGTACGGGGCATGTGGGGTCGGCCACCGCTGAGGCGCTGCTCGCGCGCGCAGAGGCGGTCGCTATCGTTACCCGTTCCGCCGAGCGCGCCGGCGAGTGGCGTGCGAAGGGCGCGGATATCGTCGAGGCGGATGTGGAGGACACGGCGTCGCTGCATGCGGCCCTCCGACGCGGACACCGTGCTCTCCTACTCAATCCGCCCGCCGATACCAGCACGGATACCGACGCGGTCGAAAGGCACACCGTCGCCAAGATTCTGGCCGCGCTCGAAGGCTCGGGCCTGGAGAAGGTGGTCGCGGAATCGACCGGGGGCGCGCAGCCAGGCGATCGCATCGGCGATCTCAACGTGTTGTGGGAGCTCGAGGAAGGCCTGCGCGGACAAACCATCCCGGCGGCCATAAACCGGGCGGCCTACTACATGAGCAACTGGGACGGGCAACTCGATGCCGTCCGCGCCACCGGCAAGCTGCAAACCTTGTTTCCCGCCGATCTCGCGCTTCCCATGGTCGCGCCGCACGATCTGGGTTGGGCGGCCGCTACCAGGCTGTTGTCGTCGCTGGACGACACGGGCGTGCGCTATGTGGAAGGTCCGCGCCTGTACTCGTCCAACGACGTCGCGCACGCGTTCTCGCAAGCCCTGGGCCGACCGGTGGAGGTGGTGGTCACACCGCGCGAAGCATGGAAGCAGGCCTTCCTCAAGCTGGGATTCTCCGACGCCGCGGCCGACTCCTATGCGCGGATGACTGCGGTCGCCGTCGATAGCGGCTTCGACGTGTCGGACGACCCGCTGCGAGGCACGACCACGCTCGAAGCCTATGTTCGGGATTTGGTAGCCAAGTCGCAGGCTTAGTCCAAGAGGGGCGGACCTGCACAAAGATCAGCGCTGCGGTGCCGGAAAGCGCGGGCCACGTCGCATGGATGGCGGGCTTATCGTTGGTCCCCAAGGCCTTGCCTTGCGCGATCTGGAATAGAGTGCAAGAACGCCCCCGAACGGAGTCGCGCCATGCTGGATCACCTCTTCCTGTCGGTAAGCGATGTCGGCCGCTCGGTCGCCTTTTACACGGTCGCCTTGGCCCCGCTCGGTATCGAGCGAAAACACGACTACGACGGCAAGGATGGCCCTCCGGGGCATCCCGATCTCAAGGGCTTCGGTGCCGACGGCCGGGTGTTCTTCTGGTTACGTCATGGATCCGTGCAACCGGACGCGGTGCATATCGGCTTCGTGGCGGCGGGTGAGGCGCAGGTCGATGCGGCCTATGCGGCAGCGATCGCGGCAGGGGCGACCGATCGGGGCGCACCGGGCCCGCGATTGCACTACGATCCGCGCTACTACGCCGCGAATGTGTTGGATCCCGATGGGCACAGTCTGGAGTTCGTCTACAAGTGCTGGCAGCACCCGTCGCGATGAGGGAAAGGGAGATGACGAGCCCGCCGTGTTCGCGTTCGTTCGACGCGAACTCGGGCGCCGTCTCGGCTATTCCGGTGCGCAGCCCACGCCGTGCCGCATGGCCGGCGACGGTGAGACAAGAATGTCCTAGTCGCGCAAAGCCGAACGAATTCATGTAGCAACCGTTTTCCATGCGCTCCACGCACGCGTAACGCCGCGATGACCTGTCGCTGTCGGCTTACGCGTTGAATACGTTACACAGGGACCGTGCATCAGCCATGGAGGCTAGCGCAACGTAACCGCGCCTATCGTAGTGCCATCGTCGTTCGTCGACGGTGTCGTCCGCAGTACGCATCGGGTCGTCAGACCGAACCCCCGCTATGCATCCGAGACCGGCTTCAAGCCCGGATGGGCGAAGCCATGCCGTCCCGCTGCCGAATCGTCGTGTACCGACGATGGACGCCTGTCACCAGGCAAACCCGAACCATCATGGAGAGTACGAGATCATGGAAAGGACGAACGACAATCTAGGGCGGACAGGAACGCCGCCGCAGCGACGCGGCGTGCGGGCCGCGGTATGGGTGGCCTCCGGCTTGATCGCCGCGATGCTGCCGCTGGGCGCGAGCATGGCCCAGACGCCGATGGCGCCGCTGATCAACGAGAACGCGCCCAAGCGCATCCCGGGCCAGTACATCGTGGTCTACAAGCAGGGCGTGGCCAGCAGGTCGCTGCAAACCTCGCAGGAGCGCGTGCGCGCGCTAGGCGGCAAGATCGGTTACGTCTACACCAGCGCGCTGCGCGGTTTCAGCGCGACCTTGCCGGACAACGCCGTGCGCAGCCTGCGCCAGAACCCGGACGTCGCCTACATCGAGGTCGACCAGGTCGGCGATCTCAACGTCGTCCAGAACAACCCGCCCGCGGGCCTGGACCGCACCAGCGAGCGCCTGCTGCCGCTGGATCTGCGCTACACCTACAGCGAAACCGGCAACAACGTGCACGTGTACGTGATCGACACCGGCATCCGCCCGACCCATAACGAGATGGTCGGACGCGTGTCGGGCGGCACCAACACCATGAACCTGGCCGCCGGCACCAACGACTGCCACGGTCACGGCACCCACGTCGCCGGCACCATCGGCGGCACCACCTTCGGCATCGCCAAGCAGGCGTTGCTGCACCCGGTACGCGCCGGCGACTGCGCCAACACCTATCTGGCGCCGGTGATCGCGGCGGTGGACTGGGTCACGGCCAACCGGGTGCTGCCCGCGGTCGCCAACCTCAGTTCCGGCTTCTCGCCCAGTCCCACCCTGGACACGGCGATCGCGAACTCGGTGGCCTCCGGCGTCACCTACTCGGTCGCGGCGGGCAACAACAATGGCGACGCCTGCAACATCTCGCCGGCGCGCGCGCCGACGGCGATCACGGTGGGCGCGATCAATCCGAACAACGACACCCGTGCCAGCTTCTCCAACTGGGGCACCTGCGTCGATCTGTTCGCACCTGGCGTGAGCACCCTGTCGGCCGGTATCGCCAACGATGCCTCGACGGCGGTGATGTCGGGCACCTCGATGGCGGCCCCGCACGTGGCCGGCGTGGCCGCGCGCTATCTGCAGATCCACCCGGCATCGACGCCGGCGGCGGTCTGGGCGGCGATCCACAACGCCGACAACACCGCGGCGACTCCGGGCTGGCCCGGCGTCATCAATCGCGGTGTGGGTTCGCCGAACGAGCAACTGCACTACGGCTCGCTCAACGACGGCTTCAACGACGGCGACCCGCACATCACCACCGTCAACGGCCTGTACTACGACTTCCAGCCGGGCGGTGAGTTCGTGGCCCTGCTCGGCGGTATGGGCATGGAGATCCAGACCCGCCAGACGGTCGTTCCCAGCGCACCGTGGGTCAGCGTCAACACCGCCATCGCCGCGCGCGTGGGCAGCTATCGCGTCACCTGGGTGCCCAACCTGAGCGGCGTGCCGGATCCCAGCGGGCTGCAGTTGCGCGTGAACGGTACGCTCGTCAGCCCCGGTCCGGGCGGCATCGCCCTCGGTGTCGGCGGCCGCGTCAGCAAGTACGGCAGCAACGGCATCCAGATCGACTTCCCCGACGGCACCACGCTGATCGCGACCTCGAACTGGTGGTCGAACCAGAGCCAGTGGTACATCAACGTGCGCGCGTACCACACGCCCGCCACCGAGGGCATCATGGGCGTGCTGACGGCCAACGAATGGACCCGTCCGGGCTTCGTCGACTCCTGGCGCGTGACCGACAAGACCTCGCTGTTCGATTACGCCAAGGAAGACTCGACCGGCAACTATCGCAAGGATCCCTTCCCGGAGGACAAGATCCCGCCGATGAAGCCCGAGAACGTCGAGCTGGCGCGCCGCGTCTGCGAACCGCTGAAGGACCGCAAGATCCGCGGCGACTGCGAGTTCGACGTCGGCACCACCGGCGACGAGATCTTCGCCGAAAGCGCGAAGGTCAGCCAGGACGTGCAGCGCGGCGGCACCAAGACCTCGCTGGGCGCCAACGCCAAGGGCGACAGCCTGATCTTGACCGCCACCGTCGCGCGTTTCGCGCGCGGCCAGGAAGTGCCCACCGGCGCCGCCCGCCTGCTGGTCGACGGCAAGGACATCGCCGAGCCCGCCGGGCTGGACAAGACCGGCCGCGCCAACTGGACCGTATCGGAAAGCGCCATCAAGGGCCTAAGCGTGATCGCCGAGTACGTGCCGGCCAAGGACAGCGAGTTCCTGCCCAGCACCAGCGGCGCGCTGGAATACGGCCGCGAGGCCAGGCGCGTCGCCAGCCCTCTGGCCGATCCGGTCTATCAGCGGCTGTCGAAGTAAGCGCAACGCAACACCCCGGCGCCGGACGCGCCGGATGAGCTGACTCCGCACAGGCGGAGGCGCCCGGGCATCGCCGCAAGGTGGTGTCCGGGTGTATTCGTTGCAGAGAGCGCCTGCCGGCCCGGTCTTGCGCCGGTCTGGCATCATCTCGATGGCTCATCAAGCCGGGAGTACTGCCTTGGACCCGATGCTATGGAACCTCTTCCACGACGGTGTGCTGACGCGCGCCGAGGGTGCCGTGCCGGGAGAGGTCCGTCTGTTCATCGATATCCCGTACCTGCGCGCGAAGTTCCCAGGGAAGGGCGCCGGGTTCGACGTGGTGCTGTCGGAGTGCTCGAAGCTGTCCCTTGTGATGAGGGGCGGTAGCGTCATCGCGCTGGCTGACATTCGCTACATCAAGCCGGAGATCCTGAGCGCCGAGCCGGGTCCGCCGCTCAAGATTTTTTGCGAGGGGGGCACGCTCACGCTCCAGTACCGTTCGGTCGAACTCTTCGTCGACAGCGGCGCACCGATCACGCTGCAAGAACTCGATGCCGCGAGCGAGGCGTACTGGACCGAGTGGGAAGCCGGAGCGCACCGGGACGGCTAATATCCCCGTCCAAATCCGGACCCTCTCCACCGCCTGACCTGACCCCGAAACCGGGCGCATGATGCCCCGGCTCGCTGTGAACGGATCCGGGAGCAAGTGGAGTCCACATGCAAGCGCAGGGGGGGCAGGGGTCAGAGTGGACTTTCTAGAAGGTCCACTCCAATCCTTGTTTTTTGCGCGTGAAATACCTGAGTGCGGATGCGCATTTCCGCGATCGACCGTATGCGCACAAGCCATTTTTTCGACAGGTTTGCGCGATGCGCTTGTGGGTCAGTCCCACTGCGTGGTCTTCAACGCAGCCTGTCAGCGGAGAGGTCCGCGGCCTGCGAGGCAAACTTAGCGCAAAAAAAGGGAGGGTTGGCGCCAGTGGGCTGGTGGGTGCTGGAAATGCTCCTTCGATGGGCGGATGAGTCGCCGTCCCCGGAGAGCACTTCTGGCCTATATCCGTTCGTAAGGGGACGGTGTTAGCTTGCGCGGGCCCACGCTGCCGTGTGCAAAAAAACCAGAGGCCCTTGTGAGTGTCAATCGATCCGTTTTCTTGATAACGATCATCGCCGCCGCCTGGGCCACGCAGCCCTTCGTCGTGCGAGCGCAGTCGGCGAGTGCGTCGGCCACCGAACGCCACAAGCAAGTGGACGCGATCTTCGCGCCGTGGAGCGGCACCAATACGCCAGGCTGCGCGGTGGGAATTTCCCGCGACGGCGTGCTGGACTACACGCGCGGCTACGGGATGTCGAATCTCGAGTACGACATCGCCATCACCCCGGAATCGATCTTCCAGGTCGGTTCCGTCTCCAAGCAGTTCACCGCCTTCTCGATCGCACTGCTGGCGCAGGACGGAAAATTGTCGCTGGACGACGACATCCGCAAGTACCTGCCGGAGATGCCGGACTTCGGTAAGACGATCACCATCGCGCACCTGATCCATCACAGCAGTGGCCTGCGCGAGCAGGGGCAGCTGCTGTATCTGGCCGGATGGCGCGGCGACGACATGATGACCGAGGCCGATATGCTGGCGGTCGCTGCGAAGCAGCGAGGGCTGAACTTCGCGCCGGGGACCGAGACGCTTTACAACAACCTCGGCTACACCTTGCTGGCCATCATCGTGAAGCGCGTATCCGGCAAGCCGCTGACGATCTTCGCCCAAGAGAGGATATTCCAGCCACTGGGCATGACCGACACGCATTTCCAGGACGACCACACCGAGATCGTGCGGCGCCGAACCGCAGGATATCAAGCGCACCCGGACGGCGGATGGCGTATCAGCATCCCCGCGTCCGACTACTACGGACCGACCGGCCTGTTCACTACGGTGGGCGACCTGCTGAAGTGGCAGGACAACTTCATCCACGCGCGTGTCGGTGGACAAGCGCTGGTGGCGTCCATGCAGACATCGGCCATATCGGACAACGGCGTGGCGAGCGGCTACGGCGGCGGAGTATTCGTCCGCAGCTACCGAGGCCTGCGCACGGTAGGGCACGACGGCGTGCATGCCGGGTATCGTGCGGACGCGGTTAGCTTCCCCGATCAGCGGCTGGCTATCGTGACCTTGTGCAACGGCGCCACGATTGCTCCGCCGGAGCTCACGCAGAAGATCGCGGCCGTGTATCTGGGTGATCGCATGACGCCCATGGCGCCCGCGGTGAAAGTGCCGGAGCCGGCGTTGTCGGCGCTGGCCGGCGTCTATTGGAGTTCGCTGACGGATGAAGTGGTACGAGTGGAGGTGAAGGACGGTGCATTGCGCCCCACTGGCGCATCGACGCCGCTAGAACCGCTCGGGAACGGGCTATTCCGCTTGGGCGAGACGGCGCGATGGCAATTCGACGCCTCCGCGGACGATGCGCTGAAAGCGCCCGAGCTGCGGATCTGGGATGCCTGGCCTACGCCAAGAATTTTTACCCGCGTCAACGCATCGGTGCCCTCGGCTTCGGCGCTGGCATCGTTCGCGGGGCGGTACCGCATCGACGAGGTCGATATGACTTATACGGTGCTCATGGCGGACGGAAAGCTGACCATGCGATGGCCTCGCCAGACCGATCTCGTGCTTGAAGCCGTCGGCGGCGATCGCTTCGTCAGCGGCGCATGGACGGTGACCTTCACGCGCTCGCCTTCGGGCACGGTGGATGGCTTGACGCTTACCGCGCGTCGTTTGCGTCGCATGCGCGCGGAGCGGCTCACGACAGCGGAGACGCCTGTGATTCGAGCCGGTAACAGCACCTAGGCGAGATGCGGCCGATGACGGACCTCGTCTCGGTCGCTTGCGCGACTCCAGCTAGATAAGCCCCAGTTGAGTCGCGTTCAACGTAGCTGCCGCCCGCGTGCCAGCCTCCAGCTTGCGAAACACGCTCTCGACATGGGGCGCACCGTGCTGGGGCTGATGCGGCGCAACCGCTGGCGTTGCGTGCACGGGCGTCGCGCGGCTTAGGCCTGCAACGTTGTCGCGATCCGTACTTCGCCCGTTAGTACCTTGTGGATCGGGCAGGCGTTCGCGATCTGCAGCAGGCGCTCGCGCTGTTCGTCGCTCAGTTCGCCCTGCAAGGTTATCTTGCGCTCGATGTCGGTGCCCGCCGCCGGCTTGCCGTCCGGGTTGAAGCGCAGCGCGACTTCGACGCCGGCCAGCGGCCATTGCTTGCGCGCGGCGTACATGCGCACGGTGATCGCGGTGCAGGCGCCCAGGCTGGACAGCAGCAGGTACTCGGGCGTGGGGCCGGTGTCGCCGCCGCCCAGGTCGGCCGGTTCGTCGGCCTGCCAGGTATGGCCGACGTCGTCGATGAAGGTCACCACGTAGGGCGTGGGCTGGGTGCTGGCGCGGACGGTCGCGACGGTCATGGCGTTCCTGAAGGCTTGCGGCATCGATGCCGCCGAGGCAGACCTTAAGCCCGCGCCGGCACTGGCACCAGCCGGGGCGGTCGCACGGACCGTCCCAGTGGCCGAATGATGCCTCGCTGATCAATCCGATTCAGTGCCCAGGCCGGAGGATCGGCATCAGGGATCGGGGCTATCCGCAAGGCTTGGCTATCGGTGCAAGATAGGTGAGCCGATACCGATCGAGATGCCCCATGAGAGTCATGCAGAAGACGCTACAAATACTGAAGCAACGTCAGGCGCTGGTGGACCTGTATCGGGACCATCTTTCCAGCGAGTCGCTGTCCGGTGTAGTCACCGACTACTCCGAGGACTTCGTATACCTCAGCCTCTTCACCGAAGCAGGCCAGGCCAACGGCATCGCGGTCTGCTTCCGCAGCGACATCACCCGGATCCGTTGGGAAGGCAACGAGCGTCAAGCCTTGTCGCAGATGATTGAGGCCACGGGAGCCAAGCCGACCGCGCCTGCGCTGTCCCTCGACTCCCTGCAGTCGCTGCTGGAGTCGGTGTCGGCGACCTTCGGCTACGTTAATGTGCTCACGGAGCGCATGGACGATTCGGTCACGTTCATCGGCGAAATCGCGGAGCTGGATGCGGAATCCTTGCTTCTGGAAACCTTCGGAACCTATTCCAGTCGGGATCGGAGCAGGCTGTGGCTCAGCCTCTCCGAGATCACTCGCATCGACGCCGATGCCGCATACGAGCGCAGCGTTGTCTATCTGGCGGGAAAGCCCGCTTGATCGGCGCTGTGTCGCGACATACCCGCCTCTGGACCTGCCGAGCTTCGACATAGGTCACCGCTCAATACGGGCGGCGCCTTCCAGCGCCGCCCGCGTCGCCGTCAGCGGCCGGCGGTATTGGTTTGCCAAAGCGGCTTACGTTCGTGGTCGTACACCACCACGTTGCCGTCGTTCTGCACGAACAGCACCGCGCCGCGCTTGCCGCCGGTGTTGCTCGCCCATCGGGTCTGTCCCGCGCCGTCGCGCACGGTCAGGTTGCCGTCGGTCTGCATGTGCAGGGTGTGGCCGCTGCCGTAGACGTGGTTGGCCCAGATCGCGCCTACGTTCTGTTTGTACAGCACCAGGTTGCCGTCGCCCTGGATCGCCAGCGTGAATCGCTGGTCGCAGGAGGTCAGGGTGCCGTTGGTCTCGCGCCAGTCGCGCGGATTCAGGCGGCCGCAGCTCGGCACGGTGCGCAGCACCAGGTCGTAGGCGTTGAGGATGGGTTGCAACGGCTGGAAGTAGCCCTGCGGTGCCGGATCGCCGCAGTTGTCGTCCCGGCCTTCGGAGAAATGTCCGCCGGAGTACACGCCCTGCGCCTCGGCGCTGGGGGTGATCACCGCGCCGCCCGAATCGCCGAAGCCGGCGCAGGCGTTGGACTGGGTCAGTCCTTTGACGACGCCGTACTGCGGGCCGTAGTCGACCGTCACCTGCTTGGCCTGCACGGTGCCGCAGTGGTAACCCGTCTTGTTCCCCGACCGGCACACCGCCGCGCCGATCGGCGCCTCCAGGCCGCCGCGCACGTCGATATCGACGCCGGCGTAGTTGTAGACCCAGGGCAGGATGTGCCAGAGGTTCGGTTGCGTGTTCTGCACCCAGGCATGGTCGGCGTTGGGGAAGGTGGAGTACGCGAAATGGCCGATAGGGGATTGGTTGGTGCCGCGCACCGCCATGTTGACCGTTCCGCAATGACCCGCCGTCACGAAGCCGGGCGTGTTGCCGCGAAAGGCCGAGAACCCCGTCGAGCACCAGCTATCGGGCGTCAGGTAGCGATCGCCGCCGCGCAGGTCGTGCTGGGGTTTGGGGCGCTGCGCGGAGGTCACGATCTGCACCATCCTGGCATCGATGCCGCTGCGCGCGATCAGCTCGATCGCCGCTTCCTGCGCGTTGGGGTCGATGGTCAGGATGATGCGGTTGTTGGGCAGATCGACGTTCCAGGCCTGCACGCGGGGGCCGTCCTTGCGCATGAGGCCGGCAGTCAGTCCGCGATGGGCCTGATCCAGCTGCGATTGGGCGGCGTCCAGCTCGGCCGCGCTGTGCTTGAACACGCGCACTTCGTCGCCGCTCTGGCGCATGCGGCTGACGGCCTTGCGATCCGTCACGCCCAGGATCAATCGATAGTCGCCGGCCGCGTCGCGCTCCAGCCAGCTGCCGGCATAGTGCGCGCCCAGCCCGGCCCGTGCTTCGGCCTGCAAGCGCATCGCACGATGTTCGGTGGCCAGATAGGCCTGAAGTTGCGAGGGCTTCAGGCCGAGGTCGCGTTGCAAGGCCTGGCGCATGGCGGCCGGTATCGGGTTGGTCTGCGGCTCGGCGGCGTGGCCGATGGCGGGTGCGAGCATCGCGCACAGCGATACGGCCAGCGCCGCGCCGGTGTGAGTGGCATTCATGGGTTCTCTATCCTTCCTTAGTGGTATGGGGCGCACGCACGTCCTGTAGCGTCCGTGCCTATTCCCGTACGAGAGAGGGTGCGGAACCCTGACATTCAGTTATGGGTTTTTTCTCGGGGCTGGCATTCGGCCATCCAACGCCGGCCGAGCTGGCGCTGCCAGGAGGACGCGTTGGGCATCGCCTCCAGTTGCCGCAGCGCCGCGGCGAGTTCGCGGCGACGGTCGGCGCCCTCGCAGCGCGCGCGCTCCAGCGCGACCTGTTCGAAGCGCGGTTGCGATTCGACGACGACTTCGCCGGTGCGGCGGGCGGCATTGGCTTCCAGCATCGCGACCGCGGCGGCGACCCGGCCACGTTGCAGCCCGGCCACGGCGCGCAAGCCATCGATGTCCAGCAGCTGGCCATGGCCTTCCGCGTTGCGCCGCGCCGACAGGCGCCGTGCCCGCTCCAGGTCCCGTTCGGCCAAGGCCCATTCGCCGCGCGCCAGCCGCGTCTCGCCACGCCCCAGCAAGGCCGAGACCGCAGCCGGATGCTCTTCGCCGTGGAACTCCAGTGAGCGCTCCACCATGCGGTCGTACTGCCGCAGTGCCTCGTCCAGGCGTTGGGTTTTCAGCGCGGCGAAGCCGAGGTTGCGGCCGATCAGCAGCTCTTCGTCCGGATTGCGCGGCACCAGCTGGCGCACCAGCGCGTCCGCCTCGCGCAGCAGCGGATAGGCCTTGGCCGCGTCGCCGTCGGTCAGCGCGATGCCTGCGCTGTTCACCAGCGCACGGACGTAGTCCTTGCGGGTATCGGGGCCGCCGGCCTTGAGCAGCGCGAGGCTGCGGTCCAAATAAGTCCAGCCCTTGGCCTTGTCGCCTAGCGCGAAGTGGCCGAGGCCGACGTTGCCGAGCAGACGCGGGTACAGCGGGTCCTGGGTTGCACCGGCGCCCTCCAGCACCTCGGCGGCCTGCGAGCTGTAGCGCAGGAACTGCCGCGGCTGGCCCAGCCCGTAATGCGCGGTCGCCAAGCCGCGCAGCGCGTCGGCCAGAGCGAGGGGGTCGTCCTGATCGCGCAAGGCCGCGACCGCGCGCGCGTAGGCGTCGCGCGCTTGCGTGGGCATGCCCAGGTCGGTGTGGACCTGGCCCAGGGCGTGCAGCAAGGCGGCCAGGGCCTGCGGGGAGTGGCTGCGGCCCTGCTGGTCCTGCAGCTGCTTCATCCCGCGCTCCAGCAGCTCGCGGGCGGTGACTTCGCCGCTGGCGGTCGCCCTCGGCGTGCTGGCGCGGAACAGGCTGACGAAGTAGTCGGCCACGGCGAGCGCCTTCTCGCGCTCGCGTTCGGTGCGTTCGAGCTGGCGGTCCAGGCTGTAGATATGAAACGCGGCGAACGCGATGCCGACGGCGACGGTGGCGAAGACGGGCCAGCGACGGCGCAGCGTGCGGCGCAGGCGGTAACCGCGTTCGTGGCGGCGCGCGCGGATCGGCAGGTGTTGCGACCAGCGCAGCAGGTCGTCGGCCAGGGCCTCGGCGCTGGGGTAGCGTTCGCGCGGGTCGGTGGCGGTGGCATGGGCGACGATGCACTCCAGGTCGCCCCGCAAACGCGCGGCCAGGCGCGAGGGCTTCATGGCGCGGGTGGCGGCGATGTCCGCGGCCGCCGCCGGATGCTCGCGCAGCAGGGCGGCCCAGCGCGCGCTCAGCCGCGGCGGCGACTCCCCGCTCTGTGCGGGCGAACCCAGCAGCAAGGCCTGTAGCAGCAGACCCAGTTGATAGACGTCGGTGGCGGTGGTGACCGGTTCGCCGCGGTGTTGCTCCGGTGCGGCCCAGGCGGGCGTCATCGAGCGGGTCTGGGTTTGGGTCGGGTCGGCTTCGTCCAGTAGTTTGGCGATGCCGAAATCCAGCAGTTTGACCTGGCCGGCCGGGTCGACCAGGACGTTGGCGGGTTTGATGTCGCGATGCACGACCAGGTTGCCGTGGGCGAACTGCACGGCCTCGCAGACCTGGCGGAACAGGGCGATGCGCTGTTCGAGCGTGGCCTTGCGGCGGTCGCACCACTGGGTGATGGATTCGCCGGGGACATACTCCATCGCGAACCACGGTTGGCCGCCCGTCGCCAGGCCGCCGTCCAGGAGCTGGGCGATGTGCGGATGCTGCAGGCGCGCCAGCACTTTGCGTTCGCGCAGAAAGCGTTCGGTCAGCGGCGAGAACCCGCCCCAGATACGCTTCAGCGCGACCTGGCGTTGCCAGGCGCCGTCGGCGCGTTCGGCGAGGAACACCTCGCCCATGCCGCCCTGGCCGATGCGCCGCAACAGGCGGTAGGGGCCGACCATGGCGCCGCTCGCTTCTTCGACGGGGGGGTCCGCGTCGGTGTCGCCTTCGTCCAGATGCGACAGCAGGGCGCGCACGCGCTGGGCGAGCTCGGGCTGCGTCGCGCAGGCGTCCCGCAACAGGGTGTCGCGTTGCTCGGGAGACGCGTCCAGCAGCTGGCGCAGCAAAGGCAGCGCCGCACGGTCGAGAGTATTCATGGCGGGGATCGTTCGATCAGAGAATCGGAACACACAGCGGGAGTACGGGATCCGGTCCCGTTTCCTGACACTAGGCCTGCAGGCGATCGCGCAGCCAGGCTCGGGCCGCGGCCCAGTCGCGATACACGGTGCGCTCGTCCAGTTCGAGGACGCGAGCCACCTCCGGCACGCTCAAACCGACGAAGTAGCGCAATTCCACGACCTGGGCCATGCGCGCATCGAGCTGTTCCAGGGCCGCGAGCGCGGCGTCGAGCTCGGGCAGATGGGTCTCTTGCGGAATAGGCAGTTGCAAGGCTTCGGTGAAGTCGTCGCGTCGCCAGGCGCCGCCGTGCTTTTCGCTGGCCGCCTTGCGGGCACGGTCGACGAGGATCTGGCGCATGATCCGCGCCGACGTATTGAACAGATGCGCCGGGTTCTCGAACGCGACGCTCTGCTGGCCCAGCAAGCGTACGAACACGTCGTTGACCAGCGCGGTCGGTTGCAGCGTGTCGTGCCCGCGGTGCTCGCGCAGCTCGCGCGCGGCGATCGCGCGCAGGTCGGCGTAGATCAACGGCAGCAGCGATTCCAGCGCGCCCGCGTCGCCGTCGCGCCAGCGTTGGATCAGGGTGTGCGAGTCCGGGGCCGTACCTGGCATGGCGCTGTCTCCTTGGGCCCGCCATCGTTGTGGGGACGGTCCATGGCCGTCAAGCGGGCGCTGCGCAGGGCGAAAGCATGGCGCCACCCAGGGCGTTCGAGGACACCGCAGGACGAGGTAAGCGGGCTGGCGAAGCGCCGCGCCTACTTGATGCGCCGCTTCTCCAGCTTGCGCGCCAGGGTGCGCCGGTGCAGACCCAGCCGGCGCGCGGCCTCGGAGATGTTGAAGTCGCTCTCGGCCAGCACTTCGTGGATGTGTTCCCACTCCAGCGTCTTGATCGAAGTGGTGCGGCCGGTGAGTTCGACCTCGGCGTCGCCGGTGGCGCGCTGGAACGCGGCTTCGATGTCGTCGGTGTTGGAGGGTTTGGCCAGATAGTGGCGCGCGCCCAGCTTGATCGCCTCGACCGCGGTGGCGATGCTGGCGTAGCCGGTCAGCACCACGATCAGCATGTCCGGGTCGAAGGCGTGCAGGTGCTTCACGCAGGACAGGCCGGAGGCGTTGGCGGCGAGCTTGAGATCGACCACGGCGTGCGTGGGCGCGAATTCTTCCAGCAGCGCCGGCAAGCCGGCTTCGCCGGGCAGGTGGCGCACGCTGTAACCGCGGCGTTCGAACGAACGCACCAGGGTGCGCGCGAACGTGGTGTCGTCTTCGACGATCAGCAACCTGCGTTCACTCGTCATCGCCGTGCTCCTCGATGGCAATGGCCGACAGCGGCAGGGTCAGGGTGACCACTGCGCCGCCCTGCGGCCGGTTGCGTGCCGTGAGCCTGCCGCCCAGCGTACGGGCGACGTTGACCGAAAGGAACAGGCCCAGGCCGCCGCCGGGGCGGCCCTTGCTGCTGTTGTAGGGCGTGCCCAGGCGCTCGAGGACGTCGGCGGCGAAACCGGGGCCGACGTCGCTGACCTCGATCACGAGCTGGCCGTCGCGGCAGTCGGCGTCCAGCGCCACCCAGGCCGGCGAGGCCTCCAGGGCGTTGTCGAGCACGTTGAACACCATCTGGCGCAGGCCGTCGTCGGAAACGATGCTGGGGTCGTCCTGGCAATGGCGCTGGTAGCGGAACGATTCCGGCGCGCGCGCGGTGCGCCACTCCTGGGCCAGATCGTCGAGCAGCTCGTGCAAGGTGGTTTCGACCGGCGATTCGCCGCGGGTTTCGCCGGCCGACAGCAGGATATTGGTGACGATGGATTTGCAGCGCGCGACCTGCGCCAGCATCTCGGCCACATCGTGGTGCAGCTCGGTTTCCGAGGCGATCGTGGGCAGGTGCTGCCAGTCGCCGAGAATCACCGACAACGTCGACAGCGGCGTGCCCAGTTCGTGCGCGGCGCCGGAGGCGAGCAGGCCCATGCGCACGATGTGTTCCTCCTCGGCGGCGCGCTGGCGCAATTGGGCCAGGCGCACGTCGCGTTCGCGCAGGATGCGCCCGATGCGGGTGATGAACACCACCAGCAAGGCCGCCACCAGCAGGAAGCAGATCAGCAAGCCCTGCACGTAGTGATCGGCCAGGCCCTTGCCGGGTTCGACCGCGATCCGCAGCGGCGTCGGCGACACCGCCAGGGCGGTGAAGCACAAACCCGCGGCGGCGGCGATGATCCAGTTGGCGGGCGAGCGCAGCAGCACGGTGCCCAGCACCACCTGCAGCAGGTAGAGGAAGACGAAGGGGTTGGTGATGCCGCCGCTGTAGTAGAGCTGCAGGCTCAGCGAGACCACGTCCACCAGCAGCCCGATCAGCATGGCCCGGTTGGACACCTGCGCGCGCCGTTTCCACCACAGCTGGCTGCCGAGATTGAACGCGACCAGTCCGGCCAGGACGGCGCCCATCGGGCCCAAAGGCAGGGCGATGCCGATGCCGTAGTGGACGACCAGGATGGTGACGATCTGCCCGACCACCGCGATCCATCGCAACTGGATCAGCTGCTGCATGTTGCGCAGCCCGGTGCGGTCCTGCGAACCGCTCACGCCCAATTGGCGGGTCACGACGTCCGCGGCGGCCTCAGGAGCGCTGGATCGGGCTTGCATGACCGGGGGAGCCTCCTCGCTGCGCACGATCTTGCCGCAAACGACGCTCCGATGCGAACAGGTAATAGCCCGCGACCAGGGTCAGCGCGGCCAGGCCGAACCAGGTCAGGGCATAGGACAGATGATGATCGCGGAACGCCACCACGGTCATGCCGCCGCGCGGCCAGGCGTCGCTGGACGGGTCCCGGGCGGCATCGATGAAGTAGGGCGCGCTGGCCTCGGCGGGCAAGCCCTGCGCACGCAGGATCGCGGCGACGTCGCGCGAGTACCAGCGCCCGTGGGCCGGATCGTTGCTGCGCAGGAAGCCGCCCTTGGGCTCGCTGATGCGCAGCAGCCCTTCGATCTCGACGCGTCCCGCGGGTGCGGGCGCGGCCTGCGCCTGCGCGGGCACGAAGCCGCGATTGACCAGCACGTAGTCGCCCGCGTCGGTGCGCAGCGGCACCAGCACCCAGGTGCCCGCGCCCAGCGCCGTCACGGCCTGGCTGCGCGCTTGCTTGTCGGGCAGGAACCGCCCGGACAGGCGTACGCGCCGATAGCCGTCGCGTGCTTCGCTGACTTGCGCCCACTGCGCGCGGGAGGGGGGCGCCACCGGCGCGGCCTTGAGGCGGGCCTCGACGCGCGCGATCAGCGCGTGCTTCCAGCCCATGCGCTGCACTTGCCACACGCCCAGCGCGAGGAAGCCGATCAAAGCCACCGCCAACGACGCGGCGAACACGGCCAACAATAGCGGACGGCGGCCGCGCGCCGGTGCTGCGGCCGCTGCGTGGCGCTCATCGCTCATGGCGCGTTCTTGAGCATTTCCTGCATGTCGTGCGCGCCGGGCATCATGTTCGCGTTCATGTGGTGCATCACCCACAGCGAACCGGTCAGCACGATCACCACCAGCACCACGGTGAAGATCAGGGCCAGCACGTTCCAGCCGCCTTCCGAGCGGGTGTTCATGTGCAGGAAGTAGATCATGTGCACGACCACCTGCACCGCGGCGAAGGCCAGCAGCACGATCGCGACCAGGCCCGAACTCGGGATCACCTTGCCCATCACCAGGCCGAACGGAATCGCGGTCAGCACCACCGACAGCATGAAGCCGGTGAGGTACTCGCGCGCCGAGACGTGCGGAATGCCGTCCTCGAGGTGGTCGTCGTGATCGTGCGTGTCGTGCTGGCTCATGGCAGCACTCCCATCAGGTAAACGAAGGTGAAGACGCCGATCCAGACGACGTCGAGGAAGTGCCAGAACATCGACAGGCAGGCCACGCGTCGGGTGTTGGCGCGGGTCAGGCCGTGGCGCTGCACCTGCACGCACAGCACCACCAGCCAGATCACGCCGAATAGCACGTGCAGGCCGTGGGTGCCGACCAGGGCGAAGAACGAGGACAGGAAGGCGCTGCGCTGCGGGCCCGCGCCCAGATGGATCAGGTGCGCGAACTCGTAGATTTCAACCGCCAGGAAGGACAGGCCGAGCACGCCGGTCAGGGCGAGCCAGCGCAGCATGGCGCGCTTGTCGCGGCGCTGCATCGCGATCATCGCGAAGCCGTAGGTGATCGACGACAGCAGCAGGATCGCGGTGTTCAGCGCCACCAGCCACAGGTCGAACAGGTCGGCGCCGGACGGGCCGGCGGCGTAGCTGCGGCCCAGCACGCCGTAGGTGGCGAACAGGCAGGCGAAGATCATCAGATCGCTGAGCAGGTACAGCCAGAAACCGAACAGCGTGCCGTTCTGCGGATGGTGGCGCCCGGCGGTGTCCAGGAACACGGGCGAGCCGTCCTGGCGGGTCATGGCGATGGGCTCAGACATGGGCGGCCTTCAGCTGTTCGCTGCGCGCCTGCTCGGTCGCGGCGACCGTGGCGGCGGGGATGTGGAAATCGCGGTCGTAGTTGAAGCTGTGGTAGATCGCGTAGGCGACGATGCCCAGCAACGAGGCGATCGCCAGCCACCACACGTGCCAGATCAGGGCGAAGCCGCAAGCCGTGCTCACCGCCGCCAGGACCAGGCCGGCCGGGGTGTTCTTGGGCATGTGCACCGCCAGGAAACCGGAGGTCGGGCGCTGGAAGCCGCGCTGCTTCATGTCCCACCAGGCGTCGTTGTCGTGCACCACCGGGGTGAAGGCGAAGTTGTAGTCCGGCGGCGGCGACGAGGTCGACCACTCCAGGGTGCGGCCGTTCCAGGGATCGCCGCTGAGGTCGCGCAACTGCGCGCGCTTGCGGAAGCTGACGTAGATGCAGATCAGGAAGGCGGCGATGCCGATGGCGACCAGGACCGCGCCGAACGCGGCGATCTGGAACCAGATCTGCAGCGAGGGATCGTCGAAGTGGCTCATGCGGCGGGTCACGCCCATCAGGCCCAGCACGTACAGCGGCGTGAACGCGAACCAGTAGCCGGCCAGCCAGAACCAGAACGAGACCTTGCCCCAGAAGTCGTCGAGCTTGAAGCCGAAGGCCTTGGGGAACCAATGCGTCATCGCCGCGAACAGGCCGAACACCACGCCGCCGATGATCACGTTATGGAAGTGCGCGACCAGGAACAGGCTGTTGTGCAGCACGAAGTCGGCCGGCGGCACCGCCAGCAGCACGCCGGTCATGCCGCCGACGACGAAGGTGACCATGAAGCCCATGGTCCACAGCATCGGCACCTCGAAGCGGATGCGGCCGCGGTACATGGTGAACAACCAGTTGAAGATCTTCGCGCCCGTCGGGATCGAGATGATCATCGTGGTGATGCCGAAGAACGAGTTGACGCTGGCGCCCGAGCCCATGGTGAAGAAGTGGTGCAGCCACACCAGATAGGAGAGCACGGTGATGCAGACGGTCGCGTAGACCATCGACGAGTAGCCGAACAGGCGCTTGCCCGAATAGGTGGACACGATCTCCGAGAACACGCCGAACAGCGGCAGGATCAGGATGTAGACCTCCGGGTGGCCCCAGATCCAGATCAGGTTGACGAACATCATGGCGTTGCCGCCCAGATCGCTGGTGAAGAAGTTGGTGCCCGCGTAGCGGTCCAGGCCGAGCAGCGCCAGCACCGCGGTCAGCACCGGGAACGACACCACGATCAGCACGTTGGTGCACAGCGAGGTCCAGGTGAACACCGGCATCTTCATCAGGCTCATGCCCGGGGCGCGCATCTTGATGATGGTCACCAGCAGGTTCACGCCCGACAGCAGGGTGCCCACGCCGGCTATCTGCAGCGCCCATATGTAGTAGTCGACGCCTACCCCGGGACTGAAGGCCACCCCCGACAGCGGCGGATAAGCCAGCCAGCCGGTGGCGGCGAACTCGCCGAAGAACAGCGACATCATCACCAGCACGGCGCCGCTGACGGTCATCCAGAAGCTGAAGTTGTTGAGGAAGGGGAAGGCGACGTCGCGCGCGCCGATCTGCAGCGGCACCAGATAGTTCATCAGGCCGGTGACCAGCGGCATGGCCACGAAGAAGATCATGATCACGCCGTGGGCGGTGAAGATCTGGTCGTAGTGGTGCGGCGGCAGGTAGCCCAGGTTGTCGCCGAAGGCCATCGCCTGCTGCAGGCGCATCATCAGGGCATCGGCGAAGCCGCGCAGCAGCATCACCAGGCCCAGCACGATGTACATGATGCCGATCTTCTTGTGGTCGATGCTGGTGAACCACTCCTTCCACAGGTAGCCCCACAGCCGGTACTTGGTGATCGCCGCGACCAGGGCGAGACCCAGGACGACCGTGCCGATGAAGGTAGCCGCGACGATGGGCTCGTGCAGCATGGGCACGGCGTCCCAGGTCATGCGACCGAAGATCGGGGAGGTCGGGATGGTGCCGCTTTCGAGAGACATCGGAGAACTTCCAGAAACGATTCGGGTCGTCGCTTGCGCGCGTCAGGGCGACTTCATGCCGGCCAGCATCGGCGACAGCGGCGGTTGATCGACGGTGCACACGTCCGCCGATACGTAGGCGCCCAGGCGTGGATCGCCGCGGCGCGGCATCGCCAGCGAGTTCAGGCCTTCCAGGCCCAGACCGCCGGCGGCGTCCAGCGCCATCATCTGGTCCATGCACAGGCGCTCGGAGTCGACGCAGCGGTTGAGGATGGCGTTGTACAGGGTGGCGTCGACGTTGGCGTAGTGGCGCACCGGCTCGCGCTCGCTGGGTTTTTCCAGCTCCAGATAGGCCGCGCGCGTGAGCGAGTCCTTGCTGCCGCGCAGCCCCGCGATCCAGCGGTCGTAGTCCGCGTTGGACATGCCGTGGAACTTGAAGCGCATGTGCGAGAAGCCGGCGCCGCTGTAGTTGGCGGAGAAGCCCTCGTACTCGCCCGGCGCATTGATCACGGCGTTGAGCTTGGTCTCCATGCCGGGCATGCCGTAGATCATTCCGGCCAGATTCGGCACATAGAAGGTATTCATCACCGAGGATGCGGTGATGTGGAAGCGCACCGGACGATCCACCGGCACCGCGACTTCGTTGACCGAGGCCACGCCTTCCTTCGGATACAGGAACAGCCACTTCCAATCCAGCGCGACCACCTGGATGTCCAGCGGTTCCAGTTGCGCCGGCACCGGACGGCCGGCTGCGATGCGGTCCAGCGGGCGGTAGGGATCGAGCAGATGGGTGCTGATCCAGGTGATAGCGCCCAGCGCGATGATGATCAGCAGCGGCACGCCCCAGATCACCAGCTCCAGCTGGGTGGAGTGGTCCCAATCCGGGGTGTACTTGGCGCTACGGTTGGAAGCGCGGTACTTCCAGGCGAACCAGAAGGTCAGCGCGATCACCGGCACGATCACCAGCAGCATCAGCGCCGTGGCCACCAGGATCAGCTGGCCCTGGCGGGCGGCGATGTCGCCGGCGGGGTCTAGCACCACCAGGTTGCAGCCGGAGAGCAGGCCGAGGGCGGCCAGCAGCGCGGCGGTTCGCAGGAGTCTGCGCACGTTGGACATGGGGGAGGGCGGAGTCCTAAATGTTGGGCGACAATTTAGTCCCCACGCCGCGCGCCGAGTATTGGACGTTTTGTCCTATCGCGTCCGGCCCCCGGCTCTGTCAGCCTAGGCTCGAACACTCCCTGCCCGACGTCGACTCCCGCACTCCAGATGGCTACCGCTCACGGCCCCACCGCATCCACGCACGACCACGGCGTCAAGGCGCATGCCGACGTCGCCCCGGGCGAAATCGCCGTCGGCGTCGTGGTGGGGCGCGCCTCGGAATACTTCGACTTCTTCGTCTACGGCATCGCTTCGGCGCTGGTGTTCCCGTCGGTGTTCTTCCCGTTCATGGATCGCTTGCAGGGCACGCTGTACGCCTTCGCGATCTTCGCGCTCGCGTTCCTGGCGCGCCCGTTGGGCACGATGCTGTTCATGGCTATCCAGACGCGCTGGAGCCGCGGCGTCAAATTGACCGTGGCCCTGTTCCTGCTCGGCACCGCCACCGCCGGCATCGCGTTCCTGCCGGGTTACGCCACGCTGGGCTGGGTTTCGATCGCGCTGCTGGCGTTCTTCCGCGTACTGCAGGGCATCGCCCTGGGCGGTTCCTGGGACGGCCTGCCGTCACTGCTGGCGCTCAATACCCCAAAGGAACGTCGCGGCTGGTACGCGATGCTGGGGCAGCTGGGCGCGCCGGTCGGCTTCATCGTCGCTTCCGGCGTGTTCGCCTTCCTGTACGCGAGTTTGGGCGAACAGGATCTGCTGACCTGGGGCTGGCGTTATCCGTTCTTCGTCGCGTTCGCGATCAACGTGGTGGCGCTGTTCGCGCGCCTGCGCCTGGTCGTGGCCGAGGAATACCAGGACAAGATGGGCGAGCTCGAACTGGAGCCCACCCCCATCCGCGAATTGTTCAGCGCCAAGGGCCAGCACGTGGTGGTCGGCGCGTTCGCCGCGCTCGCCAGCTACGCCCTGTTCCACATCGTCACGATCTTTCCGCTGTCGTGGATCAAGCTGTACTCGGATCAGTCCATCGTCGGCTTCCTGATGGTGCAGATCCTGGGCGGCTTCATCGCCGCCGGCGGCATCATCGTGTCGGGCCTGATCGCCGACCGCGTCGGCCGCGCCCGCACCCTGGGCGGCCTGGCCATCGTGATCGCGATGTTCAGCGGCTTCGCGCCCACCTTGATGGGCGCCGGTTCGCTGGGCCAGGATGCCTTCATCCTGATCGGCTTCGCGCTGCTGGGCCTGTCCTACGGCCAGGCCGCGGGCGCGGTCACTGCCAACTTCGGCCGCCGCTACCGCTACACCGGCGCCGCGCTCACCTCCGACCTCGCCTGGCTGATCGGCGCGGCCTTCGCGCCGCTGGTCGCGCTGGGCCTGTGCTCGCAGTTCGGCCTGGCTTGGCTGGGCGCCTACCTGTTGTCGGGCGCGATCGGCACGCTCGCCGCGCTGGGCATCAACCGGGCGATGAACTACAAGAGCTGAGCCGGGCGCCGCGTGCGCATCGCGATTCGGACGATCCCTAAGCCTCGAAGTCGACCGTGATCGAAGCGGCGCTGCGTCGGCCTTCGCCGTGGTACACGGCTTCGATGTTGTTGCCGTCCGGATCGAGCACGAAGGCCGCGTAATAGCCTGGGTGGTAGGTGCGTTCGCCGGGCGCGCCGTTGTCGCTGCCGCCATGGGCCAGCGCCTGCTTGTGGAACTCGTCCACGCTGGCGCGATCCCTGGCCTGAAACGCCAGATGGTGGCGACCGGTCAGCTTGCCGTCCGCCATCGGGCTGTCGGCGGTGGACACGCATAGCTCGTCGGCCCAGAAGAAATCGTCGCCGGCACCGCCGATGGGGATGTCCAGCGTCTTGAATACGGCCTCGTAGAAGCCCTGACTGGCCTTGAGGTCCTTCACCACCAATTGAACGTGGTCGATCAAGCGACCGCGATGAATCCGTTGCGTTTCCATGCTGCGCTCCGGCTTGGGGGAAGGCCGACGCTAACACCGGTGGCGACAAGACGACGTGCATGACCCCGCCTGCGCGCGGGGCGTGGCCCCTGCCGCAGCGTTCGTTTTCCGACTGAGCCGAAAGCTCGGGCCCTGCAACCGATCTCGCGACCGGCGTATCCCGGGTTCGCGACAGCCGAGGTGCCTTGTGCGGAGGTCGATCCCTACGCCTATGGAGAGCGGCATACATATCGGACTGTTCAGGATTGGGAGGGCCGCCGCATTGCGTCGGGCTTGCTTCGGTGTCGTGTGGGCCATGGCCACGACCTCCGTGGCGGCCGCGAGCGAGCCCGACGACGGCGCATCCGGCGTGCGGGCGGCGGCCCATGAAATCCGCGCGGCGCTGGCGGATATCCAAAAGACGCCGGGCTCTTTTCCCGCGGTGTCGGCGCTGATCGTGCACGGCGACGCCACTCCTCTGCGATTCGTCCAGGGCGTCGCGCGTGCGGGGCATCCTGGAACGGTCGATCGCGGATCGCGGTTCTATATCGCTTCGCAAACCAAATCGTTCATCGCCTTGCTGGCCGCCCACCTCGACGAGACCGGCGTGCTGCCGCTGGATACCAGCTTGGCGGAGATCTGGCCGCGACTGGCGCTGCCGGCGCCCGCGGATCCGGCCAAGATCACGATGGCGGATCTGCTGTCGCATCAGGAACGATTGAAGACGGATACCTTGAACTTCCTGACCGCCTACGTGCGCGCCGTGCCCACGAGCGACTACCCGACCATGCTCGCGCGCTACACCGAGGCGCGCGAAGAGGGGTTCCGCTACGCCAACATCGGCGACCTGATTTACGGCGCCGCGCTGGAAACGCGGACCGGCCGGGATTGGAAAGACTGGTTGCGGCAGGAAGTGCTGCGGCCGCTGCGACTGGAACAGGTCCATAGCCGCTCATCGCAAGCGCCCACGCATCGGATGGTGTGGAACCATCGTTGGGACGGCAGCGCGTGGATCGCGTATCCGCCCAAACCGGACGAGTTGATGCACGCGGCAGGCGGCTTGCTCGCCTCCACGGACGACATGGCGACCTGGATGCGGGCCAACCTGCGCCGGCATTCTCCGACCGGAACCCCGTCGGCCCGTGGCTTCGAGCGCGCCCAGCGCCCGATAGCCCAGGCGAAGCTATCGGATGGCGAGTTCGTGTGCGACGGATACAGTCTCGGCTGGTACTCGTGCGTCTACAAGGATGAGCGCGTGTTGATGCACCCCGGTAGCTACACCGGCGTGGTGTCGGCCACCGTGCTACTGCCGGCGAGGGACGCCGGTTTTTCCTTGGTGGTGAACAGCGATAGCGCGATCGAGGGGCTGGCACTGGAGCTGATGAAGGCCTTTATCGGCTTATCCACCGACAAGGGCGGCGAAAGCGAGCGCCTGCGCAAGGCGGTGGCGGACTATCCCTCGCGCCTGGCGCGTGTCGTCTCGGCACGGCGTGAGAGTGTGCAAAAAGCCCGCGCCGACGGCATCTGGGGCGACTGGGCATGGATGCCGTCGCAGGCCGAGACGCGCCGATATCTGGGGGTGTTCCGCAGCGAGCGTCTGGGCAGCTTGGAGGTGGTGCAGGGCGCGCACGGCTTGGAGGTCCGGCTGGGTGAGATGCGTCTGAATTTGACGCCGGCGAGCCCCGGCTTGTTCGGCGCCAGCAAGTCCGCGCTCGACGCACCCGAGGTTTTCCGCTACGCCGATGACGTCGATTCCTTGCGTTGGAACGACGATCGCTTCGTTCGCGTGCGTTAGGCGCCAGTCGGAGCGCGGCGGACAGCCAGAGGGCGATACGCGTCGAGCGGCGCCTCCGCCGCCCGGGCACGAGCGTTTGCCGAATTTTTGATATTGCGCCTGAACAATGAGGGCTACCTAGTTCACTGCGGGATCGCCTCATGTCGCTACGACGCACCCTCTGGATTTGCTTCCTGCTCGCGGCGGCCTCGCCCAGCAGCGCGCTCGCGCTGACGCCGGCGGCACCGGATACCTCGAAGGCATCGCCCTCGGTGCTGATCGTGCTCAGTTCGGCGGGCCGCGACGGCGGCAAGACCCGGCCGGGCTTCGAGATGGACGAGTTGGCGCAGGCTTGGGGCATCTTCGTGGATAACGGCCTGCAGGTGAAATTGGCGAGCCCGGCTGGCGGCAAGGTCGAAGCCGACGCCTACAACGCGCGCGATGCCGCCAACGCGCGCCTGCTCGCGCATGCGGGCGTCATGGCGCAATTGGGAGCCACGGCGCGTATCGACGAGCTGGATCCGGCGGCCTACGACGCGGTCTACGTGGTGGGCGGAAAGGGCGCGATGTTGGACCTGGCCGAGCATCCGGGGCTGGCGGCCTTGTTGGGGCGCGTCTACGACCGCGGCGGCCTGGTCGCCGCCGTCTGCCATGGCAGCGCCGCCCTGGCCGAAGTGCGCCTGGCCGATGGCCGTCGGCTGATCGAGGGCAGGCGGGTCACCGGCTTCAGCGCCGAAGAGGAAAGCGTGTTCGGCAAGAAGTGGTCCCAGGCGTTTCCGTTCGTACTCGAGGACGGCCTGCGCGCGCGCGGCGCGCGCTGGGTGGAGGCGCCGCTGATGATGCCCATGCTGGCGGTCGACGAGCGTTTGATCACCGGCCAGAACCCGTACTCCACGCATGCCGTCGCCGAGGCGCTGGTCCGTGGCCTGGGCATGACGCCGCAGCCGCGCGTACCGGACCGGGACGAGGCCAGCCTTGCGCTGCTTCAACGCGCCCTCGCCGGCAGCGCCACCGCGGTCACCGAACTCGCCGACGCGCCCGCGCGCTTCCACCCCGAACTGATCGGCATCATCGGCCACTACCAACTGCAGCTTGCCCAGGACGACGCGGCGGTGCGCGCGGCGCTGGTCGCGATGGACTTGGCCGCGCCGTACATGACCGCCCCCGAGCTGAGCCTCAGCCGCGCTGAAGCGCACCGGCGCCTGGGTCGGCGCGACCAGGCGCGCAGCCTGCTGGACCGCGTGCTTGCGACCCACCCGCAGTTGCCCGAAGCTCAGGCCTTGATGCGGCGATTGGACGAGTGAGATGACGCGTTCCGGTCTCAGGGTGTTGGTGGTGGAGGACAGCCTCGCACTGCAGGCGACGCTGGCGACCTTGTTCGAGTCCCACGGCCATCGCGCCGACTTCGCCGCCGACGGTCGTCGCGGCTTGCAACTCGCGCTGGACCAGCCGCCCGACGTCCTGGTGCTGGATTTGGGCCTGCCCGGTTTGGACGGCCTGCGCGTGTGCCGGGAGTTGCGCGCGCGCGCGGACCGCCACGTGCCGGTGCTGATGTTGACGGCGCGCGATGCGGTCGCCGACAAACTGCAGGGCTTCGATGCCGGCGCCGACGACTATCTGGTCAAGCCCTTCTCGGGCGCCGAGTTGCTCGCACGCTGCGTCGCCCTGTCGCGTCGCCACCGCGTCGGCGAAGCGAACGAGTTGACGATCGGCAGTCTGGTGATCGATCGACGTAGCGGCGCCGTCCGGCGCGGAGACAGGATGTTGGCGCTCAACCAGAGCGCCTTGCATCTATTGCGCGCCCTGGCCGAGGCCTATCCGCGTTCGCTCACGCGCTCGGAGCTGGTGCGCCGGCTGTGGGGCGACGAGTCGCCGCCGTCCGATCCGCTGCGCACGCATCTGTATCTGCTGCGGCGCGAGCTCGACCCGCCGGGCGTGTCGCCGATGCTGCGCAACGTGCATGGCGTCGGCTACCGTCTAGAGACGGACCTGTGAATCCGAACCGCCGCCTGCAGCGGCGCATTCTGCTGGTGCTGGCCGGCGTCACGCTGGCCGTGGCGGCCGTGTTCTCGCTGTATGCCGTGGTTTTCACCTATGAAGTCGAGGACGCGTTTCTGAACGCGCAGGTCGCGGACGAGGCCGCGTTTCAGAAGGCGCGCCGAGCCGAAACCGGCTATTGGGGCCCCACCCGAGACCCGCGCATCCAGCTTCATCGCAGCCTCGCCACGCTACCTCCGGAGGTGGCGCAGCTGATGCGTCGCGAACCGCAACGCCTGGAGGCCTCGGGGCGCGACGGTCGCCATTATCACGTCCGAGCCTTACGCGCGGACGGGGAGGTCGCCTGGTTGCTGTACGACGTCAGTCGTGGCCTGGTGGTGAAGCCGATGCGCGATTCCATCCTGTGGCTGCTCGCGTGGACCTCGCTGATCGCCGTCGCGCTGGCCCTGGTCGCGGGTTACCTGGTGTCGCGGCGCATCACCCGGCGCCTATCGCGTCTGGCCGACGAGGTCGACCATCTGGACCCGGCCCGTCTGCCGTCGAGCTGGTCGTCCGCGGACGGCGACGACGAAGTGGGCGCGGTCGCTCAAGGCCTGGAGGACATGACCGCGCGCCTGCGCCAGTTCATCGAGCGCGAACGCGGTTTCACCCGCGACGCCAGCCACGAATTGCGCACGCCGCTGGCCGTTATTCGGGCAGCCGGCGAGCAACTGGACCTGCAGCCCGAGTTGGGCCCGGCGGCGCGCGGCCATGCGCGCCTGATCCGCGAATCCACGATGCATCTGGAGCAAACCGTCGATACCCTGTTGACCCTCGCGCGTGAGGAGCACGCCGATGCGCCTGCGGTCGAGTTGCGCCTGCTGCCGCTGCTGGAACAGATCGTGCTGGAGCAATCCTGCCGCCTCGACGGCAAGCCGGTGCAACTGCGCTTCGACGTGCCGGACAGCGCGCGGGTGCGTGCGCCGGCGGCCGTGCTGCGCATCGTCCTGACCAACCTGGTCGGCAACGCCTTCGCCCATACCGATGCCGGCACGATACGCATAGGTGTCGAAGAAGACGCCCTGCTCATCCGCAACCCCGCGCGCGAGGACGTCTTCCCCGTGAGCGAGGAAGGCGTCGCGTTGTTTCGCAAGGGCGACGGCAGCGACGGCTTCGGCCTGGGGCTGACTATCGTGCATCGCCTGTGCGGACGGTTCGGGCTGGGTCTGCGTTTCGAATCCGTGGACAACGAGTTGATCGCGCGCCTGCCTTTGACGCGCGGCGATATGTCGCATGCGGAAGCGTCGACGCCTTGAGGGCCGGCGCTTGCGAGGATGTCCGAACCGCGCGCGTGGATCGCCGCCATGGTCGGGACGGTCGCTTCCAGGCTCATGCCGCTTCCTTCGCGCCACTCCGGATCGAATCGGGGCGACGACCATTTACAATGGATCCGATGTTTCCGAACCCATGAGATGGCGATGACCGAGCGACTGTTCGTATACGGAACGCTGGCCCCGGGCCGCGTCAATGCGCACGTTATGGCCGACATTCCGGGGCGATGGGAGCCCGCGAGCGTGGTCGGCACCTTGCTGCAGGAAGGCTGGGGCGCGGCGGCGGGTTTTCCGGGCATCGTGCTGGACGAGGACGGCGCCGAGGTGTCCGGTCTGGTGTTCAGCTCGGATCATTTGGCCGAGCACTGGGCGCGTCTGGACGAGTTCGAAGGCGAGGGCTACCGGCGCGTCCCGACCACGGCGACGCTGGCCGACGGCAGCCGCGTGCAGGCCTACGTCTACAGCTTGAGCGATACGGCCGCGCAGCACGATTGAGCGTCGTCGAGCTCGGCCGCGCCGGTTAGAGCTCTTCCGGCGTCGCTTCGCGCGCGCAGCAGTAGATGGTGACGCCGGTGTCCATGGTCTTGGTATAGACCAGGTTGCCGTAACGCAGGTGCGTTTCGTCTTTGCAGGTGTAGGTGAACTTGGCCAGCACCAGCTTGTCGTCGCGGCCCAGCTTGCGGGTCTCGTTGAGCTTGTCCAGCGTGCAGCCCGGATAGAGGGTGAGCACGTCGCGCTCGACGATGCCCGGGGTGACGCCGCAGCCGGCCAGCAGGCAGACGGCGAGCAGCAGAAGAATTCGAAGCATGTGTCCCCGGCGGCGTGTGCGGCGCGATGCCTGCGTCGCGCAGGCTTCCTGCAACTGGACTGCGCATCCAACTGCGTGCCGCCAAGGATACAGGCGGCCGGCTTCGCGCTTCGGGTTAGCGCCCGCCTGCGGCACGATCGCCGCGCGGGCGGGTCAGGGCGGGGCGCCGCCCCGGTCGAGATCGAAGAACCGTCGGGCGATCAGCCCGCTTCGTTCGCCTTGCCGTCTTTGTTGAGGGAGTGGACCAGCTGCAGGTGGGCGTCGCCCATGGCATCGGACAGCGAGCGATAGGTCTCGTCTTCGCTGCCGTTCCAGACCATCGAGGTGGCCTGGGCGCGGATCACGAACGGCGCGCAGCCGGGGGCTCGCCTCGGGCGACCAATGGGTGTACAAATGTACACCTATGGACCCGATCGACTCCCTGCCGCCGCAACGCGCCGCCGTGCTGGCCTTCCTGCGCCGGGAGCTGGCGGCCGGGCGCGCGCCCAGCCTGGCCGAGATCGCCGCCGCCTTCGGTTTCGCCTCGCGCAATGCCGCCCAGAAGCACGTACAGGCCCTGGTCGCCGACGGCCTGCTGGCCCTGGTCCCAGGCCGCAAGCGCGGCTTGCGCCTGCCCGGCGGCGGCGCCGACGTGCTGCCGCTGGCGGTGCTGGGCCGGGTCGCGGCGGGCGCGCCGATCGGGGCCGACATCGGCCTGGACCAACAACTGTGGCTGGACCGTCGCCTGTTCTCGCCGGCGCCGGATTACCTGTTGAAGGTGCAGGGCGATTCGATGATCGACGACGGCATCCTCGACGGCGACCTGGTCGGCGTGCACCGCACCGCCGACGCCCGCGACGGCCAGACCGTGGTCGCGCGCATCGACGGCGAACTGACCATCAAGCGCCTGCAGCGCACGCGCCGGCAGATCCGCCTGCTGCCGCGCAATCCCGCGCATGCGCCGATCGTGGTGGAAGCGGATCAGGACTTCGCCATCGAAGGCGTCTACTGCGGCCTGGTGCGGCTGGGCTGAGATGGGCGGCGTGGTCGCCATCGAAACCCTGCTGGCCGCGCAGACGCTGTGGCACGCCGGGCGCAGCGTCGGCATCGCCGCCGAGGGCGAGCCTACCGGGCATGCGGCGCTGGACGCGCTGTTGCCGCAGCGCGGCTGGCCGCGACGCGCGCTGACCGAGTTGCTGTTGCCCGCCGACGGGGTGGGCGAGTTGTCGTTGTTGATGCCGACCCTGGTGCGCACGACCCGGGCCGGCGGCACGGTGGCGCTGATCGCGCCGCCGTATCTGCCGTATGCGCCGGCGTGGCAGGCCGCGGGCGTGGAACTGGCTGCGTTGCAGATCGTCGATGCCGGTCCGCGCGATGCCTTGTGGGCGTTCGAGCAATGCCTGCGCAGCGGCGCCTGCGCGGCGGTGATCGGCTGGCCGCTGCAGGCCGATACGCAGGCGTTGCGGCGTTTGCAGGTGGCCGCCGACAGCGGCGACTGCCTGGGTTTCGCATTGCGCGATCGCAAGCACGCGGCCAATCCCTCGCCGGCCGCGCTGCGCGTGGAATACGCGCGCGACTCGCGCGGCCAGGGCGCCTGGCAGGTGCGCAAATGCCGCGGCGGTCCCGCGCCCGCGCAGACCTACGCACCGGGCACGGCGTGAGACGCACGCATGTTGTGGGCCTGCATACTGCTGCCGCAGCTGGCGCTGGACGCCGTCCTCCGGCGTCTGCCTGATCCCGACCCGCCGCTGGCCCTGGTGGCCGGGCCGGCGCAGCTGCGCAGCCTGCATGCGGTCAATACCCGCGCCGCCGAGGCCGGCCTGCGCGCGGGCATGCGCCTGACCGCCGCGCATGCCTTGCTGCCGGATTTCGCGATGGTGGAATACGAGCCGCAGGCCGAGGCGCGCTGGCAGCGTTTCCTGGCCGCCTGGGCCTACCGCCACAGTTCGCTGGTCAGCGCGCAATGGCCGGGCTGCATCGTGCTGGAGGTGCGCGCCAGTTTCCGCTTGCTGGGGCCGTGGCCGCGCATCGAGGCGCGGCTGCGCGAAGAACTTGCCGCGTTGGGCTTCAGCCATCGCATCGCCCTGGCGCCGACCGCGCGCGCGGCGCACGTGCTGGCCGGTCTCAGCGACGGTCTGGCCCTGCCGCATCCCGGCGCGATGACGGACTACCTGGACCGCGTGCCGGTGCGGCGCGCGCGCCTGCCCGAGGGCGACGGCGAGCGCCTGCAGCGTATGGGCGTGCGCGACCTGCGCGCCTTGCGCGCGCTGCCGCGCGACAGCCTGCGCCGTCGCTTCGGTCTGCCGCTGCTGGAGCATCTGGATCGCTTGTACGGGCAGGCCGACGACCCGTTGAGCTACTACGCGCCGCCGGACCATTTCGATGCGCGGGTGGAGTTGGGCTACGAAGTGGAAAGCCACATGGCGCTGCTGTTTCCGCTGCGGCGTCTGCTCGGCGATCTGTGCACCTATCTGTCGATCCGCGACGGCGGCGTGCAGCGCTTCGTGCTGCGCCTGGAGCACGAAGGCGCGCACACCGACGTCGAGGTCGGCCTGCTGGCGTCGGAGCGCGAGCCGGCGATGCTGTTCGAGCTCACCCGCAATCGCCTGGAGCGGGTCCAGATCGCGCAGCCGGTGGTGGCGCTGCGTTTGCTCGCGCGCGAACTGCCGCCGTTCGTGCCGGCCTCGCGCGATCTGTTCGATCTGCGCGCGCAACAGACCCAGCCCTGGCCGCAACTGCGCGAACGCATGCGCGCGCGCCTGGGCGACGAGGCGGTGTATCGGGTGGCGCCGGCCGGCGATCCGCGCCCGGAGCGGGCCTGGCGACGCGTGGACGGCGACGAGACCCGCATCGGCGCGGCGCCCGCGCGTCCGCCTCGCCCGCTGTGGCTGCTGCCGCAGCCCGTGCCGCTGCGCGATCCGCAGCCGCGCATCCTGTCCGGTCCCGAGCGCCTGGAAAGCGGCTGGTGGGACGGCGCCGACGCGCGGCGCGATTACTACGTGCTGGAGACCGGCCAGGGCCAACGCGCCTGGGCCTATGCGGCGCCGGGCGAGCGCGAGGGTTGGATGCTGCACGGGTGGTTCGCATGAGCTGGGACGACGCGGTGAACGGCGTCGACCGCGATACGCCGGGCGGGCGTCCGCCGCGCGCCTGGGAAGTCGCGCAGCGGCTGCGCCTGCAGGCCGCCAACGACGACACCGACAGCGCCGACGATCTGCCCGCCTACGCCGAGCTGCATTGCCTGTCGGACTTCTCCTTCCTGCGCGGCGCGTCCAGCGCCGAGGACCTGTTCGCGCGCGCGCTGCACTGCGGCTACCAGGCGTTGGCGATCACCGACGAATGCTCGCTGGCCGGGATCGTGCGCGCCTACGAGGCCTCGCGCGCGACCGGCCTGGATCTGGTGGTGGGCAGCGAGTTCACGCTGGAGTGCGGGCTGAAGCTGGTGCTGCTGGTGGAAACCCAGGACGGCTACACCCAACTGTGCCGGCTGATCACCATCGCGCGGCGTGCCGCGCCCAAAGGCGCCTACCGCCTGACCCGGCAGGACCTGCAGCAGGTGCTGGGCGATACCGAGGCGGGCGTGTTCGCGCTGTGGCTGCCGGCGTCGGTGCCGGACGCCGAGCAGGGAGGCTGGCTGCGCGCCCTGCTCGGCGAGCGCGCGTTTCTGGCGGTGGAACTGCGCCGCGAGGAGGACGATGTCGCGCGCCTGCAGACCTTGCTGGCGCTGGCGGCGCAGCTGCGGCTGGTGGCGCTGGCCAGCGGCGACGTGCACATGGACCTGCGTCGCCAGCGTGTGCTGCAGGACACCATGACCGCGATCCGCCACAACACGCCGTTGGCCGATTGCGGCGCGCAGCTGTTCCGCAACGGCGAGCGCCACCTGCGCACGCGCCGCGCGCTGGGCAACATCTATCCGCCGCAGCTGCTGGACGCCGCCGTCGGGCTCGCGCGTCGCTGCCGCTTCCGCATGGATCAGGTGCGCTACGACTATCCGGCCGAACTGGTGCCGGACGGGCATACGCCCACCACCTGGCTGCGCGCCCTGACCGAGGCCGGCATGCGCCAGCGCTGGCCGGACGGCACGCCGGAGGCCGTCGTCGCGCAGATCGACGGCGAGCTGGAACTGATCGCCAAGCTCAAGTACGAGGCCTTCTTCCTGACCGTGGAGGACATCGTGCGCTACGCGCGCTCGCTCAACATCCTGTGCCAGGGGCGCGGGTCCTCGGCCAATTCGGCGGTGTGCTACGCGCTGGGCATCACCGCGGTGAATCCGGCCGAGAGCCGTTTGCTGATGGCGCGTTTCCTGTCCGAGGAGCGCGGCGAGCCGCCCGACATCGACGTCGACTTCGAGCACGAGCGGCGCGAGGAAGTGCTGCAGTACGTGTACGCCAAATATGGCCGCGAGCGCGCGGCGCTGGCCGCCACCGTGATCCGCTACCGCGGCAAGAGCGCGGTGCGCGACGTGGCCAAGGCCTTCGGCTTGCCGCCGGACCAGATCGCGCTGCTCGCCGAATGCTACGGCTGGGGCAACGGCGAGACGCCGATGGAGCAGCGCCTGGGCGAGGCCGGTTTCGATCCGGACAATCCGCTGATCCGGCGCGTGCTGGCGGTGACCGCGCAACTGCGCGGGCATCCCCGCCATCTCTCCCAGCACGTCGGCGGCTTCGTCATCAGCGATGCGGCCCTGAGCACGGTGGTGCCGGTGGAGAACGCGGCCATGGACGAGCGCACCATCATCCAGTGGGACAAGGACGACCTGGAGACCATGAAGCTGCTCAAGGTCGACTGCCTGGCGCTGGGCATGCTGACCTGCATCCGCAAGGCCGTGGACCTGATCGAACGCCATCGCGGCTATCGCCTGGACATCGCGCGTCTGCCGGCCGGCGACGGTCCGACTTACGAACTGATCCAGGCCGCCGACACGGTCGGCGTGTTCCAGATCGAATCGCGCGCGCAGATGAGCATGCTGCCGCGCCTGAAGCCCAAAAACTTCTACGACCTGGTGGTGGAGGTCGCGATCGTGCGGCCCGGTCCGATCCAGGGCGGCATGGTGCATCCCTATCTGCGGCGGCGGCAGGGCAAGGAGAAAGTGGAGTATCCCTCGGCCGGGATCGAGGACATCCTTGGCCCGACCCTGGGCATTCCGCTGTTCCAGGAGCAGGTGATGGAGCTGGTGATCCACGCCGGTTACGAGCCGCACGAGGCGGATCATCTGCGCCGTTCGATGGCGGCCTGGGGGCGCGGCGGCGACATGGAGCCGCATCGCGATCGCATCCGCGAGCTGATGGAGGGCAAGGGCTACTCCTCCGTCTTCATCGAGCAGATCTTCGAGCAGATCAAGGGCTTCGGTTCCTACGGTTTCCCGCAGAGCCATGCGGCCTCGTTCGCCAAGCTGGTCTACATCAGCTGCTGGATGAAGCGACACGAGCCGGCGGCCTTCGTCTGCGCTTTGCTCAACGCGCAGCCGATGGGCTTCTACTCGCCCAGCGAAATCGTGCAGGACGCGCGTCGTGGGCGCGGCGGCCGCATCGGCGTGGAAGTGCGCCCGGTCGACGTGAGCCGCAGCGATTGGGACAACACGCTGGAGGGCGGCGGCCTGCGCATCGGCGAGAACGACGACGGGCAGGCGGCACTTCGCCTGGGCCTGCGTCAGGTGAGCGGGCTGTCGGAGACGATGGCGCGCACTCTGGTCGCCGCGCGCGCGCAGGCGCCGTTCGCGGATGTGCGCGACCTGTGCCTGCGCGCCGGCCTGGACGAGAAGGCGCGCCATGCCCTGGCCGAGGCCGGTGCCTTGCAGAGCCTGGCCGGGCATCGCCATGCCGCGCGCTGGGCAGTGGCGGGGATCGAGCGTCAGCGTCCGCTGCTGCCCGACAGCCCGGACGAGGACCTCATCGAACTGCCGGCGCCGACCCAGGGCGAGGACGTGGCCTCCGATTACCGCGCGGTCGGCCTGAGCCTGCGCGCGCATCCGCTGGCCTTGCTGCGCCAGCGCCTGCAACAGCTGCGGGTGATGGACTCGCAGCAGCTGAGCGCGCAGCGGCACGGGCGCGGCGTGCATGCGGCCGGCATCGTCACCCAGCGCCAGCGCCCGGCCACGGCCGGCGGCACCATCTTCGTCACCCTCGAGGACGAGCACGGCTCGGTCAACGTGGTGGTGTGGCAGGACGTGGCGCTGCGGTCGCGCAAGGCCCTGCTGGGCGCGCGTCTGCTGGCGGTGCGCGGGCGCTGGGAGCAGGTCGACGGCGTGCGCCATCTGATCGCGCGCGAGCTGCAGGACCTGAGCCATCTGCTCGGCGAGCTGCAGACCAGCTCGCGCGATTTCCATTGAGGTCGGCCATGAAAGCCCTATGCGACTACGCCGACGACCTGTTCGCGCCCGACTGCCAGACCCTGGTGGACGACGCCGAGGGCGGGGTGCGCTATTGGCCCGGCTTCGTCGATGCCGCGACCGCGCGGGTCTGGTTCGAGGCGCTGCATGCGCGCGCGGCCTGGACGCATCTGCAACGCCCCATGTACGACCGCATCGTCGACGTGCCGCGCCTGCTCGCCCACTACGCCACCGACGAGCTACCCGACGCATTGCCGCTGGCGCGGATGTTGCAGCAGGTGCGCGCCCGGGTGCCGGCGCCGTACAACCGCATCGGAATGAACCTGTACCGCGACGGCCGCGACAGCGTGGCCATGCACCACGACAAGCTGCACACCCTGTTGCGCGGCCATCCCATCGCCCTGGTCTCGCTGGGCGCGCCGCGGCGCATGCTGATCCGCGCCCAGCGCGGCGCGCGCGAGACCATCGCGGTGGACCTGGCCCCGGGCAGCCTGCTCAGCATGAGCCACGCCTCCCAGCTCAGCCACGAGCACGGCATCCCCAAGACCCGGCGCGCGCAGGGGCCGCGCATCAGCGTGGTATTCCGCGTGCGGCCGCCGGGCTAGCGCGCCGGCGCGGGCGAAAGCACGGTCGACGCGACTACGCGGTCGCGCGCCGTGTAGCATCGCGGACGCCGCGCCCTGGTGCGCGTTCCCTCCGCTGCCTCGTATCGCCGTGTCCCGACTGCAATTGCTGGACCTGAGCATCGATCTGCAACGCCAACGCGTGGAGCGCGAGGGCGTGGCCTTGGACGTGTCCGGGCTCAGCTTCCGCCTGTTCGCCTGCCTGCTCTCGCACGGCGACCGCGTGCTGGGTTTCGATCAACTGGCCAGCGAGGTCTGGGCGCCGGCGGTGGTCAGCGAGGAAACCATCACCCAGCGCATCAAGCTGCTGCGCCAGGCCCTGGGCGACGACAGCCGCGCGCCGCGCTACATCCGTTCGGTGCGCGGGCAGGGCTATCAGCTGTGCGCGCCGCCGCGGCCGCTGGCGGAGGCCGAGACCGCGCCGCAGGCGCCGACGCGGCGAACGCGGTGCTGGCTGTGGGCCGGGCTCGCGGCATTGGCATTGATCGGCGTGGGCGCGGCGCTGTGGTGGCGGGCGAACCACGAGCGGCCGCGCTCGCCGTTGCTGGCGCGAGCGGCCTACTACGCCGGCATCGGCCAGGCCGACAACAACGAACGCGCGATCGCGCTGTACCAACAAGCCTTGGCCGCCGATCCGGACGATGCCACGGCGTTGCTGGGGCTGAGCCGTCTGTCCAGCGCGCGCACCTGCCTCTACAACGGCAGCCGCGACGATGCCGAGCGCGGGCTGCGCCTGGCCCGGCAGTTGCTGCGCCGCGATGCCGGCAGCGCGGCGGCCTGGAGCGCCTTGGGCTATGCGCACGATTGCCTGGGCGATATCGGCCAGGCCGTGGCCGGCTACGAGCGCGCCTTGCGCCTGGACCCGGACGACGACCACACCCGCGCCTCGCTGGCCTATCTGTATCAGGAGCAGGGCAAGATCGCCGACGCCCTGCGCGGCAACATGCAGCTGCGCGGCGATCCGGCGCGGGTGCGTTTCCGCGACGTCCAGGTCGCGCGCGAACTGGAACTGCTGGGTTTCGCCGAAGCCGCGCGCCGCCGCCACCAGGCCAATTTCCGCCTGTTCCCCGACAATGTGTTCTCCAATATCGCCTGGCCGCGCAGCCTGTTCGGCGCCGGCCGCTACGACGAAGCGACCAGCGCCTTGAACGAGGCGCTGACGCGCGGCACGCCGCATCCGGAGCTGTATCTGCTGCAAGGCGAGCTGGCCCTGCAACGCGGCGATCGCGCGGCCGCGCGCCTCGCGTTCGCGCAGGCGCGGCGCCTGCGCCCGCAGGGATCGCTGGGGATCACCGTCGACGGGCTCTACGCCGAACCCGCGCCGAGCCCGCAATGGATCGCGCAGCGCATCGCCGAGCTGCGTCCGAAGTCGGCGCAACCGGCGCCCTGGCCCAGTCTGTACCTGGAGCTGGCCTTGCTGGAACTGGGGCGGCGGCAGCCGGCCGCGGCTGTGGCCGCGCTGGACGAGGCGGTCGGCGCGGGCTATCGCGACCGCGCCTACCTGCAGGCCTCGCCCTTGTTCCGCGCCTTGCACGGCGATCCCGGCTACGCACGCGTGCTGGCGCGCATCGACGCCGATCTCGCGGCCCAGCGCGCGCGGGTGGCGTCGGCCGACTGGAAGCCGGCCGACCTGCCCTGAGTCAGCGCAACGCGGCCAACAGCTCGCGGAAGATCTCGCGCGATTGGGTGTGGCCGTCGCGCTGGTTGTAGGCGCTGCTGGTGATGGTTACCACCAACTGCCGCTCCGGTACCACGAACACATAGTTGCCGCCGTTGCCGGACATGGCCCAGGCGGCGACGTCGCGGCCGCCGACCTGGAAGTGCATGCGCCACCACTGGTAGCCGTACTCGGATTCGTCGTTGGCCTGGGCCTGCACGCTGGTCATGGCGGCGATGTAGGAGGCCGAGATCACCTGCTTGCCCTGCCAGCGGCCTTGGTCGACCACCAGCTGACCGAACTTGGCCAGGTCGCGGGTGCGGTAGCGGGTACCGCCGCCGCCCATGCCGATGCCCTCGGGCGAACGGTTCCATTGGCTGCGCACGATGCCCAGCGGCCGTTCCAGGGCCTGCGCGGCGAACTCGGGCAGCGGCTGGCCGGTCGCGCGTTCGACCACCGCGCCGACCACGAAGGAACCGGCGGTGCAATAGGCGAAGGCGCGCCCGTGCGGGCTGTCGGCCGGCTTGCGCATCCACGGCGCGTAGCCCTTCACCGGCAGCGCCAGGGCGAAGTCCAGCCAGCGCTCGGTCACGTACATGCGCTCCTCGTTGCCGCTGGAGAACGGATTCTCGTCGTCGCATTCCCACAACGAGCTCATGGTCAGCAGATCGGCCAGGGTGGTCGCGCGCAGACGCGGATCGACGCGATGGGCGGCGGTGAACTCCGGGAAGCGATCGTAGACGCGGTCCTGCACGCCGGGCAGCAGGCCGCGATCGATGGCCGCGCCGGCCAGCAGCGCGGTCACGCTCTTGGTCGCCGAGCGCACGTCGTGCAGGGTCTGGGCGTCGGCGCCGTTGAAGTAGCGCTCGTACACGGGCTGGCCGCGCTGGACCGCCATCACGCTGGTCAGCTGCTTGAGGCGGCCGTCGCTCAGGCGGGCGTCCAGCGCCTTCAGCGGCACCGGGTCGAACGCGCTCTCGCTGGGGCGCGCGTCGGGCCAGCCGTCGTCGGCGGCGTACGCGGCGGGACTGGCTAGGGCGAGCAACAGCAGCAGGCGGTGCAGGGACATAATCGGCTCTCATCGGCGGAAGGAGCCGCGATCACAGCGGGAAACCGTCTGAAGTGCCTGATCGGCGAGTGAAGAATTATGAAACCGCGCTGTGACGGGCCTTGCGACGCTTGCGCGGCGCCCGTCGACCTCAGTCGGGCGGCGCGTGTCGGCGCGACGACACCGTGTCGGCATCGACCGGTTCGCGGAACGGCAGCAGGTACATGCGCCACAGGCCCGGCTCGTTGGGACCGATCCCGGTCTGCGCGACCGGGCCCTGGCTGTAGGTACCGAACAGGCGGTCCCAGACGATCGCGTTGCAGGCGTAGTTGCTGTTGCTCTGCTCGAACACCAGCGAGTGGTGGCGGCGGTGGTGGTCGGCGCTGGTGATCAGCCAGGACAGGCCCGGCGTGTGCATGCGCAGGTTGGCGTGCGCCAGCACCGCGTTGACCATCAGCACGATGCCCGCGGCCTCCACCGCCCGTTCCGGTGCGCCGGTGGCGGCGGCCAGCAGCACCAGCGGCAGGATCAGGAACACCACCTCGAAGGGATGGTTGGTGCCGACATTGAGCGCGTGCAGGTTGTGGAAGCCGTGGTGGAAGCCGTGCCCGCTCAGGCGCCACAGCAGCGGCCAGCGGTGGATGGCGCGGTGAATCCAGTAATAGATCAGGTCGGAGGCGAAGAACAGCAGCGCCGCCTGCAGCGGCAGGGGCCAGGTCTCGGGCCACAGTGCGGCGCCGATGCCGGCGCGGACTCCGCTCAGCGCCGGCCCCAGTACCGCCTCGTAGGCGCCCAACAGCAGCACCGACAGCGCCAACGCGAGCGCGTACACCCCGATCAGGCGCAGGCGCGTGCCCAGGCTTTGTCGCCACTCGGGCATCGCCGGTATCCAGACCTCCAAGGCGCTGGCCGCCAACAGCGCTGCGATCAACACGATCAGGCTCGCCGCCTCGCTGGGCAGCAGGCTCCACCACAGCAGCAAGGCGCCGGCCAGGATCGCCGGCTGCGCGCCGCGTTCGACCCAGGCGGCCAGGCGCGGTTGGGGAACGGAGCTGGACGGCGGCATGCGGGACTCCTGTCGGCATCGGTGACGTCTGCGCTGTTTATAGGCCCCGCGGCCCGCGCGGTCTTGTGCCGGAAGGCCCTGATCCCACCCGCGGCGATGGCTGGGATGGTCGCCGAACGCCAGGTTCGGCTTCGCCTAAACTGCGGCCATGTGCCGCTTCATCACCGCCACCCTGCCCGCCGACGCCGACCACGCCGCCTTGGCGGCGATCGCGCACCGGCATGGGCGCCGTCTGCTGCCGATATCCAACCCCAGCATCGACCGCCAGATCGGTCCCGGCCTGCGTCATTACCTGACCACGCCCGGGCATTGCGACTGCGACGTGCCGATCGGCCGGCGCCTGCGCGAGCGCGCCAAGGATATGGACGAGGCGATCCAGCGCCTGCGCCGCAAAGGTTGGAGCGGGGCCAAGATCGAGCGCGCGCTCGCCCAGCAACAGGACAAGCGCGCACAGCGCGTCGTCGAATCCACAGCGCCGTGGCTGGCCTTCATCCGCGACATGCTGACCCAGACCAAGAACACGCAGATGGGACTGCTGATGCATCACTACAGCGGCGCCCTCGACGCCGACATCGTGCTGTCCGCGCGCGAAAGCCTGCCCTTGCCGATGTTGAGCGAGGAGCTGCTGGAAGGTCTGCGCGAAGACGTGCTCTACGAATTTCGGCGCTGAGCCGTTCGCGCGGCCGCGAAGGCCCTACACTCGCGCCTGATCCCCGCCACGCTCGCTCGCAATGACCTCTACCGGTTTCTTGTCCGTCTTCGCTCCGTCCTTCGCCCTGGGCGGCCCCGTGTTGCTGGGTCTGTGGGGCGTCTTGCGCAGTCGCGGACAAGCGCGCGCGGCCTCGCCGTCGCCGGCCTGGGACTGGAAGCTGATCCTGGCCTCGATGCTGCTGTACGCCTTGAGCTTCAGCCTGATCTTCTTCGTGCAGGAACTGTTCCTGGTCCTGCCCAAGGCGTTCACGCCGGGCTTGCGGCCGACCCTGTTCCACAACAATCACAACTGGGACGGCGACAACCCGCTGGCCAAGCTGTTCCAGGGTACGGGCGCGCTGGCGACCCTGATCCTGGCCGCGCTCTGCGCCTACTGGCTCAAGCGCTGCCCGCCGCGTTCGGCGCTGTGGCGGATGTTCGCGCTGTGGATGGTCTTCCACGGCTGCTATCAGGCCCTGCCGCAGTTCGTGGTCGGCGCGATTTTTCCCGGCAACGACGTCGGCATGGCGATGGAGTACCTGCAGTGGAGCGCGGCGACCAAGACCGTCGCCGCCTTGCTGGCGATGGCTTTGATCGTGTGGATCGCGGTGCGCCTGTTGCGCCCGCTGCTCAGCCTGGCCGCGCAAGCCGACGAGGTCGCCACGCCGGGCCGGCGCGCGGGCTTCGTGTTCCGCGTCGCGACCTTGCCGGGCTTGCTGGCCTTGCCCTTGATCATCGCGATGCGGGTGCCGGGCAGCCTGGACCAGGTTGCGATCGTGCCGGTGGCCGAGTACGTGATCGGCCTGTGGTGGATGCAGGCCGCGGCCTGGTTCGCGATTCCCGCGCGCGCCGGCGAAACCGCGCCTGTGCGTTCGATCGCGGTGCCGTTGCTGGCCTTGATCGCCTTGACGCTGATCTTCCATCTGATCCTGCGTCCGGGCATCGCGTTCTACTGAGTGGGGGACGGCGGAGCCTGCGGGTCCGCCGGCCCTAGCGCTCAGGCCTCGACCTCCAGCGTCCATTGCAGCGCCGGCAACGCGCTCAGGAACGCCGCCGCGTCGAAGGTCTGACCCGGTGCGACCACACCCACCGCGTGCGCGCGACCGTCGAGGATCCGCACCAAGGCCTCGACGATCAACGGTGCGCTGACCGCATAGATGTCGCGCCCTTGCGCCAACGCACGATGGCTGCGGCCTTGGCGATGCACGCGCACATCGACCGCATAGCGCTGCGCCGAATGTCCGCTCGCATCCGCAGCCGTCGGCGGCGGCGTGTGCGGATCGCGCACGTCCTGGAGCGCGGTCAGGTTCATGTACGAATCCACGCGCGTACTGCGCACATGGCGCAACAGGGTGGCGATCTCCGAGAACGGCAACGCGACGGTGGACTGGACGCCGAAAGGCGCTGGGAAGGTCCAGTCGCGCGTCGCCGGCGGCTGCGCGAGCGGCGCCAGTTCGCCGTCGGCGATCACCAGGCGCGCGCGCTGATTGCGCTGGCCAGTGATGCGCGTGCCCGCGGTCGGATGCCAGCTGTCCAGCGCGACCGCTATTTCGATCGCGTCCGCATCGGGCCAATCGCCCAGCGCGGCGGTGGCCAGCAGATCGGCCAGACCGCCGAAGAAGGCCATCGCCGGTATCGCGACGATGCCGGCGGCGCGGGCGCGCTCGTCGTGGTGTTCGACCAAGTCGAGCACGGCGCCTTGCTCGGCGCACAGGTCCAGATACGGCACTCGCGCACGCAGCGCCGCCTCCAGCACCGGCGCCGCGGTGTCCAGAAAGGGGCCGGCGCAGTTGATCACCGCAGCGGTGCCTTCCAACAGTCGATCCAGCTCGGCCGGCGCCTCGATGGACGCCTGACGGCATTGCAGGTCCGGATGGGTCTGGGCGAGCGCCGCCAACTTGGCGGCGTCGCGTCCGCCCAGGCGCGGCACCAGGCCGCGCCGGAGCAGTTCGGCGATCACGAAGCGGCCGGTGTGGCCGTAAGCACCGTAGACAGCGATGGTGTGCATCAGTTGAAACTCCGTGACCTGGCGTGAGAGAGCGGATGCGCGCTGCGGCGATTCATGCCGTGGCGGCCTGCGCGCGCACCGGCTCGACCGAATGCGCCTGCCAATGCGCGCGCAGTTCGCGGTTGAAGTCCTGCCAGCGCTCCTCGGGGAAGAAGATGCGCGCGCCCTCGAACTCCACCCGCCGCACCGTGCCGGGGATGGTCTGCTGCAACCAGAACGACCACTGCAGCGGGAAATAGACGTCGTCGGTGCCCCAGGCGATCAGGGTCGGCGCCTGCAAGCGGCGCAGGCCGTCCTCGATCGCCAGGGTGTGGCGGCAGTCGAAGGCGTTGACGAAGCGTTCCAGCTCGCCCAGGCGCGCCGGTTCCAGCAGCGGCCGCAGATAGGTGTCGATGGTGGCGTCGCTGACCTGTTCCGGGCGCTCGTACGCCGGCGCCAACGCGCCGCGGAACACCGATTTGTCGGCCAGCATGGCCTGCAGGGTGTCGCCCAGCCCGCCCGCGGCGACCATCGCCACGAAAGGCTTGAACGCCTCCGGCGGCCAGTTGTCGTGGGCATCGCAGTTGCTCAGCGCCAGGCTGCGAATGCGCTGCGGGTAGAGCGCGGCGAAGATCTGGCAGATGCCGCCGCCGCTGTCGTTGCCGACCAGGTCGACGCGGTCGATGCCCAGCGCATCGAGGAACTGCGCCAGCATGTGGGCGTTGGCGGTAACCGACGCGTCCTGTCCCGTACCGGCCTCGGTGTAGCCGTGGCCGAGCAAATCCGGCGCGATGCAGCGCCGGCTATCGCCGAGCTCGGCGAGCTGATGCCGCCACAGGTAGCCGTTGAGCAGCACGCCGTGCACGAACAGCGCCACCGGGCCTTGGCCCTGTTCGACGTAGCTGATCCGGCCCGAGGGCGTGTCGACCGTACGGCGGTCGGCGAAATAGCGCTGACCGCCGCTCATGGCCGCAGCTCCGCTTCGCGCAGCTTGTGCGCGCATTCTTCGCAGCACACTTCGACGGCGCGGCCGCCGATCGTGACCTGGATCGCGTGTTCGTCCAGCTCGCTGTCGCAAGCGGCGCAGGTGTTCTCGTTCATGGGGTTCTCCGATAGGGGCCCGGTTCGGGCACGCTCAGGAGACCATCGCGGCGGCGGCGCCGCTGTCGGATTCTTTAGCTGTTTGCGCGGCGCGCCCTCAGGCGCTCTTGGCCAGCGCCGAACGCTGGAACGCCGAGGGCGTGCGGCCGTAGGCCTGCTTGAACGCGGCGGTGAAGTGGCTGTGGCTGGAGAAACCGAGGTCCAGAGCCAGCGCCGACATGTCCTGGCTGTGCGGGATCCGATCCAGCGCGCGCGCCAGGCGCAGGCGCAGGTGATAGCGGTACAGCGGCAGGCCTTCGACCTGCTGGAAGGCCTGAGTCAGATAGACCGCCGACCCACCGATCTCGGCCGCGATTTCTTCCAGTGTCCAGCGCCGGGTCAGGTCGGCGGCCAGCAGCACCTTGACCCGATCCACCAAACGGCGCCGCGCATGCGTCGCCGCGGTGATATGGGTGGTGCGCGGCCCCAGGCTGCGGCAGACCAGGGTCAGGGCCAGGCTCTCGGCTTCCAGCGTTTCGATGCGGCCCAGCTGCAGGTTATGCCGGAGCAGGGCGACCAGCGCCTGCGCGCGCGCATCGATGCGCAGCGATTGCAGACGGAAACCGAGCTGGTCGCGCTTTTGCAGCAGTTCGGCCGGCGCCAGTTCGCGCAGCAGCGGTTCGGACAGGGCGATCACCAGGCTGGCGTCGCCGCCGGTGACGGGGTGACTGACCTGGTAACCCTCGCCGGCGTTGAACAGCAGGGCGTGGTTGGCGTCGGCCACCGACTGGTCCTGGCCGACGTGGCGCAGGTACAGGCCGCGATAGGGAAACACCAGATGGGTCGAGGAGGCGCACTCTTCCTGGCTGCGGTGGCGGCACTGGCCGCCGCACAGCACATCGCGCACCGCCAGGGTGCCGCTATCGAACAATCGGGCGACTGCGAAATCCGACATCGCGTTGCTGCGGCCAGGTTCGGGCTTTCATGCCGATGATAGACAGGGCAGGCCGCGCCGGCCATGACCTGCGAGGTCATGGCGCGTCGGCGCCTGCGCGCATCTAGTCCTCGGCCAGGAACCGCGCCGGCATGCGCTCGTAGTAGGGGAACAGGGTGAAGTAGGGCCGCGCCTCGTTCAGCACGCGCGCGTAGGAGGGGCGCTGCAGCAGGCGTTCGAAGTAGGCGCCGAGCTGCGGATAGGCCTCGCCGAACGGGCTCACGATGCCGGCATAGAACAAGGCCGGCGCGGCCGCGCAGTCGGCCAGGCCGAAGCTGTCGCCGGCGGCCCAGACCCTGCCGGCCATGCGGCGCTCGACCATGCCGTAGGCGATGCCGAGACTGGCGTGGGCGTCGGCCACACCGCACGGGTCGCGTTCGCCGTCGCCGCGCAGCCGATCCAGCACGATCTTCTGCATCGGCACGCTCACGTACAGATCGAAGAATCGGTCCCACAGGCGCGCGTCCAGGTTGGCGGCCGGATCGACGGGCAACAGCGGTTGCGGCCCCGGGTAATGCCGGTCCAGGTACTCGATGATGATGCTGGTCTCGGGTACCGTCGCGTCGCGCGCTTCGTCGCGCAGCACCGGCATCTTGCCGACCGGCCACAGGTCGAGGAAGCGGGCGTTCTCGTCTGCGGCCGCGCGTTCGATCAAACGCGGCTCGAACGCGGTGCCGTTCTCGTACAGCGCGATCAGGACCTTGTGGCAGAACGAGGCCAGGGGATGCTGGTACAGCACGAGCGCCATCGCGGCTTCCTCGATCGGGGGCGGTCTTCAGGTTAGCCCCATGGCGGCCGCGACGCAGCCGTGCCCAAAGTCAGGGCGGCTCAGCCGGCCAGGGCCGCGTCTTCGACGCGCGCGTGCGGAGCCGCTGCGGTCGGCGCGCGCGCGACCTGGGTTTCCAACACCGCCATCAGGGCTTCGCGCAGGGCCTGGGCGCGGTCGAGATCGATGCAGTGCTCGTCGCCCATGCAATAGAAGCGGATCTGTCCGTGCAGGGAATACACCATCAGGCCCAGCGCGCGCACCGAATGCGAGTGCACGTAGAGGCGGAAGTCCTCGAGGCGGAACGGTGCATGGTCTTCGACCAGATCGAGTTGGCCCAGGTTGGACAGGGTGATGCGGTTCCAACTGCCCTTCAGGCCCAGCGCGTTGCCGAAGCGGATCAACGCGTTCAAGCGCGCCGGCGCGGGCGGCCGGATCAACTCGCAGAAGTGGTAGCGGCTGGGAATCTCACGGCTCTCGCGTTCGATTTGCGCCTGCATCGAGCGATGCGCGTCGCGCGCGCGTTCCCAGAAGCCGGTGCCGTTGTCCTGGCCGGTGCGGAACTTCAGGCCGCCGCCGCCGTAGAACAGGCGATCGTCGGCCAGCGCCGGCACGCGCCCGCGCCGGCCGTCCATGGGGCTTTCGATCCAGGCCGGCACCTGTTCGCGGCCCAGGGCGGTGAGCAAGGCCTCGTCCAGGGCAACCAGCAGGGCGGCGTGCACCGACACGTCCTCGCGCTTGCAACGCTGGCGCAGCGCGCTGGACAGCACCGCGCCCGCGCTCCATTCCAGGTGATGCTCGCGGTTGCGCGGCGGGGCCATCGGCGGCAGCAGTCGCAGGGCCAGGCCGATCAGGCCGGCGACGCAGCGCCGCCGTCGCGGATGCTCGGGCCTGTAGTCGCCGACGATATCGGCGGCGGTGAGCGGCGGGTATGGCAGCAGCGGGGCGTCGTCGTGCAAGGCGCGCAAGGTCTCTCTGGCCACGATCAGCAGGCTCATGCCGTCGCAGATGCGGTGCGAGGCCGCGAATAGCAGCTCGCTGCGGCCGGCGCCGCGCAGCCAGACCAGGCGCAGCTGCGGCTGGCCCTCGGCGAACGGCGTCTGCAGTTCGAGGTCGATCTCGCGGCGGGCGTCGCCGCCGCCGCGCAGCGCCAGCGCGCGCAGCGGGATCGGGCCCGCACCGTCGTCGACGTAGCGCACCGCCGCGCCTTGCGTGCGCAGGGTCGCGCGCAAGGCCGGGTGCTTGGCCTGCACGCGCGCGATCGCCTTGCGCAGGTCGGTCTCGTCGATCTCGCCCTCGATCCGCAGCGCGTAGACGATGCAGCCGTCGATCAACTGCTCGATCGTGGACAGCGGGCGGCTCACCCGGCGTCTCCCGGTGCGGATGCGGGCTTGGCGTGCTCCGCCGGATGCGCATCGCGGCTGGCGCGGGTGCAATAGGCGTGGATGCGCGGATGCAGACGTTCGAAAGTGCCCAACCGCTCGCGTCGGCCGTCCAGGTAACCGCAGGCGATGGCGGTGAGCTTGCGCAGCTTGTCCGGCTCGAACAGGGCCACGCACAGGCCCTGGTGCAGGGCCAGCGCGCCGCTCAGCCAGTGCAGGCCCCAATGCGCCTTGTACAGGCGCAGGCAGTGCACCGCGTTGCGCGCGCCGTAGTAGCGGCGCCAGGCGACGTGGTGGGTGGTGTAGAGCTTGCCGTGGCGGCGGATATGGCCGGTGGTCTGCTGCATGGTCACATCGGCGTTCACGTACACCGGCACGCCCTGGCTGGATGCGCGCAGGCCGTACTCGATATCGATGTACTCGATGAAGTAGTCCTCGCGGAAGGCGCCGAGCTTGCGATAGGCCGCCGCCGAGATCGCCGAGCCCGACGAGATCACGAACAGGGTCGGGAACAGGCCGTGCTCGCGTTCGGTCATGCGCACCGGCCTGGGGAAGCGCCGGCCGGGCGGAAAGGTCGGCATGCACTTGCGCAGGTTGATCTCGTACACGCGCGGCCCAAGCACGAAACTGTCGCCGCCGACCTCGGCGCTGGCCCGCATCATCGCGGTGAAGAACGAGGCCTCGATCTTGGAATCCTGATCGAGCAGGAAGATCACCTCGCAGCCGCGCGCCAGCAGCACCTCGGCGCCACGGTTGTAGGCCCCAGCCAGGCCGCCGCGATTGCGGTTGACCAGGACATCGATGCGTTCCCGATGCAGGGCCGCGTGCAGGGCCGCGTCGGGTTCGGGCGTATTGTCCACCGCGACCAGATCCGCGCAGATCTCGCGCGCGTGGCGCAGGTTGTCGACGAACTCCGCGTCGGGCTGGTAGAGCACGAAGATCAGGCCATAGCGGTTCATGCGGCGCGCACCGGTTCGGCGGAGGCGGGGGCGGGCTCGGCGCGGGGCTGCGTTTGCGGCGCGGTCAGCGCCAGCAGCAGGGCCGTCGCGCGTTCGCGGATCTCCAGCGCCTGCGCGCGCGGCAGCGACTCCTGATCGGAGGACAGCGCAAAGTCGTAGCGGCCGGCGTAGCGCGAGATCACCAGCTGATGCGCGGGCGTCGCGCCGACCACGCCGGAGATGGCGCGCACCGCGCGCAAGTGGAAGCCGCGGTAGTCCTGCGCCAGCGACAGGCGGCCGAGGTTGCTGAGGGTGAGTTGGCGGCCCGCGCGGCGCGAGCGGCCGTACACGGCCATGCGCTCGAACACTCCGTGCAGGCGTTCCAGGCCGAGGAAGTTGCGATAGACCTTGGCCGGCAGGACTTCGATCTTGCGCTGCAGGTCGGCCTGCAGGGCGCGCGCACGCGTCCAGAATTCCTCCGGCGCGGCGGTGCCGGCGCCGGTCTTGCCGGGGCGCAGCTCGACCGTGGGCGCGATCCCGAACAGATCGTCGTCGCCTATGTTCGGCAGCAGGCTGCGCATGTCCACCGGGGCGACGAAGCGCTGGATGCGCCGCGCGCCGCAGACCGCGCGGAAGGCCAGCACGAAGGCCAGGCTGATGGCGACGTAGGCGCTCACGCGCTGCGCGCGGCATTGCTCGGACAGGCGCCGGCTGGCGGCTTCGTCCAGCGTCCACAGCTCGCGGTAGATCGCGCCGTAGCGTTGCGCCGGGCGATCGCGTACCAACAGGCGCAAGGCCAGCGCCAGGGCGGCCGCGCGCCAGCGGATGCTGCGCTGCAGGCCGCGATCGGCGCGCACCGCGGCGGGCAATAGATCGGCGAAGCCGGGCAGCGCGTCGCGGGTCTCGACCGCGCGCTCCTGTCCGTCGCAATCGCGCAGGAGTTCGCCCAGCAGGTGGGTCAGCGCACGACCGTCGCAGATCGCGTGATGGCAGATCAGCACCAGCTCGCTGCGGTGCTCGCCGCGCAACCACAACAGGCGCGCCAGCGGCTCGCGCCTGGCGTCGAAGCAGCGTTGCAGCTCGCGGTCCGACCAGGTCACCCAGTCCTCGTCGCTGCGGCGATCGATGATGCGCAGCGGGATCTGCGGCGGCGTGCGCCGCAGCTCGAACCAAGGCCGGCCCTCGCGTTCCACGATCAGGCAGCGCAGCAGGGGATGCCGCGCCTGCGCGTGGCCGAGCGCGCGCAGCAGCGCGGCCGGCTCGATCCGGCCTTCGATGCAGGCGGTGACGACGACGTTGCCCGGCAGGGTACCGTCGCCGTACAGGGCGCGTTCGAACAAGCTCAGCGGGCGGCCCGACGACGCGTTCATGCCACGCTCCGCAGGTGCCGCCGCTGGGGCAGTACCGGATCGGCGATCGGCTCGACCAGGCCCCAGGCGCGCAGCTGCGCCAGTGCATTGCCGATGCCGTCTTCGGCGCGCACCGTGTCGCCCAGCCGCGCGGCCGCCTGCCGCATCGTTGGCGCCTGGGTGGCGGCGATGGCGGCGGCCAGTCGCGCCGCATCCAGGCCTTTGCGTTGCACCGCCGGCGGCGCGACGCCGCGCGCGTGCAGGCAGCGCGCCCAGAACGGCTGGTCGCCGTAGAAGGGCACGACCACCGAGGGAATGCCGGCGCGCACCGCCGCCGCGGTGGTGCCGGCGCCGCCGTGGTGCACGGCCGCGCACATGTGCGGGAACAAGGCGTCGTGCGGGGCCTGGCGCAGGAAATAACAGCGGCCGTCGCGCGCGCCGTCGGCGCCGTCCAGGCCGCCCCAGCCGGTCGCGAGCACGGCGCGCAATCCGCTGCGCTCGACCGCGTCCAGCACGGTGCGGGTGAACGCGACCGCGTCGGCGTTGACCATGCTGCCGAAGCCGACGTAGATCGGCTTGTCGCCGGCGTCGAGAAAGGCTTGCAAGGCGTCGTCGGGCCGCCAGGCGGTGTTCTGCGCGAACCAATAGCCGGTGACCTGCGAGCTCTCGGGCCAGTCCGCCGGGCGCGGCAGCAGACTGGGGCTGTAGCCGTTAAGGGTTTTCTCGCGCTGGGCGTTGCGGCCCAGATGCGGGCCGTACCAGGGATAGCGCGGCAGGCCCAGTTGCGGCCGCACGATGTCGTTGATCGCCGGCTTCATCACGTACCAGACCAGCAGGTGGATCAGGCGGTACAGCCCGAGACTGAGCGCGCCGGGCAGGCGGTCGCGGCCGCCGGCCATCACCATCGGCGGCAGCAGGCGCGACGGCGTCAGCGGCTGCAGGCGCGCGACCGCGAACGGCAGGCCGCGCGCTTCGGACATCGCCTTGGCCAACTGGATGGCATTGCTGACGCCGATCAACAGGCCGGCGCCCTCGCTGGCCGCCAGGCCTTCGGCGGTCCAGTGGCGGGCCCAATGCGCATAGCGCTCGCGGAAGGTGCGCGCCATCGCGTACAGGTTGAGTCCGCGGTCGGCGATGCTGCGGTCGGCGGCCAACATGGCCTCGAAGTCGGCGGTCAGCGGGTAGTGATCCAGGCCCGCTTCGCGCACCAGCGGGGCGAAGTTGGCGCTGGTGACGATGCGCACGGGATAGCCGGCGCGCTGCAATCCCTGGCCCAGGGCGACGCAGGGCAGCACGTCGCCTAGCGTGCCGATGGTGAAGATCGCGATCGGTCGGATGGCGCTCATGGTCGGCTCAGGCATGCGCCACCGTGCGCGGTTCCAGGCCGTCGTCGCCTGCGTTCGCGCAGGCCGCGCTACGCGGTTGCAGCCGTTCCAGGTGTCGGCTCAGGACATGGCCGATGCGCGCGGCGGGCAGGGTGTCGAGCACGCTCTCGTGGTGGCAGTCCAAGGCGTGCAGTTCGAAGCGGCCGCCGATATAGGGCCGCCAGGTCTCGGGGTCGTGTTCGATCAGCGCGGAGGGGTCGCTCAGGCGCTGGGTGGCGTGGAAGTACACCAGGTCCAGGTCGAGGCGACGCGGCGCATGCCGGCGCGCCAGCGCCAGATTGTTGCGCATCACCGCGAAGGCGTGCTCGACGAAGCGCGGATGATCGCGCGCGATCTCGCGCAGCAGCGGCATCGAACGGGCGTTGTAGGCGAGCAGGGCCGGCGCCAGTTCGTCCAGCGTGCGCGGCGCCGGCCCGGGCCCGGGCGCGATGCCCAGGAAGTCCAGCGCCGCGCGCACTTCATCGCCGGGCTCGCGCGCCTGCCCGGGCGCGCCGGCGGTGAACAGATAACTGTCGATCATCGCCAGCAGTTCCACGCGCTCGCTCTGTTCGCTCATCTGCGCGGCGATGGCGTGGCCGATCAGGCCGCCCAGCGAGCGGCCGAGCAGGCGATACGGTCCCTCGGGTTGGATGCGGCGGATCTGGGCGAGGTAGTCGGCGGCGATCTCGTCGATGCTGTCCGGCAGGCGATCCATGCCGCGCAAGCCGCGCGCCTGCAGGCCGTACACCGGCATCGCCGGGTCCAGATGCCGCAGCAGGCCGGAGTAGCCCAGGCTGAGGCCGGCGATGGGATGGATGCAGAACAGCGGGCGCGGGGCCGCGCTGGGCGTGGTCGCGCGGCGTAGCGACAGCACCACGCCCAGCGGGTCGCCGTGCTCGTGGTCGGTGTGTTCCAGCAGCGCGGCCAGGCCGGCGATGGTCGAGGCTTCGAACAAACTGGCGACAGGCAGACGCTTGCCGAAGCGCTCGGGCAGGCGCGCGATCAGTTGCGCGGCGATCAGCGAGTCGCCGCCGAGTTCGAAGAAGTTGTCGTGGACGCCGACGCGCGTCAGCCCCAGCAGCTCCTTCCAGATCGCCGCGAGCTTGCGCTCCACCGGCGTGCGCGGCGCCACGAAGCCGTTGCGTTCGCCGCGTTCCGGCGCGGGCAGGGCCTTGCGGTCGAGTTTGCCGCTGGGGGTCAGCGGCAGCGCCGGCAGGCTCACCAGCGCGCTGGGAATCATGTAGTCGGGCAGTCGCTCGGCCAGATGCCGGCGCAGCGCATCGATGCGAATGGTCTCGCCCGCGGCCGGCACCAGATACGCGGTCAGACGCAGGCCGCCTTCGCTGCCGGCGGGCTCGGCGATCACCGCGGCCTCGCCGACCGTGGCATGCCGCATCAGCTGGCTTTCGATTTCGCCCGGCTCGACCCGGATCCCGCGGATCTTGACCTGCTGATCGCTGCGGCCCAGGTACTCCAGCACGCCGTCCTCGCGCCAGCGCACGCGGTCGCCGCTGCGGTACATGCGCCCGCCGTCGGGGTCGAAAGGGTCGGGCAGGAATCGCTGAGCGGTCAACTCGGGCCGATTGAGGTAACCCAGGGCGACGCCGGCGCCGCCGATGTACAGCTCGCCCGGACAACCGCTGGGCGCCAGTCCGCCGCTGTCGTCGAGCACGTACACGCGGGTGTTGCGGATCGGGCGGCCGATCGGCGGCGCGGCCAGGTCGGCGGCCGACAATTCGATCGCGGTGGAGTAGACGCTGGTCTCGGTCGGACCGTAGAGATTGCTGACCCGATCCGCCAACGCCGCCAACCGCTGCGCCAGTTCGGCCGACAGCGCTTCGCCGGCGGCCAGCGCATGCACGCCGCTCAGATCGGTGTCGCCGCTGGACAGCAGCATGCGCCACAGCGAGGGCGTGGCCTGCATATAGCCGATGCCGTGCTCGCGGATCAGGCCGGCCAGGCGCGCGGGATCGCGCACGATGTCGGCGCCGGCGATCACGGTGCGCGCGCCCACGATCAGGGGCAGGAACAGTTCCAGCGCGGCGACGTCGAAGATCACGGTGCTGACCGCGAGGAAGCGATCGGCGGCCAAGGGCGCGAGGCGGCGGCGCATGGCCTCCAGCAGATTGCTCAGATTGGCGTGACTGACCTCCACGCCCTTGGGCCGGCCGGTGGAGCCGGAGGTGTAGAGCACGTAGGCGCGCGACCGCAACGTGGACAGGTCGAACGCACGTGGGGTCGCGAGCGCCGGCGCGAGTTCGGCCCGCGCCAGCGTCGCCAGCGGCGTGGACAGCCGTGCCAGCCGCGGCGCCAGTTCCGCCGAGGTCAGCAACAACACCGGCCGCGCATCGTCCAGCATGTTCGCCAGACGTTCCTCCGGCGCTTCCGGGTCCAGCGGCATATAGGCCGCGCCGGCGAAGCCGATCGCGAGCATGGCCACCAACAGGTTCTCGTCGCGCGGTAGCGCCATCGCCACGATCTGGCCGGGCGCGACGCCGCGCTCGATCAGGCGGTTGGCCTCGTGCAGGCTGCGCACGTGCAGTTCGCGATAGCTCAGGCGCCGCTCGCCGTGGCACACGGCCACCGCCTCCGGGCTGCGCCAGGCCTGCTCGGCGAACAGGGCCGGCAGGGTCGCGGTGGGCAAGGGCGCGGCGGTGTCGTTCCAGTGCCGCAGCAGACGCTCGCGTTCTTCCTCGCCGATGACATCGATCGCGCACAGCGCGGCGGCGGGATCGCTCAGGGCGGCGTCGATCAGGCGCTGCAGGCGACGGCGGTGTTGGTCCAGTTCGGCGTCGCCGTACAGCGAGGGATTGGCGTCGAAGTCGAAGCGCAGGCCGCCATCGTCGCCGCGGTCGTAGACGAAGACGGTGAGGTCCTCGGCCGAGCCGTTGGAAAGATTGCGCGGCACGCCGGTGGCGCCGCCGAAATCCAGCGCGTAGTCGAAGGGTTCGATGTTCACGCCCAGCCAGGCCACGCGCTGGCCCTGGCCGACCAGGCCCAGCTCGCGGCGCAGGTCTTCGTAGCGATAGCGCTGATGGCGCAGCGCCTGCGCGACCACGCGCGCGACCTGCGCGATCAGCTCGCCTATGCTCTGTTGCGGCCGCATGCGCAGGCGCAGCAGCACCGCATTGGCGAGCATGCCCGGGGTATGCCGCAGCTGATGGTTGACCCGGCCGCTGACCGGCATGCCCAGCACCAGATCGGCGGCGCCGGTGGCGCGAAAGTAGTAGGCGGCGATCAGGGCGATCAACACCTGCGGCAGGCTTGCCGCGTGTTGTTTGCCGAGCGCGCGCAAACGCCGGGTGCGCTCGCTGTCGAGGAAACCGGTGCTGCGCCGCAGGCCGCCGTCGCCGCGCACCTGCCGTCGCGACAGCGTCACCGGTTCCGGTAGATCGGCCAACTGCTCGTGCCAGTACTCGCGGTCTCGGCGGCAACGGTCGGATGCGCGGTAGCTCTCCTCCGATTCCAGCAGCGAGGCCAGCGAATGGAAGCCGCTGGCGTCCGGTTCGCGATTGAGCGCGTAGGCGGAGTAGACCTCGGCCACGCGGCGCGCGATCAGGCCGCCCGCGTAGCCGTCCAGCACGATGTGGTGCGCGCGGTGGTACCAGACGTGGCGGTCGTGGGCGATCTTGAACAAGGCGCACACCCACAAGGGACGATCGTCCACCTCGGTTTGCGTGCTCAGCTCGTGCGCCATCCAGGCCTCGGCCGCCGCGGTCGCGGTGTCGGGATCGCTCAGTTCGGAATAATCGAAGTACGGAAACGCATCGATGCGCGTGCCGACCACGCATTGACGCGGTACGCCATCGACGTCGATCAGACGCAGACGCACCGCCTCGGCTTCCGACGAGACCTGGCGCAAGGCGCGCAGGAACAGGCCGGGATCGATCCAGCCGTGGATCTCGATCGCCTCGGCGAGATTGAAATTGGCGCCAGGCCCGGCGATTTTCTGGCTGAACCACAATCCGAGCTGGGCCACGGACAGCGGCAACGAGACTGCACGCGCATCGTTCATCGCACTGCTCCTTGTGCGCATCGCCGGAGTGGCCGCGGCTGCCTGCCGCCTCCGGTGCGATGGTGTCGTCCAGACGTGTCGGTGATGAGTTCAAGTCCGAACTCAAGCTCAGGTTGCCATCACCGTGAAATTGGAACTGTGAAGTCGATTGTGGATTCGTTGTGTACTGCAACAACGTCACGCCGTCGTGACGCGCGCCTCGTGAGGGGAATCACTCAGTGCGCGTGCAAGATGCTCCGCGACCGGCTTGAGAATCGGCGAGCGCGTCGCGAGTTCGGCGCCTGGTCGCGCGCGAACGCTTTAGAAAGCCTCGAAGTCGATCGGACGGGCGCAGGCGCCGGTCGAGCATCGCCGCGCGCAATCGCTGGTGCGATTGGCGCAGGCGTCCGCCGCTGCCGTCCAGGTCGATCCGGAACTCGAAACCTCGTTCCACTGAGCTCACCAAGACTGGATCGTAGAAGGAACCAGTGCCAGCCTAAGCTGGGTCGGTGCAGGCCACCCAGCGCCCGCGCCCCCGACCACCGCGCCGCGACAGGCGCCCTGCGAGCGTATGAGATGACGACGACGATGGAATGGCGACTGGACCTCGAAGGTATCGATTGGGAACGGCTGTCCGAGCTCTACCGGATCGCGCCGCTGGGCGATAAGCCCGCGGCCGATCTGGCGGTGGTGTTCGGCAACAGCCGCTATGTGTGCTTCGTCTACGACGGCGAGCGTCTGGTCGGCGCCGGCCGCGCCCTCGCCGACGGTCTGGACTGCTCCTATCTGTGCGACATCGCCGTGCATCCGGACTATCAGGGCGGCGGCCTGGGCAAGGCGATCATCGAGCGCCTGAAGACGCTGTCGGCCGGCCATCGCAAGATCATCCTCTACGCCAACCCGGGCAAGGAAGGCTTCTATCGCAAGCTCGGCTTCCTGCGCATGCGCACGGCGATGGCGATTTTCCTCAACCGCGAGCGCGCGCTGGAGACCGGCCTGGTCGCCGAGGATTGAGCGGCGCCGAAAAAATTTAGCGGGGCGTGTCGATTCGGGCCACCGTGGTTCGTCGTTCCAGTGAGAGCTAAGACTCGGCGCCATTCCGGCGCCGGACCTCACCGGAGACCGACCATGAAACTGCTCGACCTGGCCCTGTGGGCCTGTACCGCCATCGCCGTGGCGCTGCCCGCCGCCGTATCCGCGGCCGAAACCCGTCCCGCGGCCAAGATCAGCGCCGCCGTCACCAAGGGCCGTCAGAAGATCGATGGCATCGATTACTACTACGAGATTCACGGCAAGGGCGAGCCCTTGCTGCTGTTGCACGGCGGCCTGGGCTCGACCGATATGTTCGGCGCCGTGCTGCCGCAGCTGGCCGCGCACCGTCAGGTGATCGCGGTCGACTATCAGGGCCATGGCCGCACGCCGCTGGGCGATCGGCCCTTCAGTTGTCAGGCCAACGCCGACGACATGGCCGCGCTGGTCGTCAAGCTCGGCCACCCGCAGGTCGATGTGCTGGGCTATTCGCTGGGCGGCTGCGTGGCGCTGCGCATGGCGATCCAGAAGCCGGCCAGCGTGCGACGCCTGGCCCTGGTGTCGGCGGCCTACTCCGACGAGGGTTTCTATCCCGGCATCCGCGCGCAGCAGAACGGCCTGACCGCCGCGGCCGCACCGATGATGAAGGACACGCCGATGTACCAAAGTTACGCCGCGGTCGCGCCGAACGTCGACGAGTTCCCGCGCCTGCTCGACACCCTGGGCGACTTCATGCGTGCCCACTTCGACTGGTCGGCCGAGGTCAAGCAGCTGAAGCTGCCGGTGATGCTGGTCTACGGCGACGGCGACATGTACCGCCCGGAGTACATGGTCAAGTTCTACCAACTGCTGGGCGGCGGCCTGCAGGATGCCGGTTGGGGCCGCGAGACCTTGTCCCAGAACCGTCTCGCGATCCTGCCCGACCTGACCCACTACGACATTTTCGCCTCGCCGCGCCTGGCGACCACGGTGCTGCCGTTCCTGGATGGCACCAAGGATGTCAAAAGCTGGGCGGAGCAGGTCGAAGCTGCGCACTGAGTCTTGCGGTTTGCTCCGACTGGGGCCTCTGGGCTCGCCTCGCCCGGGCGGGTTACCCTGACCGTTCTGCCGGAGGCCCCATGCTGGATCGACTGAAAGCTTGGTTTCGCGCTGCGCCCGAGTCCGCGGCGCACGCGCCGCCCGCCGCGTCCGCGCACCCGCAGGTGACCATGCACTGGCTGGCCGACACACGCCAGCCGGTGCCGGATTGGGAGCGTATCGCGGTAGCGGAGGACGGCCTCTGGTCGGAGTCCGAACGCGACGCCTTCTGGACCGCGGCGGCGGATAACTGGTTGCGCGAGCTTGCGGCAGCGCTGGGCCCCGACGTTTACCGCGTGCATACGTCTGAGCGATTCCTGCTGCTGGCGGGGTTGCCGGACGGCGACGCGCGAAAGTTTCTGTCGTTTTGCGAGCACGCACGGCGTCGGATCATGGGCAATCTGGGGACGCTGGCCCATCCGGTGGGTGGCGGGAAGCATGTCTGCCTGGTGTTCGCCGATCAGGACGCGTATTACGACTACATCGATCACTATTACCCCGACGACGGTGGCGTGTACGCCATGTCTTCAGGAGTATTCATCCAGGCGGGCTACGGGCACTTCGCGCTGTCGGCGTTCGATATGGACGCGATGCGGCCGGTCATCGCGCACGAACTGACTCACGCTTTGCTGTCGCATCTGCCGATACCGGCCTGGCTCAACGAGGGCATGGCGGTCAATACGGAGCATGCGTTGTTTCCGAGCCTGGCCGATCCGCGCGCATCGGGTTACTCGCTGGAGGAGATCGCGCACAAGCACCGAGTGTTCTGGGATCGTGAGCGCATCCAGGAATTCTGGGCCGGTACCTCGTTCCTGCGCAGCGACGACGGCAATAGCTTGTCCTACGATCTGGCCAAGAAAATGACCCTGCTGATCGCTCGCGATCACGACCGCTTCATCCGCTTCGCGCTGTCTGCGCATCTGGACGACGGCGGCGCCGCAGCGGCGATCGCGGAACTGGGCTACCCGGTCGAGAATCTGGCGCTGGCCATCCTTGGCGAGGGCGATTGGACGCCTACGCCGGAGCTTTGGCGGGACATTCAAAGCGGGCGGTCCTAGCGGGACCGGCTTCCGGTGGCGCCGACGGCCCGCGTCCCGGCCCCCGCTGCTGTATCGTTCCGCCTTCACCGCTCCGATCGCAGATGGCCGAATGACGCCCGAATCCACGACCGCCCGCCCCGCCGAACCGCAGCTGGGCTACGCGATGAAACCGCGTCAGTTGGTGATGATGGGCCTGGGTAGTGCGATCGGCGCCGGGCTGTTCCTGGGGTCGGGCGTGGGTATCCAGGCGGCCGGTCCGGCGGTGCTGCTGTCCTACCTGATCGCCGGCGTGCTGGTGATCATCGTGATGCGCGCGTTGGGCGAGATGGCCGCGGCCAAGCCGGCCAGCGGCGCCTTCTCGGTCTACGCCGCCGACGCCATGGGCGCCACCGCCGGCGCCACCCTGGGCTGGTTGTGGTGGGCGCAGCTGGTGATCGTGATCGCGGCCGAGTCGGTGGGCGCGGCGGGTCTGCTCGCGACGGTCTGGCCGGGGCTGCCGGTGGCGATGATGTCGCTGTTGTTCATGGTGGTGTTCACCGGCATCAACCTGCTGGGCGTCAAGAATTTCGGCGCTTTCGAATTCTGGTTCGCGATCCTCAAGGTCGCCGCCATCCTGGCCTTCATCGCGGTCGGCGCGGCGCTGCTGCTGGGCTGGTTGCCGGAGGTGAAGTCGCCGGGGCTGTCGAACTTCGTCGACCACGGCGGCTTCGCGCCCAAGGGCTGGGCCGGCGTGGGCGCGGCGCTGCTGGTGGTGATCTTCGCCTTCGGCGGCACCGAGATCGTCGCGGTCGCGGCCGCCGAGACCCAGGATCCGGTGCGCAGCATCACCCGCGCGATCCGCACCGTGGCCTGGCGCATCCTGGTGTTCTACATCGGCTCGGTCAGCGTCATCATCGCGGTGGTGCCCTGGACCAGCGAGTCGCTGAAGTCGCCGTTCGCGGCGGTGCTGCAGGTCGCCAACATCCCGGGCGCGGCCGCCGCGATCACCCTGGTCGCCGTGATCGCGCTGCTGTCGGCGCTCAACGCCAACCTCTACGGCGCCTCGCGCATGATCTATTCGCTGGCCGAACGCCGCGAAGCGCCGCGCTTCCTGGCCGCCGTCGACCGCCGCCAGGTGCCGGTGGCCGCGGTGCTGGCCAGCGTCGCGTTCGGCTTCTTCGCCGCGCTGCTGGAACTTTGGTATCCCGAGCGCGTGCTGCCGGCGCTGCTGAACGTGGTCGGCTCGACCTGCCTGCTGGTCTGGGGCATGTCGCTGGTCTCGCAGTTGATCCTGCGCCGTCGCGCCGACCGCCTGGGCACGCCGCTGCCGTTCCGCATGAACGCCTTTCCCTACCTGACCTGGCTGGGCCTGGCGATGCTGGGCTGTGTGATCGCGCTGGCCCTGCTCACCGAGGGCCCGCGCATGCAGCTGCTGTCGACGATCGCGCTGACCCTGGGTATCGCCGCGATCAGCGAGATCGCGCGGCGGATGCGCGGGTAACGCCGCCAGAGAGGACCCCGGCGACGCTGGTGGGCCGTGGTGCGAGTGCGCTTGCGCTCATCACGCGCCCGCTCGCCGTGGAGCGGGCGCGCAGCGGCCTCAGTACTGCACCAGCACGTCTTCCCAATGCCGATCGGGCGCCGATACGGTCGAGGCGTAGGTGCGGGTGTAGCTGCCGTCCCAGGGGTCGTTGAAGTACACGTAGCTGCCCGAATACCCCTTCACCACCACGTCGTGGCCGCCGCCGTTGCTCCAGCGCCAGGACATGATGAAGGGCTTGTTGGCATTGATGCGGTACTGCAGATCGGCCTGGCTCAGGTAGCCGTTCTGCTGATAAAAGCGCATCCCGCCCCAGTAGTAGTTCATGTGGTCGTCGACGTAGTAGTTCCAGTTGCCCTGATTGGCGGGGCTGTTCCAGTAGAAGGTGCTGTTGCCGCAGGCGTAGTTGATGTTGAACGCCTTGTTGACGAAGGTGCACTGCGCCAAAGGCCTGCCGTGATACTGCAGGATCATCGTGGCCGAGGCGGCCCAGCACCAGTTGCTGTGTTCCTGCATGTGCAGAGGAACATTGAGCACGCCGGCCGATGCGGTGCCGACGGCGCTCAGCGCCAGCAGCAGGGCAGTGGAGAGTTTGTTCTTGAGGTTCATGGCTTTCTCCGAAAGTAGTGGGTCACTGCCTGCCGCGCTGCAGGTTGCCCTGCACGGCGGATTGCAACGAGGGCAGCAGTTCCTCGCTGGTCAAGGTCGCGCTTTTCGCCGCCGCGTCGGAGAGCGACAGCGAGCGCCGCGCCGAGCGCAGCGGCACGTAATGCGCGGTGTTGTTGGCGCCGCGCACTTCGATCAGGTCGGAGGTGGCCTGATAGATGCGCACGAAGCGGAACGCGCCGGCTCCGGTCGCCGGCGCGGATGCGGCGAGATCCTCGGCCAGCTTGGATGAGCCCGCGCCGATCGCTTGCCAACGGCCCTGGACCTTGTTCATGTCCAGCAGGCCCACCGGCCGGCCATCGGATAGGAGCATGAACTTCCAGGTGTCGGTGCCGCGCGTCATGCGGCTCAGATCGGCCGTCTGCTTGGCGAACATCAGCGGCGCCGGGTCGATCGTGCTCACCTCGAAGCCGGCGCCCAGCGACACCTTGCGAAGCTCGCCGAAGGTCGCCACCGCGATCGGAAAGTCCGCCGGAACGCGCGCATTGGCCGCCTGCCCGCGCGCCAACTCCGACATCATCGTGCGCAGACCCTGTTCGGCCGCTACGCGCAGCGTCGTATTCGATTGATCGCGCAACGCGATCCTGCCCTCGACGGCCGGCGACTGCGCCGCGGCAGAGAAGGTGGCGGCGGCCGCGATCAAGCCTAGGGCGATCGCGCGCGAGATGACTGCGTTTCTGATGTGCCTGGTTTTCATCAATGAATCTCCAAAATGGTGTCGTTGATGTGCGCATATGCGATGGAATTGTTCAGGCGTAATCGCGGGGATAAGCGGGCGTCCTGTCGATGCCATCGTATGGAGCTACCCGATAGCGACGCGCGATCCGCCAGCCATCGCCGATTTCCGCAACGCATCACGCGAATTCGTGATCGCTGCCTGTGTTTTGAGCGCTTGCGGCTTGCGAATTCGGAGCTCGAAAACGCGGCCGGTGATATAGCGTGAGTCGCACGCGATGGACGACGTGCGCGCCGCGGCAACCGCCGCACCTGGAGCCGCCGTGATCGAGCGACCTGAACGGACCGAGCCGACGCTTGCGGGCATAGGGGAAATCACCGTGCTGCTGGGGCGCGCGCGCGGCGGCGACGATGCCGCCTGGGATCGCGTGGTGCACCTGCTGTATGCGGATCTGAAACGCCTGGCGCGGCGCGCCAGCGCCGGGGCCGCCGCGCAGGAGGTGACCGCGTTGGTGCACGACTGCTACCTGCGCCTGGACCGTTCGGGCGCCGACCATATCGAGAGCCGTGCCCACTTCCTGTCGCTGGCCTCGATGGTCATGCGTCAGCTGTTGATCAACCACGCACGCGATCACCTCGCCCAGAAGCGCGGAGGCGATCAGGCCCACACCACCCTGGGCAAGGCCGATCTGGATATCGCGCAAGCGGTCTACTCCGAGGCCGAAGAACTGCTGGCGATCGACGCCGCGCTCAAGCGATTGGGCGAAACCGATGCCCGACTGGTGCGGGTGGTGGAATGCCGGCTGTTCGGCGGGCTGAGCGAGGAGGAGACCGCGACGGCAATGGATCTGCCGCTGCGATCCGCGCAGCGGCTATGGCAGCGCGCGCGTGCGCGCCTGCGCGATCTGGCCGACGAGACGGGCTGAGCGTCCCCGCATGGCGCTGCGCGACCGCCTGCTCGAACCGCAAGGGATCCTGCGCGGCGCGCTGTTCCAGGACCTGCTGCGCACCCGGCTCGCCGACCGTGCGCTGATGGCGGACGCGCGCGTGGGCGCCTGGCGGATTGTGCGCGAGTTGGGGCGCGGCGGCATGGGGCAGGTCTATCTGGCCGAGCGCTGCGAAGGCGACTTCGAACAGACGGTCGCGCTGAAATGGTTGCCGGACGCGGCCCAGTCGCCGACCGGCGAAGCCTTGTTCCGCCGCGAACGCCAGGTGCTCGCCGGGCTGTCGCATCCCAACATCGCCCGCCTCGTCGATGGCGGGCACACCGACGACGGACATCCGTGGTTCGCGATGGAATACGTGGAAGGGCTGCCCATCGATCGGCATGCGCAGGCCAACGCGCTGAGCGCGCGCGCGCGCGTGGCCTTGTTGCTGCCGGTGCTGCGGGCGCTTGAGTTCGCCCACAGTCGGCTGGTGATCCACCGCGACATCAAACCCGGCAACGTCCTGGTCGACCCGCAAGGGCAGGCCAAGTTGCTGGATTTCGGGATCGCCGGCCTGGCTCAGGACGAGGAGCAGGCCGCCGCGTTCACACCGGGCTACGCCAGCCCCGAGCAGCGCGCCATGCAACACGTCGGGACGCCGTCCGACGTCTGGCAGCTCGGTCGTCTGCTGGACGCGGTACTGCGTGCGGGCAACCTGCGCGAACCGGGCCAGGACCTGCTGGCCGTGATCGGCATGGCCACCCAGGACGATCCCGCGCGGCGCTACCCCACCGTCACCGCGTTGAAGTACGACTTGATCCGATACCTGGAACTCAAGCCGGTCGCGGCCCGACAAGCGGGGTACCTGTACCGCCTCGGCCGGATGGTCCGCCGCCATCCCCTGGGTACGATCGGCATCGCCCTGGCGACCTTGGCCGCGACCGCGCTGGTGACGGGGTTTGTGGTCTATGCGGCGCAGGAGCGGTCGCGGCTACGGCTGGCGCGCGACGAAACCGTCGCGGTCAACGATTTCCTGAGCGAGAACATCCTGGCCGCCAGCGATCCCTTCGAAGGACGCGACCACGACAAGTCCATCGCCGATACGCTGGAGGAGGGCATCGCAGCGGCTGAATCGCGTTTTCGCGAGCACCCCGGTACCGCTGGCCGCATCCTCGTCGCGCTCGGCAAGGGGTTGATCTCGCGGGGGCGTTACGCTGCGGCCGAGCGCGCCGCCGATCGCGCCATCGTGCTGTTGAGCGGAGCGGATAGGGCGAGCACGAGGGCGGTCGCGGATGCGCGTCTGCTGCGCGCGACCGTGGACATGCACCGCGGCTATCCGGATCGTGCGCAAGCACGCCTGGATGAACTGCAGACCGCGTTCCCCTACCGAGTCGATGCGCCATCCTCGATGGAATGGCGCATTCAAGCGGCGCGCGGATGGAATGCGATGCTGCGCAATCGCTATGCCGAATGCATCGCTACCTATACCGGCATCCTGGAGCGTCCGGGTGCCGTGGGCGGAAGCGAGCTCGGCGATGCCTACAGCAGTCTCAGCGTCTGCCAGACGGCGGCCGGATTCCCCGCGCAGGCCCTGCTCAGCGGCGAACGGGCCGCAGGCCTGGCCAGCGCCGCCAGCGGCCCGCGCAGCGGCAATGCCGTCATCGCGCGCATTCGCATCGCCGTGGCCCTGGGCGAGCTAGGCCGGCATCGCGAATCCACCCAGCGCTTTCAGCGCGAGGTGGAGACCCTCATCGATCTGCTGGGGGAGCAGCACGGCGTCACCGCCGCCTACATGGATCATCTGGCGGTGCTCTATCTGTGCGGCAACGATCCTGTGCCTGCCGAGGTATGGGCGGCGCGCAGTCTGAGCGCTCGCAAAATCGCGTTCGGTCCGCGGCATACCTGGAGCATCGGCACCCAAGCTGTGTACGCGATCGCCTTGCTGCGCAGCGGCGAGATCGAGCGCGCGCGACCGGTTGTCGCCGAGATCGAACAACTGCAGAGGCTGGCCGATGACCCCGGGTCGCGAGTGTGGGTCTACCGCGCGCTCGGCGAGTGGTATCTGCGAACGCGCGAGTTCGACAAGGCGATCGCCTATTACCGTGCCACGCGGCGGCTGGCGGCGCAGCCCGGCATGGAGGCGCGCTGGAACCTGCATGTCGTCGACGGGGCCCTGGCGCTCGCGCTGTCGCAGGCGGGCCGCATCGACGAAGCGCGCGCGGCCTATGCGAGGTACGACGCCAGCACCCGCTACGCCAACCGCTGCGTCAGCACGCTGAGCCGCGACGTGGATCTGGGCCGGGCGAAATTGCTGCCGCATGCTTCGGATCGCGCCAAGGCGTCGACCGTGCAGGCTTCGATGCGGCGTCGGTTCGGGCGCGGCTTGTAGGCCCAGCGGTTCGGGTCGCGCGGTGGCGTTGGCCGATCGCCCCGGGGGGCGCCGGGACGTAGGCCCGCGATCCACCCGTCAGGGCGCTGGCTTGGATCGCTCCGCTGCCGCCTGGCGGGCCTGGATGCGTTGCGAGAGCTCGCGCATCGCCTGATCCGACTCCTTCAGCATCGCTTCTATCCTGGCCGCCGGCAGCCAGCGGCCCTGCACGAACACGCCGTCGATGCGGGCGACGTTGCGGAGGTCGGCCAGCGGGTCGACGTCCAGCAGGACCAGATCGGCGCGCTCGCCGACGCGTACCGCGCCGCTACCGCCCTGGCGGTCGAACAGGCGGTGAGCGTTGACGGTCGCGGCGCGCAGCACCTCCAGCGGCGACAGGCCCACCTCGCGCAGTTCGATCATTTCCTGGTGCACCGAAACGCCGAAGGCCAGACCCGGCAGGGGGGCGTCGGTGCCGACGGTCAGCGGCACGCCGCGTTTCCACAGTTCGCGCGTGAGCAGGCGCGAGAAATCGTAGCCGGCCGAGAAGGTGTCGGCGCCGTCCTGGTTGCGGAACTTCGCGCTGAGATAGGGGTTGTTCGCGGGCGCCCAGTCCAGGCGGGTGACCGGATCGACCAGCGCCAGCCAGTCGCCGGGCACGGGCGGGACTTCGCGCTGCACGTACATGTGCAGGATCTGCTTGAGCGTGATCAGGGTCGGCGTGACGCCGATCTTCCCGCGCGCGACGCGCTCGGCGAGCGCGTCGATATCGCGCGGCGCCAAGTCGGATTCGCGGCCGTAGCGGCCCAGCTCCTCGCTGTGGGCGATGTTGTCCAGCGGATGCGCGAACGCGAAGGCGCGGTCGGCGCAGACGCCGCAGCCCAGTTCCGGCAGGTGGCCGGAGCTGACCATGCCCTGGCGCCGGGTTTCCTCGACCACGGCCTGGTAGGTCTCGCGATTGAGGAACTGATAGGGCTTGATGAAGTCGTAGCCGCGCTCGCGCGCGGCGCGCACGGCGGCGATGCCGTCGGCGGCGGTGGTCGGCGCGCCGGGCTTGGAAGCCGGCACTTCGGCCGGACGCGGCGAAGCGACTTCCGCGCGCGGTCCGTTGATGCGCTTGGCCACGTACAGGCGCGGCCCGAGGATGCGGCCGGCGGCGATCTCGTCGCGCAGCCACAGCAGGTCCTCGTCGCTGTGCGCGCCGCCGCCCAGGTTGGCCGCGCCGGTCACGCCGGCCTTGAGGAAGCTCAGCAGCACGTGGCGGTCGTAGACGTGGTCGGCACCGGTATCGAGACCGGCCAGCAGCGGATTCTTGCTGTCGCGCAGCGCGCCTTCGGTGGCGATATGGACGTGCGCGTCGACCAGGCCGGGAATCAGGAATTTGCCGCGGCCGTCGATGTAGCGTGCCCCCGCCGGATGGAGCAGGGCGCCAGGTGCCTGGATACCCGCGATGCGACCCTCACGGATCACCACAGTGCGGTGCGCGAGCACTTCATCGGTATCGGCGGGGATTACCGTCACATCCCGGATCACCCAGACGCCGCGATCGGGCTTTGCAGCCGCCGGCTCGGCCGCGCCCGCGGGTACGCTACCTGCGACGCACCAGGCCGCCGCCAACCACAAAGCCTTCATTCGCCGCTCCACGCATTGCCAGGGCCATGATACGGGCGCGACCCTCGTCGTCGCGCCTCCTCGATGCGATGCCCGCAGCGGCGTCAGGGTTTAGCCGGCGCGCCCCACGTCGTCCGTGTGGACGTGGGGCGCGCCGCCTCCCGCGCATCGCGGTCCCCCGACCGCGCCGCGCCGGCCGAACAGCTCAGGCGTGGACCCAGAACGCGCTTTCGGCGAAACGCTCGTCCTTCCACCAGTTGGCGGTGCTGGTGCCGTAGCGGAAGTTGCTGACGCCGGCCTGGCTTTGCAGCGGCTTGTCGACCTCGCCGCTGGCGGTGCGGTGCGCGCGTTCGGTTTCGGTCTCGGGCACCACCGGCAGGATATGCCCGGATTTACCCTCGATCTTGCGCCGCGCCACGATCAGCGCCACCGCGCCCTGGTTGGCTTCTTCCTGCAGCCGCGTCGGCGAAGCGATCTGGCGCCAGCCGAACTCGGGGCCAAAATCGCGCAGCCAGCGGAACAGGTCGTTGGCGCGCATCTCGAAGATAGTGTTGCCGATCAGCGGCTCGACGGTCTGGCCGCGGCGCAGCTTTTCGATCGCCGGCGAGCTCCACCACACGCGCGGCAGATAGACGCCGGCGAGATGGCAGTAGTCGTGGGCGTAGATGTTGCAGAAAGTCAGGCCCGAATGCGGCTGGTAGCGCTTGTGGCCGGGTTTGTCGACCGCGAGCCAGTCGATGATTCGGGCCAGGTTCTCGCGCAGTTCCGGCGCCGTGGCGCCGGAGTGTTCGGGCTGGCCGTCCTCGTTGAGCGAATGCGCGCCAGCGGCGTCGCGACGGCGCGTGACCGTGCCCGGCCGGCGCGGCATGAACACCGCGACCACGCCGGTGCGCGGCGGGTCGCGTGCGGGTTCGACCACTGGAATTTCGCCGATGCCGCCGTCGCGGACCAGGAACTGGGTCGAACAGAAGCCGCGCAGCAGCGCGCCGAACAGGCTGGTTTCGACCTCCATGAAGCCGTTGACGGCGCGTCCGGTGATTGCGCGCACCGGATGCCCGTCCGGCAGTTCGCCTTTGACGTTGGCGGTGGGCGGACGGCTGACGCGCGGTTCGCTGCGCAGGCGCAGGGTCGAGACGCGGGTGTCGACGCGGAAGAAGGGTCCGGTGGCGGTGACCGGGGCGGGCGGAGGCACGGCCGCCTCGCCTGGGCGCGGAGTGGGCAGCGGCGCCGGTGCGTCCGGCGTCGGCACGGTCTGGGCCTGACGGATGAAATCGAAGATGGCCTGACCGTAGAAGCGCTGGCCGTCGAAGTGGCCCTGGCGCAGCCCGCGTTCGGGCTTGAAGCCGCCGGTGTTGTAGACGATCGCCACCGAGGCCAACTCCATCGTCGTCAATGCCGGACGGTCCTGCAGGCGCAGTTTGCGCAGGCCGCGCTTGAGCTCGGCCACGCACATCTCCAGTGTCTGCTCGAACTGCTCGTAACGGCGTTCGAGGAAATAGTCCGGATCGTCGCGGAAGAACTGCAGATCGCGCTGGAACATGCCGAAGCCATGGCAGAACTTGTTCGGCCGCGACGCGGCGCCCTGGTAGGCCTCGACGTGCGCGGCCATGTCGACCAGGGCCTGGCGCGCGATCGCGAACATCTCGTCGCCGCGCGCGACGCCCAGCAGCGCGGTCTTGGTTTGCGGAAACGCGCTGCGGCCGGCGTTCGCGTCCAGGGTGTCGCCCACGCACAGGGCCAGGATGCGTTCCTCGCTCATGGATGTGCGCCGCAGTAGCGGCCAGACCTCGCCGGTTTCCTGGCAGGCCAGGGCGGTGATCAGGTCCAGGGTGAGCGGGGTGTCGACCAGCGCCGGCGCCACGCGCGCGGCGAAACGGGTCTTGAACCACAGCATGTCCGCGCTGTTCGGCATGGCCAACCTCCTTGTCGTGCCTGGAATCCGTTCCGCGCCCTAAGCCCAGGCGCCACTCTCAACGAACGAATCGGCAACGCGGAATCGGCCAGGCCGGCGACGAACGGTCGCGGGCGGCGCGTTCAATCTCCTATGCGGTTGCGACGGAAGTTCGCGCTCAGCCCAGCAGTTGCTGCGGCAGGCTGTTGAGCACGCGGCGGAACGGCTCGGATTCCGCGATCGCGCGCGAAACGATCAGCGAGCCCTGGATGCGCACCACCGCGTCCTCGGCGCGGCGCTGCGCCTCGCGCGCGGACACGCCGTCCTTCTCGCGCGCCAGTCGCGCGAATCCGTCGATCAGGCCGCGCAAGGACGCGTTGAGCCGATCCTGGAACAGCGTGCGCGCATCGCCGACGACCAGGTTGCCGAACAGACAGGCTTCGGCGCCGCCGCCGTAGAAGTGGTCGAGCTTGGCGATCACCTTGGCCAGGCGTCGCTCGGGCGTGCCGCTGCCCTGCATCGGCGCCAGCACCTCGTCCTGCATCCAGGCATCGACGCGATCGAACACGGCGCGCGCCATGTCTTCCTTACCGCCGGGGAAGTAGTGGTACAGGCTGGAGCGGCCCAGGCCGGTGGCTTCGGACAACTGGCCCAGCGACGCGGCGTCGTAGCCGTGGCGGCGGAACGCGCCCAGCAAACGGTCGACGACGGCATCGCGGGAGAGCAGAGGGGCAGGCATGGCGGTCGGTCGGATGGAACGATCGGTCCAATATGGTTGCAGTGCGCGGCGCGGTCAATGTGGCCACCGCTGCAACGCTGCGTCCGCATTGCCGGCGTTGACGGGCGAGGCGCCCGAATCTATTGTACCGATCGTTCGGTACAAAGCGCAATCCAACCCCAAGGAGCCCTCTCATGTCCGTCCCGACCGCACGCAAGTCCTCGCCCAGCCTGCGCACCGCCGCCGCCCTGTTGCTGGCGACCGCCAGCGTGTTCGCCGCACCGCTGGCGCTGGCCCAGACGCCCTCCGCCGGCATCGAACGCCAGGATCCCCGCGCCGTCCACTACCGCACCGTCAAGGTCGACGGCGTGGAAATCTTCTATCGCGAGGCCGGCCCGCGCGATGCGCCGGTGCTGTTGCTGCTGCACGGCTTTCCGACCTCCAGCCAGATGTACCGCGACCTGATCCCGCGCCTGGCCGATCGCTATCGGGTGATCGCGCCCGACTATCCGGGCTTCGGCCGCAGCGCGACGCCGGCGCCGAAAGAGTTCGAGTACAGCTTCGACCACTACGCCGTGCTGATGGACGGGTTCACCCGCCAGCTCAAGCTGCCGCGCTACGCGCTGTATCTCATGGACTACGGCGCGCCGGTGGGCTTCCGCCTGGCCAGCGCGCATCCCGAGCGCGTCGATGCGCTGATCGTGCAGAACGGCAACGCCTATCTCGAAGGCATCGGCAAGTTCTGGGACCCGATCAAGGCCTACTGGAACGACCACAGCGCCGCCAACGGCGAGCACCTGCGCCAGGCCGCGATGACCCTGGAAGGCACGCGCTGGCAGTACCTGCACGGCGAGCCGGATCCGTCGCTGGTGAGCCCGGACGCCTACACGCTGGACCAGGCCTATCTGGACCGGCCCGGCAACACCGACATCCAACTGGCGATGATCTACGACTACCGCAACAATCTGCCCAAGTACCCGCAATGGCAGGCCTACTTCCGCAAGCATCAGCCGCCGACCCTGGTGATCTGGGGCAAGAACGATCAGATCTTCCTGGCCGCGGGCGCCGAGCCCTACCGTCGCGACAATCCCAAGGCCGAGGTGCATCTGCTGGATGCCGGTCATTTCGCCCTGGAAACCCAGGCCGCGCGGATCGCGCAGCTGATCCGCGACTTCCTCGCCAAGCAGTGAACCGCCCGCAGCGCTCCGGTACGCCGGAGCGCTGTTCCGCTCTCTTCCGATCCAGAGACAGCCATGAACGCAAACCCATCCCGCCCACCGCTGCCGCCCTTCACCCTCGAAACCGCGATCGCCAAGGTGCGCGCGGCCGAAGACGCCTGGAACAGCCGCGATCCGCAACGCATCGCGCTCGCCTACAGCCAGGACAGCGCCTGGCGCAATCGCGCCGAGTTCTTCAGCGGCCGACCCGCGATCGTCGACTTTCTGACTCGCAAGTGGGCGAAGGAACTCGACTATCGGCTCATCAAGGAGATATGGGCCTACAGCGACGACCGCATCGCGGTGCGCTTCGCCTATGAGTGGCGCGACGAGGCCGGCCGCTGGTTCCGCGCCTACGGCAACGAGAATTGGGAATTCGACGCCGACGGCCTGATGCGCCAGCGTCACGCATCGATCAACGACCTGGCGATCGAGACCGGCGAACGCAAGTTCGATTGGGATTCCTCGGGCCCGCGTCCGCTCGATCACCCGAGCTTGAGCGAGCTGGGCCTGTAGGCGCCGCCCAGCCCGGGCCGGCGCCGCGCGCCCACCGGATACGGCGGGCGCGCATTGCCGATCGCAGCCCGGCTTAGGGCAGGTACTCCAGCGTCGCTTCGGCGATCGCGGGGCAGGGCGCGCCGTTGTTGAACAGTGCGTCCAGACCGACCAAGGGATCGGCGGCGAGCGCGGTCGCGATGCAGCTGACCTGCTTGATCACGCGCGAATTCTCCAGCCAATCGCAGGACGTGGGCTTCACCGCGCCGAAGGCGTGCTTCTTCCAGACGTTGCGCGCGCCGCCGCATTGAGTGGCGGCCGGAAACGCGTACCACTTGCCACCGCTGTCCTGTTTGACGTTGAAGCCGGTGCCGGTGCAGGAGTCCAAGGCGCCGCGCCGGCAGACGCGCGCGCACTGGTGCAGCAGCTCCGGCGCGAGGTTGGAGGGGCAGCCCTTGTTCTTGTTCTCCAGATTGCACTCGCAGTAGTCGTTGGGCGGGTCTTCGATGCGGGTGACGTTGTAGCGGATCGCCAGCGCCTTCGAACCGACTTGCCCGGCCACCGCCAGGGCGAAGGCTTTTTCGTCCGCGCCGTTGGCTTCCTGGATCGAGATCAGCGGCCGACCGGCGGCGTCGACCTGGATCGTCGGCCAGGACTGGATCCGGTAAACGTGGATGGTTTCGCAGGGGCTGGCGCCCGGACAGGCGGCCGCGGCCGCGCCGCTCCAACCCAGCACGGCCAGCCAGAACGCCGCGCCCAGCAGTGCATGGGCGAACTTGTGTGTTGCAAGGCTCATGTCGCGTCTCCATGCGCGCGTGATAAGGACGGCGGACGCGCGCACGGGTCCGCCTGTCGTTATCAACGCGGCGGGGCCGCGGTTGTGAGGTTTGCGCCCGGACCGACGGCGACAGGGCGGGTGGCGATGTCACGCGGATCCGCGCTGAATCGTCGTCCCGGTGTCCGCATAGCTCATGGCGGCTGTGCGGCGCGCGCTTGATCGCGCCGTCGCGGTCGCCATCTCCGACGGCATTCATTCCCCCAACAGGACCACCATGACCACCTTTCATCCGACCCCGGTGCTGAGCCTTTCCAACCCCGCAGGCCTCTACGACCCCGCGCCCAACGGCTATTCCCATCTGGCCAGCGTGAGCGGCGCGACGCGCTGGCTGCTGGTCGCCGGCCAGGGCGGCGAAACCGCCGATGGACGCCTGTCGCACGACTTCCGCGATCAGGTGCGCCAGGCGCTGGCCAATCTCGAGACCGCACTGGCCTCGGCCGGGGCCGGCACCGCCGATGTCGCCAAACTGACCGTCTTGATCGTCGATCACAGCGAGGAACGCCTGCATGTGTTCGGGGCCGAGTTGCAGGCCGCGTTCGGCGATGCCGCCAAGCCTGCGTGCACCCTGATCCCGGTGCCGCGCCTGGCCCTGGACGGCATGCTGTTCGAGGTGGAGGCGATCGCGGCCCTGGCCGCCTAGTCGCGCGCGGCCCGCGCGCTGGCCCGTCGGCGGCCTCGGCGCCGTTGGATGTCAGGACATCGTGGCGTTCATGGAGAGGACGACGATGAAACGCGAGTCGCAGGCCGCCTACGCCGATCCGGCCGATTACACGCGCTTGGGCGAGGAAGCGCTGGTCGTGCATCAGCGCAGCCCGGTCAGCGCCAACGACAGTCTGCTGGTGTTCGTGCACGGTCTGGGCGGCAGCCGCTACGGGCCGGGCGCGACCTGGGGCCGCTTTCCCGCCTTCCTGTACGACGATCTGCCCGAGGTCGACGTCGGCATGTACCAGTACCGCACCGCGGCCGGGCGCTGGGCCTGGACGCGATCGATCGCGCTGGAGGACGAAGCGCGCGTGCTGGCCGATCTGATCCGCGACCAGCTCAAGGCCTACAAGCGCATCGTCCTGATCGGCCACAGCATGGGCGGACTGCTGTGCAAGGCCACGATCCATCGCCTGCTGGAAACCGGCGAACACGACGCGCTCAACCGTATCGCCGGCCTGCTGCTGATGGCGACGCCGCAGTTGGGAGCGCTGCGGGTGCCGGGCTGGCTGGGCGCGTTCTCCCTCGATGCGCGCGCGTTGCGGCCGCACGGCGAGCTGGTGCGCAAGATCAACCTGAGCTTCGAAAACCACATCGCCCTGGACGAGCGCGTCAGCACCTTGCGCCGGACCACGATCCCGACCTGGGCGGTGGAGGCCGTCTACGACCGCTGGGTGGACTCGCTGAGCGCGGGCATCGGCCTGACCTCGTCGCGGATCAAGGTGGTGCGCGGCTCGCATACCTCCATCGTCAAACCCGACGACCGCGACAGCGACGTCTACGCCTGGGTCAGGGAACGCATCGGCATCGCCCTGGACCGCTTCAAGTACGACGTGTTCGTGGCCGCGGCCATGGCCGGCCACAGCGGCGACGCCGAGTACGCCGACAACCGCGCCACCGTGCTGGCGATGATCGAGGTGCTCAAGCAGCGTTGCGGTTATACCTCGGTGTTCTACGCCGGCGCCACGATGCCGACGATGGAGGATTTCGATCCGGAGGAACTCGCGCTGCGCAAGGACATGGCGGCGCTGCGCGAGAGCCGTCATTTCATCCTGTTCTATCCGAAGAGGATCGTGTCCAGCGTGCTCTACGAGGCCGGTTGGGCCCTGATCCTGGGCAAGCCGTCGATCTACATCGTCGGCGACGACCAGGACCTGCCGTTCCTGATGCAGGAGGCCTCGCAGGCCTTCGTCGAGCGCCGCGTGCGCATCTTCGAATGCCCGGACCGCGCCAGCGTGCTGGAACGCCTGACCGCCTACGGCCCCGAACTGTTCGACGCCAGCGCGGCCTAGCCGGCGACGCCGTCGTCCTCCAGCACCAGCCCGCGCGCGGCCAGCATGGCCTGGATGCGGTCCAGCGCATGCGCGTAGTCGTCCGCGGCGGCGGCTTCGAGTATGGGATTGGCCAACACCGCGAAACGCGCGAGCACGTCGTGGCGGTCGACATCGTGTTCCACCGCCGGCAGCTGGGTCTCCAGCGCGGCCAGTTCGGCATCGAGTCGGTCGCGGGTCCAGGGCATGGGCACCTCGGCGGGTGGAGAGCGCGCGCTCGTGCGAACCCGCGCGCCTGGATCATAATCGGGCGCTGTGTAGGAGGCGTCATGTCGAAGCGTCGAGTCACCATCGTCGATGACGATGGCCGCCACCTGATGGCCTGCTACGTGTCCGCGGAATCCTCGGATCTGGAGGGCGCCGACCTCGACGGCTTGCTCGCCAGCGGCATTTCCACGCTACGCGGCCGCAACTGTACCGGTGCCAGCCTATACGCGGCACTGCTGCAAGAGACCGACCTGTCGAGCTGCGATTTCGAAGGGGCCGATCTCAGAGGCGCGAACCTCAAGGGTGCGAGGCTGTACGCCGCGTGCCTGCGCGATGCCGATATGGGACTGGATGCGCTGGGTGGTCCCGTGCGGCTGCAAGGTGCCGACCTGCGTGAAGCGACATTGGGCGGTTGTCGGCTGTCGGGCGCGGAGTACGACGCGACTACCCGGTTCCCGCCGGGCTTCGATCCCGACGCGGCGGGCATGGTCAAGGCCGACTGAGGTCGCGATCGACCGCGGCGGCGCTAAGATGCGCGCCATGGACCGCAAGCGACGCGAGTTCGTGCTCACGACCGGCGCCGCCTTCGCGCCGGTGCGCGCGAGCCCCGCAGGAGCGCAGACGATGTACGGATTGATCGGAAAGATGACCGCCCATGCGGGCAAGCGCGACGAACTGGTCGCGATCCTGCTCGAGGGCGTGCACGACATGCCCGGCTGCCTGAGCTATATCGTCGCCCACGACGCCGGCGATGCCGACGCGATCTGGATCACCGAGGTCTGGGACGGCCAGGACAGCCACGCCGCCTCGCTCAAGCTGCCGGCCGTGCGCGCGGCGATCGCGCGCGCGATGCCGATGATCGCCGGCTTCGATGCCGGCACCACCACCCACCCGGTGGGCGGGCACGGCCTCTAGGGCCGCGCCGCCGCGTTCACCACAGGTTCTTGCCGTCGATCACCGTCACCGGCACCGCGTCCAGGTCGAACTCGTCGAGCAGGCGCGCGTTGATGCTGATCTTGGGGTTGTCGAAATCCGGCTTGAAATCGACCCAGCTGGGGCTTTCGCCGTAGGTGGTGCAGCCGCAGGTGGCGCAGAAGTGGTGGGCGACCATGCCGGTGTTCCAGCGGTAGGTGGCCACGTCTTCCAGCGGCGTCAGCAGGCGGAACTGGGCGGGGGTGTAGTAAGCCCAAAGGCCGCCGCGCTTGCTGCAGATCGAACAGGTGCAACGGGTCACTTCGGTCGGGGCTTCGGTCACTTCGAAACGGGTCTTGCCGCAGTGGCAACTGCCTTGCAGGGGCATGAGCGGGTCCTCGCTGGGTTGTGGTCCATGATCGCCCGGGCGCGTGTCAGTTCCTGTCAGCAGCGTCCGTGCAACGCAGTGCTGCGTGAGGAGCGTGTTGCGGGCCTGCCCGGCCGGCCCCATACACTGCCACAACCTTACAGCGGGAGCGGGCGATGGAACTGGGCATGGTCGGCTTGGGCCGAATGGGCGCGAACATGGCCGAGCGCCTGGTGCGTAGCGGGCACCGCGTTACGGGCTACGACCCCGGCGCGACGGCGCGCGAACAGGCGGCGGCGCGCGGCATCGGCAGCGCGGCCTCGCTGGCGGAGCTGGTGACGGGCCTGCCGGCGCCGCGCGTGCTGTGGCTGATGGTGCCGGCCGGCCGCATCGTCGACGAAACCCTGGCCCAGTTGCTGCCGCTGCTGGCCCCTGGCGACAGCGTGATCGACGGCGGCAATTCGAACTACAAGGACACGATGCGGCGCGCGGCGGAGCTGGCCGAACGCGGCCTGCACTTCGTGGACTCCGGCACCAGCGGCGGCATCTGGGGCCTGGCCGAGGGTTACAGCCTGATGATCGGCGGCGACGAGGACGCGGTGGAACACCTGCGCCCGCTGTTCGAGACGCTGGCGCCGGCACCGGACCGCGGTTGGGGCCGGGTCGGGCCCAGCGGCGCCGGGCATTTCACCAAGATGGTCCACAACGGCATCGAGTACGGCCTGATGCAGGCCTATGCCGAGGGTTTCGCGATCATGCAGCGCAAACCCGGCTTCGACCTGGACCTGCACCAGATCGCCCAGATCTGGCGCCACGGCAGCGTGGTGCGCTCCTGGCTGCTGGACCTGGGCGCGGACGCGCTGGGCAGGAATCCGGCCCTGGACGGCATCGCGCCCTACGTGGAGGACTCCGGCGAGGGCCGCTGGACCGTGGCCGAGGCGATCGACCTGGACGTGGCGGCGCCGGTGATCACCGCCTCGCTGCTGGAGCGCCTGCGTTCGCGCGAAAGCGATTCCTTCGCCGACAAGCTGCTGGCGGCGATGCGCAACGAGTTCGGCGGCCACAAGGTCAAGGCCGGCTAATGCGGAAAGTTACCTCCGGCACCTAGCCTGCGCAGCGCGGCCGGCGCAAAGTGCGCCTGAACCCTGGAGCGCGACCATGCAACTGAGCCTGCCCGCCATGACGCCGATACTCGCCACCGCGGGCATCGGCTGGATTTACTACCGCCGCATCCGCAGCCAGTTCGGCCGCCAGGCCTACCGGCCGCGGCGCGCGCTGGTGCGCCTGACGATCCTGGGCGTGGCGATGCTGGCCCTGATCTTCGGTGCGGTCATGTTGCCGCACGTGTGGCCGGGCGTGCTCGCGGGCAGCCTGATCGGCGCCGCGATCGGCGTATTCGCCTTGCGCCATACCCATGTCGAGCCGTGCATGAAGGCCGCGTACTACACGCCCAACCCCTGGATCGGCGGCGCGCTGTCGCTGCTGCTGATCGGGCGCCTGGCCTGGCGTTGGGCCGGCGGCGCGTTCTCCAGTGGGATGCCGACGTCGCAGGCCAGCCCGTTGACGATGGCGATCGCGGCGACCCTGGTCGGCTATTACCTGGTGTACGGCATCGGCTTGCGCCGCCAGATCCGCCGCCCCGCGGCCGCGTCGGCCATCGAATAGGCGAGGGTGGCGGCCTCCGGCACCGCGGCCCGCCGCGTCCTGGCCGTAGGCCGCAGCAGGCTGGCGCCGAAGGCCGCCATGGTCGTGATCGCGATACGCTGGTTCGCTTGCGAGCGGGCGTCGTGCGACGATCCGGCTGCGATGCGAACGGAGCGCGATGGTGCAGTCGGTAGCCGCTTTCAATAAATCCGGTTCCAGCAAGCTCGTTTCCGAAGAGCTCGACTCTGAAAACGCCGTACGCGTTCGGCCTGTGAACGCGCTGCGTCTGTGCATCGCGGCGTTGTTGATCGCCGTGCTCGGCGCCTGCGCGAGCGCGCCCGCGCGCAACCCGCTCGCACAGTGGCACGGCTCGCCCAACTACAGCCCGCGCCGGGCCCAGCTGATTGTGCTGCACCACACCGAAATGGACAGCGCCGAGGGCGCCCTGCGCGTGCTCAGCGCGGGCGATCCCGAGCGCCGGGTCAGCGCGCACTACCTGATCGGCGCCGATGGACGCCTGTACCAACTGGTCTCGGAACAGGACCGCGCCTGGCATGCCGGCGCCGCCAACTGGGGCGGCATCGAGGACCTCAACTCGGCCTCGATCGGCATCGAACTGGACAACGACGGCAGCGTGCCCTTCGCCGAGGCCCAGATTCAGACCTTGTTGCGTTTGCTACGCGACATCACCCAGCGCCTGTCGATCCCGCCGCAACTGATCGTCGGCCACGGCGATATCGCGCCCACGCGCAAGCACGATCCCAGCGCGCTGTTCCCCTGGTCGCGCCTGGCCGAGGCCGGCTTCGGCCTGTGGCCGCGCGCCGAGCGTACCGCCGCGCCCGCGGGTTTCGACCGCTGGGCCGCGCTGCGCACCATCGGTTACGACCTGCGCGATCCCGCCGCGGCGCAGCGCGCCTTTCATCGCCACTATCGCGGCCAGGACAGCGAGGGCTGGCTGGAAGGCGACGACGAGATCCTGTTCGATCTGCAGCGGCAGTTGATGGCGATGCCGGCTGGTGGGGCAACAGCAAATCCCCCTTGATCCCCCTTTTTCAAAGGGGGAGACAGCAACTGAGGGCGCGCACCGCCTAAAGATTCGTCTACTCGATCTGCAGCGGCGGTTGATGGCGATGCCGGTGGGTGGGCAACAGCAAATCCCCCTTAATCCCCCTTTTTCAAAGGGGGAGACAGCGACTGCGGGCGCGGACTGCCTAAAGATTCGTCTACTCGATCTGCAGCGGCGGTTGATGGCGATGCCGGTGGGTGGGGCAACAGCAAATCCCCCTTAATCCCCCTTTTTCAAAGGGGGAGACAGCGACTGCGGGCGCGCACCGCCTAAAGATTGGTCTACTCGATCTGCAGCGGCGGTTGATGGTGATGCCGGTGGGTGGGGCAACAGCAAATCCCCCTTAATCCCCCTTTTTCAAAGGGGGAGACAGCAACTGAGAGCGCGCATCGTCTAAAGATTCGCTTACTCGATATGCGCGCCGAATCCGACCCGATCGGGTGCGACTTCCGGCTTCAGGGTCAGCGCGGGTATTTCGTACTCGCCGCCGTTCTGGCGACGGAACCGAATCGGCGCGGTCGTCCACAGCGCGTCCAGGCGTTCGCCTAAGCCGTCGCGCACGGCCGCGTAGCGCTCCTCGTCCATGCGGCTGGTGCGGTAGACCACGTAGGGCGGCAGCACCTCGAAGCCCGGGTAGTGCAGCACGCCGTGCTGGATCGGAAACAGCAGGTCGTCGATCGGGCCGTTGACGCCGCGCGGGCCGTAGTGGGACTCCCAGCCGCCGGTGGTGACGACCAGCATCGCGCGCTTGCCCGCCAGGGTGCCTTCGCCGTAGCGGTCGCCCCAACGCGCATCGGAGTGCTCGCCCACGCCGTAACCGAAGCCGTAGGCATAGACGCGATCGACCCAGCCTTTGAGGATCGCCGGCATCGTGAACCACCACAGCGGGAACTGCAGGATCACCGCGTCGGCCCAACGCAGCTTGTCCTGCTCGGCGGTGATGTCGGGGCTCTGGCGGCCACTGTCGTAGGCGCGCTTGGAGTCCAGCACCGGATGGAAGGGCGCGTCGGCGGGGCGGTCCAGGTGATCGTCGCCGTCCAACACGGCTTTCCAGTCCATCGCGTACAGGTCCGAGACCTGGACCTCGTGACCGGCCGCGCGCAGGCGTTCGACGGTGTAGTCCCTGAGCGCGCCGTTCAAGGATCGAGGCTCGGGATGGGCGTAGACGAGCAGGACGTTCATGCGAAGGCTCGGAGAGAGGGTGCGCGCAGGCTAGAACCCGTCCAGGTATATTGGAAATGAATTCTCAATATTCCAGGTATAGCAATGGATAATCTCCGGCGGCTGGACCTCAACCTGCTGGTCACCCTGGACGCCCTGCTGGCCGAGCACAATGTGACCCGCGCGGCGCAACGTCTGAATTTCTCGCAGCCCTCGGTCAGCGTGCATCTGGCCAAGCTGCGCGACCTGTTCGGCGACCCGTTGCTGTTGCCGGGACCGCGCGGCATGCGCCCGACCGCGCGCGCCGAAGCCTTGCGCGAACCGTTGCGGCAGGCGCTGGAGGCGGTCGAACGCGCGGTGTCGCCGCAAGGCCCCTTCGATCCGGCGCAGGCGCAGCAGACCTGGCGCGTCGCCTCAGCCGACTACGGCGAATCGGCGGTGCTGCTGCCGGCCCTGGCCGGCCTGCGCGCGCTGGCGCCGGCCTGTCGTCTGGCGGTGCTGCAGATGCAGCCCGCGCGCGTGGCCAGGCAGGCCGAACAGGGCGAGATCGATCTGGCCCTGCACACCACCCAGGGCGCGCCCGAGGGCTTGCGTCGACGCGCCTTGTTCAGCGAGCGCTACGTGCTGGTGGGGCGCGCCGGTCATCCGCGTTTGAAGCGACGCCCGACCCTGGCGCAGTTCTGCGCGCTCGAGCACGTGATCGTGTCGCCGGACGGCGGCGGCTTCCACGGCGTCACCGACGAAGCGCTGGCACCGCTGGGCCTGTCGCGCCGGGTCGTGCTGTCGGTGCCGCACTTCCTGTTCGTGACATCGGTCGTGGCCAGCACCGACCTGGTCGCGCTGCTGCCCGAGCGGCTGGTGCGCGACGCGCCCGCGCTGCGCGTGGTCGAGCCGCCCTTGGAACTGCCGGGCTTCGAATTGTCCATGCTCTGGCACGAGCGCTCGCATCGCGATCCCGCCCATCGCTGGCTGCGCGACCAGATCGCCGCCTCGGTCTGAGGCGACACCGTAGGATGCGGTGAGCCGAAGGCGAACCGCATCATCGCCCTGTACCGCAAGCTCGCGTTCGTACGGTCGCTGTCGCAGCCGTGGCCCGCGCGCTGTGTCGAATGACGCGGCGCGAATTGGGATAGTGATTCCCACAACATCGAATTCCCGCCAAAGCCATGCGCGGCGCGGGCTTGCGCGGATTGATCCGTTGCTGGAACGCAGACGCGGCGCCGTTCGCGTTTATCGATGCATGCGCGCCGTCTAGATTGCAAAGCCGCGCAGCGCGGATCGCAGCGCAATCCGCCACCACCCCCGCCATCGTCGCGTAGCCCGTCTTCGTCGGCGGCGCTCGCGGCCGCGCCCTATTCGCAAGCTACGGAGCCCCACGTGCTGCTCTTGCCCATCATGCTGCTGTCGGCCGCGGGTTTCACCGTGCTGACCACCGAGTTCATCCTGGTCGGCCTGTTGCCGCCGCTGGCGCGCGATCTGGGCGTCAGCATTCCCCAGGCCGGTCTGCTGGTGACCTTGTTCGCGTTCGCGGTGGCCGCCAGCGGCCCGTTCCTGACCGCCTACTTCTCGCGCTTCGAGCGCAAGCGCTTGTTCGTGATCGTGCTGGTGCTGTTCGGTCTGTCCAATCTGGCCGCGGCGCTGGCGCCGAACATCGGCGTGATGGCGCTCGCGCGCCTGATCCCGGCGCTGGGCGTGCCGGTGTTCTGGGCGCTGGCCAGCGAGACCGCGGTGGATCTGGTCGGACAGGAACGCGCCGGCCGCGCGATCTCGATCATTTCCTTCGGCGTGATCTGCGCCACCGTGCTCGGCGTTCCCATCGGCACCTTGGTGTCCGACGCCTACGGTTGGCGCGTGGCCTTCGGCGCGTTGGCGGCGGTCGCGTTCGGCAAGGCGGCGCTGTTGTATTTCTTCCTGCCGTCGACCCGTCTTGAACGCGCGCACGCGCCCCTGGCCGAACAGTTCCGGGTGCTGCGCGATCCGCTGCTGATCGGCCACGTATTGCTGTCGACCCTGCTGTTCACGGGCATGTTCACCGCCTACACCTATCTGGCCGATCTGCTGGAACGCCTGGCCGGTTTCGACGGCAGCTGGATCGGCTGGACCCTGATGGCCTTCGGCGCGGTCGGCTTGATTGGCAACAGCATCGGCGGGCGCCTGGTCGATCGCAATCCGATCGGCGCGTCCTTGCTGTTCAGCGCGCCGATGGCGCTGGGCCTGCTGGCGGTGGTGCCGGCGATCGGTTCGGCCTGGGGACTGACCCTGGCGCTGACGGTCTGGGGCGTGACCCAGGCCGCCTTGTTCATCGTCAGCCACGTGCGGGTGATGAAGGCCGCGCCGGGCGCGTCGGCGTTCGCGGCCTCGCTGAACATCTCCGGCGCCAACCTGGGCATCGGCGTGGGCGCGTTGGTCGGCGGCCGCGTGATCGAGGCGATCGGCGTGGGCGCCCTGGGCTACGCGGCGGCGGCGATCGTCGCGGTCGCGATCGCCCTGTCGCTGTGGCTGATGTCGGCGCAGGCGCGCGCCGGCGCGGCGGTCGCGGACTGCCCGGCTTGAACGACTTGTCCGAATTTGGCGGAATCGCTGCGTGGCCTCTGCTCGCTGGCACGCTCACTTAGCATCGAGCGTGCCGGTACGCACACGCGTGCCGGCGCGGGCGACCGGGGACGCGCGCGCCCGCACAGACACGAGACGGGCGCGACCGGTCGTCCGGCCTCTTTGCAGGCAAGGGAACCATGCGCGCATTTCGTTTGAGTTTGATTCTGATCGCGGCCTTGTGCGCCGCACCTATCGCCGTCGCCCAGGAGGCGAAGTCGTTCGACGCCGCCACGGTGCTGGTGCAGCAACGCCAGATCCGCAGCGACATCGACGCCGGCAGCGGCGCCTACGGCCGCCTTCCGGCGGATCTGCGGCGCGAAGTCGTAAAGCGCCAGGACGCGCTGTTCCAGTTGCTGCAAGGACGCAGCTACGAACAGTTGGACGAGAGCCAGCGTGTCCAGGTCAGCGACGACCTGGCCTGGATCGAAGCCGCGCCCAAGCAGTCGGCCGAGGAGCGCGTGGTCTGCGAACGGGTGAAGTCGATGGGCAGCAACCGCGTCGAGCGCGTGTGCAGGACCGTCGCCCAACGCCGGGCCGATCGCGAACGCGCCGACAAGCGGGGTATGGACCGCGCGCTGGAGCAGCGCAACGTCTGCGCCAACGCCACCTGCGGCGGCGCGCCCTGAGCACGCAGCCGCAACGAAAAACCCCGGCTCGCGCCGGGGTTCTTCGTTCATGCGGCGCTGCCGTTACGGCGTCGCGTCCAGGGTCTTCTTGGCGTCGATGATGCCGGTGCCGATCGCTTGCGCCGGGGTGGCGCCGAAGGGTTTGGTGTTGGCCTTCAGCAAGGCCTCGACCTGGGCCGGGGTGGGATCGGTGCCGGGCTTGGACAGCATCATCGCGACCAGGCCGGCCACGTGCGGCGCCGCCATCGAGGTGCCGCTGTAGGAGGCATAGCCGGCGGTGGTCGGGCCCTTGGTGCCGAGGTTGATCGTGGACAGGATGTCCACGCCCGGGCCGGACACGTCCACGCCGGTGCCGTAGCTGGAGAAGCTGGCCTTGGCGCCGGCCGAATCGGTGGCGCCGACCACGACCGTGTTGTTGCAGCTGGCCGGGGTGGCGCCGGAGACGTCGGCGTTGCTGTTGCCGGCGGCCACGACCACGGTGGTGCCGCGCGAGACCGCGCCGTCGATGGCCGACTGCATCGCCGCGCTGCAGGCGCCGCTGCCGCCCAGGCTCATGTTGATCACGTCGGCCTTGTTGGCGCCCACCGCGGGCGCGCCCGCGACCGTGCCGCCCGAGGACCAGACGATGCCGTCGATGATGTCGGCGATGGTGCCGCCGCAACGGCCGAGCACGCGCACCGGCAGGATCTTGGCTTGATAGGCCATGCCGGCGACGCCGGTGGCGTTGTTGGTCACCGCCGCGACCGTACCGGCGACGTGGGTGCCGTGCCAGCTGGAGTTGGTCGGCAGCGGATTGGCGATACCGCACTGCAGGAAGGTGGTGTAGTCGCCCGGATCGGAGGGATCGGCGTCGCGGCCGTTGCCGTCGCCGGCGGTGCTGGCGCTGCTGATGAAGTCGTAGCCGCCCGCGATCACGTTGGCGTTGAGGTCCGGGTGCGAGGTGATGCCGGTGTCGACCACCGCCACGATCTTGCCCTGGCCGAGGTGGCCGCTGTCCCAGGCGGTGGTGGCATTGCTGCCGCCGGCGCCGGTGCCGAAGCCGTACTGAGTGGAGAACTGCGGATCGTTCGGGGTCGCCACCGCGTACAGGCGGATGTTGGGTTCGATGTATTCCACGTCCGGATTGGTCGCGATCTGGCGCATCACCGTCGCGGCCTCGACGCTGTCGAGCAGGGTGCTGGCGCGCACCAGTTCGGCGCCGATGCCCAGGGTGCGTTCGCGCTGCAGACTCAGCGGCTTGGCGCGCCCGAACACGGTCGCGGCGTTGTTGAGGCTGCGCTGCAATACGCCGGCATCGCTGCGGCTGGCGCTGCCCGGGCGATAGCGCACGATGAAGCCGTCGACGGGGCCGTTGAGCCCCAGCGTGCCGAGATTCACGCGTTCGGCCGACCAGGCCGGCGCGGACAGACAGGCGGCGGACAAGGCGACGGCGAGTGCGGCGTGGCGGAGTTTCGGATGCTGCGATCGCATGGGGCTCTCCCTTGAGCGGAATCGGATGCTGCCCGGCATTGGCGTGGCCGGACGGCGGCAGGCGAGGGCGCGGTCGCACCCTGCCCCGACAGTGCCGGGCGCCGAGAAGGAGGGTCAATCGGGAGAAATCCCTACGGATCGCGCACGTTTGAGGTGCGTCTGCCCCGATAAGACGGATTTCGGATGCTTGCGTTGTGCCGCGCCCGCCGCCTGGGCTCCCCAGGCAGCGGCCGCGTCCGGCTTAAGCGGTGGGCGCGATGTCGGGCTTGCGGCGCAGCAGATAAACGACGGCGCCGACCGCCAGCGCGATCGCCGCGGCGACCAGATTCTTCAGGCTGGCGCTGGCCAGCAGGCCCAACGACAGCAAGGTCGCCAAGATCGGGATCAGCGGCCCGCCCGGCAGTTGCAGCGCTTCGGGGCGGTCGCCGTGGCGGCGCCGCAACACCAGCACCGACACCGCGGTGCCCAGATAGGTGCACAGGCGCGAAACCACCGACAACAAGGCCAACTGCACGAACGAACCCGACAGCGCCAGCGCCAGCGAGATCGCGCCGATGCTGAGGATCGCCACCGCGGGCGTACGGAAGCGCGGATGGATCGTCGCCAGCGCGCGCGGCCCGTAGCCGTCGGCGGCCAGCGCCAGCAGATAGCGCGGCGCCATCATCACCGTGTTGTTGTTGGTGCCCAGGATCGAGACGCTGGCGCCCACGGTCAGGATCAGCGCCAACCACCAGCCGCCGAAACGCGCGGCGGCCTCGGCCAGCGGCGCCTTCGATTCGGCCAGGCCGGGCAAGGTGCCCAGCGCCACCCATTGCACCGCGAAATAGATCGCGGTGACCGAGGCGATCATGGTCAGCAGCGCGAAGGGCACATCGCGACGCGGATTGCGGTATTCGCCCGCCGCGGCCGGCAGGTTCTCGAAACCGGCGTAGGCGAACAGCAGCAGCAAGGCCGCCTCGCCCAGGTTGCGCAGCGGAATCGCGTCGCCGGGCAGGGCGCCGGCGCTGTCGGCCACCGTGGCATCGAAGTGGCTGGCGCCGAGCAGCACGAACAGGAACAACGGCAGCAGCTTGGCGACCGCCAGCAGCACGCCGGCGCGCGCGGCCGCGCGCACGCCGACCAGGTTGATCGCGACCAGCAACGCCAGCGAGCCCACCACCACCGCGATGCGTCCCGCGCCGCTGGCCGCGCCCGGCCAGAAGTGCGCGACCGCCTCGGCCAGGCCGTTGCTGAGCGCGGCGGCGGTGGCGATGCGCGTGAGCAGCAGCATCCAGCCGACCTCGAAGCCGATGAACGAACCGAAGGCCTCGCGCGCATACAGATAGCCGCCGCCGGGCTGGTCGAAATAGCTCGCGGCCTGGGCGTAGCACAGCACCAGCAGGGCGACCGCGAAGCCGGCCAGCAGCACCGCCCACAAACTGGACGGGCCCAGCAAGGCGGCCGCGGTCGCGGGTAGCAGGTAGATGCCGCTGCCGACCACGTCGTTGATCGACAGGCCCAGCAGCTGCCAGCGGCTGACCGCGCGCAGGGTCGCGGGGGCGGTGTCGGCGGAGCGCGCGCCGGTGCGATCGGACGAGGACGGTTCCAAGGCATCACCGGGCGGGAGCGTGAGGGCCAGAGTGCCCGAGTGGGCGCCCGCGAATCCAGCGCGGGCGCGCCGTATCGCGACCGCCGCCACCGGTTGGGCGCCCGTTAGGCCGGGAATCACGGCTACGGCGCTACTATCCGCACGCCTCGGCCGCCGCTGGCCGCCGATCCTCAAGGAGATCGACCCGATGAGAGCGCTGATCCTGACCGCCGCCACTGTCGCACTGCTGGCCGCCTGCAAGCCCGTGCCGCCCAGCGAGCTTCCGGCGCCTGCCGCGCCCGACGCGCCCGCCGCGCCTGCCGCGCCCGTGGTGGACCCGCCCGCCGTTCCGCCCGCGGTCGCAAGTCCGGAAGCGCCTGCCGCCGATCCCGCGCCTACGCCGCCCACGAACGACGCGGGCCGGGCCCAGGTCAACCAGTCGATCGAGGAAGTGCTGGGCGATCCGGCGCTGTACGAGCCGGCGATCCTCGCCTTCCAGAAAGCGGTCGCCGCGCACGACGCCGCGGCGGTGGCCCGGATGGCCGACTATCCGTTCAACGCGACCGTTGCCGGCAAGCCGACCAAGATCCAGGACGCGGCCGCCTTCGTCGCCGCCTACGACCGCATCGTGACGCCGGCGATCGCCAAGGTCGTGACCGAGCAGAAGTACGCCGAGCTGGCCGTCAGCGGCAAGGGCGTGATGTTCGGCAACGGCGAGGCCTGGATCAACGGCATCTGCCAGGACAAGGACTGCAAGCGCGTGGACGTGCGCGTGGTCGCGCTGCAGTCCGGCGAACCGGCGGCCGCTCATTAACAGGCGTCCGCCCCTGCCGCTGGCGATCGTGCTGAGCGCCGTGCTCGCCTTGGGGGCGGCCGGCAGCGCGCACGCACGCAAGGTCTACCGCTGCGTCGGCCGCGACGGCTCGGTCAGCCTGGCGACCGCGCCCGAGCCGGGCTCGCGCTGCGAGGCGCGCGAGTTCGACGACAACGTCGCCAAGGTGCCCAACCTGTGGGGCTCGATGGGCGTCATCAACGGCACCCTCTACGAACGCCAGCAGGACGGCCAGACCGTCTACAGCACGCGCAATCTGCCCGGCTCGACCAAGGTGCTGTCGTTCATGGTGGAAACGCCGCCGGGCGAACCCGCGCACGTCGGCTTGGGCCTGGTCGGCAAGCCGCAGTTGGACAAGTACGCGGCGCAGTTCCGTTCCGCCGCCAAGGCCACCGGCGTCGACGACGCCTGGTTGCGTGCGATCGCCCATGCCGAAAGCGGCTTCAACGCCGCCGCGGTCTCGCCCAAGGGCGCGCAGGGCGTGATGCAGCTGATGCCGGCCACGGCGAGGGAATACGGCGTGGTCGATCCGTTCTCGGCCGAGGACTCGATCAACGGCGGCGCGCGCCACCTCAAGCAACTGATCCGTCGCTACAAGGGCGACCTGACCCTGGTCGCGGCCGCCTACAACGCCGGCATCGGCGTGGTCGCGCGCTACGGCGGCGTACCGCCCTACCGCGAGACCCAGGCCTACATCGCCAAGGTCCAGGCCCTGCACGAGAACTACCGCGCCGCGCTCGCGCCCAAGCCCAAGCGCGCGGGCAAGAAGCGCTGACGCGAGCGCGAAGCGGCGGCGCGGTTCGCTAGCCTCAGGCCAGCGCGGCCTTGTGCGCCTCGAACGGCAGCGGCGTCGCGCCGCTCTGGGCGACGATGCGCGGCTCGGCTGCGGTCAGCAGTTCCTTGCTGCCGTCGACCACCACCAGGATGCGGCCGGCCTCGATCTCGTCGTGGAACTTGCGCCGGATCGGATCGGGCAGGGACGAGCCCACCAGCGCCGAGGCCCAGCAGCCGACCATCGCACCGGCCATGGTCGCCGCCGCGGCGCCGGCCAGGGTCAGCGCGATCGGCGTGGCCGCGACCACCGCCAGGCCCGCCGCCAATCCTGCCGCGCCGCCGATACCGGCGCCGCGCAACGCGGCCGGCATCAGGTCGGTGTCGGCTTCCTTGCGTTCGTTGGGGATCGACGCGAGCTCGATGTCCGAGCGCGCGATCAACAGGATGTCGTCGTCGTGCACACCGGCTTCCAGGGCGGCGTTCATCGCGGCCTGGGCGCTGGCTAGATCGGGCGTGCTGAATACATGTCGGATCTTCATGCTTCCTCCTGACGAAGCTTCGTCCTGGAGAGCGTTGCGATACGTTCGATCGCGATGCGCATCGCGTGGATGGCGGCCTGGGGCGCGCAAGCCGCAGCGTCGTCGCCCGGCCGTCGCGGCGAGCTTGGGCGCGGCCGGGTTACCGCGACGTGAGGGCGGCGCGCCTGCGCTTGGCGTTAACGTCGCGGTGCTAATGTGCGCTTCGTTCGTCACCGCATTCATGGAGCTCCGCATGCGTCGTCATCCCGGTTCCGCTTACGTACTCGCCGCCCTCGTCGCGCTGAGCTTGGCCGCCTGCAAGCCGGCGGCACCGCCGGAAGCGGCCGCACCGGCGGCCACGCCGGCCGCCGCCGAGACCGCCGCGCCGGTCGCCGAAGCGACGCCGCCCGTCGCGAACGCGGCTACGCCGTCGCAGTTCGCCGGCAAGGTCTGGGAGGTCAAGGAGTCGGCCACGGTCGAGAAGGGCACCACCTACGCCTTCCTCGCCGACGGCCATCTGGTGATCGACGGCCCGGGCGGCACCCCGCTGCAGGCGCAATGGAAGTTCGATGGCGGTCAGCTGACCATCATCGAGGAAGGCCAGGTCTATCCGACCGATATCCTCAAGCTGGATGCCGGCGAGTTCCGCATCCGCAGCCACAACCCCGGCGAGCCGGTGGAAGTGCTGCTGGTGCCGGCGGCGGACCAGACCCTGCCGACTGCGCAGGCGAACACGTCGATATGAGCGCGGCCGCGACGAGCGAGGGCGCAAGCCGCCGCGCGGCGCGGGTGTTCGCGCGCAGCGTTCTGGGCCTGCGGACCGGACGGGTCCGCCGCCCCGGCGTTTGACCATGTCCATGCAGCCCTTCATCGACGTGAGCTGCCCGTATTGCGGGGAGACCATCGGCCTATTGCTGGACGTCTCCGCGGGCGATCAGACTTACATCGAGGACTGCCAAGTGTGCTGCCGTCCCATCGTCGTCTCCGTCGCCATCGACGAGGAGGGCGAGCCGCAAGTCGGCGTCAGCGCAGAGGACGAGGCATGAGCGCAAGCGTGGGCGGCCGCACCGCGGCCTGGTGTCTGTTGTGGGGCTGGATGCTCGCGGCCTCCGCCCACGCCGCCGAGGTGCTGCCGTGGCAGCCGGCGCGCATCTCCAGCGCGCAATTCGAATCGCATCCGGCCTTCGACCCGCGCAACGGCGATCTGTACTTCGTGCGCAGCCGCCCCGATTTCAGCGGCTGGCGCCTCTACACCAGCCATTGCGGCGCCGACGGCTGGTCGGAACCCGCATCGCCGCCATTCGCGGGCGACGGCGTCGAGGCCGATCCCTGGTTCACGCCCGACGGACGCAGCCTGTACTTCATTTCCTCGCGCTCGGTCGACGGCGTGCCGCGCAAGGACCTGGATATCTGGCGGGTGGATCGCGACGCCAGCGGGCAGTGGGGCCCACCCCAGCGGCTGCCCGAGCCGGTAAATTCGCCCGGCGCCGAATGGTTCCCGCGTCCCGCCGCGGATGGCTGGCTGTACTTCGGTTCCACCAACCGCCCCGGCGGTTACGGCAAGACCGACCTGTGGCGCGCGCGCCAGGACGCGCAGGGCGCCTGGAAGGTCGAAAACCTCGGCCCCCAACTCAACACCGCCGAGGACGAGTACGAACCGCTGATCGCGCCGGGCGGCCAGCGCATCGTGTTCATGGCCGGCGACGGCCTCTACGAAAGTCATCGCAAGCACGGCCGGTGGGCGCCGCGCGCCAAGCTGGGTCCCCAGATCAACGTCAACGGCAGCGAGATCGGCGCGCTGCTGTCGCCTAGCGGGCATTCGATGCTGTTCGCGCGCGACACCAAGGGCGAGCGGTCGGGCGAGTTGTTCCTGTTGCGCGGCAAGGGCGACGAAGCCTGGCCGCCGAAGTGCCCGAAGGACGGCTGATACCGCAGGTCCGCGCGCGCCGGTTCGGCGCAGACACGATGAGAGCGAGCGCGACGCATCGCCGCCGATCCGGCTATCGTTCGCACCAGTCCCCTCAAACCGCGACCATGCCCGCAAGCAAATCCGCCGCCGCGCGCGGCCCGGCCGGCGACACGCTGGATACGCGCGCGCTCAATCGCGCCTTGCTGCAGCGGCAGTCGCTGCTGCAGCCGTCGTCGGCATCGCCGCTGGCGATGATCGAGCGCCTGGGCGGTCTGCAGGCGCAGGCGCCGAACCCGCCGTATCTGGGTTTGTGGTCGCGCTTGTCCGAGTTCCGCCCCCAGCAACTGACCGAACTGATGCAGGCGCGTCAGGTGGTGCGCGCGACCATGATGCGCGGCACCCTGCATCTGGTCAGCGCACGCGACTACCTGGACTGGCGCGCGACCCTGCAGCCGATGCTGCGGCGCCTGTTCCTGCAAAGCGATCAGGGCCGCGCGGTGCAGGGCATGGATCTGGACGCGCTGGGCGCGGCCGGGCTGGTGCTGCTGGCGCGCCAGTGCTTGAACGCCACCGACCTGGGCGCGGCGTTGCAGCCGCAGTGGCCGCAACGCGACGCCGCGGCGATGGCGCGCTGGGTGCGCGGCGTCGAGCCGCTGGTGCACGTGCCGCCGGCCGGGGTCTGGGACTCGCATCGCGCGGCCGGCTTCGCGCCGGCGGCGGACTGGCTGGGCCAGCCCTTGAGCGCGGACGACGCCAGCGACGCGATCGTGCTGCGCTATCTGGCCGCGTTCGGCCCGGCGACGGTGCAGGACATCGCCGCCTGGTCGGGCCTGCAGGGCGTGCGCGCGATCGTCGAGCGCCTGCGTCCGCGCTTGCGCACGTATCGCGACGCGGCCGGCACGACCTTGTTCGATCCGCTCGACGCGCCAGCGCCCGATCCGGATTCGCCGGCGCCGCCGCGCCTGCTCGCCGATTTCGACAATCTTCTGCTCGCCCACGCCGACCGCAGCCGCATCTTCGACGAGCGGCGCAAGTGGTCGGTGTTCACCCGCAATGGGATCGTGCGCGCCACCGTGCTGATCGACGGCTTCGTCGCCGGCACCTGGAGCCTGGAGCGCACCAAGGACACCGCGACGATCGCGATCGTCCCGTTCGCGTCGCTGGCCAAGCCGCAGCGCGCCGCCTTGGATGAGCTGGCGCAGCGTTGCTTGAGCGCGTTCGCACCGACGCTCGCACACGCGGTGAGCTTCCAACCCGCCTAGGCGAACTCGCGGTGCCCCGGATCACGTCGAATCCGCGATCGGTTCGACGCCGATGCGCGTGCGCGCCTGAGCGCGTCGCCCGCGAACGCATGCGCGCATGACCGGAGCACGCGCGATTTCGTAAAGGTTGTGTTGCGTTCAGCCAATCCAGGCACAGCGCGACCCGGCGCAATGCCGCCTTAGGTCACGTTTTGACGCGTTTCGACGGACTCGCCTAACGTCATTCCTAAGCGATGTGGTTAAGCGAACGTAGCTTTAACGCTTCGCGCGCGAGATCGGTTCAGACGCGCGCCGGCAAGGTGCAGTCGTGCGGTGACCCCCAAGCTTTCAGACATCCGCGCAACACATCACCTCCAGGAGAGATCGCATGAATACCCTGTCCCGCAAGTCGCTGATCGGTGCTTTCGCCCTCGTCGCCAGCCTGTCGGCTCCGCTCGCGTTCGCGCAGCAGGCCGAGCAGGCTCCGCCGGCCGAGCAGGCGCAGACCACCGACGCCGCGGCCGCCGCCGCGACCGATGCGACCGCCGCCCAGACCAGCGAGCCGGCGGCGACCGCCGCCGCGCCGCAGAAGAAGAGCTGGAGCGATGTCGACGTCGACAAGGACGGCAACCTGAGCAAGACCGAGGCCTCGAGCGTGCCGGCCCTGGGCCAGGTCTTCGACAAGGCCGACAGCAACGCCGACGGCTCGCTGACCGCCGACGAGTACAAGGCCTATGTGGCCAAGGCGCAGAGCAGCAAGCCGGCCAAGCACGGCGGTTGATCCGCGCCGACGTAGCTCGGTAAAACCCGAGGGGTGTGGACTCCCCTGCGGAGGAAGGGCGGCTAGGGCCGCCCTTCCTGTTTGCAGGCCCGGTTTTTCGCCGGGCCGCGCGCGCGGCATAATGCGCGCATGAATCGCACGCACGCGGCCGCCATCCGGCTGGTCGGCTTCGACGCCGACGACACGCTCTGGCGCAGCCAGGATTATTTCGACCAGGCCCAGCTCGATTTCGAGCGCATCGTCGGCGCCTATGTCGACCTGCACGATGCCGGCGTGCATCAGCACTTGTACGAAGTCGAGAAGCGCAACATCGCGCTGTTCGGCTACGGCGTGAAGGGCATGGTGCTGTCGATGATCGAGGCCGCGGTCGAGATCACCGGCGAGCGCATCAGCGCCGCCGACCTGCACCGCATCGTCGGCCTGGGCAAGGACCTGCTGCGGCACCCGGTCGAGCTGCTGCCGGGCATCCCCGAGGCGGTGCGCGCGATCGCCGGCGAATACGACGTGGTCCTGATCACCAAGGGCGACCTGTTCCACCAGGAAGCCAAGGTGCGCCAGTGCGGCCTGGCCGACTTGTTCCGTCGCATCGAGATCGTCAGCGAGAAGGACACCGCCACCTATGCGCGCCTGTTCGACGAGTTCGGCCTGAGCGCCGGGCAGTTCGTGATGATCGGCAACTCCCTGCGCTCGGACATCGCGCCGGTGCTGGAGTTGGGCGGCTGGGGCATCCACATGCCCTACCACGTGACCTGGGCGCACGAGAACGAGGCCGAGGTCGCCGCCGATGCGCCGCGCCTGCGCCGCGTCGACGGCGCCGCCGCGCTGCCGGATGCGGTGCGCGAACTGGCGCGCGCGGCCGTCGCCTGAACGGGCGACGACGCCAGCCCAACGCCGGCTGAGCGGTTCCGCGCCAAGCCGGCGAAATTACGAAATCGTTCACCGTCGCGGTCGCATCGTCGCCGCATGCCTGCAATGGTGCAGGCTTGAGGAGAACGACATGACCGCACTGTCCCGATGGCTCGCCCCGGTGGTCGTGGCCGCCGGTTTCGGCGTGGTCGCGATGGCGCCGGCCCCGGCAATGGCGCAGAGCGACGACCTCGCCCGCGTGATCGTCAACGTGGCCGATGTGATCATCCGCGGCAACACCCCGTACTACCGCTACGGCAACTACGGCTACGACGATCGCCTGATCGTGGTGCGCGATCGCTACGGTCGTCCGACCTACTACCGCAACGTGCCGCGCCACGGCTACGCGCAGCCGCCGTACGGCAACGCCTACGGCTATCGCAATCAGTACAACCGTCCGGGCTATAGCACCGGCAACTGCAACCAGTACGGCAAGTGCCGCACCGAGTACTACGACGCCCGCTACGACCGTCGCCACGATCGTCGTTACGACAATCGCTACGACAACCGGTATTACAACGGTCGCTACTACGACAACCGCTACGACAGCCGCTACGACCGCCGGCGCTACGACGACTAAGCGCCGCCCCGACGGCACCGCATGGCGCGGTGCCGTCGTCCGCCCTGCTGTCGCGCACCGCGTTCGGTGCTAGCCTGCGGCCCTGCCCGCAAGGAGTCGTCCCGCCATGAAATCGCTATTGCTGTGCGCCAGTCTGGCCGTCGCCGGCCTGGGTTCCGCCTGGGCCCCCGCGGCGCAGGCCGCCGGCCACGTCGACTGCAAGCTGCGCTTCAACCTCGCGGGCTGGTCGGTGTTCTACAAGACCTCCTCGGGCAGCGGCACGGTCACCTGCGGCAACGGCCAGAGCATGGCGGTCAAGATCAGCGCCAAGGGCGGCGGCCTGACCGTGGGCAAGTCCAAGATCGAGAACGGCGTCGGCGAATTCTCCGGCGTGCACGACATTTCCGAGATCCTGGGCACCTACGCCACCGCCGAGGCCCATGCCGGCGCGGTCAAGTCCAGCAAGGCCCAGGTCATGACCAAGGGCGAAGTCTCGCTGGCCCTGGCCGGCAAGGGCCAGGGCTGGGACCTGGGCGTGGCCTTCGGCAAGTTCGTGATTTCGCGTTGAGCATGGACCGCGGCGTCGCACCGTCGCCCAAGCCGCCGCGTCGGCGCCTGCGGGTGCGCCTGCTGGCGCTGCTGGCCTCGATCGCGGCGATGCTCGGGATCGGCCAGAGCTGGGCGCAGGACTACGCCTTCGGCTGGGATCCGCGCAGCGGCGACGCCTGGGTCGACACCTGGCTGGGCGACGTGAACCGCTACGGCGCGCGCTACCGCGAGCCCTTCGTCGACGAGATGGTGCGCAACTACGGCGCGCCGCGCGAACTGGTGTCTGAACTGCTGGGCGCGCGCCGCTGGGCCGCGGGCGACGTCTACTACGCCTGCGCGCTGGCCCAGGTCTTGGGCCGTCCCTGCCGCTACGTGGTCGACGAATGGGAACGCAGCCACGGCGAAGGCTGGGGCGCGGTCGCGCAGCGCCTGGGCATCAAGCCCGGCTCGCCCGAGTTCCACCGCCTCAAGCGCGGCTTCGTGCCCACCTACGACCGCTGGGGCCGGCCGATCGCGATCGATGCCGAACTGCGCCGCGATTTCCCGAACCGGCCCAGCGTGAAGAGCAAGCGCGCGCAGCCGTCGCAGGTCGCGCGCGAGGCAGGCAAGGGCAAGGGCGCCGACAAGGGCAAGGGCGCCGACAAGGCCAAAGGCCCCGCGCCGCGCAAGGCACAGGGCAAGCAATAGGCGCGCCCGCGCGGCTGGGCTGGGGCGGCTTTATGATGGCCGCATGAGCGAACGCGCCCCCGCCGCGGACATCCGCATCGTCGATTTCGCGCCGCAATGGCGCGCCGATTTCGCCCGCCTCAATATCGAATGGCTGGAACGCTGGTTCGTGGTCGAACCTATCGACCGCACGGTGCTGGAAGACCCCGAGACCCACTTGCTCGCCGACGGCGGATGCGTGCTGTTCGCCGTGGACGGCGCGCAGCGCACGCTGGGCACGGTCGCGCTCAAGCACGAGGGCGATGGCGTCTACGAGCTCACCAAGATGGCCGTCGACAGCGGCCTGCGCGGCGGCGGCCTCGGGCGCCTGCTGATACTGGGCGCGCTGGAACGCTTTCGGGCGATGGGCGGCCGCGAACTGTTCCTGGAATGCAACACCAAGCTGACGCCGGCGTTGAAGTTGTACGAGAGCGTCGGCTTCCGTCATTACCCGGCGCCGCGTCCCGGTTCGCACTACGCCCGCGCCGACGTCTACATGGTCTGGCATCCGCCGGAGTAAGGTGGTTCGCAAATCCGAATCGGCTGCGCGCAGATGCGGCGCGTGTGGATGTCGGTTCTCGGAATGCGCCGGCGCGGGCAGGGCGGGGGATCAGGGCTCCGGCGGTGCACGCAACATCGGCTTGACCAGCATCGCGATGCCCGCCAGCAACAGCAGCACGCCCGTTCCCAGGGTCCAGTAAGCGCCGTGGTTGCCGGGCGCCATATGACTGTTCCAATAGGCGCCGCCCGCGCCGAACACCACCAGCACCGCGCCGAAGCCGAAGCTGCCCAGGCCGAGCAGCAACGCCAGCCACACCGGCAGGCGCAGGAACACCATGCCCCATGCGGCCAGCACCAGCACTGCGTAGGCCATGATCGCTCCCTATCGCCGACCGCCCTAAGTTAGCGGCAGCGCGGCCTGCCAACAATGCGCGGCCGGGCAGGGCGCTGGCATGTCGGCGCAAGGGCCGACGCATGGCCGGCGGGCGCCGGACGGCGGCCAGAGCCGGGGCTCAGGCGCCGCCCCGTACAATGCGCGCAATGATCGCCTCCACCGCCATTCCCGACGCGCAATTGCCTGTCCGTCGCCCCATGGTGGACCGGCCATAATGACAATATTATCAATTAGTTACATAATTTCGGCGTGGTTCTGGGACGGAAATGCGGTCTACTGTGTCGGAAGTTCATCGCGCGTAATCCGCGTACTTGATATATAGACAGCAGCTGGGGGGAGGCAAAAGCGGGCAATGCCCGCTTTTCGCGCATCCCTCGTGCAGAGGAGATGCGATGGCAATGCACGGTATTCGTCAACACAGTGACGGTTGGTTCAAGATCCATCGGGCTCTCACCAATGGGTAACACCCGGCCCTACACAGAAGTCCATGCGGTCGCGATGGTGGACGTCGCCTTGCTGCTGGACAGTCCTCTCTCTGCCGGCCAGATCAAAGAATTACGTTCGACTCTACTGAATGAGCTCAAGGAATATGGATTCAGCTCGCTCAAGGGCAGAGATAGAGCGCGGGCCGAGGTGGGCTTAGTTAGGAGAGGAATCGAGAACGAGAGGACGGAAGAGCTACATATCCATCGGCGCTTCGCACACCTCGCTTGGTACGAGTATCGCGGGTGGACGTTCACTCGGGACGCGACACTTCAAAGGCTGGCGACGATTGTCCAATGGGCCCGAGAAGGACGAATAAGTGTCTCCGCTCTTGGTCTCGTGTTTAAAGATGTATTTGTAAACGACGACCCAGGGTCATATGACATTGCTGATGTCTTTCAACCAGAGAACAAATACCTGCCACCCATTGCTTACGGCTGTGGAGGTATGTGGGAGCAGGAGTTTTCTTGGTTTGTGGAAGATGAAGAGTTGGAGCAGCACGGGCTGTACTCTTCTTTGCAAGTCGAGGCTCGAGTTCGGAAGCCTGCTTCAAAAGGCGATTCTGAATCGTTCGTGCACGTAACTGAGTTGCACCATAGGCAGCAGATTTTTTTTGGGAACAAAGACGCCGATCCAGGTGTCGAATGGAGCGAAAGTGCCGTTAAGCATCGTCTAGATGTAGCGCACCGATTCAACAAGACCTTGTTGGGTGAGCTGCTTAGCGACGAGATGATCCGCAGAATCGGCCTCAAGGATTGAAAGACATGTCAAACAACTATTGTCTGCGCGAACGCATTGAAGATCATGGCGCCTGGATGAGGGACGAGTCCCTGCATTTCCATGGCTTGCGCCATGCAGATTCGTTTGAGCCTATTGCTGAAGATCGTGCCTACGATCCTCCTGGTCGAACCTACTCCAAGCGAATGTCTCAGCTGAGTTCGTTCCGAACACGGCTTGCGTATGCTCGAGAGGCGGCTGATGGGGACGAGATCATCGGGCCGACTGATGCGGCGGCGGCAAGCGCTGAAGCGTTTATCAATAATTTGCCCGACGCATGCCTGGATTTTCGCATAGGTATTTCTCACGACGGTGAGATCAACTTTTTCTTTGGGCCGTCTACGACGCCCTTCCAAATCCTGATTGATCCAAATGGTGGAATTAGCCACTACGGCAAGGTCGGTGGAAAGGAGTTGTTTGGAAGTGACCAGTCGCCTAGTGAATTCGACTACTTCAAAGTGCTGCGCTTCGTTGAGCGCAAAAAGTAGGCAGCGCTGAAGCATGGAGGGGGAGGCCGTGGGGGCGGCAGAGGTCCTGGTGAGCGAAGAGGAGGACGTTTGTCGTCTGTGCTTCGCTTCCGATCTTCCTGCTTTCAGAGGTGACTGGTTGAACCAGATCGACCCTGAAACGGGTCTGATTTTGTTGGAAGAGATCAGCTGGCAAGACTTGACAGAGAGAGGCTTCTCTGTTCAGCGGAAGACGCTTTACTCTGAAGCGGAAGCGATTCAGTTCGCGGAGGAGCGCAAAGAATTTCGTGCCCAGAAGGGAAAGGTCTCGGAATACATCCTAACAGGCGCGCTAATTGCATGTGTCCGCGCGGTTCATGAGATCAAAGCAGACGAAGACGGTTCCCAGACCTTTCGCGTGTTGCAGACGCCGCGTGAAGGACAGCCTGGACACGCAGAAATACGCATAGCAGATCACATTGCTCAGGTCCGAGTCTCTAAGGACAGAATGTTGAAGTACCGCCTTGAGCTCTGCAATGCACTGGGACCATTAAGACCATCTTCGGATATCGATTCCGAGTGAAGCGAAATGCGACGCGGCTATCCAACACGACGCTAATTTGCCCGGGAGTCGAGCCTGGCGATTAGTCTAAGGAGTCAAAGCCTGTGCTGTAACGTCGCGAACAGCTGACTCGGGAGCAGGCCGCTCTGGGCGCCGAGATGGCGCGCATCATCGCCAAGCACGACAAGCCTCGAACTTAGGGCCTGGGCGTCCAGCGCGTGAGACGCGTGGCGCTGTTCTGGTGCCATGTCCACCTACGAGCCCCTTTAACTACCGCCGAACTTCGTCTGGCGCCAACGAAACCGCAGTCGTGGGAGCTCTGCGACGGCCCATACCTTGTCGGCAGCATCGAGCGTGAGAGGTGATAGCGGCTTGCGGCGCCCCAGAGCCGGAGCTCGGTTACCAGCCCTTACAATGGCCGAAATGACCGCCGCCACCGCCATTCCCGCCGCGCAATTGCGCCTGTCCGTCGCCCCGATGATGGATTGGACCGATACCCAATGCCGGGTCTTCCACCGCGCGCTGGCGCCGCATGCGCGGCTGTACACCGAGATGGTCCACGCCAATGCGGTGATCCACGGCGATCGCGACCGCTTGCTGGCGATGGATGCGGTCGAGCATCCGGTGGCGCTGCAGTTGGGCGGCAGCGAGCCGGCGCTGCTGGCGCAGGCGGCGCGGATCGGCGCCGAGCGCGGGTTCGACGAAATCAATCTCAACTGCGGCTGTCCCTCCGACCGCGTCCAGGCCGGGCGTTTCGGCGCCTGCCTGATGCGCGAGCCGGCGCTGGTGGCCGATTCGGTCGCGGCCATGGTCGCGGCCTGCGACGTGCCGGTGACGGTGAAGTGCCGACTCGGGGTCGACGACGACCAGCATTACGAGGTGTTCCTGGCTTTCATCGAGCGTGTGGCCGCGGCTGGCTGCGGCATGTTCGTGGTGCATGCGCGCAACGCCTGGCTCAAGGGGCTGTCGCCGAAGGAAAACCGCGAGGTGCCGCCGCTGCGTTACGACTGGGCCTACCGGCTGAAGCAGGACCATCCTGAGCTGCAGGTGATCGTCAACGGCGGCATCGCCAGCCAGGCCGGCGCGACCGCGCACCTGGCCCACAGCGACGGCGCCATGCTCGGCCGCGCCGCCTATCACGATCCCTATTTGCTGCATCGGCTGGACGTGGCCTGGTTCGGCGGAGAGCTGCGCAGCCGCGCCGAGCTGCTGCGCGGGCTGCGGCCCTATGTCGAAGGCCAGCTCGCGCGCGGGGTCGCGCTCAAGCACATCACCCGCCATGTGCTCGGCCTGTTCCACGGCGAGCGCGGCGGGCGCGCGTTCCGGCAAGTGCTCAGCGAGGGCGCGCACCGGCCCGGCGCGGACTGGTCGTTGGTGGAACGCGCGCTGGCGCTGACCGAAGCGCGGGCCGACGCGGCATGATCGGTCGCGATCGCGAGGCCTTCCTGGCGATCGCGCGCGACTGCGCGCCGGACTTCGGGCCGGCCACCGCGCGCGCCGCCTTCCTGGTCGCGCCCGACGGCTTCGCGCGCGCCGAGCAGTCGGCCGGCGACAACCGCTACATGGCCGCGGCCGAGGGCTTCGATCCGGGCCTGGCCAGCGCCCAGCACCGCGAGCTGCAGCGCGCGCTGTCGGCGCTGCTGCCGACCGTGTGTTTCGCCGGCGACCCGGACACGCCCGACGCGCTGTTCCCCAACAACGTCTACGCGACCGCGCCCGGCCGCACCCTGATCGGGCGCATGCGCCACCCGGTGCGCCAGCGCGAGGCCGCGCGCGCCGACATCCGCGCCTTCTTCCGCGAGGTGCTGGGCTACGCCGAGATCGACCTGTCGACCCAGCCGCACCCCTGCGAGCTCACCGGCGCGCTGGTGATCGACCGCGCGCGCGGGCTGGGCTACTGCGGTCTGTCCGAGCGCTGCGACGCCGAGGGCGCGCGTCTGATGCACGAGGCCCTGGGCCTGCGCGCGACCCTGCTGTTCGACCTGGCGCGCGGCGAATACCACACCAACGTGGTGTTGGCGGTGCTGGCCGGCCGCGCCGCCCTGATCTGCCCGGGCGGCTTCGCCGACCCGGCCGCGGCCGCCGCGATCGCCGCGGTGTATGCGCCGCATGCGATCGAACTGAGCCCGACCGAGCACGCCGCCTTCGCCGGCAACGCGATCGCGCTCTCGCCGGACCGGGTCTGGATGAGCGCGCGCGCGGCCGGGGCCCTGAGCGAGGCCAGCCGGGCCGGGCTGGAGCGCGCCGGCTTCGCCGTGGCGGCGGTCGCGCTGGACGCGATCGAGGCCGGCGGCGGCTCGCTGCGCTGCTGCGTGGGCGAGATCTACTGAGGCCGTTGACCACGATGTCATCGCCGCGGGGCAAGTGCGGCGGTCGCGGCCCTCGAATTCCAGTACCGGACGGTTTCGCCGACGCTCCGCGCCATTGCTCGCAAGTACGGGCCTGAATGGTGGCTGGGAGGTAAAGAAAAAGTTCAGACCGGATTCACCGCTCCGTTTCGAGAATGCCACCTCATCCAGCGCCCGTGCGCTATTGTTCCGTCACGTTGTCCTGCCGAGTCCCCATGAAGATCCTGTCCGCCCGAGTCATGGCTACGCTGCTGCTCGCCGCTACCGCGGTCGGGGCGGGCGACGCCTGGGCGCAGGACCGGGGCGGTCGCGGCCAGGGTCAGGGCCAGGAGCGGCGCGACCGCGACGACGGCCATGACCGGCACGAAGGCCATCGCGCGTTGTCCGATGCTGTGCGCCGCGTCGAACGCGAAAGCGGCGGCGGCCAGGTCCTGAGCGCCGAGCGCGTGCCGTTCGACGGCCGCGACGTCAATCGGGTCAAGGTCGTCGATCCCAGCGGTCGGGTCCGGATCTACATGGACGACCCGCAGCAGGGCCGCGAACGGCGCGACGACGGCGGCCGTACACGCGGCGACGACAACGACAACGACTAACCTCTGGCGTAGAGGTCGCGCCCTCCGGCGCGGTCGACTGATAAGGGAGTGCCCATGCGAATTCTGTTGGTCGAAGACGAAGCACCGCTGCGCGAGACTCTGGCCGCGCGCCTGAAGCGGGAAGGCTTCGCTGTGGATGCCGCCCAGGACGGCGAGGAAGGCCTGTACATGGGCCGCGAAGTCCCGTTCGACCTGGGCATCATCGACCTCGGCCTGCCCAAGATGTCGGGCATGGAGCTGATCAAGGCCCTGCGCGACGAAGGCAAGAAGTTCCCGGTCCTGATCCTGACCGCTCGTTCGAGCTGGCAGGACAAGGTCGAGGGCCTCAAGCAGGGCGCCGACGACTACCTGGTCAAGCCCTTCCACGTCGAAGAGCTGCTGGCGCGCCTCAACGCGCTGGTGCGCCGCGCCGCGGGCTGGAGCAAGCCGACCCTGGAATGCGGGCCGGTCATGCTGGACCTGGCCGCGCAGACGGTCAGCGTCGCCGGCACCAACGTCGACCTGACCAGCTACGAATACAAGGTGCTGGAGTACTTGATGATGCACGCCGGCGAGCTGGTCTCGAAGGCCGACCTCACCGAGCACATCTACCAGCAGGATTTCGACCGCGACTCCAACGTGCTCGAAGTCTTCATCGGCCGCCTGCGCAAGAAGCTGGACCCGGACGGCGCGATGAAGCCGATCGAGACCGTGCGCGGCCGCGGCTACCGCTTCGCCATTCCGCGCAGCGGGGAGTAAGGACGGGCTTCGTCCGGCCACGGCCGGACGAGGACGTCGGGCCGGGCATGCGGGCGGACGCCACTTCCAGCGAACCTAAGCGACCGGGCGCGAACACGATTCGCGCCCGGTTTTCGTTGCTGCGCCGGAGGCTGCGGCCATGAGCTGGGGCCAAGCGCGCTCGCTGCGCGCCCGCCAGCTGCTGGCGGCCAGCCTGGGCCTGCTGGCCTTCCTGGCCCTGGCCGGCTACGCCCTGGACCGCGCCTTCCTCGACACCGCCGAGAACAACCTGCGCGAGCGCCTGCACGGCTACGCCCTGGCCTATGCGGCCAAGGGCGACTTCGACCGCAGCGGCGAGTTCGTCGAACCTTATGAGCCGATCGACCCGCGCTTCGATCAGCCCGGCAGCGGTCTGTACGCCGAGTTGGTGCTGCCCAACGGGCATTGGGACTCGCCCTCGGCGCAGGGCCCGCTGCTGCCGGCCGCGTCCATGCTCAAGCCCAGCGAGCGCCGCTTCGAGGGCCCGCTGCCGATCACCGAGATCAACGGCGACGTCGGCGAGGCCTACCGCTACGGCATCGGCCTGACCTGGGCTGCGGGCGGCGATCCGCGCGCCGAGTTCCCGTACACGATCTACATCCTCGAGAACACGACCTCGCTCAGCGGCCAGGTCGCGGTATTCCGCGGCGCCCTGTGGCGCTACCTGGGCGGCGCCGGCTTCATTCTGCTGCTGCTGCAGGCGCTGATCATGCAGTGGAGCCTGCGCCCGCTGCAGCGCGTGATCGACGAGCTCAAGCGCGTGCAGCGCGGTCTGGCCTCGCGCATGAGCGAGCGCCACCCGCGCGAGCTGGAGCCGCTGACCGAGAGCATCAACGCCTTCATCGAGAGCGAGCGCGAGAACCTGGACCGCCAGCGCAACACCCTGGCCGATCTCGCCCACAGCCTGAAGACGCCGCTGGCGGTGCTGCGCGCGCGCCTGGACGACAACGCGCCCGACGGCGAGCTGCGCGAGGACGTGGACCTGCAGCTGCGGCGCATGAACGACCTGGTGTCCTACCAGCTCGCGCGCGCGGCCTCGGGCGGCCACGCCCTGTTCGCCGCGCCGGTGGCGATCGAGCCGCATGCCGAGCAGATCGTGCGCGGCTTGGAAAAGGTCTATGCCGGCAAGGGCGTGCTGTGCGAGTTCGACGTCGCGCCCGACGTGCAGTTCCACGGCGAGCCGGGCGACCTGCAGGAGCTGCTGGGCAACCTGCTCGAGAACGCGTTCAAGTGGGCGCATTCGCGCGTGTTGCTGACGGTGACCCCGGGCGAAACCGCGCCCAACCGCCGCCCCGGCCTGTTGCTGGCGGTGGACGACGACGGCCCCGGCATACCGGCGGAGAAGGTCGCCCTGATCCTGCAGCGCGGCGTGCGCGGCGACGAGCGCGTGCACGGCCACGGCATCGGCCTGGCGATCGTGCAGGACCTGGTACGCGGCTACCGCGGCACCCTGGACGTGGTGCCGTCGGAAGAGCTGGGCGGCGCGAGGTTCGAGGTCAAGCTGCCGCCGGGGCTTTGAGGGGCGGTACGGGTTAAGAGCAAATCCCCCTCGATCCCCCTTTTGCAAAGGGGGAAGACCAGCGGCCGTCGGGCGAGTCGCGATTCCAAATCGAACCGCGTAAGTTCCCCCCTTTGCAAAAGGGGGGCTAGGGGGGATTTGCTGTTGCTGTTGCCGTTGCTCTCGCCCCGATTCCCCACCCCTCAACCAAACGGCGACGCCCCATAGAAGCGCCGCAGCTGCGCCGCGATCTCCGGCATCGCCTCGCGCAGCAGGGCGGGGTCGCTGAAGTGGTACTCGGTCGCGACCGCGAAAAACTCCTCCGGCGCTTCGGCTGCGTAGGGATCGATCAGGGTCTCGCGGCCGGAATCGACCTCGTCGACGAAGCCGTCGTACACGCGCTGGAAATCGCGCGCCCACTCGCGCTGCCAGGGGCGCGGCAGCGGCGGAGTGCCGTCGAGCAGGCCGTCGAGCGCGTCGAGCTTGTGCGCGATCTCGTGCGCGGCCACGCAGAAGCCCGCGCGCGGGTCCTCGCAGTCGGCCAGCACGTCGGCCCAGGACAGGATCACCGGCCCGGCGTCCCAGGCTTCGCCGATCAGCTCGTCCTGCCATTCGTGGAGCACACCGGCGGCGTCGATGTGGCTGCGATTGACCCGGAACGCATCCGGATAAACGATCAGCTGCGACCAGCCGCGCAGGCCTTCCTCGCCGAACTCCAGCAAGGGCAGGCAGCACAGCATCGCCAGCATGCAGCGCTGGCGATCGTCGAGGCTGAGCTCGCCGATCGGGCTGATCGTCTTCTCGTGCACGAAGCGCGCGACCAGCTCGCGCAGGCGCGCGTCGCGCGGCGCGTCCAGCGCTTGCGCCCACGGCACCGCCGCGCGTGCGTCGCGCCAGAGATCGTCGGCGATGGGCGGCGGGCGCCGCAGACGGCGCAGAAGTTCGAACACGGCGGGCGAGGGCGCGGCGGAGGGAGCGACAGGCTAACCGCAAGCGTTCGCCGACGCACAAACGGACGCGCCAAGAGAGCGAATGGGTGGACTAGGGCAACAGCCAGAGCGCGGCGCGCTCCAGTGGGTCGGGCTTAGCGGAACATGCCCGGCAGGAAGCTATGCCAGCGCGGCGACTGCAGACGGCCGTTGTTGGCGTCGCTGTGCACCGTGGGCTTGGCCTTGGTGTCGGCGGCGCGCGTCGGCGCGACCACCGCGCGATTGTTCGCGCGCACCGTGTCCTTCTTCTGCGAGGCGCTTTCCGGGCAGCTTTCGTTCGCGCTCAGCTTGACCTCGCGCGCGGCGACGCTCGCACTGGCGAGGGCGATCAGCAGGCAGAAGCAGATCCGTAGCATGGCGGAATCCTCGTTAGCCCGGATGGGTATCGCCACCGGACAGATCCGGACTATAGCGCGAAACTGTGCGCCCCGTTGCGGCAACCCATGCTGCGTCGCAGCAGGTTCGGACGAACGGTTCGGGCAGACTCCGGACATGAGCCCGCCGCGCCCGCCCCTGACCGCTCCCGCCCTGCGCCGGGCCCTGATCGCCGGCGCTCGCCGGGTGATCGCCGGGCGCGACACTTTGAACAAGATCAATGTGTTCCCGGTCGCCGACGGCGACACCGGCAACAACCTGGCGCACACCCTGGGTAGCTTGCTGAATGGGGCGCTGAGCCGGCGCAGCCGGCATATCGGCGAGCTCCTGCTGCGCATCGGCAACGACGCCATCGACGGCGCGCGCGGCAATTCCGGCGCGATCCTGGCCCAGTTCCTGCACGGGGTGGCCGAGCACGCGCGCGGCCAGCCGGTGCTGGACGCGGCCGCGCTGGCGGCCTCGGTGCGGCACGGCGCCGACAGCGCGCGCGCGGCGCTGGCGCATCCGGTCGAGGGCACCATCCTGAGCGTGATCGGCGCCTTCGCCGACGCCCTGGACGAAGCCGCGCGCGAGGCGAGCGGCGAGGGCGACCCGCGTCCCGGCTTCGCCAGCGCGCTGGCCCGCGCCCGCATCGCTCTGGCGCGCACGCCGCAGCAGATGGCGCTGCTGCAACGCGCCGGCGTGGTCGATGCCGGCGCGCAGGGTTTCGTCGACCTGCTCGAAGGCATCGCCGAGTTCGTCGACGGCGGCCCACGCGCGCTGCGCGTGCATGGCGCGGTGGCGGCCGCCAACGAAGCGCCCAGCGCGAACGAAGGCCATGCGCCGCACGAGGGCGTCGATCCCGAGCGGCGCTGGTGCAGCGAATGCCTGCTGCTGGGCGAAGGCATCGAACGCGATCGCCTGCGCGCCGCGCTGGAAGCGATCGGCGCCGATTCGCTGGTGCTGGCCGGCGGCGGCACGCGCATGCGCGTGCATGCGCACGTCGGCGCGCCGCAGCATCTGTTCGATGCCTGCGCCGCGTTCGGCACGGTCGAGGGCATGAAGGCCGACGACATGCTGTTGCAGCAGCGCAGCGCGGAATCCTCGCAACGCGTGGCGGTGGTGACCGACAGCGCCGCCGATCTGCCGCAGGCCGTGCTGGAGCGCCATGCGCTGCACGTGGTGCCGGTGCGCGTCAGCGTCGACGGCCGCGATTATCTGGACAAGGTCGGTCTGGCCACGGCCGAGTTCTACCGGCGCATGGCCGCCGCCGCCGACCTGCCCAAGACCAGCCAGCCGCCGCCCGGCGATTTCCGGCGGCCCTTCGATTTCCTGCTCGCCCATCATCCGGAAGTGGTGTACGTGGGTTTGTCGCGCGCGGTTTCCGGCACGCTGCAGTCCGGCGAGCAGGCGGCCACGCGCGCCGACCCGCTGCGGGTGCGCGTGTTCGACAGCGTCAACGCCGCCGGCGGCCAGGGCCTGCTGGCCTGGCGCGCGGCCGAACTGGCCGAGGCCGGCGCCGACCTGCCCGCGATCCTGGCCGAGCTGGAACGGTTGCGCCCGCTGACCCTGACCTGGGCGATGGCGCGCGACATCTCGCACGCGGTGCGTGGCGGCCGTATTCCGGCCTGGGCCGGTCCCGCGGTGCGCTACAGCGGCCTGACCCCGGTGGCGCGGATGAAGGGCGACGGCCGTCTCGGCGTCAGCGGCGGGCTGCTGGCGCGGCGCAGCGCGCCGGAGAAGTTCGCGCGCTACGTCGCGCTCCGACTGCCGCGCAACGCGTCTTGGCGCGCGATCGTCGGCCATTGCGACGCGTACGACGATGGCGCGCGCCTGCTCGAATGCCTGCGCCGCCGCATCGATCTGGCCGAAGCGCATCTGGTCGAGACCGGCCCGGCGATCGGCGCGCACGCCGGACGCGGCGCGCTGCTGGTATCGGTGCAGCCGGCGCCCTGACCCATCCGCGTTGTGATGTCGCAGCGGCGCAAGCCGCGCCCGCGCCCATGCGGCCCCGGTGTAAGCCCCGATGTCGGCACGCTATCGCCACCGCAGGCGCCCAAACCGCAGGCGTTCAAAATGCACCCATGCGGCCAGGCTCGTGCCCTTAGTGAGGCCCGCGGTCGCGGCTTGCGTCGCTCCTACCCCAGGGCCGCGGTACGCATGCGGGCGCGGCGCTCGCGCATAATCCGCGTATGCCGTCCCCGTCCCTGACCTCGATCGCTCCGGCGACCTACGCGCTGATCCTCGCCGCCTATTTGATCGGATCGCTGTCCGGCAGCCTGCTGCTGGGGCGCCTGCGCGGCGTGGACATCCGCCAGCTGGGCAGCGGCAACGCCGGCGGCACCAACGCCTTCCGCACCCAGGGCCTGCGCTTCGCCTTGGGCGTGGTGGTCATCGATATCGGCAAGGGCATGCTCGCGGCCTGGCTGGCGCTGCGCTATGCGCCGGTGGCCAGCGCCCTGAGCGTGACCGCGCACGGTTATACGGCCGCGTTCGCGGCCGTGCTCGGCCACGTCTGGCCGCTGTGGCACGGCTTCCGCGGCGGCAAGGGCGCGGCGACCGTGGTCGGCGGCCTGTTGGTGTTGTGGCCGTTCGCCATCCCGGCGCTGCTGATCGTATGGGTCGCGACCTTGGTGCTCAGCGGCTACGTCGGCCTGGCCACCGTGCTGGCGGCGCTGTGCCTGCCGCTGCTGGCCTGGTGGAGCGATGCCGGCGAGCCGCGCCTGTGGTTCGCTTGCGCGGCGGCGCTGCTGATCGTCTACACCCATCGCGGCAATCTCGCGCGCCTGCGCGCGGGCACCGAGTCGCGCTTCGCGCGCGCGCGCCTGCTGCACCGCCTGCGCCGCGGCTGATGGACGAGCGCGCGCTGTTGCAACGATTGATCGCCGGTCCGGCTTCGGGCGACGCGCTCGCGCGCGTGTCCGGACAGACCCGCGCCGCGGTGTGGAAACGCATCGAGGCGCTGCGCGAAGCCGGGGTCGCGATCGAGGCCAAGCCCGGTCGCGGTTACGCGCTCAGCCAACCGCTGGACTTGCTGGATGCCGCTGCGATCGTGGCGGCGCTGCCGGCGCGCGAACGCGCGCGACTGGCCGAGCTCGAAGTGGCCTGGAGCATCGACTCCACCAACAGCGAACTGCTGCGCCGCGCCACGCCCGCGCAGGGCGCGACGGTGCTGCTGGCCGAGCGCCAGACCGGCGGCCGCGGCCGGCGCGGGCGCGAGTGGGCGTCGCCGCTGGCCGCGCATCTCTATCTGTCGCTGTCGCGCGGCTTCGGCGGCGGACTCGCGCGCCTGGGCGGATTGAGCCTGGTCGCCGGCATCGCCGCGGTCGAGGCCCTGCACGGCCTGGGTTACGACGGCGTGCGTTTGAAATGGCCGAACGATCTGGTCGTGCTGGACGCGCGCGGCCTGCGCAAACTCGGCGGCCTGTTGATCGAAGGCGGCGGCGAGCACGCCGGTCCGGCGCGCGCGGTGATCGGCCTGGGGCTCAATGTGCGCATGCCGGCGGCCGCGGCGGCGGCGATCGACCAGCCCTGGTGCGATCTGGCCACGCTCGGCGACGGCACGGCGCCCGCGCGCGACGCGGTCGCGGCGGCGCTGCTGTCGCGCCTGCTGCCGGCGCTGGACGAGTTCGACGCCGACGGCCTGGCGCCGTTCCTGCCGCGCTATGCGGCGCTGGACGCGCTGGCGGGCGCGGCGATCGCGGTGCACGGCGGCAACGGCCAACGCCAGGACGGTGTCGCGATCGGCCTGGCCGAGGATGGCGCCCTGCGCGTGCGCCTGGACGATGGTTCCCTGCAGAATTTCCACGCCGGCGAAGTCAGCGTGCGGCGCGCGCCTGGAGCGAGCGCATGAGCGCCTGGCTGTTCGATCTCGGCAACACACGGCTCAAGTGCGCGCCGCTGCAGGCCGACGGTCGCGCCGGCGCCGCGCTGGCCTTGCCGCATCGCGAGGAAGACGTGGCCGCGGCGCTGGCGCAGGCCTTGCCCGCGCGCATCGAGGTCGCCTATCTGGCCAGCGTGGCCGCGCCCGGCCTGCGCCTGACGGTACTCGACGCGCTCACCGCGCGCTGCGCGCGCATCGCGGTCGCGCGCACCCAGGCGCGCCTGGGCGCGGTGCGCATCGCCTACGCCGATCCGCGCAAGCTCGGCGTGGATCGTTTCCTGGCCCTGCTGGGCACCCACGCGCGCGGCGACGGCGCCAGCCTGGTCTGCGGCGTCGGCACCGCCCTGACCGTGGACCTGATCGACGCCGACGGCCTGCACCTGGGCGGCCGCATCGCCCCGTCGCCGACCCTGATGCGCGAGGCCTTGCATGCGCGCGCGGCGCAACTGCCCGAGCAGGGCGGCGACTACGTCGATTTCGCCGCCGACACCGAAGACGCGCTGGCCTCGGGTTGCGACGGCGCCGCGCTGGCCCTGATCGAGCGCAGCCTGGACGCCGCCCAGCAGCGCCTGGGCCAACGCCCGCGCCTGCTGCTGCACGGCGGCGGCGCCGAGGCCCTGCAGCCGCACCTGCCCGAAGCGGAGCCGGCGCCGGGATTGGTGCTGGACGGGCTGGCGATCTGGGCCGCGGTCGAGCGCGAGGGCCTGGCGGCAGGCGGCGTCGCCGCCTGATCCCCGTGAGCGCCCGTCCAGCGGGCTGGGGCGTGCCGATGCGCGCGATTGCTGCCTAGAATCGGTGCGTGATCCGCCCGGAACCCGGCCCATGCTGCTGCGCGCCTTGATCGTCCTGTTGCTGGTGCTGAACCTGGGCGTCGCCGCGTGGTGGTGGCAGCGCGATTCCGCGCCCGCCGCTGTGCCCGCCGCGGCTCCTGCCGGTGTCGCACCGCTGCGTCTGTTGAGCGAGACCGCGCCGCGCCCGCGCACGGCCGTCAAGCCCGCGCTCGCGCAGGCGGTGCCGGCGGCCGTCGTCAGCGCGCCCGATCCGGCCGTGGCCGCCGCCGCGAACTGAGCATGGCGCATCGCTAGCACACAGCGCGACGTCGTCCGCTTCGGCGTCGTTGCCATCGGCTCGATACGCATGCGCCGCAGCACACGATGCGCCGGTCGGCGCCAACACCGCATCGGCGGCCATGTGACGCTCGCCATCGCATTGCGCACGCGCACGCAGCGAATATGACGTGCGTCGCAACGCGCGCGTTCGAGGCCCGTGCGAACTGGGAGCGCGCGCGGCCCAGGGCATAGAATCGCCCCATGCTGGTCCGTGCGCTGCTCGTTCTGTTGTTGATGCTCAACCTCGGCGTGACCGCGTGGTGGGGCCTGCGCGCGCCGGTGTCGCCGCCTGCGCCCGATGCGCAGCCGCTGGGCATCGCCCGTCTGCAATTGCTCAGCGAGCGCGATGCGCCGGCCGCGCGCGCGAACGCGCGCCCCGCGATCGGCGCGCCCAGCGCCGCGCTGCGCGATGCCACCGCGACCGTGCCGCCGCCGGCACCCGCCCCGGCATCGCCACCGGCGGATGCCGCGCCCACGTCCACGCCCGAGGCTAACGCGCCCGAACCCGTGGCCGCGCTAGCCAAGAACGCGCGCTGCTACAGCTTCGGTCCGTTCGAGAGCGCCGACCTGGCCGGGTCCGCGCGTCAGTACCTGCAACCGCTGGCGCAACGCATCGCGGTGCGTGAGCAACGCGCCGCGCCCGCGCGCGGCTGGCGCGTGCTGCTGCCGCCGCAGCCCTCGCGCGAGCAGGCGCAGGCGGTTGCGCAGCGCATCGCCGCCGCCGGTTTCAACGATTACTTCGTGGTCGCCGACGGCGCCGAAGCCAATGCGATCGCGCTCGGCCGTTACCGCACCGAAGACGCCGCGCGCAAACGCGCGCAAGCCCTTAATGCGGGCGGCTTCGCGGCCCAGGCCGAACCGCTGGGCGACGCCCGCGCCAGCACCTGGCTGGACGTGGTCGCGGGCGAGGGCTTCGATCCCGACGCCGCCCAAGCGGCGATCGCGGTGCAGCGCCGCGGCATCGACTGCGCGAAGCTGCGCTGAGTCGCGGCACGCCTGGGGCATTTCCGGGGCGCATCCGCACCGGAATCCGCCACCCGACGTGCGCACGGGCTAGAATGTCGCCCTTCGCCGGCATAGCTCAGTTGGTAGAGCAACCGCCTTGTAAGCGGTAGGTCGTCAGTTCGATTCTGACTGCCGGCACCAAAGCCCAGGCTTGGTCGTTCCCAAGACAACCTGGCGATGACAGCAAACCTCGCAGTGGCGGGGTTTTTTTGTGTCTGGTCGTCCTGGGTCGCCTGCTGCAGCGGCTTAGGGGTGAGGCCAGGCCACCACCACCAGCGTCATTCGCTACGCTGCCTCGCACAGCAAAGGCAAGCCGCCGGCGCGCCCTTCACTCGCGGGAGGCGCGTGCGCGTTTTCCACCCTTGCGTTTCGTGGTCTCGCGACTTTTAGCGAAGTCCGGGAAGGCCTCCGCTATCGGCTCCGCATCCGGCAAGATGTAGAACACTCCGCCGCGCTCGAACGTCGGACGGATGATCTGCTCGTAAAACTCGGGCGAGACGTTGATGCAGCCATGAGTGACGCGGTTGTCGTCCGGCGAAGGCGATGCAAGGCGTTCGGGGCGTCTCTCTTCCGGGACGCCAGTGGCGATTGGGTGGATGGAGACCGCGGAATCGTAGTCCACCCACAGCACGCGGCCTGCGTCGATCGACGGGCCGAAACCGCCCACAAAGCGACCGGCAGGCGTGGTGCGATCCCGGCCTGGAATCTCGCGCAGCGCGAGACCGGCGACGCCGGGGGCCGTGTGATCGCCGACCGCCGAGCCAAACAGCCCGGGTGCCGCGCCGCGTAGCCGGCCGTCGCCGCCGAACACCAAGATCTGCGCGGAGGCCTTGTCGATGACCGCGAAGGGGTAGCCGTGGCTGTCCTTGGCTGCGACCACCCAGCCCGCGAGCTCGATGACCGTGGCGGATACGTCTTGATCTGGCGGAAGCTGGTCGGCGGCGGCTACTGGTCGCGTAGGGGCCTCCTCGGCGCTGGCCGCGTCGAAGCTCGCGAACGCCAGCACCAATGCCAGCGCACCATGAATGGCCCGGATCGCAGGGCGTGTGCTCGTACGGATGGGACGGTTCCTTAGAACGAAGACTGGGCAAAGACCAAGGACGCCGGTGGCCGGCAAAGGCCACCGGGTCCCGATTCAGGTCGTTCGTCGCGAGTCGTGCAAGAGCGATTAGCCGCGCGGCTTACGGCGCGGCGCCGCTTCGAGCTGCTGGACGCGGCTTTCCATTTGATCCAGGCGCTGGTTGGCCTGCTGGGCGGACTGATTGGCGGATTCGGCGCTCTGGGCCGCGCCCTGCACCTTCGTGTCGAGTTGGTCGAGGCGCGAGTTGATCCCTGCGAACTCTTCTTTATAGGTGGCACAGGCGCCGAGGCTCAGAGCTATGATCGCCACGCCGAGCGTACGTGCCACCACCAGATGTTGCTTGGTCAAAAACATTCCAATCTCCTTCGTCGGGGGAACCTGGAATATAGCGGCCTTTTTATCGGTGTCATGACCCGTCTTCAGCTGAGGTTGAAGTACGTGGATGGATTGTGAAGATGTGGCAATTAGTGAGAGCTGTAGCCTGAATTCATCGGGTTCCGCGAGAATTCGCAGCGTTTGATCGACTATCGCAAGCTGATCCGCAGTCACCATCCACATTCAAGGTGAGCAGCAGGTCTCAATGAGCGAGCGGTTTGGCACGGATCGATCTTCAGGGACTTCTTCGACTCCCCTATTCATCAGCAAGGAAGGCCATGCCGGCCCTCATGCGCCTAGGTGGTCGACATAGTCTCCCGGCATCGCTGTTGCGCCGCGCGCAATGTCCGCTTTGAGCCGGAAGCGGACATTAACGTCGCCCAGGCGGGTCCGCCCTGCCGAATGTCCCTTATCAGCCAGTAGCGGTCATCTGCAGCTCCTCAGTCCAGCCGCGCCGCAAAGCGCGATCGTGACAGGCCTTAGCTGGAGACATTTTCTCGCGCAGCTATTCTCTCGACCAGCGTGTTGATCGCCGCCTCCATCGCACGGGCAGTCTTGTCGCCGCTCTGGTTGGTGATGACGAAAATGCCAAGGTCGTACTTCGGCACGATGTAGATGTAGCACTGCGAGCGGGGCACGCCACCATGATGGGCATAGTAGGCGCCCTTCAAGCGATCGCCGCCAATGATGTTCCAGAAATAGCCGATGCTGAACTCGGAATCGAATTCGACGAGGGTACGGTGCGATTCCGTCACGACGGGCCCGCCGGCCAGCTGGAACTTGAGGTACTTCACCATTTCCGGGGCGGTCGCCTTTACGTTCCCTGATGCTCCCCAAGGCAGCTCCGGCATGGGCGTGGTCGGTACCGCGTTGTCACTGTGGTAGCCGACCGCAAGCCGGGGCGCCTCAGCATCGCTCAGCCTGATTCTAAGGTCCGCCATCGCCGCGGAATCGCGAAAGAACCCGCGTAACACCGACTCGTAGTCGCTCTTGTAAACCATCTCCAGGATATGCGCCGCCAGTTGGGTTCCAGCACTGGAGTAAGCGTAATCCTTTCCGGGCACCTGGCGAATCTCGACGGAATGCAGGTCCTTGAAGAAATGCGCTTTGCCATAGCCGGTGTAAATGGCATTGAGTTCGCGAGGCGTGCGCTGATCGGTGAAGTCCTCGAGCACCCTGTTCGCGCGTTCTGGCAACATATTCGGCAAGCCGCTCGTATGCGACAACAGGTGACGGATGCGAATGGGATTGCCCTTGTACTGCAGGTTCGGATAATCGCCGTGCAGATACTTCCGAACGTCGTCGTCCAGCTCCAGCCTGCCCTCCAGGACGGCATTAGCCATCAGGGTCCCCGCCATGGTCTTGCTCAACGAACCGATTTCGTAGAGGGTTGCATCGGTCGGAGGTCCAGGCTTGCCGGCTTCCATGTCGCCGCGATGACGGATGAATTCTCTACCCCGATAGACGACTGCGATCGAGGTCGAGTGGAGCAACGGCTGCTGTATCAGTGTTGCGGCAACATCATCGATGTCCGCTCCCAGATCCTTTGCCGGTACATCCTCGCCCTTGCAGCCCGCAGCCAAGAGCACGACGGACAATACGAAGTAGTTGAACCACCGCCCGTTTCGAACAATCCTCGAAATCGCTTGCATGCGTCGGTGCTTGAAGGGCTGTGGAAAGGTCTCCCAAGATAGCTGAATGCCGAGGCTCGCGCCTGCATCTGTTCTCGCAGAGGCCGTCCCCAGCCAGGTGTGTGTAGACGTCCGCTTCGGGTCGGAAGCGGACATCGCATCGGTCGTGACCTCCGCCTGACCTAAAGCTCCGCTGAGGCCATAGCAGAACTAGCGATGTAATGGCGAAGGCCGGAGACACTCGCAGGGACGGTGCCAGCGACTTCCCTCATCGGCGGGCCGCTCGCGTTTCCCGGGCTCACGCGGGAAGCCTGCCCTTGAGCGCGTTGCGCGCCGCATTCGCCTGGTTGGCGTCGGCGAATTTGGGCAGCACGACGTGCCCGCCCAGCGTGACGATCTCGAACGTCGAGGCAACCGCGCCGCCGCCCCCGCCAGTGCCAGAGGGATGCACAGGTCCCAGTGCGGCGATCTGGCGCGGGTCGATCAGATAGCCGGCAACTTCAGTCCACATGGCTCGGTCCTCCTTGGTTGGAGGCCCGATGGTAGAGCACAGGGGCAGGCCGAGGAGCCCGGTCGAACCATCCGAAGAACAGCGGCGCGGCCAATCGGTGAGTAGGTAGTGCATGCAGCGCCACGCCCTCGCGGACTCGCCGCCGGTACGCGCTGTCGATTGCCTGCTAGCCACGGGAACCCTTTGCTAGCGGGCGAATCGGACCGGATCCGGTAGTAGGCTGGAGGGGCCAATCACCCAACTCACCGCCGGAGACTTCCTTGGACCTCAAGTTCGAACTGGATCGCTTGCGTTTCGAGATGAATCAGCATGTCCTGCAGTTGCGCGAGGACCTGGACGTCGCGCGCGGCGACCTGCTGGCCACCAACGCCGTTCTCCACGCGGTCATCGCGACGCACCCCGATCGGGACCGTCTGCGCTCAGTGCTGGCGAAATTCGATGGGCAAGCTTCGGAGCGCGCAAAAGCTGGGTCCAGCAAGTATCGATACGCCTATGCGGGGGCGATGAGCAGCCTGGAATGGACGATGACGGGCGCGGACGCGAGCGTGGCCGGATAGATTCGGGCGTCCGCGAGCTTCAGCTGGGACCGCTTCAGGTCGGCCAGCCTGGCCAGGCCCGCGCGTCCCTCGGCTGGCGCCTCTTCATTCGCGACGTGCGTGCGTGGCTGTCATCGGTTCCGAGGCTTCCTTGCGCAACCACGAGCAGAACGCATCGACGGATGGATGGCGTTCGGCGCCCGCGCGACGCACGATCCAGAACGCGTAGGCGTTGGGCAGCGCGAGCGCGTAGGGACGGATCAGGCGCCCGCGTTGCAGGTCGTCCTCGACCAGCGGCGCGACGCCGAGTGCGACGCCGTGGCCGGCGACCGCGGCTTCCTGGGCCAGGTAGATGCTGGCGAACACCGGGCCGCGGTTCGCGTCCACGCGCTTGGCGGCGCTGGCCTGCAGCCAGGCCGGCCAATCGGGTACGCCGACGCGGCCGAGCGCGCTTTCGTCGTGCAGCAGGGTGTGGTGGCGCAGGTCGTCGGGCTTGGCCAATGGATGCGCCGCGTCGGCGCGCAGTGTAGGCGCGCAAACCGGAAACACCGGCGCTTCCAGGAAACGTTCGGCATCGACGCCGCTGTAGCCGCCGGGTCCGTAGCGGATCGCGACGTCGGTGCCGTCGCGCACGAAGTCGCTGCGCTCGTTGCCGGTCTCGATGCGCAGGCGCAGTTCCGGATGGTCGCGATGGAAGCGATGCAGCCTGGGCGCCAGCCACTTCGCGGCGAAGGACTCGACCGTGCTCACGCGCAGGTCCGCGACCGTGGGCGCCATCGCGCGGTCCAGGGCCAGATCGAGTTGCCCGAACACCTCGCCCAGGGAGGCGGCCAGGGTCGCGCCCTCGGCGGTCAGTTCGACCGAGCGATGGCCGCGATGGAACAGCTTCAGGCCGAGGTAGGCCTCGAGGTGTTTGACCTGATGGCTGACCGCGGCCGGGGTCACGAACAACTGCGCGGCCGCAGCCTGAAAACTGAGGCAGCGCGCGGCCGCTTCGAAGGCCCGCAGGGCGTTGAGCGGAGCAGCGTGGCGGGGCTTCACGGGCGCCTCGGACTGGCGGATGCCTGAGCGCATGGTATCAAGTTATTTTTACTAATGTGATCGCGAAAACATCTCGTTTGTCGCGCCCGCACGCGCTGGCAATGATGCGTCCCTCGATACCAAGGGCGTTGGTCATGCGATTCGAAGCGTTGGGTCCCCAGGTGCTGATGTTCGTCGGCGACGGCTACGAGTCGGTCGCCACCGCCTTCCTGGCCGGAGATGAGGTCTTGTTGGTGGACGCCCTGGGCAGCGAGGAAGACGCGCGCTGGCTGCATCGCACGCTGTGCGTGGAGATGGGCAAGACGGTGCGCATGATCGTGGCGACCCATTACATGAGCGATCACCTCGCAGGTCTGGCGCAGTTTCCCGAGGCGCTGACGATCGCGCACCGCCACCATCGCCACAGCTTCCTGTCGCAGAACCGCCGCGTCGATGCGTTCTATCGCGAGCCCAAGGTGGTGTTCGACCACGCGATGAGCATCCAATGGGGGCCGCACGAGCTGCGCTTGCTGCACAACCCCGGCAAGACCATGGACCACCTCAGCGTGGACGTGCCCAGCGCCGATCTGGTCTGCGCGGGCGACAACATCGTCGGTCGCATCGTGTATCTGTCCAAGGCCGATCCGCAGCTGATCCGCGCCGCGATCGGCCGGCTCCGCCAGTTCGGTCGCGCCACGGTCGTGGGCGGGCATATGGGGCGCTTTCCCGCGGCCGTGCTCGACCACGCGCTTCATTACCTGGATCGGCTGCAGGACGCGGTCGTGCGTATCCGCGCCGAGCTCGCACCGCAGCAGGCCGATGCGCGCATCGCAGCGATCACCATCGAGGACTGCCTGGCGGCGGGCGTGGAGGCGGTGGCGTTCGAACGCGAATGGCACCAGCGCAATCTGGAGGCCGTCGTCGCCCAGTCGGTGTTTTCCTTCGACGCGGCGCTGGCCGCGCAGGCGGGTCGCGCATGAGCCGGCGCCCGCAGCCGCTCGATCGCGGCATCGCGCGCAGGCGATTCCTGGCCGGCTGCGTCGGCCTGAGCGCCGCGGCGCTGCTGCCCGCCGGGCGCATCCTCGCGGCCGCGTCGGCCGAGGGCTTGCGGATCCAACGCTTGGCCTGGGCGGGCATACGCCTGCAACTGCCGGGCGCGACCTTGTTCATCGATCCGCTGATCAATCCCGAAGCCTGGGGCCCGGCGCTCAAGGACAAACTGATTCCGGTCGGCGACGCCGTCGGCGATACCTATGTGCTCATCACCCACGCGCATCCCGATCATTTCGACGCGATGGCGGTGGCGCAGGCGCTGAGCCAGGGCGGCGCGCTGGTGCATCCGGCCGGCACCAATCCGCTGCCGCTGCCCGAGAACGCGCGCGCACGGCCCAGCGCGCCCTGGGAGCCGCAACTGCTGGGCGATTTCACCGCCACGCCCGTGCCGGCTTCGGACGGTTACGGCGATCCGCAGGTGTCCTGGGTGGTGTCGGCCGGCGGTCGGCGCATCTTTCATGCGGGCGACACGCTCTGGCATGGGCATTGGTGGCGGATCGGCCGCCAATTCGGTCCGTTCGATACGGTGTTCCTGCCGGTCAACGGCGCGCGCTTTGGCTGGCGCAAGCCGGTCAGCGGCCTGCCGGGCGTGCTGACGCCGGAGCAGGCGGTGGCCGCCGCGACCATCCTGGGTGCGCGCCGTCTGGTGCCGATCCACTACGGCGTGTCCGGGCTCGCGGAGTACGTGGAAGTCGACGATCCGATCGGACGCCTGCGTAAGGCCGCGCGCGACACGCCCATCGACATCCATCCGATGGCGCCGGGGGCGTGGCTGGACTGAGCCGCCCGCGCTCAGTCGGCGCGCGTGGTCACAGCGCCTGCTCGGGCGCCGTCGATTCGTCGCTCAGCTCCAGCTCGTCCAGGCTGCCGCGCACCGTGCCCAGCGCCTTGAGTTCGTCGTGTAGCTCGCGCAACTCGGCGTCGATCGCCGCCAGGCTGCGCTTGGGGCGCTCGACCGTGCCCTTGCGAGTGCTGAACTTCAGGGTTTCTACCTTGATGACCAGGTCCAGCTGCGCCGCGTCCTTGAGCGGAAACCGTACTTGCTGCCAGCGAGCTTTGCTGTGTGCGCGGGCTTCGCTGGGCATCGGCTCGCTGACGCGATGTTCCGCGCCGGGCGCCACCGCGTAGTCGTCGGAAAACGTGCCGCCGATCTGCTGCGAGTCGAGCAGTTCGCCGCTGGTCTGGGAGGAGATCGCGACGCTGTAGGCGTACTCGCCGACGACGTCGGTATCGCCGCGGTTGCGGAAGACCAGGTCCAGGAAAGGAATGTCCTCGCCCATGAAATCGTCCATGCTGATCTCGACCGGGCTGGGCTGGAAGGCGTCGAGCTGACGGATCAGGGCTGCAGTCTGGGCCCGGTCCTGCTCGAGTTCGGCGATCTTCGCGAGTGTGCGCGCCTGATCCTTCTGGTTGGCCGCCTTGAGGTGATCCTCGGCCAGTTCGACGATGCCGGCGTAGCTCTGGCCGTCCACCAGCTTCAGCGAAATCGCGTTGAACGATTGCCGCCGGTACTGCTCGGGGTGCTCGGCCTTGTCGCTCATGGCCTTCAGCACCACCACGCGCAGCGCTTTCTCCAGCACGATCTTCTGCGTCGGGTTCAGTGTCGCTTCCATTTCCGCCCTGGAGGCATCGAAGGCGCGCTCGTCGGCGCCGGAGAGACGGGGGCCGCATGCGGTCAGCAGCGCGGTGCTCAGCAGGATTGCGATCAATGCGGGATAAGTTCGGCTCACGCGTGCGTACCGGTCATAGGCGGGCGCGCAGGCAGTTCGGCAACGCGTCCCTGGGAGGGCGTTGCACTATAGCCTCGACCGACGCGGGTCGGACGGGACGGTCGCCGGGCCGTGTCCGGCCCGGCGTTCGCGCCGGCGCTCAGCGCGGGCGACGCACCGCGCGGACCTTGCCGCTGCTGCCGCCGCCGCAATAGAAGCGGTCGGCGCCGTCGGATTCCAGGCCGGACACCATCTTGCCCGCCGGCATCTCCACGCGTTCCAGCACTTCGCCGCTGTTCGGATCGACGCGGCGCAATTCGCTCTCGTCGCTTTCCCAGGTGCCGTGCCAGAGTTCGCCGTCGACCCAGGTGACGCCGGTGACGTAGCGGTTGGATTCGATGCTGCGCAACACCTTGCCGGTGTCCGGATCGACCTGATGGATCTTGCGGTCGCGATAGTGGCCGACCCACAGCGAGCCCTCGGCCCAGCTCATGCCCGAGTCGCCGCCCTGGCCGGGCGAGGGGATCGTCGCCAGCACGACGCCGCTGGCCGGATCGATCTTGTGGATGCGGTCCTGCACGATCTGGTACAGATGGCGGCCGTCGAAGGCCGTGCCGGCATGCGCCGCGGTGGCGATCGATCGCGAGGTCTTGCCGCTCTCGGGATCGAGGGACTGCAGCGAATCGCCGGTGGCGAACCAAACGTTCTCGCCGTCGAAGGTGACCCCGTGCACGGTGTCCGTGCCGGGGAACGGGCCGTACTCTCGTACGATGTCTGCGTTTGAGGTTTTCATGGCTACACCGTAGCGGCTCTAGGGCAGGGCGGGGAGTAACAAGCTCGTCGCGAAACCGGGCATCGGCGGCGTGGTCCAGCGGCGCGCGCGCCCGCGCCCGTAGGACTGCGCCTTGCCCGCGGCGGCCAGGGTGTCGAGCGCGCGCTGCACATTGCGCTGGCTCGCGCCCAGTGCCAGCGCCAAGGCCGAACTCGACCAGGATTCGCCGTCGGCGAGCAAGGCCAGCACCGCCGCATGCTTCTCTTCGACCGGTCGCGCCAGCACGGCCAGCTCGCGCGCATGGCGCGGATGCAGCGCATAGCCGCGCGCGGTCGCGTCGACTTCCGCCATTGGGCGCAGCAAGGCGCGCAGGCGTCCGATCTCGACGCGCAGCCGCGCGCGGTGGGTTTCGTCGACGCGCTTGAAGCCGAAGGCGTGCGCGATCAGGGCGTCGCGCGCGACATCGTCGGGCCAGGCCTCGCCCAGCGCACGCGCGAGCGCGAACAGGATAGGGCGCGAAGCCAGCGATACGCGCGTGCGGCCGTCGCTCAGCGCGTATCGGCAGGCGTCGATCACGAAGGCATCCGAGGCCAACAAGGCTTCGACCTGCTGCAATCGCAGAGGGCGCGCGCCGTCGCGCTCGATCAGATGCGCGGCCGGCGCGTCCATCATGGCCTGCGCGCTCGCGACTTCGGCGATCAGCGCGGAGATGTTGGCGTGGCGCGCGGCCCGTTCGGCGCGGATCAGCGCCGCGCGCGCGGGCTGGGTACGCAGGCGGCGCATGGCGATGCCGGCCAGCACCAGTTCGTGCACGGCGCGCGCGGCGGGCGGCAGCGGTGCGGGATCGAGCTCGGCCAAGGCGCGTTCGGCCTCGTCGAGGCGGCCGATCAGGAGCAGGCGTCGGATCGCGAGCTGGCGCGCATAGGCGGCGTTCGCGCGGTCGCCATGGCGCTCCAGCGTCGCGCGCGCCGCGTCCAGCGTGGGTTCGGGCCAGCCCAGGTCGCGTGCGGCGAACGCGATCTCGGCCTCGGCCAGCACGCAACGGGCGCGCGCCAGCGCTTCCCTGGGGCCGAACGCGCGCGCTGCGCGGCGCACCAGCTGGCGGGCGCGATCCAGGTCGCCGAGTTGGGCCATCGCGATGCCTCGCAAGGCCAGCGCGGACGCGTCCTCGCGCAGCGCGACGTACTTCAATGCGAGCAGCGCATCGCCCGCCGCGAGCGCGCGCGCCGCCGCCGTGATCAGCGAGTCCACTGGTATTCCGCCACGTCGCTCACTCCGGCCCTCGTTCAGGCGCGCTCTAGGCTAACCCAAGGCGGCGGCGCCGCTTGCGCAGCGAGCGCGCACCGGCGGGTTTGCGCGGGCGACCTCGGCGGTCGTTTGAGTGCGACAATGGACGCTTGGCCGGACGCGCGCTTCGCGGCGCATCCGGCCGGGGCGGCCGCGGCCGTCCTGCCATCGCATTCGTTGCCGCCAGCCGGCAGGGTCAGGAGGATCACGTATGAGTCGCAACTATCCCCCGGTTTCGCTGATCGGCGCGCCTACCGACGTAGGCGCGGGACATCGCGGCGCACGGCTGGGGCCGGAAGCGCTGCGCATCGCCGGTCTCGAAGAGGCCCTGCTCAAGCGTGGCGTCGACGTGATCGATCGCGGCAATCTCGACGGCCCGCGCAATCCCTGGCAGAAGCCGGTCGATGGCTATCGCCATTTGCCCGAAGTGGTGGCCTGGAACCGTTTGGTGATGGACGCGGTGGCGGCCGAGTTGCGCGAGGGCCGCATGCCGATCCTGCTCGGCGGCGACCACTGCCTGGGCCTGGGCTCGATCACCGCGGTCGCGCGCCATTGCCGCGAAACCGGCAAGCAGCTGCGCGTGCTGTGGCTGGATGCGCACGCCGATTTCAACACCAGCCGGGTCACGCCCTCGGGCAACGTGCACGGCATGCCGGTGGCCTGCCTGTGCGGCATCGGCCCGGAAGCACTGACCACGCTGGGCGGCGAAGCGCCGGCGATGCGTGCCGAGGATATCCGCCAGATCGGCATCCGTTCGGTCGATCCGGGCGAGAAGCAGCTGATCAAGGAGCATGGCCTGGACGTCTACGACATGCGCTATATCGACGAGATCGGCATGAAGCGGGTGATGGAGGAGGCGCTGGAAGGCATCGACGACAACACTCATCTGCACGTGAGCTTCGACGTCGACTTCCTCGATCCCAGCATCGCGCCGGGTGTCGGCACCACGGTGCCGGGCGGCCCCAACTACCGCGAGGCGCAGCTGGTGATGGAGATGATCGCCGACAGCGGGCGTCTGGCCTCGCTGGATATCGTCGAGCTCAATCCGGTGCTGGACAAGCGCAATCGCACCGCCAAGCTGTCGGTGGACCTGGTCGAAAGCCTGTTCGGCAAGTCGACTTTGATGCGCGACTGAACGCGACGTGTGCGCCGCAGCATGAACGGCGGCAGGCGCATTAGGGCCGATTCCACACGGGCTTCACATCGCCTCACGTCTCATTTCTCCAAGGTCACGCCGCCGGACGACGCGTCCGAACGGCTTACCGACCGGTACTACCGACCAAGGAGAATTCAATGAAGCGTCTGACTGCCCTGTTGCTGCTCGCCCTGTTTTCGATGGGCACCCTGACCGCCTGCAACACCGTTGCCGGCGCCGGCAAGGACGTGCAGAAGGCTGGCGAGAAGGTCGAAGAGAAGGCCGAGGAAGTGCGCGACGGCAAGTAATCGCCTCGCGTTTCTCGCAATGGAGAAAGGCCGGAGCGATCCGGCCTTTCTTTTTGCGCGCGCGCAGGCGCGCGATCGTGCGAATCGCGCATTCGCCTAGCTGAAGCGTTCATCGCGTTCATCCTCGTCAACACGCGACTAACGCAATCGCGACCTTGCGCGAATGCCGCGCTTGCGAAGCTTGCGTCAACGGTGCAGCGCTGGACGCACCGTTCTCCCCCAAACGAGATCGAGGACTGACTGATGAACAAAGACATCATCGCGGGCAAGTGGACGCAGCTCAAGGGCAAGGCCCAGGCCAAGTGGGGCGACCTCACCGACGACGTGTTCGATGTGGCGGCGGGCGATTCCAAGTATCTCGCCGGCAAGCTGCAGGAGCGCTACGGCTGGGAACGCGAACGCGCCGAGAAGGAAGTGAGCGATTTCGAGAAGACCCTGAACTGACGATCTCGTCGATCCGCGTGCGGGCCGCCTCAGACGCCGGCTAGCGCGCGGATAGCCAAGCAGGAACGCGAAGGGCCGGGTGCGCACCCGGCCCTTCGCTTTTGTGGCGATCAATAGCGCGGCGGATCGGCGACGAAGCCGCTGGGGAAGGCGCGCGGCTCGCTGTTGCGGTAGTCCGGATAGCGCGGGTAACGCGGAAGCACGCCGCGCGCGACCAGGGTGTTGTAGTCGTCGTAGCGCAGCTGGGTGACCTGTGCGGGCGAGCGCGTGGCGCGATTGAATCCGGTCTGCGACACCGGCGACCATTCGCGCTGGCCGTGACCGGTGCCGATCGACTGCGTGGCCATCGCGTCGGCGCTGCGCGATTCGGCGGCGGGCGCGGCGGCCTTGGCGGCGTCGTTGCCGGCGCGGTAGCGGCCGCTGGCCTCGCGTTCGCCGCGCGCGATCGGCGCGGGGTAGTCGTAGCGGTAGACCGGACGGGCTTCCTCGAACACGGCCACGCCGATCACGCCGACGTTGTCGGGGCGGCCGGTGCGCGCGGCGTAGCTGTCGGGCAGGTCGGTGAACACGAACTGGGCCACGTCCTCCATCGACTTGCGCCAGCCGTTGATCTCGGTGCTCTGCCAGGGCTCGAGCACGTAGCCGGCCTGCGAGGGGTGGGCGTTCTGGCCGGTCACGGCGTTGACGCCGTCCACCGACAGCACCACCAGCACGCGCTGGTCGCTGGTGTTGGTCAGGCGCACGGCGTAGCGGTGGCCGGGCGCGCCGGCGATCCACTGCTGGCCGCGGTGGGGGTAGGTCGGCAGCCAGTCGCCGGCGTCGCGGTCGATCACGGCGACGTCGACCAGCGGGCGGGCGGACAGGGGTGCGCAGGCGGTGGCGGCGATCAGGGCGCCGGCCAGCAGGACTAGGGAGCGGAACATGGCGGGTTCTCCGGGGTGGGCACTGCTGCGAACGCACCGGCATCGGCGGCGGGGTTAAGCGCCGGCGTCGGCGCCGCGGCCGTTGGCGGGCGCTCAGCTTCGGCGCGCCGGCCGGGCCGGCCACGAGGGCCGGGGCCAGCGGGTAAACTGGCGGGCCCCGCTCCATCCAGGCCCGCAATGACCTCGACCCGCGTCCTGACCGGCATCACCACGTCCGGCACTCCCCACCTCGGCAACTACGTCGGCGCGATCCGTCCGGCGGTGGCCGCCAGCCGCACCCCGGGCGTGGAGAGCTTCTACTTCCTGGCCGACCTGCACGCGCTGATCAAGGTGCAGGAACCCGAGCGCGTGCAGCGTTCGACCCTGGAGATCGCCGCGACCTGGCTGGCCTGCGGCCTGGAGCCGGACAAGGTCTGGTTCTATCGCCAGAGCGAGATCGTCGAGATCCCGGAGCTGACCTGGTTCCTGACCTGCGTGGCCGGCAAGGGCATCCTCAACCGCGCGCACGCCTACAAGGCCGCGGTCGATCGCAACCGCGCCGACGGCGAGGACGACGATGCCGCGATCACCGCCGGACTGTTCATGTATCCGGTGCTGATGGCCGCCGACATCCTGGTCTTCAACGCCAACAAGGTGCCGGTGGGCCGCGACCAGATCCAGCACATCGAGATGGCGCGCGATTTTGCCCAGCGCTTCAATCATCTGTACGGCGAGCACTTCGCCCTGCCCGAAGCGGCGATCGAGGAGAACGTGGCGACGCTGCCTGGCCTGGACGGCCGCAAGATGAGCAAGAGCTACGACAACACCATCCCCTTGTTCGCGCCGCGCGAGACGCTGAAGAAGTTGATCTATTCCATCGTCACCGACTCGCGCGCCCCCGGCGAGTCCAAGGACGCCGAGACTTCCAACGTGTTCCAGCTCTACCAGGCCTTCGCCAGCGGCGCCGAGACCGAGCGGATGCGCGCGGCCTTCGCCGACGGCATCGCCTGGGGCGAGGCCAAGCAGGCGCTGTTCGAGCGCATCGACGCCGAAGTCGCGCCGCAGCGCGATAAGTACGAGACCCTGATGGCCAAGCCGGCCGAGATCGAGGCGATCCTGCGCGACGGCGCGCAGCGCGTGCGCGCGACCCATGGCGTGCCCTTCATGCAGTCGCTGCGCGCGGCGGTGGGCCTGCGCGACCTGTCGCAGGTGGTGGTGGGCGAGCGCAAGAAGGCCGCCAAGGCGGCCGCGCCCAGCTTCAAGCAGTACCGCGAGAGCGACGGCAAGTTCTACTTCAAGCTGGTCGACGGCGAGCGCGTGTTGCTGCAGAGCGCCGGTCACGAGTCGGCGCGCACCGCCGGCCAGTTGATCGGGCGCCTCAAGCAGGAAGGCGGCGCGGCGCTGCATCGCGCGGAGAACGCGGCGGTGCATGCGGGCGAGGAACTGATCGGGCACCTGCACGAAGGCGTGGAGCTGGCCGAGGTAGCCGAGGCGCTGGCGCAGTTCGCGGTTGAGGAAGGCTGAGGCAAGAGCGGCCCGCACCCCGATCCCTCTCCACTCACGCGGGAGAGGGGCTGGAACGCCGACGGGACGGGACGTCTTCGCTTATCGCCTGAGGGCGACCTAGACTGGCGGCCTCGCCCCACGCGTCGCTTCCATGACCGACTCCCATGGCATCGTCACCATCGATACCGGCTTCCATCGGCCGGCCTTCGATGCGGCTTATCTGATCGTCGAGCAAGGCCGCGCCGCCTACGTCGACTGCGGCACCCAGCATTCGGTGCCGGCGCTGCTGGCGGCGTTGCAGGCGCAGGGCCTGGGGCCCGAGCACGTCGACTGGTTGATCCTCACCCATGTCCATCTCGATCACGCCGGCGGCGCGGGCGCGCTGATGCGGCGTTTGCCGAACGCGCGTCTGGCGGTGCATCCGCGCGGGGCGCCGCACATGATCGATCCTTCGCGGCTGATCGCCGGTGCCACCGCGGTCTACGGCGCCGAGGAAATCGCGCGCAGCTACGGCGAGATCCTGCCGGTCGCGGCCGAGCGCGTGGTGGCGGCCGGCGACGGCCATCGCATCGACCTGGCCGGGCGTTCGTTGCTGTGCCTGGACACGCCGGGGCATGCGCGCCATCACCTGTGCTTGTGGGACGAGCGCAGCCGCAGCTGGTTCACCGGCGACACCTTCGGCCTGTCCTATCGCGAGTTCGACAGCGCGCGCGGCGCGTTCGCGATCCCGACCAGCACGCCGGTGCAGTTCGAACCCGAAGCCTTGCAGGCCTCGATCCGCAAGCTGCTCGCGTACGAGCCGCAGACCATGCGGCTCACCCATTACGGCCCGGTCGGCGACGTCGCCCGCCTCGCCGACGATCTGATCGCGCAGATCGACGCCATGGTCGCGCTGGCGCGCGCGGCCGACGGCCACCCGGACCGGCATGCGCGTCTGGTCGCCTCGCTGGGCGAGCTCTACGTCGCGCGCGCGGCCGCGCACGGCAGCGCCATGGACGCCGCCCAGGTACTGGCCCTGCTGGCGGTGGACATCGAGCTCAATGCCCAGGGGCTGGAGGTCTGGTTGGGTCGGCATTGACCGGATCGGGCGCGAATTCAGCTGGCTGAATGGCCGCAGCCTTAACCGGCGCGCTACCGCCCCGGCAGCTGTGAGGGCGGTCACAGGACGGCGGTCCCAGGGGCGGTAGCCTGCAAGGGTCTCTCCGGTACCCCCCGATGTCCCTTGCCCGCCTACGCGCCGTTCCGGCGCCCACCGACGAGGCTCAGCGCCAGGATGCGCTCGACGCCTACGCGGTGGTAGACAGCGTTTCCGAACAAGCCTACGACGACCTGGTGCGCCTGGCCGCGACGCTGTGCGACGCGCCGGCGGCGGCGATTTCCTTGATCGATCGCGACCGCCAATGGTTCAAGGCGCGCGTCGGGCTGGACCAGTCGCAGACGCCGCGCGCATTGGCGATCTGCGATCACGCCATCCGCACCCCGGGCGAAACCTTGGTCGTGCGCGACGTCGCCGACGATCCGCGTTTCAGCACGCGTGTGGTCAGCATCGACGGCCGCCCCCTGCGCTTCTACGCCGGGGTGCCGCTGCTGAGCCCCGACGGCCATGCGCTGGGCACGATCTGCGTGCTCGACAGCCAGCCGCGCGACCTGCGTCCGGCCCAGCGCGACGGCTTGGAAGTGCTGGCGCGCCAGACCCAGCACCTGTTGGAGCTGCGCCGTTACGCGATGGAGCAACGGCGCCTGCTCAACGAACGCGAAGCCTTCGCGCGCCGGCTCGAGGACGCCCAGGCCGATCTGCAGCGCCGCCACGACGAACTGCAGTACAGCGCCAGCCACGATGCCCTGACCGGCCTGCTCAACCGCGCCGCGTTGGCGCAGCTGCGCGAAAGCCCGCAGGCGATGCGGCGCCTGGAAAGCGCGCCCTACGCCTTGCTGCTGCTGGACGTGGATCATTTCAAGCAGGTCAACGACCGCTACGGCCACTTGCTCGGCGATCGCGCGTTGCGCGCGGTCGCGGATGCGGTCGCGTCCTCGGTCCGGCAGGGCGACATCGCGGTGCGCTACGGCGGCGAGGAATTCCTGATCGTGCTGCCGGACGCGCGCCTGGCGCAGTCCTACGAAATCGCCGAACGCATCCGCCAGCGGGTCGCGCGTTCCTCGCTGCCGTTCGCCTTGTCGGTGTCGGTGGGCGTGGCCGCGGGCGAGCCGGGCCGGGACACGCCCGAGCGCGTGTTCGACCGCGCCGACCAGGCCCTGTACCGGGCCAAGAACCTGGGCCGCGACCGCGTGGTCGCCGACGACACGCCGCAGCGCGACTGACGCTTGCCGGGCCGCGAACGCGGGCGCAGACTGGCCTTGCGCTCAGGCGCAGGCGGCGACAAGTGGAGCTTGCCGCGATCGCAGTCCGCGTAGCCGGACACCGGACGTCAGCACGCGCTTCCGAGGGCGTGTCATGCCCAGATACATCATCGAACGTGAACTGGTCGGCGCCGGCGCGCTCACCGGCGCCGAGCTGCAGTCGATCGCGCGCAAATCCTGCGAGGTGCTGGACGGCCTGGGGCCGAAAGTGCAGTGGCAGGAGTCGTTCGTGACCGACGACAAGATCTACTGCGTCTACATCGCGCCCGACGAGGACAGCATCCGCCGCCATGGCGAACTCGGCGGTTTTCCGGTCACCAGCGTGGCGCAGGTGAAACACGTGATCGGTCCGACCACGGCGGAGAGCGCCGCGGCTTGACGCCGCGCGGTCCGATCGAGCCGCCGGCGCGCGCCGGACGGGCGATTGCGGCCGTTGCGATCAGTCCCAGACCTTGGGCGGCGCGCCGCGCTCGGGGTGCTTCATGCGCACCACGCAGAAGCGGTGGCCGGTGGGCGCTTCCATCACCCACCAGCGCTTGATGAACTTGATCTTCTTCGCGCCCAGGCGTTCCAGGCGCGCGGCTTCGGCGTCGATGTCGTCGGACTCGATGTCCAGATGCACGCGCGAGGGATGGTCCACGCGCTGCACTTCCACGTGCAGTTCGCCGGGCGCGTTGCGCAGTTCGACGTAACTGGCGCCGTCCTCGTCGTAGCCGTCGCCCAGGGGCAGGCCGAGCGCATTGCTCCAGAAGCCGGCGGCGCGGTCGACGTCGCCGGTCTCGCAATCGATGATGAAGCCGGCCAGGCGGCTGCGGTGGGTCATGCGGGGCTCCTATGCCTCGTCGAAGGCGGCGATCGGCTGCCCGAACTGGAGCAGATAGCCGTTGTTGTCGTAGATCGCGAATTCGCGCATGCCGTAGCCGAAGTCCTCGATCGGATAGCACACGCGCGCGCGTTCGCGCAGGCGCCGCCACCAGCCGTCGACATCGTCGGTGCGCAGGTACAGCGAGCCTGTGAAGGCCGGTGCGAGGTCGCCCTCGTGTGCGTTGAGGCCGCTGAGCATGAGTTCGACGCCGTCGCGCTCAAGCGCGGCCCAGCCGCCGGCGGCGTCGCCGGCGCTGAGGCGGAACTCCAGGACCTGGGTGTAGAACGCGATCGTCGCCGCCGGGTCGGGCGTGCGCAGCATCGGCGTCAGCGCGCGCAGGTTCATGGCGCGCCGCCGTCGATGCCGCTGCCCGTTCGCGCCGGCGCCGCGATCACATCGGCCGCGCCAGATCGTCCAGCATCGCCTTGAGGAAGCGCGCGGCTTCGCCGCCGGTGCAGGCGCGGTGGTCGAAGGTCAGCGACAGCGGAATGACCTTGTGCGATTCGAAACCGCCCATCACCGGGGTCATCTGGTGGCGGCCCTTGCCGGCGGCGACGATGGCCACGGTCGGCGGCACGATCACCGGAGTGGCGTAGCGGCCGGCGAACATGCCGAAGTTGGACAGCGAGATGGTGTAGCCGCTGAGCTCGGAGGCCGGAATGCTGCGGTCCTCGACTTGGGCGCGCAGGCGGTTGACCGCCTCGCGCACGCCGCGCGCGTCGAGCACGTCGGCGTTGCGCAGCGCCGGCACGAACAGGCCGTCGTCGGTGTCGACCGCGATGCCGATGTCGACGTGCGGATGCAGGGTGCGGGTCAGCTTGTCGCCGTCGAACCAGGCGTTGAGCGCGGGCACGGCCTTGCAGCCGGCCACGATCGCGCGCACCAGGCGGCCGGTGATGTCGTTGCCCGGCGCCCAGGCATGGATGTCGGCGTCGTCGCTGAGCGTGGTCGGTACCACCTTGGCGTGGGCGTCGGCCATCACCCGCGCCATGTTGCGGCGCACGCCCTTGAGCTGTTCGGGCTGGCCGCTGACGCTCACGCCCGGCGGTTGGGTGCGCATCGGCCGGCCGCTGGCCGACAGCGCGCTGCGCGCGGGCGCGGCGGCCGGGGCCGCGGCAGCCACCGGCGCGCGATCGACCGCGCGCGGCGCCGGTGCGGCGCCCGCGACGGCGCTGCCGTCGGCGGCGGCGCGCTTGACGTCGTCGCTGGTGACCACGCCGTCGCTGCCGGTCGCGCGCACGCGCGCCAGGTCGACGCCGAGTTTGCGCGCGAGCGCGCGCACCGCCGGCATCGCCTTGACCCCGCCGACCGCGACCGCCTGTTCGCTGCGCACCGCGTCGGAGGACTGCATCGCCCCGACCACGGTGCCGCTGTCGGCGCGTTCGGCGTCGGCGGCCTTGGCCGGTGCGGCCTCGGCCTGCGGCGCGGGCGCGGCCGGCGCGGCATGGCCGCCGCCGTGGTGATGGCCGGTGTCCTGGCCGTCGGCGCGCTGCGGCTGGCTGGGATCGAGTTCGAACTCGGCCAGCATGGTGCCGGTCACGACGATGTCGCCGGCGGCGCCGGCCAGCTTGAGCACCTTGCCCGAGACCGGCGAGGGCACCTCCACCACGGCCTTGGCGGTCTCCATCGACACCAGGGTGTCGTCGAGGCGGATCGTGTCGCCGACCTTCACCGCCCATTCGACGATGGTCGCGTCGGGCAGGCCTTCGCCGAGGTCGGGGAGCAGGAAGGTTTTGGTGTCGGTCATGGTTCGATCGTCTCGTTGGTTATGCGATCGCCGTCGGCCCGGGCCGGCGGCGGATAAGGTTCAGACCCACACGTCGTTGCGCGCGGTCAGGTCGCCGCCGGCTTCGCCGGTGTTGACCACGCCGCGCGGCTCGATGATGAGGGCATGGCATTCGTGTTCGGCGCGGGTGATGTGCTCGACGCCGCGCGGCACGACGTACATCTCGCCTTCGCCCAGCTCCACGTCGTGATCGCGGAAGCCGATCTGCATGCGGCCGCGCACCACCATGAACACTTCGTCGGTGTGCTCGTGCGCATGCCAGACGAACTCGCCCTGCAGCTTGACCAGCTTGAACTGGTAGTCGTTCATCTCGGCGATCACGCGCGGCGACCAGTGCTCGCTGAAACGCGCGAGCTTGTCGGCTAGGTTGATCGCCTCGCGTGGCGCGGCGGACTCGGTCATGGCGATCCTTCGTCGAAGAGTTCCAGCGCGCGCGCCGGGATCCAGCCCTGTTCGCCGCGATCGTTCTCGGCCCACCACCACTGCGCGAGCTCGTAGTGCAGGGCCAGGATTTCGTCGGTCCGCGCGGCCAGTTCGCGGGTGTCGTAGTCGCTGAGCGCGGTGGCGGGGCCGCGCTCGCCGTCGAACAGCGCCGCCGGCACCCAGCCGCCGTGGCCTTCGTTGAGCACGGTCCAGACGAACTGCGGCCAGTCGCGGTCGCGCTCGCCCAGGGTCACGCGCTGGCCGCGCGCGACCTGGATCGGCGGCCGATCCGGCACGCGGTGGCCGACGACGACGCGTGCGCGACGCATCGCCCTGCGCTCAGCCCGCCGCCAGCGCGCGCTTGGCCGCGGCGACGATGCGTTCCACGCTGGGCAGGTACTTCATTTCCAGGCGGAACAGCGGGATGTGGGTGTCGTAGCCGGTGACGCGCTCGACCGGCGCGAGCAGGTCGTACATCGACTCCTCGGCCAGGCGCGCGGCGATTTCGGCGCCGAAGCCGGCGGTCTTGGGCGCTTCGTGCACGATCACGCAGCGGCCGGTCTTGCTCACCGATTCGGCGATGGTGGCGAAGTCCAGCGGGCGCAGGGTGGCCACGTCGATCACCTCGGCGCTGATGCCTTCGCCGGCCAGCTTGTCGGCCGCTTCCAGCGCTTCCTTGACCTGCGCGCCCCAGCTGACCAGGGTCACGTCGCTGCCGTCGCGCAGCACGTAGCACACGTCCAGCGGCAGCGCCTCGCCGTCGTCGGCCACCACTTCCTTGTACTGGCGGTAGATGCGCTTGGGCTCCATGAAGATCACCGGATCCGGGTCGCGGATCGCGGCCAGCAGCAGGCCGTAGGCGCGCGCCGGCGAGGACGGCATGACCACGCGCAGGCCGGGCACGTTGGTGAAGATGGATTCGTTGGCTTCGCTGTGGTGCTCGGGCGCGCGGATGCCGCCGCCCCACGGCACGCGCAGCACCATCGGGCAGTGCAGACGGCCGCGGGTGCGGTAACGGAAGCGCGCGGCGTGGCAGATGATGTGATCGACCATCGGATACACGAAGCCGTCGAACTGCGATTCGGCGACCGGCTTCATGCCCTGCGCGGCCAGGCCGACGGTGAGGCCGGCGATGGTGGTTTCGTCCAGCGGCGTGTCGAGCACGCGCTCGGAACCGAACTGCTGCTGCAGGCCGGCGGTGGCGCGGAACACGCCGCCGTTCACGCCCACGTCCTCGCCCAGCACCAGCACGGTCTCGTCGGCGCGCATCTCGTAGGCCAGGGCCTGGGTGATGGCCTCGATCAGGGTGATCGCGACCGGCGCGGCCACGGCGTTGGCGGTCTCGACCTTCACTTTGGTATCGACGTTCATCGACGACCCTCCAGGGCCAGCGCGGCCGCACGTTGCGCGAGCAGATCCGGCGGCGGATCGGCGTACAGATAATCGAACATCGCCTCGACCGGCTGCACCGGGGTTTCCAGATAGGCGTTGATCTCGACGTCGACCTTCTTGCCGCATTCCTCGGCCCAGGCCTTCTCTTCGTCCTCGCTCCACAGGCCCTGCGCGGTCAGATAGGCGCGCAGGCGCGGCACCGGGTCGCGGGTCCAGGCCTCTTTGACTTCGGCTTCGCCGCGATAACGGCGGGCGTCGTCGGCGGTGGTGTGGTCGTGCAAGCGGTAGGTCATGAACTCGATCACGCTGCCGCCTTCGCCCTTGCGCGCGCGCTCGGCGGCGCGGCGCATGCCTTCCAGCACCGCGATCAGGTCGTTGCCGTCCACCTGCAGGCAGTGCAGGCCGCCGGCGATGCCCTTCTGGGCCAGGGTCTTGGCGCCGGTCTGGGCCGAGCGCGGCACCGAGATCGCCCAGCCGTTGTTGATCACGCACAGGATCAGCGGCAGCTGGTAGGCGCCGGCCGAGTTCAGGGCGGCGTAGAAGTCGGTCTTGGACGAACCGCCGTCGCCGCAGCAGGCCACGGCCAGGTTGTTTTCCTTGCGCAGCTTGAACGCGAGCGCGGCGCCGGCGGCGTGCAGGCACTGGGTGGAGATCGGCACGCACCAGGAGAAGTCCTTCCTGGGGCCGGAGAAGTCGTTGCCACGCTCGTCGCCGCCCCAGTACAGCAGCACTTCGCGCGGCAGCACGCCGCGCATGAACTGCGCGCCGTACTCGCGGTAGCTGGGCGCGAACACGTCGTCGGGCAGCATCGAGGCGCCGATGCCGACGTGGGTGGCCTCGTGGCCCAGGCAGGCGGCGTAGGTGCCGAGCTTGCCGGTGCGTTGCAGCGCGATCGCCTTGGTGTCGAACACGCGCACGAACAGCATCTGCTTGAACAGCGGCAGCAGCTTGCTGGCGTCGCGGAACGCGGGCGGCAGTTCGGCGACGGGCTGGCCGTCGATGCCGAGGTATTGCAGGTATTCGATTTCGAACGTCGCGGCGACGGTCATCGCGGGGCAGTCCTGAATTGGGGATGGGGGAGGCCCGAACCTTCCCGCCCGGATCCAGTGCCGGCGCGCGGACCGTTCAGACTGGCTGGGTCCGCGGCGGCCGGTGAGGGCTTGCTGCGGACCTGGCGCTGTCGCAGCGGCCGCGGTGGCGGCTGTTGCGTGGTGCTGCGGATGATACCCAAACGCGTGTTAAGCGCCGTTGCGCGCTGCGGCATGCAAAAAATCGCGGAAACGACTAGGCGCGACTGCACGCGGGCGTACGGTGGGCCCCGTTTTGGGGGCGCTGCGCACCGCTTCGGGGTAGCAGCGGCGTGAGCCGCGACCGCGAAATCAAAGCCGCGGCGCTAGACCGGAATCCGATTCGGCGCGGACGTGCGGGCTTGCGCGATCGCGGCTCACGCCGCTCCCACAGGGAGCAAGGGCAACCGCGGTCGCGGGCGGCGGGCCGCACAAACGAAAAGGGCGCGGCTCGCGCCGCGCCCTTTCGTTCAAAGCTTGCTACGGATCAGCGGCGGATCTGCACGCTGATGGTGTCGCTGTTGTTGCCGGCGACCGGGTCCGGGGTGGCGGCGCTGATGTTGGCGTCGAACACCAGGCTGCTGCCCACGGCCGGACGTTCCGGCACCACGACCGCCAGCGCGAACCATTGGGTACCGCGGTTCATGCTGCCGTTGCGGTTGCACTCGGCGCGGAAGCCGGTGGGCACCGCGGTGCGGGCGCAGGTCCAGCCGGCCGGGGCGGCGACCGCCGCGGACGAGACCGCGACGTTGCCGGTCAGCACCAGCTTGGGCTGGGCGGCGGCGTCCGGGCCGGCGTTGGTCACGGGCACCAGGAAGGTCGCGATCGCGCCCTTGCGCACCGGCAGCGCGCCGCCGGCGATCTGCACCGACAGGTCGGCCTGGGTGGTCACCACGACCTGCGCCGAGGCCTGGTTGTCGCCGTTGGCCGGGTCGCGGGTCTGCGACTGCGCGGCCACTGCCATGCGCAGCGGGGTGCCGCTGGCCAGGGCCGGCAGCACCACGTTCAAGGAGAACGTGGCCGAGGCCTGCGAGGCCAGGCTGGGCGTGGTGCAGGTGACGGTGGTGGTGGTCGCGTCCTGCACCGGTGCGGCGCAGGTCCAGCCGGCCGGAGCGGTCGCGACCGGCGCCACCAGGGCGTCGAACACGAAGGCCACGGCGGCGGCGTCGGCCGCGTTCGGGCCGGCGTTGAACACGCCGGCGGTGTAGGTCGCCGTCTGGCCGGCGCGGGCGCTGGCCGGGCTGGCCGAGGCGCTCACCGCCAGGTCGGCGCTGCGGAAGCCGGGCACGCTCAGGACCAGGCGCACCGGGTCGTGGTCGGACACGCGCAGCGGCTGGCTGGCATCGCCGAAGCGGAACACGCCGAAGTCGGCGTTGATGCGGGCGTGGTCGACCGACAGGCCGACGTTGTCCATCACCAGCGCCTCGTTGACCAGCACGTGGTCCAGAGTCTGCGCATTGCCTTCGAACACGTACGAGTAACGCTGGGCCGGATCGGCGATCAGCTGCGAGCCGTCGACGAAGATGCTGGTCAGCGGGCTGTCGACGTAGGTCAGGACCTGGTCTTCGGCGGCTTCCTCGCCCTTGATGATGCCCAGCACGTCGGTGTAGCCGTCGTTGAACTCGAACGCGTTGAAGTCGCCGATCAGCACGATCTTCTCGTTCGGGTTGGCCTGCTGCATCTGCTCGATCAGGCCGGCCAGGTAGGCCGCCTGCGCGCCGCGCTTGGCGCGCACGCGCGCGCCCTCGGTGGACCAGCCGTTGCCGCCGGAAGCGACATCGTCGATGCCGTTGAGCGAACGCAGGTGGTTGGCGATCACCGTGATCGGATACGACGCGCCGTTGTCCTGGTGCACGATCGCGCGCAGCAGCAGCGGCGGACGGTCGTTGAGCAGGGCGGTGCTGCCGTTCGGATTGGCGAAGGTCGCGTCCTTGCCGTACTGCACCACTTCCAGCACTTCCACGCGCGGCTGGCCGGCGCCGTTGTCGCGGGTGGCGACCAGGAAGCCGACGTTGATGCCGCCCGGGTCGTTGCCCGACACCAGGTAGGGCACGTAGGCCGGCGCGCTGGGGCAGTTGGCGTTGATGCGCTCGGCCAGGCGGCCGAGGATGCCGATGTTCTCGACTTCGACCACGCCCAGGATGTCGGGCGTCTTCAGGTACTGGCAGATCGCCGCCGAGGTCTTGCCCAGGCGCTTCTCCACCGCTTCGGGCTTCAGCGTCGGCGCGCCGTTGCTCTCGGCCACTTCGTCGAAGAAGCGCAGCAGGTTGAAGCCGCCGATGGTGATGTCTTCGTAGGCCGCGTCGGCGACCGCCTCGGGCTGCTTGCCGCCGGCGAAGGTCGGCGGGGTGGCGGTGTCGGGCAACAGCGCCCAGGTGCCGGCGAAGTAGTCGAGCACGCCGAGCAGGCCGGAGATCTGGGCCTGGCCGTCGACCGACAGCGGCAGCGCGCCGATCTGGCCGCGGCTGCGCACCATCAGGCGTTCTTGGTTAGTGTCGAAGCGCGGCGGGTTCTTGCCGGCCGGGATCGGGATCGTGTCCATGATGCCGATGCCGGGCTCGCGGAACGGCACCGCAACCTCGGGCAGGCGCACGTAGAACACGCCGTCGCTGGAGGAGTTGGCGTCGTCTTCGTCGATGCTGCCGTCGGTGCCGGAGATCGCGACCGACTGGGCCACGCTCACGCGCATCGCTTCCAGGCGTTCCAGCGTGCCCGGGGTGGCGTTGGCGCCGAGCTCGGCCGAGCTCAGTTCGACCGCGGCGGGCAGGGCGACGCCGGTTTCCAGCAGCTCCACCGTCGGCGAGACCAGTTCGGTGATGCTGAGCTGGTTCGGATTCGAGGGCGGGGTGAACTCGTCGACCTTGGCGGTCACGCGCACGCGGTTACCGACCGCGGCGCTGGCCGGCGGCGCGGCGCCGGTGAACACGAACACCGCTTCGGAGGTGGCCGGGTTGCCGTCGTCGTTGGCGCTTTGCAGGAAGAAGCCGTTGTTGAACTTGCGCGCGGTGACGATGCCCTCGGTGACCACGAGCTTGTCGTCGTAGGCCGAGAGCAGGCCGGCGCCCTGGATCTGGGCGATGGTCAGCGCGACCGGCGGATCCGGCGGGTTCGGCGGCGCGGTGCCGGTGTTGCGCGGGGTCGGCGCGCCGGTGCTGAAGTCGGCGCTGTTGTTGCCGGTGTCGGTGGCGCCGTCGTTCTTGCGCAGCGCGGCCGTGGAGTTGGTCAGCGTCGCGGTGGGCGCCGTCTCCGAGCAGTTGGCGGCGGTGCCGTAACCGACGAAGTCGACCACGGTGGCGCCGCCGACCGGGCAGGCGCCGCTCAGCGACACGTTGTTGTTGACCAGCGCGACCTTGCCGGCGGTGCCGGCCATGGCCAGGGTGCCGGTCGCGTCGGGCGTGGGCAGGTCGACGGTGCCGCCGGCGCCGTCGGCCTGCTTGATGAGGTAGTAGCCGCCCGCCGGAATGCTGCCGGTCAGCGGTGTGCGCGCCCAGGTGGCGCCGGCGGAAGACGCGTATTGCACGCTCCATCCGCTTAGATCGACCGCCGTGGCGCCGTTATTGCGCAATTCGATGAAGTCGCTTTTCAGCGTGGCACCGGAATTGCCGCCCCCGCCGTAGACCTGACTGACCACGACCTGCGCATGCGCGCCGCCGGCCATCAGGAACGTCAAAGCCACGGCCGCCAGGCGGCCTAAGAACTTGTCCATGTTTTTCCCCGTTGGATGCCGCCCGCCCAAAGATTCCCCAGGAATGCTCCCCTGACGCGGGCTGGCAAGATTGTGCATCAATCGTCACAAATCGGCATTTCAGAGGCATGACGGCATACCATACGGTGATGGGGGTGGACCGTCCGGAAGGTGTGCGCTGCGGTACCCTTTGCGCCCCTAAGCGAGAACCGCGATGACCGTCGAGAAGAACCAGCGCGAACTGGAGACCGGAATCCACACCGATCTGCAGGGGCGGATCACCTATGCGGGCTATCTGCAGTTGGATCGCCTGCTGTCGGCCCAGCACGGCCGCTCCGACCCGCCGCACCACGACGAATTGCTGTTCATCATTCAGCATCAAGTGTCGGAGCTGTGGATGAAGCTGATCATCCACGAGCTCAGCGCGGCCATCGAACACCTGCGCAACGACCAGGTCTGGCAGTGCCAGAAGGTCCTGGCGCGCTGCAAGCAGGTGCTGCGTCAGCTGACCGAGCAGTGGTCGGTGCTGGAGACCCTGACGCCGTCGGAATACATGGGCTTCCGCGACACCCTGGGGCCGTCCTCGGGCTTTCAGTCGCTGCAGTACCGGCGCATCGAATTTATGCTGGGCAACAAGAACGAGGGCATGCTGCGGGTGTTCGGGCACGATCCCCAGGCCCAGGCCGAACTCGAAAGCGCGCTGGCCGCGCCCAGTCTCTACGACGAATTCCTGATGTACCTGGCGCGTTTCGGTCACGCGATCCCGGCCGCGCACCTGCAGCGCGACTGGCGCCAGCCGCATGTGGCCGATCCCGCCCTGCAGCCGGTGTTCGAACGCATCTATGAAAACACCGATGTGTACTGGCGCGAGTACGCGCTGTGCGAGGACCTGGTCGACGTCGAAACCCAGTTCCAGCTTTGGCGTTTCCGCCATATGCGCACGGTGCTGCGCATCATCGGCTTCAAGCGCGGCACCGGCGGTTCCAGCGGCGTGGGCTTCCTCAAGCAGGCGCTGGAACTGACCTTCTTCCCGGAGCTGTTCGAAGTGCGCACCAGCATCGGCCCGGGCGGCGCGATCGTGCCGTGAGCGCGCGCGTGCACGAGTGCGTCGGCGCCTTGTTGGTGTGCGACGGGCGCGTGCTGCTGGGCCGGCGCACGGCCGACCGCGAATTTCTCGCCGGTGCCTGGGACGTGCTGGGCGGCCATAGCGAGGACGGCGAGAGCGAACTCGACACCTTGATGCGCGAATTGGACGAGGAGGCCGGCGTGGTGCCCACGCGCTGGCGACGCCTGGACACCCTCGAGGGCGCGCAGCCCACGCCCTGGCGCCTGCATCTGTATGCGGTCACGCAGTGGCGCGGCGAGCCCTGCAACCGGCAGCCGGACGAGCACGAGGAATTGCGCTGGTGCACGGCGCAGGAGGCGGCGCGCCACCTCGCTGCGGCGCATCCGGCGTTCGCGCGCCTGCTGGGCGAGGCGCTGGCGGCCGAGGGGGCTTGAAGCGGGCGGGCGCGGGCACTGGGCTGAGATCGTCGACCGCGCAATCGCGCGCCGACGGCGCGCACGCGGCGGGCGCCGCATGCCGCGCTAGGCATTCGTTCATCCGGTCCGCAGGGTCCGCGTCGGCGCGACGGCAGCGCTGCATGTCCCAGCCAGGCGCAAGCCCAGCGGCGGGATTCGGCAAAATCGCTTCCCGTTCAGGCATTTTCGCGCGACGCGCGGCGCCGATTGCTGCGCCGCAGCAATACGCGAGCGTCTTCACAAAGGTTTGACGGGACCGACAGCACCCGGTAAATCTCCCCGATCCCGTGCCGCCGGCAAGGGTCATCTCATTCAGTTTCGACACACGGGGGACACCGCATGAGCGGAGCCGCAACGACGACGGGCGAAACGCCCATTCCGGAATTCAAGCAGGTCCTGGGGCATCCCAAGCCTCTATGGATGCTGTTCATGTCCGAATTCTGGGAACGCTTCGCGTTCTACGGCATCCGCTGGGCGATGGTCCTGTACATCGTGGCGCAGTTCCACGGCGGCGACGCCGGCTACGAGAAGCCCGCCAGCGAGCTCTACGGCGCCTACCTGGCGCTGGTCTACGCCTCGGCGATCTTCGGCGGCTGGATCGCCGACAAGCTGATCGGCTACCAACGCTCGATTCTGCTTGGCGCCTTGATCATGGCGACCGGCCTGTTCCTGCTGGCCTCGCCCACCGAGACCATGTTCAAGCTCGGCCTGGCCACGATCATCGTCGGCAACGGCCTGTTCAAGCCGATCATCTCGACCATGGTCGGCAAGCTCTACCTGCAGGGCGATGGCCGCCGCGATTCGGGCTTCACCATCTTCTACATGGGCATCAACCTGGGCGCGTTCCTGGCGCCGTTGATCACCCAGTACCTGGCCCAGAAGGTGTTCGGCGTCAACGACACGCCGGCCTACAAGGTGGTGTTCATCGCCGCCGGCGTCGGCATGGTGCTGAGCCTGATCTGGTTCTGGTTCGGTCGCGCCCAGCTCAAGGGCATCGGCCTGCCGCCCGCGGACAAGACCAGCCTGACCCGTTCCTTCATGGTCCTGGCCGGCGCGGCGCTGATCGCGATTCCGATCTTCTTCTTCCTGCTGACCATCAACGCGATGGTGCTGCAGTACATCCTGATCGCGCTGCTGATCGTGCCGGCCATCATGCTGGTGGTGGAAGGCATCCGCGAGGGCAAGGTCTCGCGCGACAAGGTGATCGCGATGCTGATCATCCTGACCTTCAACGTGTTCTTCTGGTGCTTCTTCGAACAGGCCGGCAGCTCGTTCAACTTCCTGGCCGAGAAGATCGTCGACCGCAACATCGGCTTCGAGAGCCTGTTCCAGGCGCTGGCCGGCGGCACGCAGTTCCCGGTGTCGTGGTTCCAGAGCGTGAACTCGGTGGCCATCATCACCCTGGCACCGGTGATCGCCTGGATCTGGGTGCGCATGGGCCGCGCCAATCCCTCGATCCCGCGCAAGTTCGGCCTGGGCCTGATCTTCAACGGCCTGGCCTTCCTGCTGCTGATGTTCGCGCTGGTCAACCTGATCGCGCCGGACACCGGCAAGATCCCGTTCTGGACCCTGTTCACGGTGTACTGGATCCAGTCGGTGGGCGAGCTGTGCCTGTCGCCGATCGGTCTGTCGATGGTGACCAAGCTGGCGCCGGCGCGCCTGACCGGCTTCGCCATGGGCGCCTGGTTCCTGTCGATCGCGATCGGCAACAACCTCGCCGGCATCTTCGCCGGCCAGGCCAGCGGCGAGACCGGCATGACCACGGCCTCGGCGCTGACCGCCTACACCATGGGCTTCTACATCCTGGCCGGCGCGGGCCTGCTGCTGTTCCTGATCGCCCCGCTGATCAACCGGTTGATGCACGGCGTCAAGTAAGCGCCGTCGCCCGCAGCCGTACCCCTAGGCGCCACGGCCGGAGAGCTCCGGCCGTGGCGTCGCCGCATTCGCAACCCGCTATCGCATGAGCGCCTTCCGATGACCGTCAGCAAACACGTCGAACCCGAATTCATCGCACCGCCGCCGGGCGAGCTGGTCGGCCACCCGCGCGCGCTATGGATGCTGTTCGGCGCCGAGATGTGGGAGCGCTTCGCCTACTACGGCATGCGCGCGCTGCTGGCCGTGTACGTGGCCAGCACCTTTTTCAGCCTGCTGCCGGAAGGCGAGGCGCGCGCCCAGGCCAGCCTGACCTACGGCGCCTACACCGCACTGATCTACGCGACCGGCCTGTTCGGCGGTTTCATCGCCGACCGCTACCTGGGCTACCGGCCGTCGATCGTGCTCGGCGGCGCGATCATGGCCGTGGGGCTGTTCCTGCTGATGATTCCGCAGCTGACCTGGTTCCTGCTGGGCTTGGCGGTGATCGTGGTCGGCAATGGTTTGTTCAAGCCCAATATCTCGACCATAGTCGGACGCCTGTATGCGCCGGCCGATCCGCGCCGCGACTCGGGCTTCACCATTTTCTACATGGGCATCAATATCGGCGGCGCGCTCGCGCCGCTGGTGTGCGGCGTCATCATCGGCGAGCGCTTCGGCTATCGCTGGGGTTTCTTCGCCGCCGGTGTGGGCATGATCTTGGGCCTGATGATGTTCCATTGGCTGCGCGGCCAGCTCGGCCGCATCGGCGAATCGCCGGTACCCGCGCTCAACCGCGCGCGTTTGATCAAGGTGCTGCTGGGCTGCATCGCCGCGGTGCCCGTGGTCTACCTGATGCTCAGCCGCACCCAGATCGTCGGCTACATCCTGCTGGCGATGATGATCGGTCTGAGCGTGTACTTCATCGGCGGCAGCCTGCGCAGCGGCGACAAGGTACAGATGCACCGCTACACCGCGATGCTGCTGCTGTTTCTGGCCAAGATCCTGTTCTGGGGCATGTTCGAGCAGGCCGGCTCGTCGCTGAATTTCTTCGCCAAGGACCACGTCGACGCGCCGTTCAACTTCGCTTTGTTCCAGTCGGCCAACTCGGTGTTCATCATCGCGCTGGCGCCGCTGTTCGCCTGGGCCTGGCCGCGCCTGGACGCGCGTGGTTGGAACCCGTCGGTGCCGCGCAAGTTCGCGCTGGCGCTACTGCTGGTCGCGGTGGGCTTCTCGGTCCTGATCGCCGGCATCGCCTACATGGCCGACGGCAGCGGGCGCATTCCCTGGGAAATGCTGGTGCTGGCCTACCTGTTCAACACCATGGGCGAGCTGTGCCTGTCGCCGATCGGCCTGTCGATGGTGTCCAAGCTGGCCGCGCCCAAGGACACGGGCATGGCGATGGGCGCCTGGTTCCTGTGCTCGGCGATCGGCAACTACGTCGCCGGTCTGGTCGCGGCGGTGGCGTCGGGCGGCGATCTGGGCGGCTTGGCGCAGTACTCGGCCACCTATACCCACATCGCGTACGCGGGCTTCGGCATGGGCGTGGCCTTCCTGCTGTTCGCGCCGTTCATCAACAAGTTGATGCACGGGGTGAAGTAGGCCATCGGAGGTCGTTCGCATCTGTTCGATCGGATCCGGTCTTGGAGGACGTATGACGCGCGCTGAATGGTTCGAACCCAAATGGCTGTGGCTGAAGCGTTTCGCACTGGCGGCGGGCTTGGGGCTAGTCCTCATGATCGTCGGCATTCCGACCGATGTGATGGCGCTTACGTTCGTCGGCATCCTGTTGGCCGCGCCCTTGTTCTTCTGGCTCATGTTCATTCCCGTCCTGCATTGGAAGGATCGTTACATCGGCGGCGCGAGCAACGTATGGGGCGCGTTCCTGGTGTTCGAGACCTCTGGCTGGTCGAAGCTGTTCTATTGGTTCATCCACGTGCTGCCGGATCGGAGGCGGTCCGGGCAGTACGCGGACGCTCCTTGAGGCTGGATCGTCGGCCATCGTCGATGCGCATGGACTTGGCGGAGATACGGGAGCCGCAACCCGCTGCCTGAAGGGGAGTTCAGGCGCTGGCCGCAGGAGCAGCCGACGGCAGCGATGGATACGCCCTGGTCGCCGATCGGCTTGGCCCGAGCAGGCATTGGATGTTCAATGTGAACATGATCGAAGCCAGCCCCGAGGACCGACTGCCGCTGTGGCGCGCTTATGCGGAGTTCTTCCTCGATACCGAAATCGACGAGCCTACTTGCGCCTACATCGCCCGGACGGTGGCCGAGTCCGGGCTGAGCCGGAGCGAGGCCGAGGCGGTGCTGTGGAACGAGGTGTTCCCGGCGCTGCACGCGAACTTGCGCAATCACCTGGGCGTCTGGGACGGCTGGCCGGACGAGTGGTTGCTGGCGCATCTGCGCATCGCCTCGGGGCCGGCCGTGCGCTCCGGACCGCGCACCACGGTCGCCGAGATCGAGCGTTGCTGGAATCGGATGCGCGCGTACTGGCCCGAGTCGCAAAGCGACTGAGCCGCCTGCGCTAGTCGCCCAGCGCCACCGCGCGCACACCCGAATGTCCACGCACGAAGGCCGCGGCCAGGCGCAGGGTGGCTTCGCCGTCGCGATCGCCGCGCAGCGCGCGCACCAACCGCGCGGGCGTGGTGCCGGTCCAGCGGCTCAGGTCGTGAGTGGCGTGGGCCTGATCGCTGTAACCATGGCGCGCGGCGGCATCGGCGATCCCGGCGCGTTCTTCGTCCAGGCTGCGCAATAGGGCTTGCAGGCGCCGCACCCGCGCGTACTCCTTCGCGGTCATGCCGACCGCGGCCAGGAAACGCGCCTGCAGATTGCGCAGGCCCAGGCCGGTGGTGCGCGCGAGTTCGGCGATGCGCAGGTCGCCGTCGTGTTGGTCCAACTGCGCGAGCGCCTGTTCGATCGCGGCGTCCGGCGGTTGGGCGGCCGCGCGCTGCGCGAGCAGCGCCCACATCGCGTCGGCGCCGTGTCCGGCGACGCAGGCGTGGGCGGCCTCGGCGAAGGCCGCGGCGAAGCCGGGATCGAGCTCGCGCAGGTCGGGGATGCGATCGCGCAACGCGGCCAGGCGCGCGCCGGCGACCAAGGTCGAGCCGGCCGGGGTCAGGCGCACGCCCAGGCAATGCACCGGTCCGGTCGGCTGCAGGCGGATCGGGCCGCGTTGCTGAGCGGCGAACAACAGCGGCGCCTGCAACTGGGAGTCGCCGTTGGCGCCGTACAGGCGCATCGGTGCGCCCAGGTGCGCGATCAGTTCGCAGCGGCCGTCGGCATAGATCGCCTGCACTTCGGGCGCGGGCGCGTCGTCGCGCAGCCGCCACAGGCATTGCACGTGGCGGCTCAGCGATGGCGGTACGGGCTGCTCGCTGTAGTCCATGCCACCATCAAAGCCCGAGCCTGCGCGTTTTTACAAGCCGATCGCGGTGCGCCGAGGCTAGCGTGGCGGTCAATCGATCACGAAAAGGGGAAGCCGATGAATTTCGCCGCGAGTCTGTTGGGCCTGGGGTTGCTGCTGGCCGTGTTGCCGACGGCCGCCAGTGAAGCCGCCGCCGATCTGGGCTGGATGGCCGGGCACTGGTGCAGCGAAGCCGACGGGGAGCGCATCGACGAGACCTGGCTGCCGGCGGTGGGCGGGCGCCTGTACGGGGTGTCGCGCACCGCGCGCGGCGAGCGCGTCGGCAGTTTCGAGTTCCTACGCATCGAGCCCGTGGACGGCGTATCGACGTATCTGGCCCAGCCCGGCGGCGGCAAGGCGACCGCATTCCGGCGCAGCGAGGGCGGGCCGAATCGGGTTCGGTTCGAGAACCTTGCGCACGATTTTCCGCAGCGCATCGAGTACCGGCGCGAGGGCGAGCGGCTGCACGCGGAGATCGCGGGGCCAGGGCGGGAGGGGAAGGAGCTGCGGATCGCGTTCGAGTACCGGCGTTGCGGAGAGTAGGGTCTGCCCGGGCACCGCACCGCCTTCGACCTAAGGCGCTGTGGCGATGCGGTTCGCCTTCGGCTCACCGCATCCTACGAAGCTCACAGCTCTCCGTGTTGCGGGAGAGGGGCTAACGCGTAGGCGCGATGGAAGGCGTAAGCGTGCTGGAAGGCGTAAGCGCGATGGGAGGTTTGCAGTCCCTTCTCCCGCTTGCGGGAGAAGGTGCCCGTAGGGCGGATGAGGGCAGCGCCTGCGGTGGAGGTTCAATACGCGGGCCGGCCCTCACCCCAACCCCTCTCCCGCGAGCGGGAGAGGGGCTAAAGCGTAGGCGCGATGGAAGGCGTAAGCGTGCTGGAAGGCGTAAGCGCGATGGGAGGTTTGCAGTCCCTTCTCCCGCTGGCGGGAGAAGGTGCCCGAAGGGCGGATGAGGGCGGCGCACGCGGTTGGCGTTGCGCGCCTGCGCCGGCCCTCACCCCAACCCCTCTCCCGCGAACGGGAGAGGGGCTAACCCGTAGGCGCGATGAGAGGCGTAAGCGCGCTGGAAGGCGTAAGCGCGATGGGAGGTTTGCAGTCCCTTCTCCCGCTGGCGGGAGAAGGTGCCCGTAGGGCGGATGAGGGCGGCGCACGCGCTTGGCGTTGCGCGCCTGCGCCAGCCCTCACCCCACCCCTCTCACGCGAGCGGCAAAGGGGCTTGAATGCAGCGCCAGCTAGCTCACCCCGCCACCGGCAACTCCGCCTCGGCGCGAATCTCCAGCTCATCCAGCCGATCCAGCAAGCGGAACAGCAGTTCGCGCTCGGCGCCGTCCATGCCGTCCAGCAGGCGGCGCTCGAAGGCCAGCGCCAGCGGCGCGACCTCGTCGTAGATCTTGTAGCCGTCCGGCGACAGCTGCAGCACCGAGCGGCGGCGGTCGTCGTCGTGGGTCTCGCGGGCCAGACGGCCGGCCTCGATCAGGCGCGCCACCGCGCGGCTGACCGCGACCTTGTCCATGGCCGTGCGCTGGGCGACCTCGTTGGCCGACAGGCCCGGATAGCGGCCCAGCACGGCCATCACCCGCCATTCGGTCACGCTCAGGGCGAAGCGCTCGGAGTAGACCCGCGCGATCGCGCTGCTGACCCGGTTGGACAGCACCGACAGGCGGTAGGGCAGGAAATGCTCAAGGTCGAGCTCGGCATGGCGGGGTCGGGGCTTGTTCATGCTGCGCTGTACCTTGCTTGCATATGGTTTCATATGAAACTATAACGGCTCTTCGCACCAGGCCGTCCCGCGCGGGTCCGGCCGCTACCTGAGAACAATGCCATGAATGCGCAGCCCAACCTCGGCATGCAGGTCACCACCTTCGAAAATCCGCTGGGTATCGACGGCTTCGAGTTCGTCGAGTTCGCCGCCCCGGCCGGTCAGGGCGAAATGCTGCACGACTACTTCCGCAAGCTCGGCTTCACCGCCGTGCTGCACCACAAGACCCGTCCGATCACGGTCTACCGCCAGGGCGGGGTCAACTTCCTGGTCAACGAAGACCCGGACAGCTTCGCCGCCGACTTCGCGCGCGCCCACGGCCCCAGCGCCTGCGGCTTCGCGATCCGCTTCCAGCAGCCCGGCACCACCGTCCTCGATGCCGTGCTCGGCAACGGCGGCGAGGCGATCGTCGACCAGGCCGATAGCCGCGCGGTCGACGCGCCGGTGGTCAAGGGCATCGGCGACTGCATGCTGTACCTGGTCGACCGCTACGGCGACAAGGGCAACGTGTACGAGGACTACCTGCCGGTGCAGGGCGCGCCGCAGAATCCGGCCGGTTTCGGTCTGACCTTCATCGACCACCTCACCCACAACCTCTACTTCGGCAACATGCAGAAGTGGTCGGACTATTACGAGCGCTTGTTCAACTTCCGCGAGATCCGCTACTTCGACATCAAGGGCGCCAAGACCGGCCTGGTGTCCAAGGCGATGACCGCGCCGGACGGCGTGGTGCGCATCCCGCTCAACGAATCCAGCGATCCCAAGTCGCAGATCAACGAATACCTCGACGCCTACAAGGGCGAGGGCATCCAGCACATCGCCTGCTTCACCGACAACATCTACGACACCGTGGAAGCGATGCGCGCGCAGGGCGTGGCGTTCCTGGACACTCCGGACACCTACTTCGACGTGATCGACCAGCGCGTGCCCAACCACGGCGAGGATGTGCCGCGCCTGGCCAAGAACAAGATCCTGATCGACGCCGACCCGGAAACCCACCAGCGCAAGCTGCTGCAGATCTTCACCCAGAACGCGATCGGTCCGATCTTCTTCGAGATCATCCAGCGCAAGGGCAACGAGGGCTTCGGCGAGGGCAACTTCCAGGCCCTGTTCGAGAGCATCGAACGCGACCAGATGCGCCGCGGCGTGCTCTAAGCTCGGCGCTTCAAGCCCCTCTCCGTCGGAAGAGGGGTGGGAGAGGGGCGGGACATGGCCGTACGTTCAAATCCGCCTCTCCCCACTGTCTAGGATGGATGAACATCGAAGCGGTGGTCGAGGCGACCCTCTGGGCCCTCGGCGGCCGGACCCTCGCCCCAACCCCTCTCCCGCAGGGAGTGGGGCTCTAAGCTCCAGAGCGCAATCGCCATGAACACCGCCGCCAACGACAGCGACAACGTGATCCCGATGCCCGAGCGCGATGCGCAGCGGGTGGCCGCGCGCGGGTATCTCAGCGGCTTCGGCAACGAGTTCGCGACCGAGGTCTACACCGGGGTGCTGCCGCAGGGCCAGAACTCGCCGCAGCAGGTCGCCTACGGCCTCTACGCCGAGCAGCTGTCGGGCACCGCTTTCACCGCGCCGCGCGGCGAGAATCGCCGCAGCTGGCTGTACCGCATCCGCCCCGCGGCCATGCACGGCACGTTCGCGCCGTATCCGCAGCCGCGCCTGCACAACGATTTCGAGCACGGCCCGGTCTCGCCCGACCAGTTGCGCTGGGATCCGCTGCCGATGCCGGACGCGCCGGTCGATTTCGTCGACGGCCTCTACACCATGGCCGGCAACGGCTCGCCGGCTTCGCAACACGGCGTGGGCGTGCACATGTACGCGGCCAACCGTTCGATGGACGGGCGGTTCTTCTACGACGCCGACGGCGAGCTGCTGATCGTGCCGCAGCACGGCCGCCTGATCCTGGCGACCGAACTGGGCGTGCTCGAGGTCGAGCCGCAAGAGATCGCGGTGATCCCGCGCGGCGTGCGCTTCCGTGTCGAACTGCCCGACGGCGTCGCGCGCGGTTACGTCTGCGAGAACTTCGGCGCGCTGATGCGCCTGCCGGACCTGGGCCCGATCGGCGCCAACGGCCTGGCCAATCCGCGCGATTTCCTGACCCCGAACGCGGCCTACGAGGACGTCGACGGGCAGTTCGAACTGATCGCCAAGTTCCAGGGCCAGCTGTGGCGCGCCGAGCTCGGCCATTCGCCGCTGGACGTGGTCGGCTGGCACGGCAACTACGCGCCGTACAAGTACGACCTGCGCCGCTTCAACACCATCGGTTCGATCAGCTTCGATCATCCGGACCCGTCGATCTTCACCGTGCTGACCTCGCCCAGCGACACCCCGGGCACGGCCAACCTGGATTTCGTGATCTTCCCGCCGCGCTGGCTGGTCGCGCAGCACACCTTCCGTCCGCCGTGGTTCCACCGCAACGTCGCCAGCGAGTTCATGGGCCTGATCCACGGCGCTTACGACGCCAAGGCCGAAGGCTTCGTGCCCGGCGGCGCGTCGCTGCACAACTGCATGAGCGGGCACGGCCCGGACGCGGCCACGTTCGAGAAGGCCAGCCACGCCGATTTGAGCAAGCCCGACGTGATCGGCGGCACCATGGCCTTCATGTTCGAGACCCGCGCGGTGATCCGCCCGACCGCGCAGGCCTTCGAGGCGCCGCACCGCCAGCGCGAGTACCAGGCTTGCTGGGCCGGTTTGCGCCGGCACTTCGAGCCGCCGCGCTCGGCCTGAGGCCGCGCGGCGCTTCGCGCGCCGTTCACGCCTGGCCGCTAGGCTGCGCGCGTCTTGCACACGCTGCGCCGCAGCCGGGGTCGTAATGAAGCAGGGTTCCATCCAGTTGGGCGCGAGCGCGCTGCTGCTGAGTCTCGCGCTGACCGCCTGCGGCGATCGCGCCTCCGCCCCGGCGCCTGCGCCGACCGCAACGCCGCCGGTCAGCGATCAGCCCAGCGAAGACGTACCGCCGGCCACGGCGCCGACGCCGCTGGCGCCGGCCAAGAACGGCGGCCCGGCGCGCATGGACGGCTATGGCGATCTGCGCCTGGGCGGCGACGCGGCCGAAGCCCGCAAGGCCCTGGGCGGCGACGTCGCGGGCAAGGCGGAAGAACCCGGCGGCTGCTACTACCTGAGTTCGAGCAGCCGCCCTGAGCTGCCGGGCCTGATGATCGAAGGCGAGAAACTGGTCCGCTACGACGTCGGCGAGGGCGAGGACATCGTCGCGCCCGGCGGCGGCAAGGTCGGTATGGGCGCAGACGAGCTGCGCGCGCTGTACGCGGGACGAATCGAAACCCAGCCGCACAAGTACGTCGACGGCGGCGAGTACTGGCGCATCAAGGATGCGGCCGGCCCTGGCGTGCTGCTGTTCGAGATCGTCGACGGCAAGGCCAGCCTGTGGCGGGTGGGCCTGGCGCCGCAGGTCGATTATGTCGAAGGCTGCTCCTGACCCCAGCCCGCCGACAGGGCCATAGGCTGCGGTGAGCGCAGCGAACCGCGGCATCGCCCTATCCGCTCGCTCGCCTTGGCCCGCAAAGCGGGCGTGGCGCCTATCCGCACCGCCGATGGACGCCAAGCCCCGCGCTCGGCATAGAATCGGGGCAGTGTCCGCGAGGGGAAGAAACCATGCTCGAAGCCATCGGCTTGTTCGTGCTGGGGTTGGTGCTGCTGGCGCTGGGCGGCGATTCCATCGTCAAGGGCGCGTCCGGGTTGGCCCAGCGTTTCGGCGCCTCGCCGTTCGTGGCCGGGCTGGCGCTGGTCGCCTTCGGCACCTCGCTGCCCGAGCTGGCGGTCAACCTGCAGGCGGTGGTGCGCGGCGAGCAGAGCCTGGCGCTGGGCAACGCGGTCGGCAGCAACATCGTCAATTTCGGCCTGACCCTGGGCATCGCCGCGTTCGCCGCGCCGCTGCTGGTGCGCTGGCGCTCGCTGGCGCCGCTGCTGCTGGTGCTGATCCTGGGCACCGCCGCGGTGATCGCGCTCGGCCTGGACGGCGTGCTCAGCCGCGCCGAGGGCGCGGGCATGGTGGTCGTGTTCTTCGCCGTGGTCGCCTACGCGATGGCGCGCACGCGCCGCGAGGCGCCGGAACTGCAGGACGCCATCGCCGCGTTCGCGCGCACCCGCACCGATCTGGGCTTGAACCTGCTGCGTTTCGCGATCGCGGCGGTGCTGCTGTACTTCGGTTCCAAATTCGTGGTCGGCGCGGCGCCGCGCTTGGGCGCTTCGCTGGGCCTCACGCCGCTGCTCACCGGTCTGTTGCCGGTCGCGATCGGCACCGCGCTGCCGGAAGCCGCCGCCGCCATCGCCGCCGCGCGTCGCGGCCAGGGCGATATTGTGGTCGGGCACGTGATCGGCTCCAGCCTGTTCAATCTGCTGATCGTGGTCGGCGGCATGGCGGCCTGGAACGCGGTGGCGCTGCCGGCTTCGTTCGTGCGCTTCGAACTGCCCGCGGCGATCGCGTTCGCGCTGATGCTGTATCCGATGCTGCGCGGCGATCTGCGCGTGAGCAAAGGCGAGGGCGCGGTTCTGTTGATCGCCTTGCTGGCCTGGATCGGCTTCGAACTGGCGATGCTGTATCGCTGATGCGGAGCGGGCGCCGGCGTCGGGTCGATATACTGAGGCCATGAACACGCCAGTCTCCTCGCCGCCGCCGTCGGCGCGTCCGATTCCGACCCGCGCGCTGCGCGCGCTGAGCGAGTTCTTCCGCCTGGAAGCCGCCGGTGGCCTGGTCCTGATCGCCGCCGCCGCGCTGGCCCTGATCGCGGCCAACTCGCCGCTGCACGACGCCTACGAATCGTTCCGGCAGATGCCGGTGCAGGTGCGCATCGGTGCGCTGGATATCGCCAAGCCCGCGCTGCTGTGGATCAACGACGGCCTGATGGCGATCTTCTTCCTGCTGGTGGCGCTGGAGATCAAGCGCGAAATGCTCAGCGGCCAGCTCGCCGGACGCGCCCAGTTGATCCTGCCGCTGGCCTGCGCGAGCGCCGGCGTGGCGGTGCCGGCGCTGCTGTTCTACGCGATGAACCGCGGCGACGCCGAGGCCATGCGCGGTTGGGCGGTGCCGACGGCGACCGATATCGCCTTCGCCCTGGGCGTGCTGGCCCTGCTGGGGTCGCGCGTGCCGGCGGCGATGAAGCTGTTGCTGTCGACGATCGCGGTGATCGACGACCTGATCGCGATCCTGATCATCGCGCTGTTCTATTCGCACGGCCTGTCGATGACGGCGTTGATCTGGGCCGGCGCCGCGCTGGCCGGCATGTGGCTGTTGAACCGTCGCGGCGTGACCGCGCTGGCGCCGTACCTGCTGCTGGGCGTGGTGCTGTGGGTGTGCGTGCTCAAGTCGGGCGTGCACGCCACCCTGGCCGGCGTCGCCACCGGCCTGATGATTCCGCACGTCGACAAGCGCAACGCCATCGACGACGCGCACGAGCATTCGCCGCTGGAAACCCTGGAGCACGCGCTGCATCCCTGGGTCGCCTACGCGATCCTGCCGCTGTTCGCGTTCGCCAATGCCGGCCTGGTGCTGGGCGGGTTGAGCCTGGACGACGCTACCGCCGCGCTGCCGCTGGGCATCGTGCTGGGCCTGGTGATCGGCAAGCCGATCGGCATCGTCGGCATCGCCCTGCTGCTGCGCGCGCTGGGCTGGGTCAAGCTGCCCGCGGGCATGGACCTGCGCGCGATGCTGGGCCTGGGCCTGATGTGCGGCATCGGCTTCACCATGAGTTTGTTCATCGCCTCGCTGGCGTACCAGAACCCCCTGCATTACGAAGAGGCGGTGCTGGGCGTGCTGGCCGCCTCGGTGATCTCGGCGCTGGTGGGCTATCTGTGGTTGCGCGCGGTGCTGCCGTCGCGCGCGCAACGGAGCTAAGGGATGCGGCACGCTTTGGTGTTCGGCGCCAGCGGGCAGATCGGTCTGCCGCTGCTGGGCGCGTTGCGGCGCGCCGGCTGGCGGGTCAGCGCGGTGTCGCGCCAGGACCAGCACGACGAGCCGGGGCTGCACTGGCTGCGCGGCGACTTCGCCCAACTCGAGGAGCTGCCGCGCCGGGTCGATGCGATCTTCAGTTGCGGGCCGCTGGACGCCTTCGCGCGTTGGTACGCGACCTCGCGGGTTGAATCGCCGCGCGTGGTCGCGTTCGGCTCGACCAGCGTCGAGACCAAGCGCGGTTCGGCCGATCCGGACGAACGCGACGTCGCCGCGCGCTTGCGCGCGGGAGAGGCGACTTTGTTCGCCGAAGCCAGCGAGCGCGCCGCGGCCGCGACCGCGCTGCGGCCCACGCTGGTCTACGGCGCCGGCCGCGACGCCACCCTGACCCGAATCGCCGCGATTGCCCAGCGCTGGGGGCGTTTTCCGCTGCCGCGCAACGCCACCGGCCTGCGCCAGCCGGTGCACGTGGACGATCTCGCCGCGGCCGCGTTCGCCTGCGTGTCGGCGCCGGCCAGCTACGGCCAGGGTTACGCGCTGCCCGGCGGCGAGACCCTGAGCTATCGCGACATGGTCGCGCGCGTGCTGGGCGTGCTGGAGCCACCGCCGAAACTGATCGAGCTGCCGTCTCCGGTGTTCAACCTGGCCTTGCTGGCCGCGCAGGCCAGCGGCCATGCCACCGGCTTGGGCGAGGCCGCGGTGCGGCGCATGCGCAGCGACCTGGTGTTCGACCTGGCGCCGGCGCAACGCGATTTCGCGTACGCGCCGCGCCGCTTCCTGCCCGAACGCTCGATGTTCGATCCGCGCTGAGGCGGCGCGCTCAGAGTTCGAAATCGCCGGGATTGGTCTGCACGTTGGGCTTGTAGCTGGCGATGGCGAGGTAGATGCGGCTGCCGTCGCTCATCTCGAAGCCGTAGCCGACCGGCTGATCGTTGCCGAACCAGGCGGTGGCGCGTTCGACGTCGCTGCCGAACACGCGCGGATCCAGGCGCGCGCCGCGCAAGGGCGAGGACTTGCCGGGATTGATTTCGCCCAAGGACGAATAGCGCTTGAGTTCGCCGGCCGTGCCCAACGCGATCAAGGCCAGCGGATCGACGACTTGGTCGGTGGTGGCCTTGCCCGTCGTGCCGCTGGCCTTGTCGCGCCAGCGCGCGATGCCGGCCTGGGCGACGAAGGTCAGCTCGTTCTTCTGGCCGGGGCGCAGCACGAAGCGGAAGCGGTCCGGGCGTTCCAGCAGCAGCTCGACGCTGTCGACGCTGACCAGCGCGTGCTCGCTCTTGCCCTTGGGCGGCGGCGCGTATTGGCTGATGCGGGCGACGACGCGCGCGCTGTAGTGGGTCTTGTCCATGCTCTGAAGCAAGGCGGTGGCCGAGCTGGCGGCATGCAGGGCCAGCGGCGCGAGGCAAAACAGACCGATGGCGACGAAGCGCAGGGGGAGTTTCATGGCGATGTTCCCGTAGCTGGAAGGGGGACGGGCGCGGCTCAGCGGCAGGCCATGCGCGCGATCGTGCGCAGCGGCCGCGGCGGCTGCTGCATGGTCGCCGAGCAGCGCGCGGCCAGGTCGGGCGCGCTGGCGCCGATGGTGCGCGCGTTGGCCAGGTCGGCCGGCACCCCGTCGACGCCGGGCTGCAGGCAGCGGCCCGGCAGCAGGTTGAAGGCCATGCTGCCCGAGGTCGTGCTGACCTCGACCATGATCGGCACGCCGTTGGTATTGCACAGCTCGGCCAGGCGCATGTTCGGCGACAGCCGCGGCGGGCCGGGAATTTCGGCCGGCAGATTGACCGGGGTATTGCCCGAGCAGACGCCTTCGTGCAGCAGCTCGCTGTCGATGGTGCCGGTGATGCGGGTGATGGTGTGGGTCTGGTCGCGCAGGTTGGTGCGCTGGACGAAGATGCGCGTGCTGCCGTCGAAGCGCGAGGTGGGGATCGTCACCGCATCGCGATCGATGTCGAAGGTCACGTCGACGCGGTCGGCGGTGGGCGCGAAGGTGAAGCTATCGGCGAATGCGCGCACCGTGCGCGGCGGGAAGGCCTCGGGCGCGCTGGTGATGTTCATGGTCGGAAAATGCGCGGCGCAGTCGACGTCGGCGGGGCAGGTTTCCTCGCGCAACAAGTCGTAGGACGCGGTGACGGTATCGCCGGGGCAGTACTGCGCGGGCGTGACCTGGCCCATGCCGTTCAGCACGCTGCGCTCGAGGCGGCAGCCGCCTGCCAGGGCCGTGCAGGCGAGCAGCAGGGCCAAACTCGCGGTCGAAGTCCGAATCGTCATGGCGGGCGTCCTTGTCGGGGGGCGTGGTTTGGCGGCTGACAAGGACGATCAACGGCGTGGCGGCGCGCGAGCGGACACGGCCGCGCGCGGTCGCGCGCGTTCAGGGCGTGTCGGAGGCCGGGATCGGGCGCGATTTGGCCAGCGCGCGCAGCGCGATGATGAGCACGCCGCCCAGCACCATGGCGCCGCCCAGCAGCAGGCGCGGGCCGGGGCGGTCGCCCCAGAACGCGACGCCCAGGCCGATCGCGAGCACCGGCACCAGCAACAGCCACGGCGTGACCTGCGCGACCGGGTGGCGCTGCACCAGCACGTAGTACAGGCCATGGCCCAGCAGCGAGGACACGAACGCGGCGTAGAGCGCGCCGAACCAGCCGACCCAGCTCACCGATCCCAGGCTGGCGATGCCGCCGGGCTCGAGCAGCGCGCTGATCGCCAGCAGCGGCAGCACGCTGAGCAAGGCGGTCCAGCCCTGCTGGCTGTAAACGTCCAGTCCGCGCAGGCCCTTCATCAGCACCGTGCCCACGGCCAGGAACGCGGCCGAGATCAGCATCAGCACCAGCGACATCGGCTTGTCCAGCACCAGCGGATCGAAGCCCAGCACCAGCACGCCGGCGAAGCTCACCGCGATCGCCACGCCGGTGCGCCAGGCGAAGCGCTCGCCCAACACCATCCACGCCAGCAGCGCGGTCATCGGCACATAGCTCTGCATCACGATCGCCGGCGAGGACAGATCGCCGGCCAGTTTGAGCGCGGTGAAACTCAGGCCGAAATGCAGCACGCCGATGCACAGGCAGACCGCGATCAGCCGCGGCCATTGCCCGGGTGCCGGGCGCTTGACGAAGAACATCAGCGGCAGCGCGAGCAGGGCGAAGCGCAGGCCGGTGAACAGGAACGGCGGGATCTCGCGCATCGCGAACGCCGAGGTCAGGAAGTTGCCGGCCCAGGCCAGGACGATGAGCAGCAGCAGGACGATGTCGCGGGCGGGCATGAGGTCGGAAACCGGAAGCGGCGCGGCCGAGGCGTAGCCGCGCGGGCCCTATTGTCGCCGCTGGCGTACGCGCGCGGCGCGTACGCCGTCGCACGCAGCGTTGCGCTTACGCGTTCAGTACGACCAGCCGAGCTTGCGGTACAGCTTGGCCAGCACCCAGGCCGGCCCGATCAGCAGATAGCGCAGGTCGGTGAAGAAGCTCGGGCGCTTGCCTTCGAACATCTTGCTGTGGCCGATGAACTGGCCGATCCAGGCGACCACGAACACGCCGATGCCCAGGTACAGCAGCTGCGTCGTGCCCAGGCGCTGGTGCAGCCACTGGGTGAGCCAGCCCGACAGCACGAACAGGACCAGCATGCCCAGGCCGAGCCGGCGCGAGGCGCGGTAATAGAACATCCAGGCCGCGAACATCGCCAGACCGGCCCATAAGCCGGCGCCGAACAAGGTCCCCGGCGAGGGAATGCACCACAGCAGCGCGATCACGCTCCAGGCGATCGCGGGCACGCAGATCACGTGGATGAGTTGGTTGGAGTGGTTCTGGTGATCGCGCGAATAGTTGGCGAAGTAGCGATCGATCGGACGCTGCTGGTACGAGGCGTCTTGCGATGCGGGTTCGGCGGCAGTGCTCATGACGGGCTCCCGGCGGGTCAGGCGTGCGCGGCGGCGGACGGGCGGTTCAGTGCGCACCAGTACGGGAGAATAGCTGGATTACCGCCACCCCGGCCACGATCAGACCGATGCCGATCATGCCGGCCAGATCCAGCGGCTGTTTCAGCACCAGCCAGCCGATCAGGGCGATCAGGACCACGCCCACGCCGGACCAGATCGCATAGGCCACGCCCACCGGTACGGTCTTGAGCACCAGCGAGAGGAAATAAAACGCAGTCGCATAGCCGGCTGCGACGATCAGCGAAGGCCCGAGGCGGGTGAAGCCCTCGGAGGCCTTGAGCGCGCTGGTGGCCACCACTTCGGCCAGGATCGCGATGGCGAGGAAGAGCAGGCCTTTGGGCATGAGGGTGGCTCCGAGGGCGGTGCGCGACGATGCGGTTCGCTGCGCTCACCGCATCCTACGGTCGATCAGCCGAGCCAGCCATGGACGATCCAGATCGTTGCCACACCGAGATACGCATACAACAAAATATCGCTGGTCAGCAGAACCATGCGTAATTTCTTGACGGTCTTTGCCAACCCCGGCGGCGGCGGTTGGAAGTACAGAACTTTGAATCGACACGGGCCGGATTTTGGGAGGATGCGTTGACCCCAGGTCCGGAACAGCTGCTGCGCATAATCGGGAGCGACTTCCGAAATGCGCAGCTTCGCGGTGTAGGCGCAAAGTTCCGCCGCCAGTAGGCTGATCGCTACCAGCGCAAACAGTCCCAGCATCCAGCCCACGGACATACGCGGATCCGGCTGACCTCAGTCGACCGAAATCCCCGCCAGCTTCTGCAGCGCTTCGGCGTACTTGGCGCGCGTGCGCTCGATCACCTCGGCCGGCAGCGGCGGGCCCGGCGGCGTCTTGTCCCAGCCCAGCGCCTCCAGATAGTCTCGCACGTATTGCTTGTCGTAGCTGGGCGGGCTGGTGCCGACCTGGTATTCGTCGGCCGGCCAATAGCGCGAGGAGTCGGGCGTGAGCATCTCGTCCATCACGTACAAACGGCCGTCGGCGTCGGTGCCGAACTCGAACTTGGTGTCGGCCAGCAGGATGCCGCGTTCGGCCGCGTAATCGGCGGCATAGCGATACAGGCGCAGGGTGGCGTCGCGCACGGCTTCGGCCAGCTCGGCGCCGACGGTGCGCACCGCGGTGTCGAAGTCGATGTTCTCGTCGTGGTCGCCGACGGCGGCCTTGGTCGAGGGCGTGAAAATCGGCTCGGCCAGCTTCTCGGCCTGACGCAGGCCGTCGGGCAGGGCGATGCCGCTGATGCGGCCGGTGCGCTGGTAATCCTTCCAGCCGCTGCCGATCACGTAACCGCGCGCGATGCATTCGATCGGCACCGGCTTCAGGCGCTTGGTCACCACCGCGCGCTGGGCGTAGAGCGCCGGATCGGTGCCCGCGGGCAGGACCGCGGCGACGTCGATGCCGGTGAGGTGGTTGGCGACGATGTGCGCGGTCTTGCCGAACCAGAAGTTGCTGATCTGGCACAGCATCTCGCCCTTGCCCGGAATCGGGTCGGGCAGGACCACGTCGAAGGCGCTGAGGCGGTCGGTGGCGACGATCAACAGGTAGTCGCCGGCGGGCGTGCCCGGCGGCAGGCGTTCGGCCGGCAGGTCGAAGACGTCGCGGACCTTACCGCGATGGCGCAGCGGCAGGCCGGGCAGATGGGACTCGGAAAGGGCGGATCGCAAGGTGGTCGACAACGTGTAGTCCCCATGGCGGCGGGCGGAATCCCCGACGTCGGCCGCGTGCGCGGGCGCGACGGGGCCGGGCAGTGTACGCCGGCCGGGCCTCGCGTGCAGGTAGACTGACGGCCGGTTCTGGGCAGGCGGTTGCGGCGGCGATGGCGACGAAACGCTGGTACGGCAAGTTGCTGGGGTTTTTCGCCGGTGCGGCGCTGTTGCGCTCCAACCCCTTCCTGGGCGCGCTGATCGGTCTGCTGGTCGGCCATGCCTTCGACAGCGACTGGTTCCGGCTTGGCCGCGACAACCCGTACGCGGTGCTGGGCCTGACCGCCGAGGCCAGCGACGCCGAGGTCGACCAGGCCTATCGCCGGCTGATCTCTCAGTACCACCCGGACCGCCTCAACGGCGCCGCGCCCGAGCTGCGCCAGCAGGCCGAGACCAAGGCGCGCGCGATCAACGGCGCCTACGACCGCATCAAGACCCTGCGCCAGCGGCGCTGAGCCGTCCGGGACCGCGCAGCCGGGGCGGGGCCGGTCGGCCCGCACCCCGGCGCCCGCGGTTGGGTTCAGAAGCGGTAAGTGGCGGTCAGGCGGATGCTGTCCAGATCGAAATCGTCGTCGCTGCGGCGGAAATCGGTGCCGGCGGCGTTCTGGCGGATGAAGGGGTTGGTCGCCGGCGCCGGGCCCTGCGCGCGCACCCGGTACTCGTCGTCCTTGAGCTGGGTGCGCAGGTACTCGATGCCGAGCGCGAGGTGCTCGTTGACCCGACGTTCGTAACCGATGCCGAACTGGGCGCCGTTGGCGTCGCTGTCGCCGTTGGTGGTGAAGGTGTTGACGCCATTGCTGGTCAGGAAGGTGTTCTCGACCTTCGCCGTGGCGTAGCCGGCGGTGAAATAGGCCAGATTCCGGCCGTCGTCGCCGAATGCCATGCCGACGCGAGCGCGGATCGCGGCCACGCTGTCGACCTTGCGCAGCATGGTGTAGCGGGCCGGCGTGGTGCTGAAGGACGACACCGCGTCGCGCGCGTCGTTCATGCCGTAGTCGCCGACCACGCCGAACACCCAGTCGCCGACCTGCCAGTCGTAGCCCGCGCGCAGGCCCCATTCGGCGCCACCGTTGTTGCCGTCGCAGCCGGCGGCCGGCGTCGGGCCGCGCGCCACGCCATTGCAGGAGCCGGGCGAGAACGCGTCGGCGCCGGCCGCGGTGGTCACGGTATCGCCGTAGCGGCCGTCCAGGTTGGTGTCGAACACGAAGCGGTCGTTGCCGTCGTCCGGGTCCAGGACCTGGCCGAGGTAGCCGCCGACGTAGCCGCCGGTCCAGTCGCCGGAGGATTGGGCCAGCGCGGCCGGGGCCAGGCTGGCGCCGAGCAGGGCGAGCAACAGGGGGCTGTAGCGTAGATGCGGATGCTTGCGGGTCATGCGTTCTCTCCTTAGGGGGCGGTCCGGCGGCCGGGCAGCGCCGCGCAACGGGTCTGGGCCCGCTTTAGGGCATACGACGGCGTGGCCGGGACGGATGCAGGCGCCGCGCTTGGCCGGCCCCTCGCCGGGAGGCGACAATGGCGGCCTGTCCGTCCGAGCCCCGCCCATGCAGCCCACCGTGATCGCTCCGTCCATCCTCTCGGCGAATTTCGCCAAGCTCGGCGAGGAGGTCGACAACGTGCTGGCGGCCGGTGCCGACTGGGTGCATTTCGACGTGATGGACAACCATTACGTGCCTAACCTGACCATCGGCCCGTTGGTCTGCGAGGCGCTGCGCAAGCACGGCGTGACCGCGCCGATCGACGTGCACCTGATGGTCGAGCCGGTGGACCGCATCGTCCCCGACTTCGCCAAGGCCGGCGCCAGCATCATCAGCTTCCACCCCGAAGCCAGCGCCCATGTGCACCGCACCATCCAGCTGATCAAGTCGCACGGCTGCCAGGCCGGCCTGGTGTTGAACCCGGCCACGCCGATCGAGGTGCTGGACTGGGTGCTGGAAGACCTGGACCTGGTGCTGCTGATGTCGGTCAATCCGGGCTTCGGCGGCCAGAGCTTCATTCCCTCGGCGCTGGACAAGCTGCGCCGCGTGCGCGAGCGCATCGACGCCACCGGCAAGCCGATCCGCCTGGAGATCGACGGTGGGGTCAAGGCCGACAACATCGCCGAAATCGCGGCCGCCGGCGCCGACAGCTTCGTCGCCGGTTCGGCGATCTTCAACGCGCCCGACTATGCGGACGTGATCGGCCGCATGAAGGCGGCGGTGCAGGGCGCGCGCGGGTGAACACCTGCGATCTGTGCGACCTGCACGGCGATCGCCTACGCGTGATCGAGCTGCCGCTGCGCGACTACGGCGGGCGCATCGCGTTCGACGGCGTGGTCAGCACGGTGCGGGCGCACGAGGACAATTCGCGGGTGCGCGAGGCGGTGGCCGAATCCGGCCACGGCCGGGTGCTGGTGATCGATGGCGGCGGCTCCATGCGGCGCGCGATGCTGGGCGACCTGCTGGCGGCCAAGGCGGTGGAGAACGGTTGGGCCGGCGTGGTCGTGATCGGTGCGATCCGCGACAGCGCCGCGATCGGCGCGCTCGAGTTGGGCGTCAAAGCCTTGGGCACTTGCCCGCGCAAGACCGACAAACACGATCGCGGCGAGCGCGACGTGGCGGTGGAGATCGGCGGCGCGACCGTGCGGCCCGGCGATTGGCTGTGCGCCGACGAGGACGGCGTCGTCGTGTCCGACGCCGTCCTCCGCTGAAACGCCGGGCGTCCTGCCCGGCGTCTTGAAAGGGCGCCGCGGCGCCCCTCCGGAATATTGGAGGCAATCCAGCCTCCGCCCGTCGTCCCTGATATGGCCTTCGATACTCCAGGCCGGCGATGACGCGACGATGACAGGCGCGCCACCAAAAGCGCGCGACCCGTTCACCGGGTTTTAGCGCACCGCTGCTAGCCTCGCCGATCCTTACGCGCGAGACCCACCCGATGTCGCAGCCGCACTGGCGCCTGATCCTCAACGGCAAGTCCGCCGGCGACGACGCCCTGCGCGAGGCGGTGGCCGCGATCCGCGCCGACGGCGTCGACCTGGACGTGCGCGTGACCTGGGAGGGCGGCGACGCCGAGCGTTACGTCTCCGAGGCGATCGCCGACGGCGCCGACTGCATCGTCGCGGCCGGCGGCGACGGCACCCTCAGCGAGGTCGCGACCACGCTGGCGCATCGCGACGAGCCCGCCGACGCGCTGCCCGCGCTGGGCCTGGTGCCGATGGGCACGGCCAACGATTTCGCCAGCGCCGCCGGCTTGCCGGTCGATGCGCTGGAGGCCTTGCGGCTGATCCGCGCCAGCCGCCCGCAGCCGATCGACCTGCTGCGCCTGGAGGCGGCCGACGGCGGCCACTGGGCCGCCAATCTCGCCAGCGGCGGTTTCGGCACCCAGGTCACGGTGGAAACCGACGCGGGCCTGAAGAAGATGCTCGGCGGCCTGGCGTATTTGATCACCGGCATCTCCAAGCTCGGTCGCATCGAGCCGATCCGCGCGCATCTGCGCGGCGAGGGTTTCGACTGGCAAGGCGACTTCATCGCCTTGGGCATCGGCAACGGCCGCCAGGCCGGCGGCGGCCAGGCGCTGTGCCCGGACGCGTTGATCGACGACGGCCTGCTCGATCTGACCGTGGTGCCCGATCTGAGCGGCGAAGTCGGCGCCACCGCCGCGACCCTGCTGACCCAGGGCCAGCACGCCGCGCTGGAGCGGGTGGCGGTGCGCGCGCGCCTGCGCAGCGTGGAGATCGACAGCGAGCGCGAACTGACCCTCAACCTGGACGGCGAGCCGGTACGTTCGCACCATTTTCGCATCGACTGCGTGCCCGCGCGCGTGCGCATGCACCTGCCCGAGGGCTGCCCGCTGCTGGCGGCCTCGGTGCCGGCGGCTTAGCCCCGGTCCCCCGTCGCGCCGGCCCGGCGAAGCCGTTACAGTGTCGGCCATGAAAGCCTGGGCGAACCCGCATTCCTTTTGCGCCGACGTGGGTTGGCGATGGTGGCCGTCGGCCATCGTCGCTCCTGCCCACTCGTCCATGAAGGAACCGCCGCGTGATTTCGCCCGAACTCTTCCAGCAACAGGCCGCTAACGGCTACACCCGCATTCCCGTCGTGCGCGAGGTCCTGTCCGACCTCGACACGCCCCTGTCGGTCTACCTCAAGCTCGCCGACGGCCCGCACACCTATCTGTTCGAATCGGTCGAGGGTGGCGAACGCTTCGGTCGCTATTCCATCATCGGTCTGCCGGCCAAGCGCGTGTACGCCTTCGCCGGGCACACCTTGTTCGTGACCGAACTGGGCGAACTGCTCGAGACCCGCACCGTCGAGGATCCGTTCGCCGAAGTCGAGCGCCTGCGCGCCGCGCACTCGGTGCCGCGCATCGAGGGCCTGCCGGGCTACACCGGCGGCTTGGTCGGCTGGTTCGGTTTCGAATGCATCCAGTACATCGAGCCGCGCCTGGCCGCGCCGCAGGCCGACGGCAGCCACAAGCCCGACGAGCTGGGCACGCCCGACATCCTGCTGATGCAGAGCGAGGAAGTCGCGGTGTTCGACAATCTCAAGGGGCGGCTGTACCTGATCGTGCACGCCGATCCCAGCGAGCCGCAGGCCTACGCCCGCGCCAACCGCCGCCTCGACCAGCTCACCCATCGCCTGCGCCACGCCGGCGCCGGCTATCCGGAAACCCTGGACTCGGTCGGGCTGGAGGAAGAGGATTTCGTGTCCGGTTTCACCCGCGAGGGCTTCATCGCCGCGGTCGAGAAATCCAAGGAACTGATCCGCGCCGGCGATATTTTCCAAGTGGTGCTGTCGCAGCGCCTGAGCGTGCCGTTCAAGGCGCGCCCGGTCGACGTGTACCGCGCCCTGCGCGCGCTCAACCCCTCGCCCTACATGTATTTCCTCGATGTCGGCGAAACCCAGGTGGTGGGTTCGTCGCCGGAAATCCTGGTGCGCCTGCAGGACGGCGAAATCACCGTGCGTCCGATCGCCGGCACCCGTCCGCGCGGCAAGACCGTGGAAGAGGACAACGCGCTCGAAGCCGAACTGCTGGCCGATCCCAAGGAACGCGCCGAGCACCTAATGCTGATCGACCTGGGCCGCAACGACGTCGGCCGGGTCGCCGAGGCCGGCACGGTGCAGGTGGGCGAACAGTTCGTGATCGAACGCTATAGCCACGTGATGCATATCGTCAGCGAAGTCACCGGCCGCCTGAAGGAAGGCCTGAGCTACGCCGAAGTGCTGCGCGCGACCTTCCCGGCCGGCACGGTCAGCGGCGCGCCCAAGATCCGCGCGCTGGAAGTGATCCGCGAACTCGAACCGATCAAGCGCAACGTCTATTCCGGCGCGGTCGGCTACATCGGCTGGCACGGCGACGCCGACACCGCGATCGCGATCCGCACCGCGGTGATCCAGGACGGCCGCCTGACCATCCAGGCCGGCGCCGGCATCGTCTACGACTCCGACCCTCAGAAGGAATGGGAAGAGACGATGAACAAGGGCCGCGCGCTGTTCCGCGCGGTGGCCCAGGCGGCGCGCGGGCTGTAAGCACGCGTCGCCCGCGCGCCGCTGCTTCGCGGCGCGCCTCCATTCACGCGCATTTGCTGTGGGGTAGGCGCGGCGTGAGCCGCGACCGCGACATCCACACGGCGACGCCAGCGCGCATCTCACGACGCAAGCGCATGACCTGTCGCGGCTTACGCCGCTCCTACCCCAAAGCGGTTCGCGCGGGTCGATAGCTCGTGCGCGTCCTATCCGCTAACCCCGGACTCCGACTTCGCCCGTTGCGATACAGGTGCCCCGTCCGACCCCGGACGGCAGCGCGTTCAGCATCGACACCACGATCGTCATCAAGGAGGCGACATGAAGTTGCGTACCCTGGCCTTGCTCGGCCTGGCTTTCATTTCCACCGCCGCGCAGGCGCAGGTCAACGCCTTGCCGCCGACGCGGCATATCCTGGTTTACGGCGATGCCCAGGCACGCGCGGTGCCGGACCGGTTCAAGATCGCCCTGCAGTTCGAGGCGATCGACGTCGACCCAGCCGCGGCGCGCCGCCGCGTCGAAACCCGACTGCAGCAGGTGCTGGCCCAGCTCAAGAGCGCGGGCGTGGCCGACAACGAAATCGTCGCGACTTCGATGCAGGTCGATACCCGTCGGCGCCACGACGACAGGTTGAACGAGCAGGTCTTCGTCGGTACCGGTGTGCGCCGTACGCTCAGCGCGCGCTTCGATAGCAAGGAAACTTTGGAGCAGTTTCTGGGCACGCTCAAGACCTCGAACGAGCTGTCGATCTCCAGTGTCGCCACCGAACTGTCGAGCGAGGCCGAGCTGCAGCGTCAGCTGCGCCAGAAAAGCATCGAGTCCTCGCGTGAGAAAGCCGAGGTCATCGCGAAGGCCTACGGCGCCCGCCTCGGCGGCGTCTACAGCGTGTCCGATGTCGCACCGCAGTTTCAGTACGGCGTGCGCGAGGGCTCCTGGCCGGCGCAGTACGCCTGGGACACGCAGGGTTATTCGGATGGCTTCGGCAGACTGGAGCGCATCCAGGTCACCGGCAGCCGTATCGGCGCCAACCAGGCGCCTTCGTTCCAGGCCGGCTACGTCGATTTCCAGGACAAGATCTACACCGTCTTCCTGCTCGAAGACTGAGGCCGTCTCGGTTTCGGACCCTGCGCGGGCCGCAACGGTCCGCGCCGAACATTACGGATAGTTCATGCGCCCGAAAGCTCGCCGGCAACGCCCGGCGCGCAATCTGACCCTGCGCTGGGGCAGACCCCAACGGCAAGAACCCGATATCCCGTGTTCCCCATCCATCGTCCAGGAGCCTCACCATGAACGTCCGCAATGCCCTGATCGCGCTCGCCCTGACCGCCGTCGCCGGTTCCGCGTTCGCCGCCGCTCCGGCCCCCGCGCCGGGCGCCGCCGCTCCGGCCAAGACCGCCGCCGTCAAGCACAAGGCCCACAAGGCCAAGAAGGCCGAGGCCAAGACCGCCGCAACCGAAGCCAAGAAGAGCTGATCGCTTCGTAATCGCCGTACCGCCATAGCGTTCTCCTGCGTTCGACCGTTCCACCCGTCCCCGAAGCCCACCTCGACCCCAGGTGGCTGCCCCGCCGGCTTCCTCCCGGCGGGGTATTCTTTTTGCGACACCGGGAGTCGGCATGCGCGTTCTGCTGATCGAAGACGATCCCCATACCGCGGGCTTCATCGCCAAGGGCCTGCGCGAGGACGGGCACACCGTCGACCATGCCGACAACGGCAAGGACGGCCTGTTCCTGGCCACCACCGAAACCTACGACGCGCTCGTGCTGGACCGCATGCTGCCCGGGCTGGACGGCCTGGTCCTGCTGCAGACCCTGCGCGGCGCCGGCAACCGCACCCCGGTATTGCTGCTGACCGCGCTGGGCGAGGTCGATCACCGCGTCGAGGGCCTGCGCGCCGGCGCCGACGACTATCTGGTCAAGCCCTTCGCCTACGCCGAGCTCAGCGCGCGCCTGGACAGCATCCTGCGCCGCGGCAGCGCCGGCGGCAGCGAGCCGACGCGCTTGCGCGTGGCCGATCTCGAACTCGACCTGCTCAGCCGCGAGGCCCGCCGCGGCGGCAAGCGCATCGAGCTGCAGCCGCGCGAGTTCCGTCTGCTCGAATACCTGATGCGCCAAGCCGAGCGCGTGGTCACCCGCACCATGCTGCTGGAAGCGGTCTGGGACTATCACTTCGACCCACAGACCAACGTCATCGACGTGCACATCAGCCGCCTGCGCCAGAAGATCGACCTGGGCTATCCCAAACCGCTGCTGCACACGGTGCGCGGCGCCGGCTACCGGCTGGGCGCATGACCCTGCGTTCCACCAGCGGCCGGCTGGCGCTGGCGGTCACCGCCTCTTTCCTGCTCGCGTTCGTGCTGCTGGGCGCGGGCGTGCACTACGCGGTGTCGGCGCTGCTGGTCGAGGACGCACGCGAGGTCGTGCGCGCCGACGCCGCCGGCCTGGTCGAGCTGTACCGCGAACACGGCCGGCAAGCGCTGCGGACCGAGCTGCGCGAGCGCCTGGACGCGCAGGACGATCCCGATGCGGTTTACGCCCTGATCGCCGCCGACGGGCGCGTGCTCGCGGGCCGCTATGAAGGCCATGCGATCGCGCGCGCGCCCAGCACGCGCTGGACCGAATTCGTCGAGCGCGACGGCGACGAACGCCTGCGCGTGGTCGCGCAACTGCAGCGCCTGTCCGGCGGCGACACCCTGTTGACCGGCGTGCGCTTGCGCTCGCAGGGGCGCTTCCTGGCCTTGATGCTGCGCACCGCGCTGGCCGCGCTGCTGGTCGCCGCCACCCTGGGCGCGCTGATCGGCTGGCTGACCTCGCGCTGGGTGTCGCGGCGCCTGCGCAGCCTGGACGACACCGCCGAGCGCGTGGGCGGCGGCGAGCTCGCCTTGCGCGTGGCCCTGGACGGCAGCGACGACGCCTTCGACCGCCTCGCGCGCCGCTTCAACGGCATGCTCGACCGCATCGGCGAGCTGCTGGGCGGCGTGCGCCACGCCACCGACCACATCGCCCACGACCTGCGCACGCCGCTGACGCGTTTGCGCAACCGCCTGGAAGAACTGCGCGACCGCCCCGACGATGCCGGCCGCGAAGCCGAGCTGGACGCGGCGATCGCCGAAACCGACCAACTGCTGCATTCCTTCGGCGCCTTGCTGCGGTTGGCGCGGATCGAGGCCCAGCCGCCGGTGCACGACGAGCCGGTACTGGACCTGGCCGAACTCGCGCGCGACGCGGTCGAGCTGTACACGCCCAGCGCGGGCGAGCGCGGCATCGTCTTGCGCACCCAGCTGCCGCGCGCCGACGAGGCGTCGGCGACGGTGCGCGGCGATGCCGACCAGCTGTTCCAGATGCTGGTCAACCTGCTCGACAACGCCGTCAAGTACGCGCCGGCCGATAGCGAGGTCGAGGTGCGCCTGCGTCGCGAGCGCGGCACGGTGACGCTGGCCATCGGCGACCGCGGCCCGGGCATTCCGCCGGCCGACCGCGAACGCGTGTTCGACCGTTTCCAGCGCCTGGAAGCGCACCGCGGCTCGCCCGGCACCGGCCTGGGCATGAGCCTGGTGCGCGCGATCGCCCACCGCCATGGCGGCCATGTCAGCCTGGGCGACAACGCGCCCGGGCTGGAAGTGCGCATCGCGCTGAGCGCGGCCGAGACCGGCCGCGGTTAGCGCCGGCGCGGGTCCGGCCCCGTCGCGTCTAAGCCGGGAAGCGGCTACAGTAGGGCCATGATCGTTCGCGCGAACCCGCAATTCCCGTCCAAGGCCGTCCCGGGCTGGCGATGGTGGCGTGCTGCCGCTGTCTGCGTTCCGTCGACCTTCCGGGAAACCCCGCGTGACTCCATCGCCTTCGCTGCAAGCCCGCGCCGTCCGCTGTCCAGCCTCGCCTGACGGCCGCGCGTCCCCGCGCCGCACCCCCTTGCGATCGTTATTTCCCGTGGGCCGCCCGCGGCCGGATAATCGTGGGCTGGCGTTCGCTGGCCCGCGACCGTCGCCGGATGTGTCCGCGCGTGGCGGTCCGCAGCCCGATGTCCGCCTCCCCAGCCCCGGCCCCCAACGCTTTCGAGACGCGTCATGTCCGTACTGATGATCGATAACTACGACAGCTTCACCTACAACCTCGTGCAGTACCTGCAGGCGTTGGGGGAGGAGGTGAAAGTGATCCGCAACGACGATTTGAGCGTGGCGCAGATCGCTGCGTTGCAGCCGGAGCGGATCGTGATCTCGCCCGGTCCGTGCACGCCCAACGAAGCCGGCGTGTCGCTGGACCTGATCCGCGAACTCGGCGCGAAGGTGCCGATCCTGGGGGTCTGCCTGGGCCACCAGAGCCTGGGCCAGGCCTACGGCGGCGACGTGATCCGGGCCAAGACCATCATGCACGGCAAGACCTCGCGCATCCGCCACGAGGGCCAGGGCGTATTCGCCGGGCTGCCGGACCGCTACGAGGCCACGCGCTACCACTCGCTGGTGGTGTCGCGCGAGACCCTGCCGGATTGCCTGGAAATCACCGCCTGGACCGAGCACGAGGACGGCAGCTTCGAGGAGATCATGGGCCTGCGCCACCGCGAGCATCCGGTGGAAGGCGTGCAGTTCCACCCCGAGTCGATCCTGACCGAGCACGGCCACGCCCTGCTCAAGAACTTCCTGGAGCGTTGAGATGACCCGCATGCAGTTGACCCTCGCTCTCGCGCTGCTGGCCGTGCCGGCCCTGGGCGCGCACGCGGCGACCAAGCCGTCCAGCAACGCCTGCGCCGCCGACGCGGTGATTCAGGCCAAGAAGCTGCTGGCCTTCCACACCGACGACGACGATCGCGCCGAAGTGTCCGGACCGGCCAAGCCCTTGCCGTCCATCGTCAATCCGGCCAATGCCAAGCAGCGCTTCGACGTGCTGGAAGTCTGGGGTTACGTCTACAAGGGCCAGTACCGGATGCGTCTGGAGTACTACCGCCTCGGCAACGACTGCGTCCTGATGGGCCAGGAAATCCTCGAACACGCCTCGCTCTGATCTGAGAGCTTTGAATCCGGACCGCGCCATGCCCCTGACTCCGCAAGAAGCCCTGCAGCGCACGATCGAGCATCGCGAGATCTTCCACGACGAGATGGTCGAGCTGATGCGCATGATCATGCGCGGCGAAGTCTCGCCGACCATGACCGCGGCCATTCTCACCGGCCTGCGGGTGAAGAAGGAAACCGTCGGCGAGATCGCCGGCGCGGCCACCGTGCTGCGCGAATTCGCGCGTCCGGTCGAGGTCGCCGACCGCAGCGGCCTGGTCGACATCGTCGGCACCGGCGGCGACGGCGCCCACACCTTCAACATCTCCACCGCCAGCATGTTCGTGGTCGCCGCCGCGGGCGCCAAGGTCGCCAAGCACGGCAACCGCAGCGTGTCGTCCAAGTCCGGCAGCGCCGACGTGCTCGAGGCCCTGGGCGCGGCGATCGAACTGCAGCCCGAACAGGTCGCGCAGTGCATCGCCGACACCGGCATCGGTTTCATGTACGCACCCGTGCACCATCCGGCGATGAAGGTGGTCGCGCCGGTGCGGCGCGAAATGGGCGTACGCACCTTGTTCAACATCCTCGGCCCGCTGACCAATCCGGCCAACGCCCCCAGCATCCTGATGGGCGTGTTCCACCCCGACCTGGTCGGCATCCAGGTGCGCGTGCTGCAGGAACTGGGCGCGCGGCGCGCGCTGGTGGTCTGGGGCCGCGACGGCATGGACGAGCTGTCGCTGGGCGCCGGCTCGCTGGTCGGCGAGTTGCGCGACGGGGTGGTGCGCGAGTACGAAGTGCATCCGGAGGACTTCGGCATCGCCATGGCCGCCAGCCGCAATCTGCGCGTGGCCGACGCGGCCGAATCCAAGACCATGCTGCTGCAGGCGCTGGAGAACCGCGACGGCCTGCCGCGCGAGATCGTCGCCCTCAACGCCGGCGCCGCGTTGTACGCGGCCGGCACCGTCGACAGCATCGCCGAAGGCATCGCGAGCGCACGCGCCGCGCTCGCCTCCGGCGCCGCGCGCGCCAAACTGGACGAGTTCGTCGCTGCGACCCGGCGGCTGGCGTCCTGACCCCTTCGCCAGCCTTCGCCAGCGAGTCCGACCATGAGCGAACCCTTCGCCGCACTGCCCGCGCCGCCGTACTACGCGGTGATTTTCAGTTCGCGTCGCACCGAGCAGGACGACGCCGGCTACGGCGAGGCCGCCGACCGCATGGTCGAGTTGGCCGCGCAGCAGCCGGGCTACCTCGGGGTCGAATCCACGCGCGGCGCGGACGGCTTCGGCATCACCGTCAGCTATTGGGCGGACGAGGCCTCGATCGTGGCCTGGAAGCGCAATCTCGAGCACGCAGCCACCCGCGAACGCGGCCGCAAACACTGGTATGGTCGCTACGAATTGCGCGTGGCCAAGGTCGAGCGCGCTTACGGCTGGACCAAGGGACCGCAGGATGAATGACGCCGCGCCGCAGGCCGGAATGCGCCTACTGCGCAACGCCGAGGTCTATGCGCCGCAGCCGCTGGGCCGGCAGCAACTGCTGCTGGGCGGCGGCCGGATCCTGTGGATGGGCGCCGACGCGCCCGCGCTGCCCGCACAGTTGCAGGTCGAGAGCATCGACCTGCAAGGCCGGCGCCTGATTCCCGGCTTGATCGACGGCCACGTGCACGTCACCGGCGGCGGCGGCGAAGCCGGTTTCCGCACCCGCGTGCCCGCGCCGATGCTGTCGCGCTACACCCGCGCCGGCGTGACCAGCGTGGTCGGCCTGCTCGGCACCGACGATCTGGCGCGCAGCACGCGCGAACTGGTCGCGGCGATTTACGCGCTGCGCGAAGAAGGCTTGAACGCATGGGGCTATTGCGGCGGCTACCACCTGCCGCCGACCACCCTGACCGGCAGCGTGCGCGGCGACGTGGCCTTCATCGAACCCCTGCTCGGCGTGGGCGAGGTCGCGATCAGCGACCACCGCTCCAGCCAGCCGATCCTGGACGAACTGCTGCGGTTGGCCTCGGAAGCGCACGTCGCCGGCTTGATGACCGGCAAGGCCGGCATCGTGCATCTGCACCTGGGCGACGGCGCGCGCGGGCTGGAGCTGGTGCGCCAGGCCCTGGAGCGCAGCGAACTGCCGGCGCGCGTGTTCAACCCCACTCACGTCAACCGGCGCAAGGCGCTGTTCGAGGAAGCGCTGGAACTCGCGCGCCGCGGTTGCTGGATCGACATCACCGCGTTCCCGGTCGAGGAGGGCGAGGACGCCTGGAGCGCCGATGAGGCGCTGCAACGCTATCTCGACAGCGGCGCGCCGCCGGAGCGGGTGACGGTGAGTTCCGACGCCGGCGGCTGCCTGCCGTGCTTCGACGCGCATGGGCGCGTGTGCGGCATGGACGTGGGCGAGTCCGGCGCCTTGCTGGACAGCCTGAACGCGGTGCTCGCGCGCGGCGTCGCGCTGGAGCGCGCCTTGCCGGCCTACACCCTCAACCCCGCGCGCCTGCTGCGCCTGGACCGCAAGGGCCGGATCGAGGTCGGCGCCGACGCCGACCTGGTCGCCCTGGACTCGCGCGGTGCGGCGCATGATGTGTTCATAGGCGGGACGGCGCATGTACGCGATGGCGCGCTGTTGCGCCATGGCCAGTTCGAAACCCCGTCGCGGCATTCCGATCAAGTTTAAGTAGAAGCGAGTAAGTAGGATGGCACCCAGCAAAATCCCCGATGGCGAACAACGGGGTTGGATCGTTCCGATCGGCGGAGCGGAAGACAAAGAGAACGATACCGCCATCCTGCGGCGTTTCCTCCAGGTCAGTGGCGGCCGCTCGGCCGATATCGTGGTGATTCCCACGGCGAGTCGTCTGGCCGATACCGGCGACCGTTACGAGAAGCTGTTCAGCGAGCTAGGCGCCGCCGAGGTCGAGGTGATGGACTTCGACACCCGCCGCGACTGCCACGAACCGGGCCGGGTGCGCCGGATCGAGCGCGCCAGCGGCATCTTCTTCACCGGCGGCAATCAGATCCGGATTTCGACCATGCTGGGCGGCACGCCGGTGGCGCAAGCGATCCGCGCCCGCAACGCGCAGGGCGTGACCGTCGGCGGCACCAGCGCCGGCGCCAGTATTCTCAGCGAGCACATGATCGCTTACGGTGTCGAAGGGGCGTCGCCGCGCGCCAACAGCGTCCGGCTCGCGCCGGGCCTGGGTCTGACCAATCGCGTGGTGATCGACCAGCACTTCCGTCAGCGCGACCGTCTCGGTCGTCTGGTGGCATCGCTGGCCTACAACCCGTTCGCGGTCGGGATCGGTCTGGACGAGGACACGGCGGCCTTCATCGCGCCCGACAACACGATCGAGGTCGAGGGCAGCGGTTCGGTCACCGTGGTCGACGCCGACGGCCTGCAGTTCTCGTCCATGCATCTGGTGGGCGAGAACGAGCCGGTGTGCCTGCTCGGCCTGGGCGTGCATATCCTCACCAAGGGCGCCACGTTCAATCTCAACACCCGCAAAGCATCCGCCGGTTCTCTGGCACCACCCAAGACATGAAGTGAGGTTCACATGCGCATACTCGAACGCACCGTCTACGTCGGCCCTTCGCTCTATGCGCATTTTCCGGTCATACGGCTGGAACTGGACCTGCAGGCGCTGGAGGCCTGGCCTACCGCGCGCCTGGGGCCGGCCTTCGTGGACGGCCTGCTGGCGGCGCTGCCCGGGCTGGCCGAACACGGTTGCTCCTACCGCGCCCCCGGCGGCTTCGTGCGCCGTCTGCGCGAGGACGAGGGCACCTGGCTGGGCCACGTGCTCGAACACGTCGCGATCGAGCTGCAGAACGTCGCCGGCGAGAACGTCACCTTCGGCAAGACCCGCAGCGTCGGCGACGACCGCCCCGGCGTGTACTCGGTGGTCTACGAGTACGCCCAGCGCGAGGAGGGCATCGCCGCCGGCGAGCTCGGTCTGAAGCTGCTCAGCTCGCTGCTGCCGACCGAACTGCGTCCGGCCGGCAGCGTGCCCGAGGACTGGGATTGGGAATCGGCGCGCGACGACTTCATCCGCTACGCCCAGCGCCGCGCGCTGGGGCCGTCGACCGCCTCGCTGGTGCGCGCGGCCGAGGAGCGCGGGATTCCGTGGCTGCGCCTGAACACCCAGTCGCTGATCCAGTTCGGCCACGGCAAGTACCAGCAGCGCATCCAGGCCACGATCACCGGCCGCACCCCGCATATCGCGGTCGAGCTGGCCAGCGACAAGGAAGAGACCAACAAGATCCTGGCCTCGCTGGGCCTGCCGGTGCCGCGCCAGGAACTGGTCACCGACGCCTCCGGCGCGGTGCGCGCGGCGCGCAAGCTCGGCGGCGCGGTGGTGACCAAGCCCTATAACGGCAACCACGGCCGCGGCATCACCATCAACATCTCCGGCGACGACGAAATCCGGGCCGGCTTCGAGGCCGCGCGCGAGCATTCGCGCTCGGTGATCGTCGAGACCTATGTCGGCGGCGACGATCATCGCCTGCTGGTGGTCAACGGCGAGCTGATCGCCGCGACCCGGCGCACGCCCGGGCACGTGGTCGGCGACGGCCAGCGCACGATCGCCGAGCTGGTCGAGGCGGTGAATCAGGACCCGCGCCGCGGCGTCGGCCACGAGAAGGTGCTGACCCGGCTGGAGCTGGACGCGCAGGCCGTGCTGATGATGGAACGCGTCGGCTACACCGCCGAATCGGTGCCGGCCGACGACGAGGTCGTCTACCTGCGCTCCACCGCCAACCTGTCCACCGGCGGCACCGCCACCGACGTCACCGACATCATCCATCCCGACAACCGCGACATGGCGGTGCGCGCGGTGCGCGCGATCGGCCTGGACGTGGGCGGCGTGGATTTCATCTCGCCCAACATCGCCGAGAGCTACAAGAACGCCGGCGGCGGCATCTGCGAGATCAACGCAGCGCCCGGCTTTCGCATGCACGTCGCGCCCAGCGAGGGTACGCCGCGCGACGCCGCCGGCCCGGTGATCGACATGCTGTTCGCACCCGGCGCACCGTCGCGGGTGCCGATCGCCGCGGTCACCGGCACCAACGGCAAGACCACCACCGCGCGCATGCTCGCGCACATCGCCAAGATGGCCGGCTACACCCCGGGCCTCACCACCACCGACGGCGTCTACATCGACGGCCAGCGCACGGTCGAGGGCGACATGACCGGGCCGGTGTCGGCGCGCATGGTGCTGTCCGATCCGCAGATCGACCTGGCGGTGCTGGAAACCGCGCGCGGCGGCCTGCTGCGCGCCGGCATGGGCGTGTCCGAGGTCAACGTCGGCGCGGTCATCAACATCCAATCCGACCACCTGGGCCTGAAGGGCATCGACACCCTGGAGCAACTGGCCGAGGTCAAGCGCGTGGTGGTGGAGGTGGCCAAGGATTGCGCGGTGCTCAACGCCGACGATCCCAACGTGCTGAAGATGTCGGCCTACACCGACGCCAAGGTGATCTGCTACGTCACCATGAACCCGGCCCACGCGCTGGTGCGCGAGCACATCCGCGCCGGTGGCCGCGCCTGCGCGCTCGAAGCCGGCGTCAACGGCCACATGATCACCCTGTACGACAAGGGCAGCCACATCCCGCTGCTGTGGACGCATTTGATCCCGGCCACGATGGAAGGCCGCGCCCTGCACAACGTGCAGAACGCGATGGTGGCCGCGGCGATGGCGTTCTCGCTGGGCATGAAGCTGGACGCGATCCGCCACGGCCTGCGCACCTTCGACACCACCTTCTTCCAGGCGCCGGGGCGCATGAACGTCTACAACGAGCATCCGTTCAAGGTGCTCATGGACTACGGCCATAACGCGCACGCGGTCGGGGTGATGGCCGATCTGGCCCAGCGCCTGGACGTGGCCGGGCGCCGCCTGGTCGTGGTCGCCGGCCCCGGCGACCGCCGCGACGAGGACCTGCACGCGATCGCCGAGGCGGTGGCCGGCAAGTTCGATCACTACATCTGCCGCCGCGACGACGGCCTGCGCGGACGCGACGGCGACGAAGTGCCGCGCATCATCGCCAAGGCCCTGCAGGCGCGCGGCGTGAGCGACGATGCGATCACCCTCATTCCCGACGAGCAGGCCGCGATCGACGCCGCCTTGCGCATGGCCCAGTCCGGCGACCTGCTGCTGGTGTTCGCCGACGCGCTGGCGCGTTCGTGGAAGCAGATCATCCACTTCCAGCCCGAGGGCGGCATGACCGCCGCGGCCGCTCGGATCGAGCTGCCGCCGCTGGAGCAGACCCTGGACGAGGCCGTGGTCGCGGCCATGGAAGGCGTGGTCCGCGACGAACGCGGCCTGCGCTTCGAGCGCGAAGAGAGCGACTGAGTGACGGCCGAATCCAAAGCGGCAGCGCTACCGGAGTACGAGTTCCCGTTCGAGGATTCGCGCCGGCTGACCGGCGCGAATCTGTATTTCGATCGGCCTGGCGCGGTGTTGGAGACGCGCGGCGAGCGGCCGCAGGCGCCGGCGCTCGCAGGCTGGCGGCGGAACATCGCCGATGCCCGCGATCTGCTGCGCTGGCCGCAAGCGGGCGACGTCGTCGTGCGCGAGCATGCCAGCGGCGCATCGCTGGCGTTCGTGGCCCCGGTCGATTGCCTGTACAGCGCCACCGAAATCAACGAATGGGCCTGGATCGACGCGGTCGGCCCGATCGCGCAAGCCGCGTTGCCGCCGCACGCGCCAGGCCACGCCGCGTACTGGGATCGCGACAATGCCTTGCGCACCCTGCAAGCCGCGGCGCGCGCCGAGGCGCGTGCCGACCTGGTGGCGCTGATCGAGCAGGCGCAAGCGCGCGAGGTGCTCGCCTACAGCGACGACGAGGCGCTGTCGCTGGGCGAGGGTGTCGGTAGCCGCACCTGGAGCCTGGATGCGCTGCCGGCGGCCGACGAAGTGCCCTGGCCGCTGCTGCGCAGCATCCCCAAGGCCATCGTCACCGGCTCCAACGGCAAGACCACCAGCGTGCGCCTGCTCGCGGCGATGGCGCGCGCGCAGGGTTGGAACACCGCGCACAGCAGCACCGACGGCCTTTACGTCGGCGGCGAGTGCATCGACGGCGGCGACTACTCCGGCCCGGTCGGCGCGCGCACCCTGCTGCGCCACCCCGACGTCGAAGCGGCGATCCTGGAGACCGCGCGCGGCGGCCTGCTACGTCGCGGCTTGACCCCGCAGGATGCGCGCGTGGCCCTGGTCACCAACATCAGCCCCGACCATTTCGGCGAATACGGCATCCACACTCTCGACGATCTGGCGCAGGTGAAGCTCACCGTCGCGCGTGGCCTGGCCGAGGACGGCCTGCTCGCGCTCAATGCCGACGACGAACTGCTGGTGCGGCACGGCGCGGCGCTGCCGCACCGGATCGGCTGGTTCGCGCTGGACGAGGCGCATCCGCGCCTGCGTGCGCACCGCGAGCAAGGCGGCGCGACCTGCGGCGTGCGCGACGGCCGCCTGCGGCTGCACTACCGAGGCCACGATCACGACCTGGGCGAGGTCGCCGCGATGCCGCTGACCCTGGGCGGCCGCGTCGCCTACAACCTCGCCAACCTGACCGGCGCCGCGCTCGCGGCCGCCGCGCTGGGCGTCGCACCCGAGCGCATCGCCCAGGTGCTGGCGCGCTTCGGCGCCGCGCCCGGCGACAACCCCGGGCGCCTGCAGCGCTGGGCCTATGGCGACAGCGAGGTCTATCTGGACTACGCCCACAACCCGGACGGCCTGGGCAAGTTGCTGGAGGTCGCGGCCCGGCCCGCACGCCGGCTCGGCCTGCTGCTGGGCCAGGCCGGCAACCGCGAGGACCGCGACATCCGCGAGCTGGCGGCGGTCGCGGCCGGCTTCCGCCCCGACCGGGTGGTGCTCAAGGACATGGAGGGCTACCTGCGCGGGCGCGCCGAGGGCGAGGTCGCCGGGATCCTGCGCGACGAGCTGCTGCGCCACGGCCTGGCGGAGGACGCGCTGGAGGTCTGCCTGCAGGAGGTCGAGGCCGCCACCCGCCTGCTGCGCTGGGCCCGGCCGGGCGACGTGCTGGTGCTGCCCATCCACAACAGCGAGGCCCGCGATGCGGTCGTCGTCTTGCTCGATCGGCTGCAACTGGGACAATGGCGCCCCGGCCAGCCCCTGGAGGGCGATGTGGAGATGATGGAATGACCGATGTCCTGCGCACGATCCTGGCCCGCAAGGTCGAGGAGATCGAACAGCGCAGCCGGGTGCGCTCGCTGGACGACCTGCGCGCGCGCGCGGCGCAGCAGGCGCCCGCGCGCGGCTTCGTCGACGCGATCAAGCGCAAGCACGCCGTCGGCGAGGCCGCGGTGATCGCCGAGGTCAAGAAGGCCAGCCCGTCCAAGGGCCTGATCCGCGCCGACTTCCAGCCCGCGCAGATCGCGCGCAGCTACGAGGCCGGCGGCGCCGCCTGTTTGTCGGTGCTGACCGACGTGGATTTCTTCCAGGGCAGCAACCTCTACCTGGGCGAGGCGCGCTCGGCCTGCGCGCTGCCGGTGCTGCGCAAGGATTTCACCATCGATCCCTACCAGGTCTACGAGGCGCGGGTGATCGGCGCCGACGCGATCCTGCTGATCGTGGCCGCGCTCGAGGACGGCCCGATGATCGAAATGGCCGGCCTGGCGATGGAACTGGGCATGGACGTGCTGGTCGAGGTCCACGACATCGACGAGCTCGAACGCGCGCTGCAGACCGATTGCGAGCTGATCGGCGTCAACAACCGCAACCTGCGCACCTTCGAGGTCTCGCTGGACACCACGATCGCGCTGCGCGACGCGGTGCCGCGCGATCGCACCCTGGTCACCGAGAGCGGCATCGCCACCGGCGCCGACGTGGCCAAGATGCGCGGCGCCGGCATCGAGACCTTCCTGATCGGCGAAAGCTTCATGCGCGAGCGCGACCCGGGCGCGGCCCTGCAGCGGCTGTTCGCGGCATGAGCGCGGCGGGGCGCTTCCCGCCCGCGCGCGAGGACGCGCCGCTGGTGGTGTTCGACTTCGACCACACCCTCTACGACGGCGATTCGGGCAGCCATCTGTTCGCCTGGCTGATCCGGCGCTCGTGGTGGCGGCAGCTGCTGGCGCTGCTGATCGCGCCGCTGTTCGGGCCGATGATCGCCTACCTGCCGACCCGCCGGGTCGGCATTTCCGGCTTCGTCTGGGTCGGTTCGGTCGGCATGGGCGGGCGGCGCGAGTTCGACGCCACCATCGACCGCTACGTGGCCGCGCACACCGACGAAATCCGCCGCCGCCTGCTGCCGGTGGCGCTGGACGTGCTGCACCACCACCGCGAGCGCGGCGACCGGGTGGTGATCGCCACCGGCGCGCCGCCGGAATTGGCGCGCGCGATCCTGGCCTTCGTCGCCCACGAGGACGTGCCGGTGGTCGGCACCCTGGTCGGCGCGCGCCTGGGCGCGGTCGGCGCGCTGCGCCACTGCCATTCCGAAATGAAGATGACCATGCTGCGCGAGGCCGGCTACACCGCGCCGGTCGAAGTCGCCTATTCCGACAGCAGCGCCGACCTGCCGCTGCTCAAGGCCGCGCGCCGGCCGGTGGTGGTCAACCCCAAGCCGCGCCGCATCGAGATGTTCCGGCGTGTGCTGCCGCCGGGCACGCCCATCCTCAACTGGGGCTGCCCCGGCCGCGGCGGCGACGCGGTGGCGTCGGCGGCAGGCTAGGGCCGCGGCCTCGCACAGGCCGCCAGGTTTCGTAATCGCGGCTTACGCCGCTCCCACAGAGAGCCAGGGCGCCCCGTTGTGGGGGGCCGCGATCCGCGCAAGCACGCACAGCGGCGAGACGCCCAATCCGCGGCGGTCCCGTAGGATGCGGTGGGCGCAGCGAACCGCATCGCCGCGCGGTATCGAGGTCGCATACGGCGTGGGTCGCTGCGCTTTCCGCACCCGACTAAAGTCTTAGAGCCCGATGGCCTCGGGGCAGGCGCGGTGCGGGCCGCGAACGCGCAAATGCGCCGGGCGCGGACCTTCCAGCGCAGCGCCGTAGGATGCGGTGAGCGCAGCGAACCGCATCGTTGCGGGGCTCGGGAGGCGGCGTCGGTGCGGTTCTCTACGCTCGCCACACCCTACGAGCGCTCCCAAGCGGCTGTCGGCGGGGCTAGTCGCCCAGCGCCTTCACGAAGCGCAGCGAGCCGTCGCTATAGCCGCAATCGCGATAAAAGGCATGCGCCTCCTCGCGGCGCAGGTTGCTGGTGACCTCGATCCGCGCCACGCCGACGCGGCGCGAGATCTGCTCGACCTCGCGCAGCAAGCGCCGGCCGACGCCCTGGCGCTGGCAGGCCGGCGACACCACCAGGGCGGTGATGCGCGCCAGCTCGGTGCCGTGGACCACCGAATATAGGGTGTAGAGCGAGATCAGGCCGCAGGCGTCGCCGTCGATCTCGGCCAGCAGCAGGTGCTGGCGCGGGTCGTGGCGGACCACCGCGATGCGTTCGGCCGCTTCGTCGCGGCTGCAGGGATAGCCCAGGTCGCCGAGCAGGCGGGCGACATCGTGGGCATCGCCCAATTCCGCCGGACGCACCCGGGGTGCGGTCTCGGCGGAAGGGGCGGCGCGACCCATCGTGGACGGGCGGCTCAGCGCGTCCCGTACAGGACGACGGTCTTGCCGCGGGCGTGCAGCTTGCCGTCGGCCTGAAGTTTCTTGAGCACGCGGCCGGCCATTTCGCGCGAGCAGCCGACCAGGCGCGACAGCTCCTGGCGCGACACCCGCAGCTGGGTGCCCTGCGGATGGCTCATGGCCTCGGGTTCCTTGGCCAGGTCGTGCAGGGCGCGCACGATGCGGTCGGTCACGTCCAGGAAGGCCAGGCGGCCGGCCTTCCTGCTGGTGTCGAGCAGGCGGCGCGAAATCTGGGCGCCGATCGCGTACAGCAGCTTGGGCGCGTCCAGCGACAGACGGGTCAGCAGCAGGTCGTAGAGGCGCTCGTGGCCGATCTCGGCGAGCTCGCAGGTGCTGCGCGTGCGCAGGATCACCTCGCGATGGTCGCTCTCGATGAACAGGCCCAGCTCGCCGACGAACTCGCCGGGGCCGAAGTAGCCCAGCACCAGTTCACGGCCGTCTTCCTCCTCGGTGATGATGCTCACCGAGCCGGAAACCACGTAGTACAGCGTGCTGGCGGGGTCCCCCGGGCGGAACACGTCGGTCCGCGACGGGTAGCGTCGGCGGTGGCAGTGCGCCAGGAAGCGTTCGATCGTCGCGCCGTCGGGCAGCAACGGGCTATTGGTTCGGCGCAGGGCAGTCAAGGGGGCTACCGGATTGGCGGACATGGGATTGGGCTTAGGTTATCGAGTGAGCTTAGGACGAACCGGGGGATTGGGCAAATAGCGTCACCCTGCGGCACTCTACGTCACCCCGGGCCGATATGGGCAGTCCCCTGGCCGCCCAGGTCTCCGACTTGTGACCGCGGGGTGACAGCGGCGCGTTTCCCCCCGCTGCCGTTTGCCGCATAATCCACGCCCTCGCCGTCCGACCGGGATCCCCCTACCGTGGTCAAGCCGTTGCCGCGCCTGAGGTTGCAAGGTTTCAACAACCTCACCAAGGCCCTCTCGTTCAACATCTACGACGTCTGCTACGCGGTCTCGGAAGAGCAGCGCCAGCGGTACATCGAGTACATCGACGAGGCCTACAACGCCGATCGACTGACCCAGATCCTCACGGATGTGGCGGACATCATCGGCGCCAACATCCTCAACATCGCGCGCCAGGACTACGATCCGCAGGGCGCTTCGGTGACGATCCTGATCTCGGAAGAGCCGGTGATCGACAAGTCGGCGGCCAAGGGCGTGATCTCCGACGCCGTGGTCGCGCACATGGACAAGTCGCACATCACCGTGCACACCTATCCGGAGACCCACCCGGACAACGGCATCGCGACCTTCCGCGCCGATATCGACGTGGCGACCTGCGGCGTGATCTCGCCGCTGAAGGCGTTGAACTACCTGATCGAGAGCCTCGAGTCCGACATCGTGGTCATGGACTACCGCGTGCGCGGCTTCACCCGCGACGTGAAGGGCAAGAAGCACTACATCGACCACAAGATCAACTCGATCCAGGATTACCTGGCCAAGAACGTGAAGTCGCGCTACGAGATGCTCGACGTCAACGTCTATCAGGAAAACATCTTCCACACCAAGATGCACCTGAAGGAATTCGACCTCGACAACTACCTGTTCGAGGAGAAGGCCAAGAACCTGTCGTTCAAGGAACGCATGAAGATCGAGGCGCGGCTCAAGCGCGAGATCGAAGAGCTGTTCCATGGCCGCAATCTGGTCGATTGAGGGCCGGGATTCGGGATTCGAGATTCGGGATTCGATAGAGCAAGAACGCAAAAGGCCCGCCAATGGCGGGCCTTTTGCTTTTTCGAATCCCGAATCCCGAATCCCGAATCACAGCCTATAAGCCACCGCCTTCATCAGCTTCGACGCCGCCGCCATCAGGCTGGGTACCGGCGGCGGCAGCAGGCGCGCGCCGGCGGCTTCGGCGTTGGCGGCGTGGCGGGCCTCGTCTTCCTTCATGGTGCGCAGGATCGCGCGGCTGCGCGCGTCGGCTTCCGGCAGCGATTCCAGGTGCTCGTCGATATGGGCCTCGACCTGGTGTTCGGTCTCGACCACGAAGCCCAGGTTCCAGCCGTCGCCGCGCAGGCCGGCGAGGGCGCCGATCGCGTAGCTGCCGGCGTACCAAAGCGGGTTGAGCAGGCTGGGGCGGCTGTCGAGTTCGTTCAGGCGCTGCGCGCACCAGGCCAGGTGATCGGTTTCCTCCTGCGCGGCTTCGAGCAGGTGCTCGCGCGTGGCCGCGTCGCGCGCGACCGCGGCCTGGCCGCAGTACAGCGCCTGCGCGCAGACCTCGCCGACGTGGTTGATGCGCATCAGGCCGGCGGCGTGACGGCGCTCGCTGTCGTCTAGCTCGATCTGGGCGGTATCGGCGGCCGGGTTGGGGCGCGCGGCGTAGGGCGCGCCGAAGACGGTGTCGAGGGCGCGCTGCGCATCGCTGAGCAGGCGGTCCAGGGGAGACAGCTCGCGGATCGTGTTCATGCGCGCAGTTTACGGCGCGGCGGCGTTCGCCGGCAGTGAATCGGGCGCGGCGTCCTCGATCAGCGCGGCCAGGAATTCCAGTGGATGCAGCGGCGGCGTCGCCAGCGTCGCGCCCAGGTGCAGCCGGCAGCCGATATTGGCGCTGAGCAGGCGGCTCGCGCCGCTGTCGGCGAACTGGCGCAGCAGCGGCGCGCGGTAGTCGTCGGCGCGCTCGGGCTCGGTCAGCATCTGGGTGCCGGCCGCGCCGCAGCAGCCGTAGCCGGCGTCGAGTTCGACCACGTCCAGCCTGGGCACGCGCGCCAGCAGGCGGCGCAGCGCCGGCACCGAGCCGACCACGTTGCGCTGGGTGCAGGGCAGGTGCAGGGCCACGCGTTCGCGCAGCGCGCGCAGGCGCAGCGCGTCGGCCTGCGGTTCGAGAAAGGCGACCGCGTCGACCACGCGCGCGCCCGGGTCCAAGGCCTGCGCCAGCGCTTCGTGGCAGCCACTGGCCAGGCTGAGCACGGTACCCACGCCCGCGAACGCGGCGCGGTTGCGCGCGGCCAGGGCCTGCGCGCGCTCGGCGTCGCCCGCATGCGCATGCAGGCTGCCGCAGCAGGTTTGCGCGGCGATCGGGCGTATCCGATAGCCCAGATGGCCGCAGAGGCGGGCGACCGCGTCGCGCAGCGCCGTCTCATACGGGCCGGCGACGCAGCCGACGAACAGCGCGAGTTCGCCGCGCGAGCCCGTTGAGGCGGGGAGCGCGGCCGCGAGGCTTGGCGCCGGCGGCCTTGGCAGCGGCCGCCAGGCCCCCGGCAGGGCCGGGTAGGCCAGCCGATACAGCCCCAGCAGGGCGCGCAGCGCACGCGGACGCGCGGCCAGGGCCTCGATCCAGCGTTGGCGGCGGCCGGCGGGGCGGCGCTGACGCTGACGGCTGCGCGCCAGCCCCAGCAACTCGCCATACTGCACGCCGGCCGGGCATACGGCTTCGCAGCTGCGGCAGCCCAGGCAGTGGTCCAGGTGGGTGTCGGCGATCGTGCTGGGCTCGATCGTGCCCAGCGCCCAGGCCCGCGCCACGGCGATGCGGCCGCGCGGGGATTCGGCTTCCAGGCGGTCGTGGCCGTAGGTCGGGCAGGCCGGCAGACACAGCCCGCACTGGACGCAACGGTCGGCCAGCGCCACCAGCGGGTCGGCGGAAGGCGGGCGGGCGGCGGACATGACCCCCGATGCTAGCACCGGTTCAGCTCGACTTGCAGGCCTGGCCCGACCCCGCTATCATTCCGCCTCTTTCGTTCCACATTCACAACGCGAGGCGAAATTCCGCGCCGCGCCCGCCCTGATCGCAGGTCGGGGAGATGCGCGAAATCAGCCCGACCAGGTACCCATAGCAGACTTCCATGAAGACTTTTACCGCTAAGAACGAGACCGTCCAGCGCGACTGGTACATCGTCGACGCGTCGGGCAAAACGCTCGGCCGCTTGAGCTCCGAACTCGCGCGCCGTCTGCGCGGCAAGCACAAGCCCGTCTACACCCCTCACGTGGATACCGGCGATTACCTCGTGGTGATCAATGCCGAGAAGATCGCTGTCACGGGCAATAAGCTCCAGGACAAGATCTATCACCGCTTCACCGGCTACGTCGGCAACCTGAAGAGCGAAACCCTGGGCCAGGCGCTGGAGCGCCACCCGGAGCGCGTCATCGAGATCGCCGTCAAGGGCATGCTGCCGAAGAATCCGCTCGGCCGCGCCATGTATCGCAAGCTCAAGGTCTACAAGGGCTCCGAGCATCCGCACGCTGCCCAGCAGCCGCAGCCGTTGGACATCTAAGGTAAAGACACGCACATGGCTATCCAGCAGAACTACGGCACCGGCCGCCGCAAGTCCTCCACCGCTCGCGTGTACCTGCGCAAGGGCGAGGGCAAGATCACCATCAACCAGCGTTCGATCGAAGAGTTCTTCGGTCGCGAGACCGCGCGCATGATCGTGCGCCAGCCGCTCGAGCTGACCCAGTCCAGCGACAAGTTCGACGTCAGCGTCACGGTCGCCGGCGGCGGCATCACCGGCCAGGCCGGTGCGATCCGCCTCGGCATCGCGCGTGCGCTGGTCGAGTACGACGAAACCCTGAAGTCCGAGCTGCGCAAGGCCGGCTTCATGACCCGCGACGCCCGCGAAGTCGAGCGTAAGAAGGTCGGCCTGCACAAGGCACGTCGCGCTACCCAGTTCTCGAAGCGTTAATCGCAGTAGCAATCCTGCGTTTTTTGCTAAGATTTGTTCTATAGCCCCGTCGCCAAGCGGTAAGGCACCTGACTCTGACTCAGGCATTCGGTGGTTCGAATCCATCCGGGGCTGCCACAACAAGATCGATCCATGCCGGCGACGGCGCGGATCGGCAACAAGAAACCCGCCCTCCGGCGGGTTTTTGTTTTTGCGGCTCAGCCGCCACGCTGCGTAGGATGGGGTGAGCCGAAGGCGAACCGCATCGTCGCGCCAAACGGCCGCGACGCGAGCTTCGGGAACCCGTCCATGCAACGCGCCTCGCCCCGACTCGCCGCCGACGCGCAGGCCCGGTAGGGTGAGGACCGATCCGCGCGGGTCTGTTGCCCGCGACGATTCGGTTACAATTGAAACTATCGCGCTGCGGCGCCCTGCAATTTGAGGTCTGGATGAAGCTCGGTTCCCTGAAGGAAGGCGGCCGCGACGGCACGCTGATCGTCGTCTCCCGCGATCTGACCCGCGCCGTGCGCGCCAGCGGCATCGCCGACACCCTGCAGCGCGCGCTGGAGGACTGGTCCAACGCCGCGCCGCGCTTGAACGCCCTGTCCGACGCGCTCAACGCTGGCAGCGCCGAGGGCGCGTTCGATCTGGACTGCGCCGCCCTGGCCTCGCCGCTGCCGCGCGCCTACGAATTCGTCGACGGCAGCGCCTACCTGCCGCATGTCGAGCGCGTGCGCCGCGCGCGCGGCGCCGAGGTGCCGGAGAGCTTCTACGTCGACCCGCTGATGTACCAGGCGGTCAGCGCCGGCTTCTACGGCCCGCGCGATCCGGTGCGCGTGGTCAGCGAGGACTACGGCATCGACCTGGAAGCCGAGGTGGTGATCGTGACCGACGACGTGCCGATGGCGGCCACGCCGGAGCAGGCCGCCGCCCATATCCAGTTGATCGGCCTGGTCAACGACGTCTCGCTGCGCAACCTGATCCCGAACGAGCTGGCCAAGGGCTTCGGCTTCCTGCAGTCCAAGCCGCGCTCGGCGCTGAGCCCGGTGTTCGTGACCCCGGACGAGCTGGGCGAGGCCTGGCAGGACAGCAAGGTCCATCGCCCGCTGCTCACCCACATCAACGGCGAGTGGTTCGGCGCGCCCGAGGCCGGCATCGACATGCAGTTCAACTTCGCCCAACTGGTTGCGCATGCGGCCAAGACCCGGCCGCTGTCGGCGGGCACCATCGTCGGCTCCGGCACCGTCGCCAACGAGGACACCTCGCTGGGCGCGTCCTGCTTCGCCGAGCGCCGCACGGTCGAGACCCTGGAGCACGGCAAGCCCCTGACCCCGTTCATGAAGTTCGGCGACACCGTGCGCATCGAGATGCTGGACGCCGACGGGCGCAGTATCTTTGGCGCGATCGAGCAGCGCATCGAGCGGCAGGCTTCCGCCTGACGGCAGCGGCGCGCCGGACGAGAGGTATCCCCGGCGCGCCGGCCACCGGCTAAGGTGGCGATCGACCAGGCACGACGGCAGATCCAGGGACAGGCAGTGGGCGAGCAACTCAGGCTGTATTCGTACTGGCGGTCGAGCGCGTCCTATCGGGTGCGCATCGGCCTCAATCTCAAGGGCCTGGCGTACGAGACCGTGCCCGTGCATCTGGTCCGCAACGGCGGCGAGCAGCACAGCGAGGCCTATCGCGAGATCAATCCGCTGGGCCTGGTGCCGGTGCTGGAGCACGGCAGCCGCAAGATGCGGCAGTCGATCGCGATCCTGGAATACCTGGACGAGACCTGGCCGCAGCCGTCCCTGCTGCCCGCCACCGCGCGCGACCGCCAACGCGTGCGCGCGCTGGCCCAGACCATCGCCTGCGACATCCATCCGCTCAACAACCTGCGCGTGCTGCAGTACTTCGACCGCACCTGGAGCGTGCCGCATCCGGAGCGCGAGGACTGGATCAAGCACTGGGTGCGCGAAGGCTTCAGCGCGATCGAGGCCACCCTGACCGACCATCCGGCCACCGGGCGCTACTGCGAAGGCGACACCCCGACCCTGGCCGACTGCTGCCTGGTGCCGCAGGTCTACAACGCCCGCCGTTTCGGCGTGCCGCTGGACGATTTCCCGACCATCGTGCGGATCGAGCAGGCTTGTTTGGAGCTGCCCGCGTTCGATGCGGCGCGGCCGGAGAATCAGCCGGACCGGCCGCCGGAGTGAGCGGGGCGGGTCAGGCGATCCAGGTGCCTTGTACCGCCAACAGCTTCCATGCGCCTGCCCGATGGGCGAGCACGAATCGTTGGCCCTCGCCGCACAGCGGGCCGCAGCCGATTCCGGTGTCGACGGTGGCGATCAGCTCGTCGCGACGGTAGTAGACGGGCAGGCCCATGCGCAGGGTTCCGTGCGCTTCGGGGTAATGGCGGTGAAAACAACGCCATAGCGGTAGCGCCGATTTTTCGCTTTCCGGGCAGGGAGGCTTGCCGGCGAGCGCGGCGTCCAGCTTCGCGGACGGTTCGATCCTCACGAGCGCGCAGACACGGTCGATCCCTGGTGGGAATTGAGTCGAATCCAGTTGCTTGCGCTCGTGCGCAAGTTCGTCGGGCACGTCGTGAAGCAGCAGGGGTTTGCTCTGTCCCTTGCATAGATCCTTGAGCACGAGCGAAAGCACGGCGAGGTCGTTTTCCGAAGCGAGTTGTCGCGTCAGCGGAATCGGCTGCAGTCCTTCGAGCGAAGGTGCGCGGGCTTCATCGCCGGCTGGTTCAAGAATGGGCGCTGGCACGACCGCGGCCGGGCGCATCAGCAGCGGCAGCCCCAGGTAGGCCGAAATCGCCAGCGTGAGGCAGACGGCGACGGCCGCGATCGTGCGAGTGCTCATGCCTGCTCCTGCCGGTGGATGCCGTGTCGCGGACTTGGCTCATCGTACGTTCTTGCGCGCGACATCGCGCAGTCGGCCCCTTGCGACCCTGGCGGTGCTTCAGCTCTGGCGTTGAGGGCGCGCGTCCGCTCAGGTGCCCGGCGACGGAACATTCGGATACCAGACGCCGCGCACGCTGCACACACCGATGTTCGGGAGCACGTGTCGCGGGTCCAGATCGCGGATATCGATGTCGACGATAGGCGGGCCCAAGGTGGTCATGCCGATATACGGCACGGCCGATCGCAAGAACCTGCGCGCGTCTTGCTCGGTCCATGCGGTCGCGCCGAAACCGATGCCGAAACCGATACGGGTAGGAAACCAGTATCGGTGCAGCCGGATGCCGCTGCTCATCGGAGCGGGGGCGGACCGCGCCGCGCTCAATGCGCGGCGTTGGCGTCGTACATGTCCGCGTAAGGATCGTGCTCGGCGCCGCCCTCGGAGAGGCGGAACTTGAGCGCCAGGCCGTCGCGCGAGTCGGCCGCCTTGAGCGCCTCCTCCATCTCGATCCGGCCTTCCTTGTAGAGGCGGAACAGGCACTGGTCGAACGACTCCATGCCTTCTTCCAGCGACTCTTCCATCGCCTGCTTGATCTCGTGCACCTGGCCACGGCGCATCAGGTCGCGCACGTGCGGGGTGTTGATCAGGATCTCGGCGGCTGGCAAGCGGCGGCCGTCGGTGCCGACCACCAGGCGCTGTGACACCACCGCCTTGAGGTTCAAGGCCAGGTTCATCAGCACGTTCTTATGCGCCGACTCGTTGAAGAAGTTGAGGATGCGTTCCAGGGTCTGGTCGGCGTTGTTGGAGTGCAGCGTCGCCAGGCACAGGTGACCGGTTTCGGCGAAGGCGATCGCCGCCTCCATCGTGGTCGCGTCCAGGATTTCGCCGATCAGGATCACGTCCGGCGCTTCTCGCATCGCGTTCTTGAGCGCGTTGTGGAAAGCGTGGGTGTCCAGGCCGACTTCGCGCTGGTTGACGATCGACTTCTTGTGCTTGTGCAGATACTCGATCGGATCCTCGATGGTGAGGATATGGCCCGAGGTATTGCTGTTGCGGTGGTCGATCATCGACGCCAGCGTCGTCGACTTGCCGGAGCCGGTACTGCCCACGATGAGCACCAGGCCGCGCGGGGCCATGATGATCTCCTTGAGCACCTGCGGCAGCTGCAGTTCCTCGATGCTGGGAATGATGCTGCGGATGGCGCGGATCACCATGCCGACTTCGCCGCGCTGCTTGAACACGTTGATGCGGAACCGGCCCGCGTCGGGCAGCGCCAGAGCCATGTTCAGCTCCAGGTCGCGCTCGAACTGCGGTACTTGGCCCTCGTCCATCAGCGAATAGGCGATCTTCTTGACCATGCCCGGGGGCAACCCGGTGTTGCCAAGCGGGTACAGTCTGCCCTCGACCTTGATATAAACCGGCGCCCCGGTGGTCAGGAACATGTCCGACGCGTTCTTTTCCGTCATCAGCTTCAGGAAATAGCCGATGTCCATGCACACACCCCTTGTTAACGACGACGTACCGTTGCAAGCACGCCGCCGGCTTCCGACAATGGCCGAGCGCACTCCTTACGCAACGGCATCCCCTATGAACGCAAGCTTCGCACGAATCAGCTTCTCACAGATGCGCACCGTGGCGCTGGCACTAGTTCTCGCTTCCGCGCTGAGCGCATGCGCCACGCTGCCGCCGCCGACCTCGGAGCTGGCCGCCGCCCAGCAGGCGGTCACGCGCGCCGACGGCGCCGATGCCGACCAGTACGCGCCGCAGGACCTGGCCGCCGCGCGCAATGCGCTGGGCCAGGCCCAGGGCGCGATGTCGCGCGGCCGCGAGGACGACGCCCGTCGCCTGGCCGCGGCCGCCGCCGCCGACGGCGACCTCGCCGCCGCTAAGAGCCGCGACGCGGTGATCAACGCCGAGCTGGCCCAGCGCCGCGCCGAGATCGCCGACTTGCGCCGCCGCCTGCAGACCGGAGACGACCGATGAGCCTGCGCCATCTGCTCAGCTGCACCCTGCTGGCGACCGCGCTGGCCGCCGCAATGCCGGCCGCGCACGCCGCCGAGGACCCGGACGTGGCGCGGCTGTCGCGCCGTCTGACCGCGGTCGACGCCGATCCCGGCCTCAACGGCTTCGGCGCCTACGAACGCCTGCAGGCGCGTCAGGCCGTGCAAGCCCTGGCCGAGGCCAGCCGCCGCGACCGCGACGGCGCCTTCTACGTGGCCGAGCGCCGGGTCCAGATCGCCGAGATCGCGGCGCGCAGCCAGGCCGCGCAGCGCGAGGTCGACCGTCTCGACCGCGAGCGCAGCGACCTGCTGGTCGAGGCCAGCCGCCGCGACGCCGAACGCGCGCGCGCCGAGGCCGAACGCCTGCGCCTGCAGGCGCAGATGCAGGCCGAGGAGGCCGAGCGCCTGCGTGCCCAGGCCGCCGCCGATGCGCTGGCGATCCAGGACGCCGACGCGGCCCTGGCCACGGTCGGCGACGCCCAGACCGCCAAGCTCAACGCCGCGCGCGAGCGCGAGGCGGCGCTGGCGCGCCAGGAAGCCGAGCTGATGGCCGGCGGCAAGCTGCCCGCGTCCAAGCGCGACGCACGCGGCGAAGTGTTCGCCTTGAACCGCGATGCCTTCGGCGCCGGCAAGGCCGCCCTGGGCGGCGCCGCGGCCGGGCAGGTGCGGACCCTGGCCGCCTACGTCCAGGCCGGTCCCTCCGGTTCGGTCAAGGTCGAGGCCCAGGCCGGCGACGCCAAGCTGGCTCAGCGCCGCGCCGACGCGGTACGCGATGCCCTGGTCGCCGGCGGCGTGGCCAAGAGCAAGATCCAAAGCAGCGGCCGCAGCGGCAAGGGCGACCGCGTCGATGTCGTGGTATCGGATAAATAATCTTAAAAATCAGTTATTTGTTGCTTGAGCCCGCGCCAAAGGCACCGCCTTGGCGCGGGCCCGATGCCGATCCTGTCGAATGCGACCGTCGGCCTTGCCGACCCCGAAAAGGAGGAGTAGGGTCGAATACCCAAGCGGCCGGATTTCCGCTTGGCGAAGAGCCAGGCCGATGACGCAAGCCCACCATCTGCAGGAACCCGCCACCGCAAGCATGTCGGTGGCCGGCCTGTATGAGGCCGGCGCCGCGCCCCGCCTGGCGCCCCTCACGGACCCCCCGCGACGCCCTGGTCATTAGGCCGGGGCGTTTGCTTTTCTGCTGAAGGAGGCTTTCATGTTCGAAGAACGACCGCAGCCCGAAATCGACGCCCTGATCAAGAGCAGCCCCGAGTTCAAACAGCTCTACCAGCGCCATAAGGAACTCGACAAGAAGGTGATGGACGCCGAGCTCGGCGTGCTGCCGATCGACGATGTCACCCTGGCGCAGATGAAGCGCGAGAAGCTGGCGGCGAAAGACCGATTGACCCAGTTGTACGACACGCAACCTCACTGAATCTTCTTCAGCGCGGGCGGTGGCGGCCATCCTCGTCGGCCGCCACCGCCCGCGGCTACCGGACGGACCGTGACCATCGCCGGCCCGTATTCCCGACACGTTCCCTCATCGCCTCCGCGCCCGCGGGCGGCCCGATCGCGCGCCCAGCGCGGCCGCGAAGCGCGGCGCCCCGCTAGAATGGCCGGGTCCCGCCGCGCCGAACGCGGCCTCGCAGAAGCCGCGTAACCGCATGGCCATCCATCAATCCGTACTCGAACTGATCGGTCAGACTCCGATCGTCAAAGCCCAGCGCCTGGACACCGGCGTGTGCGAGCTCTACCTCAAGCTGGAATCGCAGAACCCCGGCGGCTCGATCAAGGACCGCATCGGCCTGTCGATGATCGAAGCGGCGGAGAAGGCCGGCAAGATCAAGCCCGGCGACACCCTGGTCGAAGGCACCGCCGGCAACACCGGCATCGGCCTGGCCCTGGTCGCGCAGCAGAAGGGTTACAAGCTGCTGCTGGTGGTGCCCGACAAGATGAGCCGCGAGAAGATCTTCAACCTCAAGGCCATGGGCGCGCAGGTGGTGCTGACCCGTTCGGACGTGGCCAAGGGCCATCCCGACTACTACCAGGACCTGGCCGAGCGCATCGCGCGCGAAACCCCCGGCGCCTACTTCATCAACCAGTTCGGCAATCCCGACAATCCGGCCGCGCACGAGTTCGGCACGGCGCCGGAAATCCTCGAACAGATGGGCGGCCAGCTCGACGCGATCGTGTTCGGCTGCGGCAGCTCGGGCACCATGACCGGCCTGTCGCGCGCCTTCGCCAAGCTGTCGCCGAACACCGAGCTGGTGCTGGCCGATCCGGTCGGTTCCATCCTCGAGGAATACATCAACCGCGGCACGCTCTCGGACAAGTCGGCGAGCTGGATGGTCGAGGGCATCGGCGAGGATTTCCTGCCGCCGATCTCCGACTTCACCCGGGTCAAGCAGGCCTACGCGATCAGCGACAAGGAAAGCTTCCTGACCGCGCGCGAGCTGCTGGAGAAGGAAGGCATCCTCGGCGGCTCCTCCACCGGCACCCTGCTGGCCGCGGCGCTGAAGTACTGCCGCGAACAGACCCAGCCCAAGCGCGTGCTGGTGTTCGTCTGCGACACCGGCAACAAGTATCTGTCGAAGATGTACAACGACTACTGGATGCTGGACAACGGCTTCATACAGCGCGAAAGCCACGGCGATCTGCGCGACCTGATCCTGCGCCCGTACTCGCAGCGCGACACCGTGGTGGTGGGCCCCAACGACCTGCTGGTCACCGCCTACCAGCGCATGAAGCTGTACGACGTCTCGCAGCTGCCGGTGATGGACGGCGAGCACATCGTCGGCATCGTCGACGAGAGCGACGTGCTGCTGCACGTGTACGGCGACGAGTCGCGCTTCCGCGATCCGGTTTCGACCGCGATGGTCAGCAAGCTCGACAAGATCCCGGTGTCCGATCCGATCGAGTCGCTGCTGCCGGTGTTCGACCGCGGCCACGTCGCCATCGTCATGGACGGCGAGCGCTTCCTCGGCCTGATCACCCGCATCGACCTGCTCAACTTCCTGCGGCGGCGCGTGCAGTGACCGCGGCGGCGGCCGAACGCTGGCTGCCGGGCGACCGCCTGCCCGACGTGTTGCTGCGCGACGGCGCCGGCCAGGCCCAGACCCTGCACGCCGAGTTCGCCGGCGCGCCGCTGTGGCTGGCCGCACCCTCCCAGGCCGCGCTCGCCGCGGCCCTGCCGGCGCCGCCGGCGGGGGTGCTGGCGCTGTGCCTGGGCGCGGACGTCTACCCGAATCCGCCCGCCGGCTGGCGCGCGTTCGCGACCGATCCGCGTTGGCTGGCCGGCCTGGGCGCGGACACCTTGTGGCTAGCCGACGCCAACCTGCGTTTGCAGGCCGCGAGCGCGCTGCCGGCCGCCGCGCCGCCTGCGCCGGCCGCGATCGAAAGCGCGCTGACGCCGGCGCAGACCTGGCGCATCGCGCCGGTGCTGCAAATTCCCGACGTGTTCGAAGCCGAGCTGTGCGCCGAGCTGATCCGCCATCTCGACGTCGACTGCGGCGGCGGCGACGCCTCCGGCGTGATGGTGCTGGAGGACGGCGCGCAGCGTTTCCAGCTCGATCCCACGGTCAAGCAGCGCCGCGAAAGTTTTCCGCGCGATCCAGCCCTGGACGCGCGCATGCACGAACGCCTGCTGCGCCGCGCGCTGCCCGAGATCGCGCGCGTCTATCAGTTCAACGTAAGCCGGCGCGATCCGTTCAAGCTGCTGGCCTATCCGCAGGATGCGGGCTATTTCCGCGCCCATCGCGACAACGAAACGCCCGACGTGGCTTACCGCCGCTTCGCCTTGTCGGTGAACCTCAATGCCGGCGCCTACGCCGGCGGCGAATTCCGCTATCCCGAATTCGGCCCGCATTTGTTCTCGCCGGCGACCGGCTCGGCGCTGGTGTTCTCGTGTTCGCTGCTGCACGAGGTGCTGCCGGTACGCAGCGGCACCCGCTACGCGATGACGACGTTTCTGGCCTGAGCGTCCGCGCTCAGAGGCCCAGTCGCGGTCGCAGACTCTCCGCGTCCAAGCCGGCCAGCGCGCTTTCCGCCCAGGCCAGGCCGGCCTCGATCTGCGCCGCATGCGCGCGCGCCGCCGCCGCCAGCTCGCGTTCGCGCGCGGCGGCGTCATAGGCCTGGTTGTGGTCCTTGGCGTAGCGATCCAGCAGGCGCGAGGCCGCGATCCGCGCGGCCCAGTCCGCCGGCACAGCCAGGCCGTAGTGCGTGGCCAGTTCGGCGGTGCGCGCGGCCGGGTCGGCCAGCACGGCCGCGAAATCCAGATCGATCAGGCGGCCGGCCAGGGCCGGGTCCGCGTTCAAGCGGCGCCAGCGCAGTTGTTCGGCCAGCCATAGCCGGGCCAGGCGGGCGCCGTCGCCGGCCGCGGCGGGCAGGCCGTCGCGGCCGAACTCGGCCAGGCGCAGGGTCTCGCCGGCCAGGCTGCCGTCGCGCAGGCCGTCGTCGCGCAACATCGTCGCCAGCCAGCTGCGCAGGTCGATCCACAGCAGGCAGGCGCGCCCCGGTACCCGCGCCAGCAGCCGCGCGGCGAGGGTGGTCACGGTGCTGGTCGGCTTGATCAGCACGACCTGATCGTCGGCGAATCGCCGGTTCAGCAGGCGCAGCACCGGGCCCTGCCAAGCCTGCGTGGCGGGGTCGTCGGGGGCCTGGGCCAGGCTCAGCAGGGGCAGGGGCTCGCGCAGCCCCAATACCGGATCTAGCGTATCCAGCAAGCGGCTGACCAAACTGGAGCCGCAATGTCCTATATGGAAAATCCAGTGCAGGGGCGCCGTTGCCGGCGGCGGCGCCAGCGCGGCCTCGATTTCGGCCAGCGGCAGCTCCCAGCCGCGGATGTTGCGATGGTGCAGGGCGCGCTGGTCCAGGAAGCTCGCGCGGCGGTAGTCGGCGGGCTCGAAATGCAGCACCCAGCCGCGCCCCGCTGCCGCGTCGAAGGCGAACAATGGATAGGCTGCACTGTGACTGAAGTCGGGTGGCAGGCGCCGGGTCGGACTCATGGGCGATGGTAGAATTCGCGTTTGCGCATGCTAGCCGAAGCGGAAGAACGCAATGACTGAACGAAAGCCGGATGGCGGGGCGCACAAGCCCGGACTGGGCACCCTCGCGATCCACGCAGGCCAGTCCCCCGACCCGACCACGGGCGCGGTGATGACCCCGATTTACGCGACCTCGACCTATGCCCAGAGCAGCCCGGGCGTGCACCAGGGTTTCGAGTACTCGCGCAGCCACAACCCGACCCGCTTCGCCTACGAGCGTTGCGTCGCCGGCCTGGAAGGCGGCAGCCACGGCTACGCCTTCGCCTCCGGCCTGGCCGCGACCTCGACGATCCTGGAACTGCTGGACTCCGGTAGCCACGTGATCGCGATGGACGATGTCTACGGCGGCACCTACCGCTTGTTCGAGCGCGTGCGCCGACGCTCGGCGGGCCTGGACTTCAGCTGGGTCGACCTCAGCGACATCGCCGCCTTCGAGGCCGCGATCCGTCCCGAGACCAAGCTGGTCTGGATCGAAACCCCGACCAACCCGCTGCTGAAGCTGGTGGACGTGGCCCGCATCGCCGAGATCGCGCGCAAGCGCGGCTTGATCGTGGTGGTGGACAACACCTTCAGCTCGCCGATCCTGCAGCGCCCGCTCGAATTGGGCGCGCACCTGGTCATGCACTCGGCGACCAAGTACCTCAACGGCCACTCCGACATCGTCGGCGGCATGGTGGTGGTCGGCGACGACGCCGGCATCGCCGAGCAGATGACCTTCCTGCAGAACGCCATCGGCGGCGTGCAGGGCCCGTTCGACAGCTTCCTCGCCCTGCGCGGCCTGAAGACCCTGCACCTGCGCATGAAGGCGCACTGCGAGAACGCGCAGGCGCTGGCCGAGTGGCTGCAGTCGCACCCGTCGGTGGAGAAGGTGATCTACCCGGGCCTGAGCTCGCACCCGCAGCACGAGCTGGCCAAGCGCCAGATGCACGGCTTCGGCGGCATGGTCAGCATCCTGGTCAAGGGCGGCATGGACGGCGCGCGCCGGATGATGGAGCGCTGCGAACTGTTCGCGATCGCCGAATCCCTGGGCGGCGTGGAAAGCCTGATCAACCACCCGGCCGTGATGACCCACGCCTCGATTCCGCCCGACCGCCGCGCCGCGCTGGGCATCGCCGACAACCTGGTGCGCCTGAGCGTGGGCGTGGAGGATCTGGCGGATCTGCGCGCCGAGCTAGAAGGCGCGCTGGCTTGACGCCGATCGCGACGGAGCGCAACGCCAGCGCCGCTGCGCGCGTTCGCTCCGTATCGCGATCCGACGGGTCCGCTCCATTTTCCGCGCCGCGATTCGTGGCCGCGGACAGGCAGGAAAGCCGCGTGCGCGCGGCTCCCACCCAGCCCAATCGAATTTCCCCCGCCATGCCCGTTCGCCGCGCGCGAGCGGCCACCTGGAGCGTCTAAGTGCACCACAGTTCGTACGAACACATGCAGGATCTGGTGACCCGCCACCTGGACCCGCAGCAGTCGCTTTCGGTCGTGGACATCGGCTCCTACGACGTCAACGGCTCTTACCGCACCCTCTTCCGTCAGCCCAAGTGGTCCTACACCGGCATCGACCTGGAGGCCGGCCCCGGCGTCGACGTCGTGCTGACCTCGCCTTACCGCCTGCCGTTCGCCTCCGGCTCGGTCGACCTGGTGATCTCCGGCCAGGCTTTCGAGCACGTCGAGTACTTCTGGATGAGCTGGCTGGAAATGGTGCGGGTGCTCAAGCCGGGCGGCCGGATCTTCCTGATCGCGCCTTCACGCGGCCCCGAGCACCGCTACCCGCAAGATTGCTGGCGGTTCTACCCGGACGGTTACCGCGCCCTGGCCAAGTACGGCGCCTGCGACCTGCTGGAAGTGAGCACGGACTGGGAGCGCAACCATCCCGATCCGCACAGCCAGGACTGGGGCGACACCGTCGGCGTGTTCCGCAAGCAACGCGTCGGCCTCAGGACCCGCGCGTTCCAGGCCGCGATGCGATTCGCGTACCGCCTCCACAAGAGCGCATGACCGTGCCCATGTCAGATTCCGATTACCGAACCCGCGCGAGCATCGCCCGCTCGGCGCAGCCGCGCGCGCTGCCGGCAGGCGTGCGGCCGACATGAGTTACGGCCATCTGGTGAACGCGCATCTTCCGCCGAAGGCCGGGCCGGTCAGCATGTTCGCTGGCTTCTGGCGCGAGCGCAGGCTGATCGGGCAGTTGATCCGTCGCGAAGTGCTGGGCCGCTATCGCGGCTCGGTAATGGGTGTGGCCTGGTCGTTCCTGTATCCCGTGCTGATGCTGGCGGTCTACACCTTCGTGTTCTCGGTGGTGTTTTCGGCGAAGTGGCCCGGCGCTATGGCGGGGCAGAGCAAGACCCAGTTCGCGCTGTTGCTTTTCGTCGGCGTGATCGCGCACGGCATCATCGCCGAGGCCCTGACCCGGGCGCCGGCTCTGATCGTGCAGAACGCCAACTACGTCAAGAAGGTGGTGTTCCCGCTGGAAACGTTGGGCTGGAGCCTGGTCGGCTCGGCCGTGTTTCATGCGCTGGCGAGCCTGGCGATCCTGCTCGCGGCCAAGCTCGTGTTCGAGGGTTCCATCACGTTGGCGACCTTGTGGTTGCCGGTGATCTTGCTGCCCTTGGTGCTGTTCGCGCTGGGCATCTCCTGGCTGCTGGCCGCCCTGGGCGTGTTCATCCGCGACATCGGGCAGATGACCGGCGTGATCTCGACGGTACTGATGTTCCTGGCGCCCGTGTTCTATCCGATCGCGTCGCTGCCGGAAAAATACCATCGCTGGGTCTATATGAATCCGATCACGGTGGCCATCGAGCAGAGCCGCGCGGCCTTGTTCGCGGGCACCGCGCCGGACGCCGCGATGCTGATCCGCTACTACTCGTTCGCGTTGGTGTTCATGGCGTTCGGCTACTGGTGGTTCCAGAAGTCGCGCCGAGGGTTCGCCGATGTCCTCTGACACGCAGCTGACGGACATCGCCGACGCCGCGCCGGAGCGCGCCATCGTCGTGTCCGACGTCGGCAAGTGCTATCAAATCTACGAACGGCCGCAGGATCGCCTGAAGCAGGCGCTGCTGCCGCGCTTGGACCGCATGGCCGGCCTGAAGCCGCGCGCGTATTTCCGCGAGTTCTGGGCGCTGCGCGGCCTTTCCATGACCGTCGCCCGCGGCGAGACCGTCGGCATCGTCGGCCGCAACGGTTCGGGCAAGTCGACCTTGTTGCAGATCGTATGCGGCACCTTGTCGCCCACCAGCGGCGATGTGGCGATTTCCGGGCGCGTCGGCGCGTTGCTGGAGCTCGGAAGCGGTTTCAATCCCGAGTTCACCGGGCGCGAGAACGTCTACATGAACGGCGCGATCCTGGGCATGAGCGAACAGGAGATCGCCTCCAAGTACGACGACATCGTCGCTTTCGCCGATATCGGCGAATTCATCGAGCAACCGGTCAAGACCTACTCCAGCGGCATGTACGTGCGTCTCGCGTTCGCGGTGATCGCTCACGCCGATGCGGACATCCTCATCATCGACGAAGCCCTGTCGGTGGGCGACGTGTTCTTCGGCCAGAAGTGCATGCGCTTCCTGCGCGACTTCCAGAAACGCGGCACCGTGCTGTTCGTCAGCCACGATGCCGGCGCGGTGACGATGCTGTGCGATCGCGCGCTGTGGCTGGATGGCGGCCAGGTGGTGATGGACGGCCCGGCGAAGGAGGTCTGCGAGGCCTACAACGCCAGCGTCTACGGCCATCGTCCCGATCCGTCCAAGCCGGCCGCGATCGCGGTCGCCGCGGCGTCGGATGGCGACGAGGCGAGCCAGACCGACGCCGCCCAGGACGTCGCCGCCATCGATGCCGCCGATCCCGATGCGTTCGATCCGAGTCTGGATCGAAGCAGCATGCGCGTTTTCCGCTTCGATCCGGATGCGCAAAGCTTCGGCGACGGCGGCGCGACGATGACCTCGATACGGTTGGAAAACGCCGAAGGTCGCGGCCTGAGCCTGCTTGAGGGCGGCCAGATCGTGCGCCTGATCATCGAGGCGACGGCCAATCGCCGCATCCCCAGCCCGGTCATCGGCTTCATGCTGAAGGATCGCCTCGGCCAGCATCTGTTCGGCACCAACACCTATAGGGACGGCGAACCCGCGAAGGCGGTCGAAGCGGGCCGGCAAGTGCGCGCGATTTTCGAGTTCCGCGTGCCTTTCTTGCAGCCTGGCCGCTACACGATAGACGCAGCGTTGGCAGACGGAACTTACCTAAATCATGTGCAAACCGTTTGGGTTTATGATGCGCTCGTGCTCGATTCCACCACGGACACGCGTTCGACCGGGCTGGTCGGGATTCCCTTCCGCGCGATCGAGCTTTCGGTATCGGACGTGGCCGAGGCCGCCGATTCGGCGCATGCCTCCGGGACGCCGATCTGATCCGATCGCATCCCTCGCCACCGCGATCGATCGAGCCGCTCGCCGCGATATCCGTCGGCCGATGCGAATCGATTTTCTCCCCTACACCTGAAGCCCCGGAGTGTTGAACTTGAGTCTCCGTCTTTACCAAAGCAGACCGCGAGTCGGCGAAACCGGGGCTGAGACCGCTCTCGATACGTCGCCCCTATGCGAATCGAAGGTACAAGCATGAGTACGGGTACACCGCGTTTGAAGCTCAACGCCGCCATGTCCTTGCCGGCGTTGCATGTTCCGCCCAGCGCGTGGACGGGGCATCTTCCGTTCGCCTTCTGGCTGGTCGAGGAAGCCAAGCCCCGCATGCTGGTCGAGCTGGGCAGCCACCATGGCACCTCCTACCTGGGGTTCTGTCAGGCCGTTCGTCACTGCGGCCTGGACACGCGCTGTTTCGCCGTCGACATCTGGACCGGCGACGAGCACTCGGGCTTCTATGGCGACGAAGTGTTCAACACGCTCTGGCAGTACAACCAGGAGCAGTACGGCGGCTTCTCGGCCTTGATGCGCATGACCTTCGACGAGGCCCGCGGCTACTTCGCCGACGGCAGCGTCGATGTGCTGCATATCGATGGTCTGCACACTTACGAAGCGGTGCGCGAGGATTTCGAGAACTGGTTGCCGAAGATGTCGACGCGCGGCATCGTGCTGTTCCACGACACCATGGTGCGCGAGCGTAACTTCGGCGTCTGGCGGTTGTGGTCCGAGTTGAGCCAACGCTATCCGAGCTTCGAGTTCGTGCATTCGCACGGTCTGGGCGTTCTGCTGGTGGGGCCGCAGCAGCCGCAGTCCCTGCTGGATCTGGCCGCGCTGCGCGGCACGGACAGCGAGGTGACCGTGCTGCGACTGTTCGATGCGCTCGGCAGCCGCATCTGCGCCGATCAACGCATCGAGGCCGCCGAACAGCGCGTCGACGAAGTCCTGCTCGAGACCCGTCAGCGCTTGGCCCAATCCGGCGCCGCGGCCGAGGGGCTGCAGGAAGGCGCCGCCCTCGTCCGCGACCGGGCGGTACAACTGCCCGAAGGTCTGACCGTGGTTCGCGAGCAGATGTCCCAGCTGTCCAAGGATCTGGCCGTCACGCGTCTGCAGGCGGCCCAGTTGTCCACCGAGGTGACGGCCCTGCGCTCGGCCAACGCCACCAACGAGACGGTTCGCACGAATCTCGAAACCGCGTTGCAGGATCGCGAGACGCGCTTGCGCGCGCGCGACGAGCAAGTGCGCGCGATCATGGCTTCGTTCAGTTGGAGACTGGCCGCGCCCATGCGCTGGCTCTCGACGAAGCTCAAGGGAAAATAGCATGGCCTCGCTCAAGGCCCTGATCGGCAGGTCTCTGCGCAAGGTGTATCACGCCTTGCCCTTGTCCTGGGCCATGCGGCTGAAGTTGAAACAGCTGATCTTTCGCGGCTTCGCGCCCGTGCTGTCGGGCACGCACGCCTACCGGCGGTGGGATCAGCAGGTTTCCGATGGCTCGGTCGCGGAGCTCGCGGCCATCGCGGCCACCGACGATCCGGCACCGCTTTCCGTGGCGGCGCCGGCTGTGCCGTTGCGCGCCAAACTGGCCTTGATTTCGCACGACGCCAATCCGCATGGCGCGCAGTACTTGGCGCTGAATCTGGTTCGCGAACTGCAGCGCATGCATCAGGACGTGGAAGTCCTGATGCAGAACGGCGGCCTCCTCGAGCCCGAGTTCGAGGCGATCGCGCCGCTGCATCGCCTGTATCAAATGGATCAGGCCGAGCTCCGCGCCTTCGCCGTGCGCCTGCGCGAGCAGGGCGTGCAGGCGGTGATCGCCAATACCACCGTACCGGGTCTCGTCATCGCGCCGTTCCGCGAAGCCGGGCTGCGCGTGGTCTCGTTGATACACGAGCTGCCGGGCATCATCGCCAAGTACGGCTTGGGTCAGGCGTTGTTGGACCTGGTGGACGCCAGCGATCGCGTCGTGATCTCGTCCGAAGCGGTACGCAAGGGCGTCGACGGACTGGTGCCGCCCGAAGCGCTGGCCGGCAAGTTGATCCTGCGGCCGCAGGGCTTGTTCACGCGCAGCCGCTATCGCGGTTTGGACGACCTGTCGGAGCCGCGCGCGAATCTGCGCCGGAAGCTCGGCGTCTCCGAGCAGGCGGTGGTGGTGCTGGCGGTGGGCTTCGGCGATCTGCGCAAGGGCCTGGACCTGCTCGCGCGCGCGGCCGCCATCGCCTACCGCAGCGAGCCGAACCTGCATGTCGTCTGGGTGGGAAACCACGAGGACGAAGTGAAGCAGGATGTCGATCGGATGCTGGAGGAAGCGGGCATCGCTTCTCGCTTCCACTTCGTCGGGCTCGACTTCGACACCGACGACTATTACGCCGGTGCCGACGTGTATGCGCTTCCCTCGCGCGAAGACCCGTTCCCGTCGGTGGTGCTGGAAAGCCTGTCGGTAGGTACGCCGGTGGTCGCGTTCGAGGGCACCGGCGGCGGAGCCGATCTGGTGGCCGACCGCGCCGGCCTGACGGTAAGGGCGTTCGATGTCGACGCCTACGCGCAAGCGTTGCTGCGCATCTGCAGGGACGGCGAGCTGCGCGCGCGCTACGCACGCGCGGGCCGGGATATGGTGGACACGGAGTACTCCTTCCGCCGTTACGCCCAGGACCTGTTGGAGCTCTGCGAGGTGCCGGCGCCGCGGGTGTCGGCCATCGTGCCCAACTACAACTACGCCCATTATCTTCCGCACAGGCTGGCCACGCTGTCCGCGCAGACGCTGCCGCTGACCGAGATCCTGGTGCTGGACGACGCGTCTTCCGACGACAGCGTCGCGGTGGTGCAGGCGCGCAGGGGCTCCTATCACCCGGAGCCGATGATCGTGCGCAACGAGCGCAACTCGGGTTCGGTGTTCCGCCAGTGGCTGGCGGGTGCGCGGCGCGCGACCGGCGAGTTCGTCTGGATCGCGGAGGCCGACGACGAGGCCCGGCCGGAAATGGTCGAGTCTTTGGTGGGCGCGCTGCGTGCCGATACCAGCCTGGTCATGGCCTATTGCCAGTCAGAGGCGATCGATGCCGACGGCGTCGTGATCGCGGCCGACTACACCGGCTACACCGACGACCTGTCCCGGGATCGTTGGCGCTCGGCCTACACCGCCACCGGCGCCGAGGAGGCGATCGCCGGGCTGGCGATCAAGAACACCGTGCCGAACGTCAGCGCCGCCGTGTTCCGGCGCGAGGCGTTGCTGCGGGTGCTGAGCGAGCACGAGGACGAGATCGTGTCCTATCGCGTTGCCGGCGACTGGATCGTCTATCTGCGCCTGCTAGCGTTGGGGCGTATCCATTTCGAGCCGCGCGCCCTGAATCGCCATCGCCGCCACACCTCCAGCGTAACCGCGGCGTTAGACCTGCAGCGGCATTACGACGAAGTGGTCGCGGCGCAGGCGTTGGCCGCGCGGTTGTATCCGCTGAAGGAAGAAACGTCAGTCGCCGCATCGAACTACGCCGCGCATCTGCGCGAGCACTTCGGTTTGGCGTGAGAGGAGCGACATGCGGACTTTATTGATTGGCGGCAACGGCTTCATCGGCTCGCACCTGGTCGAGGGCTTACGCGCCGCGGGCCACGCGGTTTCGGTGCTCGATCCCCGGCCTGCGCGCGACGACGTGGATTGGAGCGGCGTGAACTATCGCTGCGCCTCGCATGCCGACGAAACCGTGTTGGGCGAGATGCTGGCGGATTGCGACGTGGTCCTGCACCTGGCCAGCACCACGGTGCCGTTCACTTCCAACGCCAATCCGGTCTACGACGTATCGACCAATCTGGTCGATACCTTGCGCCTGCTGGGCGCGATGCGCAGCCGCGGTCTGCGCCGCATCGTGTTCTTCTCCTCCGGCGGTACCGTCTACGGCAATCCCGATAGCCTGCCCGTGGAAGAGACGCATCCGCTGCGGCCGGTCTCCTCCTACGGCGTGGTGAAGACGGCGATCGAGCAGTACTTGCTGATGTACCACCGCCTGGGCGAGCTGGACCCGTTGATCCTGCGGCCGTCCAACCCCTATGGGCCGCGTCAGGCCGCATCGGGACGCCAGGGGTTCATCGCCAAGGTCCTGTCCTGCCTGCACGACGACGCCCCGCTGCAGATCTGGGGCGACGGAAGCGCGGTCCGCGATTACCTCTATATCGACGATCTGGTGTCCCTGGTCTCGCAGGCGGTGAACGGGGCGGAGTGCGGCGTGTACAACGTCGGCAGCGGAATCGGCCATAGCCTCAACGATGTGCGCTCGGCGGCGGAGCGGGTCGCGGGCAAGACCATGAACGTGGAGTACTTGCCCGCGCAAGGTTTCGATGTGCGCGGCATCGTGCTGGATATCGCCGCGGCCGGCGCACGTTTCGGTTGGCGCCCGCGGATCGATCTGGAGGAAGGCTTGGCGCGCACCTGGCGTGAGGGCGGTTGAGCCGAGCTTGGAACTCGACCTTCCTGAACCGATTCCCGCGCTGCGGGGAGGGCGCGAGCCGATGCGTACTAAAGACCCACTTGAGACGTATTAAAGACTTGTTAATAGCTATAAAATCTGTAGTGGACTTCAAGGAATACAGGGCATGAAGCAGCATTCGAACAACGCCTGCGATTGGACGCCGGGCGCTCGGGTATCGGCACCCACGCAAAAGGTGGCTTTCGTGTGCCGGGTGGTTTCTCGGCGCTGCGGCCGCTACGGCGCGGTCTAACGATTAGCGATGGGGTCGGTGCGCAAGGAGCTCAACGCCTGCGGCGCCGAATTTATGGACTATCCCGCTCTGGATCCGATGTTGTCGATATGAAAGATACTGCCCAACTTACCTTTTTCACGATCTGCTCGAAGAACTTCCTCGCCTATGCGCGTACGTTGTTCGACTCCGTGCGCGAACACCACCCGGACGCGACCTTCTATGTCGCCCTGTGCGATCGCGTCGACGGAATGATCGATCGCGCGAACGAGCCGTTCGAGATCATCGAGCTGGATCAATTGGATATTCCGGATCTGGCCGGAATGATCGCCCGCTACAACATCACCGAGCTCAATACGTCGATCAAGCCGTATGTGTTCGATTATCTGTTCAGCAAGCGCGACGAGCAGCGCGTGGCGTATCTCGACCCCGACATTATCGTGGTCGGCCCGCTGAAGGAGTTGCAGGACGCCATGGATGCGGGCGCGGACGCCGTGCTGACGCCGCACGTGCTGAATCCCGCCGAGAACGTCGATATCGACGACATCAAGATGCTGCAGCTGGGCATCTACAATCTGGGCTTCGTCGCCTTCAACCGCACCCCGCGCGTGCTGGATATCGTGCGCTGGTGGGCGCGGCGGCTCGAGAGCCAGTGCGTCATCGATATTCCGAACGGACTGTTCGTGGATCAGAAGTGGGCGGATCTGCTGCCCTCCTTCATCGCCAAGACGCATATCCTGCATCACCCCGGCTACAACGTGGCTTACTGGAATCTGTGGCAGCGCAAGATCGAAAGATCGGGCGACGGCTGGCTGTCCAACGGCTTGCCCCTGCGTTTCGTGCATTTCAGCGGCAACAATCTCAACGACGAGAACGTGTTTTCGCGGCATAGCCCGCGCTTGACCGCGGCGAACGTCGGCGAAGCCAACGAGTTGCTCAAGGAATATCGCGCACGCGTGTTCGCCAACGGCCACGCGAGTTACTCCAAGCTCCCGTACGCGTTCAGCTGGAATGGCGCCTCTGGCGTGAACGAGCACACCCCGGAGCCGGCGCGCGCGCCGGAATCCGAGGCCACGATGCAGCCGTCGGGCGAGCATGTCGTGGTTGCGCAGGCCGCCGCCGGCGGCGGCGCGCTGAGCAAGCTGTCCAACGCGATCACGACCCTGCGCCGGGTGCGCGATCACTCCGGCGGCTGGTCGGCGGTGATGAGCAAGGCCGTCGCGGTGTATCGTCGCGGCGGCTTGCGCCTGGTTCGCGACACCGTCCGCCAGCTCAACCTCATCTATCCCTTGTTGCACGGTCGTGGTCTGAGCCGGCCGGTCGAAGTGCTGCCCTATCTCGCGCCGGAAACCGAGGCGATCGTCGAGGCCGCCAACAACAGTCGCGGCAAGCTGCTCTTCATCGACATGTACACGCCGAGGCCGGATTGCGACGCCGGCTCGATCACCGCGTTCTACCTGATGAAGATCCTGGTCGACATCGGCTACGACGTGACCTTCATTCCCAGCGATCTGGTCAAGCTGGGTCACTACACGCAGCAGCTGCAGAACGTCGGCGTGACCTGTCTGGGCCGCGACGACGTGCCGTCCATCGAGGCGCACCTGATCGCGGACGGCCACCTGTACGACTACGCGCTGCTTTGCCGCGCGCCCGTCGTGGAGCCCTATCTCGACATCATCCGGCAGCACGCCAGCCGGGCCAAGATCATCCTCAACACCTCCGATCTGCATTACCTGCGCGATATCCGCCAGGCCGAGATCGAGGGCTCGGAGGAGAAGATGCAGGCCGCGCTGCGTTGGAAGGAGCGCGAGTTGGAGGTCATTCGGCGCTGCGATCACAGCATCGTGATGAGCGATCACGAACTGGCGATCCTGTCGAAGGAGCTGCCGAACTCGAACATTCATCACGTGCCGCTGATGTTCGTCGATATCCCGGGGCGCACCGGCGACTACGCCTCGCGCAAGGACATTCTGTTCATTGGCGGCTTCCCGCACCTTCCCAACGTCGACGCCGTCACCTACTTCTGCGAGCAGGTGTGGCCGATGGTCCGCGCCCGACTTCCGGATGCGAAGGTGCATCTGCTGGGCAATTCGCCTTCGGAAGAAGTGTTCGCTCTGGGCGAGATTCCGGGCGTCAACGTGGTCGGCTACGTCGAAGATCTCAAGCCGTGGTTCAACGGCATCCGCATGAGCATCGCGCCGCTACGCTACGGCGCCGGCATCAAGGGCAAGCTCGGCACGAGCCTGAGCTTCGGCGTGCCTTCGGTCGCCACGTCGGTGGCGGTGGAGGGCATGCGCGTGGTCGACGAGCAGCATGTGCTGGTCGCCGACGAGCCGGAGGCGTTCGCCGACCAAGTGGTGCGTCTGTACAACGACGAGGCGCTGTGGAACCGACTGAGTCAGGCTGGGCTGGATTTCGTGGCCGATACCTATTCGCTCGACGCGGGCCTGAAGCGCATCGATGAGTTCATGAGCATGGTCGCGGGCGATCCGCCGGCGTTCCCGGCCGTGGCCGTGTCCACGCCCGCCGAGTACGCCCGTTATCACGCCGAGGCGATCGGGGAATATCCCAAGCGCGTTGCCGCGGAAGAAGCTCTGATTCCCGAGCGCGTCGATTCGTTCCTGGCCGACGGTCATTGCGCTGTCTGCGATCGTCCTTCCGCGTTCGACGTCAGCTTCCTGTATTCCTGCGGCACGCGGTCCGACGGCGGGCCGATGCCGAATTGGCGCGAGCATCTGGTTTGCGCGAAGTGCGGCTTCACGAACCGGATCCGCGCGGCGATCCACGCGTTCCGCTCGGAGCTGAAGCCCGAGCCGGAAGCGCGGGTCTATATCACCGAGCAGACCACGCCGCTGTACCGCTGGCTGCACGAGCAGTTCCCGAACGCCAAGGGCAGCGAATACTTCGCCGACAAGGTGCCGCCGGGCGAGGAGCTGGGCGGGCTGCGCAACGAAGACATCATGGCCTTGACCTGGCCGGACGCGAGTTTCGATTTCGTGCTTTCGTTCGACGTGATGGAGCACGTGCCCGATCCCGCCAAGGCCTTCGCCGAGTGCGCCCGCATTCTGCGCCCGGGCGGCTCGATGCTGTGGGCCGCGCCTTTCGCGCTGGACGGCAATCACAAGATGCTGGACCGGAACGTGATCCGGGCGCGTATCGATGGCGACGGCGAGCTCGTGCACCTGATGGAGCCCGAGTATCACTGCAATCCCGTCGATCCCGACGGTGGGGCTTTGTGCTTCCAGTACTTCGGTCTGCAGGTGCTTGAGCAGATGCGCGCGGCGGGGTTCGCCGACGCGCGGTTGTTGTTCTACTGGTCGCCCAAGTTCGCATACCTCGGACAGGAACAGATTCTTTGCATCGCCACCAAGGCGGCGCGTTGATCCGACCGGGCCCATTCGCACGGGCTTCAAGCTTGATGGTCTATAAGGCTAGGCGGCGCTCGGCGCCCCGCGCACTCGAAGAAGGAATGTTCCAATGAAGAAAGGGATCCTGGTGGTGTTGCTGACGATCGCCGCGCTTGCGGGGATTTGGTGGCTTACCGAACCGAAGTCCGGCAAGGACGCGGCGCCCCCGGCGGCCAGCGTCGAACCCGCGGCTGGCGCGCCGGCGTCCACGGCGACGCCGACGACGACCGATGCGGCGCAAGCCAGCGTCGGTCCGGTGACCTTGCTGTGGCGCAACGGCGCGACGGGCGAGAACCGGCGCTGGCGTTTCGACGGCAAGACCGCCATGGCGCCCCTGGAAACCTGGGCGGTCGCGCCGGAGTGGAGCGCGCTGGGCTACATGTCGCGCGCCTGGGGCGGCAACGATCTGGCCGCATGGCGCATGAAGGCGACGGGCGAGGTCCGGCTGTGGAAGCTTTCCGCCGCTAGCCCCGAGCCGGCCGCGGAGATCCTTCCCGCCGCGGACGCGAGCTGGCAGGTCGTGGCATTCACCGACGTGAATCAAGACGGCTTCGACGATGTGGTGTGGCTGGGTCGCGACGGCGGCGTCGCGGTCTGGACGCTGCGCGACGGCAAGGTCCAGGAACAGGCGCTGATCGGCAACGTCGGCACCGGCTGGTCGGCCGCGCAAGTCGGCGATTTCGACGGCGACGGTCGCGGCGACCTGTTCTGGATCAAGGACGACGGTTCGTCCGCGAGCCTGTGGCTGCTGGATGGCGCCAAGCTCAAGAGCGCCCGGGCCATCACCTACACGGGCGGCGACTGGAGCCTGGTGGCCGCCGGCAAGTTCGACGGGCAGGCCGGCGACGATCTGTTGTGGCGCGCCTCGGACGGTCGTCTGCAAGGCTGGAGCTCGGCCGATCCGGGTAAGCAGATCGCGTTCACCCGTCAGGCCACCGGCGACTGGCGTTTCGTCGCCGCGCTGGACGTCGACGGCAACGGCTACGCCGACCTGCTGTGGCACAACCCGAAGACCGGCCAGGTCGGCGCATGGCTGCTTGCCGCGAACGGAGCGATCACGGATCGTGAGCTACCGTCCATCGGCGGCGAATGGGCGCCGGTGCCGACGGGGCTGGTGGCCAAGGCCGACGCGGCGCGCTCGCCGAAGTGAAGGTTCGGGCCTGGCCCGGCAACGTATCGCGTGACTAGGATCGCACCATGAAAGAATGCAGCAAATCGATCGCCCGCCGACTGTCGGATCCGAACTTCAGCAATCGGTATTTCGTCGGCGAAGGCATCGATATCGGCGGCAAGCCCGATCCGCTGGCGCTCTACGTCGGCATGTTCTCGCGCATGACCGGCGTGAAGACCTGGGATTGGGAGGACGGCGACGCCCAGCACCTGCAGAGCGCGGGCGACGGCAGCTACGATTTCGTGCACAGCAGCCATTGTCTGGAGCACCTGACCGATCCGCGCGAAGGGCTCAAGAACTGGTTCCGCGTGCTGAAGCCGGGCGGCTACCTGGTGCTTACCGTGCCCGACGAGGACCTCTACGAGCAGGGCGTCTTCCCGAGCACGTTCAATCGCGACCATAAGTGGACCTTCACCGCGTACAAGCCGCAGTCCTGGTCCGATCGCTCGATCAACCTGGTCGACCTCGCCCGCGACCTGGGCGCGGAGGCCGAGATCGTCCGCATCGAGCAGCTGTCCTCGACCTATCGCTTCGATCTTCCGCGCTTCGACCAAACCCTCACTCCGGTCGGCGAATGCGGTATCGAGTTGGTGCTGCGCAAGCGCCCTGCGGCGGAAGTGGAGGCGCGCGGCCGTTGGCAGCGCCCGGCCACCCTGGACGATCGCGAACTGCGCATCCATTTCAATCAGTATCGACAGGACATGCAGTCGATGAAGAACTCGAACCAGGGCGCCGCGCCCTTCCAGAACGACGAGCCGTTGTGAACCGCAACGCTATCATCCGAGCCCGCGCGCCCCTGCGCCTCGGCTTGGCCGGTGGCGGCACGGACGTTTCTCCGTACTGCGATACGTACGGCGGTTATGTGCTCAATGCGACGATCGACCGTTATGCGTATGCGGTGATCAAGCCGATGGAAGGCCCGAACGTCCGCTTCGTGGCCAGCGATCAGCAGCAATCGGCCGATCTGCCGCTGCAGCCGTCATACGAGCTGCGCGACGGCCTGCAGCTGCACAAGGCGGTCTACAACGAGATCGTCGCCCGCTACAACAACGGCGAGCCGCTGGCCGTCGAGCTGACCACGTTCTGCGATTCGCCGATCGGTTCCGGCCTGGGCTCTTCGTCGACGCTGGTCGTGGTGATGATCCGTGCGTTCGCCGAGCTGCTGGGCCTGCCGCTGGACGACTACGCGATCGCTCACATGGCCTACAAGATCGAGCGCGTCGATTGCGGCCTCAAGGGCGGCAAGCAGGATCAGTATTCGGCCACCTTCGGCGGCTTCAACTTCATGGAGTTCTACGAGAACGATCGCGTGATCGTGAACCCATTGCGGATCAAGAACTGGGTGCTGTGCGAGTTGGAAGCCTCGCTGCTGCTGTACTACTCGGGGGTGTCGCGCGAGTCGGCGAAGATCATCGCCGATCAGAGCGACAACGTGCGCGACAAGGATTCCGGCACGATCGAGGCCATGCATCGGCTGAAGGAAGAGGCGCAAAGCATGAAGGTCGCCCTGCTCAAGGGCAGCTTCGGCGAGATGGTCAGTTCGATGCGTCTGGGCTGGGAAAGCAAGAAGAGCACCGCCAGTTCGGTATCGACGCCGAAGATCGAGGCGATCTACGAAGCGGCTGTCGGCGCTGGCGCGCTGGCGGGCAAGGTGTCCGGCGCCGGCGGCGGCGGCTTCATGATGTTTTTCGTCAAGCCGGATCGACGCATGGAAGTGATCCGAGCGCTGAAGGCCTTCGACGGCCAAGTCAGCAACTGCCACTTCACCAAGAATGGCACGCAAGCCTGGAGAATCGAGTGAAACAACAGATCATCGAGAAGCTCGAGCGCGCCGTGCAGGTCATGCGCGCCCTCGCCGACGACCAGACCACGCAGCAGCAGCTGGAAGCCTGCGCGGCCAAGTGCATCGAGACGCTGAACTCGGGCGGCAAGCTCCTGCTGGCCGGCAACGGCGGCAGCGCCGCCGACGCCCAGCACATCGCAGCCGAGTTCGTCAGCCGTTTCGCCTTCGACCGCCCCGGTTTGCCGGCGATCGCGCTGACCACCGACACCTCGATCCTCACCGCGATCGGCAACGACTACGGCTACGAGAAGCTGTTCTCGCGCCAGATCCAGGCGCTGGGCCGCAGCGGCGATGTCTTCATCGCATACTCCACCTCGGGCCGTTCGCCGAACGTGCTGGCCGGTCTGCGCGAAGCGCGCGAGCGCGGCCTGTTCTGCATCGGCCTGACCGGCAGCGGCGGCGGCGACATGCCCGAGCTGTGCGACATCCTGCTGCGCACGCCTGCCACCGACACCGCCGAAATCCAGCAGGGGCACGCGGTGCTGGGCCACATCATCACCGGCCTGGTCGAGAGCGCGATTTTCGGTAAGCCCGCGTGAAGCAAGCGATCGTCCTGGCGGGCGGTTTCGGCACGCGTCTGCGCAGCGTGGTCAGCGACGTTCCCAAGCCGATGGCGCGCATCGCCGGGCGGCCGTTCCTGGAGCTGTTGCTGAGCCACCTGGTCGGCAACGGCTTCCAGCGCATCGTGCTGTCGGTAGGCTATCTGTCGGACACCATCGTCGCCCATTTCGGCGATGCGTTCCGCGGCGTGCCGCTGGCCTACGCGGTCGAGAACGAGCCGCTGGGCACCGGCGGCGCGATACGCGAGGCGATGGCCCACTGCGACGATGGCCACGTCTACGTACTCAACGGCGACACCTATCTGGCCGTGGAAACCGCCGAAACCGACGCGCTGTGGGCGCGCCGCGGCCTGCCCGTGATCGTCGCCCGCGAGGTCGAAGACACCGCGCGCTACGGCAAGTTGGAGGTGGATAACCAGGGGCGCATCACCGGTTTCCTCGAGAAGGACGCCAGCGGCGGTCCCGGGCTGATCAACGCCGGCTGCTATGTGCTGCCGACGGACATCGTGCGCGAGTTTCCGGACCGCGAGCGTTTCTCGTTCGAGACCGAGTACCTGCGCGATGCGGTGAGCCGCCGCGAGTTTCTGGCATTGCCGACCAATACGGATTTCATCGACATCGGCACGCCCGAGGACTACGCGCGCGCGCAGACCCTGCTGTCGGCGATCCACTGACCGTGGCCGAGCTCGCGCGGGCGCTGTTCCTGGATCGCGATGGCGTGGTCAATCGCGACGAGGGCTATACCCATCGCTGGGAGGATTTCGTCTTCATCGACGGCATCTTCGACCTGTGCCGCGCCGCGCGCGCCCAGGGCTACCGCTTGTTCGTGGTCACCAACCAGGCCGGCATAGGCCGCGGTCGCTATACCGAGCAGGACTTCCTCGCGCTGACCGAGCGCATGTGCGAGGCCTTCGCCGCCGAAGGCGCGCCGATCGATCGGGTTTACTTCGACCCCACCCATCCCGAGCATGGCATCGGCGACTATCGCCGCGAGTCGCCGATGCGCAAGCCGAACCCGGGCATGCTGCTCGCGGCCGCGCAGGAGTTCGGCGTGTCGCTGGCGGACAGCCTGCTGGTGGGCGACAAGCCCTCCGACATCCTTGCCGGCCAGCGTGCCGGCCTGGCCACGACCCTGCTGTACCGCCCCCTGGGAGCGGCAGCGGCGGAGGAGCCCGGCCAGGGCGAGGTCGTGCCGACCGCCGTCATCGATCGCCTGCGGCAGGCGATCGATTGGCTGTAACGCTCGACTCTGCGGCGCGCGCCGGAGCGTAGCGACAGCGCCGCGATCGCGTCGAATCATTGGCGTTGGAATGGCACCCAGATGCTGTGGTCGTACTGGGCTACGAGCGTCGAATCGAAGCTGCCATCGCCGCGTCCGCGCCACAGATACAGCAACGCATCCTCTCGCTGAGCCTTGGTCGTCCACATGACGTCGCCCTTGCCGTCGCCGTCGTAATCGCCCACGCCCGCGATCTCGAAGCGGTCGCGGTCGATCGGGATGGTGCCGCCCTGCAGTACGCCGTCGCCGCTCATCAGCCAGTAGGCGAACGACCTGCCGGTGTAACTGGTGAAGACGATATCGGATCGGCCATCGCCGTTAAGATCGGTCGTGCCCTGGAACTGAAAGGCGATGCTGAGGTTGCCCACCAGCACTTGATCGAACTGACCGTCGGCGCGGCCGCGCCACATGTACAAGGGGCCGTTGGTTCGATGGCCCAGCCATAGCAGGTCGCCGCGGCCGTCGCCATTGAAGTCGCCGCGGCCGAGGAAGTCGTAGTTGGCGGTGTCCACGCCGAACACGGCGCTGCCCGCGATCGCGGTGCCGTTCATGAGCCAATACGCCATTTGCCCGCGCGTCTTATCCACCCAGACGATATCGCTCTTGCCGTCGCCGTTCAGATCCTCGACCGCGGACGGAAGCCACGCGCCGCCGACACCGGCCACGAAGGTGGGCGCTAGGATGCCGTTTGCGTCCTGGCGGGCCAGCAACAGCCGACGGTTGCCGGCGTCTGGGTTGAACCATATCTGGTCGACGCGCCGGTCGCCGTCGAAATCGCCGTTGAAGATGGAGTAGTTCCCCTCCGGCAGCACGGTCGCCCCGACCATTTGCAGGATCGTGGCGCCGTTCATTCGCCAATGCGCGACATGAAAGGTTCCGCTGCTGCCGCCTAGCCAGAACATGTCGGAACGGCCATCGGCGTTGGCGTCGCTGTTGGGCGGGCGCACGGCGGTTGCGAGAGGCGAGGCCGCCGCCGCGCCGGTCGGGCCGACACCCAGAGCCTGGACCACGCCGCCCTGCGCTGCGCCGGGCGCGCGGGCCGAAGGGGCGGCGGGCATCCGCGCCTGCGCTGCGCTCGCGACCTGCTTGGCCATGGCTGCGTCGCCTTCCGAGGACGTCGCGATTTTCGCCTGCTCGAGCGGGCAGCCGGTCAATAGCGCGGCGGCGACGGCGGCCGAAAAGAGATTTCGCATGGTTCTATCCCTGGGTTTGGATGCGATGCGCTGAGCGCCGGTCGAGGCCATCGGTTCGCAACGGACGGTGTTCATGCGTCCGCATACGGCGGCATCGGCTGCCAGACGCTGTCGTCGTAAGTCGAGATAAAGCTCGGATCGAACGAGCCGTCGCCGCGGCTACGCCAGAGGTAGAGCGAAGCGGCGGTGGCATCGCGTCGCGTCGCCCAGACGAGATCGCCTTTGCCGTCGCCGTCGAAGTCGCCGCATGCGGCGATCGTGTAGCGCTCGGTGTCCGCACCGATCACGCCCGTCCGTTGCGGGGCGGCTCCATTCATCCACCAGTACGCCATCTGGTTCGCGTCCCGGTTGGTCCAGACCAGGTCGGAGCGCGTGTCTGCGTTAAGGTCGACCACGGCATCGAGCACCCAGCCCGCCGGCACCGTGCCGACGTAGGACTGATCGAAATGGCCATCGCTGCGGCTGCGCCACATGTAATAGGCGCTGTTTTGGCGGCCGCGCCACAGCAGGTCTTCGCGGCCGTCGCCATCGAAGTCGCCGACTGCGACGAGCGCATAGTTGTTGACGTCGAGCGGGTACACGCCGCTACTCAGTATGGCGGTGCCGTTCATGAGCCAGTACGCCATCCGGCCCAAGGTGCGGTTGGTCCAGATCGCGTCGCTGCGGCCGTCGCCGTTGAGGTCCGCGGAGCGATCGAGCAACCAGCCGTCGCCGATCCCGGCGACGTGCCTGTGTTCGTAGGAGCCGGCTTCGTTCAGTCGGCCCAGGGTCAAGCTGCCGCCGCGACGTTCGAGCCGCAACCAGAGTTGGTCGACCCGCTTGTCGCCGTCGAAATCGCCGGTGCTGATGACATGGCTGTCGGCGGCCATCGGCGTCGGGCTGAGCGTGCGCATAACCTGGTTGCCATTCATCAGCCAATGGGCGACATGCAGCCCGGAGAGGTCGCCGGCCCAGACCAGGTCCGAACGGCCATCCGCGTTGGCATCGTTGTAGGCGCCGCGCGCGCTCGCCAGGGGTTGCGCGGATGGGCTGCCGCGTTCGATGGGCGCCGAGGCGCGGGCCAGCGGCCCGGATGCGGATCCGCTCGGCGCGACGAAACTGGAGGCGTTCGCGCCCAGGGCTTGCGCCGGCACAGGCGCCGTGGCGGCCTGCGTGGGCGCGGCGACCTTGTTCGAATCGAGCGGGCAGCCCGACAAGGAGACGGCGGCGATTCCTGATAGAACGAGATGACGCATGAGGAGCTCCTTGCTGATATCCGAGGTTCGGTTGCCGGTTGCGCGCCGGCGAGCCGTGCCCGCGTGTACCGGTTCTGGCGAACGAGATCCGGGCGGCTATCCGCATGCGCATCGCGAAGCGCTGCGCGAGTGACATCGGCGCATGCCGCGAGCGTCGCGATGTCGTCAGCGCCGCATGCGTGGACTTGCGCCGGACCTGGCAACGCGATGCCCGCATGGCGCCTCGCCGATGCGATGGCATGGGCGCGCATCGGATCGACGGGATGCGAGGGCAAGATCGCGCGTGCTTGCGGTGCGCGAGCCAGCGCGGTGCGCGTTCGCATGTCGGCCGCGCGCATGTCGATAGCGACGGCGTTTTTATCGGGTTCGATGGCGTAGCTGCGCGGATGCGCAGCAAAGACTGCGATCGAAACGTAATGGCGCATGCTGCGCTCCCTGCGGCTGGATCATCCCAGTGGCCGCACGCAGGATACGACGCTTGCGTGAGGAAGAAATCACGCGCGCGCTCGCGAAAAATGGGCCTACGTTCTTAAAGTGCCATTGATATTGATGGTGTGTGCATTGCGTGTGTCGCATCTTGCGGTTGCGGCATCGGCGCATTGCAGTAGCGGCACGCGAATACTGGTTGAGACCGCGTTCGCGCAAAAAAAAGCCCCGCGAATTTCGCGGGGCTTTTGGGGTCGAGACGCGAGCGTCGGTCAGGGCAACAACGACCAGGCGGTGGAGTAGCCGGCGACGAACGAGGCATCGAAGTTGCCGTCGCCGCGGCTGCGCCACAGGTACATCTGACCGGTGGTGGCATTGGTCCAGATGAGATCGCCGCGGCCGTCGCCGTCCAGATCGCCGGTGGTGGCGATGCGGAACTCGGGCGCCACGCCCTTCACGCCGCTGGACTGCACGCTCGCACCGTTCATCATCCAGTACGCGATCATGGCGTGACCGGAGTGTTCCCAGACCAGATCCGAACGGCCATCGCCGTTGAGGTCGGGGGTGCCGACGATGGTCCAGGCGCTGTCGTAACCGCCCAGGGACGGCTTATCGAAATCGCCGTCTGCGCGGCCGCGCCACAGGGTCAGCTGACCCAGGCTCGGATTGGCCAGCACCAGGTCGCCGCGGGTGTCGCCATCGAAGTCGCCGGCGGCGACCACGCGCGCGGCGCCGACCGGGAACACGCGGCTGCCGGTGACGGTGTTGGTGCTCATCAGCCAGTACGCCATCAGGCTCGCGCTGGTGTTCTCCCAGACGATGTCGTCCTTGCCGTCGCCGTTGAGGTCGACCGTCTTCACGACCTTCCATTCGCTGGCGAAACCGCCGATCACCGAGAAGTCGAACTGGCCGTCGCCGCGGCTACGCCACAGCTGCAGCTGGTTGAAGTTGACCCAGAGGACGTCCATGCGGCCGTCGCCATCGAAATCGCCGGTGCCGGCGATGCGCGTGCTGGCCGCCAGCGGGTAGTAGCCGCTGCCGATGTTCGTGGTGTTGTTCATGAACCAGTACGCCATGCCCGGCTGGTTCGCGTTGTACCAGACCAGGTCGGAGTAGCCGTCGCCGTTGATGTCGTTGTGCTTGCGGCTCGGGTTGGGCACCAGCGAAGCGCGGAACTGCGCGATCAGCGGCATCGTGATGTTCAGGCTGCGCGCGTTGTCGGCGGTGGCCGAGCCGGTGGGACGGCCGGTGCCCGGATGGACGACGTTGGGGTTGCCGAAGTACGGGATCGAGAACTGGGTGCTGCTGGCCAGGCGGTAGGCCATGACGGTGTAGAAACCGTTGGTCGCCGCTTCGCGGTAGCCGTAGGAATAGCTGTGCGCACCCTGACCGCTGCTGTCTTCGGGATTGTGCGCCTGGCCCATGTTGTGGCCGAGCTCGTGGGCCAGCGTTTCCTCCCGGCAGAAGTAGGTCTTGCCGTCGCCTTCGTCGCGGTCCTGGCCGTCGCTGACCACCGAGTAGCCGAAGCCGGCATCGCTGTTGTCGATGGTGCTGCCGCCGCCGCCGAGCAGCCAGGCGATGCCGCAACCGTCCTGTTCGGGCGTGGTGAACGGACGCACCAGCGACACCAGGTCGGCGCCGACTGCGTCGCGCGCGGCGCGCAGGCCCTGCAGGCCCGCCGGCACCGGCTGCTGGGTGCAGCCGGAGCTGGTGCAGGTGTAACCGGTCAGGGCTTCCAGCGCGGTGTCGTTGCTGTTGGCGTCGGTGTAGTCGACCTGCATGGTGTGCACGAGGCGCACGCGCGGGTTGATCTGGCTGTCCTGGTAGGCCTGGTTGGTGATCGCCATCAGGTTGACCAGGCGCGTGTTGACCTGGGTGGTGCCGCCGTAGCGGGCGACCATGCCGGCGGTGTAGCCCAGCGCCACGTCGACGGTGTTGGCCGCGTTGGCCAGCGTGCCGACCTGGGCCGACGCGGCGTTCGCCGCGGCCTTGGGCGGAATCAGGGTGTCGGATTCGGCCTCGCTGCGTAGGTTGCCGTCGAGCAGCTTGGATGGATCGGCCTGCATGACCCAGGTACGGCCGTTGAGCGTGGTGATGCGCAGGGCTTCGGTGGCCTTCTGTTCGATCTTGCCGAACACCGCCTTCTCGCCGAAGGTGATGACGGCGCGCAGGCCGTCCTCGGTCTGGCCGATCCAGGTCCAGTTGCCGTCGAGGCTTTCCTCGTGGCGCTGGTAGGCGATGCGCATCGGACGGCCGTCCGGCGTGGTCAGCGAGATCGCGCGACCCGGCACGGTGGCGGCGAGGCCATGCGCCTCGCTCAGCTCGACCGGCAGATACGTGAAGGCGCCGCGCTGTTCGCTGGGCTGCTTGCGGTCGTACTGGATCAGGGCGCCGCGGTCGGGCAGCGCTGCGAAGCCCTGGCCCGGCGCGTGGCCGAATGCGGGGCTCGTGGCCTGGGCGACGGCGCCAGCACCCGTCTTCGCCGAGGCTGTGGCCTTGCGGCCGTCGTCCGATTCGGACGCACAGCCGGCAAAGAACAAAGTAAGGGTCAAAGCTAATATGGAATAACGCATCGTTGCCTCAGCTGGCTGCATCGTTGGTGGCGCCCGGTGGCAAGCATAGCGCCTTAGCTCGGGCCGTCGCATGACCGGGCTCGGGGCGGATCGCGGCTATTTGCTACGCCTATTCCAGTTCCGAAAGCACATGAATGGGGGCGTTCGTGTGCCAGCTACCTGCGTTGTCGCCGATCGCCCGGAAACGGGCCGGCGCCTGTTCCCTGGGAAAACGGCGACCGGCAACGAAAAAGGCCGCCCGAAGGCGGCCTTTCGCGTGTCGCGGCGAGGTCGGTTCAGAGTGCCTTTTCCAGCTCCGGCAACAGCGTGAATAGATCGCCCACCAGGCCGATATCGGCGATCTCGAAGATCGGCGCGTCGCCGTCCTTGTTGATCGCGACGATGGTGCCCGCGTCCTTGATGCCGGTCAGGTGCTGGATCGCGCCGCTGATGCCGACCGCGACGTACAGCTCGGGGGCGATGATCTTGCCGGTCTGGCCGACCTGCAGTTCGTTGGGCACGTAGCCGGCATCGACCGCGGCGCGCGAGGCGCCGACCGCGGCGCCGAGCTTGTCGGCGAAGTCGTAGATGATCTTGAAGTTGTCGGCCGAACCGACGCCGCGGCCGCCGGAGACGACGCGCTTGGCGCTTTGCAGGTCGGGACGATCCGACTTGCCAGCGGCCAGGCCGACGAAGCGGGTGTGGCCGGGCAGGGTCGCTTCGACCGTGGCCGCTTCGACCGCGGCGCTGCCGCCCTTGCCGGCTTCCGGCCACGAGGCGGTGCGCACGGTGGCGACCACGGTGTGATCGGCCGGGGCTTCGACGGTGATGATCGCGTTGCCGGCGTAGATCGGACGCTTGAAGGTGTGGCTGGCGTCGACCGCCATCACGTCGGAGACCTGGGCCACGCCGAGCAGGGCCGCGACGCAGGGCATCAGGTCCTTGCCGAAGGTGGTCGAGGGGCCGAACACGTGGCTGTAGCCGGGCGCCAGCGCGGCTACCTGCGGCGCCAGCACTTGCGCGATCGCGTTGGCGTTGGCGGGGTTGCTCACGGTCAGCACGCGCGCGACGCCGGCGATCTGCGCGGCTTCGCTTGCGATGCCGGCCGGGTCGGCGGCCAGCACCACCACGTCGATGGCGTCGGGCTTCAGCGCCAGCGCCGCGGACACGCACTTGGCGGTCGAGGCGTTGAGCTTGCCGCCCAGGTGTTCGGCAACGATCAGAACCTTGCTCATCACAGCAACCCCTTCTGCTTCAGTGCGGCGACCAGTTCGGCCGCGTCCTTGACCATCACGCCACGGCTGCGCTTCGGCGGCGGCGCGTAATGGGTGGTCTTGAGGGTGTCGCCGGTGTCCACGCCGAGGTCGGCGAAGGCGATGGACTCCATCGGCTTGCTCTTGGCCTTCATGATGTCGGGCAGCTTGATGAAGCGCGGCTCGTTCAGGCGCAGGTCGGTGGTGACCACCGCCGGCAGATCGACTTCCAGCGTTTCCAGGCCGGCGTCGACTTCGCGCGTGACCGTGGCCTTGCCGTCGGCGACCTCGAGCTTGGAGGCGAAGGTGGCCTGCGGGCGGCCCCACAAGGTCGCCAGCATCTGGCCGGTCTGGTTGGCGTCGTCGTCGATCGCCTGCTTGCCCAGGATCACCAGGTCCGGCTGTTCCTTCTCGATCAGCTTGAGCAGGGTGCGCGCGGCGGTGAGCGGCTGGATCGGCTGGTCGCTGACGACGTGGATGGCGCGGTTCGCGCCCATCGCCAGGCCGTTGCGCAGATGCGCCTGGGCGTCGGCGGGACCGATCGTGGCGACCACGACCTCGGTCGCGATGCCCTTGTCGCGCAGCCGCAGCGCTTCTTCCAGCGCGATCTCATCGAAGGGATTGGCCGACAGCTTGACGCCGTCGGTGACCACGCCGGAACCATCCGGCTTGACCTGAATGCGGACGTTGTAGTCCACCACGCGCTTGTAGCCGACGAGGATCTTCATCGTGCGGGGGTTCCTTGGGGTGCCCGTTGGGGGGTGCGCGGCCCGGGGGCCGAGAACCGCCAATTCTAGCGGAGACCGTTCGCGGGCGCAGGGGGCGGAACGGCCGGTGGCAGGCGCCGGGCGGCCGAAATGCGCCCAGCGTGCAGGCAACGTGCGCCGATCCGTACGAATTATGCGGCCGGCGTGCGGTCGGCCACGGTCAGGATCTGGCGCCCGCGCCAGTCCGCGCCCGGCGCCAGCGACAGCGGCATGGCGACCGCGGCGGCTTCGATGCAGACGAAGCGCGCGTGCTCGCCCGCGCCCAGATCGTCCAGGCCGGCGGCGAGCGCGGCGCCCGGGTTCCAGACCACGGTGTCGGCATAACCTTCGGCGTCGATGCGCAAGCCGCGTTCGCCGTCGAGCAGATGCAGACCGCCGGCGATGTCGGGGTAGAGGCGGTCGAGCTCGCCGTCGAAGCGCAGGTCGTGTTCGCGCTGGACGGCGGAGGCGCCGGCGCGGGTGGCGTCGGCGTAGGCGCGTCCTTCCAATCCTTGAACGCGCGCGCCGGCCAGGTCGTCCACGCCTAGATACGTGTGCAAGGCAGCGGTGAAGGCGAAGGTCTCTGCGCCGGTGTTGCGCACCTGCAGCGCGATCGCCAAGGCATCGGCGCCCAGTTCGACCGTCAACTCGGCCTGGAATGCATAAGGCCACGACGCGCGCGTGTCGGCGTCGTCGCGCAGCACGAAGCGGCCCGCGCCCGCATGCGTCCACTCGCGCACGCGCGCGAAGCCGTGACGCGGGCCGGGCCCGCGGTCGGAGAACTGCGGAAAGATCACCGGCACGCCGCCGCGGATGGCCTGACCCGGCGCGAAGCGCGCGCGCGGGCTCAGGTACAGGCGCTCGCGGCCGCGGCAGGTCCAGGACAGCAGCTGTCCGCCGTGCAGGGCCACCTGCGCGCTGGCGCCGTCCGGCCCCTGCAGGCGCACCGACGGGGCGCCGTTCACGCCGCCTCTGGGGCCGGACGGCGAGGCTGGGTGACTGCCGCCTGAGCGACGGCCCGTACCGACGCGCCGCCAAGCGGGCGGCGCGCGGCTCCGATCCGGTACCCTTCACGACGTAACCCCAGTGCGGAGTCGAAATGCTTCACCCGGTCATCCTCAGCGGCGGCAGCGGAACCCGATTGTGGCCGCTTTCGCGACAGAACCAACCCAAGCAGTTCCTGTCGCTGATCGGGGACCATTCGCTGTTCCAGGAAACCGTGCTGCGCGCGAGCAAGCTGCCCGATGCGCAGGCCCCGATCACGGTCTGCGCCGACGACCACCGTTTCATGGTCGGCGAGCAGTTGCAGGCGATCGGCGTGCGCAGCGGCGGCATCCTGCTGGAGCCGGTCGCGCGCAGCACCGCGCCGGCGATCGCGGCCGCGGCCCTGCACGCGCTGGTCGGCGACCCCGACGCGCTGCTACTGGTGCTGCCGGCCGATCATCTGATCGAGGACGAAGCCGCCTTCCGCGACGCCGTGAGCGCGGCGCTGCGGCTGGGCCGCGAGGACTGGCTGGTGGCGTTCGGCATCCGCCCCGACTACGCCGAAACCGGCTACGGCTACATCCTGCGTGGCGACGCGCTGGGCGCGGACGGCTATCGCATCGAGCGCTTCGTCGAGAAGCCCGACCAGGCCACCGCCGAACGCTATCTCGCCGAGGGTACCTACGCCTGGAACTCGGGCATGTTCCTATTCCGCGCGCGCAGCTATCTGGACGAACTGGCGCGGCTGGCGCCGGCGATCCACGCCGCCGCCCAGGCCGCGTTCGCCAGCGCCGGCACCGACCTGGATTTCCTGCGCCTGGGCCATGACGCGTTCGCGGCCAGTCCCAGCGATTCGATCGACTACGCGGTGATGGAGAAAACCGACCGCGCCGCGGTGGTGCCGGTGAGCTGCGGCTGGAGCGACATCGGCTCCTGGTCCTCGCTGTGGTCGGTGGCCGAGCGCGACGCCGACGGCAACCGCCACGAAGGCGACGTGATTTCGGTCGACACCCGCGACAGCCTGGTGCGCGCGTCCGACCGCCGCATGATCGCGACTCTGGGCGTCGAGGATCTGGTCATCGTCGATACCGCCGACGCCACCCTGGTCGCGCGCAAGGATCGGGTCCAGGACGTCAAGATCATCGTCGACCGGCTCAAGGCCGCCGGCCGCCAGGAACACCTGTTCCACCGCAAGGTCTACCGGCCCTGGGGCAGCTACGATTCGATCGGCGTGGGCGAACGCTTCCAGGTCAAGAAGATCGTGGTCAAGCCCGGCGCCGCGCTCAGTCTGCAGAAGCATCAGCACCGCGCCGAGCATTGGATCGTGGTCTCCGGCGTGGCCGAGGTCACCTGCGACGACAAGGTGTTCGAGCTGCGCGAGAACGAGAGCACCTACATCCCGCGCGGCAGCGTGCACCGCCTGCGCAACCGCGGCAGCGAACCGGTCGAGTTGATCGAAGTGCAGTCCGGCGGCTACCTGGGCGAGGACGACATCGTCCGGCTCGAGGACGTATACGGGCGCTCTTGAGCGTCCGTATACGTCAGGTATGCGTAGCGTTCCTGAGGCGCCCGTGATTCGCGTACGCGCTTAGTTCGTCGCGCCCAGGCGTTCGCGCAGGCGCGCGACGAAACGGTCGGCGCTGCCGTCGGCGTAAGGGAAGAACAGCGACGGCTCGCACAGTTCCAGTTCCAGCAGGCGCGGCGTGCCGTCGGCGTCGCGGATCAGATCCACGCGCGCATAGGCCAGCGGCGCCTCCAGCTTCAGCGCATCGCGCGCGGCCGCCAGCACCGCCTGCGCCAGCGCGTGCTCGTCCTGGCCGGGCTCGCGCGCGACGATCTGTTCGGGCACGAGCGCGGTGCCGTTGCCGCCGTCGTCGGGACGCAACAGCGCGCCCTTGCGGATCGCATGGCTGTAGTCGCCATCGAAATACAGCAGGGCGGTTTCGCCGTCGCGATCGACCGAGGCCAGATAGGGCTGCAGCAGCACGCTGCGGCCGGCGTCGAGCAGGCGCGCGATGTGGTTGGCGGCGGCGAACTCCTGCGAGCGCGCATACCGTTGCGTATCGCGCGAACCGGCACTGACCGTGGGCTTGACCACGAACTCGGCGGCCCCGGCGTGCTCGGCCAGGAAGGCCTGCAGCGCGGGCAGGGGCTCGGCCTCGGGTTCGACGAAGGCGCTGGGCACCACCGCCACGCCGCGCGCGGCCAGGTCGGCCAGGTAGTGCTTGTCGGTGTTCCAGCGCACCACCGGCAAGGGATTGAGCAGACGCGACTGCGCGGCCACGCGCTCGCACCAGGCCAGGAATTCCGGCAGGCGCTCGGTGTAGTCCCAGGGCGAGCGCAGCAGCGCAGCGTCGTAGCGTGTCCAGGCCACGCTGGGGTCGTCCCAGGCGCGCACCTCGGCGGCCAGGCCGGCGCGGGCGCAGGCCTCGATCAGCGGCACCATATCGGTGTCGGTTCCGGTAGCGGCGATGGCGGTGACCAGGGCGATTTTGCTCATGCTTCGAGTCTAACGTCGCCACCCATCCCGGCACGAGTGACCATTGCCCTAAGGTCCGGTGGGGCCGGGCCGGCTGGCGCGCTAAACTGCGCCCATCCCGTACAGGAGTTCCCCCATGGCCGAGGCCATTGCCGCGACGCCCAGCGCCGGCGCCGCGAAGAACAAAGTGTTCCCCAATGCCGACGAAGCGCTGCGCGGACTGGTCGCGGACGGCCAGACCCTGGCGGTCGGCGGCTTCGGCCTGTGCGGCATTCCCGAGGCCCTGATCGCGGCGCTGCGCGACAGCGGCGTCAAGGGCCTGACCGCGATTTCCAACAACGCCGGCGTCGACGGTTTCGGCCTGGGTCTGCTGCTGGAAACGCGCCAGATCCGCAAGATGATTTCGTCCTACGTCGGCGAGAACAAGGAATTCGAACGCCAGTTCCTGTCCGGCGAACTCGAGCTCGAGTTCAACCCGCAGGGCACCCTGGCCGAGCGCCTGCGCGCCGGCGGCGCCGGCATTCCGGCGTTCTACACCCGCACCGGCTACGGCACCGTGGTCGCCGACGGCAAGGAGACGCGCGAGTTCGACGGCCACCACTACGTGATGGAAACCGCGCTCAAGGCCGACGTCTCGCTGGTCAAGGCCTGGAAGGCCGACAAGGCCGGCAACCTGGTGTTCCGCAAGACCGCGCGCAACTTCAATCCGGCCTGCGCGATGGCGGGCAAGGTCTGCGTGGCCGAAGTCGAGGAAATCGTCGAGATCGGCGCGATCGATCCCGATCACGTGCACCTGCCCGGCATCTACGTCGATCGCATCGTGCTCAACGCCGCGCCCGAGAAGCGCATCGAGCAGCGCACCGTGCGCGCCTGACGCGCAGGCCCCACCGACGACTCGACGCTTACGACTCTTTCAAGGAATTCGACATGGCTTGGACCCGCGATCAAATGGCGCAACGCGCCGCGCAGGAACTCACCGACGGCGCCTACGTCAACCTCGGCATCGGCTTGCCGACGCTGGTGGCCAACTTCATCCCCGAGGGCATGGACGTGTGGCTGCAGTCCGAGAACGGCCTGCTCGGCATCGGCCCGTTCCCGAGCGAGGCCGAGGTCGACGCCGACCTCATCAACGCCGGCAAGCAGACCGTGACCGCGCGCGCCGGCGCCAGCTACTTCGGCAGCCACGACAGCTTCGCGATGATCCGCGGCGGCCACATCGACCTGGCGATCCTGGGCGCGATGCAGGTCACCGACAAGGGCGATCTGGCCAACTGGATGGTGCCCGGCAAGATGGTCAAGGGCATGGGCGGGGCGATGGATCTGGTGGCCGGCGTGAAGCGCGTGGTGGTGCTGATGGAGCACAGCGCCAAGAACGGCGAACACAAGATCCTGCCCGAGTGCACCCTGCCGCTGACCGGGCTGGGCGTGGTCAACCGCATCATCACCGAACTGGCGGTGATGGACGTGACCGAGGATGGCCTGGTGCTGGTGGAAAGCGCGCCCGGCGTGAGCGAGGACGAGCTGCGCGAGAAGACCGGCGTGGCGTTCAAGCGCGCCGCCTGAGGCGCGCGTCCGCCACCTGCGGCGACGCCCCTGAAGCATCGCCACCGGCCACGGACGAAGGCGAAACCGGGCGCTGCGCCCGGTTCGCATCAACGGGATTTGATGAAGTCGCGCATCTGCGGGAAGTAGTCCGCGGGTTGGCGCGTGGACAGGCGGCTGCCGTCGGCGGCCAGTTCGAATTCGTACATGCCGTGCTCGGCATGCGGGAACACAGTGAGGCGGATCGGCGCGCCGGCCTTGGCCAATGCGGTGAGGCGGCGCACGGTCTCCGCGCTGGGCGCGTCGATGTCTTGCGCGCCCAACAGCCACAGCTGCGGCGTGCGCAGATTGCGCAGCACCGGTAGGGCGTCGTAGTCCAGGGACGCGCCCGGAAACAGCGTTGGGCCCACGCTGCGCAGTTCAGCCTCGGGTTTTTCCAGAATGAAGTAGCTGACGTTGCCGCGCACGAACTTGAACCAGGGTTCGGCGCCGTAGCGCTGCTTGATCCGGGCCACCTGCTCGTAGCCTTCGCGGAAATCGCTCTCCAGCACCGCGGCGGTGGCGTCGGCCACCTGCATGGCCTTGGCGACCACCTCGGGGCCGTAGCCGCGACGCGTCATGTCCAATTCGATCGCGGCGCGGTCCTCGTCCAGCGGCGACACCGCCAGGCCGAAACTGACGATCACGAAATCCGCCGGTTCGATCTGCGCCGCCAGCGGCGCCACCCAACCGCCCTGGCTGCCGGCCTGATAACCCATCTTGCCGGCGCGCGCGCCGGCCAGCCGGCGCGCTTCGCGCAAGGCGGCGATCGCGTCGTTGGCCAAGGTTAGGAAGTTCTGGGTGTAGCGCCCGCCGGATGCGCCGGTGCCGCGCTTGTCGTAGACGAAGGCGCCGATGCCTTCGGACGGGAACTGGCGCTGCAGCGCGTAGTAGTCGCGCGCCGAATCGCGTTCGGAGCCGTGCACCAGCACCACGATCGGCACCCGGCTTTTGCCCGGCGGCAGCACCAGACGACCGGACAGGGTTGCGCCGCCGGACTGGAAGCGCGTCTCGGTCACGTCGAACGCGAGCCGCTGGCCTTCGACGCGGTCGAAGGCGATGCGGCCGGCGGCGCAGTCGCGCAAGGCGATCTGGTGGCCATCGGCGCGTTCGGTCCAACCTTGCGTGCTCGACCAGTCGCCCGGCGCGGCCCAGCTCAGCTTGCCGCTGGTGCCGTCCTTCATGCGCCAGCGGTAGTGCGATTCGTCGGACACCGCGATATCGACGTCGCGGCCGTCGCGCAGGCGGTAGCTGCCGATGCAGCTCTTGTCGGTCGGCTCGGCGGCGGACGCGGGCAGCAGGGCGCTCGCGGCCAGCAGCGCGCACAGAGCAAGGCCGCGGCGGAGGAGGGAGGGGGCGTTATCCATGGTCTAGGTCGGGCCGAAGGCAGGGAGAGGGAGCCGCGGCATTACGCCGCAGGTACTTTTTACCCCTCGCGACCAGTACAGTACCGATACACTTTCCGCGCCTGGGGCCGATACGGTGTCCGTGCCTTCCAAGCCTCGCCCGCCCGGCCTGAGCCGGGTCGAAGACTGCGTGCGCTGGGCGCGCCGGCGCATCGAGGGCGAGGTGCTGCGGCCGGGCATGCGCCTGCCTTCGGTGCGCGCGTTGGCGCGCCAACGCGGGGTGTCGCCGTTCACCGTGGTCGAGGCCTACGAACGTCTGGTCGCCGACGGTTATCTGGAAGCGCGCCGCGGTTCGGGGTTCTACGTGCGCGAGCGCGCGGTCGCGGCGCCCGCGTGGGAACCGCCGGCGGGATCGGTGATCGATCTGGATTGGCTGATGCAGAACATGCTCGAAAGCGGTGCCGCGCAGGGGCCGGGACTGGGCGTGCTGCCGGCGTCGTGGCTGGACGGCGCGCAACTGGGCGCGGCGATCCGCGCGCTGGGGCGCGAGGGGCGCTGGCTGGACAGCGGCAAGCCGCACGGCTATGGGCCCTTGCGCTCCCTGTTGCAGCAGCGCCTGGCCGAGCTGGACATCCTGGCCCAGCCCGATCAGATCGTGCTGACCACCGGCGTCGCGCATGCGCTGAATCTGGTGCTCGCGGCCCTGGTCAAACCCGGCGATGCGGTGCTGACCTTGGACCCGTGCTGGTTCGGCGCGCTCGGCATCGTGGCCGCGCACGGCGCGCGCGTGGTCGGCATCGCCTGCGGCGCCGACGGCCCGGATCTGGCCGAGCTGGAGCGGCGGATGGCGCAGGAGCGGCCGCGCCTGATGGTGCTGAGCACCGCCGCGCGCAATCCGACCGGGCTATCGCTGCCGGAGAGCATCGTGGTGCGCATCCTCGCGCTGGCCGCGCGCCACGACGTGACCGTGTTCGAGGACGACGTCTACGCCGATCTGTGCGGCACGCGGGTGACGCGCGCGGCGGCGCTGGATCGGCTCGATCGCGTGGTCTATGCCGGCAGTTTCTCCAAGACCTTGGCGGCGAACGTGCGCGTGGGCTACCTGGCCGCCAACGCCGAACTCGCGCGCAAGCTGACCAACGCCAAGATCCTGACCGGCTTCACCACGCCCGAGCTCAACGAGCGGCTGGTGCACAAGCTGCTGGCCGAGCGCCGTTACGACAAGCACGTCGAAGGCCTGCGCGAACGCCTCGCGGGTCAGCGCGAGCTGGCCAAGCGCCTGTTCGCGGCCGAAGGCGTCGAGATCCTCGGCGACCCCGCCGACGGCATGTTTCTGTGGGCGGACATGCGCGCCGACACCAATCGACTGGCGGTGCGCTGCCGCGAGCAGGGCATCCTGATCGCGCCGGGCAGTCTGTTCACCGCGCAGCAGGCGCCGAGCACCTGGATGCGGTTCAACGTCACCGCGCAGGTGGACAAGCGCATGCGTGATTTGTTGTTCGCTTGAGGCGCGACAGTAGGGAGGCTCAGTCGCCGCTCGGCGGCAATGGGAACTTCGCTTGAATCGCAGCCTTGAGTGCCTGGTGGGCGGGTGATTTGCAATGCTGCCTCGACAGCGTATAGCGACCTCGCACGCACGACTGCATGATGTTGCCGCCGCTGACGCATACCGATGTGCGTAGCTGCGGCGTGCGCCACAAGGTTGGGTCTTGCCAGGTGCGCCGTATGCCTTCTAGTTCTTTCGTGTCCGCATGGAACAACCGGCGAGCATGCATTCTGAGAGGCTGTTCGCCCATCAATCCGCGCGACTCCAGCTCGATGGCGATCGACGCATTCGAGTCGCGGATACTGAAATCGGCACGGTAGTAGGGTTTGAACCCGCCCGGATCGAAGAGCGCGACGTATCGCTCTTCGTCCTGCGCATGGTCCTCGCGCCCGCAGATGTGCGGCAGCTCGCCGAGCATCGGACTGGCTGCCAACAGTGCGCCTCTAGCGTTTGCGCCGCCGTCGAACTCGCTTTCGGGCGGCATGGAAAGCCATGCTGCCCGAGCTGGCGAAGGGGGCGCGACTTGTAGGCTAGCCCAGACCGCCGTGGCCAGAATCGCCACGATCGCGAGCGCACCGGTCGTTACCAGGATGCGCTCGGCCCGGATCGCCATGAGGTTGGGCCTTAAAGATTCTGGTAATTCGGCCCCGAGCCGCCTTCCGGCGTGACCCAGGTGATGATCTCGTAGGGATCCTTGATGTCGCAGGTCTTGCAGTGCACGCAGTTGGCGGCGTTGATCTGCAGGCGCTTGCCCTCGGCGTCTTCGACGATCTCGTAGACGCCGGCCGGGCAGAAGCGGGTACAGGGGTTGCCGTATTCCTCGGCGCAGCGGGTCACGCAGATCGAGGTGTCGGCGACCTTGAGGTGCACGGGCTGGTCTTCGTCGTGTTCGGTGGCGGCGAAGTAGACGCCGGCCAGGCGGTCGCGCGGCGCCAGGCTGCGGTCGACGTAGTCGCGCTTGGGCTTTTCGGCCTCGTCGAGTTTCTGCAGCGAGGACCAGTCGGGCTTGTTCTTCAGCGTCCACGGCGACAGCCCGCCGGTGACGGTTTCCCAGGCCGCGTTGAGCATGCCGAACCACAGGCCGCGCTTGAACCCGGGCTTGATGTTGCGGACTTTCTTGAGCTCGTCCATCGCCGGCGAGGCGCGCAGCTTGGCGTCGTAACCTTCCGGCGCCAGTTCGGACGCGGCCAGGTGTTCGGCGGCGAGCATGCCGCTGCGGATGGCCTGGTGGGTGCCTTTGATCTTGGGCACGTTGAGCAGGCCGGCGGTGTCGCCGATCAGCAGCGCGCCCGGCATCTCGACCTTGGGCAGCGACTGCCAGCCGCCGGTGACGATCGCGCGCGCGCCGGCCGAGACCAGGTTGCCGCCTTCCAGCAGGGGCTTCACCGTGGGGTGGTTCTTCCACTGTTGGAAGGCTTCCCAGGGCTTGTAGTCGGGGTCGCGGTAGTCGAGGCCGCTGACGTAGCCCAGGGCGATGCGGCCCTTGTCCAGGTGATACAGGAAGCTGCCGCCGTAGGTGTGGTTGTCGGCCGGCCAGCCGAAGCTGTGCACGACCTTGCCCGGGGTGACCCGGTCTTCCGGCACCTGCCACAGTTCCTTGATGCCGATCGAATAGCCCTGCGGGTCGCTGTCCGCGTCCAGGCCGAAGCGCTTGATCAGGCGCTTGGTCAGGTGGCCGCGCGCGCCCTCGGCGAACACGGTGACCTTGGCGCGGATGTCGATGCCGGCGGTGTAACCGGGCTTGTGCGACCCGTCCTTGGCCACGCCCATGTCGCCGATGCGCACACCGGCCACGCGGCCGTCGGCGTCGTGCAGGGTCTCGGAGGCGGCGAAGCCGGCGTAGATTTCCACGCCCAGCGCTTCGGCCTGCGGCGCCAGCCAGGCGCAGGTCGCGCCCAGGCTGACGATCACGTTGCCGTGGTGGTTGTTCATGCCCGGCGGCACCGGCAGGCGGCGCCCGCCGTCCTTGCTCAGCAGCCAGAACTCGTCCTGGGTGACCGGCACGCAGATCGGCGGCGGGTTGTCGCGCCAGTTCGGCAGCAGCGCGTCCAATGGGCCGGTCTCGATCACCGCGCCGGACAGGATGTGGGCGCCGATGGTGCTGGACTTCTCGATCACGCAGACCGAGAGCTCCGGGTTGATCTGCTTGAGGCGGATCGCGAACGACAGGCCGGCCGGACCGGCGCCGACGGTGACGACGTCGTACTCCATGACGTCGCGCTCGACCTCGGCGGGGTTGGGGCTGTGTTCGCTCATGCTGGCTCTCCGCTTGCTGAGGCTGGAATTGTCGCGGGTTTGGGCCCCGAGCTCAAAGTCGGCCCGCGAACGCGGCGGCGACGGTATGCTCGACGCCGCCTCCCTTTGGCCCTGCGCGTATGACCGGCCCCGCCTCTCCACCCGCGAAGGACGCGCGCGTGCCCGCCGGGCCGCGCCTGTTCCTGGCCGAGGTCGATGCCGCCTACGACGCCGTCTACGAGGCCCAACTGGGCCTGCTGGACGAGGACGAGCGCGCGCGCCTGGCGCGTCTGCGCCTGGTGCCGGTGCGGCGCGAGGCCCTGGCCGCGCGCTTGTTGTTGCGCCACGCGCTGTCGGCCTGCCAACCGCGGCGGCCGCAGGACTGGCGCTACCTGCGCGGCGTCTATGGGCGCCCGCGCGTGGCGGATGCGCCGGAACTGAGTTTCAGCCTGTCGCATTGCGCCGGCCTGGTCGGCTGCCTGGTCGCGCCCGGCGGCCGCGTGGGTCTGGACCTGGAGCCCTGCGCGCGCGCCACCGAGGAACTGTGGAACGCGCGCACGCTGGCGCCGCAGGAACTGGACGAATTGCTGGCGCAGGCGCCCGACCGGCGCGACGCCGCGTTCCTGCGCAGTTGGACGCTGAAGGAGGCCTATGCCAAGGCGGGCGGCCGCGGCCTGCGCCTGCCGTTCGATCGCATCGCGTTCGCGCGCGCGGACGACGGCGCGCCGCGATTGCAGCGCGATCGCGCCGAAGCGCCGGCGTGGCGGTTCTGGAGTTTCCGGCTGGACGCCGCGCATGTCGGCGCGATCGCCCTGCGCAGCCGCCGCGTCGCCGCGCAGGCGATCGCGATCGAAACCGTGCCGGCCTTGCCCTATCGCGGCGCCGGCCGCGTGCTGCGGCCGGCCGACCCGTTCTGAGCGCGGTCAGCGGCGCGCGCTGCGCGGGTGCTCGGCCTGTTCGTGGGCGTTGCCGCTGGTCAAGATCCAGCCGCCGAGGTCGCGGGTGATCGCGGCCAGGGCGCCGTCGAAGGCGGCGACCACGTCCGGCACCGCGGTGGTGGACGCGCGCTGGCTCTGCACGAAGGTGCGTGCGGCGGCGATCTTCTGGTCGCTGTTGTGCAGCAGCTTGGCGCTGACTTCGATGGTCGCCGAGGGCAGCGCCTGGCCGTTGTAGTCGGATTCGAAGCGGCGCAGGTCCAGCACCAGCTTGTAGTCGGCGGCCACGCCGCTGCCCTGGCGCGCGACCGCGTCGATCCGGCCGGAGTCTTCCAGCGCGCGCAGCAGCGCGTCTTGCAGCATCTCGCCGGGCGGCTTGGCCCAACCGGCGCCCTTGTAGACCTGCATCTCGTTCGGGCTGGGGCGCACCGCGATGCGCAGGCTGTCGATCATGCGCGCCGAGGTCGGCGGCGTCAGCGACAGCTGCCAGTCGGCGTTGGGCCAGGCGGCGTCGGCCTGCACGCGCGGATCGGGCGCGTACAGAGTGGAGCGCTCCTTGGGCTTTTCGCCCAGGATCGAGCACGCGCTCAGGCTCAACAGCAGGCTCAGGCCGGCGGCGCGGCGCAGCAGCGCGTAAGGGCGGGGCAGGGGGCGAGAGGTCATTGCGGCTCGAACTCCTTCTGGGCGTCGCGGCCGAGCAGGTAACGGGTCGGGTTGCTGTCGATGCGGTCGCTGATGCGGCGCAGGTCGCGCACCAGCACGCGCAACTCGGCCAGGGTCGGGCCGAGCTGCGCGAGGCCGTCGTTGGCGAAGCTGCTGATCGCGGCGCGGTTGTCGTTGAGGATGCCGTTGGCGCCGTTGGCGGCCGAGTCCAGGCGGGTCAGGGTGCTGTCGAGCTTGGAGATCAGCCCGGGCAGCTTGGCGACCAGTTCGCGGTCGACGTTCTTGACCGCCTGATTGGTGGTGTCCAGGGTGGCCGACAGCTGTTCGCTGGACTTGCGCGCGTTGACGATGAGCAGGCGCAGGTCGTCGCGCTGGTCGGCGATCGAGCCGGTCATGGCCTCGATGTTGGATAGCGTGTTCGACACCCGCTTGACGTTCTCGTCGCTGAGCACCTGGTCCAGGCGCGCGACCAGGCGGTTGGCGGTGTCGGCGATGTTCTGCAGCGCCGAGGCCTCGGTCTGGATCACCGGGATTTCGCGGCGGTCGACGTCGGCCAGGGCCGGGCTGCCGGGGCTGCCGCCGGTAAGCTGGATGATCGGGCTGCCGGTGATGCCGGTCAGCGACAGCTTGGCGCGGGTGTCGGCCTTGATCGGCGCGTCGGCCTGCAGGCGCAGCTGCGCGATCACCCGGCGCGGGTCGTCCGGTGCGAGCCGCAGCAGCTTCACCGTGCCCACCGAGATGCCGTTGTATTGCACGGTGCTGCCTTCCGACAGGCCGGTCACCGGTTCGTTGAAGATCACCGCGTACTCGCGCCAGCTCTTCTCGGACGAGTACTTGGCGGCCCACAGCGCGAACAACAGCAGGAACAGCGTCGCGATGATCGTGAACGCACCGATGAGGACGTAATTGGCCTTGGTTTCCATCAGGCACCTGAGACGATGAGGCCCGGCGGGCGGTCCGTGACGGACATCATGCCAGCACGGGGTAAGTGAACGTGGTGAAGTGGACCAGGTTGAGTCCGAAATGGGTCAGCATCGCGGCCTGCAATCCGCCGCGGCGGTAGGCCAGGCCGTAGCCGGCGCCGGCCACGCCGGCCAGCAGCGCCCAGGCCCAGCCGCCGGCCAGATGGATCAGGCCGAAGGCGAGCGCGGCGACCGCGATCGCGGCCGCGTCGCCCCAGCGCCGCTCGCGCCAGTGCCGGCTCAGGCCTTCCTGCAGATAGCCGCGGAACAGCGCCTCCTCGGCCAGCGTCACCAGCAGCAGGTTGTTGAGCGCCCACAGCAGCCCCCAGCTCGGCCACTTCGGCGCCCAGGCGATCTGGCCCAGCGCGCAGGCCAAGCCCAGGCACACAAGCGTCACAGCAAGGCAGGCCGGTAGCGCGGCCTTGAGCCAGTCGGCGAGCGGCCGCTCGCGCTGCACCCCGGCCCAGACCAGCACCAGCCAGAAACCGACCAGGGGCTTGTCGAGATTGAGGTACATGCTGAATTCGATCGCGTCGGCGGTGATCCGGGTCGGCGCGATCGCGAGCGGATTGTGGAATCCAGGCGCCACATGGAAGCCCAATGCCAGCGCGACCACCACAAAAAGTACATGCCCGCCGATGCGCGTCGCTTTCGCGCGCGCCGCGCCCACCATCCAGCCGGCCAAGGCCAGCAGGGCTAGCGCGATCAGCGCGCGGATATCGAGCTGGCCCAGCGCGAAGCCGGCCACGCCGGCGATCGCCAACAGGGCCAGGCTGGCGACGCGCGCGCGCGGCCACCACAGCAGCAGCGAGGCCAGCGCGAGCGCGGCCCAGGGCAGGTGGTCGACGGCGGCGAGCGCGGGCGAGAGGGCGGAAAGCAAACCGGGGCGTCCTTGCGTGCGGCGTCAGCGTTCGGTCGCCGCGTAGTTGTCGCGCGCGACCTGGGCGGCGCGCGCGCGCGGGCCGTGGAAATACTCGTGCGCCCAGGGGTGGTCGAGCTTCTCGATCTCGGCCATCGGCGCGCAGGCGATCACCTTGCGGTCGGCGAGCACGGCGATGCGGTCGCAGATCGCGTACAGGGTGTCCAAGTCGTGGGTGATCAGGAACACGGTCAGCCCCAGTGCCTGCTGCAGGGTGCGGATCAGGCGGTCGAACGCGGCCGCGCCGATCGGGTCCAGGCCGGCGGTGGGTTCGTCCAGGAACAGCAGCGGCGGGTCCAGCGCCAGCGCGCGCGCCAGGCCGGCGCGCTTGCGCATGCCGCCGGACAGCTGCGAGGGCAGCTTGTTGATCGCGTCGGCGGGCAGGCCGGCCAGCTTGACCTTGAGCAGCGCCAGTTCGTAGCGCAGCGAGTCGGGCAGGTCGCTGTGGTACTCCTTCAGCGGTACCTGCACGTTCTCGCCCACGGTCAGCGACGAGAACAGCGCGCCGTCCTGGAACAGCACGCCGGTGTTGCGCTCGATCTCGCGCCGGCGCGCCGGGTCCTCGCTGCGCGCGTCGATGCCCAGCACCTCGATGCTGCCCTCGTCGGGGCGGCGCAGGGCCAGGATGGAGCGCATCAGCACCGATTTGCCGGTGCCCGAGCCGCCGACCACGCCCAGGATCTCGCCCGCTTTCACGTCCAGGTCCAGGCCGTCGTGCACGGTCTGTTCGCCGAAGCGATTGACCAGGCCGCGCACGCGGATGATCGGCGTGTCGGCGTCGATATGGTCGCGCGGATCGTCGAGGGGCTCGCTCAAAATCCGACCTCCATGAACCAGATCGCGGCGAAGGCGTCGATGATGATCACCAGCGAGATCGCCTGAACCACGCTGGAGGTGGTGCGTTCGCCCACCGATTGCGCGGTGCCCTCGACCTGCAGGCCTTCCAGACAGCCGATCAGGCTGATCAGCAGGGCGAAGATCGGGGCCTTGGACAGGCCGACCAGGAAATGGCGCAGCTCCATGGTCTCGTGCATGCGCGCCAGATACTGCTGGGGCGGGATGTCGAGGTTGTAGGCGCCCACGGTGAGGCCGCCGAGCAGGCCGAAGATCATCGCCACGAAGGTCAGCAGCGGCAGCATCACCAGCAGCGCCAGCACGCGCGGGATCACCAGCAGGTCGATCGGGTCCATGCCGAGGGTGCGGATCGCGTCGACTTCCTCGCGGCTGACCATGGCGCCGATCTGGGCGGTGAAGGCGCTGGCGGTGCGGCCGGCCAGCACGATCGCGGTCAGCAGCACGCCGAATTCGCGCAGGAACGAGATGCTGACCAGCTCGACCACGAAGATGGTGGCGCCGAAGTCGCGCAGGATGGTCGCGCCCAGGAACGCCACCACTGCGCCGACCAGGAAACACAGCAGCGCGATCAGCGGCACCGCGTCCAGACCGACCTGTTCCATGTGGTGCACGGTCGCGGTCGGGCGGAAGCGGCCCGGGTCCTTGAACAGGCGCAGGATCTTCATCAGCGTTTCGCCGAAGAAGGCGATCAGCGCCAGCACTTCCTTCCAGTTGTCGGTGACCGCGTAGCCCAGGCGCGCGAGCGCGGCGTAGACGCCGTACTCGCGCTTCTTCTTGGGGCGCTCGTCGGCGACGTCCTCGATCGCGCTGACCAGGGCGCGGTGGTTGTCGTGGAAGGCGAAGCCGTCGAAATCCAGCTCGCGCCGGCGCGCGAAGCGCATCAGCTGCAGCACGCCCACCGAGTCCAGGCGCTCGACCGCGCTGGCGTCGATCGTGGTCGCGTCCTGCGGCGCGCCGTGCAGCGCGGCCGAGATCGCGTTGGCGTTTTCCAGCGTCCAGCGGCCGGATAGCCGCAACCGCGACGGCGTCTGGGCGTCGGCGGCGATCTGCGGCGTGTGCGTGGACGGTGCGGTCATAGGCTCTCCGGCGGAGGATACAGGCTAGGAACGACGAGGTGAGGGCGGCGTGCGCATGCGCGGACCGTCCGCGGGCTGACTCGACGTGCGGTCGCGCTGCCCATGCGGCACGTCCGCATGCGATGCTTTCGCGCATGTCGACACCCGATTCCTCGAGCGCGCCGCCCGCCCCGCTGAGCGCGACCAGCTATGCCGCGCGTATCGGCTTCGTGGTCGAACTGGCCGAGCGCCTGCACGCCTATGGCACCACCGCGCAGCGCCTGGAAGGCGCGGTGTCGGCGGTGGCCCAGCGGCTGCGCCTGGAGTGCGAGCCCTGGTCGAATCCGACCGGCCTGATCCTGACCTTCAGCGACCCCCACCGCCCGCCCGGCGAAAGCGACACCACCCGCGTGATCCGGATGCCGCCGGGCGAAAACGACCTCTACAAGCTCAGCGAGACCGACCGCATCGCCGAGGACGTGATGGCGGGGCGCCTGGACCTGGCCGCCGGCCATGCCGCGCTGCAGGCCCTGGACCGTCCGCGCACCGCGCGCTGGCGCGCGATGCAGGTGCTGGCCTTCGGCCTGGCCGCGGCGGCGGTCGGCGGCCTGCTGCGGCTGCCCTGGCCGGACATCGCCGTGGCCGGCGTGAACGGCCTGCTGATCGGCGTGCTGATCGACTGGTCGAGCGCGCGGCCGCGCTTCAAGGAGGCGGTGGAGGCGGTCGCCGGCATGGTCGCGGCCATGGTCGCGGTGCTGGTGGCCAGTTTCCTGGTGCCCTTGAACCAGAACACGGTCATCATCGCTTCGCTGATCGTGCTGCTGCCCGGCATGGCGCTGACCAATGCGGTCAACGAACTCACCAGCCAGCATCTGGTGTCGGGCACGGCGCGCTTCGCCGGCGCGCTGACCACGGTGGTCAAGCTGGCGGTCGGCACCATCATCGCGCTGTACCTGGGCGACCTGGTCGGCCTGACCCCGGCGATCCAGGCTTCGCGTCCGCAGCCGGCCTGGGTGGAGTGGTGCGGCCTGGCGGTGGCTTCGTACGCGTTCGCGGTGCTGTTCCGCGCCCATCGCTCCGATTATCCGAAAGTGATGGCGGCCGCCGCCTGCGGTTATCTGATCTCGCGTTTCGCCGGCGAAGCCTGGGGCAGCCCGGCTGGTATCTTCCTGGCCGCGCTGGCGCTGACCGCGGCTGGCAACGCCTACGCGCGCTGGGGCAACCGGCCCGGCGCGATCGTGCGCGTGCCCGGCATCATCATGCTGGTGCCGGGCAGCGTGAGCCTGCGCGGCCTGCTGACCCTGATCCAGCAGCAGGACATGGAAGTCGGCCAGGATGCGGTGCTGGCGGTGATCAATATCCTGCTGGCCCTGATCGCCGGCCTGCTGTTCGGCAACCTGCTGTTGCCGGCGCGGCGGAATCTGTGAGGAGCCGGGAGTGGGGATTCGAGATTCGAAAGAGCCTGAAGCGGCTACTAATCCCGAATAACCAATCCCGAATCCCGCAGCAAAAAAAGCCGGCGTTAAGCCGGCTTTTTGATGAGTTACTTGATCAGGAACTCGTCGAGCTTGCGGCCGTTGCCGGTGTAGGCGGCCAGCCAGCGCGGCTGCTTGCCGCGGCCGGTCCAGGTTTCGCCGGTGTTGGCCGGGTTGCGGTACTTCGGCGCGACCTTGCCCAGCGGCTTGCGGGTCTTGCGCGCGGCCGCGGCCGCCGGCTTGGCGGCCTTGGCGCGCGTGCTGGGGGCGCTGGCGCCGTTGCCGAACAACTCGGCGATATCGTAGCCCTCGGCCTTGGCGAGCTGGCTCAGCTTCTTGCGCACGGCCGCGATCGGCTTGCGCTTGCTCAGCGTGGTCTTGCGCTTCTTGGCCTGCGAGATCAGCGATTCGAGTTCTTTCGCGGACAACGAGTTCAGATCGATCGACATGGGGGACTCCGGTGGGAATATCGGTGGGGATTATCGGCCGGTCCATGGCGTGCCGGCCCATATTAATGGTCCGGCGCGACGGAAGTAAATCTCCCGGGGTTTTCCGGGAGATTCTAGGTCGGATAATCCCGCGCGGTCGGCGGGCTCAGACGGCCGCGGTCGGGCCGGCAAGCAGACGCGCGAACAGGCGCTCGCGGTCGAGGTTTTCGGCCTCGGCGGCGCGGCGCTGGCGATACTCGTAGGTGCCGGCGGCCAGGCCGCGCTCGGACACCACGATGCGGTGCGGAATGCCGATCAGCTCCATGTCCGCGAACATCGCGCCCGGGCGCAGGCCGCGGTCGTCCAGCGCGGTTTCGATGCCGGCCGCGTTGAGGTCGCGGTACAGCGCCGTCGCCGCCTCGGTCACGCCGGCATCGTTCTTGGGATTGATCACGCACACCACCGCCGCCCACGGCGCCATCGCCTCGGGCCAGCAGATACCGGCCGCGTCGTGGTTCTGCTCGATCGCGGCGGCGACGATGCGCGACACGCCGATGCCGTAGCAACCCATCGCCGGGACCGCGGCCTTGCCGGTCTCGTCGAGCACGCTGAGCTTCATCGCCTCGGCGTACTTGCGGCCGAGCTGGAACACGTGGCCGACCTCGATGCCGCGGCCGATCCGCAGCGTGCCCTTGCCGTCGGGCGAGGGGTCGCCTTCGACCGCGTTGCGCACGTCGGCGACTTCGTCGGGCTCGGCCAGATCGCGGCCCCAGTTGACGCCGGCCAGGTGGTAGCCGTTTTCGTTGGCGCCGACCACGAAGTCGGCCATGGCGGCGACGCTGCGGTCGGCGATGATCGTCAACAGCCGCTGGGGTTTGATCGGGCCAAGGAATCCTGGGGCTGCGCCGAGTGTATTCAGAATTTCGCCTTCATTTGCTAGGCGATACTCGCCACCGAGATGCTTGGCAAGTTTAATTTCATTGATCTGATGGTCGCCGCGAACCAAGACCAGAATGAATCGTGATTTTCCTTGCTCGTCGATGCCTATCATCGCAACCGATTTGACCGTGCGCTCCAGCCCGATACCCATCAGCGCCGCGACCTCCTCGCAGGTCTTCTGGGTCGGCGTATCGACCTTGCGCAGCGTCTCGGTCGCCGCGGCGCGCGCGCCGGGCGCCAGCGCCTCGGCCAGCTCGACGTTGGCGGCATAGTCGGAGCCGTCCGAGAACGCGATCGCGTCCTCGCCCGAATCGGCGACCACATGGAACTCGTGCGAGGCGCTGCCGCCGATCGCGCCGGTATCGGCGAACACCGCGCGGAACTGCAGGCCCAGGCGGGTGAAGACGCGGCCGTAGGCGTCGTACATGTTGCGGTACTCGCGGCCCAGGTCCTCATCGCTGAGATGGAAGGAGTAGGCGTCCTTCATCAGGAACTCGCGCGCGCGCATCACGCCGAAACGCGGGCGGATCTCGTCGCGGAACTTGGTCTGGACCTGATAGAAGTTGACCGGCAGCTGCTTGTAGCTGGACAGCTCGTTGCGCGCGAAGTCGGTGATGACCTCCTCGGCGGTGGGCGCGTAGCAGTACTCGGCCTCCTTGCGGTCCTTGAGCTTGAGCAGCTGGCCGCCGAACTTCTCCCAGCGCCCGGTTTCCTCCCACAGCTCGCGCGGCTGCACGGTCGGCATCAGCACCTCGATCGCGCCGGCGGCGTCCATTTCCTCGCGCACCGCGCGCTCGACCTTGCGCAGTACGCGCAGGCCCAGCGGCGACCAGGTGTACAGGCCGGCGGCGAGCTTGCGGATCATGCCGGCCTTGAGCATCAGCTTGTGGCTGACGACTTCGGCGTCGGCGGGGGTTTCCTTGCTGGTATGGAGATGGAACTGCGACAGACGCATCGGCGGGAATTCGAAACCGGAGGGGAACCCCCATTCTGCCGTGCGCGCGCTCGTCGCGCGAATGCGCCGGTTCAGTCGCGGTCGCCGTGGACTTCGATGCCGGCCTGCGGCTGGCGCGCCACGCGCTCGTACGGGCGCCCCTTGGGCGGCCGTTCGCCGACGTGGAGCTGGCCGGAGGCGTCGCGCCAGCGGTACAGCGGCGGGTCGGCGGATTCGGCGCGGGCCCGCGCATCGGCCTGGGCCCGGCGGCCCGGGGCCGGCTCGTCCTGAGCGGCCCACCAGGCCAAGCCAGCGCCGAGCGCGATGCCCGCGACGATGGCCCAGCCCAGTTTCATCCCGGGTTACAGCTGCGGGGCGGCGGCCGCGACGGCCGGCTTGCAGTAGGCGGCGATCGAGGCCTCGGCCAGCTTGACCTGGGCGGCGCGCTGCTCCGGGGTGAAGGCGGAATCGGCCTTGCCGTCCTTGTCGGTGTCCAGACCGATCGGGGCGTTGCTCTGCAGCTGCTTGAGATTGCTGCGCGCGGTGGTGCATTCCGCGCTTTCGCTGGGCTTGGCCTGGGTCACCGAGGGCGCGCCGGTCTTGTGCTGGATCTGGCGGCCCTTGACGTTGCTCTGGTTGGGCGGCGGCGAATCGGAGTAGTGGGTGACGCCGTTGGCGTCCTTCCACTGGTAGACCTCGCCCGCGGCGGCTGGCAGGGCCAGCGCCAGCAGGGCGGCGGCCAGCCACGCGTGGCGCGACGGACGGGGGGTGGGAATGCGGGTCGGGCAGGGCATGGTCGGCTCCGGGCAGGACGGTGCTGGACGGTGGCGGGTAGGGGGACTACGGGGGGAACGTCGATTGCAGCACCGTGCCGGCGCGCAGGCAAGCGCTACACTTCCGTTATGGAACCTACACCTACGCCTCGACCGCGCGGACGCGGCATTTATTTGCTGCCCAATCTGTTCACCACCGGCGGCCTGTTCGCCGGCTTCTACGCCATCATCTCGGCCACCCAGGGCCGCTACGGCGACGCCTGCGTCGCGATCTTCATTGCCGCGATCCTGGACGGCGTCGACGGCCGGGTCGCGCGCCTGACCAATACCCAGAGCGAATTCGGGGTCCAGTACGACTCGCTGGCCGACCTGATCAGCTTCGGCCTGGCGCCCTCGCTGGTGATGTACCACTGGGCGCTGGAGGCGATGAAGCACGACGGTCCGATGCCGGGCAAGATCGGCTGGATCGCCGCCTTCCTGTACGCCGCCTGCGCCGCGCTGCGGCTGGCGCGCTTCAATTCCCAGGTCGGCCAGGTCGACAAGCGCTGGTTCATCGGCCTGGCCAGCCCGGCCGCGGCCGGGCTGGTCGCCAGTTTCGTATGGACCTGCGACGAACTGGGCTGGACCGGCGACGAGCTGCGCTACGTCGCCCTGACGGTGACCGTGATCGCCGGCCTGCTGATGGTCAGCCGGCTGCGCTATTTCAGTTTCAAGGGCGGCGGCCCCAAGCACGACCGGGTGCCGTTCCTGGCGATCCTGGTGGTGGTGGTGGTGGTGATCGCGATCGCGATCGATCCGCCCAGCGTGCTGCTGCTGATCTTCGCGCCCTACGCCTTGTCCGGCCCGGTCTACGCGCTGTACCGGCGCGCGCGCCGGCTGCCGCCGGCCGACACGGGGGCCGCCACGTGAGTTTGTGGAGCGCGCAGCAACGCGAATGGCTGCAGGCGCTGGGCCATCCCGCGCTCGCGCTGGCGTCGGCCGCGCCGGAAGCGGCGCCGCCGTCGCGCCCGGACACGCCGGCCGCGCACGAGCGCGCACGCGCCGAACTGCGCGCACCCGCCGCCGAACGCGCGCCGGAGCGTCCCATCGAGCGCGCCAGGCCCGCGACACCCGCACGCGGCGGCGACGACGCCCTGCTGCGCGCGGTGCTGCGCGCGGCCGGCCGCCGCGCCGATGCCGCGCCCGACGAGGCGGTGCTGAGCCTGTACGACGCCGCCACCCTGCGCGGCTATCCGGCCGCCAAGCGCGCCCTGTGGCCGCTGTTGCGCAGCCTGCGGCGGGGCTCCCGCCCATGAGCGCATTGGCCGCCGACGTCGACCGCGATTCTCCGGCCGCCGCGCTCCGGCCGATGCGCGAGGAGGACCTGGACGCGGTGCACGCGATCGAGATCCGCGCCTACGAATTCCCTTGGACGCTGGGCATCTTCCGCGACTGCCTGCGCGCCGATTACCCGTCCTGGGTGCTGTACCGCAAGGACCGCATCCTGGGCTATTTCCTGATGAGTCTGGCCGCCGGCGAGGCGCACATCCTCAACGTCTGCGTCGCCCCCGAGCAGCAGGGCCACGGCTACGGCCGCCGCCTGCTGCACGCGCTGCTGCAGGTCGCGCGCGGGCGCGGGGCGCAGCGCGTGTTCCTGGAGGTGCGCCCGTCCAATCCGGGCGCGATCGCGCTCTACCACGCCGAAGGCTTCAACGAGATCGGCCGTCGCCCGCGCTATTACCCGGCCCGCGACGGCCGCGAGGACGCGCTGGTGATGGCGATGGAATTGTTCGCGGACGAAGGCTGAGCGAATGCGACCGACGCGATGGCCCCTTGCGTGGCTGCTGGCCGGTTTGGCGCTGGCGCCCGCGTTGGCGTCCGAGCCGGCGCCGAGCGTGCACCTGTTGACCTCGGCGCCGACCTGCGCGCACAAGCGCCTGGGCCAGGTGTCGGTGACGCTGGGCGAGAAGGCGCCCAACCTGCGCACAGGCATGCGTCCGTCCCCGGTCGACTATCGTCTGGCCTTCGCCAAGCTGGCGCGAGCGGCGCAGGCCAAGGGCGGCGACGCGGTGGTGTTGCGCGGCCACGAAGCGGCTTATGTCGCCAAGGGCGCGCGTGCCTCGCGCCGGCCCAGCTATGTGTCCCTGCAAGGCGCGGTGATCGCGCTCGCCAACCCAGACGCGGCCTGCGAACTGGCCCTGCTCGATCCGCAGACGTTCGCGCGCGAGGTGTCGGCGCGCGAAGCGGAGGACGTGGTCAAGGAAACCGGTACCGCGTTCTAGGCGGTGCTATCGCCCCATCGGTGCAGGTGGCCCCCGTGCGATGTGTACCGCGCGCTCCTACCCCRRAGCARAGCSSATCCGCGACGCAGYCGCRCGCTTCCTGTRGGAGCGGCGYAAGCCGCGATGCTTTCCCCGCGCCCGCTGCGGCCGTAGGGTGCGATGACAAACGTATCCTCGTGATCCCGGCCTACCCACGCCGGTGCGGTGCGCCTACGGCTTACCGCACCCTACGAGTTACGGGGCGACATAGAGCTCGGCCGGAAGGCCGATGAAGGCCGGGCCCGACAGTTCGCCACCGTCGAGCGAATCGCCCTTGTGCAAGGCGCGATTGACCGTGGTCAGCGATGCGCTGCGCAGCGCGATGGTATTGAAAGCCTCGCTGGGGCCCTCGTCGTGGAGCATGCGCATCGCCGTTGCCGCCGCCAAGGCGAAGATCGGTTCGCGCGCGCATTCGATCGTATGCCAGCGGCCGTTGCGGCCGCGTGCCGAAAAGGTGGCCGGCAGTACGACGCCCGCGCATTCGGGGATGTGCGCGATCAAGGTCAGGCCGAAGGCCTCCGCGATCACATCCAACAAGCGTCGTGCGGTCAGCGGATGTCCAGCCAGCCGCAACACTTCGGCTTCGATCTGCGCTTCCGCGCGGTCGCCGTGCCCGAAAGCTTCTATGGCTTGGGCGACGAGTTCGGGCGACACCTCCAGCGGCGGCAGCGCGGCGCGGAACGCCGCATCGGCGCCCTCGCGATCGAACCAACCTAGCAAGCGCCGCAGCACGGACTCAGCCCAGCTTCGCGCGCTGCACCTGCAAGGCTTCGCGCTGTGCGCGCCAGTCGCCCAGACGCTTGCGCTCCTGCTCGACCACGGCCGGCGGCGCGTTCTGGACGAAGGTTTCGCTGGACAGCTTGTTCTCGCACTTGCCGATCTCGCCGTCGACGCGCTTGATCTCCTTGTCCAGGCGGGTGCGCTCGGCGTCCAGATCGACCAGGCCTTCCAGCGGCACCAGCAGGGTCAGGTCGCCGACCACGCCGATCGCGGCGGCCGGCGATGCGGCGCCGGCGGCGAGCGCTTCGACCCGCTCCAGGCGATTGAGGAAGCGCAGCTGCGAATCGAAGCGCGCGGCGCGCGCGCGGTCGCCATCGTTGCCGCCCGACAGCAGCAGCACGACGGTCTTGGACGGGGCCACGTTGAGCTCGCTGCGGATCCTGCGCAGCGCGGTGACCATCGCCTTCAACCACTCCACGTCGGCTTCCGCGCCTGCGTAATCGGTGTCCAGGTCCGCGGCCCGCGGATACGGCCGCAGCATGATCGTGGTCTCGGCGATGCCCAGCTTGGGCGCGACCTGCTGCCACAGTTCCTCGGTCACGAACGGCGTCAGCGGGTGCAGCAGCGACAGCAGGCGTTCGAGCACGTACAGCAGGGTGTGGCGGGTGCTTTGCGCGGCGGCTTGGTCCTCGCCCAGCAGGGCCGGCTTGGCCAGCTCCACGAACCAGTCGCAGAACTCGTTCCAGGCGAATTCGTACAACGCCTGCGCGAGCAGGTCGAAGCGGTAGGCGGCGAAGTGGGTTTCGGCTTCGGCCGCGACCCGCGCCAGGCGCGACAGGATCCAGCGCTCGGCGTCGGTCTTGGGCTCCGGGGCGCCGCTGAAGCTCGCGCCCTCGGTGTTCATCAGCACGAAACGGGTCGCGTTCCACAGCTTGTTGCAGAAGTTCTTGTAGCCCTCGGCGCGGCCCAGGTCGAACTTGATGTCGCGGCCGGGGCCGGCCAGCGCGGTCATGGTGAAGCGCAGCGCGTCGGCGCCGAAGGCCGGGATGCCGTCGGGGAACTCCTTGCGCGTGGCCTTTTCGATCTTGGGCGCGTCCTGCGGCTTCATCAGGCCGGTGGTGCGCTTGGCGACCAGGGCCTCGGCGGTGATGCCGTCGATGATGTCCAGCGGGTCGAGGATGTTGCCCTTCGACTTCGACATCTTCTGGCCGTCCTTGTCGCGGACCAGGCCGGTGATGTAAACGTCGCGGAACGGCACGCGGCCGACCAACTCGTCGGTCATCATGATCATGCGCGCGACCCAGAAGAAGATGATGTCGAAGCCGGTCACCAGCACGCTGGTCGGCAGCGCGATGTCGAAGCCCAGCTCGCCCATCTTGTCTTCGTTCGGCCAACCCTGCGTGCTGAACGGGAACATGGCCGAGGAGAACCAGGTTTCCAGCACGTCCGGGTCCTGCACCAGCTCGATGCGGTCCTTGATCTTCTCGTAGTTGTCTTGGCCGAGCGCGCGCAGCAGCTTTGCGTGAGCGGAAACCGCGGCTTCCGCTTCGGTGCGGGCGACCACCTCGCCGATGAGCAGCGTGAAATCCGTCTCGCCCGAGCGAACGGTCCAGGCGGGGATGCGGTGGCCCCACCAGAGCTGGCGCGAGATCGTCCAGTCCTGGATGTTCTCCAGCCAATGGCGGTAGGTGTTGATCCAGTTCGCCGGGACGAACTTCACTTCGCCCGACTCGACGAGTTCGAGTCCGCGCTGGGCCAGGCTGTCCATCTTCACGAACCACTGGTCGGTCAGGTAGGGCTCGATCACCTGGCCGCTGCGGTCGCCGCGCGGCACCTGCAGGCGATGCGGTTTGACCTCGATCAGCAGTTCCGCGACATCCAGATCCGCGACGATGATCTTGCGCGCTTCGAAGCGGTCCAGGCCCCGATACGCGGCCGGGATGTACTTCTCGACGATCGCCGCCATGCCTTGTTCGGTGAACAAGGAGAAATCGTCCGTGTACTGAGCCTGCTGCGGCGTGCAGTGGTCCAGATCGATCTTGGTGAAATTCGGATCGGCGGACGACAGCACGTGCTTGAGCGCGGTCGGGCCGGAAAGCGTCCAGACCGACGCGTCGGGCGCGAAGATGTTGATCGACAGCAGCGAATGGCGCTGGCCCACCGCGTAGTCGTTGGCGTCGTGGGCGGGGGTGACCTTGACCACGCCGGTGCCGAACGCGCGGTCGACGTAGCTGTCGGTGACGACGGGGATACGGCGGCCGGTCAGCGGCAGATCGACGAACTTGCCGTGGATCGCGGTGTAGCGTTCGTCCTCGGGGTGCACCATCACCGCGGTATCGCCCAGCATGGTTTCCGGGCGGGTGGTGGCGACCACGACGTAGTCGCGAATCTCGCGCAGGATTTCGTTGCCGTCGGCGTCGCGTTCGACGTATTCGTAGCTCGCGCCGTCGGCCAACGGGTAGCGGATCGACCACATGTGGCCGTTCTCTTCTTCGTTGGCCACCTCCAGGTCGGAGATCGCGGTCTTCAGCACCGGGTCCCAGTTGACCAGGCGCTGGCCGCGGTAGATCAATCCCTTCTCGTGCAGGCGCACGAAGGCTTCGGTGATCGCGTCCGAGGCCATCGGATCCATGGTGAACACGCTGCGCGACCAGTCGCCGCTGGCGCCGAGGCGACGCATCTGGCGCTCGATGGTGCCGCCGGATTGCTGCTTCCAGGCCCACACCTTTTCGATGAACTTGTCGCGGCCCAGCGAATCGCGGGTCTCGCCCTTGCCTTCGATGGCGAGGTTGCGCCCGACCACCATTTCCGTCGCGATGCCGGCATGGTCGGTGCCCATCTGCCACAGGGTGCGATAGCCGCGCATGCGGTGATAGCGGATCAGCGCGTCCTGCAGGGTGTGCTGGAAGGCGTGGCCCATGTGCAGGGTGCCGGTCACGTTGGGCGGCGGCAGCAGGATCGTGTACGCCGGGCCCTCGCCGCGCGGCTGGAATACGCCGCTGCTCTCCCATTGCGCGTACAGGCGGGCTTCGAACTGCTTGGGGTCGTAGCTGGGGGCGAGGGACATAGGAGCCGGGATTCGGGATTGGGGATTCGGGATTGGTAAGGGCAAGGGCGGGATGCGGTTGGGTTGTTCGAATCTCGAATCACCCATCCTGGATCCCGGCCTTCATCACATGTCGTGCTTTTTCAGGTCGAAGCCGCGGGACTGGTACTGCTTCCAACGTTCGCGCAGCGGGCCGCGCGCTTCGGCGTCGGCGGGTACCACTTCCAGCACGCGGTCGAAGCTGCCCTGTACGGCGTCGTCGCGCAGGTTGATGACCAGCGGGCGCATCGCCGCGTCGGCATCCGGCGCGCTGATCAGCACGTCGGCCTCCTCCTCGTCGACGTCGGCGCCGGCGATCTGGTGCGGGATGAAGACGTCGTCGCCCATGTCCCACAGCAGATCGTCCAGGGCCTCGGCCTGGGCCGCGTCGCGGGCCAGGATCAGGGTCGGCAGGCCGGCGTCGAACGCCTTGCGCGCCAGTTCGCCCACCAGCCGCAGCGGCTCCTCGCGGAAGCGCGCGGTGGTGATCAGATAAAAGTCGGCGCGCGGCATGGTGTCCTAACTATTCACTTTTTTTGAACGACGCGGCGCGGACGACTTCCAGTACGCGCACGGGATCGCAACCGTAAATGCCGGATCCCCAGGCCGCATTCTGTTCTACGCAGGCCCAACGGCCATCGTCGAGCGTTCCGACATCAATGACCACGGCATTGGGGATTTCGACGGAAGGGTCGGCGAGTATCTCCGCCATGAAAGCTTCGAGCGCTGAACACTCGTCGTCGCTGGTGGAGAACCCTGTATCCCGCTGCAGATCGCCGTTACGCGAATAGATCGAGTAGGTATGCAGCACGCGATTCAGCACGAAGCAACGGAACTCCATATTCCATTGCACGACGTCCGATACCAGGACCGGAGTGTCTCCGTCGTACTCGATCGGGAGGTCCGCGCCGCCATAGACGCCCGCAGGAAACGATTTGTCGTTCGGCGGCTTCACGAACATCGGCACTTCCAGCTTGCGCGCCTCTTGCAAGGTCGTCAGGCGGATATGCCGATGTTTGTACTTCATTGGCAGGCGGACGAGCCAATCCTCCGACGGCGACAGCAGCGTCAGCCCAAGCGTTTCTGCGTAGTCGGGGGCAAACAGAGCCTCTGCGTACAGCACGGGGTCCGGTAGCGCGACGACATGGTCAGGAAGGCGCCATCCGCCCAGCCTTTCCGTAGACCAGCCGAGCGCATTCGCCGCTTTCCACAGAGAGCGGGAATCTTCAGTCTGGCGTGGGGTCAGGATCAGGGTCGGCATCGTATGGAGTCGACAGCTCAGCTCAGGCCGCGCGCTCGAGCAGCCACTGGCTCAGCAGGCCGACCGGACGGCCGGTCGCCAGGCCGCGCTTGCCTTCGTCGTTGGCCACGCCGGCGATATCCAGATGCGCCCAACGCTGGCCTTCGGTGAAGCGGGCCAGGAAGCAGCCGGCGGTGATCGCGCCGGCCCAGCGGCCGCCGATGTTGTAGACGTCGGCGAAGGTCGATTCCAGCTGGGTCTGGTACTCGTCCCACAGCGGCAGGCGCCAGGCGCGGTCGAACACCTGCTCGCCGGCGCCGAGCAGCTCGGCGGCGAGGTCGTCGTCCTTGCTCATCAGGCCGCTGGCGTACTTGCCCAGCGCGACCACGCAGGCGCCGGTCAGGGTGGCCACGTCGAGCAGGGCCTGCGGCTCGAAACGCTGCGCGTAGGTCAGCGCGTCGCACAGGATCAGGCGGCCCTCGGCGTCGGTGTTGCCGACCTCGATGGTCTTGCCGGACATGCTGGTGAGCACGTCGGAGGGGCGGTAGGCGTCGGCGTCGGGCATGTTCTCCACCGCCGGCACCACCACCACCAGGTTGATCGGCAGCTGCATGCCGACCGCGGACACGAAGCTGCCCATCACCGTGGCCGCGCCGCACATGTCGAACTTCATTTCCTCGATGCCGCCCTGAACCTTCAGGTTGATGCCGCCGGTATCGAAGGTGATGCCCTTGCCGACCAGCACATAGGGCTTGGCGTCGCCGCCGTTGTTGTACTTGAGCACGATCAGCTTGGGCGGATTGGCCGAGCCGCGCGCCACCGCGAGCAGCGAGCCCATGCCCAGTTCCTGCATCTGGGCGCGGTCCAGCACTTCGCAGCTGGTGGTCGGGAAGCGCGCGGCGAAGGTCTGCGCCTGCTCGGCCAGGTAGGCCGGGTTGCACACGTTGGGCGGCAGGTTGCCCAGCTCGCGCGCGAACGCGACGCCGGCGGCGATCGCCTGGCCCTGGGCCAGCGCGGCGGCGTCGTCGCCGTTGATCGCGAGCTTGCGCAGGCCGGCCTCGTCCTTCTTCTTGCCGAGGGTGGCGGTGTAGCGGTAACAGGCGTGATCGGCGGCGATCGCGGCCTGGCGGATCGCCCAGGCGTTGTCGCGGCCGGTCACCGGGGCTTCGGACAGGGTGAACACGGCGTGTTCGACCGGGCCGGCCTTGAGCGCGCGGGCGGCGTCGGCGGCGGCCTTGAGGTACTGCGGCACGCCGAACTTGCCGGCTTCGCCCAGGCCTACCACCAGCACGCGCGGCGCGGCCACGCCGGCCAGATCGTGCAGCAGGGTGGTCTTGCCGGTCTTGCCGCTGACGTCGCCGCGCTCCAGCAGGGCGGTCAGGCGGCCGCCGCTGGCGGCGTCCAGCGCCTGGCCGGCGGCGGTCAGGGTCTTGTCGGCATAGGCGCCGACCACGATGCAATCGGTCTTGACGGCGGCGGGCGCATCGCGGTTCAGGTCGAATTCGAGGGTCATCCAACAGATTCCCAGGTAGAAGTGCAGCTAAAGGAAGTGAGTTCCGTACAATCGGGCGGCTTCCGGTGGGCTGGACTTGCGCGCATCGCGCCGGCTTCAGCCGTCCCATGCCGTCGAACGAACCCCCGAGTTTAACGCAAGCCCGCCCCCATGCCGAAGCCCAATGCCCGATGCCCAAGCTTGACCGCTACCTGCTGAGCGAATTCGCCCAGGCCACCTTCGCCACCCTGGTGGTGCTGCTGATCGTCGCCGTGGGCGGGGCCTTCACCGACGTGCTGCAGGACATCGCCCGCGGCCGGGTGCCGGCCGGGATGATGCTGGCCCAGCTGGGCCTGGTGCTGCTGAAATGGCTGCCGCTGATCCTGCCGCTGGCGCTGATGCTGGGCCTGATGATGGGCACCGGGCGGCTCTACCGCGACTCGGAAATGCCGGTGATCGCCTCGATCGGCGTCGGCCCGCGCCGCCTGCTCAAGCCGGTCATGCTGCTGGTGGTGCCGATCGTGCTGGTGGTGGGCGCCTGCTCGCTGTGGCTGGGGCCCTGGGCCGAGCGCGTGTCCAAGCAGATGATCAGTCAGGCCAACCGCAACCTGATCGTGGCCGGCCTGGAGCCGGGCAGCTTCACCGAATTGCCGGGCGGCAAGGGCGGGGTGATCTATGTCGGCGCCATGTCCAACGACGGCAGCCGCTTCCAGCGCGTGTTCGTGTACCGCCAGAGCGACGACCGCCGCGAAATCACCACCTCCAACGACGGCGTGCTCAATGTCGACGAGCAGGGCAACCGCTACCTGACCCTCAACAAGGGCTTCCAGGTCGAGGGGCCGCGCGATAACGGCCTGGATTTCCGCATGATGCATTACGCCAGCAACGAGCTGCTGCTGCCCGCCGGCGAGACCAAGTTCGACCCCAAGAACCCCGAGCTGATGTCGACCCCGGCCCTGCTCGGCGATGCGCGCCGCGAGGCCGGCGCGCAGCTGCACTACCGGCTGGCGCCGCCGCTGCTGACCTTCGCCTTCGCCCTGATGGCGATCCCGCTGGCGCGCAGCATGCCGCGCCAGGCGCGCTACGGACGCATTCTGATGGGCTTCCTGGCCTATCTGATCGGCATCAATCTGATGATCGCGGGCACCGGTTGGCTGGAGAGCGGCAAGATTTCGCTGAGCCTGGGCCTGTGGTGGCTGGTGCTGCCGATGCTGGCGCTGGCGCTGTGGCTGTACTTCGGCGACGGCCGTCTGCGCCGGGCGAGGGCGCTGGCATGAAGCCTTTCCCGAAGATCCACGACGTCTACGTCGGCCGCGTCGTGCTGGGCACGGTGCTGCTGACCTGGACGGTCTTGATGGGCCTGGATGTGATGCTGGGCTTCGTCAGCAGCGAGCTCAGCGACATCGGCAAAGGCAACTACGGCCTGACCCAGGCCCTGACCTACATGGTCTACACGATCCCGCGCCGCGCCTACACGCTGTTCCCGACCTCGGCGGTGATCGGCGCGCTGATGGCCCTGGGCCAGCTTGCGGCGACCTCTGAGCTCACCGCGCTGCGCGCGGTCGGCCTGTCGCGCCGGCGCCTGAGCCTGGCCGTGGCCGGTGCCCTGACGACCCTGACCCTGCTGATGGTGGTCAACGGCGAGACCCTGTCGCCGTGGGCGCAGCGCAGCGCCGAGGCGCTCAAGGCCTCGGCCAAGTCCAAGAACATGATCGTCGCCCAGTACTCGGGCCTGTGGGCGCGCGAGGGCGATTTCATCCTCAACGCCGGCGGCGGTCAGGACCGCAGCAACGGCAAGGACACCTGGCTGGAGCTGCGCGACGTGTTCTTCTACGAGTTCGCCGAGGATGGCCGCCTGAAGTCGGCCGCGATCGCGCATATCGCCGAACACCGTCCGGGCGGCTGGGTGCTGCGCGACGTCACCCGCACCACATTCGGCGCCAAGTCGGTGACCCAGACCCATGTGGCGCAGGAGCGTTGGGAGTCCAAGCTGGACGGCGCCGCGCTGATGGCCGGCTCCGACCGGCCGCGCTACCTGAGTTCGACGGCGTTGGCCGCGGCGATCGACTACCGCGAGCGCAACGGTCTGGACGCGGGCGAGTTCGAAGAGCACTACTGGGGCCGCTGGTTTTATCCGATCAACGTGCTGGCGCTGTGCCTGGCCGCGATTCCGTTCGCGTTCGGCGCGCTGCGCAGCGGTGGCATGGGCAAGCGCTTGTTCATCGGCATCGTGTTCGCGCTGGGCTTCTGGCTGTTGCAGACGCAGTTCGTGAAGTTGGCCAGCGTGTACAAGTTCGATTTCCGCCTGGCTTATCTGATGCCCACGGTGATCATGGTCGGGGTGTCGGCATTCCTGTTCAAGAAGCGCTCGGGCTAAAGCCCGGGCGCTGACCGCAGCGCCCCTGTAGGAGCGGCGCAAGCCGCGGCCCCGACCTCCGGCCGCATCGTAATTTTCGATTCGAGGCGGCTTTCTGTGGGAGCGGCGTGAGCCGCGATCGCGAGCTCTGGTTGCTGCGCAAGCTAGGCTTCAGGTCGGGATTCGGGGCTTTGCTTTTGCCTAGTCTCTTCGTCACGAAGATCAAAGGCTTCCGCCTGCTGCGCATGCGGGTCACTTTCTCTTGCTCCTAGCTCCCTCCTTTATCAAAGGAGGGTTGGGGAGGATTTGCTATTGCTTTGGTTTCGTCTTTTCAGACCGAAGGTCAAGGGCTTCCGCCTGCTGCGCATGCGGGTCACTTTCTCTTGCTAGCCCAAGAGAAAGTAACCAAAGAGAAGGGCTAGCGTGACCAACCCTCCCCTGCGAGTTCGAGGCTTTCGCCGGGATTTTTCGAATGGACATCCCTGTCCATTCGAAAAACGGCGCGCGTCCTGCGCGCCGCCCTACGGGTCTACGACTGGTCGTGTGAGTGCGGTGCCTTTGGATTTCAATGCCGCGGCAACGGCAACGGCAACGGCAATTGCAGCTCCGTGAAAGGCGGTATTCGTAGGATGCGGTGAGCCGCAGGCGAACCGCATCGTCGCGTGGCGGCGGCGATGCGCGCGGATCGAGCTATTTTTTCGGCAACCGAATCAACCGCGTCCCGCTGGCGCGGTCGTGCCAGGTCAGGCGGTCGCGATCCAGCCAAGCCCACCAGAAGCCCAGGCCGGCGGCCAGCAGCGATACGCTGCCGACGCCGTAGCGAATCAACAAGGCCTTCCAGCCCGGCCGGCCGCCGTCGGCGCCGATCAGGCGCAGGCGCCACGGCCGCATGCCCAGGGTCTGGCCGCCGCGGCGCCAGCTGATCGTCGCGTAGGCGCCGGTGAGCAGCCAGCACACCAGCCACAGCAGCCACTGCAGCGCGCTGAACGGCGCGATGTTCTCGTGCACGTCGTGCCCGGACACGGTGTAGCCGACCGAGAACAGGGCCGAGGCCAGCATCCACAGCGCCAGCGCCGGCCAGAAATCGTAGAACAGCGCGAACCAGCGCCACAGCAAGACAGGGGCGGGGCGGGTAGGCGTGTCCGGGGCGGTGTGTTCGGTGCTCATCGCAACAGGATAGCCGCCGTGCGCGCGCGGTCGTAGCGCCGCCGATGCGCGCGTGCGCGATCGCCGGCGCGCGCCGGGCTTGCGCCGCCGCGCCCGGCTGAGGGACGCTGCCGCGATGACGTCGCCGAAATCCCGCAAGACCACGCCCGCCGAACGCCGCAGCCTGGCGATGTCGCTGCCGCCGCTGCCGGACGCCGACGAGGCCGCGATCCGCGTGTTCCTGGATGCGATCTGGGCCGAGAGCGGCCTGGCTCAGCAGACCCTGGACAGCTACCGGCGCGACCTCGAAGGCCTGGCGCGCTGGCGCGGCGGCCGCGACGGCGGCCTGGCCGGCGCCGATCGCGCGGGCTTGTTCGATTACTTGGCCTGGCGCACCAAGGAAGGCTATTCGCCGCGCAGCAACGCGCGCCTGTTGTCGGCGCTGCGGGCCTTCTACGCGCTGCGCCTGCGTCGTGGCGAGCGCGCCGACGATCCCACCGCCCTGCTGGAGCCGCCGCGGCTGCCGCGTTCGCTGCCCAAGGCGCTGGCGGAAAGCCAGATCGAGGCGCTGCTGGCCGCGCCCGAGGTCGACACGCCGCTGGGCCTGCGCGACCGCGCCATGCTGGAACTGATGTACGCCGCCGGCTTGCGCGTGAGCGAGCTGGTCAACCTGGCCGCGACCGCGGTCAACCTGCGTCAGGGCGTGCTGCGCGTGACCGGCAAGGGCGGCAAGGAACGCCTGGTGCCGCTGGGCGAAGAGGCCCAGCACTGGTTGGAGCGCTATCTGGCGCAGTCGCGTCCGCTGCTGGCCGGCAAGCAGGCGCTGAAGCCCCTGTTCGTCGGCGGTGCCGGCGAGGAAAGGGCGCTGACCCGCCAGCAGTTCTGGGGCCTGGTCAAACGCTACGCCGCGGTCGCCGGCATCGACCCGGCCCGGATCAGCCCGCACGGCCTGCGCCACAGCTTCGCCACCCACCTGCTCAATCACGGCGCCGATCTGCGCGCATTGCAGATGCTGTTGGGCCACAGCTCGCTGTCGACCACCCAGATCTACACTCTGGTCGCGCGCGAGCAGCTCAAGCAGTTGCACGCCAAGCATCACCCTCGAGGGTGAACCGCCATTCAACCTGGTCCGGCCGTTTCCAGCCCCGATTCCCGTACTCCCCAGTTCCCGAAAACGCCAACCCCGTCGCGCTAGCGCCACCGGTCCGGCCCCCCCCGGCCGACCCCGTCCCGCGCCCCGTGCGACAATCGTTGAACCACACCTTCCCCGCGCGGTCCAAACGCTCGGTGAACCAGCCAAGGACCCGATCGATGAAGTACGCCCTATTCGCCGTGCTCGGAGCGCTCAGCCTGTCGGCCTGCGCCGAGGCCCCCAAGCCCGCCGCCGATGCCGCTAAAACCCCGGCCGCCGCCAGCGCCAAGCCTGCCGAGGCCAAGGCCGCCGCCGGCACGCCGGACGCGCGCGCGATCGAAGCCATCCGCGTGCTCAACTCGCGCGTCACCGTCGAGCGCGTCGGCGCCGCGCCGATCCCGGGCTTCCGCGAGGCGATCGTCGCCGGCCAGGTGGTCTACGTCAGCGACGACGGTCGCTACCTGTTCCTGCCGGGCTCCGGCGGCGCGCTGTTCGACACCACCGCCAAGAAGAACCTCAGCGAAGTGGCTTTGGCCGGCATGCGCAAAGAGGCGTTGAAGGCGATCCCGGCCAGCGAGCGCATCGTGTTCGCGCCGGCCAATCCCAAGTACACGGTGTCGGTGTTCACCGACGTCGAATGCGGCTACTGCCGCAAGCTGCACAGCGAAATCGCCGAGTACAACCGCCAGGGCATCGCGATCGAGTACCTCGCGTTCCCGCGCGCCGGCATCGGCAGCCAGGACTACAACAAGATGGTGTCGGTGTGGTGCGCGCCGGATCGTCGCAAGGCCCTGACCGACGCCAAGGCCGACCACGCGGTGCCGAACAAGAACTGCAAGAACAGCATCAACCAGCAGTACGACGTGGGCCAGCGCGTGGGCCTGACCGGCACGCCGATGATCCTGGCGGCCGACGGCACCCAGCTCGGCGGCTACGTGCCGCCGGCGGCGCTGCGCGAAACCCTGGACAAGCTGGCCACGGACGGCAGCGCCAAGCCGGCCGCGACCGGCCCGGTCGACGCCGTACCCGCGGCGGCCACGGCCGGCGGGGCCTGAGTCCCGTCGCCCCGGCCGACCCGGCCGGGCGCCACTGACGATGCCGCCGCGAGGCGGCATCGTCGTTTCCGGGCCCCGCCCAGGCCCGCCGGGCTTGCCGCGGCGGGCCGTGTGCACGGAAAACGGCGCGGGTGCGGGCGCTTGGATACAATACCGGGCCCGACGTTGCACGGTTCCCCGGACATGATCGTCCTCGAGGGCCTTTCGGCCCTGTCTCCGTTCCGCCGCGAACGGCTCCAAGCCCGCCTGCAAGCCATTCACCCCGAAGTCCGCCTGATCGACGCCTGGCCCGTGTATTGGGTCCGGCCCGACGTGGGCGCGCAGCCGGATGGCGACACCCTGCGCCGTATCCTGCAGGCCGAGCCGGACGCCGCCGCGCGCGAAGCCGGCGCGGTCTCGCGCTACGTGACCCCGCGCCTGGGCACGCTGTCGCCCTGGGCCAGCAAGGCCACCGAACTGCTGCGCGGCGCCGGGCAGCCGGTCGCGCGCGTGGAGCGCGGCACCCGCTACGACCTCGCCGGCTGGCCGGCCGATGCCGCCATCCAAGGCGCGCTGGCCAAGGCCCTGCACGATCCGATGACGCAGTCGCTGCTGGATGCGCGCGACGACGCCGCGGCGCTGTTCGCGGTGCCGGAGCGCGGCGAACTCGAACGCATCCCGCTGGACGGCCTGGAGAGCGCCAACGTCCGCCTCGGCCTGGCCCTGGCCGAGGACGAGATCGCCTACCTGCGCGAACGCTATGCCGCGCTCGGCCGCGCCCCGTCCGACGTCGAACTGATGATGTTCGCGCAGGCCAATTCCGAGCACTGCCGGCACAAGATCTTCAACGCCTCCTGGACCATCGACGGCCGCGAGCAGACCAGCTCGCTGTTCAAGATGATCAAGCACACCCACGCGCAGACGCCGGAAAACACTCTATCGGCGTACAGCGACAACGCGGCCGTGGTGGAGGGCTATCCGAGCCGGCGTTTCCGCCCGCAGCCGGGCAGCCAGGCCTACGCGGCCGAAGCGGAAACGCCGTCGGCGTTCTGCATCAAGGTCGAAACCCACAATCACCCGACCGCGATCGCGCCGTTCCCGGGCGCCAGCACCGGCAACGGCGGCGAGATCCGCGACGAAGGCGCGACCGGCCGCGGCGGCCGCCCCAAGGCCGGCCTGTGCGGTTTCAGCGTCTCGCACCTGCGCATTCCGACCCTGCCGCAGCCTTGGGAGGGCGAGCGCGCCTTGAACCCGCGCATGGCGCCGGCGCTGGAGATCATGCTCGACGGCCCGATCGGCGCGGCCGCGTTCAACAACGAGTTCGGCCGTCCGAATCTGGTCGGCTATTTCCGTAGCTTCGAGCTCGCCGAGGGCGCGCATGCGCGCGCCTACGACAAGCCGATCATGCTCGCCGGCGGTCTCGGCGCGATGGACCGCATCCAGGTCGCCAAGCTCGGCCTCAAGCCCGGTCACGCCGTGATCGTGCTCGGCGGTCCGGCCATGCTGATCGGCCTGGGCGGCGGCGCCGCCAGTTCGGTCGCATCCGGCGACAGCGCCGAGGACCTGGATTTCGCGAGCGTCCAGCGCGACAACCCGGAAATGGAGCGCCGCTGCCAGGAAGTGATCGACCGCTGCGTCGCGCTCGGCGCGGACAATCCTATCGACAGCGCCCACGACGTCGGCGCCGGCGGTTTGTCCAACGCGATCCCCGAATTGCTGCACGACTCCAACCTCGGCGGCGTGATCGATCTGGCGCGCGTGCCCAGCGACGATCCCTCGCTGTCGCCGATGCAGCTGTGGTGCAACGAATCGCAGGAGCGCTACGTGCTCGGCCTGCCGGCCGACCGCGTCGCCGACTTCGCCGCGATCTGCGAACGCGAGCGCTGCCCGTTCGCGGTGGTCGGTTACGCGACCGCGGAAGAGCGCCTGGTGGTGGGGTATGGCGCGACCGTCGAATCCGTCTACGGCGTTGCGGATTCCCTTCTCCCGCCTGCGGGAGAAGGTGCCCGCAGGGCGGAAGAGGGCACGCGGCAAGGCGTTGGCGGCGACTCTCAGCAGTGGCCGATCGACCTGCCCATGGACCTGCTGTTCGGCAAGCCGCCGAAGATGCACCGTGACACCCGGCGTCCGCCGACCGCGCCGTGGCCGGCGCTGAACTGGAACGGCCTGGACCTGCATCAGGCCGCGCTGCGCGTGCTCGCGCATCCCACCGTCGCCTCCAAGCAATTCCTGGTCACCATCGGCGACCGCAGCGTCGGTGGCCTGACCGCACGCGATCAGATGATCGGCCCCTGGCAGCTGCCGCTGGCCGATTGCGCGATCACGCTGTCGGGCTTCGAAGGCTATGTCGGCGAAGCCATGGCGATCGGCGAGCGCACCCCGCTGGCCCTGCTGGATGCGGCCGCGGCCGCGCGCATGGCGGTGGGCGAAGCGATCACCAACCTGTGCGCCGCGCCGGTGGAATCCTTGAACCGGATCAAGCTGTCGGCCAATTGGATGGCGGCGGCCGGTCACCCGGGCGAGGACGCGCTGCTGTTCGACGCGGTCAAGGCGGTCGGCCTGGAGCTGTGCCCGGAGCTCGAGCTGAGCATTCCGGTCGGCAAGGACTCGCTGTCGATGCAGGCGCAATGGCAGGCCGACGGCGTCGCCCACAAGTCGGTGTCGCCGGTGTCGCTGATCGTGAGCGCGTTCGCGCCCGTGGTCGATGTGCGCCAGCAACTCACCCCGCTGCTCGCCCGCGAGCCCGACAGCGAGCTGTGGCTGATCGGCTTGGGCGCGGGTAAGCAGCGTCTGGGCGGCTCGGTGCTCGCGCAATGCCATCCGCAGGCGACCGGACCGGCCGAGGCCGGCGGTCTGCCCGCGTTCGCCGCGCTGTCCGCCGATGGCGACCGCGACGACCTGGGCGTGCCCGATCTCGACCACCCGCAGCGCCTGCGCGATTTCTTCGAACTCATCCGCGACGCGCGCGAAGCCGGCCTGCTGCTGGCCTACCACGATCGCAGCGACGGCGGCGCGTTCACCGCGCTGTGCGAAATGGCGTTCTGCTCGCGCCTGGGCCTGGATATCAGTCTGGACGGCTGGGGCGAGGATCCGTTCCGCACCCTGTTCAACGAGGAACTCGGCGCGATCGTGCAGATCGCCGACGAGGACCGCGCCGAATTCGCCGACCTGGTCGCGCGCCATGGCCTGATCGACTGCGCTCAGCGCATCGCCAAACCGGTGCTGAGCCGCGTAGAAGGCGCGGCGGCCGCACCCGCGGTGCGCGTGCGCGAGGATGGCGCAACCCTGGCCGAGTGGCGTTGGGACGAGCTGTTCGATGCCTGGTGGTCGGTCAGCCACGCCATGCAGAAGCTGCGCGATAACCCCGATTGCGCCGATGAGGAGCGCGCGATCGCGCGCGACTTCGCCGCGCCGGGCCTGAAGCCCAAGCTCACCTTCGACCCCGCCGACGATGTCGCTGCGCCGTTCGTGAACCTGGGCGCGCGTCCCAAGGTCGCGATCCTGCGCGAGCAGGGCGTCAACGGCCAGATCGAAATGGCGGCCGCGTTCGACCGCGCCGGCTTCGAAGCCTTCGATGTGCACATGAGCGACCTGATCGCCGGCCGCGTCTCGCTGCAGGACTACAAGGGCTTCGCGGCCTGCGGCGGTTTCAGCTACGGCGACGTGCTCGGCGCGGGCCGCGGCTGGGCCACCAGCGTGCTCGAGCGCAGCGCCCTGCGCGACGCGTTCGCGGCCTTCTTCGCGCGCGAGGACAGCTTCTCGCTGGGCGTGTGCAACGGTTGCCAGATGCTAGCCCAGCTCAAGCCGATCATCCCGGGCGCCGAGCACTGGCCGCGCTTCCTGCGCAACCGCAGCGAACAGTTCGAAGCGCGTCTGGGCCTGCTCGAAGTGGGCGAGTCGCCGTCGCTGTTCTTCCGTGGCATGGCCGGCTCGCGCATCCCGGTGTCGGTGGCGCACGGCGAAGGCCGCGCCAGCTTCGATAACAACCTCGACCAGAGCGCGGCGGACATCTCGTTGCGTTACATCGACGGCGAAGGCCGCGTCGCCGAACGCTACCCGCTCAATCCGAACGGCTCGCCCGACGGCATCGCCGGCCTGACCTCGCGCGACGGCCGCGCCACCATCCTGATGCCGCACCCCGAACGCACCTTGCGCAGCGCCAACTTGAGCTGGGCCCCGCGCGACTGGAGCGGCGACTCGCCGTGGATGCGCATGTTCCGCAATGCGCGGGTGTGGGTGGGGTAAGTCTTGGCGCCGCAGCGAGCGAGGCATTGAAGAAGGGCGTCCGCAAGGGCGCCCTTTTTTTGTGCCAGTTGGCACGCATAAAAAGCGGCGAATTTCGCATGGCCGGCTTGGTGCGCGCACGCCGCTTGCGACGGCGATAGAACCGCTGAATTGCGCTCGATTCGACGGCATAGCGTTCGGATCTGCGCCGAGCCGTGCTCGCATTGCGCTAAGGCGTGATCGCGCATGCGCATGCACGGAGTTTCACCACGAACATCCGATTGACAGCCTTTTCCACTCGGCTGCGATCCTGCGATCAGGCGTGCGCCCACTGCGCCGAAGCGAACGCATTCGCGCGTTCTTCGGTCCGACAATGCATCGACACGACCGGGAGTTCATACCGGTCTCACATCGGGCCTCTGGTCCTGGGTCGAGGGGAAGACCGTGCGATATCTGATCGGTGCATTGCTCACGCTTACGTCCTGCGCGGTTTGCGCGCAGAAGGCGCCGTGGGAGGAATACGACAAGCTCATCAAGTCGGCGCAGACCATCAAGTCCGAGGGCCCGACCTTGTTCGGCGATTCGGTGAACCTGTACACGGGCGCGACTTCGTTCGCGACCGTGGACGTGTCGATCCCCGGCAACTTTCCGATTCCAGTCGCGCTGGGGCGGCGTTTCTCTTCCGCGACCGACGCGCGCAGCCGCCCATTCGGAGATTGGGATTGGGACGTTCCGTATATCAGCGGCAACTTCAGCCGCGCCGAAGGCTGGGTGTTGGGAACCTCGGCCGCCACTGCCAGCGCCAATCGCTGTTCGTTCCCCACCAGCCCGGAAACGGCGCGGCCACCCTTGGTCAAAGTGCAGAGTTCGACGCCTACGAGTGCGCCGGCGGTGCAGCCCTGGGAATACTGGAGCGGCTACAACATGTCGGTTCCTGGCGGAAGCCAGGAACTGCTGATCGCGACCGCGGAGACGCGACCGCGCCCCACCGACGGCGGCGTGTACCCCTGGGTCACCAACAAGCATTGGCACCTGTCCTGCGTGTCGAGCCTGCAGAGCGGACAGGCGGGCGAGGGCTTTATGGCGCGTTCGCCTGACGGTACCCGCTACCGTTTCGACTGGATGGTGGCGCGTCCTTCCGACGATCTGTTGAAGCCGGTGGTCAGCCAGGGCGTCGTGGTTCAGCGCCCGGTGCCGCGCGACGAGATACGCCTGTATCCGACGCGGATCGAGGATCGATTCGGTAACTGGGTCGCCTACGCCTGGAGCGGCGCCAAACTGCTGTCGATCACCTCCAGCGACGGCCGTCAGCTCAGCTTGAGCTGGGAGAACGTCAACGGCTACGACCGGGTCACCAAGGTGGCGACCAACACCGGGCGCGAATGGAGCTATGGCTATTCGCCGTACTCGCAGCTCACGGCGGTGACGCTGCCCGACAGCAGCCAGTGGGCGATCAATTTCGCCGCGCTTTGGGGAAGCCCGTACTACGAGATCGACGAAGAAACCATGACCGACGGCCGTCGCGTGCCTCTGCAGGACAAGGCGCTGTATTGCTCCTGGATGCGCAAACTCAGGCCGCTGACACGTACCGCGACCATCCGGCATCCGTCCGGCGCCAGTGGCGAGTTCGTGTTCCAGACGGTGCGCCATGGCCGAAACGGCGTGCCGTTCGATTGCGTCTTCCCGCCGAACATGGGGCCGCGTCCCGATCCCGATTTCGAGCCGGGCGATGACACGCTGAGCGCCATGATTCCGGCACGCTTCGACGTGCTGGCCCTGCAGACCAAGCGCGTCACCGGGCCGGGCCTGCCGGGTCATGTCTGGAGCTACAGCTACACCACTCCGATCGGTAGCTGGGAAGGCGAGTGTCCGAGCTGCGCGACCACCAAGACCACCACGGTCACCGATCCCGACGGCGATCGCACGGTGAATACCTACGGCGTGGTCTACAACGACAACGACGGCAAGCTTTTGAAGGTCGACGTTTACGCCGGCAGCAGCTTGCTTCGCAGTTCGACCACCACCTACCTCAGCAATGCGGCGGCGCCGAATCAGGAGTTCGCCGACCGAATGGGCGTAAGCCCGCAGATTCGCCTCGACTCCTTCTCGTCTGAACGCCAGCGGCCGGCGGTGTTCAGCTCGGTGCAGCAGGACGGCGTGCGCTTCGATACGACATACGAGACATTCGACGAGTTCGCCCAGACGAAGCGCGTTTGGCAGTCGAACACTTTGGGCTACACCCGCACCGACATCACCGAGTACCTCAACGACAAGGCGAAGTGGGTGATTGGCCAGGTCGAGCGCCAGACCAACTTCAACACCGGTGCTATTCCTTCGCGCACCGAATACGACCCCGCTACCGCATTGCCAAAGAAAACCTTCGCCTACGAAAAACCGCAGCAGGGACTGACCTACAACGCCGACGGTACGCTGGCCAGCGTCGTCGATGGACGCGGTTTGGCCACGACGGTAAGCAATTGGAAGCGCGGTATTCCGCAGACGATACGTTTTCATGACGGCACGCAGAAGCTCGTGGGCGTGGACGGAAACGGCTGGGTCGGATCGGTTGCCGATGAAAATGGTTATGCCACGGGCTATTCCTACGATTCCATGGGGCGTATCACGCGCGTCACGCAGCCGGCTGGCGACAATGTCGCGTGGCTGGATACGGTGCTGCGTTTCGAACCCGTAGCCACGGCCGAGTACGGCCTGGAGGGCGGGCATTGGCGCCAGGTGGTGACCACTGGGAATCGAAAGAAAATCGTCTATTTCGACGCTTTGTGGCGTGCCGTTGTGGAGCAGGAAGAGGATATGGCTAACCCTGCCGGCACGCTGCGCTGGAGCGCCAAGCGCTACGATGACGAAGGGCGGACAGTGTTCGCCTCCTACATGCGCAATCCACGGGTCGATGGTGAGTCGACGTTCTCAAATCCCGCATTGAAAGGCATGGTGTCGCAGTTCGATGCGCTCGGACGGCCGACGCGGACGATACAGGACGGCGAAGAGGGGCCGCTGACGACGGTGATCGACTACCTGGCCGGTTTCAAGCGTCGCACCACCGACCCACGCGGAATCGCCACCAGCGAGACGTTCGAAGTCTATGGGACGCCGGGTTACGACGCGCCGAGGCAGATCGACGCCGCTGAGAACACCGTCGACAAGGCCCGCACCACCATCGTTCGCGACGTGCTGGGCAATACCAAGGAAATCGTGCGCGGTCCCGGGGGTTAACCGGCGTTCGCATAGGGGATTGCGATCCGCGCGTGTGCGCGGGTTGCGGTGGGGCATGGGACAGCAGGCCGGATTCGGCCCATAGGTCGGTTTATGCGCAAGACACGTGATGTGGTGGGTTCCCTGTGGGCGACGAGCGCGCCGCGGCGAATGGCGTTGTGGCTGTGGCTGCTGGTGGCGGTCTTGCTGCCGGGCTTGGCTGTCGCTGCGGCGGGGCCGACGCTGAGCTTCAGCTATCCGGCAACGCCTGAGCGCGACTACGCCGCACCAGCCAACGTCAAGGTACTGCTGAACGCGACTTCGGGCTGCGGCCCCATCAATATTTTCGTCAGCGGGCCGGGGTTGGATACCTCGATCAACAACGGCGATACCCTCAACAATCTGCCGCCGGGTCGATACTTCATCGATGCTTCGTTCGAGATGTGCAATCGGCAGTGGATCGACCCGGTTAGTGCGGGGCGTGCATTCAATGTGCTAGGCGGCAGCATCACCGCTTCGCCGGGCACTTGCACCATCCCTTGGGGCGGCAGCAGCTGCACGTCGACGATCAACTGGAGCTCGAACGCTCCTAGTGCGCAGATCTGGTACTCGTTGCCCAATGGCAGCGGCATGACGCTGTGGACGCAGGGCCAGAACGGCTCGGCGCTGGCCGGGATCGACACTAACGGTCGGCGCTTCTACCTGAAGAGCGGCGATCTAACGCTAGCGACCGTCGATGTAGCTGCGGTACCAACCAATAACAGCGCGCCCACGGTTGGTCTGACCGCGCCCGGGCACAGCTATGTCTACCAGCTCGGGGCCGCGGTGCGGCTCGCGGCTAACGCCAGCGACACCGACGACGGCGTGCAGCGGGTCGAGTTCCTGATAGACGGCGTCAAGGTGGGCGAAGACATCAGCGCGCCCTACGAATTGAATTGGGTCGGCACCGAGGGCGGTCACACGTTGGTCGCGCGTGCGTTCGATACGCGCGGCGTGTCGACGTCGTCCGCAGGCATGTGGATCGTCGGCAACGGCCGCCCCGTCATCACGCTGACCAGTCCCGCCAACGGCGCCCAGGCGAATCTGCCCGCAAGCTTCGTCCTGAGGGCGGATGCGTCGGATTGGGATGGCGTGAACCGGGTCGAGTTCTATGCCGATAGTCAGCTGGTCAATACCGATACCGTGGCGCCCTACGAGTACACCTGGTCCGGTGTAGGCGTGGGCTCGCACAGCGTGCACGCGATCGTGCACGACAACCTTGGCGCCTCGGTGCAATCGGCCACCGCCAACGTCACGGTTTCGCAGCCGCCATCGGGTCCGACGGGTGTCGCTAGGCGCTACGTCTACGACCTGCATCAGCAGTTGTGCAAGGTCATTGAGCCCGAAACGGGCGCGACAGTCATGGGCTACGACGCGGCCGGCAACCTGGCCTGGTCGGCCGCCGGTCTCGATCTTCCGGACCAGAACAACTGCAATACCAACGAAGGCTATGCGTCCGGTCGTCGTGTCGATCGCGGCTACGATCAGCGCAACCGTTTGCACACCTTGGTGTTCCCTGACGGTCGCGGCAATCAAACCTGGGTCTATACGCCCGACGGTTTGGCCAAGGAGATCAGCACCAGCAACGACGGCCCGGGTTTGGGTGTCGTGGTCAATACCTACGCCTACAACAAGCGCCGCCTGCTGACTGCCGAAACGCAGGCCCTGCCAGGCGACTACACCGGCCTCATCGCCTACGCTTACGACGCCTACGGCAATCGCAGCCAATACACCACGCCGGACGGCCAACCGATCAGCTACGCCAACAACGCGCTGGGCCAGCCGGTCAGCGTGAGCTCGAACTGGGGCAATCACGCCACTGGTATCAGCTACTACCCCAACGGTGCGATCAAGCAGTTCACTTACGGTAATGGCGTCGTCCACACCCTGACCCAGAATGCCCGTCAGCTGCCTAGCTCCAGCGCCGACGCGGGCGTGGCTCGGTTGGACTACACCTACGACCCCAATGGCAACGTCAACGGCATCCTGGATCGGGTGCGCGGCGATACCTACAGCCGTTGGATGACCTACGACTATCGCGACCGTCTGACCGCCGCGGGTTCGTGCAGTTTCCTCGGCGATTGTTGGCATCGTTTCACCTACGACCCGCTCGACAACCTCAAGAGCTGGACCCTGGGCGGCGTCAAGGATCACGCTACCTACTACTACGATGATCGTAACCGCCTGACCAACATCCGAAACAGCGCGGGTGCGGCGGTGCTGGGCCTGGGCTACGACCCGCAGGGCAATCTGGAGAACAAGAACGGCCAGGCCTACCAGTTCGACTACGGCAACCGTCTGCGCACGGTCGTCGGCAAGGAGGCCTACCTATACGACGCGCAGGGCCGGCGCGTAGCTACGACCGGGCGCCCCGACACCACGTACTCGCGATCGTTCTACAACCTCGATGGCCAGATGGTGATGAGCGAAGACCATCACACCGCCGAGGCGCAGAACGACAGTCGCCCCGAACTCACCGTACCGCACGTCTATTTGAACGGCAGTCTATTGGCGACGATCGAATGGAACCGCGCGGCGGGCAACGGTCAGGTCAAGTACCACCATACCGACGCGTTGGGCAGTCCGATCGCGGTCACCAATGCCGCAGGCGCGGTCATCGATCGCACCGACTGGGAACCCTACGGCGCGGCAATCGGAAAGACGAACTACAACGGTGTGGGCTACACCGGTCATGTAATGGATGGCGCCACCGGCCTGACCTACATGCAGCAGCGATACTACGATCAAAACCTTGGAAGATTCCTGAGTGTTGACCCGGTTACTGCTGATGTTATGACGGGAGGGAATTTCAATCGGTATAAGTACGCAAACAACAATCCTTACAGATTTGTTGACCCTGATGGAAGGCAAGAATTCACAGCGCTGAGGGCGTTTCTCGTTTTCGTAGGCACGGATGTGGCTACTCCTGATCCATCAGATGCGGCGGCCCCAGGAAAAGCCGCTGTATATGGTTCTGCTATCGCGGGCCTAGCAATTGGTGGGGGCATTACCTGGCTGGCAAATCAAGCTATGGAGGGTGGTTCCAGCGCAGAGGGAGGCAGCCAAGGAGATTTGCACGCGCCAGGTGATGCTCCCGACGGAACCGTTATAGTGAGGGGCGGGGTGGGTGATATGCCAGAGCCAGGAGAGCTTATCTCAGGCTCTCAAGGCGACACCGTCGCGGATGCTGCAGCTGGGGTGCCCCACGGAACCATCAGCACTTCCACTGCGGGCGAAATTAGAGCGGCTGGAGGAAAGGTAGAGGTGGCGCCGGAGCCGACGCGCTCGGGAACAATAAATGGCAAGCACGTTAATGTTATCGAGGGTGGAAAAACTACGACGTTTGGTCCTCGTCAGCCGAATCCTGTGCCAAGGGAAGATCGCATCAAGTGACAAGTACAGATCGCCTTCAGTTTGAGATCGTTCGTTATCGGGATTTCTTCGATGTCCCTCGGCTTATTTTAGCTAGTCACCGAGGTGTGTTTTGGATCTTTGATTGTGTGTTCGATGAGGCTCGTGACGAGTATTCAAGTGAATATGCGGTTCATTCCTTGGAGCGGGGCTCAGACGCGGCGCTAGCCTCGTTTGCGGCTCTGGCCGCAGGAAAGAATCTGTATTCTGTTGGGGTTGTTCCTGTCGCAAACTTGAAGTTCGACGTAACAAAGAGGATGAGTTTTTCAATCGACGGTGGCGTCGGCTTTCCCTTCGAAAGAAAGGGGTGACCCCCTGACCCCCAAGGAGGTGAGGGTCTGTTTACGAAGTGTAGCGAGATGGTTGGGTGTCCTGAGGTCTGTATCCATTGTGGATGCTCGATCTTTGACCGGATGGAGGCTGCTGGCCGTCGTGGCTGCGGTTCCGGCCTCCCCGGCCCCTGCGTCGCCATTTCTTTTGAAACTGCTAAAGTCCAACGTTCACGCGCAGGAGGGTGACGTGAACGCAGTAGCCACCAATATGGGATCGCCCGTGGCTCCGGAACCCGGGCTGTCCGCCGCCGAGGCCGGGGCCGGAGGCCCGCAGGCCGCCGTGGACGCGGCCATCGTCGAGGCCCTGCTGGCCAAGGGCCGGCTCAAGGAGCCGGACCTGGCGCGCGCGCGCCGGCTGCAGGAGGAAACCGGCGGCAGCTTGCTGGCGCTGCTGGCCCGGCTGGGCCTGGTGTCCGAGCGCGACCACGCCGAAACCGTGGCCGCGGTGCTGGACCTGCCCCTGGTCAGCATCAAGGACGCACCGGAATTACCTCCGGAAGGCGTCGCCCTGACACTCAAATTCATGAAGCAGTTCGCGGTTTGCCCGGTCCGCGAGACCGAGCAGGCCGTTGAGGTGCTGATGGCCGACCCGCAGGATGTCTACACGCTGGACGCGCTGCGCCTGGCGACCCAGCGCGACATCCGGCCTTACGTGGCGCTGCGCTCGGAGATCGGCGACGTGATCGAGCGCTGGCACGGCCAGGGCCGCAGCGCGATGGGCGCGATCGTGGAGACCGCCGAGGGCGAGGGCTCGGGCGATCTGGACGACGTCGAGCACCTGCGCGACCTCGCTTCCGAGGCGCCGGTGATCCGGCTGGTGAACCTGGTGATCCAGCGCGCGGTCGAGCTGCGCGCGTCGGACATCCATATCGAGCCGTTCGAGAACCGCCTGAAAGTGCGCTACCGCGTCGACGGCGTGCTGGCCGAGGGCGAGAGCCCGCCGGCCAATCTGACCGCGGCGGTGATCAGCCGCATCAAGATCATGGCCAAGCTCAACATCGCCGAGCGCCGCCTGCCGCAGGACGGCCGCATCATGCTGCGCGTGCAGGGCAAGGAGCTGGACCTGCGCGTGAGCACGGTGCCGACCGCGCACGGCGAGTCGGTGGTGATGCGACTGCTGGACCGCGAGACGGTGGTGTTCGACTTCTACAAGCTCGGCTTCACCGACGAGTTCCTGCCGCAGTTCCAAAAGGTGTTGGACCAGCCGCACGGCATCTTGCTGGTGACCGGCCCGACCGGCTCGGGCAAGACCACCACGCTGTACACCGCGCTGAGCAAGCTCAACACCAGCGACGTCAAGATCATCACCGTCGAGGACCCGGTCGAGTACCAGATCGAGGGCATCAACCAGATCCAGGCCAAGCCGCAGATCGGCCTGGATTTCTCGCATGCGCTGCGCTCGATCGTGCGCCAGGACCCGGACATCATCATGATCGGCGAAATGCGCGATCTGGAGACCGCGCGCATCGCGATCCAGTCCGCGCTGACCGGCCACCTGGTGCTGAGCACGCTGCACACCAACAACGCGGCCGGCGGCGTCACCCGCTTGCTCGACATGGGCGTAGAGGACTACCTGCTGACCTCGACCATCAACGGCATCCTGGCCCAGCGCCTGGTGCGCCGCCTGGAGCCGACCCACGCCGAGAAGTATCCCGCCTCGCCGGAGGAGATCGACAAGTTCCATCTGCGCCGTTACCAGCCGCAGGGCGAGATCTTCCTGTATCGCCCGCGCGGGTCGGCGCTGGCGCCGACCGGTTACCACGGCCGCACCACGATCATGGAATTCCTGGTCATGAACGACGAGCTGCGGCGTGCGGTGATGCGCCATGCGGGCATGGGCGAGATCGAGCAGATCGCGCGCGACGCCGGCATGCGCACCATGTACGAGGACGGCATCGTCAAGGCCCTGGCCGGGCACACCACGATCGAAGAAGTACTGCGCGTGACCGAGGACGCGTGATCGCGTCGCGGCCGCGCGCCACCACCATAGGGGCAGGGCGTATGAGTAACGCAACGGTAAGGATATCGGGCCTGTGTGCGCTGGCGGCCGCGCTGGCCATGGCCGGCGTCGTGCATGCGGCGGGCAAGGCGCCCGCCAAGTCGCTGAGCAAGGACGCGCTGCCAGCCGGCTTCGCGGTCGGCAAGGGCCAGCCGCCGTTGACCCTGAAGGTGGACGTGGCCGACGGCAAGGCCAGCAGCACGGTGGTCAGCGACGCGGCCCAGGCCAACGTCACCGCCAGCGGCGGCGCCGACGGCGGCGAGACCATGCTGACGATCCGTCACGACCTGGCGGTCGCGATCAAGTTCGATCTCTACATCTCCTCCGACGGCGAGCGCTTCGAGTACACCAGCTCCTGCGCGGTCACGCCGGGCATTTCCAGTTTCGAGATGTGGTCGCGCCCGATTCGCGCCTTCGCGCTGGGCAACCCGCGTGTGGTGCCGGCCGACCGCATGGCCTGCGACTGAGCCGCCGATGGCCCTGTACCACTACAAAGCCCTCAACGCCCGCGGCGAAATGCTGGACGGCCAGATGGAGGCGGTCAGCAACGCCGAGGTCGTGCAGCGCCTGCAGGAGCAGGGTCATCTCCCAGTCGAGGCCAAGCTGGCCAGCGAGGCCAGCGGCGCTTCGGTATGGAAGGGCCTGTTCAAGCCCAAGCCGTTTGCGGGCGCGCGCCTGGTCCAGTTCACCCAGCAGTTGGCGACCCTGCTGGGCGCCGGCCAGCCGCTGGATCGCGCGCTGACCATCCTGCTGGAACTGCCCGAGGACGAGGCGGCCAAGCGCACCGTCACCGACGTGCGCGACGCGGTGCGCGGCGGCGCCTCGCTGTCGACGGCCCTGGAGCGCCAGCACGGCACCTTCTCGCGCCTGTACATCAACATGGTGCGCGCCGGCGAAGCCGGCGGCAGCATGCACGAGACCCTGGCGCGCCTGGCCGACTATCTGGAGCGCAGCCGCGCGCTGCAGGGCCGCGTGATCAACGCCCTGATCTACCCGGCGATCCTGGTGGTGATGGTCGGCGCCAGCCTGTTGTTCCTGCTGGGTTACGTGGTGCCGCAGTTCGCGGTCATGTACGAGAGCCTGGACGCGCCGTTGCCGTTCTTCACCAAGATCGTGCTCAGCATCGGTCTGTTCGTGCGCGACTGGTGGTTCCTGCTGGTGGCCACGCCGGCGGTGGCGTTCTGGTGGTTCGACCGCAAGCGTCGCGACCCGGTGTTCCGCGAGGCGCTGGACGGCTGGCTGCTTAAGCGCAAGTTCGCCGGGGCGCTGGTCGCCAAGATCGAAACTGCACGTTTGGCGCGCACTTTGGGCACGCTGGTGCGCAACGGCGTGCCGCTGATGACCGCGCTGGGCATCGGCCGCAACGTGATGGACAACCGGGTGTTGGCCGCCGATGTCGAGGCCGCGGCCGAAGAGGTCAAGAACGGCGTCGCCCTGTCGACCGCGCTGGGCAAGGGCAAGCGCTTCCCGCGCCTGGCCCTGCAGATGATCCAGGTCGGCGAGGAGTCGGGCGCGCTGGACACCATGCTGGTCAAGACCGCCGAGACCTTCGAGCACGAAACCAGCCTGGCCCTGGACCGCATGCTGGCGGCGATGGTGCCGGTGATCACCGTGGTCCTGGCCGGCGTGGTCGGTACGGTGGTGCTGGCCGTTTTGACGCCGCTGTACGATCTGACCAATGCGATCGGCTGAGCGCGGGGCGACAAAACTGCGACACGGTTCCCTGTTCAGGCTGGCGCCCGGCGGTCCGGATCGGCGCGCTTCCGCCGTTTTGAACGCAAGCTGTACCGCTTCCCGCGCGCTTGCACCGGCGTCGGGATCGCGGCACAGAATCGAGCTGGACCACGCCGCTCCGGAACCGTTCCGGCACGCGGCGGTCGAACCGAGTCGCGGGGGCAGCGGGATCGTCCCTGGCAGGATCGCCTCTTCTGTGTACCCAACCACTTACGGATGAACGAAATGCGAAATCCCCGTTCCCTGCGCCGCCCGTCCGCCGCCCTGCAGCGCGGCATGAGCCTGATCGAAATCATCATCGTGATCGTGCTGATCGGCGCGGTGATGACGGTGGTCGGGACCAAGGTATTCGGCGCCAACGACAACGCCAAGTTCAAGCTCGCCAAGACCCAGGTGCAGACCCTGGCCGGCAAGATCGAGTCCTTCCAGATGGACACCGGCCGCCTGCCGGGCTCGCTGGACGAGCTGGTCAAGGCGCCCTCGGACGCCAGCGGCTGGCTCGGCCCCTACGTCAAGGACACCGACCTCAAGGATCCCTGGGGCCACCCGATCGAGTACCGCTCGCCCGGCGAAGGCCGCGATTTCGACGTGGTGATCCTGGGCAAGGACGGCAAGCCCGGCGGCACCAGCGTCGACGGCGACGTCAAGTACGAGTAAGCCGCGCATGAGGCAGTCGCGGCAACGCCCTTGCGCTCCCGTAAGGGGCCACCGGGGCTATGCCGCGGCGCGGGCGGCTGTCGCCTCGCCTCGCCTCGTACGCGGTTTCACGTTATTGGAAATGCTGTTGGTGATCGCGCTGATCGCGGCGATCGGTTTGCTGGCCGCGTTCGCGTTCACCGGCGGCATCGCCGGCATGCAGCTGCGCAGCAACGCCAAGGAACTCGCCGCGCAACTGCGTTACACCCGCACCCAGGCGATCGCCACCGGCCGCAAGCAGACCTTCACCATCGATCCGGGCGCGCATACCTGGAGCGGCGCGAACGGGCGCGCGGGCGAGATTCCGAAGTCCTTGAAACTGTCCTTCGTCGGCGCGCGTCAGACCCAGCCCGCCGAAGGCCAGGGCGCGATCGTGTTCTTCAACGACGGCGCCTCCACCGGCGGGCGCATCCAGCTCAGCGCCAAGCGCGCGGGCTGGAACATCGATGTCGCCTGGCTCACCGGCGAAGTGCGGCTCAAACGCGTGGAGGCGCGCCGATGAGCGCGTCGCCGCGTCGGTCCGGCTGGCGCGCGCCGCGCGCGGCCCGTGGTTACACCCTGATCGAAGTCATCATCGCGTTCGCGCTGCTGGCGCTGGCGATGACCCTGCTGCTGGGCACGCTGTCGGGCTCGGCGCGGCAGGTGCGCTGGGCCGGCGACGCCGGGCGCGCGAGCTTGTACGCGCAGTCGCTGCTGGACCAGGTCGGTGTGGCCGAGCCGCTCACGCCGGGCCAGCAAAGCGGCGATTTCGAGGAAGGCCGCTACCGCTGGACCCTGGGCGTGGCGCCGTGGCGCGACCGCGCCGTGGCCGCGGTCGCGCAACCGCTCGATGTGAACGGTCCGCAGTTGTTCGAAATCACCCTGGCGGTGGAGTGGGGCGACGGTGGGCCCGCGCAGCGCTTCCAGTTGCGCAGCCTGCGCAGCGCCTTGCCGGGCACCGAAGCGGTGCTGCCATGATGCGCGCGCGTCGCGCCGCCGCCGGCTTCACCCTGATCGAGATCCTGCTCGCGACCGTGCTGTTGGCCGCGGGCGTGGCCCTGGCTTTCGCGACGCTGTCGGCCGCCACCCAGACCGCGACGCGCGGCGAGGCCATGGCCCAGCGCAACGAGCGCCAGCGCGCGGTCGAAGGCTTCCTGCGCAAGCGTCTGATCGCGACCCGGCCGGTCGCGTTCGGCTTCGACCAGGCCAGCGCCCTGCCGCAGCGCTTCATCGGCGAGCCCGACCGCCTGCGTTTCGTCGCCGACCTGCCGGACTACCTCGGCCGCGGCGGTCCCTACCTGCACGATTTCGCGATCGAATCCGACGGCGACCAGGCGCGCATCATGCTGTCGCTGTCGATGGTGCTGGCCGGCCAGACCATCGAGGAGGAACAGGAGCGTCCGCCGGAACTTTTGGTCGAAGGCCTGAAGTCGGCGCGCTTCCGCTACCGCGCCCTGGACGAGACCGGCAAGCTCGGCGACTGGCAGGAGCGTTGGCAGGCGGTGGAGCAATTGCCGCTGATGGTCGAAGTCACCCTGACCGATATCGACGGCCGCGACTGGCCGCCGCTGGTGGTATCGCTGCCGCTGGCCGCCAGCGTCGCGCGCGGCGTCGTGCCGGGGACGATATGAGCGCGCCCGGCATCCGCGCCCACCGTCACGCTCGCGGCGCCGCGCTGCTGCTGGTGCTGTGGCTGATCGCGATGCTGACCGCCTTGATCGGCGCGTTCGCGCTGTCGGCACGGGTCGAGAATCTGCAGGGCCGCGTCCTGATGCGCGGTTTGGTCGCGCAAAACGCAGCGCGTGCAGGCATGGAATTTGCGCTGACCCGGGTCGGCCAGACCGATCCGCGTCTGCAATGGCGGCCGGACGGCACGGCCTATCGCTGGTCGTATGGCGGCGCCGAAGTGGAAGTGAAGCTGATCGACGAGAACGGCAAGGTCGATCTCAATCAGGCCGATCCGGCCCTGCTGACCGCGCTGATCCAGGGCGTCGGCGGCATCGAACAACAGGCCGACGCGGCGCGTCTGGCCTCCGCGATCGCCGACTGGCGCGATCCCGATCCGCTGACCCAGATCGCCGGCGGCGCCGAGGATCCGGACTACGCCTCCGCGGGCCTGCCCTACGGCGCCAAGGACGCGGAGTTCGAAAGTGTGGCCGAGGTCGAGCAGATCCTGGGCTTTACGCCCGCGCTGTATGCCAAGCTCGAGCCTTACCTGACCGTCTACAGTGGCCGCGCCCAGCCCGATCCCGCGTTCGCTGCGGCACCGGTGCTGGATGCGATGGGGCTGAACGGTGCCGATGTGGTGGCCCAGCGTGGCCGCCGTAACCCCGATGGCACACCGATGCCGGGTGGGGGGGCGCCCGGGCAATTGCCCGGTCTCGTCGGCGAAGGCAGTGGCACCTATAGTATCGACAGCCGCGCGCGGCTCTCCGATGGCCGCGAGTCGGTGTTGCGAGTAGTCGTGCGCGCGGGAGGCGGTGCCGTGCCAGGCATGGCCTATACACCGTTGCGTTGGGAGGAGGGAGCTTCGCCACGATGAATTCGCAAGTGGAAAGCCGGCCGGGAAGCTGGCAGACGGACAATCCGTTACGACGTCTGGGCAGCCGCGTGATGCCGGGCGCGGGCGGCTTCCTGTCGTGGTGGGGGCGCAATCTCGCGGCCTGGCTACCGCTGCGCGCGCGCCAGGCCCTGGGCATGGACCGCGGCCGCTTGCTGCTGCAGGTGCAGGGCGATGCCGTGTCGCTGCGGCTGCAACGCGGCGCCGAACTGCGCGAACTGGGCGTGCTGCCCGGGCTGGCGGGCTACGCCGACCCCGCCGCCGCCGAACTGGCCGCGCTTGCCGGACCGAACGCGGTGGTCGCCCACACCAGCGATCCGCTGGCGCCGCTGCTGCCGTCCGGTCTGGCGGATCTGCCGCGCTGGCTGCTGCTGCCGGCCGCGAGCAGCCTGCGCCGTCGCCTGGCCTTGCCGGCCGCCGCGGCCGAGCGCCTGCGCGACGTGGTCGGTTTCGAGATCGACCGCCAAACCCCCTTCACCGCCGACGCGGTCGCGTTCGACGCGCGCGTGCTCGCGCGCCGCGATGCCGACGGCCAGCTCGACGCCGAACTGGTGGCGGTGCCGCGCCAGGCCCTGACCACGCAACTGGCGGCGATCGGTCCGCTCGCCGACAGCCTGGCCGGTGTCGACGTCGCCGGCGCCGACGGCATGCCGCTGGCCGTGAACCTGTTGCCGCCCGCGCAGCGCCGCAGCCACAGCGATCCGTTCCGGCTGTGGAACCTGGCCCTGGCCGCGGTCGCGCTGGTCGCGATCGCCGCGACCATGTGGCAGCTGCTGGCCAACCGCCGCAGCGCCGCCGACGCCCTGGAGCAGACCATCGCCAGCCACGCCGTCGCCGCGCGCAACGCCGCCGCGCAGCGCCAGGAACTGATCGGACTGATCGAAGGCCAGGCCTTCCTCGATCGCACCCGCGCCGAGCGTCCGAGCACGATCGAACTGATCGACGAACTCAGCAAGCGCCTGCCCGACAGCACCTACCTGGAAAAACTCGCGATCGAGGACAACAGCCTGTTGCTGATCGGCCTCAGCCGCGAAGCCTCTTCCTTGATCGCGCGCCTGCAGGGCACCCAGCTGTGGCGCTCGCCGGCCTTGACCGGCGCGGTCCAGCCCGACCCCACCAGCGGCCGCGACCGTTTCACCCTGACCGCCGAGATCGGTCCGCCGCGAGCGGAGGCCGCCCGTGGCCAATGAGTTGAAGATCGGCGGCATCGAACGCGACCGCTGGGCGGCGCTGGGCCTGCTGTTGGCCGCGCTCGCGCTGGCCTACGCGGTGCTGGTGCACCCGTGGTGGACAGTGCCGATGCTGGAAGCCAACGAACGCCTGGAAGACCTGAAGGAGCGCGAGCTGCGCCAGCGCATGCAGTTGCAGCAGGCGCCGCAGGTGCAGCAGCGTTTGCAGCAAGTGCGCCAGCAACAGGCCGGGCTGCCGGGCTTCCTGCCCGAGGCCTCGGCCGAACTGGCCAGCGCGTCCCTGGTGCAGCGCCTGGAGAACGTAGTCGCCCAGGCCAGCCCGGGCAACCGCAGCTGCCGCATCGACAACCGCTCGCCGCTGGCCGACAACAGTCGCCGCGACAAATACGCGCGCGTGGTCGTGCAGGTGCGCCTGCGTTGCGGCACCGGCGAGACCGCGGCCGTGCTGCATTCGCTGGAGACCGGTTCGCCGCGTTTGTTCGTGGGCAATCTCAATTTGCTGTCGGCGCGCGGCTATTTCGTGCCCGGCACCGGCCGGCCCTCGTCCGACGGCGGCATCGACGTGAGCTTCGACCTCTACGGCTATCTGCGCCCCGGCCCCGCGGCCGCGACGCCCGCGCCCAAGGCCAACATTCCGGGGGCCGCCGATGCGTCTTGACGCCGCCAGCCCCCGTACCTGGTTGCTGGCCACGGTGGCCGGCTGGGCCGTGCTGGCCTGGCTGCTGGCCCTGGCCGGCATGGGGCGCCAGACCCGGCTGTTGGACGACGATGCCAGCCTGGTTCAGGCGCTGCCGCAGTCGCGCGCGCCGGCCAAGCCGCGTATCGGTCCGCTCACCCAGTACGGCGAAATCGCCGCGCGTCCGCTGTTGATGGACGATCGCCGGCCGCGCGCGTTCTTCGTCCAGGGCAAGGGCGACGAGACCGCGCAGGCCAACACCTTCGACTACGTGCTGACCAGCGTGCTGATCACGCCGGATTTGAAGATGGCGATCCTGCAGCCGGCCGACGGCAGCGAGTCGGTGCGGGTCAAGTTGGGCGAAGTGCCGGAATCGCATCCGGCCTGGCGCCTGAGCGCGCTGGATCCGCGCAAGGCCGTGTTCGAAGGCCCCGAAGGCCGGCGCGAGATGGACCTGCGCGTGTACGACGGCCAGGGCGGTCAACCGCCGACCGCGGTCGCCGTGCCGGTGCCGCCGCCTAACCAGGCCGGGCCTGGTACGCGCGCGCCGCCGCCGCCGCCGCAACCGCAGCCGCAGCCGCAGCCAGTCGCACGCAGCACCGCCGGGCCGATGCCTTCGACCAACCCGCCTGGACAGGTCGCACCCGTTACCAACAGCAACACCGTCGTCAGCCCTGCCGGTAGCGAACCGATGACCGAGCAGGCGCAGATGGAAGCCATCCGCAAAAGGATAGAGGCGCGTCGCGCCCAATTGCGGCAACAGCAAGCCCAGCAACCCCCGGCCAAGACGCCGTGAGAGTGAACGCATGAAGCTACGTCACAACCCAACCGCGTCCCGCGCCCTCGTCGGTGTCACCATCGCCAGCCTGTTGGCGGCCTGCGCCAGCGGACCGGTTCCCAACGTCAGGCGCGATGCCGATCCAGCAACGCTCTCCGGCAAGGCCGGTACCGCCGGTACTTCGTCCAGCGAGGGCGTTACCTCGCAGCCGCTGAAGGAAGAAGAGCGCGGCCCGCGCCCGCAGATCCGGCGCGGCACCGGCCAGGTCATCAATCGCAGCGCGGCGGCGGAAGCGCCTCCGGGCATCGGCGCCACCAGCGGTTCGGCCACCTTCAACTTCGAAGGCGAGTCGCTGCATGCGGTGGTCAAGGCCATCCTCGGCGACATGCTGGGCCAGAACTACGTGATCGCGCCGGGCGTGCAGGGCACGGTGACCCTGTCCACGCCCAAGCCGGTCAGCCCGGCGGCGGCGATGAACCTGCTGGAAATGGTGCTGGGCTGGAACAACGCGCGCCTGGTCTACAGCGGCGGCCGCTACAACGTGGTGCCCGCCGATCAGGCCCTGGCCGGCAACGTCGCGCCCAGCACCAATCCGGCCTCGACCGCGCGCGGCTTCGAAGTGCGCACGGTGCCGTTGCGTTACATCTCGGCCACCGAGATGGAGAAGATCCTCAAGCCTTACGCGCGTCCGAACGCGATCATCAACGTCGACGGCGCGCGCAACGTGATCAGCGTCGGCGGCAGCCGCGCCGAGCTCGAGAACTACCTGCACACCATCGAGATCTTCGACGTCGACTGGCTGTCGGGCATGTCGGTGGGCGTGTTCCCGCTGCAATCGGGCAAGGCGACCAAGGTGGTGGCCGATCTGGAGAAGGTGTTCGGCGAGCAGAGCAAGTCGCCGGTCGCGGGCATGTTCCGCTTCATGCCGCTGGAAGGCGCCAACGCGGTGCTGGTGATCAGCACCCAGGCCGACTACCTCGACGACATCCAGCAGTGGCTGGAACGCATCGACGGCGCCGGCGGCGAGATGCAGCTGTACACCTACGAACTCAAGTACATCAAGGCCAAGGAACTCGCCCAGCGTCTGTCGGAAGTGTTCGGCGGCGGCCGCAGCGGCGGCGGCGATTCGGGCGGCGGTTCGCCCTCGCTGATGCCGGGCCTGGACCCGGTCGAACTGCAGGACGGCGCCAACGGTTCCACCGCCAACATCGGCGGCAAGGACGGCGGCACCGGCGGTACCGGTGGCGGCAGCGGCGGCGGCGAGATGTCGCTGGGCTCGCGCCAGAGCGGCAACGGCGCGGTCACCCTGGAAATCGACGGCGCGCGTGTGGGCGTGGCCGCGGTCGAGGAAACCAATTCGCTGCTGGTGCGCAGCAGCCCCGGCGCCTGGCGTTCGATCCGCGACGTGATCGACAAGCTCGACGTGATGCCGATGCAGGTGCACATCGAGGCCCAGGTCGCGACCGTGCAGCTCAAGGGCGATCTGTCCTACGGCGTGAACTGGTTCTTCGAAAAAGCGGTCACCGACAACGGCCTGCCCGATGCGGTCGGCCGCACGACCTGGAGCACCCTGGCCGGCAGCATCAAGCCGGTGGTCGACGGTACCGGCGGCCTGGGCTGGACCTTCCTCGGCCGCAACGCCGCGGCCGTGATCAGCGCGCTCGACGCGGTCACCGACGTGCAGTTGCTGCAGTCGCCGTCGGTGCTGGTGCGCAACAACGCCGAGGCCACGCTCAACGTCGGCAGCCGTATCCCGATCTCCTCGGTCACGGTCAATCCGGGTTCCAGCAACGACAACACCTATAGCCAGGTGCAGTACCTGGACACCGGCATCATCCTCAAGGTGCGTCCGCGCGTGAGCAAGGATGGCATGGTGTTCCTGGACATCGTCCAGGAAGTCAGCAGCCCGACCGGCAATCCCGATCGCAACGGCAACGTCCGCATCGACACCCGCAAGCTCAAGACCGAGGCCGCGATCCAGAGCGGCGACACGGTGTTGATGGCGGGTTTGATCAGCGATCAGCTCGGTCGCGGCTCCTCGGGCTTCCCGGGGCTGAGCCGGATTCCCGTGATCGGCGGTCTGTTCGGGCGCCAGTCCTCGGTCAACGAGCGCCTGGAAACCATCATCCTGCTGACTCCGACCATCGTCCGTAACCCGCAGGAAGTGCGCAATCTCACCGACGAGTACGGCCGTCGCTTCCGGGCCATGGAGCCGCTGCAGCCCAAGCGCCGCAAGCCCTGAGCCGGTCGATCCAGCCTTGACGGATCCGCGAGCAATCGCGGATCGTCTGCGCATGCTCGAGCTGCCCATCGTCGTGGTCCCGGTCGGCGTCGACGACGACGCGCTGGACGCCTGCCTGGCCGCGCTGGACGCGTGCACGCCGCCGGGCACCCGGGTCTGGCTGGCCGACGACGCCCAGGCCGGTCCGCGCGGCTATGCCATCGTCGAACGCTGGATGGCGCGCACCCCGCTCAAGGCCGACTACACCCGCCGCCAGCGCCCGATCGGCGAGGCCGCCCACCTGGGCGAGGCGCTCGCGGTCTGCGGCGATGCCGACGTGGCGGTGCTGGCGCCGGACGCGATCCCCGCGCCGGGCTGGCTCAGCCGGCTCGCCGCCTGCCTGAGCACCGACGGCGCGATCGCCACCGCCACCCCCTGGAGCAACGCCGGCGAGGCCGCGTCCTGGCCGCGCATCGGCGAGATCGAGGCGGTGCCCGCCGACCTGGAACGGCTGTCGCGCGCGGCCGCCGGCATGCCGGCCCTGTATCCAGAACTGCCGGCCGCGATCGGCCACGCCGTGCTGCTGCGCGGCAGCGCGCGCAAGCGCGCAGGCGGCATCGACGGCGCCAGCTACGGCTCCTGGTACGCCGCGCTCACCGATCTGTCGCTGCGCCTGTCCGGCCTGGGCTGGCGCAACGCGCTGTGCGAGACCGCCTTCGTCGCCCGGCGCGGCGAGGGCGGGCCCTGCGACGGCGACATGGACCACCTGGCGGTGCGCTGGCCGGACTGGCACGCGCGTCTGGCGGGATTCTTGATGAGCGACCCGCTACGCGGTTCGCGCGAACGACTGGCCGCGCTGCTCGACGGCGTCGGCCCACCGGATCCGCAACGTGACTTCTTCACCTGATACCCCTGCGCGCGTCGCGGCGGCGCCCGACGACGGCATCGCCGCGATCGTGGTCAGCTACCAGAGCGCGGCGACCATCGACGACTGCCTCAGCCGCCTGCGCGCCGCGCAAGGCGTGAGCGCGATCCGCGTGGTCGACAACCACTCCAGCGACGGCACCTTGGAGATCGTCCAGCGCCACGCGGCCGGCGACGCGCGCGTGCGTTTCATCGACAATCCCGACAATCCCGGCTTCGGCGTGGGCTGTAACCAGGGCGTGGCCGATCTCGGCGCCGCGCCGACGGGCTGGCTGGCGTTCGTGAATCCGGATTGCCTGCTCGAAGCCGACGCGCTCGCGCGCCTGCGCGCGCTGGCCGCGCCGTTGGGCGAGGCGCTGCTGGGCGCCGATCTGGTCGACGACGACGGCGTGCGCGACGGCGCGGCGCGGCGCAACGATCCCGACTTCGCCGGCATGCTGGCCGGCGCGCTGCGGCGCGCGCCCAGCGCTGCGCTCAACCTCGCGCCCGACGACAGCCAGGCCTTGCAACGCGTGCAGGCGGTGTCCGGCGCCCTGATGCTGATGCCGCGCGCATTGTTCGAGCGCATCGGCGGTTTCGATCCGGGCTATCGCCTGCACGCCGAAGACCTGGACCTGTGCCGGCGCGCGCGCGAGGCCGGCGCCACCGTCGCGGTGGCCAACGGCGTGCGCGTGCTGCACGTGCGCGGCGTGTCCAGCCGCTCACGGCCGCTGTTCGTGGAGTGGCACAAGCACCGCGGGCTGTGGCGTTACTTCCGCAAGTTCGAATACGAGCGTCGCGGCTTCGCGACCCGGGTGGGCGTGTTCGCGGCGATCTGGCTGCGATTCCCCATCGCGGCCGTGCGTGCTTGGCTGCGCTGATACGGCCAAGCCAAAGCAAATCCCCCTAGCCCCCCTTTTTCAAAGGGGGGGATCAAAAGCGGGGCCAAGTTGTTGCCGGCCCGTTCTTTGAAGAGCTGTTGCTGTTCCCCCCTTTGAAAAAGGGGGGCTAGGGGGGATTTGCTCCTGCCCTCAAATCTCCATCAAATCCCGCCCCACGATCAGCTCGCCGCTGAAGTGCGGCGCCACCGCTTCGCGCCACACCGCATCGGTCAACGAGGCGTCGCCGCCCGGCACGAAGTGATTCAGCACCAGGGTTTTGACGCCGGCCTCGCTGGCCAGGCGCCCGACCTGTTCGGTGGTGGTGTGGCTGTCGAGCAGATGCTGACGCAGGCGCGCGGCCTGCGCTTCGCTGGCGATCAGGCGCTCCAGCGCCGGCAGGTACATCACCTCGTGCACCAGCACGTCGGCGCCGCGCGCCAGTTCGACCAGCGCCGGCGAGGGCCGGGTGTCGCCCGAGAACACGATGGAACGGTCGGGGCCGTCGAAGCGATAGGCGAACGCGGGCGCGACCGGCGGATGCTCGACCAGCGCCGCGGTCACCTTCACCCGCTGGTCGCGCATCACCACGCCGCCGCGGGTGAGCTCGTGGGCGCGGATCATCGGCGCCAGCGGCGCGCGGCCTTCGTCTTCGATGCGGGTACGGATGTCGGCCTGGTTCATGGCCAGGAACTGCCGGGTCATGCGCTTGAGCGGCGGCGGCCCCCAGGTGTCGACCGGATGGCGCAGGTCCGCGGCCCAGGCCAGCCACAGCAGATTGCCGTAGTCGGCGTTGTGATCGGAGTGGTGATGGGTGACGAAGACGTCGGCGATCGCGCCCAGCGACAGGCCGGCCAGGGCCAGCTGCCGCGCAACGCCGTTGCCGCAGTCGACCACGTAGACCGCGTCGTCGATCACCACCGCGCTGGCCGGCGCCGCGCGCAAGGCCTTGGGCGTGGGGCCGCCGGCGGTGCCGAGCAGGATCAGGCGCGTGCGCTTGCGCGCGATCGCGCTGGCGAGCGCGGGCAGGGCCGGACAGGCGCCGGCAGCGAGCCCGAACGGAGCGGCGGCGAGCAGGCGACGGCGGTGGCGATCCATGGGGAGCAGTAACTAAATGAAGAGTAATTAGTGACTAGTAAGAGTCATGGTGCCTCTACTGGTTCCTCGTTACTAGCTACTCGTTACTGCTCACCTGAAGGCATTGATCTGGTCGCGCAGGGTGCGCGCCGCGGTCGCGGCGGCCTCGGCATAGTCATCACCCGCGGACGCGTACAGGATCGCGCGCGAGGAGCTCACCATCAGGCCGGTGCCATCGGCGGTCTTGGCATTGCTCACCACCGCCTCGACGTCGCCGCCCTGGGCGCCCACGCCAGGCACCAGGAAGGGTACGTCGCCGACGATCGCGCGCACTTCGCGCAACTGCGCCGGCCAGGTCGCGCCGACCACCAGCGCGCAATTGCCGTGCGCGTTCCATTCGTGCGCGACCTTATGGGCGACGTGCTGGTACAGCGGACGGCCGTCGACCATGAGGTCCTGCAGGTCGCCCGCGCCCGGATTGGAGGTGCGGCAGAGCACGACCACGCCGCGGTCGGCGCGATCCAGGAACGGCTGCACCGAATCGCGGCCGAGGTAGGGATTGGCGGTGACCGCATCGGCCGCATAGCGATCGAAGGCCTCGCTCGCGTAGTGCTGGGCGGTACTGCCGATATCGCCGCGCTTGCTGTCCAGGATCACCGGGATGCCGGGATGCGCGGTGTGGATGTGGGCGATCAGGCGCGTCAGCGCATCCTCGGCGCCGAGCGCGGCGAAATGCGCGATCTGCGGCTTGAACGCGCAGGCGTACTGCGCGGTGGCATCGACGATGTCGCGGCAGAACCCGAACACCGCGTCCGGATCGGCGGCCAAGCGCGCTGGAAACTTGGCCGGTTCGGGATCGAGGCCGACGCAGACCAGCGAGTCGGCCTGGGTCCAGCGTTGCTTCAAGTCGGCGATGAATCGGCTCATGGCGAGTCCTGCTTATCCGTTAGGAGGAGAGGCCTGATCGGCCTCTCCGTAACTCGGCGGCTTCGGTCGCGGCATCAGGCGGATGACGATGGGCGCGCTATCGCCGTTTCCCAGCGCCTTGTGCGTGGTCGCGTGCCGGCCTATGCCGAAATCGGGGTGTGTGGCGATCAGTTCGATGGGGAAGTCGCAGGTGCAGTCCGTGCGCTGCAGTCCGAAGCGACCTTGCGCATCGGTCCACAACACCGGGTCGTACGTATCGGCACGATCCGACACGAACAGATACACCGGAACTCGCGCCATCGGCGTACCGGTGGGGCCGACGACCTGGCCGGACAACTTCAAACTGCCGTCGCAGCCTGCCGAGACCAGGCAGGCTGCGAGCAGGAGACCGGCCAGGCCTCGCGTCACTTAAGCGCCTTGAAGCGCAAGCGATGCGGCTTGGCGCCTTCCTCGCCCATGCGACGCTTCTTGTCTTCCTCGTACTCGCGGTAGTTGCCCTGGAAGAACTCGACGTGCGAGTCGCCCTCGAAGGCCAGGATGTGGGTCGCGATGCGATCCAGGAACCAGCGATCGTGCGAGATCACGAAGGTGTTGCCCGGGAATTCGAGCAGGGCGTCTTCGAGCGCGCGCAGGGTTTCGATGTCGAGGTCGTTGGACGGTTCGTCCAGCAGCAGCACGTTGCCGCCCTGCAGCAGGGTCTTGGCCATGTGCAGACGGCCGCGTTCGCCGCCCGACAGCGAGCCGACCATCTTCTGCTGGTCCTGGCCCTTAAAGTTGAAGCGGCCGATGTAGGCGCGCGACTGGATCTCGATGCCGTTGATGTTGAGGATGTCGAGGCCGCCGGAGACTTCCTGGAACACGTTGTGGTTGCCGGTCAGGGCCTCGCGGCTCTGGTCGACATAGGCCAGCTTGACGGTCGGGCCGGTCTCGATGGTGCCCGAGTCCGGCAGTTCCTTGCCGATGATCATCTTGAACAGCGTCGACTTGCCGGCGCCGTTGGGGCCGATGATGCCGACGATCGCGCCCGGCGGCACGCTGAAGCTCAGGTCCTCGATCAGCAGGCGGTCGCCGAACTTCTTGTTGACGTTCTTGAACTCGATGACCTTGTTGCCCAGGCGCTCGCCCGGCGGAATGAAGATCTCGTTGGTTTCCTGGCGCTTCTGGTAATCGACCGACTGCAGCTCATCGATGCGCGCCAGGCGCGCCTTACCCTTGCTGCGGCCGCCCTTGGCGTTGCTGCGGGCCCACTCGAGTTCCTTCTGGATCGCCTTCTGGCGCGACTTTTCCTGGTTCTCTTCCTGCTTCAGGCGCTCGTCCTTCTGCACCAGCCAGTCGGTGTAGTTGCCCTTCCACGGAATGCCGCGGCCGCGGTCGAGTTCCAGGATCCACTCGGCGGCGTTGTCGAGGAAGTAGCGATCGTGGGTGACGGCCACCACGGTGCCGGTGTAGCGGGCCAGGAACTGCTCCAGCCATTCGACCGATTCGGCGTCGAGGTGGTTGGTGGGTTCGTCGAGCAGCAGCATGTCGGGCTTCTGCAGCAGCAACTGGCACAGCGCGACGCGGCGCTTCTCGCCGCCGGACAGGTTGCCGACCACGGCTTCCCACGGGGGCAGGCGCAGCGCGTCGGCGGCGACTTCGAGCTGGTTTTCGAGGGTGTGCGCGTCGCCCGCGGCCAGGATCGACTCCAGGCGCTGCTGCTCGGCGGCGAGCTTGTCGAAGTCCGCGCCTTCCTCGGCGTAGGCGGCGTAGACCGCGTCCAGCGCGGCTTGGGCGTTGATGATCTCGCCCAGGCCGACTTCCACCGCCTGGCGCACGGTGTGGGCCGGATCCAGCTGCGGCTCCTGGGCCAGATAGCCGACCTTGATGCCGTTGGCCGGACGCGCTTCGCCGGTGAAGTCCTGGTCGACGCCGGCCATGATCTTCAGCACCGTCGACTTGCCGGCGCCGTTCAGACCGAGCAGGCCGATCTTGGCGCCCGGGAAGAACGACAGCGAGATGTCCTTGATGATCTGGCGCTTCGGCGGCACGGTCTTGCTGACGCCGTTCATGGTGTAGATGTATTGCATGCGGACTCCGAAGCATGGGCGCGCCGAGCCGGGCCGGGGATGGCCGGAGGGGCGAGGCGGGAAGCGGTAATTATCCCGCAGGCGCGGGCGGGGTTCCAGCGCGGGGCGGGGCGGTGGGGGATCCGATGGGGCGGCAGGCCCCGTCGGAGGCAGGCGGAGCGGGCGCCGAGGGGCCTGGCTTGCGCCGGGAGGCCGGTTTGCGTGGTCGCGGCTTACACCGCTCCTATCCCAAGACGGGGGTTAGAGCCAGATCACGAAGCCGATCGCCGCCAGCACCAGGGCGTATTTGAGGGCGTAGTACAGGGGCTTGTTGCGCTCGCGCAGGCCCTTGGCCTTCAGGCGCAGGGCGTAGAAGTACTTGAACAGGCGGTTGATGCCGCCGGTCTTGTCGCCTTCCATGTTCGGCGAGGCGCCCGCCGCGATGAAATGCTTGGCCACGAAGCGGTTGAGGCCGCGCGCCCAGGCGAAGCGCATCGGCCGCTCGATATCGCAGAACAGGATGATGCGATTGGCCTGCGAGCCGTTCTGGGCCCAGTGGATGTAGGTCTCGTCGAACATGGTCCACTCGCCGTCGCGCCAGCTGTAGCGCTGGCCGTCGACGTCGATGAAGCAGGCGTCGTCGTTGGGCGTGTCCAGGCCCAGGTGCAGGCGCAGCGAGCCCGCGAAGGGGTCGCGGTGCGGGCGCAGCTCGCCGCCCGGGGGCAGCTCGGCGAACATCGCGGCCTTGACCGCCGGGATCTGGCGCAGCAGCTCGGTGGTGCGCGGGCACAGCTCGGCGGCCGAGGGGTGGGCCTCGTCGTACCACTTCAGGTAGAAGCGCTTCCAGCCGCGGCGGAAGAACGAGTTGAAGCCGACGTCGTTGTAGCCGTCGGCGGCCTTGATGTGCTGCAGCTCGCGCAGGTGCAGGGCTTCCTCGCGGATTTCGCGCCAGCGCGCGCGCAGCGGCTCGAGTTCGGGAAAATGCCGGTCCGGCTCGATGTAGGGGCTGGTCGGCACCCGCGAGCAGGCGTACATCAGCACGTTGATCGGGGCCATGAAGGTCGAATGGTCCAGCAGCTGCCGCCCCAGACGGTGGCGTACCTTGCCGCGCAGGTGCACGTACACGGCGCTGGCCAGGAACAGGAAGACGAAGACCCATTTCACGGTCGGGACATCCAACAAAGCGGTGGGGTGGGGGTGCGGGAGCGGTTTCGGGCGCTCCGGGGCCTGCGGGCCCATCATGGCGGTTGGCCGCCATACGCCCCTAGGCTAACATTTCAAGTCTTACGTCAAGCCTGCTCGTAGGTTAACGCCGGCCTGGGCCTGACGCGGCGCACCCCTCTCCCCCCGTCCGTTTTACCCTCCGAGGCCGCGAATGTTCCCCAGCCAGACCCGTATTGCCGGATTCGACGACGAACTCGCCCAGGCCATCGCCGCCGAGGCGCGTCGCCAGGAAGACCACGTCGAACTGATCGCCTCGGAAAACTACGCCAGCCCGCGCGTGCTCGAAGCGCAGGGCAGCGTGCTCACCAACAAGTACGCCGAGGGCTACCCGGGCAAGCGCTATTACGGCGGCTGCGAGTACGTCGACATCGCCGAGCAACTGGCGATCGACCGGGTCAAGGAACTGTTCGGCGCCGACTACGCCAACGTCCAGCCGCACTCGGGCTCGCAGGCCAACCAGGCCGTCTACTTCGCCCTGCTCAACCCCGGCGACACCATCCTGGGCATGAGCCTGGCCCACGGCGGCCACCTCACCCACGGCGCCAAGGTCAACGCCAGCGGCAAGCTGTTCAACGCCGTCCAGTACGGCGTCAACGACCAGGGCCTGATCGATTACGACGAAGTCGAGCGTCTGGCCCTGGAGCACAAGCCCAAGATGGTCGTGGCCGGCTTCTCCGCGTACTCGCAGGTGGTCGACTGGGCGCGCTTCCGCGCCATCGCCGACAAGATCGGCGCCTACCTGTTCGTGGACATGGCCCACGTCGCCGGCCTGATCGCCGCCGGCGTCTACCCCAGCCCGGTCCCGCATGCGCACGTGGTCACCTCGACCACCCACAAGACCCTGCGCGGCCCGCGCGGCGGCATCATCGTCGCCAAGGACGCCTCCGAGGACCTGGTCAAGAAGCTGCAGAGCATCGTGTTCCCGGGCATCCAGGGCGGTCCGCTGATGCACGTGATCGCGGCCAAGGCGGTCGCGTTCAAGGAAGCGCTGGAGCCGGAGTTCAAGGACTACCAGGCCCAGGTGGTCAAGAACGCGCAGGCGATGGCCAAGACCATCATCGCGCGCGGTTACAAGATCGTTTCCGGCGGCACCCAGAACCACCTGATGCTGGTCGACATGATCGGCAAGGGCATCACCGGCAAGGCCGCCGAGGAAGCGCTGGGCAAGGCCCACATCACGGTCAACAAGAACGCCGTGCCGAACGACCCGCAGAAGCCGTTCGTGACCTCGGGCCTGCGCATCGGCACCCCGGCCGTCACCACCCGCGGCTACAAGGAAGCCGACTGCGTGGCGCTGGCCGAGTGGATGTGCGACGTGCTCGACCACCCCACCGACGAGAAGGTCATCGCCGGCGTGCGCGAGAACGTGACCAAGCAGTGCGCGCAGTTCCCGGTGTATGGCTAAGGCCGGTTTCCGGCTGGCGATGGTCGGCTGGCTTGCATGCCTGAGCGTGCAAGCCGCCGAGGCGCCGCTGGCTGGGACAGAGCCGCCGCCGGCGATCGAGTACAGGACGCTGACGCCGGCCGAAGCCGCCGAAGCGACGATCGTCGAGATCAACGCGCCCGCGCCGCCGCCGCTGCCTGACATGCGCGAAAGCATCGGGATGACGGAGACCTACTACATCCCGATGTGCGAGCTGTCCGCCGGAGCGGGGCCGTACCGAACGAACTGGCGCGAGATCTCGGACTTCCACGCGCGCAACCGCGTACCGTGGTTGTCGGAAGCCAATCGCGGCAAGGCGCAAGCCGCCTATACGCAAGAAGGCAGCCGCGCGCCTGAGCCGAACAACCGCCCCGAGGCGGTGTATCCCGCCGCCGCCGGCGACAAGGTCGGCGAGGTGGTGGTCAAGGTCATTATCGACGCCAAGGGCCGCACCCGCGATGCGATGGTGATCTGCAGCAACGACCCGGTTTTCCACGCGCCCGCGTTGGCATTCGCGCGGAAAGTGAGCTACACGCCGGCCTTGAGCGATGGTCGGCCGGTGGCGGACTACGGCAACGTGAGCATGCGTTTTTATCCGGATGGGCCGCAGTACGGGTTTCGGCGGCATAAATGATCGCCTCCGCTACCGGCCGAAACGAAGCCATGAGCCCAATGGGCGTGTCGTCCGCACGAGCCTTGTTCAACGATGCGGCCCTGGCCGCAGTAAGATCGGCGACGTTCGTCCCCGCCACGTCTCGCGGCGTTGCCGTCGCCAGCGTGGAGTCCGTCGAATACCGGTACCCGCGGTTCTGAGCGCATGAACGACGCGAAGGCCGATTCCCCGCTGCTGTCCAGCCAAGGCTAATCCTTTGCATTGCCCCTTCTGCCAGCACCAGGACACCCGCGTGATCGATTCGCGCGTGTCCGACGACGGCGCCACCATCCGCCGCCGCCGCGTCTGCGAGGCCTGCGGAGAGCGCTTCAGCACGCTCGAGACGATCGAGCTGAAACTGCCGATGATCATCAAGGGCGACGGCCGCCGCGAAGCCTTCGACGCGCGCAAGCTGCGCGTGGGCTTCGACCGTGCGCTGCAGAAGCGGCCGGTGTCGGAGGAGCAGATCGAAGCGGCGGTGCGCGCGGTCGTGCACCAGCTGCGCATGACCGCCGAGCGCGAACTGGCTTCGCGGCGGGTCGGCGAGTTCGTGATGGCCGAGCTGCGTAAGCTCGACCACGTCGGCTACGTGCGCTTCGCCTCGGTCTACCGCTCGTTCGAGGACGTGGCCGATTTCCGCGAGGAGCTCGATCGCCTGGAACGCGATATCCCGGGCGACGCGCAGTTGCCGTTGCTGGGCGAGGACGAACCGCGTCCGGATAAGAAGAAGCGCTGAACCGAGCGCGAGCCCCTGTCACGCGCCGAAAGGAGTTCGCGCATGTCGAACGCATTGAAATTTTCGCTGCTCGCCCTGAGCTTGCTCGCGGCCGGCGCCCAGGCCGCCGATCCGATCCAAGACCGCCAACGCGCGGCGTTGGCCGGGCACTACGTCCTGGAAGGCGTGGCCGATGCCGGCTCCGAACTGGAGCTCAGGCCCGACGGCCGCTTCGAGTGGAGCCTGAGCTACGGCCTGATGGTCGAGTCCGCCAGCGGCATCTGGAATGTGGGCGCGGATAGGGTGGTGCTGACCATGCAAGCGCCGGCCGAAGGCAAGCCGCTGTTCTCGCTCGATCAGGTGCTGCCGTGGAATCAGGACGCGCAGCGGCGCCTGGAAGAGTTTGCGCAGGAACAGCGCGACGCGATGGCCGAACGCGCATGCGGCTTCGCGCAGACCTACCGGCTCGGCCTGGCTCAGGCCGAAACCGAGGCCCTGGTGGCCCAGCCTGCGAACGATCCGGCCGACCCGGCGCATCGCGCCGCCGCCGAGGCGGCCCTGACGCCGGAGTTGGCTGCCCTGGAGCGGTCGCGCCTGGCGGTGGAGGCGGCGGCCGCCACGGCGATCAAGCGCAAGGCGGGATCCGCTGCTGCCTACGACCCCTTGCCGCCGCCGATGCCGTCGGCGACGGACGCGGCCGCGGCGGCCGCGGCCGCCGCGGCGAACGAGGCCAAGGCCATGCAGTCGCCCGGCCACGCGACTCCCGTCGACGAGATGGAAGCCGCCGACCGCGCGGTGCGCGCCTACCTGCGGCAATACCAGCGCGTCGGCGAATTGCACGCGCTGGCCGGCCGCGCCCCGCCGCAGCTGCGCCAACCCCAATTCGATACGACGGGCTGTCTGCCGCCGTCCGCGGCCGCCAAACCCAGCGGCTATGCGGTCGTCGTCGGCGATCCGCAGCGTGGCTACCGGGCCGAGGGCATCGGCGTCGAGTTCGTGTATTCCGATGGTCGCAGTGCGAGCGCCCAGACCAGTCCTGGCGGTTGGGCCCTGGCCTTGCAACGACCAGGTGCGCGTCTGCAACGCGTGGTCCTGCAGGCGCCCGATCGGCCAAGCGAAACCCTGGCGCTGGATGAGGGCCAGGGCCGGGTGTTCGCGATCCGCCTCGACACCGCGGCGGCGCGGCCGCCGTCTTTCGAGCAAATGATCCTGACCCAGGACGATGGCGATCTGATATCGCCGCAGATCCGCGGTCGCTATGTACGGCAGTGACCAGTACAGGAGCGCGACGTGAACCCCGAGATCCCCGCGCGACACCGCGCCGAACCTTGCGCGCGTTTTGCGCGCTTGCCCCGTTGCGCGCGCCTGTGCACCCTGGTCGCCTGCCTGATCCCGGCCGCCTCCGCGGTGGCGGCCTGCAAGCCCGCCGACCCCGCGCTGGCGGCGCGCTACGCCTCGGTGGCCGAAGTGCCGGTGAGCCTGAGCTTGCACCAGGACGGCCGCTTCCGAATCTACGACCTGCCGGCGGCGGCGCCGACACCCGAGGTGACCGGTTGCTGGTCGCGCGACGGCGACCGCGTGATCTTCGCGCCTGGCGCGGATACCGGCGGCGAGGGCATCCAGCGCGTCCTGCCCGATCCGCTGACCCAGGCCGATCTGGACCCGGTGCGCGGCGACGGCATCGAGACGATCGCGCAGGCGGTGGACGCCGGTTTGCTGCCGGCCGGACGCGTGTGGTCGCACCAGGTGCGCAAGCCCGGCGAGCCGGTGCGGGTGAAGCTGTTCGACTCCAAGGTCGGCATCGCCGCGGGCGAGGCCAAGGTCGTGCTGCGCCTGGCCGACGGCCAGGAGCTCGAGGCCAGCGCGGGAACGGGCGACGGCGAGTACGAGCTCGCGTCCTTGCCCGCCGACGCCGTGGTGACCGCCATCGGCGTACGTTTTTCGTACCCGCCCGAGCGCACGCGCTGGCTGACGACGACCGATTCGACCAAGCGCTTGTACCTGATCGATTTCGATGCGCTGGCCGTTGGCGCTCTTCCGGGCGGCCCCTTGACGCTGACGGTCCAAGCCGACGGCAGCCTGCGCGCGGATACGCCCGACCGCATCCATTTCAAACGCACACCATGAGCGCGACCTGCGCCGAGGGAATCTCCACCGCATGACGCGCCATCGATCCTACCCGCGCGCCGCCGGCGCGATCGTGCTGGTGTGCGCCTGGATGCTCGCGCTACCCGCAGCCGCGGCCTGCGCGTCGGGCGACGCGGCGCTCGCGGGGCGTTATGCGGCGAGCGCGACGAAAGCGGCGCCGAGTCTGCAGTTGAACGCGGACGGCAGCTTCCGCCTGCGCGAGCTGCCGATGCCGGGCATGGACGTGACCGGCTGCTGGCAGCGCAGCGACGGCACGCTGGTGCTGGTGGAGCGCATGATCGACAGCGAGGACGGAATCAAGCGCGCGCTACCGCCGCCCCTGACCGAGGCCGATCTGAACAAAGTGCGCGGCGACGGCATCGAAACCCTGCAGCAGGCGGTGGACGCGGGACTGTTGCCGATCGGCACCTGGTGGGCGCACCGGCCGCGTCGCGCCGGCGAGGCCGTTTGGGTGAAGGTGTACGAGCCGCGTATCGGTCTGGCGGTGGGCGAGGCCAAGGCGATGCTGCGTCTAGCCGACGGTCGGGTGATCGAGCAGACCTCGAAGGAGGGCGGCGACGGGGAATTCGAGTTCGCGGCCTTGCCGGCCGATGCCGCGGTGAAAGCCGTCGGCGTACGCTTCCCCGAACAGCCCGACCGTCCACGCTGGCTGAACGTGGACGATGCGACCAAGCTGTTGTACCTGATCGAGTTCGACGCCAACGCCATCGGCGCCAGCGAGGGCGGCGCGATGACCCTGAGCGTGCAGGCGGACCGCAGCCTGATCTCCGACTTTCCCGACGCCACCCATTTCAAGCGCGCCCCATGACGACCTCCTTCACCGCCTCCGATCACCTCCACATGGCCCGCGCGCTGCGCCTGGCCGAGCGCGGCGCCTACACCACCAAGCCCAATCCCATGGTCGGCTGCGTGATCGCCCACGGCGACGAGGTGGTGGGCGAGGGCTGGCACCAGCGCGCGGGCGAGGCGCACGCCGAAGTGCACGCCTTGAACGCGGCCGGCGAACGCGCGCGCGGCGCCACCGCCTACGTCACCCTCGAACCCTGCGCGCACACCGGCCGCACCGGCCCTTGCAGCCAAGCCCTGATCGCGGCCGGCGTCGCGCGCGTGGTCGCGGCGATGCGCGATCCCTTCCCGCAGGTCGACGGCGCCGGCTTCGCCCAGCTGCAGGCGGCCGGCATCGAGGTGATCAGCGGGCTGATGGAGACGCAGGCGCGCGCGCTCAATCGCGGCTTCCTGTCGCGGATCGAGCGCGGCCGGCCGTGGTTGCGGGTCAAGCTGGCGACCAGCATCGACGGCCGCAGCGCGCTGGCCAACGGCGAATCGAAATGGATCAGCGGCGACGCCTCGCGCCTGGACGTGCAGCGCTGGCGCGCGCGCGCGGGCGCGATCGTCACCGGCGCCGGCACCGTGCTGGCCGACGATCCCTCGCTGACCGTGCGCCTGGGCGACGATACCGCGTTCGTGGCGCCGCTGCGGGTGGTGCTGGATCCGGGCCTGGCCACGGTCGCGCGTGGGCGCGTGCGCGAGGGCGATGCGCCCACCTTGTACCTGCATGCGCCCGACGCCAAGCCGCCGCGCGAACTCACCGCCCAGCACGCCGCGATCGCGGTGCGCGAGGGGCGTTTCGATCTGGACGCGGTGCTGCGCCTGCTGGCCGAGCGCGGCGTCAACGAAATCCAGCTCGAAGCCGGCGCGACCCTGGCCGGCGCCTTCCTCGCCGCCGGCCTGGTCGACGAAGTGTTGCTGTACGTGGCGCCGGTGTTGCTGGGGCAGAACGCGCGGCCCTTGTTCGACGGCCTGGACATCGAGGCCATGACCCAGAAGCTGCGTTTGAACATCGTCGAATCGCGCCGCATCGGCGAGGACGTGCGCCTGTTGCTGCGGCCGGAGACTACGGGCTGAGGGCGAGGTCATGAGCGGCACCGATTTCAAAGACCATTTCTCGGCGATCGCCGGCGCCTACGCGGCGGCGCGGCCCGAGTACCCCGATGCCTTGTTCGACGTGCTGAGCGGCGTGGCGCCGGCGACCGCGCGGGTGTGGGAGCCGGGCTGCGGCAGCGGCCAGGCCACGCGCGGCCTGGCGGCGCGTTTCGCCTGGGTCCACGCCAGCGATCCCAGCGCGCAGCAGATCGCTCAGCACTGGGCACAGGCCGGCGACGCGCGCGTCGAACTCGCGGTCGAACCCGGCGAGCGCACCGCCTTGACCGATGGCAGCGTGCAACTGATCGCGGTCGCTCAGGCCCTGCATTGGTTCGACCGCGCGGCCTTCTTCCGCGAATGCGAGCGCGTGCTCGCGCCCGGCGGCGTGCTTGCGGCCTGGGGCTACGGCGACTTCCTGGCCCCGGAAGGCATGCTGGAGCCGGTCGCGGCGTTCCGCGCCCAGATCGAGGCCTACTGGCCGCCGGAGCGCGCCCAGGTCGACGCCGCCTATGCCGGTTACGACTGGCCGTTCCCCGCGCTGCCCGCGCCCAGCCTGTGGCTGGAGGCCGAATGGTCGTTGGCGCGTTTTCTGGGGTATCTGGGCAGCATGTCGGCGACCGCGCGCTGCCGCGCCGACAGCGGCGACGACCCGGTCGCGCGGCATGCGCCGGCGCTGGCGGCGGCCTGGGGCGATGCGGGCGACCTGCGCACGCTGCAGTGGCCGCTGTTTTTGCATTTGCGGCGCAAGGCTTGAAAGCAAATCCCCCCTAGCCCCCTTTTTCAAAGGGGGGGCAGCGCCCGCTTCTCTTCCCCCTTTGAAAAAGGGGGATTGAGGGGGATTTGCTTTAGGCCGCGAACCCCCACCACCCCCAGAACACTGCATCCGGCCGGCCGTCCCCACCCCCGGTGCTAGAATGCCCGCGCCGGTTTCCGGCACTACTACTTACGTAACGTCTTCAGGGCGGGGTGCGATTCCCCACCGGCGGTAGGCGCGGGGCCTAAGCTCCCCGCGTGAGCCCGCGAGCGCCTCCGGCCACGCCGGAGGGTCAGCAGATCCGGTCGGATGCCGGAGCCGACGGTCACAGTCCGGATGAAAGAAGACGGCTTTCGCATGGCGCGCGTCGCCGTGCGCTTGCCTCGTGCCTTGAGGCGTTTTTCGCTCACCATCATGCGGGAAACGTTTCATGTCCAAGCTCCACCTTAGCCGCCGCGCGCTCGCTGTCCGGGAGACGCGCTGATGTTCACCGGCATCATCGAAGGCGTCGGCGCGCTCGCCGATCGCCAGAACCTGGGCGGAGACGTGCGCCTGCGGGTCGCCACCGGCAGCCTCGACTTCGCCGAACCCAAGCTGGGCGAGAGCATCGCGGTCAACGGCGTGTGCCTGACCGTGATTGCGTTCGGCAGCGACTGGTTCGACGCCGACGCCTCCACCGAAACCCTGGCCCTGACCACCCTGGGCGGCCTGCGCGACAACGCCATCCTCAATCTGGAACGTGCGATGCGGCCCAGCGATCGCCTCGGCGGACACCTGGTCAGCGGTCACGTCGACGGCGTCGGCCGCGTTCTCGACGTGCGCGAGGACGCGCGCGCGCAGCGCTGGCGTTTCGCCGCGCCCGCCGCGCTCACGCGCTACATCGCCAAGAAGGGCTCGATCTGCGTCGACGGCGTCAGCCTCACCGTCAACGAAACCGATGCGCAGGGCTTCGAGGTCGCGTTGATCCCGCACACCGTCGCCCACACCGCGTTCGCGCAGACCGCGGTCGGCGATGCGGTGAATCTGGAAATCGACCTGGTCGCCCGTTACGTCGAGCGCCTGCTGGGCCACGCACAGGAGACCGGCGCATGAGTTTCGCCAGCATTCCCGAACTGTTGGAAGAGATCCGTAACGGCCGCATGGTGGTCATCGTCGACGACGAGGACCGCGAGAACGAAGGCGACCTGATCATGGCCGCCGAACTGGTGCGCCCGTCCGACATCAACTTCATGGTCACCCACGCGCGCGGCCTGGTCTGCCTGTCGCTGATGCGCGAGCGCTGCCTGCAACTGGGCCTGGGCCCGATGGTGCGCGACAACACCTCCTCGCACCACACCAACTTCACCGTCAGCATCGAGGCCGCCGAGGGCGTCACCACCGGTATTTCCGCCTACGACCGCGCCCACACCGTGCGCACCGCGGTGCGCCCGGACGCCAAGCCCGCCGACCTCGCCCAGCCCGGCCACATCTTCCCGCTGATGTCGCAGCCCGGCGGCGTGCTCAATCGCGCCGGCCATACCGAGGCGGCCAGCGACCTGGCCATGCTCGCGGGCCTGGAACCGGCGGGCGTGCTGGTGGAGATACTCAACCCCGACGGCAGCATGGCGCGGCGGCCGCAGCTGGAAGCGTTCGCGGCCGAGCATGGGCTCAAGATCGGTTCGATCGAGGAACTGATCCGCTACCGCCTGGCCACCGAGCACACCGTCGAGCGCGTCGACGAGCGCGAGATCGAAACCGAATACGGTCCGTTCCGTTTGATCAGCTACCGCGACCGCCTCAGCCATGCGCTGCATTTCGCGATGCTGCGCGGCCAGCCCGATCCGACCCTGCCGACCCTGGTGCGCGTGCACGTGCAGAACCCGCTGGCCGATGCGCTGCACTGGCGCCGCGCCGACTTCGGCCCCGCGGTCGGCGACGTGCTGGCCGCGATCGCGCGCGAGGAGCGAGGCGCGCTGGTGCTGCTGGGCGACGCCTCCGGCGCCGATGCGCTGCTGGCGCGGGTGCGCGAGCAGCCGGCCGCGCACGAGGCGGAGCCGGTGGCCGCGCCCAGCCAGGGCCATACCCTGGCCGAATGGCGCCGCAACGGCGCCGGAGGCCAGATCCTGGCCGATCTCGGCTTGGCCCGCCTGCGCGTGCTCGGCACGCCCCGGCGCCAGGTCGGCCTGGCCGGCTTCGGCCTGGAAGTCGTCGAATACGTCGATCCGGCCGCGCTGGGCTGAGCCGCGGCGCCCGCGCATGCGTCCGTTCGCGGTCGCGTGCGCGCACCGCGGCGGTCGCGGCCGCCGATTCGTCGGCACTGGCCGCCCCAGCCGCTAAACTACCCCTTTCGTCCAGACGGTTCCCCCATGTCCCATTACGAAGGCGATCTGCGCAGCCCCGAAGGCGCGCGCTACGCCGTCATCGCCAGCCGCTGGAACCCGCGCATCACCGATACGCTGGTCGCCGGCGCGCGCCGCACCTTCGCCGAACACGGCGTCGCCGAGGACGCGATCGACGTGATCCGCGTGCCGGGCGCCTGGGAGCTGCCGGTGGTGGCCGCGCGACTGGCCCGCGCCGGCTCGCACGCCGCGGTGGTCGCGCTGGGCTGCGTGGTGCGCGGCGATACCCGCCACTACGAGCAGGTCGCCGACGGTTGTTCCGAGGGACTGATGCGGGTATCGCTGGACTACGGCTTGCCGATCGCCAACGGCGTGCTGGCGGTGGAGCGTCACGAAGACGCCGAGGCCCGCGCCGGCGGCAGCCACGGCAACAAGGGCGAGGAGTGCGCATTGGCCGCATTGGAGATGGCCCACCTGCTCGCGCAGGCGCCGTTCGAGCAAGCATCACAGGAGCACAGCCGATGAACCGCCGCCGCCACGATGGCATCGATCCGGTCGCGCGTTCGCGCGCACGTCGCCGCGCGCTGCAGGCGGTCTACGCCTGGCAGTTGTCGGGCGCGCGCGTCGAGGACGTGATCGCCCAGTTCGCGCACGAACAGGCCCACGAAGTCGCCGACCTGCTGTATTTCGAGGATCTGGTGCGCGGCGTCGACAAGTACCAGGAAGAACTGGACGTCGCGCTGGCGCCGTTCCTGGACCGCGACATCGAGCAGGTCGATCCGATCGAGCGCGCGGTGCTGCGCATCGCCGCCTACGAGCTGCGCCGCCGCCCGGACGTGCCGTATCGCGTGGTCCTCAACGAGGCCATCGAAACGGTGAAGCGTTTCGGTGCCGAGCACGGGCACACCTACGTCAACGGCGTGCTCGATCATGCCGCCGCCGATTGGCGCCCGGTGGAAACGCAGGCGCCGCGCACCAAATAAGCGCGACCTGCCGCGATGGCCGAATTCGACCTGATCGCGCGCATCCGCCAGCGCGTGGCCGCGCGCGACGACGTCGTGCTCGGCATCGGCGACGATGCGGCGGTGCTGCGCGTGCCGGCCGGGCGCGAGCTGGTGGTGGCGATGGACACGCTCAACAGCGGCGTGCATTTCCCCGACGAGACCGCGCCGGCCGATATCGGCTGGAAAGCCCTGGCCGTGAATCTGTCGGACCTGGCCGCGATGGCGGTCGAGCCGGCCTGGTGCACCTTGTCGCTGTCCCTGCCGCAGGCCGACGCGGGCTGGTTGGACGGGTTCCTCGACGGTTTTCTCGGCCTGGCCGCGCAGCACCGTGTGGCCCTGGTAGGCGGCGACACCACCCGCGGCCCGTTGTCGGTGTGCGTGACCGTGCATGGGCTGGTCGAACCGGGCCGCGCACTGCGCCGCGATGGCGCGCGCGTAGGCGACACGGTATGGGTCAGCGGCAGCCTGGGCGATGCCGCGGGCGCTCTGGCGCAGTGGCGCGCGGGCGCGGCGATGGACGCCTTCCTGCGCGAGCGCCTGAACCGGCCGACGCCGCGCTTGGCCTTACTGCCCGCGTTGCGGCATGCGCACGCGGGCATCGACGTGTCGGACGGTTTGTTGGCCGATCTGGGGCATGTGTGCGCGGCCAGCGGCGTGGGGGCGCAAGTCGATCTGCCTGCGCTGCCCGCTACGGAAGCCTTGCGCGCGTGCTTCGACGACGCGACGCGGTATCGGCTGCAGGCCACAGGCGGCGACGATTACGAGCTGTGCTTCACCGCGCCGCAGAGCGCGCGCGAGGCGATCCTGCGCGACGCGACCGACGCCGGCGTGGCGGTTGCCGCGATCGGCCGCGTGGTGGCGGGCACGGGCGTGTCGGCGTTCGATGCCGAGGGTTCGCCTTGGCGGGACGCGCGCACGGGGTACGACCACTTCGCCGCGTAGGCGGTCGTGGTTCCCATCGCGCATGGTCGCAACGCACCTGCGCGCGCTTGCGCGACGATGCGGCCGCGTAGGCGGTCGTGGTTCCCATCGCGCATGGTCGCAACGCACCTGCGCGCGCTTGCGCGACGATGCGGTTCGCCTGCGGCTCACCGCATCCTACGGCTCTGGCAACCGCGATGCCGTCGCTCTTCCTCCCCCTTTGAAAAAGGGGGATTGAGGGGGATTTGCTTTCGCGCGATGAAAATCAGTCGCGCACAGCCGACAGGCTCGCTACGAGCGGCTCCACCGAACCCTCAATCGATGCCGATGGTTCGCCTTGGCAGAACGCGCGCACGGGGTACGACCACTTCGCCGCGTAGGCGGTCGTGGTTCCCATCGCGCATGGTCGCAACGCACCTGCGCGCGCTTGCGCGACGATGCGGNGACGCGCGCACGGGGTACGACCACTTCGCCGCGTAGGCGGTCGTGGTTCCCATCGCGCATGGTCGCAACGCACCTGCGCGCGCTTGCGCGACGATGCGGTTCGCCTGCGGCTCACCGCATCCTACGGTTCTAGCAACCGCGAGGCCGTCGCTCTTCCTCCCCCTTTGAAAAAGGGGGATTGAGGGGGATTTGCTTCTGCGCGATGAAAATCAGTCGCGCACGGTCCGATACGCTCGCTACCAGCGTCTCCCACGCCCCCTCAATCCGGCAACAACTTCCCCGGATTGAGTATCCCTTGCGGATCGAACACCGCCTTGATCTGGCGCATCAGCGCCAAGGTCGGTGCGTCGATCGCCTGCGTCATAAAGTCGCGCTTGGCCAGGCCGATGCCGTGCTCGCCCGAGAGCGTGCCGCCCAAGGCCAGCGCCAGGCCGAACACCCGCGCCATCGCCGCGTTAGCGCGCGCGCTTTGGTCGGCATCGGCGGGGTCATAGAGCAGGTTCACGTGCAGATTGCCGTTGCCGGCGTGGCCGAAGCAGACGATGGGCAGAGCGAACTCGCGCGCCAAGGCCTGCACGCCGTCGACCAGTTCCGGGATGCGCGACACCGGCACCACCACGTCTTCGTTGATCTTGCCCGGCGCCAGCGTGCGCAGCGCCGGCGACAGCGCCTTGCGCGCGGCCCAGAGCTTTTCGCGCGCGGCCTCGTCGGCCGCATCGTCCAGCGCCAGCAGGCCTTCGCCGGCGGCCGCGCGTTTCAGCGCCTCGATCGCCTGCGGCAAGGTGTCCGCATCGCCGTCGGCCTCGACCATCAGCAGCGCGCCGGCCTCGTGCGGCAGATCCGCGCCGCCGACGTCGCGCGCGAGGCGCAAGGCGTCGCCGTCCATGAATTCCAGCATCGAGGGCGTCACCGGCTGCGCCATCAGGCGCGCCACCGCCAGCGCCGCCGACGAGACATCGCGGTAGATAGCGCGCAGCGCGCGCCGCTGCGGCGCCGACGGCGTGAGCCGCAGGCTGGCCTCGACGATCAGCGCCAGGGTGCCCTCGCTGCCGACCAACAAGCGATGCAGGTCGTAGCCGGTCGAACCCTTGGTGGTCGCGGTGCCGCAGACGATGAGGTCGCCCGCGCCGGTGACCGCCGTGATCGCGAGCACGTTGTCGCGACTGGCGCCGTATTTGACCGCGCGCGGGCCGCCCGCGTTGCAGGCCAGATTGCCGCCGACGGTGCTGAAGGCGGCGCTGGTCGGATCCGGCGGCCAGAACAGGCCGTGCGGCTTGAGCGCGGTTTGCAGCTCGCCGTTGAGCACGCCGGGTTCGACCACCGCGCAGCGGTCGCCGGGACGGATCGCGAGGATGCGGTTCATGCGCTCGAACGACACCACCACGCCCGCCGCGACCGGCACCGAGGCGCCGGTGGTATTGGTGCCGCGCCCGCGCGCGACCACCGGCACGCGGTGCGCGCGACAAGCGCGTACCAGCGCCTGCACCTGCTCGCGCGTGCGCGGCAGCGCGACCGCGTCGGGCAGCGCCTCGCGGCGCGAATTGTCGTAGGCGTAGGCCAGTCGCTCGCCGGGGTCGGTGAGCCAGCCGTCGCCGAGCAGCTCGGCCAGCGTGCGCGCCAGCTCGACCGGCAGCGCGCTCATGGGCGCGTACCCGCGTTCCGGCGCGCCAGCCAGGCCAGCGGCGCCGCCAGCAGCAGGGTCGGCAGCCACACCCATTGGATCTCCGACCACAGCACATGCACACCGCGCAGACTGAAGAAACCGGCGCCGATCGGCGAGACCTCGATCGGCCGCCACGGCGCGAAGAGGCGCGCATCCGACCACGGCCACCATAGGGCGACGCCGAGCCCGCCGTCGGTGAACGCGTCCAGCAAGGGATGCGAAGCCACGCACAGCGCCAGCCACAGCGCCGCCCACAGCGGCGGACTGCGCAGCCAGCGGCTAACGAGCGCGCCCAGCGCGCCGACGGCGGCGGCGAACGCGAAGGAGTGGCTGGCGCCGCGATGGCCGAAATCGTCGGCGTAGGCGATGCCCAGCTTGAACGCGACCACGTCGGCGTCGGGCAGCATGGCCGCGATCGCACCGGCCACCAGCAAACGCCGGTCGACCCGGCGCGGGCCCAGGGCCCAGCCCAGCGCTAGCGGTACCACGGCATGGCTGATGACGGTGGGCATGCGGTGTCAGATCTCGTCGGCGCGGAAGGCGTCGCGCAGCCAGTGCAGGCGCGGGGCGGTGGGATCGCCGTCGGCTTCGATCACGTCGAAGCGGCAGGGCGCGTTGCGGTAGGCGCGGTGCGCGCCGAGGAAGGCCTGCGCGGCCTGGACCAGGCGCCGGCGTTTGCCGATATCGACCGAGGCCGCGCCGCCGCCGAAGGCCGCGCTGCGGCGGTAACGCACCTCGACGAACACCACGCAGTCCTCGCGCGCGGCAGGGTCCAGCATCACCAGATCCAGCTCGCCGAACCGGAAGCTGGCGTTGGCGGCGATATCGCGCAGGCCCTGTTCCAGCAAGTGCGCACGCGCGGCGGCCTCGACCGCCGCGCCGCGGCTGCGTCGGTCCGTCGGCGCGGCCATGCTGGCTGGCTTACTGGCGCGCCACGTCGCTCAGCGAAACCGCGACGCCGCTGCTGAAGGTCGACCACGCCGGCGTGCGCATCACGTTGCCGAAGCCGTCGATGCGCAGGGTGCCGGTGGCGCCGGTGATCTGGCCGTCGGTGGCGGTCGCCATGCGTTCCAGATAGGCCGACAACAGCCAGGCGTCGTAGCCGAACGCGAACAGGCGCGCGGCCGGCCCGCGCGCGGTCGGCAGGGTCTGACCGGCGGACGCCGCCGCCGGCAGGCCGCGCACGCCGCGGGTGGTCCAGGCTTCGGAGGGGAACACGATGCCGTCCAGCACGCGGTCCTGTTCCGGCTTGCCGGTGCCCGACAGCACATAGGAGGTCGCCACGCGCGGCTTGCCGCCCAGGCCGGCCAGGGCCAGCTTGGGCATCAGCGTGCGCGCCGAGGCGCCCTTGACCGCAAGGAAGATCGCATCGATGCCGCCTTCTTTGTTGGCGAACGGCGCGAAGTCGGCGGTGCCTTCGCCGACCACGTCGCTGACCGCGGCGCCACGCTCGTTCAGGCGTGCGCGCAGCGCGGCCACCGCGCGGTTCTGACCGTCGTCGCCGCCGCCGACCACCAGCACGCGACGCGCACCGCGGCCGAGCAGGTAGTCGGCCGCCGCGATGCCTTCGTCTTCCGGCGACAGCGAGAAGCTGGCATTGCCGGACGGCGGCGCGACGCTACCGCGGTTGAGCGCGAGCACCGGCAAAGGCAGCGCGCCCTTACCGAACAGCGCGCTGACCTCGTCGCGGCCGAGCGGGCCGACCACGAAATCGTTGCCCTCGGCGGCGGCCTTGTCGTAGGCGGCCAAGGTGCCGCCGGCGGTGCCGAGGGTGTCGTAGAACACCACGTCCGGACGTCGGCGGTTCTCGCCGTAGTAGCCGGCGAGGAAGCCGTCGCGCACCGGCGAGGCGGCGGTGGCCAGGCCGCCCGACAACGGCAGCAGCACCGCGATCTTGTTCGGCGGGCGGTAGCCATCGCTGTCGGCCGGCGGGCGGCTGGGATCGAGGCGCAAATTGCGGTCGAACGGGCGCGGCAGCGGCAGGCCGCGGCGCAGCAGGGCACGGCCTGCGTAGTTGTAGAGCGGGTCGCCGGCCGGCAGCGCCGCGGCTTCGCGGGCCAGGCTGTCGTTGTCGAGCTGATTGAGCAGGCGCTCGATCTGGCTGTCGTTCTCGCTGCGCGCCGCGCCGCTGAGGGCGGCGCCGTTGCGCGCCAGCTCGGCGGCCTGCATCACCAACGGATGGCCGGCGGTCCGCGCCGGCGCCGGGCCGGTTTGGGTGGCTACCGTGCCGCAGCCCGCCAGCGCGAGGCCCAGCGCCAGAGCGGCCAAGGCGAACCGCGCGCCGCGCCAGCCGACCCGGCCGGCAGCGGTAGGCGTGAGGGGGGATCCTGCGATCTCGAGCTGAAGGCGCATCGGCTTGCTTCCCGCCGCGACGCGGCGTTCCTTGGGGGACCGGTTAGGATTCTACCCGGCCCCGACACGGAAGCACGATGCACAGCCCCGGCACCCTTCACATCGTTGCGACCCCGATCGGCAACCTAGGCGACCTGTCGCCGCGCGCGCTGGAGACCCTGCGCGGAGTGGCCGCGATCTGCGCCGAGGACACCCGCCACACCCGTCAGCTGCTGTCCCACTTCGGCCTGGAGCGGCCGCTGCTGGCCCTGCACCAGCACAACGAGGACGCCCAGGCCGCGCAACTGATCGCGCGCCTGCAGGCCGGCGACTCGCTGGCGCTGGTGTCCGACGCCGGCACGCCCCTGGTCAGCGATCCCGGTTTCCGCCTGGTGCGCGCCGCGCGCGCGGCCGGCATCCGGGTCTCGCCGGTGCCCGGCGCCTGCGCCGCGATCGCCGCGCTCAGCGTGGCCGGGTTGGCCTCGGACCGGTTCGCGTTCGAAGGCTTCCTGCCGGCCAAGGCGTCCGCGCGCCGCGAGCGCCTGAGCCGGCTGGCGGCCGAACCGCGCACCTTGCTGTTCTACGAATCCGCGCATCGCATCGAAGAAGCCTTGGCCGACATGGCCGCCGCGTTCGGCGACGAGCGCCCGGCGGTGCTCGCGCGCGAGCTGACCAAACTGTTCGAGACCGTGCTCGACGGCAGCCTGGCGCAATTGCGCGAACGCGTCGCCGCCGATCCGAACCAGCGCAAGGGCGAGTTCGTGGTGATGATCGAAGGCGCTGGCGAAGACGCCGATGCGCAGATCGTCGAAGGGCGGCGGCTGTATGCGAAGCTGACCGAATACTTGAAGCCGTCGCAGGCCGCCAAAGTGGCGGCAGAGCTCAGCGGAGCATCGCGCAAGATGCTATACGGCGGCGATTGAGCGATCGGCGGGCGGTCTCGCAGTACCGCGCCCTGTATGCGGCGCGACCTTGCATTCGAGCTGCCGACGAGTTGCGCCGATGCTGGCCGCAGCGAAGGCTTGTTCGCTTTCGCGGGCGGCTAATCCGCTTGCGTCGGGCGCGGGTGCAGCAGCGCGGCGACCAATCGACCCATCAGTTGCGGGCCGGCTAGTACCTGGAAGCTCCAGATGTCTTCGGACACGAAGATCGGCAGGCCGTTGAGCAGGATCACCCGCTCGCCGCCGTCGATACCGTACATCTGCTCCAGGTCGGTTTCGGTTTCGCGGATCGAGCGATACGCCGGCCAGAAGGCGTCACGCAAACGCTGTTCGGTCCAGTCGGGCAGGCGCTGGGCCAGGTCCTGGGCGCCGATCAGGCCGTGACGGCGCAACATGCCCGACGGATACAGCGGGTAATGGTCTTCCGGGTCGTCGCTATGCATGGGTTCCAGCCGATCCTTACCTGAGCGCGCGCTTTGTGCGTTTTCGCCAATTTAGCCCCGCCGCGTCGGCGCGGCGTCCCACGTGCGACAATACGCGCGGCGGAGTCGGCCAGGCAGTCGCGTCATCGGATCGCAAGATCGGGTGCCGAGGAAAGTCCGGGCTCCACAGGGCACGGTGCCAGGTAACGCCTGGGCGGCGCGAGCCGACGGAAAGTGCAACAGAGAGCAAACCGCCGAACGGCGTCGCAAGACGCGCGTGGTAAGGGTGAAACGGTGCGGTAAGAGCGCACCGCGAGTCCGGTAACGGACCGGCACGGCAAACCCCACCGGGAGCAAGGCCAAATAGGGAGACTATGCCGCGGCCCGCGGTGTCTCCGGGTAGGCTGCTTGAGCGTAACGGCGACGTTGCGCCTAGAGGAATGACTGCTCACGACAGAACCCGGCTTATGGCCGGCTCCGCCGCTTTTTTAGACGCCAGTGGCGTCTAAAAAAGCCCCAAAGTTTTCGTAGAAAACTTTGGGCCCCAGGCCTCTTCTTCCAATCCCCGCCGCTTCGCGGCGCCCCCTTACTAAGGGGGGCATTTCGTGCTGCGCACGAAATCCCTAACTTGCTGCGCAAGTTCGGGCCCCGCTATGTGCCTCCAATCCCCGCGGCTGTCGCCGCGCCCCCTTACTAAGGGGGCTCTCCATATCGAGCGGCGTCGCTGTGGTCGCTTCCTGTGGGAGCGGCGTGAGCCGCGATGTATTTCGTGCTGCGCACGAAATCCCAAACTTGCTGCGCAAGCTCGGGCCCCGCTATGTGCTTCCGATCCCTGCCGCTTCGCGGCGCCCCCTTACTATGGGGGGAGCATTTCGTGCTGCGCACGAAATCCCAAACTTGCTGCGCAAGTTCGGGCCCCGCTATGTGCCTCCAATCCCCGCGGCTGTCGCCGCGCCCCCATACTAAGGGGGCTCTCCACGTTGTGGCGATGGCGGGGGCATTTGTACGTTTTATGGCTTGCGATTTTGCTCCCTCTCCCGTTTACGGGAGAGGGTTGGGGTGAGGGCACGCGGGGCATCGGGTTCGCGCCGAAATTCTCGTTTCGCGCGCTCTTTGTTTCGCGCATGCGCAGCGAAAAATCGGCATGCGGATTACTTCGCCAAACCGATCTGCTTCATGAAGGCCTGGTTGTCCCAGAACAGCCCCTTGCTATCGAGCCGCGACGCCGTAGGCGGCAATGAGCTGCGCTTGCCTTATTCGTCCTCGCGGACGTGCAACTGCGCGATGGCCGAGTCCTTGAGGGTTCCGGGTTCCTTCTTAATCCTCCCGGCCTCCAGCGACATCATTGCGTAGATGATCGGGCCAACGGCGCGCCTGTCGGCGTTGCCCGGCGCACCCACGTACCGGAACAGTCGCGGCTTCTTGTTCGGATTGTTGGGCACCCACACGCCGCCCTGCGTCTGGATGACTTGTCCGTCGCCGAGGAAGTTGACCAGCCGGAAGCAACCCTCGGGGCCGATGAAATAATCGCCGGACGAATCCCGGTGCGCGACGCGGTAGGTGCATGCGCCCAGCGTGATGTTGGACGGCTGCCCTTTGTCGGTGAAGTAGTCCTGGGCGACGACGTCCTGCTCCAGGGTGAAGTAGCGCTTCGCGGCCTCGGCCGGCGCGGGCTTCGGTGGGCGGGCGTGACCGACGCCGAGGCTCGCGCATAAGACGATCAGAAGCAGCATCCATTTCATGTAGCGATCCCCAGCACCTGCGCCGACAGCGCCGTGAGCTTAGTAGCGCGCCCCGAGATTGTCGCGGGCGTGGCCGCGTGCCCCTATTCAGGATTCTGGCGCGGCGCGCTGGCGTTGGCAGGTCGGCCCCGGATCGCCCGGCTCATCGTCCCAATTTGAGTGTTGCGGCGCAGCAGGCTGGCTGCCGGGCGGCCGCAGATTGCGACGGCGGTCAAACTAATCGCCAGAATCTCAAAATATGAGACGAAACAAAGGTTAGTGGATAAGTCTTGAATAAAACTCTGAAGATTGCCGCAAGCCATTGATGCGCCTAGCGAAATTCCGTCTCAAAAGTTGTTGACAACCTTGTGCGCAGTGCTAAGGTGGGCATCCGAGGGAAAACCGGGTTTTTTGTGGTTTTTTCGGAGGCCTTGGCCGCCGGTTGGCGGCCAGTACGCAGGTGATCCGTCGCGAGGCGGACCTAACCAGGCGACCCATCCGGTAGAGAGGGGCGCCGCACAAGGTGGGCAATGTTCCAGGGCGAAACCGCCATCACGATCGACGACAAGGGCCGGCTAGCGGTGCCCACCGCTTACCGGGACCTTGTCGCGCGCGATTGCGGCAACCGTCTGGTCATCACCTACAACCCGTTCGAGGCCGGCAGCCTCTATCTCTATCCGCTGGCGATCTGGGAGCGCGTGCGCGACCAGGTCAACGCCCTGCCCAAGGCCAAGAAGGTCAACCGCAACATCCAGCTCAAGCTGGTCGGCGCGGCCTCCTTTGTCGAGCTCGACGGCAACGGCCGCATCACCGTGCCGGCCAGCCATCGCGCCGCCGTGGGCATAGAGAAGAAGGCCGTGCTGCTGGGCATGGGCGACAAATTCGAGTTGTGGAGCGAGCAGGCGCATCACGCCCAGATCCGTCAGACCATTACCGACGACGATCTGAGCGACGAGCTGCTCGACCTGCAGCTGTGACGGGCGGTGGCATGGAGCGCCCGGGTGCGCGGTCCGGCCACCTCCCCGTGATGTATCGGCAGGTCCTGGACGGCTTGCGCATCGACGGGAGTGGGACGTACCTGGATGGCACGTTCGGCCGTGGCGGTCATGCGCGCGGCGTACTCGATCAACTCGGCGCCGGAGGCCGGCTGCTGCTGATGGACAAGGATCCCGAAGCGATCGCCGTCGCCGAACGCGAGTTCGGCGCCGATCCGCGCGTGGCGATCTTCCGCGGCAGCTTCGCCCAGCTCGCGCATTGGGATGCGGCCGAGTCCGGTCTGGACGGCGTGCTGCTGGACCTGGGCGTGTCCTCGCCGCAGTTGGACGTGGCCGAGCGCGGTTTCAGCTTCGGCAAGGACGGTCCGCTGGACATGCGCATGGACCCCGACAGCGGTGAGAGCGCGGCCCAGTGGCTGGCGCGCGCGGACGATCGCGAGATCGCCGATGTGCTGTGGACCTACGGCGAAGAGCGCCAGAGCCGGCGCATCGCGCGCGCGATCGTCGCCCGTCGCGGCGAGCAGCCGCTGACCCGCACCGCCCAGCTGGCCGACCTGATCGCCTCGGTGGTGCCGCGCGGCGGCGACAAGATCCATCCGGCCACGCGTAGCTTCCAGGCCATCCGCATCCACATCAATCGCGAGCTGGCCGATCTGGAGACCGGGTTGGACGGCGCGTTGGCGCGGCTCAAGCCCGGCGGCCGCCTGGCGGTGATCAGCTTCCATTCGCTGGAGGACCGCATCGTCAAGCAGTTCATCCTGCGCCACAGCAAGGCCCCGCCGGCCAACCGGCGCATGCCGATCGAGATCGCGTTCACGCCGACCCTGCTGGCGGTTGGCGGCGCCCAGAAGGCGCTGGACGAAGAAACCGCCGACAACCCGCGCGCGCGCAGCGCGGTGCTGCGCGTGGCCGAGAAGCTGGGAGAGCGGGAAATCGGGAATCGGGAATCGGGAATCGGCACGGCGAAAGCCCAAGCCGCTGACGATGTGCCCGGGGCCTTGCTTGTCCGATTCCCGATTCCCGATTCCCGACTCCCGGCGCCACCGGCGGGAGTCGCCCAGTGATGCGCCTGCTCGTGACCGTGCTGGTGGTGGCCAACGTGGCCTCGGCCCTGGCCGTGGTCTACGCGCGCCATCAGCACCGCCAGTACTTCGTCCAGATCAACAAGCTCGACCGCGAGCGCGACGAGCTCAACATCGAATTCGGCCGCCTGCAGCTGGAGCAGGCGACCTGGGCCGAGAGCAATCGCATCGATCAGGTCGCGCGCGATCGCCTGGGCATGAAGTTCCCGGAAGGCGTCGAAACCGTGGTGATCAAGCCATGAGCGGCCGGCGCGACGACCACCGCAGCGGCCCGCTGGACCGCCTGCTGGGCGAGCGCGGCAAGCGCCAAGGCCCGTATTCGCGCGGCCCTTCGGATCGCGGCGCGGGCAAGCCGCGCGGGCGCGCGCGCTTCGACCTGCGCAATCGCCTGCTGATCGTCGGCGGCACTCTGGGTCTGTGCGCGCTGGCGCTGGTCGGGCGCGCGTTCTATCTGCAGGTGATCGGCAACGATTTCTACCGCCAGCAGGGCGACGCGCGCGCGCTGCGCGAGATTCCGATCCCGACCTCGCGCGGCATGATCACCGACCGCAACGGCGAGCCGCTGGCGGTGTCGACGCCGGTCGAGTCGATCTGGGGCAATCCCAAGGAACTGTTGAAGAACCCGGCGCGCCTGCCGGAGCTGGCGGCGGCGCTGGGCGTGCCCACCGATTACCTGACCCGCAAGCTCAGCCAACGCTCGGGCAAGGAGTTCCTGTACCTCAAGCGCCGGATCAATCCGGACGAGGCCCACCGCATCCTCGCGCGCAAGATTCCCGGCGTGTTCTCGCAGCGCGAGTTCCGTCGCTTCTACCCGCAGGGCGAAGCGATGGCGCACGTGCTGGGCTTCACCAATATCGACGACCGCGGCCAGGAAGGGCTGGAGCTGGCCTTCGACGACTGGTTGCGCGGCAAGCCGGGTGCCAAGCGCGTGATCCGCGACGGCGCCGGCCGCATCATCGAGAACGTCGATCTGGTCAAGTCGGCCGAGCCCGGTCACGACCTGACCCTGACCATCGACCGTCGCATCCAGTACCTGACCTACCGCGAACTGCGCCGCGCTCTGCTGGAGACCGGCGCCAGCAGCGGTTCGGCGGTGGTGCTGGACGTCGACACCGGCGAGGTGCTGGCGATGGCCAACCTGCCGACCTATAACCCGAACCTGCTGGGTTCCGGCAATCCGGACACCCACCGCAACCGCGCCGTCACCGACGTGGTCGAGCCCGGCTCTACCATGAAGCCGATCACCATCGCGGCGGCCCTGCAGTCGGGCCGGGTCACCCCCAACACCATCGTCGATACCCGCCCGGGCTCGATGCCCAACGGCCGTTACCGCATCAACGACACGCACAACTACGGCGTGCTGACGGTTACCGGCGTGATCACCAAGAGCTCCAACGTCGGCGCCGCCAAGCTCGCGCTGCCATTGCCGAACGACTACTACTATCAGTTCGTGAAGGGCTTCGGTTACGGCCGCAAGCCCGAAAGCGGCTTCCCCGGCGAATCCTCTGGCGTGCTGATGCCTCCGGACCGCTGGAGCGGCACCACCAAGGCGACCATGTCCTACGGCTACGGCCTGTCGGCGACGCCTCTACAGATCGCGATGGCCTACGCAGCGATGGCCAACGGCGGCAAGCTGATCGCGCCGACCTTCGTGCGCGGCCAGCGCAACGAGCCGCAGCAGGCGATGGACCCGAAGGTCTCGGCTGAGGTCATGCGCATGATGCAGACCGTGACCGAGCCCGGCGGCACCGCCAAGGCCGCGGCGATCCTGGGCTACCACGTCGCCGGCAAGACCGGCACCGCGCGCAAATTCAGCGGCACCGGCGGTTATTCCAACAAGTACATCTCGCTGTTCGCCGGCGTGGTGCCGGTCAAGCGTCCGCGTTTCGCCATGACCGTGGTCATCAGCGAGCCGGATCCGTCGATGCGCGGCTATTACGGCGGCTCGGTGTCCGGCCCGGTGTTCCGCAACGTCATGGACGGCGCCCTGCGCCTGATGGACGTGGCGCCCGACGACATCGACACCTGGCTGGCGGCGCAGTCGGCAGCCGAAGCCAAGCGGCTCAAGGCAAACGGCGGCAAGCCCAGCGGCCCGGTGCTGCCGATCGACGCCGACAGCGTGAGCGAGAACATCGAAGAACTGCCCGCCGATCTGCCGCCGGTGGCGGCGGGCGCGGTCGCGCCGCTCGGAGCCGGGCGATGAACGCCGCGCGCCGCGCCATGCCGTTGACCGAACTGCTGCCGGACGTGGCGGCGGTGCCGGCCGGCCTGAGCATCACCGGGCTCACACTGGACAGCCGCGCGGTGCGCGCGGGCGATGCCTTCGTCGCGATCGCCGGCTTCGGCGCGCACGGGCTTAAGTTCGTCGCCCAGGCGCGTGCCGCCGGCGCCAGCGCGATCCTGTTCGAGCCGCCCGCGCCGCAAGACCTGCCGGCGCCCGACGACGCCATCGCTGTGCCCGGCTTGCGCGCGCGCTTGGGCGAGATGGGCGACCAATTCCACGGCCGCGCCAGCGCCGCGATGAGCATGGTCGGGGTGACCGGCACCAACGGCAAAACTTCGACCGTGCAGTTGTTGGCCCAGGCCTGGCATCTGCGCGGCCTGCGTTGCGGCACCATCGGCACGCTCGGCGCCGGGCTTTACGGCCAGATCGTGCCGACCGGCTTCACCACTCCGCTGGTGCTGCAGCTGCACGAGCTGCTGGCCGACATGCACGATGCCGGCGCCCAGGCGGTGGCGATGGAAGTCAGCTCGCACGCGCTCGATCAGGGTCGCGTCGACGGCGTGCATTTCGATGTCGGCGTGTTCACCAATCTCACCCGCGACCACCTGGACTACCACGGCGACATGGCCAGTTACGGCGCGGCCAAGGCGCGGCTGTTCGCGTGGCCGGGTCTGAAGGCGGGCGCGATCAACCTGGACGACGAGTTCGGGCGCACGCTGCACGCGGGACTGTCCGCGAGCGTGCGTGCGATCGGCCTGAGCTCGCGCGGCGCCGACGGCGCCGACCTGCGCGCCGAGCGCCTGAGCCTGGACAACCGCGGCATCGGCTTCGACCTGGTGGTCGACGGCCAGGCGCACGCGGTGGCCTCGCCGCTGCTGGGCCGTTTCAATGTCGACAACCTGCTGGCGGTCGCGGGCGCGCTGTACGCGCTGGGCGATGCGCCCGCGCAGATCGCCGCGACGCTGTCGCAGCTGCAGCCGATCCACGGCCGCATGAACCGCCTCGGCGGCGACGGCCGCCCGCTGGTGGTGATCGACTACGCGCACACGCCCGACGCGCTGGATCAGGCCCTGAGCTCGCTGCGCGGTCACGCGCGCGCGCGCCTGATCTGCGTATTCGGCTGCGGCGGCGAACGCGACCGCGGCAAGCGCCCGCAGATGGCCGCGATCGCCGAGGCGCGCGCGGACACGGTCGTGGTCACCGACGACAACCCGCGCGGCGAGAACGGCGACGCCATCGTCGCCGACATCGTCGCCGGCTTCGCCCATCCCGAACGCGCGATCGTGCTGCGCGACCGCGCCGCCGCGATCGCCCGCGCGATCGCCGATGCCGGCGCCGACGACATCGTGCTGGTGGCCGGCAAGGGCCACGAGCCCTATCAGGAAATCGACGGCGTGAAGCACCCCTTCGACGACACCGACGTCGCGCGCGCGGCGCTGGAGGCGCGAGCATGAAGTCGCTGCGCCTGTCCGAGATCGCACGCATGACCGGCGGTTGCCTGCACGGCGAGGATGCCTCGGTCGCGTCCGTGGTCACCGACACCCGCGCCCTGGCCGAGGCGCGCGATGCGCTGTTCGTCGCGCTCAAGGGCGAGCGTTTCGACGGCCACGACCACGTCGCCGCCGCGGCCGCCGCCGGTGTGGCGGGCGCGCTGGTGTCGCGTCAGATCGACAGCGCACTGCCGCAGGTGGTCGTCGCCGACACCGAGCGCGCGCTGGCCGCCTTCGCCACCGCCGTGCAGCGCGAGCGCAACGCCACGATCACCCTGGCGATCACCGGCAGCAGCGGCAAGACCAGCGTCAAGAACCTGACCATCGCGATCCTGGAACGCGCGGGCCGCGCCTACGCGACGCCCGGCAACCGCAACAACGAGATCGGCATGCCGCTGGCGGTGTTGGCCGCGCCCGAAGACGCGCAGTACGCGGTCTACGAGATGGGCACCGGCGCGCCAGGCGATATCGCCTACCTGACCGCGATCGCGCCCGCGCGCGTGGCCCTGGTCAACAACATCGCGCCCGCGCATCTGGAGCGCATGGGCAGCCTGCTCGCGATCGCCGATACCAAGGCCGCCGTCTACGACTCGCTGCCGCCGGACGGCGTGGCGGTGATCAACGCCGACGACGCGTTCGCGCCGTATTTCGCCGAGCGCGCGCACGGCCGCCGCCTGATCCGCTTCGGCCTGGATGCCAGTGCCGACGTGAGCGCGCGCGACATTCGCCTGGGCGAGGAAGGCTCGCAGTTCGTGCTGACCGCGCCGCAGGGCGAGGCCGCGATCGCGCTGGCCATTCCGGGCCGCCACAACGTGCGTAATGCGCTCGCCGCGGCCTCGCTGGCGCTGGGCGCCGGGGTGGCGCTGGACATCATCGCGGCCGGCCTCAACGCCGCGCGTCCGGTGTCCGGGCGTCTGGTCACCCATCGCCTGCGCAATGGCGCGGTGCTGATCGACGACAGCTACAACGCCAATCCGGGCTCGGTCGCGGCGGCCATCGACACGCTCGCCGACGCCACCGCGCACGGCCGCGCGGGCGAGGGCTGGCTGGTGCTGGGCGACATGCGCGAACTCGGGCCGGACGGCGCGGCGATGCACGCCGAGGCCGGCCGTCGCGCCAAGGGCGCCGGGCTCAAGCGCCTGTTCGCGCTGGGCGCGCTCAGCGCCGAAGCGGCGCGCGCGTTCGGCGAGGGCGCCACGCATTACGACAGCCACGAGGCGCTGGCACAGGCGCTCGCGGCGGAGCTGCGCGAGGGTGTGCGCGCGCTGGTGAAAGGTTCGCGCGGTAGCGCGATGGATCGAATCGTGACAGCGCTGCTGGCCAGCGACGCGTCGCCGAATGGGGAGGAACCGACGCATGCTGCTTGAACTGACGCGCTGGCTGGAACAACTGCAGAGCCTGTTCGGCCTGTTCGGCTATCTGACCTTCCGCGGCATCCTCAGCGCGCTGACCGCGCTCGGACTGTCGCTGTGGTGGGGCCCGGCGGTGATCCGCAAGCTCGCCCAGTACAAGGGCGGCCAGCCGATCCGCAAGGACGGCCCGCAGACGCATTTCTCCAAGGCCGGTACGCCGACCATGGGCGGCGCGCTGATCATCATGACCGTGCTGGCCTCGGTGCTGCTGTGGGGCGACCTGCGCAACCGCTACGTCTGGCTGGTACTGGCGGTGATGCTGGCGTTCGGCGCGATCGGCTGGTACGACGACTGGATCAAGATCGTGCACCGCGATCCGAACGGGTTGAAGTCGCGCTGGAAGTATCTGCTGCAGTCGATCTTCGGCCTGGCCGCGGGCATCTTCCTGTACTACACCGCCGACGCCCCGGCCGCGACCACCTTCTATATCCCGATGCTGAAGTCGATCGCGCTGCCGCTGGTGGGCGTGACCTTCATCGCGATCGCCTATTTCTGGATCGTCGGTTTCTCCAACGCGGTCAACCTGACCGACGGCCTGGACGGCCTGGCGATCATGCCGACCGTGCTGGTGGCCTGCGCGCTGGGCGTGTTCGCCTACGCGTCGGGCAATGCGGTGTTCTCCAACTATCTGCAGATTCCGCAGGTGCCGGGGGCGGGCGAGCTGGTGATCATCTGCGCGGCCATCGCCGGCGCGGGATTGGGCTTTTTGTGGTTCAACACCTATCCGGCGATGGTGTTCATGGGCGACATCGGCGCGCTGGCGCTGGGCGCGGTGCTGGGGACGGTCGCGGTGATCGTGCGCCAGGAACTGGTGCTGGTGGTCATGGGCGGCGTGTTCGTGATCGAAACCCTGTCGGTGATGATCCAGGTCGCCTCGTTCAAGCTCACCGGCAAGCGCGTGTTCCGGATGGCGCCGATCCACCACCACTTCGAGCTGAAGGGCTGGCCCGAGCCACGCGTGATCGTGCGCTTCTGGATCATCTCGGTGGTGCTGGTCCTCGTCGGCCTGGCGACCTTGAAGGTGCGCTGATGAACGACACCGCCGCACGCCAGGCAACACGACTGGACGCCATCCACGGACGTTACGATCCGTGGCTGTTGGCGGTGTCGTGCGCGCTGGCCTGCGCCGGTCTGGTCATGGTCGGCTCGGCCTCGATCGGCATCGCCGACGGGCTCGACGTCGGACCGTTCTACTTCCTGGTCAAGCACGCGATCTTCCTGGCCGTGGGCCTGGTCGCGGCGGTGTGGCTGATGCGCACCGAGCTCAAGACCCTGGAGCAGTACAACCAGGTGCTGCTGCTGGTGTGTCTGGTGCTGCTGCTGGCGGTGTTCGTGCCCGGCATCGGCAAGAGCGTCAACGGCGCGCGTCGCTGGCTGAATCTGGGCGTGTCGAATTTTCAGGCGGTGGAAGCGGTCAAGCTGCTCTACATCCTGTGGCTGGCCAGCTACCTCAAGCGCTTCAGCGAAGACATCTCGGCGACCTGGATGGCGATGCTGAAGCCGATCGGCGTGGCGGTGGTGCTGGTGGCGCTGCTGCTGCTGCAGCCCGACTTCGGCTCCTCCTCGCTGATCCTGGCGATCACCGCCGGCATGCTGGTGCTGGGCGGCGTGAACATGCCGCGCATGTTCGGCCCGGTCCTGATCGGCCTGCCGGTGCTGGCGATCGTCGCGATCGCCGAACCCTACCGCGTGAGCCGACTGACCTCGTTCCTCGATCCGTGGTCGGACCCGTTCAAGACCGGCTACCAGCTCACCAACGCCTTGATGGCGGTCGGCCGCGGCGAGTGGCTGGGCGTGGGTCTGGGCGCGTCGGTGCAGAAGCTGTCCTACCTGCCCGAGGCGCACACCGACTTCATCCTGGCGGTGATCGCAGAGGAGTTCGGTTTCGCCGGCGTGTGCACGGTCGTCGGCATGTATGCCTTGCTGACCGGGCGCGCGTTGTGGATCGGTCTGAAGTGCGTGGAAATGCGCCGTCACTTCTCCGGCTACGTCGCCTTCGGCATCGCCTTGTGGATCGGTCTGCAGAGTTTCGTTTCGATCGGCGTGAATCTGGGCCTGTTGCCGACCAAGGGCCTGACCCTGCCGATGATCTCCTCCGGCGGTTCCAGCGTGATCATGACCTGCGCGGCCTTGGGCGTGCTGTTGCGCGTGTCCTACGAACTCGACCGCGCCCAGCGCCAGGTCGCGCGCCTGCGCACCGAGGCTACCCAGCCCTCGGCCGGCGTGCCGGCGACCGCGAATCCGTTGCCGGCCGGCGTCGCCGCCGATCCGGTGCGCGGCACCAGCCGCCTGCGCCAGCGCATCGAGCCCAGCCTGGGGAGGACGGCATGAGCCTGAGCAAGGCCGTCACCGATTCCGACCTGCATCCGGTGATGATCCTCGCCGGCGGCACTGGTGGGCATATCTTCCCGGGCCTGGCGGTCGCGCGCGCGTTGATCGCGCGCGGCACTCCGGTGCTGTGGCTGGGCGCCGACGGCGGCATGGAAACGCGTCTGGTGCCGCAGCACGGCATCGCGATCGACACCATCGCGGTGCGCGGCATCCGCGGCAAGGGCGTGGCCGCGCTGCTGGCGGCGCCGTTCAAGGTCGTGGGCGCGGTGCGCGCGGCCGCGCAGGTGCTGCGCCAGCGCCAACCGCGCGCGGTGATCAGCTTCGGCGGTTACGCGGCCGGGCCGGGCGGCATCGCCGCGCGCCTGGCCGGCATTCCGCTGATCGTGCACGAGCAGAACCGCGCGCCGGGCCTGACCAATCGCGTGCTCGCCAAATTCGCGCGGCAGGTGCTGACCGGCTTTCCGGACACCTTCGCCAACGGCAAGGAAGAGGTCGTCGGCAACCCGGTGCGCGCCGAGATCGCCGCGCTGGCGCCGCCGGCCGAACGCTATGCCGGCCGCAGCGGTCCGCTGCGTTTGCTGGTGCTGGGCGGCAGCCAGGGCGCGCGCGCGCTTAATGCCGCGGTGCCCAAGGCGATCGCCGGCCTGCGCGGGCGCCTGAGCTATGAAGTGCGCCACCAGTGCGGCGAGAAGCTGCGCGAGGACGCGGTGCGCGCCTATGCCGAGGCCGGCGTGGCCGCGTCGGTCGAGCCCTTCATCGCCGACATGGCCGCGGCCTACGCCTGGGCCGACCTGGTGATCTGCCGCTCCGGCGCGCTGACCCTGGCCGAGCTGTGCGCGGCCGGCGTGGGCAGCGTGCTGGTGCCGTTCCCGCAGGCGGTCGACGACCACCAGACCAAGAACGCGCAGTTCCTGGTCGACCGCGGTGCGGCCCAACTGCTGCCGCAAAGCACCGACCTGGCCGAACGCATCTCGGCCACGATCGAAATTCTCGGCGAGCGCGAGGGCCTGTTGCAGATGGCGCTGGCCGCGCGCGCGCTGGCCAAACCCGACGCGGCCGAACGCGTCGCGGACATCGTCCTGGAGCAATCGAACATGAGGAAGCCGGCATGAGTACGGCCCTGCGCCGCCGGCTGCAGCACACGGGCGATCTCGCCAAGGCCTTCCCGCGCGTGCATTTCGTCGGCATCGGCGGCACCGGCATGAGCGGCATCGCCGAGGTCATGTGCACGCTGGGCTATCAGGTGTCCGGCTCGGACATGGCCGACAACGCGGTGACCCGTCGCCTGGCTTCGTTGGGCATCGCCGTGCATCGCGGCCACGCCGCCGCCAACGTGCTGGGCAGCGACTGCGTGGTGGTGTCCAGCGCGATCAAGCGCGACAACCCGGAGCTGATGGAAGCGCGCGCGCAGCGCATTCCGATCGTGCCGCGCGCGGAGATGCTGGCCGAACTGATGCGCTTCCGCCGCGGCATCGCGGTCGCCGGCACCCACGGCAAGACCACCACCACCTCGCTGGCCGCCAGCGTGCTGGGCGAGGGCGGCATCGATCCCACGTTCGTGATCGGCGGCCAGCTGCTCGCCGCCGGCGCCAACGCGCGCCTGGGCGGCGGCCAGTGGCTGGTGGCCGAAGCCGACGAGAGCGACGGCAGCTTCCTGCGCCTGAATCCGCAGATCGCGATCGTCACCAATATCGACGCCGATCACCTGGAGAACTACGGCGGCGATTTCGCCAAGGTCCTGGCCGCGTTCGAGGAATTCCTGCATCGCCTGCCGTTCTACGGCCTGGCGGTGTTGTGCATCGACGACCCCAAAGTCGCCGCGCTGGCCGCGGAAACCCCGCGCCACGTCATGACCTACGGCTTCGACGAGGCCGCCGACGTGCGCGCCGAGGACGTCGAGCAGCACGGCCCGAACATGCGCTTCACCCTGTGCCTGCCGGACGCCACCCGCACCGCGGTGACCCTGGCGCTGCCGGGCCGTCACAACGTGCAGAACGCGCTGGCCGCGGCCGCGGTGGGCTGGCAGTTGGGCGTGCAGCCCGATGCGATCGCGCGCGCGCTGCAGAACTTCGCCGGCATCGGCCGTCGCTTCAACCTGCTCGCGCAACTGCGCACCGCCAAGGGCGCGAACGTGCAGCTGGTCGACGACTACGGCCATCACCCCAAGGAATTGGAGGCCGTGTTCGCCGCCGCGCGCGGCGGCTGGCCGGACAAGCGCCTGGTGGTGGCGTTCCAGCCGCACCGCTACAGCCGCACCCGCGATCTGTTCGACGAATTCGCCGCGGTGCTGTCCAGCGTCGACGCGCTGGTGCTGACCGAGATCTATCCGGCCGGCGAAGCGCCGATCGCCGGCGCCGACGCCAAGTCGCTGGCGCGCGCGATCCGCGCGCGCGGCCGCATCGATCCGGTCGTGGTCGGCGGCGCGGCCGAGCTGGCCGCGGTGCTGCCCGACGTCCTCAACGACGGCGACCTGCTGCTGATGATGGGGGCCGGCGACATCGGCCACGCCGCCCAGCAGATCGCCAGCCAAGGTTTTCAGGGAGAATCCAAGTGAGTTCGCAGTTCGCACCGCTCCGCGTCACCGATCCGGCCGTGTTCGGACGGGTCGCCGTGCTCATGGGCGGCACCAGCGCCGAGCGCGAGGTGTCGCTGGATTCCGGCCGCGGCGTGCTCGATGCGCTGCGCTCGCGCGGCGTCGACGCGTTCGCGATCGACGGCATCCCCGCGCTGATCGAGGCGATCCAGGCCGGCCGCGTCGACCCCACCAAGCGTGTCGATAGGGTCTTCAACATCCTGCACGGCAACAAGGGCGGCGGCGAAGACGGCGTGCTGCAGGGCGTGCTGGAAGCGCTGGGCGTGCCTTACACCGGCTCGGACGTGCTCGGCTCGGCGCTGGCGATGGACAAGATCCGCACCAAGCAGGTGTGGATGGCCGAAGGCCTGCCGACCCCGCGCTACAAGCGCATCGCCAAGGGCGAGGACGTGCATGCGGCGGCGCGCGAGATCGGCCTGCCGGTGATCATCAAACCGTCCAGCGAAGGCTCCAGCGTGGGCGTCTCGCGGGTGCTGGCCGATGCCGACATCGACGAGGCCGTGGCCCTGGCCGCGCGCTACCCCGGCGAGATGCTGATGGAGCAGATGGTGATCGGCGACGAGCTCACCGTCGCGGTGCTGATCGATGGCGACGGCTACACCGCGCTGCCGTCGATCCGGATCGTGCCCAAGGGCCCCTGGTACGACTACCACGCCAAGTACATCGCCGACGACACCCAATACCTGTGTCCGGGCCTGGAAGGCGAGGTCGAGGACGAAATCCGCCGCATCGCGATGCGCGCCTTCGTCGCCGCCGGCTGCAAGGGCTGGGGCCGGGTCGACGTGATGCGCGACCGCGTCAGCGGCCAGCTGTATCTGATCGAGGTCAACACCGCGCCGGGCATGACCAGCCATTCGCTGGTGCCCAAGGCGGCGCGTCAGCTCGGGATCGAGTACGACGAGCTGTGCTGGCGCGTGCTCGAGGCGACGGTGCAAGGAGGTGCCACGGCGTGAACGCCATGCTGCGCCTGATCGGTTGGCTGCTCGCGCTGGCGCTGGTCGCGCTGCCGGTGGTCGCCGTGCTCAACGGCTGGATCGGCGCGGGCCAATGGCCCTTGCGCAAGCTGCGCGTGACCGGGCAGTTCGATCGCGTCGACGAGGCGCTGTTGCGGCGCACGCTGTTGCCTTACGCGCAGCGCGGCTTCTTCGCGGTCGATCTGGCCTCGGCGCAGGCCGCGGTGGCCAAGCTGCCGTGGGTCGAGCATGCCGAGGTGCGCAAGCGCTGGCCGGACGTGCTGGAAGTGAGCGTGGCCGAGCACCGGCCGTTCGCGCGCTGGGGCGACGACCGCCTGCTGTCCGAGCAGGGCCGGCTGTTCCCGTCCAAGGGCATCCAGGTGCCCAAGGGCCTGCCGCAGTTCGCCGGGCCGGAAGCGCGGGTGGCCGAGGTGGTGGCTTTGTACAACGAGTCGCGCGCGATGTTCGCGCCGATCGGAATGGAGGTGCAGCGGGTCGAGATCGACCAGCGCGGCAGTTGCACCCTCGGCCTGGTCAACGGCGCCGCTCCGGGCGGTACCGAAGTCGTGGTCGGACGCGAGCAGGCGCGCGCGCGGCTATCGCGCTTCGTGCGGCTGATGCCGCGCTTGCTGGCGCAACGGGTGCAGATCCTGGCCCGCGCCGACCTTCGCTACACCAATGGTTTCGCGCTGTCGTGGGCGCCGGTCACGGCGCCTTCGGCCGCAACGCAACAGCAGCAGGAAAAGTCATGAATCGCAAAGGCGACAAATCGCTGATCGTCGGCCTCGACATCGGCACCTCGAAAGTGGTCGCGCTGGTGGGCGAGTACTCGCCCGGCAACCCGATCGAGGTCATCGGCATCGGATCGCACGAATCGCGCGGGCTCAAGCGCGGCGTGGTGGTCGATATCGAGTCGACGGTGCAGTCGATCCAGCGCGCGATCGAGGAAGCCGAACTGATGGCCGGCTGCGAGATCCGCTCGGTCTACGCCTCCATTTCCGGCAACCACGTGCAGTGCCGCAATTCGCAGGGCATCGCCCCGATCCGCGATGGCGAGGTCACCTACGGCGATCTCGACCGCGTGCTGGAGGCGGCCAAGGCGGTCGCGATCCCGGCCGACCAGAAGATCCTGCACGCGATCCCGCGCGACTACGTGCTCGACGATTCGCAGGAAGGCATCCGCAACCCGGTCGGCATGAGCGGCGTGCGCCTGGAAGTGCACGCCCACCTGGTGGTGTGCGCGCAGTCGGCCGCGGCCAACATCAGCAAGTGCGTGCAGCGCTGCGGTCTGCAGGTCGACGATCTGGTGCTGAGCGTGCTCGCGTCCAGCACCGCGGTGCTGACCAGCGACGAGCGCGAACTGGGCGTGGTCCTGGTCGACATCGGCGCGGGCACCACCGACATCGCGGTGTTCGTGCAGGGCGCGATCGCGCACAGCGCGAGCCTGGCGATCGCCGGCGACAAGGTCACCGAGGACATCGCCCACATGCTGCGCACGCCCACGCCCGAGGCCGAGCAGATCAAGGTCCGCTACGCCTGCGCGCTGGCGCAGATGGCGACCGCCGAGGAATCGATCCAGGTGCCCAGCGTCGGCGACCGTCCGCCGCGGCGCATGCCGCGTCACTCGCTGGCGCAGGCGGTGCAGGCGCGCTACGAGGAGATCTTCGAAATGATCCAGGCCGAGCTGCGCCGTTCGGGTTTCGAACAGCACGTGCGCGCGGGCATGGTCCTGACCGGCGGCGCCGCGAAGATGGAAGGCGTGGTCGAACTGGCCGAGGAAATGCTGCAGATGCCGGTGCGTGTGGGCATTCCGCAGCACGTGACCGGCTTGGGCGAGGTGGTCGGCAACCCGGTCCACGCCACCGGCGTCGGCCTGTTGCTGATGGGCAGCCAGATCGAACACCCGCGGCGCAGCTCGGTGATTCCGACCGGTCGCGCCGGCAGCTTCTTCAACAAGATCAAGAACTGGTACCGCGGCGAGTTTTGACGGCCGGGATTCGGGATTCGAGATTCGGAATTGGTTAGAGCGGCGGGCGAGAAGACGGCGAGCGAAGGATTTGCAACACGTTCCAAAAACGGCAGTGCACCAAAAACGTCGGTGGTGAGGACGAAAGGCGAGGGGCCCGCTTCTGCGAATCCCCAATCCCCAATCCCCAATCCCGGCACTTATAAGAGGACGAGGACATGGCACATTTCGAATTGGTTGAAAAAATGGCCCCGAACGCGGTCATCAAGGTCGTCGGCGTGGGCGGCGGCGGCGGCAACGCCGTGGCGCACATGGTCAGCGGCAACGTCGACGGCGTGGAATTCATCACCGCCAACACCGACGCCCAGGCGATCAAGAACTGCGGCGCCAAGCTGCAGCTGCAGCTTGGCAGCAACGTCACCAAGGGCCTGGGCGCGGGCGCCAATCCGGAGGTCGGCCGTCAGGCCGCGCTGGAGGATCGCGAACGCATCATGGACGCGCTGACCGGCGCCGACATGGTCTTCATCACCGCCGGCATGGGCGGCGGCACCGGCACCGGCGCCGCGCCGGTGGTGGCGCAGCTGGCCAAGGAGATGGGCATCCTGACCGTCGCCGTGGTCACCAAGCCGTTCCCGTTCGAAGGCCGCCGCCGCATGCAGGTCGCGCTCAAGGGCATCGAGGAGCTGTCGCACCACTGCGACTCGCTGATCACGATCCCGAACGAGAAGCTGATCACCGTGCTCGGCCGCAACGCCACCATGATCCAGGCCTTCCGCGCTGCCAACGACGTGCTGCTGGGCGCCGTGCAGGGCATCGCCGACCTGATCGTGCGTCCGGGCCTGATCAACGTCGACTTCGCCGACGTGCGCACGGTGATGAGCGAGATGGGCCTGGCGATGATGGGCACCGGCTCGGCGCGCGGCGACGATCGCGCCCAGGCCGCGGCCGAATCGGCGATCCAGAACCCGCTGCTGGACGACGTCAACCTGTCCGGCGCCAACGGCATCCTGGTCAACATCACCGCCGGTCCGGACTTCACCATGGCCGAGTTCGACGAGGTCGGCCGCACCATCGAGGGCTTCGCCTCCGAGGATGCGACCGTGGTCATCGGCACCGTGCTCGATCCGGACATGCAGGACGAGGTCAAGGTCACCGTGGTCGCCACCGGCCTCAACCGCGTCGCCGCCAAGCAGTCGGTGCGCGGCCAGGGCTACGAGCGCGAATCGCAGCGTGCCCCGATCCAGCTGGTGCGCAATGCGACCACCGGCCAGCCGGAGTTCTCGGCCATGGACGAAATGCCGTCCTCGCCGATGCCCAGCTTCGGCGGCAGCCTGCGCGGCGGCTCGCGTCCGGTCGAGACCTCGGCCCCGGCCGTGGCCGACTTCGGCAACGACAGCAGCTACCTGGACATCCCGGCGTTCCTGCGCCGGCAGGCGGACTGAGGAACGAGTAGTGAGCGCAGAGGCGTGAGGAGCGAGTAAGCGCAGCTTTCGCTCACTACTCACATCTCTCAGCTCACTCCTGCAGTACCGCCCTCGGGCCGGACTCGTCCCCTGGCCCGGGGGGCAACACTCCGCCGCACGCTTCGGCGCACGGCGTTTGGACCGGTCGACCCGTCCCTAGGCGGGTCGACCGGTCGGTTTCTCCGTGCGAGGCTCCGGTATAGGAACTCGGGTGGGACACTGCGTCCTTTCCGTTCAGGTTCAGGGTCCTGCGTGCTACCCTTGCGCGGTTTCGACCCCGTCCCGATAGTGATGGAGTCGGCCGCAAGACCAGAATCCACGACCGGCCGCCGTTCCCCAGCAGCCCAGGCAGATCCTCTCCGAACCATGTTGCGTCAGCGCACTCTCAAGAACGTGATCCGCGCCACCGGCGTGGGCCTGCACAGCGGCGAGAAGGTCTTTCTCACCCTGCGCCCGGCCCCGGTGGATAGCGGCATCGTGTTCCGGCGCGTCGACCTGGATCCGGTGGTGGAGATCCCCGCGGCCGCCCAACTGGTCACCGAGACCGTGCTGTGCACCGGCCTGACCCAGGGCGCCGGCAAGGTCATGACCGTCGAACACCTGTTGTCGGCCCTGGCCGGCCTGGGCATCGACAACATCTTCATCGAACTGTCCGCGGCCGAAGTGCCGATCATGGACGGCTCGGCCGGCCCCTTCGTGTTCCTGCTGCAGTCGGCGGGCATCGCCGAGCAGGAGGCGCCCAAGCGCTTCATCCGCATCAAGCGCCCGGTCGAGGTCCGCCACGGCGACAAGGTCGCGCGCTTCGAACCCTACGACGGCTTCCGCCTGGGCTTCACGGTGGTGTTCGACCATCCGGCGATCCCGGCCTCGCAGTCGCGCGCGGAAGTGGAGTTCTCCACCGAGAACTACATCCGCGAGGTCAGCCGCGCCCGCACCTTCGGCTTCATGCGCGATCTGGAGTACATGCGCGAGCGCAACCTCGGCCTGGGTGGCTCGATGGACAACGCGATCGTGCTGGACGAGTTCCGCGTGCTCAACGACGACGGCCTGCGCTACGCCGACGAATTCGTGCGCCACAAGATCCTCGACGCGGTCGGCGACCTGTACCTGGCCGGGCACCCGATCATCGGCGCCTACGAGGGCTACAAGTCCGGCCACGCGCTCAACAATCAGCTGGTGCGCGCCCTGCTGGCCGAGCGTTCGGCCTGGGAAGAAGTCACCTACACCGACGTCGACGCGCCGCCGGTGGCCTACGGCGAGCCGGTCACGGCCTGAGCCTCGCGCCCGACCCGGCACAGCCCGGGAACAGAGGGCGCACAAAGCATGACCCCAACGTGCGACGGATCACAGACGTGAACGTCCGGTGACGCTTTAACTAAATTTTAACGGATTTTTTCCGTTTCTTTAGTGCGCTCTTAACAAATTCAAGGGTTTAGGCCGTTAGCATGCCCCGACCCGGCCTCATAGCCGGCGGCGGCACAGACCGTGCCAGCCGTCGAACGGTGGTCAGGCGGCGTCATCCGAACCCGATGGATCGGGTTCTTTGAGCGATGCCAGGGCGTCCGCCAACGCTTTTTGCGCGTACGCCGACATGGGTAAGGCTTTCCTGGCCGGTTGCACAGGCGCAGCCGCCGGTGCTGTCGTTTTGACGATCAGTTCAGCTGCATCCAGCCCGACGGAACGGGCCGCGTCGAGTAGTTCCGGAGCCGCGAGCCGCAGCTTGGCCCGCCACACCGGAGCATCGACGACAAATACGAGCTTGCCGTTCTCGAAGTTAGCCAGTCGCGCGTGCGCGGCCAGCGAAGGCGGCAAGAGGGGGCGTAACCGTCGGTCCAGACCGTCCAGCCAGAGCGCTCGACGGATCGGGTTCCCCGCCGGCTCCGCGAGCAGCGCTTCCAGCGCGTCGCGAGGGGTCGAGGGGGGGCGCGTTGGTGGTTTGGACTTGGAATCAGACATAGAACAAATGACCTATCAAACCATCGTAAACAAATCGCGGGCGCAGCTGGGATCGTTCTTCCAGCACGTAGGCCACTTCGGCGGACGTCGCCCCGCGGTCGCGGTAGCCCTGCTGCTGGGCACCGGTGTGGCGCTGGGTGCCGGCGCCGGCATCGCCGACAACGCCATGCTGCGCGCCCAGGTGCGCGACCAGCAGGCCCAGATCGACGCCACCCGCCGCGACGCCCAGCGCGAGATCAACGCCCTGGCCGCCCGCATGGGCGAGCTGCAGGCCGAGGCCAATCGCCTCAACGCGCTCGGCGAGCGCCTGACCCGTATCGGTCAGCTGCAGGACGGCGAGTTCGACTTCAACAAGCCGGTCGGCCAAGGTGGCGCCGGCCCGGTCCGGGACATGCCCAAGGCCGAGTTATCGGTGGGTATGGCCAAGCTGGACGGCCAGTTCAAGGCCTCCGGCGAGCAGCTGTCGGTGCTGGAGTCGCTGCTGTTCAATCGCCAGCTCGACATGAACGCCGTACCGTCGCGCGCGCCGATCGCCAACAGCTATATCACGTCGGGCTTCGGCGGTCGCGCCGATCCCTTCAACGGCGGTAGCGCCTTCCACAAGGGCATCGACTTCGAAGCCGACGTCGGCGATCCGGTGCTGGCCGTGGCCGACGGCGTGGTCAGCTATTCCGGCGTGCGTTCGGGCTACGGCAACGTGGTCGAGGTCGACCACGGCAACGGCTACGTGACCCGCTACGCGCACAACTCGCGCCTGCTGCTGAAGGTCGGCGAGCTGGTGCGCGCGGGCCAGGAAGTGGCCAAGGCCGGCTCCACCGGCCGCTCCACCGGCGCCCACGTGCACTTCGAGGTCTGGGAGAACGGTCGGGTCGTGAACCCGGTCAAGTTCTTGAACCAGCAGTCGCCGCTCAGGGGCTGATGGCCCAAGACGCCAGCGCGCCTCGGGGCGCGCTGGCGACGACCGCTACGGCGCCCTCGGGCGCCGTTCGCGTTTTAGGGCCCGGTCCGCATGAATGCGGGACCTGTCGTCGGCCGCCGTGGCCCCTTGCAAGCGCCGGGGCGCGGCCCAAGCTAGAATGAGCGTTGGCTTAAGACCAGGCTCGATGCGATCGGGGCGCCACGCGCTCCGATTCCGTCTCTGGACCTTCCTCAATCGGGAACTCGCCGGCGGTTAAGCGTTCTTAACGCGTTCCGCCCCCGGATTCCTGTTCCGCTTCACGGACCCGTTCATGCTCAACAGCCTGCTTACCCGCGTTTTCGGCAGCCGCAACGATCGCCTGCTGCGCCAACTGCAACGCTCCGTCGTCAAGATCAACGCGCTCGAACCGGAGATGGAAAAGCTCTCCGACAGCGAGCTGCAGGCCAAGACTCCCGAATTCCAGCAGCGCATCGCCGCCGGCGAGACCCTGGACAAGCTGCTGCCGGAGGCGTTCGCGGTCTGCCGCGAGGCGTCCAGGCGTGTGCTCGGCATGCGTCATTACGACGTGCAGCTGATCGGCGGCATGGTCCTGCACCTGGGCAAGATCGCCGAGATGCGCACCGGCGAGGGCAAGACCCTGGTCGGCACGCTGCCGGTCTACCTCAACGCGCTCGAGGGCAAGGGCGTGCATGTGGTCACCGTCAACGACTACCTGGCGCGCCGCGACTCGGCCTGGATGGGCCGTCTGTACAACTGGCTGGGCCTGAGCGTCGACGTGGTCTACCCGGGCATGGCGCACGGCGACAAGCACGCCGCCTACGCCGCCGACATCACCTACGGCACCAACAACGAATTCGGCTTCGACTACCTGCGCGACAACATGGCGCTGTCGAAGGAAGACCGCTTCCAGCGCGGCCTGCACTACGCGATCGTCGACGAGGTCGACTCGATCCTGATCGACGAGGCGCGCACGCCGCTGATCATCTCCGGTCCGGCCGACGAGTCGCCGGAGCTGTACATCAAGGTCAACCGCATCGTGCCGTCGCTGATCCGCCAGGAGAAGGAAGACGGCGAGGGCGATTACTGGGTCGACGAGAAGGGCAAGCAGGTGCATCTGTCCGAGTCCGGCCAGGAACACGCCGAGGACCTGCTGCGCCGCGCCGGCATCCTGCAGGGCGACGAAGACAGCCTGTACGGCGCCAACAACCTCAGCGTCGTGCACCATCTCAACGCGGCGCTGCGCGCGCATGCGATCTACCAGCGCGACGTCGATTACATCGTGCGCGATGGCGAAGTGGTGATCGTCGACGAATTCACCGGCCGCACCCTGGCCGGCCGTCGCTGGTCGGACGGCCTGCACCAGGCGGTCGAGGCGAAGGAGGGCGTGCCGGTCCAGCGCGAGAACCAGACGCTGGCGTCGATCACCTTCCAGAACCTGTTCCGCATGTACAAGAAGCTGGCCGGCATGACCGGTACGGCGGACACCGAGGCCTACGAGTTCCAGAGCATCTACGGCCTGGAAGTGATCGTGATTCCGACCCATCGGACGATGGTGCGCAAGGACCATCCCGATCAGGTGTTCCTCAATCGCGCCGGCAAATACCGCGCGGTGCTCAACGAGATCAAGGATGCGCACGGCCGCGGCCAGCCGGTCCTGGTCGGTACGACCTCGATCGAAGTCTCGGAAATGCTCAGCCAGCAGCTGCGCGAAGCCGGCGTGCCGCACGAAGTGCTCAACGCCAAGCAGCACGAGCGCGAAGCCAACATCGTCGCCCAGGCCGGCCGCCCCGGCGCGATCACCATCGCCACCAACATGGCCGGCCGCGGTACCGACATCGTGCTCGGCGGTTCGCTGGAGAGCGAACTGGCGGAACTGGCGGCGCAGAACGAAGGCCAGGCGGTCGACGAAGTCACCCACGCGCGCCTGAAGGGCGAGTGGCAGCGTCGTCACGACGCGGTCAAGGCGTCCGGCGGCCTGCACATCGTCGGCACCGAACGCCACGAGTCGCGTCGTATCGACAACCAGCTGCGCGGCCGCGCCGGTCGTCAGGGCGATCCGGGCTCCTCGCGCTTCTACCTGTCGCTCGAAGACAACCTGATGCGGATCTTCGCCGCCGACTGGGTGCAGCGCGTGATGGCGCGCATGGGCCTGAAGGAAGACGACATCATCGAAAGCCCGCTGGTGACCAAGCAGATCGCCAACGCGCAGCGCAAGGTCGAGGCCCACAACTTCGACATCCGCAAGAACCTGCTCGACTTCGACGACGTCAACAACGATCAGCGCAAGGTGATCTACGGCCAGCGCGACGAACTGCTGGAAGCCGAGAGCGTGCAGGACAACGTCGACGGCATCCGCGAGGATGTGGTCGCCGACCTGGTCGCGCGCTACGTGCCGCCGAATTCGGTCGACGAGCAGTGGGACCTGCCGGGCCTGGAAGCCGGCATCGCCGAGGAGTTCGGCGTGCAGGTGGACATGGTCGATTTCGCCCGCGGCCACGACGAGCTCGACGCCGACGGCGTCGCCGCGCGCGTGGTCGAGGCGGTCAACCAGCACTTCGTCGATCGCGAAATCCAGCTCGGCGCCGAGACCATGCGCATGCTGGAGAAGCACATCATGCTCAACGTGCTCGATCAGAACTGGAAGGAGCATCTGGCGCGCATGGACTACCTGCGCCAGGGCATCCATCTGCGCGGTTACGCTCAGAAGCAGCCGAAGCAGGAGTACAAGAAGGAAGCCTTCGAGCTGTTCTCGGACATGCTGGAAAAGGTCAAGCGCGAGGTGGTCACGCTGCTGTCGCGCGTGCGCATCCGCAACGAGGAAGAGATCGCGGCGATGGAAGCGCAGGAACGCGCGCAGGCCGAGGCCCAGGCCCGGCAGATGCAGTTCCAGCATGCCAGCGCCGGCGGTTTCGGCGCCGACGAGGAGGCCGCGGAAGTGTCCGAGGAGGCGTTCGCCAATGTCGGCCGCAACGATCCCTGCCCCTGCGGCAGCGGCAAGAAGTACAAGCACTGCCATGGGCAGTTGGCCTAACAAGGCCGGGATTAGGGATTCGGCAGTCGGGATTGGAAAGGCCAAGGCCGATCCGTCCCCAGGTCCAGCCGCTGCATGCGGCGTAGAAGGCGGGCCTGCCGAATCCCCAATCCCAAATCCCGAATCTCGGGTCGTGGAAGTAGTGGCCGGCGTTATCCGCGACGCGCGCGGCCGCATCCTGCTCACCCGCCGCACCGAAGGCCGCGACCTGGCAGGCCTATGGGAATTCCCGGGCGGCAAGCGCGAGCCTGGCGAATCGCCCGAGGCCGCGCTGCAGCGCGAACTGCACGAAGAACTGGGCATCGACTGCGAGGTCGGCGCGGCCTTGATCGACGTGCCGCAGGCCTATCCCGACAAGCGCCTGCGCCTGGACGTGCGCGAGCTCAAGCACTGGCGCGGCAGCGTGCGCGGTCGCGAGGGCCAGGCCCTGGTCTGGGTGCCGCCGGCCAAGCTGGCCCGCTACGAGATGCCGCCGGCCGACCGTCCGGTGGTCGCGGCCCTGCTGCAACCCGATCGCTATCTGGTTACGCCCGCGCCCGGCGCCGACGACGATGCGCGTTGGCTGGCGGCGCTGGAGCGCGCGCTCGCGGCCGGCGCGACCCGAGTGCAACTGCGCGCGCCCGGCACCGCACCCGCGCGCTGGCGCGCGCTGGCCGCGGCCGCGGTGACGCGCTGCCGTACGGCGGGCGCCGAGGTCCTGATCAACGGCGATGCCGAGCTGGCCCTGGCCTTGTCGGCGGGCCTGCACCTGCGCGCCGCGCAACTGCGCGAGTACGCACGGCGCCCGCTACCGGCGGAGCTGCCGCTGGCCGCGTCCTGCCACGATGCCGAGGAGCTGCGCCGCGCCCAGGCGCTAGGCTGCGATTTCGCCGTGGTCGGCGCGATCCGCGCCACGCCCACCCATCCCGGCGCGGCCGGAATCGGCTGGGACGGTTTCGCGGCTCTGCGCGAGGCGGTGTCCCTGCCGATCTATGCGATCGGCGGGCTGGCGCCGGACGACATCGCCACCGCACGCGCGCACGGCGCCCAGGGCGTGGCCGCGATCCGCGGCCTATGGCCCGATGCGATCGCCGAGGCGGCGGCTTAAGAGCGGCTCCGGCCCAAGCAGCACGTGGACCAGAAGAGTGTCGACAGCGGTCGGCTCAGCCGGCCGCAAGGGCCCGGTAGCGCCGATCCAAGGCCGCGACCTGACGGTCCAGCGCCTCCAGCGGTCCGTCGTTGACGATCACGTCGTCGGCGATCGCCAGTCGCGCCGCGCGCGTGGCCTGGGCCGCAATCATGCGTTCGGCCAGTTCGGCCTCGACCCGGTCGCGCGCCATCACGCGCGCGCGCTGGACCGCGACCGGCACGTCGACCAGCAGGATGCGTTGCAGCCAGGGGTAGGCTTCGCGGCCGCCGCCTTCGGTGAGCAGCGGAATAGCGGCGATCGCATAGGCGCCGGGTGCCTGCTCGCATTGCGCGCGCAGCAGGGCGCGCACGCGTGGATGGACGATGCCTTCCAGGCGTCGGCGCGCGTCGGGATCGGCGAACACGCGTCGGCGCATCGCCGCGCGATCCAGGCCGCCCTGCGCGTCCAACACCTCCGCACCGAACGCGGCCACGACCTCGGCCAGCCCCGCGGAGCCGGCCTCGACCGCCGCGCGCGCGGCCAGATCGGCGTCGGCCACGGTCACGCCCAGCGCTTCGAAACGCCGCGTCACTTCACTCTTGCCCGAAGCCACGCCGCCGGTCACGCCGACGCAGAACGCGGCCATGGCGGTCAGCGCAGCCCGGCGTAGCGCATGTACGCGCCGACCAGTTGCTCGCCCCAGAAGAACACGATCCAGCCGGCGATCGCGAGGTAGGGCCCGAACGGAATCGGGGTGGCCTTGTCGCGCCCGCGCGCGGTCAGCCAGATCGAGCCGATGATGGCGCCGACCAGCGAGGACAGCAGGATGGTCGGCAGGATGCCCTTGAGCCCGACCCAGGCGCCGATCGCGGCCAGCAGCTTGAAGTCGCCGTGGCCCATGCCTTCCTTGCCGGTCAGCTGTTTGAACACCCACCACACCGACCACAGGCTCAGATAACCGGCGATCGCGCCGAGCAGGGCCGGCTTGGTGGTGAAGTACAGATTGTCGGAACTGGCGATCAAGCCCAGCCACATCAGCGGCAGGGTGAGCTGATCGGGCAGCAACTTGGTGCGGAAGTCGATGCCGGACAGGGCGATCAGGTAGGTGCTGAACACGATCGCGCCGAAGCCCTGCCAGCCGAAGCCGAAGCGCCACACGCAGGCCAGCACGGCCAGCATGGTCACCAGTTCGACGAGCGGGTACTGCGGCGAGATCGGGGTCTTGCAGCTGCGGCAGCGTCCGCGCAGGAACAGGTAGCTGAAGACCGGGATGTTCTCGTACCAGCTCAGCTGATGCTTGCAGTGCGGGCAATGCGAGCGCTCGACCACGATGCCGGGCGGCGGCGGGTCGTAGATCTCCGGCAGCTCGAGGATCTCGCGGGCGTCGCGCTTCCACTCCCATTCCAGCCGCTTGGGCAGGCGCAGGATGACCACGTTGAGAAAACTGCCGACCAACAGCCCGAAACCGGCCGCGAGCGGAAACCCGAGGCCGGGGTTCTGATCCAGGAATGCCATGCGTGAAGAATAACCTTAGATGGTCATCGGCACGTAGCGATCAGATCGTCGCGGCGAGCTTGAAGATCGGCAGGTACATGCCGATGACCATGCTGCCCACGATCACGCCCAGCACCATCATGATCAGCGGCTCGAGCAGGCTGGACAGCGCGTCGACCGCGTTGTTGACCTCTTCCTCGTAGAACTCCGCGACCTTGAACAGCATGGTGTCGAGCGCACCGGCCTCTTCGCCGATCGCGGTCATCTGTATCACCATGTGCGGAAACAGGTTGACCTGCTTCATCGACATGTTGAGCTGGTAGCCCACCGAGACGTCGTCGCGGATGCGGCGCACGGCCGATTCGTAGACCACATTGCCGGTGGCGCCGGCGACGGTGTCCAGGGCCTCCACCAGCGGTACGCCGGCCTTGAAGGTCACCGCCAGGGTGCGTGCGAAACGCGCGATCGCCGAGTTGTGCAGGATCTGTCCGACCACCGGGATCTTCAGCATCATCCGATCGAGGAAGTGGGCGAACGCCGGGGATCGGTTCTTGGCCATGATGAAGCCCACGCCGATGCCGATCACGACGAACAGCACCGCCCACCAGTACGCGATCATGAAGTCGCTGGCGCCGATGATCATCAGGGTGAACGCCGGCAGTTCGGCGCCGAAGCTCTCGAAGGTCTTCTGGAACTGCGGGACCACGAAGATCAGCAGGATCGCGCTGACCAGGATCGCCACCGCGACCACCGTGGCGGGGTAGAACAGCGCCTTCTTGATCTTGCCCTTCAGGCTTTCGATGTTCTCCTTGTAGCTGGCGACGGTGTCGAGCACCGTTTCCAGCACACCCGCCGATTCGCCGGCCTTGACCAGGTTGCGGTAGAGCTCGTCGAACTGGACCGGATGCTTGCTCAGCGCCTCGTGCATCGAGGAGCCGCCTTCGAGGTCGGCGCGGATCGTGTTGATCAGCGTCTTCATCTTCGGGTTCTTCTGGCCGCCGGCCATGATCTCCAGCGAAGTCACGATCGGCACGCCCGACTTCATCATGGTCGCGATCTGGCGGCTGAAGATGGCGATGTCGCGCGGCGTGATGCGCTTGCCGGCGCCGCCCAGCAGCGGCTTGCCCTTGGGCTTGACCGTGCCGGGCGTGATGCCCTGGCGGCGCAGCTCGGCGCGCAGCATGTTGGCGTTCTTCGCCGACTGCTCGCCCTTCATGACGACGCCGCGCTTGTCCTTGCCTTCCCAGACAAAGATCTCGAGCGGATTGGGGCGGCGGACGGGGGTCTGCTGCTTGGTCGCGGTGCGGGTCGCGGACATGGTTTAGTCCTTGGTAACGCGGTTGATTTCGGAGAGGCTGGTGACGCCGTTCCTGACCTTCATTAACGCCGATTGGCGCAGGTCGCGGACGCCGGACTTCAGAGCGGCGGCGGCGATCTGCATCGCGTTGCCGCCTTCCAGCACGATGGCCTGGATCTGTTCGGTCATGGGCATGACCTGGTAGATGCCGGTACGTCCCTTGTACCCCTCGGTGCAATCCGGGCAGCCGGCGGGCTCGAAGATCTTCAAACCGCCGACGATCTCGTCGTGGGTGAAGCCTTCGGCCAGCAGCGCATGTTCGGGCAGGTGAACCTCGCGCTTGCAGTCGTGCAGGCGCCGGGCCAGACGCTGGGCGATGACCAGGGTCACCGAGGAAGTGATGTTGTACGGCGCCACGCCCATGTTCATCAGACGCGCGATGGTCTGCGGCGCGTCGTTGGTGTGCAGGGTGGACAGCACCATGTGGCCGGTCTGGGCGGCCTTGATCGCGATTTCGGCGGTCTCGAGGTCGCGGATTTCGCCGACCATGATCACGTCAGGATCCTGGCGCAGGAAGCTGCGCAGCGCGGCGGCGAAGGTCATGCCGCGCTTCACGTTCATCTGCACCTGGTTGATGCCCGGCACGCGGATTTCGACCGGGTCCTCGACCGTGGAGATGTTGCGCATGTCGTCGTTGAGGATATTCAGCGCGGTGTACAGCGACACCGTCTTGCCCGAGCCGGTCGGGCCGGTGACCAGGACCATGCCGTAGGGCTTGACCACGGCGCCGACGAACAGCTCCTTCTGGTCTTCCTCGTAGCCGAGCTTGTCCACGCCCAGGCGCGCGGCGCTGCCGTCGAGGATACGCAGCACGATCTTCTCGCCGAACAGGGTCGGCAGGGTGCTGACGCGGAAGTCGATCTGCTTGGTCTTGGACAGGTTCAGCTTGATGCGGCCGTCCTGCGGCACGCGCTTCTCGGCGATGTCCAACTGCGCCATGACCTTCAGGCGCGCGGCGATGCGCGGGCTGAGCTTGACCGGCACCTTGGCGACCTGCTTGAGGATGCCGTCGATGCGCAGGCGCACCCGATACTCGGTTTCGTAGGGCTCGAAGTGGATGTCCGAGGCGCCGCGGCGGATCGCGTCCACCAGCACCTTGTTGACGAACTTCACCACCGGGGTGTCGTCGCCCTTGGCGTCGACGCCGCTGTCGCCGGCCGCGGTCAGATCGTCGTCGCCGCTGCCGACGTCGAGGGTCTCCAGGCCTTCTTCGTTGACGCCGTCACCTAGCGCATCGGCCGATTCCAGCCACTGATCCAGGCTGCGCCGGATCGTGTCCTCGTCGACCAGGATGGCTTCGATCACCAGATTGGTCTGGAACTTGATCTCGTCCAGGGCGCGGGTGTTGGTCGGATCGGCCAGACCCACGAACAGTTTGTTGCCGCGTTTGAACAGCGGCAGCACGCTGTGCTTGCGTACCAGTTCCTCGCTGACCAGCTTGATCGCCGACTGCGAGGCGTCGAGGGTGGAGGCGTCAAACAGCGGTACGCCGAACTCGATCGAGTTGGCGGCGGCGAGCTGCCCGGCCGAGACCAGGCGCTTTTCCGACAGGTAGGTCGCGATCGGCTTGCGTTCGCTGCTGGCCGTGGCCATGGCCTCGCGGGCCGCGGTCTCTTCCAGGGCGCCGTCCAGCACCAGACGCCGGGCAATGCCGGTGATCCCCACCAAGTTGGCGGTAGCGACGCTAGACATCGCAGTCCTCGGTTTTTCCCCAGGCCGACTTTACCCCAATCCGTGGGCCGCGCGAGCGGACAGCGGTCGCCTTTTCGCGCGCCGGAAGCCTGCGCAGGCCCTATTTCGAGGCTTCGGACCGGCTTTAGACCGCGACCAAGGCGCGGGGTTCAGCGATTCTCGATCAGCGTCTGCAAGCGGGCCAGGCGGGCCTGGCCGGCGCGATCATAGGCGCGCGTGCGCTGCGCCAGCTGCGCCAACACGCGGCGGGCGCAGTCGGCTTGACCGTTCTTGGCGCAAGCCTGCACCAGCAGGTCGCCGATGTCGGCCGAGGCCTGCGGCGACCAGGCCAATTGCGCTTGCGCCTGCGCTTGCGGCCAGCGCTCGGCGCGGGCGTAGAGCAAGGCCGTCAGGAAGCGCAGTTGGCGTTTGGGGGCCGCCCGCTCGGGTTGGGCCGAGGCCGCGTCGAGCAGGGCGACCACGGTGGCGATGGCCTGTGCGTCGCCGATGCGTGGGCAACGCCCCGGCGCCGACGCCTGGGCGAGCAGGTCGGCGACCAGGACTTCATCCAGGGTGATCTGCGGCTGGCGATCGACGAGCGCGCGCCGCAGGTCGGCAGGATCCGGATCGCGCCCGCCCAGGCAGGCGATCGAGACTAGATCGATGCCGGCCAACAGACGCCGTCGCGGCTGCGGACTGCGGCTGAGGTAGCGCATCTGCGCCACCGCCTGCTCGTAGCGGTTCGCGCTCAGGTCGATGAAGGCCTGGGTCTGGCGCGCGCGCAGCGAATCGGGGTGGTGGAGCAGGGCGTTGGCGACGATATCGGCCTTGCTGTGCCAGGTCGCGACCCGCCCCTGGGCCGACCAGGCCAGCAGGGCGCAGATCGGGATCAGGGCCAGGACGGCGACCGGCCGCCGCTTCGACTCGATGGCGCGTGCCGGCAGCAGCGCGAACAGGCCCATCGCCGCCAGCGCCAGGCCGATCGAGGGCAGATAGTTGCGGTGTTCGTAGTACATCTCCAGCGGCAGCAGCCCCGACTCGACCGAGTGCGCGGCGAGAAAGAAGAACCAACCGGCGAAGACGCTGGGCGCGCGCTTGCGCAGCGCGACGGCGGCCGCGCTTATGGTCAGCAGCAGCGCGATCGCGGCGGCCGTGGTCGCGGGCGAGAACAGGCCGGTGGACACCGCGACGTCGTCGCGGAACAGGGTCATGTGCGCGCCGCGCGGCGCGAGCAGGGTGCCCAGGTAGTCGCACAGCACGCGTGCCTGGGTGAGCAGGCGCTGGATCGGGCTGAAATCCCACTCCGCATAGCCGCCCAGCAGCAAGTCCGGCGCGAACGCCAGCGACGCTAGCGCGGCCGCGACCGGCAGCGCTACGAACACGCCGAAGAACAGCTTGATCGCCGGAGGACGCGGACCGCGGAAATACGCCAGTTCCAGCACCAGGCACAGCAGGGGCGCGACCGCCGCATTCTGCTTGCTGAGCACGCCGGCGGCGAGCAGCAGCGGAAATGCCAGGAACAGCAATAGCCATGCCGAGCGCGTATGTCCGCCGGTCCAGCGTCGTCGCGCGGCCAGATAGGCCAGGGTCGCGCCCAGCGCGAACAACGCGCCGAGCTGGGCCATGCGCTGCACCGCGTACAGCACGGTGCTGACCTGAATCGGATGCAGCAGCCATAGCGCGACCGCGGCGGCCGCGAGCAGGCGTGCTTGCGGCGCTAGCGCCGAGTCTTCGCTCAGCGCACGGCGCAGCAGCCGGAACGCGAGCAGGCCGCACAGCAGATGGAGCAGTAAATTGCCGAGCTTGTACGACAACGGGCCGGGACCGCCGAGTCCCGCCGTGAGCAGGAAGCTGAGCATGGACACCGGCCGCGAATCGATCAGTCCGTCCTGGCCCAGCACCACCTGGCGCCAATCGAGCTGGCCGTTGTACCAGGGCCGCAGCGGCGCCAGGTTGGCCGCGTCGTCGAACAGGAACGGCCCGTTCAAGCCGCTCCAGTACAGCGCCACGGTGGCCACGGCCGCGCCCAGCAGCAGCCAACGCGCCAGGTCCCAGTGCGCGCGCAGGTCGGTGCTCAGCCCCTTAGGCCGCGACATGGAATGTGAGGTCCGAGCGTGCGTGCAGGTGGCAGGCGCCCGTCGGGGCGCGGTGCGTTTCGAGAGTAATCGCCACCGTCGCGGTGGTCGCTGCAGCGGTCATGGCGCGTCCGGTCGAGTCCCCGCGGCGACTGTAGCGCATAGCCTCGCGTCGCCAGTAGCGGGCGCGCGCGATTTGTGGCGCGGCGCACGCGCCTGCACTCGCCAGGCGCATCAGCGCGCGGGCGCGGCCAACATCTGGCGAATCGCGGCGAGCTCGGATTGGCCGCGGCTGTCGTAGGGCTTCATGCGTCGATCGAGTTCGGCCAGCAGTCGGGCGGCGTCGTCGCGGGCGCCGCGCGCTGCCAGGATCTTGGCCAGCAGCGTGCCCGTGGGCAGGTCGCCGCTGGCGGTCCACGCGATCTCGGCTTGGGTTTGTGCGGCGCCCAGATCGCCTATGCCGGCGTAGATTTCGGCGGCGAGCAGGCGCGTGAGCCACTTCGGTCGCGACGATTCCGGTTGCGTGGATGTGGCCGCCAGGGTGCGCACGACGGTATCGGCTACCTCGCGCGACTCCAGACCGCAGCCACGCGCCGCGTTGAAGCGGCCCAGCAGCCGCAGCGCTTGGATCTCGAAGACGGTGGCGCTGGGCGGTGCCTGCGCCGCTATCGCGGCCAGCGCACCGGGGTCGGAAGGCAGACCCGCGCGGCAGCGCGCGGTGATCAGATTGACGCGGCCCAGCCAGCGTCGACGCGGGTCGGGACTGGCGGCCAGCGACTCCATCAGCGCGACGTTGCCGCGCAGGTCGCCGCGTGCCAGCAGTACGCCGCTCTGGTCGTAGAGCGCGCGCAGCGAATGCGGGTGCTCGCGCAGGCCTTCGGCCGCGATGGTATCCATGCGCTGCCAGACCGACACGCGCGAGTAGGTGATCGCGGAGAGCGCGACCACCGCCAAGGCCGCCACGCTCAACAACTGCGCGCGATAGGCCGGGCCTGAGCGCAACCTCTCCGGCAGCAGCGCGGTAAGCCCGACCACCGCCAGTGCCAGGCCTACTAGGGGCAGATAGTTGCGGTGCTCGTAGTACAGCTCGACCGGCAGAAACGTGGATTCCACCGCGTGCGCGGCGAGAAAGAAGAACCAGCCCAGACAGGCGCTGGGCGCCGACGCCCGCCAGGCCCAAGCCGCGATGCTGATCGCGGTCAGGGCGATGATCGAGTTGAGCGTGGCGATCGGCGATAGCAAACCGGTCGAGCGCGCGAAGTCGTCCGTGTATACACCCAGCGCGGGCCCGTATGGCAGGGCGATATGGCCCAGGTAGGCCATCAGCGCACGCGGTTCGCTGAGCAGACGCTGAGACAGAGTGAAATCCCATTCCGAATAGCCGCCGAGCAGCCATTGCGGCGCGACCAGCAGCGAGATCAGTACCAGCAGCGCCGGCGCGAACAGGAACAGACCGAAGAAGGCGCGCACCGGCCGTGCCGCAGCGCCATCGCGTTTGAAGCAGGCCCATTCGATGACCGCGCAGAGCAACGGCGCCACCGCCGCGTTCTGCTTGCTGAGCAGGCCCAGCAGCACCAGCAGCGGGAAGGTCAGAAACAGCTTCGATCGCGCCGGCCTGAGCTGGCCGGCGGCGATTTCCTGGCGTGCGATCAGATAGGCCAGTACCGCTCCCAGTACCAGCAGCGTGCTTAGCTGGGCCATACGCTGCACCGAGTACAGCACGGTGCTGACCTGGATCGGGTGCAGCAGCCAGATCGCGCTGGCGATCGTCGCCAGCATCGGTGCTCGCGCGTTCAGGCGCGGATCCAGCGCAAGCAGGCGGCGCAGCAGTTGCCAGACCAGCAGGCCGCACAGCAGATGGACGATCAGGTTGCCGAGCTTGAACGAGAACGGTGCGACGCCGCCCAGTGTCGCGCTCAAGGCGAAGCTGGCCATCGCTACCGGCCGTCCGGCCCAGGGCGAACCGCGCCCCAACACCGCCTCGGCGAAGGTCGCCTGACCGGCAAGCCAGCGCTCGATGACCGGAAAGGTGACGCCATCGTCGAGCAGGAAGGGGCCGCTGAGTCCGCGCCAGTAGATCGCCAGAGTGGTCAGCGCGAGCAGGGCCAGACCGATCGCGGCCGCGCGCGCAGGACCGGCGCCGAGCGGCGAAGCGAGGGAGGTGGCGGGCTGTGCGGAAGCGTCGAATCGCATGATCGGCTGCACCGAAGTGGCCGACCCGTCGCCGGAGGGCGCGTAGTGGGCGTGGTAGGGAAGGGGTTGCGTAGCGGCGAGGCGATCCTGCGTCATCGCCGTTCGCGCTGTCCAGCGCGGCGACACGATTGCGGAACGCCAGCCTCAAACGCGCCGACGGCCGCATTGCGCGGCCGTCGGGCGATGCGGAACGGGTTGCGGGCTATCAGCCGCGGCACTCGGCCGGCAGCTGCGAATCGTTGTCCTGACCGGAGGCGGTGCAGGTCCACTCGATGCGGCCGCTGTTCTGGGTGCTTTCCGGGTCGAGTTCGAACGTGGTGACGGGACCGCCGGTGCTGCGCGTCACCGAACGCACGGTGCCGCCGGGCATCACTTCCACGGTCGCGCAGTAGTCGCTGCCGGTGAAGGAGAAGCCGGTGCTGGTGGCGGTGATGTTGTTGAGGCCTTCGGCGGAGTGCGCGGTTTCGGCGACGGCGAGCTTGGCGCCAGCCGAGATGTGCAGGCATTCGGTATTCTTGGTGCGGATCGAGTAATCCTGATAGGCCGGCAGCGCGATGGCGATCAGGATGCCCAGGATGGCGATCACGATCATGAGTTCGATGAGGGTGAAACCCCCGGCGTTGCGCTTGTTCATGGACCCTCTCCAGTGAGCTCGATTCGGGTCGGCGCCACCCGGACTGCGTCCGGCGACGGCAACGATCCCCCCTGAATCAGTACCTGAGCAAGGAGCATGCCAAGTCCAGGCATGTGACGGCGGTCATGATCGTGGCGCCGTTCAGGCCATGGCGGCTCGCCAGGCGACGCCTGCTACGTCGGCATATGACGCAGCCTGGCAACTTACTGCGGCCGTTCGTCGCGGACGAACGGAAAGCGGCCGCGGCGCGCTACGGCCCCGGATTGGCGGCGGCTTCGGGCGCGCGCGGGGCGGCGCCGCGCCGGCGCCGATCGTCGATGGCCTTGCGCAGTTCGCGCAGGTACTTCTGCCCGATGCCGTCGTAAGGCCGGGTCTGCGCCTGCAGGCTCGCATACGTGCGCTCGGCTTCGGGCAGCTTGTTGTTCTGCACGTACAGGCGCACCAGCATCTCGCCGACCGCGAAATCCGCGCCCGGCCGCCAGGCCAGTGCGGCCTGCGCTTCGGCCTGCTGCCAGCGCCGCGCGCGCGCGTAGAACTCGGCCGCGATCGCGCGGGTCACCCATTTGGAGCGCAGGTGCTCGGGCTGCGCATGCGCCGCATCGAGCAGCTTTTCCGTGGTCTGCGCCATATCCAGCAGGCTCACCTCGCCGCAGCCCTTGCCGGCGATCTTCGCCATCTGCATCAAGGTTTGCGACTCGAAGATCGTCAGCTGCGGCTGCGCATCGGCTAGCGCGCGCTGCAGCAGGGCTCGCTCGGCCTTACCGTTGCGCAGGCACTGGGTGGTGATCAGATTGAGATTGGCCATCAGGCGGTTGCGCGGCGTCGGGCTTTTCGCCAAATGAGACAACAGGCGCTCGCTCTCGTCGTAGTTGCCGCCCAGCAGCGCCAGCGTCGACAGATCCAGGTGGGCGCGCATGGAGTCCGGGTGGAACTTCAGCGCCTGCATCACGATGGTGTCGTAGTGGCGCCAGACCAGGGCGCGGCCCAGGGTGGCGAAGGCGAGCACCGCCGCCAGGCCGGCGACGGCAGCCAGGGCCAGGCGGTTCGGACCCTGCGCCGGCGCGGCGCGGCGCGGCACCAGCGCACCCAGTCCGGCCACCGCCAGCAAGATGCCGATCGAGGGCAGGTAGTTGCGGTGCTCGTAGTACATTTCGATCGGCAGGAAGCTCGACTCCACGCTGTGCGCGACCAGGAAGAAAAACCAGCCGGCGAACAGGCTGGGTGCGCGCTTGCGCAGCGCGATCGCCGCGAGGCTGATCGCGGCCAACAGTGCCAGGCACAACAACGTCGACGGCGGCGACAGCAGGCCGGTCGAGGTTGCGAAGTCGTCGGTGTACAGCCCCATGCGCGGCGCATACGGCAGCAGCAGGGTGCCCAGGTAGTCGGCCAGGACGCGGGCCTGAGTCAGCAGGCGCTGGACCAGGCTGAAATCCCATTCGGCGTAGCCATCGAGCAGGCGCTCGGGCGCCAGCGTCAGCAGAGCGGCGGCGCCGAGCAGGGGCAGGGCCAGGAACAGGCCGAAGAATGCGAGCGCGGGCTTGGGACGTGGGCGCCCGAAGTAGGCCAGTTCCAGCACCAGGCACAAGGCGGGCGCGACCGCGCCGTTCTGTTTGCTCAGCAGAGCGGCCAGCATCAGCAGTGGACACAGCAGGAACAACAGTGCAATCGCGGAACGGCTGCGGCCGTCGGCGAGCTGGCGGCGCGCATGCAGGTAGGTCCATAACGAAGCCAGCACGAACAGGGTGCTGAGCTGGGCCATGCGCTGCACCGCGTACAACACGGTGCTGGCGTGCAGCGGGTGCAGCAGCCACAGGGCGGCCAGCAGGCCGGCGATCAGTTCGGCGTGTGGCGCTAGGCGTTCGTCGCGGGCGAGCGCGCGGCGCAGGACCTGCCAGCCGAGCAAGCCGCAGATCAGATGGACGATGAGGTTGCCGAACTTGTAGGCGAACGGCGTATCGCCGCCCAGCCAGCCGCTGAGCATGAAGCTGAGCATCGAGACCGGTCGCGCGTACAGCCAGGAAGCGTTGCCAGGCACCACTTCCTGCCAGGACGCCTTGCCGGCCAGCCAACCGTGCAGGGCACCGAAGGTGGCGTTGTCGTCGAGTACGAACGGGCCGGTCAGGCCGGGCCAGTAGATCGCGACGGTGACCAGCATCGCTGCGAGCAACAACAATCGAACGCGCATGCGAGGCCGGCCTTTCCTATGGGTTGCTGAGGCTAACGGCGTCGCCCCGCCGTTAGCAATGGCGGAGCGCCCAAAAAACGAAACCCCGGCGGACCGGGGTTTCGGGCGTTGCGTACGCGGTGCGGCTTAGCGGCACTCGGCCGGGATCTGCGAGTCCGGAGCGTTGGAGGTGCAGGTCCACTCGATACGACCCGAACCGGCCGGCATGGCCGGGGTCAGGGTGTGCACGGCATTGGCGGCGGCGCCGGTGCTGCGGGTGGTCATGCCGATCACGCCGTTGGCACCGACGGCGACACGGGCGCAGTAATCGCTCTGAGCGAACGAATAGCCGGTGTTGGTGGAGGTCACCAGGCTCAGCGAACCACGGTCTTGGGCGGTCTCGGATACCGCCAACTTGGCGGCGGCGGCGACGTTCAGGCACTCGGTGTTCTTGGTGCGGATGGTGTAGTCCTGATACGCCGGCAGGGCGATGGCGATCAGGATGCCCAGGATCGCGATGACGATCATCAGCTCGATCAGRGTGAAGCCTTGCTGCTTGTTCATGATGTAGTCCCCTGTAGTGGTCGTGTGCCGGCGGCTTACGCCCTGGCGGTAGCCGTGCGGCGCACGTGCTGCCCAATAACCACGCACAAAGTATGCCAATACTGGCTATTCACATTGCTCAAAGGCACTCATAGTGCGCCGAATTGTGACTTGGGTCGCCGAGCTGTCGCCGCGGCCGCGAGGGCTGGCCTAACGCAAGAACCCCGGCTAGCCGGGGTTCTTGGTCCGCCAAAAACGAAACCCCGGCGAACCGGGGTTTCGTGTGTAGCGCTTACGTAAGGCTTAGCGGCACTCGGCCGGAATCTGCGAGTCCGGAGCGGTCGAGGCGCAGGTCCACTCGATGCGGCCCGAACCAGCCGGCATGGCCGGGGTCAGGGTGTGCACGGCGTCAGCAGCGGCGCCGGTCGAGCGGGTGGTCATGCCGATCACGCCGTTGGCGCCGACTTCGACGCGGGCGCAGTAGTCGCTCTGAGCGAACGAGTAGCCGGTGTTGGTCGAGGTGACCAGGGCCAGCGAACCACGGTCCTGAGCGGTCTCGGACACGGCCAGCTTGGCGGCGGCGGCGACGTTCAGGCACTCGGTGTTCTTGGTGCGGATGGTGTAGTCCTGGTACGCCGGCAGAGCGATAGTTCGATCAGGGTGAAGCCTTGCTGGTTGTTCTTCATTGGTGTTTCCCCTAGGAGTGGTGAACTTCACGTGCCTGCTGGCCCGGCTTTTGCGGTCCGTCGGCTTGCCGTGCGTAACTGCACGTGCGGTGAAAGCTTACGCATAACCCATGCCAACAAGGCCAACTTAAGTCTCGAAAAGACTGCCTTGTGGGTGCCTGTACGTCGAATGAGAGCGCAGTCGCAGTTAAACGGTGAACGACGGCAGGCACGGAGAAGTCACATTGGAGAATTTTTTCTCCACAGGATTTGATTTATATTTTTTGTAGTAAATAGCCCATTTATGGATGTTGTCTTTTTAAGGTCGAAAAAAAAGCCCCGGCGGACCGGGGCTTCGAATGGATCGGTTTTTTAGATGCGGATCAGCGGCACTCGGCCGGGATCTGCGAGTCCGGTGCGTTGGACTCGCACTTCCACTCGATGCGGCCCGAACCAGCCGGCATGGTCGGGGTCAGGGTGTGCGCGGCGTCGGCGGCGGCACCGGTGCTGCGGGTGAGCATGCCGATCACGCCGTTGGCGTTGACCTTCACTTCCTTGCAGTAGTCGCTCTGGGCGAACGAGTAGCCGGTATTAGTGTCGGTGACGAGGGCCAGTGAGCCCCGGTCCTGGGCGGTCTCGGACACGGCCAGCTTGGCGGCGGCGGCGACGTTCAGGCACTCGGTGTTCTTGGTGCGGATGGTGTAGTCCTGGTACGCCGGCAGAGCGATCGATCATCAGCTCGATCAGGGTGAAGCCTTGTTGGTTGTTTTTCATGATTTTTCCCTAGGAGTGGTGTGTTTCACGTGCCTACTGCCCCGACCCGACGATCCGTCGACGACCCGCGTCAGCGCTGCGTGCCCTGGGTATCACGCATAACTCGTGCCAGCCTGTTTAGGACATTTAAAAACCTAAAAGGAAAATACGGTCACATTTAGGATGGCTTCCGGAGCGGGGCGGGCTGCCGTTTTTTGTCAGTCAGCGAGGCTGTGGTGACCTTCAGCGTCACATCCATAACCGACCGCATGGATGCGCCCAATCCGGCGCACCGCCCAGGCCCAGGCGCATGAGGCGGGCGGTGACGGCGGTCGCAGCTCGGCGGTCGCCGCGCCGCAGGCGGTGGGCGAGCTTGCATACTAGGTACGCTGCATCGACCCCTGCATCGCGACCGCTACGACGCGGATCCCGCACACGCAGGCGCCGCATCGATGCCCGTACGCCTTGGGGGCCGAGTGATTCGCGAAATCCTGATGATCGTGTTTGTGGCCTGCTCGACCCTGGGCAGTCAGTTGTTGATCAAGCGTTCGTTGTTGCAGTTGGCCGTGCGCAGCCCCGACCTTAAGGGCTTCGAGTGGTTGATGGCGGCCTGCCTGTCGCCCGGCGTCCTGTCTGCGGTCGCGATCCAGGGGCTGGGATTCGTGATCTGGGTGGTCGTGGTCAGCAAGGTCAAGCTGGGCCTGGCCTTCGCGATCAACGGCGCGTCGTTTTACATATTGATGGCGGTGGTGAGCTGGTGGCTGTACGGCGAACGCCTGACGCCGGTGCAGTGGGGCGGCATCGTGCTGGTCTCGACCGGCGTGTTGATGCTGTCGTCGATGGGGCAGAGCGCCTGAGCGTCGCGCGCGTGTCCGAGTCGCTGCATTCCTTCGTCGTTCCCGCCTATGGGCGCTCGCCGCATCTGCGCGCGTGCCTGGACTCGCTGCGCGCGCAGAGCCTGCCTTCGCGTCTGCATGTGGCGACTTCGACGCCCTACGAGGGGCTGGCCGAACTGACGCGCGAGTACGGCGCCACGCTCGCGGTGCACGCCCCGAACGCCGGCATCGGCCGCGACTGGAACCAGGCCCTGGCCCAGGCCGACACGCCCTGGGTCACGATCGCGCACCAGGACGATCTTTACCTGCCCGAGTTCACCCGCCGCACCTTGGACGCGGCCGCGGTGCACCCGGGCGCGGCGCTGCTGTTCAGCGGCTACGCCGAGCTGCTGGGCGACAGCGAGGCCGTGCGCGACGCCACCGCGATGCTGCGGGTCAAGCGCTTGCTACTGGAGTTGGCGTTCCTGGGGCGCGGCGCGATCGCGCGACCGGGCGCCAAGCTGCGCGCGCTGCGCTTCGGCTGCCCGATCCCGTGCCCGTCGGTGACCCTGGCGCGCGGGCCGGTACCGCCGCGCTTCCGCGAGGACCTGCGCGTCAATCTGGATTGGGACGCCTGGGTGCGGCGCGCGCGGGAGCCGGGCGCGTTCGTGTACATTCGCGAGCAATTGATGCTGCATCGCATCCACCCCGGCAGCGAAACCAGCGCGGGCGTGCGCGATGGGGTGCGCGCGGCGGAGGACCAGATGATGTTCGATTCCCTGTGGCCGCGACCGATCGCACGCCTGCTCGCGCGCGCCTATCGCCTGTCCTACGAAAGCGCCGCCTGATGAGTCAGCTCGCCGAACCGATCGCCGCTTTGACCGGGCTGGATCCCGCGACCGACGCGCCGCGTATCGCCGTGGTCGTGCCCTGCCATCGCGTGCGCGAGCATATTCTGGGCGTGATCGAGGACGTACCGGCGGCGGTGTGGCGCATCTATGTGGTCGACGACGCCTGCCCTGAGCAATCCGGCCGCTACGTCGAAAGCGAATGCCGCGATCCGCGCGTGCGCGTGCTGTTCAACGAGGTCAATCTGGGCGTGGGTGGCGCGGTGATGGCCGGCTATCGCAGCGCGGTGGCCGACGGCGCCGATGTGGTGGTCAAGATGGACGGCGACGGCCAGATGGCCGGCGCGGCGCTGCCGCAGCTGGTTGGGCCGATCCTGCGCGGCGACGCCGACTACACCAAGGGCAACCGCTTCTACGACCTGGCCCAGATCGGCCGCATGCCCAAGCTGCGCATCTTCGGCAACGCCATGCTGTCGTTCATGACCAAGATTTCGTCCGGCTACTGGGACGTGTTCGACCCGACCAACGGCTACACCGCGATCCACGCCAAGGTGGTGGCCAAGCTGCCGCTGAAGAAGATCAGCCGGCGCTATTTCTTCGAGACCGACATGCTGTTCCGGCTCAACATCATCCGCGCGGTGGTGGTGGACGTGCCGATGGACGCGCGCTACGGCGCCGAGACCAGCAATCTGCGCATCTCCAAGATCCTGTTCGACTTCCTGTTCAAGCACGTGCGCAACACCTGCAAGCGGGTGTTCTACAACTACTTCCTGCGCGACCTGTCGCTGGCGTCGATCGAGCTGGCGCTGGGCGTGTTATTCCTGCTGGTCGGCACCGCGTTGGGCGCGAAATTCTGGTTCGAGTCGTTCCTGACCGGCGTCACCGCTTCGGCTGGCAGCGTCATGCTCGCGGCCTTGCAGGTGATCGTCGGAATCCAGTTGGTGCTGGGCTTTCTGGCCTACGACATAGCCTCGGTGCCCAAGCGCACCTTGCACCCGCTGCTGCCTTCCGGCGACGAATGATGAGTGGCGAGTTCGATGAGCGCTATACCGCCTACCAAACCGACCGCAGCGCGCTGCGGCGCGTGGTCCGGCGCATCTATCTGCGCAGCGCGGCGGCGCAACTGAGCGGGCCGACCCTGGATTTCGGCTGCGGCGTCGGCGAATTGCTGGAGCGCCTTCCGGCCGGTTCCAAGGGCTTGGAGTACAACCGCGCCACTGTCGCGCACTGCCGTTCGCGCGGTCTGGACGTGGATTGGTACGACGGCTACGCCGACGACTGGAGGCTGACGCCCTTGCGCGGCCAGCGTTTCGAATCGATGGTGATCAGCCATGTGCTGGAGCATTTCGACGGGCCCGAAGCGATCGCCTCGCGCCTGCTGGTCGCCGCGCGCGAACTGGGCGTGCGGCGCGTGCTGGCGATCGTGCCGGGGCGCGCCGGCTATCGCATCGACGACACCCATCGCAGCTTCGTCGATCGCGCGATGCTGGCCGATCCGGCGCTGGTCGCCGACAGCGGATTCGCCCTGCGGCGCGCGCGCTACTTCCCCGGCGACGTGCGCAAGATCGGCGATTGGTTTCCGCACCATGAGCTGCAGGCGCTGTTCGTCCGCAGCGATTGAGCGCGCCGCGCGGATGCGCGGCGGCGGCGCTCAGTCGATCCCGAGCTTCTTGAGCTTGTAACGCAGCGCGCGGAAGGTGATGCCCAGCGCGGCGGCGGTGCGGGTCTTGTTGTAGCGGTTTTCCTGCAGCGCCTGCTGGATCGCGGCGCGTTCGATTTCCTCGATGTACGAGGGCAGGGCGCTGGTCGAGGTGTCGCGGGGGTTCAGCGTGCGCGGGTCGACGCCGGCCGCGGGAGCGGGCGCGGAGGTTGCCGCGGGAGCGCCCGCCACGGGCGCCGGGGCCTGGGTCGACAGGCGCGGCAGGCGCAGGTCGGCGGCGTTGAGCAGCTCGCCTTCGGCCAGGGCCAGGGCGCGCTCGAGGATGTTCTCCAGTTCGCGCACGTTGCCGGGGAAGGCATAGGCGCGCAGCGCTTCCAGGGCGTCGTCGCCCAGGCGCGGAATCGGGCGGCCTTGGGCGCTGGCGAGGCGTTCGAGCACCTTGCTGGCCAGGCCGGGCAGATCGTCCAGGCGTTCGCGCAGCGGCGGCACGCGCAGTTCGATCACGTTGATGCGGTAGTACAAGTCCTGGCGGAAGCGGCCGTCGGCGACCAGCGCGGCCAGGTCCTTGTGGGTGGCCGAGAGGATGCGCACGTCGACCACGACCTCGGCCTGGGCGCCGACCGGACGGATCGACTTTTCCTGGATCGCGCGCAGCAGCTTGACCTGCATCGGCAGCGGCAGTTCGGCGACTTCGTCGAGGAACAGGGTGCCGCCGTCGGCGGCCTGGAACAGGCCGGGCTTGTCGGCGTGGGCGCCGGTGAAGCTGCCCTTCTTGTGGCCGAAGAATTCGCTTTCCATCAGCTCGGCCGGGATCGCGCCGCAGTTGACCGGCACGAAGGGGCCGCCGGCGCGGCCGCCTTCGGCGTGGATGGTGCGCGCGACCAGCTCCTTGCCCACGCCGGACTCGCCGGCGATGTAGACCGGAGCCTGGCTGCGCGCGACCTTGCCGATGGTCTGGCGCAGCTTGGCCATGGCCGGCGATTCGCCGTATAGGCGCGAGGCGACGGTGTCGGCGGTGCTGCGGCGGCTCTCGTTCAGTTCCAGCGCGTGCCGGACCAGATCGCGCAGCACGGTCAGTTCGACCGGCTTGGCGACGAAGTCGAAAGCCCCGGCCTTGAGCGCTTCCACCGCCGCTTCGACGTTGCCGAAGGCGGTGATCATCGCTACCGGGGTGTCCGGATGCTTCTGGCTGATCTCGGCGATCAGTTCCAGACCGGAGCCGTCGGGCAGGCGCATGTCGGTCAGGCAAAGATCGTAGCGATTGCGGGCCAGCTGGCTGCGCGCCTCCGAAACGCTGGAGGCGGTGTCGCAACGCAGGCCCATGCGGCCCAAAGTCATGACCAACAGCTCGCGAATATCGCGCTCGTCGTCGATCACCAGTGCACTACGAGTTTCAGCCATTGCATCCTCCGCCCGACACGATAGCTTAAGGGTGCGTCACGGCCAAGCCGGGAGCGTGCTCCAGGTCACGCCGGCAACATCGCGTTGGTGCCGGAGAGATGGATACGGAAGCAGCCGCCGCCGCCGGGCATGGGTACATAGTCGAGCGAGGCCTGGTTCGCCCGCACCAGCTCGCGGGCGATGTACAGGCCCAGTCCGGTGCCGTGGCTGGAGGTGGTGAAGAACGGCCGGAACAGCCGCGAGGCCACCGATTCGGGAATGCCCGGGCCGCGATCCAGCACGTCGATCACCGGCGCCGCGCTCGCGTCCAGGTAGGCGTGCACGGTGACGCGCGCCGGTTCGCCCGGCATGCGGCCGTAGGTCAGGGCGTTGTGCACCAGCACGGTCAGGGCCTGATGCAGCTGGCGCGGATCGACCAGCGCCGGGATGCGCGGCTGCGCCGAGGTCGCGCGCAGGCTGTCCAGTTCGATCGGGTGGCTGGTGTTGTACTCGTCGACGAACTGGCGATTGAACGCGACCAGGTCGACATGCTCGGGCTTGGCCGGTTCGCGCCGCGCCATGCCCAGCACGTTCTCGACGATGCCGTTCATGCGCGTGCCCTGCTGGCGCACGATCTCGAGCAGGCGGCGGTCGGCCACGGCGATGTCGCGCGACTCCTCCAGCAACTGCACGGCGTAACTGATCGCGGCCAGCGGGTTGCGGATCTCATGGGCCAGGCTGGCCGAGAACCGGCCCAGTGCGGCCAGGGTGATCGATTCGGCGCGGCGCGAGACCAGCGAGGTGTCGTCCAGGAAGATCAGGGTCTGGTCGCTGCCGGCGAGCAGGCGGGTGAAGCGCGGCACCACCTCGGGCTGGTCCGGCGCCATCTGCAGCGGGGTCTCGTCCGGGACCGCGTCGGCGCGCCAGCGCCCCAGCCGGCGCGCAAGCTCGGGCGAGGCGATCGCCAGGTTGCGGTGGCTGTGGTCGGAATGCTCGCCGGGTTCGCCCAGCAGCAGCATGGCGGCCTCGTTGGCCAGGCGCAGGCGTCCCTCGCCGTCGACCAGCAGCACGCCGGTGCGCATGCGCCGGATGATGAGTTCGTTGACCTCGGCGTAATTGGCGGCCTCGGCGCCGCGACGCTCGGCCAGGGCCGAGCTGGCGCGCATCTCGCGCCCGAGCAGGCTGGTCAGGGTGGCGATGGCCATGAAGCCCAGGGCGAACATGACCGGCTCGCCGACCACGCGCTCGCTGCCGTTGCCGATCAGCTCGCTGAATGCGTACTCGCCCAGCAGCAGCGCCACCGCGATCACCGCCATGCTCAGGCCGTAGCGCATGCGCAGCAGCAGGGCCGCGGCGCCGACGTTGAACACCAGCATCAGGGCGATGCCGGTGCCGGCGGCGGGCAGGGCGTGCAGGGCCAGGATGCCGGCCAGCAGGTCGACGGTGATGCCGATCAGGGCCTGGGTGTGCAGGTTGCCGCGGCGCCCGGACACGAACAGCAGCATCGCCGCCAGCATGTAGCCCAGGACCACAGCGCGCGCGAGCAGGGGCAGGCTGGGGGCGCGGATCAGGACCTGGGCCGGCCCGAACACCAGCAGCGCCAGCAGGGCGGCCTCCAGCAGCCGGTACAGGGTGAAGAAGTACAGCTCGCGGCGCAGCGCATGGTCGGCGTCGGAGGCGGCGACGGGGGCGAGACCTGACGGCAAGCGGCTGACCCTGTCCGGACGGAATGGCGCCGAGTATGCGCGAAAGCGCCCGGATCGCCCATGCGCCGGGCCCCGCGCGCAAGGCCTCCCGGGGCGGTCGCGGGCCGCCCCGGCGGGCTTTGCCGGGTCTGGCGGGGCCGGCCGGGTCCGGGCCCGGTTTTGCTCGCTCCGCCGCGATCGGCGACAATGCGGCCCCCTCGCGCTGGCCCGCCCAGCGGTCCGCTATTCGCGCGGGACGTCTTTCACTCCCCTCGGTGACGCATGAATTTTCACGAATATCAGGCAAAGCAGCTGTTTGCCGACTATGGCATCGCGGTGCCCGCCGGGCGCGTCGCGCGCACGCCGGATGAGGCCGTTGCGGCCGCCAAGGCCATTCCTGGCGACCTCTGGGTGGTCAAGGCCCAGATCCACGCCGGTGGCCGCGGCAAGGCCGGCGGCGTCAAGCTGGCCAAGAGCTACGACGAAGTGAAGCAGTACGCCACCGCCATGCTCGGCACCCGCATGGAGACCTACCAGTCCGCCGGCGTCGCCCTGCCGATCGACACGGTGCTGATCTCCGAAGGCACCGACATCGCCAAGGAGCTGTACCTGTCGGTGTTGGTCGACCGTTCCACCAAGTCGATCACCTTCATCGCCTCCGCCGAAGGCGGCGTCGAGATCGAGAAGGTCGCGGCGGAGACGCCGGACCTGATCAAGACCCTGCACGTGAACTACATCCAGGGCCTGCAGGCCTACCAGTGCCGCGATCTCGGCTTCGACCTGGGCCTGAACGCCAAGCAGGTTGGCCAGCTGACCAAGATCATGCAGGGCCTGTATCGCCTGTTCAACGAGAAGGACCTGGCGCTGGTCGAACTGAACCCGCTGGCCATCCTCACCAACGGCGACCTCGCCGTGCTCGACGGCAAGGTCAACAGCGACGACAACGCCACGTTCCGTCACAAGGACCTGGCCGCGATGCGCGACATCCGCCAGGAAGACGAGACCGAGGTGCTGGCCAGCCAGCACGACCTCAACTACGTCACCATGGACGGCAACATCGGCTGCATGGTCAACGGCGCCGGCCTGGCGATGGCGACCATGGACGTGATCGCGCTCAACGGCGGTTCGCCGGCCAACTTCCTCGACGTCGGCGGCGGCGCCACCAAGGAACGCGTGACCGAGGCCTTCAAGCTCATCCTGAGCTCGGACAAGGTCAAGGCGATCTTCGTCAACATCTTCGGCGGCATCGTCCGCTGCGACATGATCGCCGACGGCATCATCGCCGCGGTCAAGGAAGTCGACGTCAAGGTGCCGGTGATCGTGCGCCTCGAGGGCACTAACGTCGAAGCCGGCAAGGAACTGCTGAAGAACTCGGGTCTGGCCATTACCCCGGCGGACGATATCAACGATGGCGCTAAGAAGGCGGTTGCCGCCGTCGCCGGCAAGTAAGGGGCCACTGACATGTCCGTTTTGATCAACAAGAACACCAAGGTCATCGTCCAGGGCTTCACCGGCACGCAGGGCAGCTTCCACGCCGAGCAGATGCTCGACTACGGAACCCAGGTCGTCGGCGGCGTGACCCCGGGCAAGGGCGGCACCCAGCACCTGGGCCTGCCGGTCTTCAACACCGTGCGCGACGCGGTCGCCCAGACCGGCGCCGATGCGTCGGTGATCTACGTGCCGCCGCCGTTCGCGGCCGACGCGATCCTGGAAGCGGCCGACGCCGGCATCAAGGTCATCGTCTGCATCACCGAAGGCATCCCGGTGCTGGACATGCTGCGGGTGAAGAACACCCTGGCCGGTTATCCGGACACGGTCCTGATCGGTCCGAACTGCCCCGGCGTGATCACGCCCGGCGAGTGCAAGATCGGCATCATGCCGGGCCACATCCACCTGCCGGGCAAGATCGGCATCGTGTCGCGCTCGGGCACGCTGACCTATGAAGCCGTCAAGCAGACCACCGACGCCGGCCTCGGCCAGTCGACCTGCATCGGCATCGGCGGCGACCCGATCAACGGCACCAACTTCATCGACGCGCTCAAGCTGTTCCAGAACGATCCGCAGACCGAGGGCATCATCATGGTCGGCGAAATCGGCGGCTCGGCCGAGGAGGAAGCGTCCGAGTACATCGCCCAGCACGTGACCAAGCCGGTGGTCGGCTTCATCGCCGGCGCCTCGGCTCCGGCCGGCAAGCGCATGGGCCACGCCGGCGCGATCGCGTCGGGCGGCCAGGGCACCGCCGCCGGCAAGTTCGCGGCGATGGAAAAGGCCGGCATCACCACGGTCAAGTCGCCCGGCGACCTGGGCGCGGCGATCGCGAAGCGTCTGGCGAAGTAAGCCGGCGCCACCGTGTTGCGAAGAAGCCGCCTCCGGGCGGCTTCTTCGTATGTAGCACCTTTGTGCTACGCTGCTCGCAGCACCCAGACGATCCGGAGGCGCCGATGTCGACCACCACGATCCGACTCAGCGATGAGCTCAAGGCGCGCATCAGCCACGCCGCCGAGCGCGCCGGCACCACCGCGCACGGCTTCATCCTCGGCGCCATCGAGGAGAAAGTGGGCGAAGCCGAGCGCCAGCGCGAGTTCCTGGACGAAGCCGAACGTCGCTGGCAGGCCTTCGTAGCCGATGGCCAGGTCCTGGCCTGGGAGGACATGCGCGACTACCTGGAGCGCCGCGCGCGCGGCGAGCACCCGGACTTGCCCGTCGAGAAGACCTTCGGGCGCCAGCCGTGACCCGAATCGTCCTCTCGCCCGGATTGGCGGAGGATTTCGCGCGCATCCTCGACCACCTGGATCGGCATGAGGTCGCGCAACGCGAAGAGCGCATCGCCGGCCTCCTGCATGCCGTGGACGTGCTAGCCGACAATCCCTTGATCGGACGCGCGCAGGCCGGAGATTTGCGTGAGCTCGTCGTGGGCCGCGAAGGGCGGGGCTACGTCGCGCTGTACCGATATATGAAAGAGTTCGACACGATCCTGATCCTGGCCATTCGAGGCCAGCGCGAAGCCGGTTACTCGCACGACTGAGATCGAAGCTTCCAGTCGACGCGACCCGATGCAGCGCGCATCAATCCCCGTTTTCCGAGACTCGCCGCATGTCTACGCAACTCCGCATCGCCCTGGCCCAATTCGATTTCCCGGTCGGCGCCGTCGAGCGCAACGCCGAACGCATCGCCGAAATGATCGTGGAGGCGCGCGACCGGCATCGCGCCGACGTGGTGCTGTTCCCCGAACTCGCCATCAGCGGCTACCCGCCCGAGGACCTGCTGCTGCGCCCGAGCTTCCTCGCCGACTGCGAGGCCGCGCTGCTGCGCGTGGCCGCCACCACCCAGGGCATCACCGCCGTGGTCGGCTGGCCGCAGGCGGCTGGAGCGGTGGTCTACAACGCCGCCAGCGTGCTGCGCGACGGTCGCGTGGAGGCGACGTATCGCAAGCGCGAGCTGCCCAACTACGCAGTGTTCGACGAGCGTCGCTACTTCGACGTCGATCCCGACGGCGAGCGCTGCGTGTTCGAGGTCAAGGGCGTGCCGCTGGGCCTGGTGATCTGCGAGGACCTGTGGTTCCCCGAACCGCTGGCGGCGACCGCCGCGGCCGGCGCCGAGCTGGTGCTGGTGCCCAACGCCTCGCCGTTCGAGCGCGACAAGCACGCCCAGCGCGACGCCCTGATCGCCCAGCGGGTGCGCGAAAGCGGCTGCGCGCTGGCCTATCTCAACGTGGTCGGCGGCCAGGACGCGCTGGTGTTCGACGGCGCCTCGGTGCTGGCCGACGGCGACGGCCGCGTGCACAACGCCGCGCGCGCGTTCGAGGACCATTGGCTGGTCGCCGACTACGACGCCGCCACGCGCGCGTTCGCGCCGGTGGCCTGGCCCGAGGAAACCGACGACGGCCGCGATTCGCTGGCCTGGCGCGCCATCGTGCGCGGCACCCGCGACTACTGCCGCAAGAACGGCTTCGATTCGGTCTGGCTGGGCCTGTCCGGCGGCATCGATTCCTCGCTGGTGCTGGCGATCGCGGTCGACGCGTTGGGCGCCGACAACGTCACCGCGGTGCGCATGCCTTCGCGCTACACCGCCGGCCTGTCCAACGACCTGGCCGCCGAGCAATGCCAGGCCCAGGGCGTGCGCCTGATCGCGCTGCCGATCGAAAAGCCGTTCCAGGGCTATCTGGACACCCTCGCCGAGACCTTCGCCGGCAAGGCCGTGGACGTGACCGAGGAGAACCTGCAGTCGCGCACGCGCGGCGCGTTGCTGATGGCATTGAGCAACAAGTTCGGCGGCCTGCTGCTGACCACCGGCAACAAGAGCGAGTACGCGGTCGGCTACGCCACCATCTACGGCGACATGTGCGGCGGCTACGCGCCGATCAAGGACCTCTACAAGACCGAGGTCTACGATCTGGCGCGCTGGCGCAACGCGGTCGCGGGCGCGCCGCTGATTCCGCCAGGCGTGATCGACCGCCCGCCTTCGGCCGAGCTGCGCGACAACCAGAAGGACCAGGACTCGCTGCCGCCTTACGACGTGCTCGACGCGATCCTGCTGCGCCACGTCGACCAGGAGCAGTCGCGCGATGAGATCGTCGCCGCCGGTTTCGCCGCCGACACCGTCGACCGGGTGCTGCGCCTGGTGCGCATCAGCGAGTGGAAGCGCCACCAGGCCGCGCCGGGGCCCAAGGTCTCGCACCGCGCGTTCGGGCGCGAACGCCGCTACCCGATCAGCAACGGCTACCGCGGCTGACGCCGCCGCGCCGCACGCGACGGCGCAAACGTCTTAGCATTCCCCGTCCCCCATCAGGAGCCCGTCCATGTCCAAGCAGATCATCAACACGGCCAAGGCGCCCGCCGCGATCGGCCCCTACTCGCAGGCCGTGCGCGTCGGCGACACCGTCTATCTGTCCGGCCAGATTCCGCTCGATCCGGCCAGCGGCCTGGTCATCGAGGGCGACATCGAGGCCCAGGCCCACCGCGTCTTCCTCAACCTCAAGGAAGTCTGCGAGGCCGCCGGCGGTTCGCTGGAAAAGATCGTTCGTCTCGGCCTGTTCCTGACCGACCTGGGCCACTTCGGCAAGGTCAATGCGGTGATGGGCGAGTACTTCAACGCGCCGTACCCTGCGCGCTCGACCGTGCAGGTCGCGGCGCTGCCGCGTGGCGTGGCCTTCGAGGCCGACGCGATCATGGTGCTGGACTGATCCCAGTCGCGATCGCGGCGGTGCGCGCTCGGCGCATCGTTCCGGGGTGGCGGGCAGGGCTCGCACTGCCCGCGCCCTGGGTGCCGCAAAACCTACAGATGTTCCAAAAGCCGTTCGTGGCGAGCCCGTCGAACCGCGAGCGCTGTCGCAGGTCGCTGCGGACCTCGCGTCGCGCGGTTGCGAATCGGCGGCTCAGTCCGGCGCGGTCCTGCGCACCGCCGCCTCTTCCAGCAGCCGCTCGCGCGCCTCGCGCGGGGTGGTCTGGGTCAAACGCTTGAACGCGCGTCGGAACTCGCGCGGGTCCTTGTAGCCGATCGCCGCCGCGATGCTCGCGATCGGGCGTTCGCGGTCGCGCAGCAGGGCATAGGCCTGGTCGATGCGCAGCCGGTCGTGCAGCGCGTTGTAGCGCGTGCCTTCGGCGCTGAGCTGGCGGCGCAGAGTGCGCTCGCTCACGTGCAACTGCGCGGCGATGTCGGCCAGCTTGGGGTCGCTCGCCAGTTGCGCGCGCAACAGCCGCTCCACCGCCGCCGTGGTCTCGCCCGGGGCCTGGGTCGCGGGCATCTGCGCGCGCAACAGCGCCAGCACCTGCTGCGCCGCGATCGGGTTGTGGGTGCTCAGCGGATGCGCCAGCCAGCGTTCGTCCAGCACCAGCCGGTCCTGCGGCTGGTCGAAGGCGATCGGGCATTCGAACACCTCGCGATAGCGTTCGGCGTAGTCCGGCGCCGGGTAGCTGAACTCCAGGCGCAGGGGCTTGAGCGCCGCGCCGACCAGCCCGCGCGCCAGCGCCAGGCAGCTGGCGAAGAACTCCTCGCACACGAAGCGGTGGATGGCCGCGTTGGCCACGATCATCTCGCCGGCCAGGGCGATCTCGCCCGGCGCGGCCGCGCTTTCGACGAAGCGCATCAGGCTGCCGACCACCGGCGTGAAGCGCAGGCCCAGCGCGATCGCCTCGCCGAAGGTGGCGGCGGTGGTCATGGCCAGGCCGAGCAGGCCGAAGTTGCCGACGTTCTGCTGTGCGCCCAGGTCCAGCCCGATCGACGGCGGTAGTACCCGCAGCGCGCGTTCGACCACGATCGCGGTCTGGCGGTCGGGCAGGCGCACGCCGGGGTCGTCGATCTGGGCGCGGGTGAGCTGGGTGCCGAGCAGCCAGTCGGCGCTGGACACGCCGTGTTCCTCCGCGCTACGGAACAGGCCCCACAGCAGATTCGGCGACATCAGGGCGATGTCGGTGCGCGGCGCTTCCTGGATCCGGTGCGGCATCGTTCTCGCAACTTGGCCGTTAATCCCCCCTTAGTGTGCCGCAACTGCCCTCACGCGCGCGCGTGACCGCGGCCGAGACTCGTGAATGGAACGGCGGCGTCGGCAGGGGGATGCCGCGCGGCCCGACGCAGCGGCGCGCGAGCGCGCCAGCCACGACCACACGGGGAGCGCAAGACTCGATGAGCAGACTGACCCTGGCACTCGCGATCCTGATCGCCCTGACCGCCTGCGGCCGCGACGCCGGACCGGCGCACGTGCCCAGCGCGCAGGTCGCAGCGGGCGATCCGGCCTACGCCGAAACCCTGCGCACGCGCTTGCTCGACGCCAAACCCGGCGACGTGATCGAGGTGCCGGCCGGCCGCTACAGCTTCGACCGCAGCCTCAGCCTGCGCGTGGACGGCGTGACCATCCGCGGCGCCGGCCCCGACAAGTCGGTGCTCAGCTTCAAGGGCCAGAAAGCGGGCGCCGAAGGCCTGCTGGTCAACGCCAGCCACTTCACCCTCGAGAACATCGCCATCGAGGACAGCAAGGGCGACGGCCTCAAGGTCAACGAAGGCGAGCACATCACCATCCGCAACGTGCGCGTGGAGTGGACCGGCGGGCCCAGCACCAAGAACGGCGCCTACGGCCTGTATCCGGTCAAGACCCGCAACGTGCTGATCGAGAACTCGGTGGCGATCGGCGCCTCCGACGCCGGCATCTACGTCGGCCAGTCGCGCGACGTGATCGTGCGCAACAGCCGTGCCGAGTTCAACGTCGCCGGCATCGAGATCGAGAACACCGTCAACGCCGACGTCTACGACAACGTGGCCACCAACAACACCGGCGGCATCCTGGTGTTCAACATGCCGGCGCTGTCGCAGCAGGGTGGGGCGATCCGGGTGTACAAGAACAAGGTGTACAAGAACAACACCGCCAACTTCGGCGCCAAGGGCACGCCGGTGGCCAGCGTGCCGGCGGGCAGCGGCGTGGTGGTCAATTCCAACGACGACGTCGAGATCTTCGACAACGACATCAGCGACAACGCCACCACCAACATCATCATTTCCAGCGTCTACTCGACCGGCTACAAGGACGATCAGGCGGCCAAGGACTTCGACCCCTATCCCGAGCGCATCTCGGTCTACGGCAACCGCTTGTCCGGCGGCGGCGACGCGCCCGACGGCTTCGACCTGAAGGCGCTCAAGGTGGCCAGCTACGGCCTCACCGGCCGCCTGCCCGATGTGCTCTGGGACGGCTACCGCAATCCCAAGCCGGCCAAGCCCGGCGATCCGCACCTGTGTCTGCGCGACGTGTCGGGCGTGCTCAACGCCGACGGCCCCGGCGGCTACAAGAACCCGAGCAAGGACATGGCGGCCTACAACTGCACCCTGCCCAAACTGCCGGCCATCGACCTCAAGCGCGGCTAAGCGATGACGGGATTGCGATCGCGCACCTGCTTGCTGTTATTGCTGCTGTTGTCGGTGCTGGCCGCCTGCGAGCGCGCACCGGCGCCGGTGCGCTTCCATGCCGAGGGCCAGCCGGCCCTGCTCAGCGAATGGGGCGTGTTGCGCGTGGCCGATCGCCACTTGCGCCTCAACGAAGGTGTGGTGCCCTACGAACTCAACACGCCGCTGTTCAGCGACTACGCGCACAAGCTGCGCACGGTGTGGATGCCCAAGGGCGCATCGGCGCGCTACAGCGCCGAGGGCGCGTTCGAGTTTCCGGTCGGTACCGTGGTCAGCAAGACCTTTTACTACCCGCGCGTACCCGGCCAGGCCGCGGACAGCGACGTGGTCGTGCGCAGCAACAGCGCCGACGGCGAGTTCCGCGACGGCGGCCTGGACCTGGCCAAGGTGCGATTGATCGAAACCCGCCTGCTGGTGCGGCGCCAGGAAGGCTGGATCGCGCTGCCCTACGTGTGGAATGCCGAGCAGACCGAAGCCAAGCTGATGCGCGGCGGCGAACTGGTGGCGCTGAGCCTGCAGGCCGCCGACGGCAGCCGCGAGGACGCGACTTATCAGGTTCCCGATCAGAACCAATGCGGCGGCTGCCACGGCACCGACATCAAGAGCAAGGCGCTGCAGCCGATCGGCCTGAAGGCGCGCCACCTCAATCGCGAGTTCGACTACGCCGGCGGCCGCGCCAACCAGCTCGCGCATTGGCAGCAGCTGGGTTACCTGCGCGATGCGCCGGCGCCCGGCGCCGCGCCGCATGCGGCCGACTGGCGCGACACCGCGCGCGCCAGCCTGGACGCGCGTGCGCGCGCCTACCTCGATATCAACTGCGGTCATTGCCACAGCCCCAAAGGACCGGGCAACACCTCGGGCCTGTGGCTGGATGCGGCCACCGAAGAGCCGCTGCGGCTGGGCCGCTGCAAGCTGCCGATCGCCGCGGGCAAGGGCACCGGCGACCGCCGCCACGACATCGTGCCGGGCGATCCGGACGCGTCGATCCTGACCTACCGCATGGACAGCGACGACCCCTCGGCGATGATGCCGGAGGTCGGTCGCTCGGTGGTGCATCGCGAAGGCGTGACGCTGATCCGAGAATGGATCGCGGCGCAGCAGGGAGATTGCGGCTAGCGCCCGGCGAGGCGTGCGCTGCCTGGGGAGGACGACGGGCGTGTTCGGGGGAACGCGTCGTCCATGTCGAAAACGAGCGTGAAGGAAGATCACGATGCTCTTGCGTAAACATAAGTTGGTCACCGCGATCGCCGCGCTTTGCGGCGGTGCCGTCCTCACCTTCGGCGCGCCGTCCACGGCGCTGGCGCAGTCCGCCGCGACCGAGCCGCAGCCGCGCGCCGAGGCCAAGGACCTCGACGCCATCACCGTCACCGCGCAGAGCCGCGAGCAGGAACTGCAGGACGTGCCGATCGCCCTGCAGGTGGTGAGCGACCAGCTCATCGACGACGTCGCCGCCAAGGACCTGGGCGATCTCGACAGCTTCGTGCCGGGCCTGGTGGTGAACAGCCAGCAGCCGACCCAGCCCAGCTTCCAGCTGCGCGGCATCAGCACCGACGACTTCGGCATCGGCACCGACCCGGCGGTCGGCATCTACGTCGACGGCGTCTACGCCGGCCGCGGCGGCGGCGTGCTGCTGCCGTTCACCGACGTGGAGCGCATCGAAATCCTCAAGGGCCCGCAGGGCACCCTGTTCGGCCGCAACACCGCCGCCGGCGCGGTGTCCATCATCACCCGCAAGCCCGGCAGCGACACCGAAGCCGCCGCGCGCCTGCGCCTGGGCAACGAAGGACGCGTCTACGCCGACGCGATGGTCAACTTGCCCACCGGCGAGGACGCGGCCCTGCGCGTGAACGCGTTGTTCAACCACAGCGACGGCTGGATCCAGGACGCCAACACCGGCCGCGATCTCAACCCCGAGAACAACTGGGCCACGCGCGCCGCGTTCCGGCTGGGCCTGGGTGAGCGCACCACCGCCACCTTGAGCTGGGACCACGAGAACCTGGACCAGCTCGGCCAGGCCACCACCGGCATCGTGCCGCTGCCGCCGCGGCCGGGCCTGCCGACCCTGCCGGTGGACGAGCTGGGCTACCTGGATCCGCGCAAGGTGCCCACCGCCTCCGACGCCGAAGGCAACGAGGAGTCGCGCCGCTTCGACGGCGTCACCCTGATCGTCGACCACGGCTTCGACTGGGGCACGCTGACCATGACCAGCTCCTGGCGCGACTACGACTCGGTCAACCGCGTCGAAGAGGACGGCACCGACCGCAACTACCTCTACGTCGACTCCACCAATACCGAGAGCAACGAAAGCCTGTACCAGGAGTTCAAGTTCGCCGGCAGCACCGACCGCATCGACTGGGTCGCCGGCGCCAGCTACTTCAAGGAGGAGGCCGACCAGACCAGCGAGGTCAACGCCCTGACCGACTCGGTGGATACCATCGTCCACAACCTGGGCCTGGCGCCCACGCCCACCGGCTATCTGTTCGGCTACGTCGACCAGCAACTGGCCGCGTTCGGCATTCCGATCCGACTGCGCGGCCACCGCTGGAACGAGAAGTTCATCAATACCCTGGAGACCCAGTCCTACGCGGTGTTCGGCGACGTGATCTGGCATGCCACCGACAAGCTCAACCTGACCTTCGGCCTGCGCTACACCCGCGACGAGAAAGAATTCAGCTGGCTCAACAACCCGCGTTCGGCGCCCGAGCTGGATGCGGCGCTGGACCAGTTGGAAGCGATGGGCTTCTTCGCCCTGGCAGGCATCCCACGCGAGACCTTCGTCTTCGACGTGGCCTTCATCGACCCGCCGGCCATGCTCAACAAGGGCGTGACCAACCGCGCCAAACGCTCCTGGAGCGATGTCAGCCCGCGCTTCGTCGCCGACTACCATTTCAACGACAACACCATGGGTTACGCCTCGCTGGCCAAGGGCTACAAGGCCGGCGGGTTCAACTCGCTGCAGATCGGCAGCCGCTTCGACAACGAGGACGTGTGGAACCTGGAGTTCGGCCTGAAGCAGTCCTTCCCCGAGCATCGCCTGCAGTACAACCTGTCGGCCTACTACTACGTTTACGACAACCGCCAGGCGGTGGTGCTGGACATGAGCACCACCATCCCGCGCTTCGTCGTCGACACCTCGGACATGGAAGCCTACGGCGTGGACTTCGATGCGCGATGGCAGGTCACCGACGGCCTGGGCCTGGACTTCAACGCCGCCTTCATCGACGCCACTTACAAGAACTATGCGTCGATCAGCGGCCTGGACCTGTCGGGCAAGCCCACCGGCGTGCCGCACTGGTTCCTGGCCGGCGGCATGAACTACCAGTGGTACCTGCAGGAGCACGGCGACCTGCGTCTCTCGCTGCGTCACGCCTATCGCAGCAAGAAGCGCTGCAACACCGAATCGGTGGCGCAGGGCGACTGCGGGCCCAGCCCGGCGCTGGACCTGGACGAGTCGCGCAACCGCACCGACGTGCGCCTGGCCTGGACCGCACCCAACGGCCATTGGGGCCTGGCCCTGTTCGGCAACAACGTGTTCGACAACCAGTACATCAATTCCCTGGGTACCTACGGCAAGACCGTGCTCGGCACCGTCGGCGCGCGCGTGACCGAGCCGCGCACCTTTGGTGTGGAGTTCAACGCGAAGTTTTGAAGGCCGGGATTCGAGATTCGGAATTCGGGATTCGACAGAGCGACCAGCGAGGGCCCGCCCATGGCGGGCTCTTCGCTTTTGCGAATCCCGAATCCCTAATCCCGACTCTCGGCCTTTATGCTTAGCGCATGCCGAAGCGCAAGGGCGGGGCGTCCGTCGATCTCCAATTGCAGCCGCTCTCCAGCCTGCCCGGGGTCGGACCGAGCGTGGCCGAGAAACTCGCCGCGCGCGGTCTGAACAGCCTGCAGGACCTGTGGCTGCAATTGCCGCGGCAGTACGAGGACCGCACCTCGATCACCCCGATCCGCTTGCTGCAGCCGGGCGTGCCGGCGCAGGTCGAAGGCCGCGTCGAAGCGGTCGAGCGCGGCTTCCGCTATCGCCCGCTGCTGCGGGTGGCGATCGGCGACGACAGCCGCGGCACCCTGGTGCTGCGCTTCTTCCATTTCCGCGCCGCCCAGGTCGCGCAGTTCCGGGTCGGCGCGCGCGTGCGCTGCTACGGCACGCCCAAGCCCGGCCAGATCGGCTTGGAGATCGTGCATCCCAGCTATCGCGTGCTCGACGATCACGACGACAGCGCGCTGGGCGAGCGCCTGGATCCGGTCTATCCCGCGGTCGAGGGCATCGGCCCGGCTTCGCTGCGGCGCCTGATCGGCCTGGCCCTGGACCGCCTGCCGGACGAGGACGCGCTGGAGCTGTTGCCGCGCGAGCTGCGCGAGCGCCTGCAACTGCCGACCCTGCGCGAGGCGCTGCTGACCGTGCACCGGCCGCCGCAGGATGCCGACGTGGCCGCGCTGATCGCCGGCACCCATCCGGCCCAGCGCCGGCTGGCGCTGGAGGAACTGCTGGCCCATCACCTCAGCCTGCGTCGTCAGCGCATCGCCCAGCAGGCGCACAAGGCGCCGGCCTTGAGGGGCCTGGCCCTGGCCGAGCGCCTGCGCAAGGCCCTGCCGTTCGCGCTCACCGGCGCCCAGCAGCGCGTGTTCGCGCAGATCCGCGCCGACCTCGCCAAGCCCTCGCCGATGCTGCGCCTGGTCCAGGGCGACGTCGGCAGCGGCAAGACCGTGGTGGCGGCGATGGCGGCGATGATCGCGGTGCATGCCGGCCGCCAGGCCGCGCTGATGGCGCCGACCGAACTGCTGGCCGAGCAACACCTCAACAATCTGCGTGGCTGGCTGGAACCGCTGGACGTGCGGGTGGCCTGGCTGGCCGGCAAGGTCACCGGCCGCGCGCGCGCCAAGGTGCTGGAACAGGTGGCCTCGGGCGAGGCCCAGGTGGTGGTCGGCACCCACGCGCTGATGCAGGAGGGCGTGGCCTTCCGCGATCTGGCGTTGGCGATCGTCGATGAGCAGCACCGCTTCGGCGTGCACCAGCGCCTGGCGCTGCGCGACAAGGGCGCGGGCGGGGAGGTCGGCGCGAACGCGATCGTCCCGCACCAGTTGGTGATGACCGCCACCCCGATCCCGCGCACCCTGGCGATGGCCGCCTATGCCGATCTGGACGTGTCGGCGATCGACGAACTGCCGCCCGGGCGCACGCCGGTGCAGACGGTGGCGCTCAGCGAAGAACGCCGTCCGGAACTGGTCGAGCGCATACGCGGCGCCTGCGCCGAGGGCCGCCAGGCCTATTGGGTCTGCACCCTGATCGACGATTCCGACGAAGTGGTCGCGCAGGCCGCGCAGACCACCTTCGAAGAACTGTCGCGGCAGCTGGCCGAGCTGCGCGTGGGTCTGGTCCACGGCCGCATGAAGGCCAGCGAGAAGCAGGCGACCATGCGCGCGTTCAAGGACGGCGACATCGACCTGCTGGTCGCGACCACGGTGATCGAGGTCGGCGTGGACGTGCCCAATGCCTCGCTGATGATCGTCGAGAACGCCGAGCGCCTGGGCCTGGCGCAGCTGCACCAGCTGCGTGGCCGGGTCGGGCGCGGCCGCGCCGCGTCCAGCTGCGTGCTGCTGTACCGCGCGCCGCTGTCGGGGCTGGCGCGGCAACGCCTGGAGACCATGCGCCAGACCCACGACGGCTTCGTGATCGCCGAGAAGGATCTGGAATTGCGCGGCCCGGGCGAACTGCTGGGCACGCGCCAGACCGGTCTGGCCGGCTTCCGCGTCGCCGACCTGGCCCGCGACGCCGACCTGCTGCCGCAGGTGCAGGCGCTGGGCGAGCGCCTGCTCGCCGACGCGCCCGAGATCGCCCAGCGCATCGTCGAACGCTGGGTCGGCGGCGCCGCGCGCTACGCTTCGGCGTAGGCGGGCGGGCGCCCCCATGCGCCGCGGTATCCGGGCGGCGCCGCTGAATTGACGAAATCGGCTGGTTTTGATCGATACAAATGCGCGACGGCTTGGTCGATAATCGGGCCAACCCCCTGGGAAGCAGGCCATGCCCGCCGTCCGCTCCAACGCCGCCGTCCTGCCCGCGCCGGCCGCCGCCGGCACTCCGGTCCCTCGTCGCGGCGAGACCGCGCTAGCGGTGCACGTGTCGGAACCGGCATGCTCGCCGGCTATGACGGTCCATCCCAAGTGCGCGCAGCTGCGCGATCTGATCGCCGCCGATGTCGGCGGCACCCATGCCCGGGTCGGACATGTGCGCGTCGGCGACGACGGCACGCTGTCGGTACTGCGCTTTCGCCAATACGCCTGCGCGCAGGCCCCCAGCCTGGCCGCGATCCTGCGCGACTTCGCCGAAGAGGCGCAGGTGGCGCCGGAACACGCGGTGGTCGCGATCGCCGGGCGCCTGGACGGCGACCGCCTGCTCAACAGCAATCTGCCCTGGCCGGTCTCGCTGGAGCGCACCCGGCTGGAGGCCGGCTGCGGACAGTTGGCCCTGCTCAACGATTTCGAAGCCGTGGCCTACGCAGTGCCGCGCCTGGACCCGGCGCGCATGCTGCACATCTGCGGCGACACCGCCGCCAACGCCGGCCCGGCGTTGGTGCTGGGCCCGGGCACCGGCTTCGGCGCCGCGCTGTACGTGCCGGGCTCGCCCGCGCGCGTGCTGGCCAGCGAAGCCGGCCACGCCGCGCTGGCCGCGGGCACGCCGCGCGAACTGGATCTGCTGCGGCAACTGCTGCAACGCTGGCCGCACGTGGACAACGAACGCGTGCTGTCCGGCCCCGGTCTGGTCCATGCCTACGAGGCGCTGTGCGCGCTGGACGCGACGGCGCCGCGGCTGGACACACCGGAGGCGATCACCGCGGCCGCGCAGCGCGGCGACGATGCGCAGGCGGTGGAGGCGCTGTCGATCTTCTGCGCCATGCTCGGCAGCCTGGCCGGCGACCTGGCGGTGACCTTCGGCGCGCAGTCGGTGTACCTGGCCGGCGGCATTCCGGCGCAGATCGCGCCGTTCCTGCTGGCCAGCGATTTCGCCGCGCGCTTCCGCAACAAGGGCGTGTTCGCCGAGCTGATGGCGCGCACGCCGGTACGGCTGGTCGAGCACGGCCAACGCGGCCTGCTCGGCGCCGCCGCCTATTACCTGGAGCGCCACGCCGGCGACTAATCGCGCGGCGCGGCGGCGACCGCCGACCGACTTCCCATCGAGACCACGCCATGAGCACGCGCCGCCACTTCCTCCAGTCCTCGTTATTGGCCGCGGGCGCCCTGGCCGCGCCGCGCGTGGCGCGGTCCGCGCCCGCCAGCGGCGCCAAGGTGGTGTCGACCTGGGATTTCGGCGTCGGCGCGAATGCGGCGGCCTGGCCGGTGCTCGCGCGCGGCGGCGACGCGCTGGACGCGGTGGAGGCCGGCGCGCGCTGGGCCGAGGCCGACCTGTGCAATCCCACCGTGGGCCGCTGCGGCAATCCCGACCGCGACGGTGTGCTGACCCTGGACGCCAGCATCATGGCCGGCGACGGCCGCTGCGGCGCGGTCGCCGCGCTCGAGGACATCCTGCATCCGGTGTCGGTGGCGCGCGCTGTGATGGAGAAGACTCCGCACGTGATGCTGGTGGGCGAGGGCGCCCAGCAGTTCGCGCTGGCGCAGGGCTTTCCCAAGCAGCCGCTGCTGACCGACGAGGCGCGCAAGGCCTGGCGCGAATGGCTGAAAACCAGCGAGTACCGCCCGCAGATCAATGCCGAGCGCAGACAGCGCCCGGGCGACGCCAGCAACCACGACACCCTGGGCATCCTGGCGATCGGCGCGGACGGCAAGCTTGCCGGCGCCTGCACCACCAGCGGCATGGCCTGGAAGCTGCACGGCCGGGTCGGCGACAGCCCCATCGTCGGCGCCGGTTTGTACGTGGACAACGAGGCCGGCGCCGCCACCGCCTCGGGCGTGGGCGAGGAGATGGTGCGCAACGCGGCAAGCTTTCTCGTGGTCGAACTGATGCGCCAGGGCCGCTCGCCGGCCGAGGCCTGCCGGGAGGCGATCGAACGCGTGGTGCGCAAACGGCCGGAAGCCAGCAAGCAATTGCAGGTGTGCTTCCTGGCCTTGAACAAGCACGGCGAAGTCGGCGCCTACGCGCTGCACCAGGGTTTCGTCTACGCCGTGCACGACGGCGGCGCCGGGCCGCACGAGCGTCTGCACGAATCGGCGTCGGTCTACGCCACGGCACGCAAGTGAGCCGCATCGCCCTGGAGATCGCCGCCAACTCGCTGGCCTCGGCGCTGGCGGCGCAGGACGGCGGCGCCGACCGGGTCGAACTGTGCGAGAACCTGGGCGAGGGCGGTTGCACGCCGTCCTACGCCAGCATCGCGATGGCGCGCGAGCGCCTGCGCATTCCCCTGTACGTGCTGATCCGCCCGCGCGCCGGCGATTTCCTCTACGACGCGTTGGAGCGCGAGCGTATGCGCCGGGACATCGAACTGTGCGTTCGCCTGGGCTGCGACGGCGTGGTGATCGGCGCGCTGGATGCCGACGGCGACGTCGACCGCGCCGCCTGCGCCGAGCTGATCGCCGCGGCCGGTGCGCTGGGCGTCACCTTCCATCGCGCCATCGACGCCGCGCGCGATCGCGCGCGCGCGCTGGAGGACGCGATCGCGCTCGGCTGCGAGCGCGTGCTGAGTTCCGGCGGCGCGGCCGGCGCCCCTGCCGGCGCCGCCGGCATCGCCGCGCTGGTGCGGCAGGCGCAGGGACGCATCGCGCTGATGGCGGGGGCGGGGATCGGGGCCGGCAACGTGGCCGCCTTGCTGGCCGCGACCGGAGTGAACCAGGTGCACGCCTCGGCCAAGGGCATGCAGCGTTCGCGCATGCGCTGGCGTAACGCAGCGCTGGTGGGGCTGGATCCGGATTGGATCGCCAGCGAGCGCGAGCAAGTAGCTGCGCTGCGCCAGGCCCTGGATGCCAGCGCTGCCTGATCCAGCCCGTAGGGTGTGGTGAGCCTGGGGCGAACCGCACCGTCGCGCGAGCCCGAATCGTCGTGCCGGGGCGGTCGCCACCTCGTGCCAATCACCGAGGCGGCCAGGCCGCCCTGGAAGCGCCGGGACCTTGCATCGTCGCCGCGCTCGCTCGTCGCCGTGGAAGCCGCGCCGCAGTAGGGAGCCGCGAACCGCACCATCGCACCGAATGCGGCGGCCACCGCGGCCTGGGGTGCAGCGCTGCCTCGCCACTCGATCACAAACGGCACGGGGCCCGGTCTGGCCGGATTCTCGAGCACTAAACCCAGCCGGCTCAATCGCTTAGCCGTCGAAGGTTAAAGATTTGTTGCAGCGCAGAATGCAATCCGGCAAAGCCTGTGATGAATTTAGATCGATCCAGTTTTGTAGGGGGAAAGGGATGGCCGGGCCGGCGTCCCTTTTAAACGGTCGGATTTTTAGATCGTGACAAAAGCTGGAGATCGCTGTCCGCGTGTCCCGTTGCAGCCCACCTTTCGAGATCGCCGTGATGACTCACTCCACGCTTCACCGCAATGCGTTGACCAGCGCGCTCGCGCTCGCTTTGTTCGCACCGCTGGCCGCGCAGGCCCAGGACGCGCCGCAGGGGACGGCCGCCCAGGACCAGGTAACCGAAGTCGAAAAAATCACCGTCACCGGTTCGCGCATCAAGCGCACCCAAATCGAAGGCCCGGCGCCGGTCACGGTGATGACCGCCGAGCAGATCAAGGCCGAAGGCTTCGTCACCGTGCACGACGCCCTGAGCACGCTCAACGAGGCCATCGGCACCGTCGAGGCCGACGTCCAATGGGGCTCGCACACGCCCAACGCCAGCCCGCTCAACCTGCGCAACATGGGGCCCAACCGCAGCCTGCTGCTGGTCAACGGCCGCCGCGTCGCCGATTACCCGCTGCCCTACGGCGGCCAGAGCAACTTCGCCAACTACTCCAACATTCCCGCCGCGGCGGTCGAGCGCATCGAAGTGCTGACCGGCGGCGCCTCGGCGATCTACGGCTCCGATGCCATCGCCGGCGTCATCAACGTGATCCTGAAGAAGAACTACAGCGGCGACGAAGTGCGCGTGCGTGGCGGTACCTCCACCGAGGGCGGCCGCGACACCTGGGACCTGTCCTGGGCCGGCGGCAAGACCGGTGAGCGCTGGAGCGTGAGCTACGCCCTGCAGTGGACCAAGCGCGACCCGCTGTTCGGCCGCGACCGCCCCGAGATGGACGACTCCGACGACGCCGCGCCCAGCTCCTGGAACACCGAGCAGCGCAAGGTCGGCTTCCGTCCGTTCACCGGCCTGGCCCTGCTCGACGCCGGCAACGGCAACCGTCGCCTGGCCCCGCCGGCCGGCGCCTGCGAACAGTTCCGCGGCGAGTACTACCGCGCCGACCGCCTGATCTACAACTACGGCAGCAACACCGTCAGCAACACCGGCCAGCTGTGCGGCAAGAGCGCCGACTTCGGCGACTGGCTGCTGCGCAGCGGCAGCGAGGACTGGTCGGCCTACGCGCATGCCACCTGGGATTTCGATAACGGCATGCAGGCCTGGGTCAACGTGGCCCTGTACGACTCCAAGGCCCAGTGGGGCACCTCGCCGCCGTCGCTGCAGCTCACCGACGGCCTGGACGGCGGCGCCTTCATCGATGCCAACACCGGCCGCCAGCTGATCGGCGTGCGCAGCTTCACCCCGTTCGAGGTCGGCGGCATGGACAACATGCGCAACCTCAACAAGGAACAGTCCTGGGACCTGAGCGCGGGCCTCAGCGGCACCGTGTTCGACGGCCGCTTCAACTGGGACGCCTCGGTCGGCCGCTCGCGCTACACCGTGCACGAGCGCATCGCCACGGTCGATTGGGACGCGGCCGAGAACTTCTTCCTCGGCCCGCAGATCGGCACCCAGGGCGGTCTGCCGGTGTACAACTTCAACGAAGCGCGCTGGTGGGCGCCGGTGACGCCGGAGCAGTACCGCCAGTTCGGCGTCAACTCGATCAACAACGCCGCGTCCTGGGTCAATCAGGCCCAGGCCTCGATCAGCGGCGACCTGTTCGAAGGCTGGGCCGGCCCGATCGGCTTCGCCGCGGTGCTGGAAGCGGCCAAGCAGGGCTACCAGCTCGATCCCGATCCGCGCGGCAACGAAGACTATTGGGTGCAGAACATCGACCGCGGCGGCGGCGAGCGCACGCGCTATTCGGCCGGCGTCGAGTTCAAGGTGCCGCTGCTGGACTCGGTGACCCTGACCGCGGCGGCGCGCCGCGATCACTACGGCAGCTACCACGCCTTCGATTCCGTCGCGCGTCTGGCGATCGGCTCGCAGGCGGAAACCACCTGGAACGCCGGCATCGAATGGCGCCCGCTGTCCAACCTGCTGTTGCGCGGCAGCTACGCCACCAGCTTCCACGCGCCGGACATGCATTTCCTGCTGGCCCAGCCCAGCACCTCCGACGTCGGCATGAGCGACCCGCTGCGCTGCATTCAGAGCGGCGCCTATCTGACCAACGACTGCGGCAGCGGCAACCCCGACGTGTTCTACGCCTTCGGCGCCAACCGCCGCGGTACGCCGGACCTGAAGTCGGAACTGGGCGAGTCGTGGACGGTCGGTCTGGTCTGGGATCCGATGGACAACCTGTCGCTCACCGCCGACTACTGGTCTATCGACCTGGACGACGAAATCCGCGACCTGCCGCTGGACGTGATCCTCAACGACGAGGCCGGCTGCCGTACCGGCAAGACCGTCGATCCCTCGGTGCCGTGGTCCAACCCCAGCGGCGCGGAGTACTGCGCGACCATCCTGGCGCGCGTGAACCGCGACGCCAACGGCCGCCTGCTGTCGGTGGAAACCGGCCCGATCAACATCGCCCAGCGCAGCGTCGCCGGCGTCGACGCCTCGCTGCGCTACCGCCTCGATACCGCGCGCTGGGGCAACTTCCAGTTCGGCCTGAACTACACCAACCTGGTGTCGATGAAGGAGCAGGTGTACGCCACCGATCCCAACCCGGAACGTCGCGATCGCGACGTGCGCAGCAAGATCCGCGGCAGCGTGAGCTGGCAGGGCGAGAAGTGGAACTGGACCGTGTACGGCGACCGCATCGGCTCGGTGCCGGGCGTGCGCTACCACTGGGGCACCGACCGTCTCGACAACCCCGGCGGCTGCCGCCCGTTCCCGGACGGCTACGTGCCCAGCGACAGCCTGGACGCCAATTGCGCGGTGCCGCCCGGCAGCAGCAACCCCAACGCCGGCAAGAGCACCTCGCGCTACTACGGCCGCGTCGGTCCGGCGATCACCTGGAACTTCAACGTCGGCTACAAGGTGACCGACCGCGCCAAGATCAACTTCTACGTCAACAACGTGTTCAACAGCACCGGCTGGAACCACAAGGACCCGTACAAGCTCGACTACGAGTTCTACAACAGCCGCCTGTTTAGCCCGGTCGGCCGCGAAGTGTCCCTGGAGTACGTGTTCAACTTCGATTGATCTCTCCCGCCCTCCCCCTCGGGCCCTGGGCCCGGCCGACTGGCCGGGCTCTTTTTTCCCTGGGGCGGCGGCCGTTTTCGGGCGACCGCCCGATCCTCGCCTACGGGCCGTAGGCACGCATCCGGAACGCGTTCGACTTGGGTATCCGCCTCGCCACGACGCTGCTGTTGCTGCTGTTCGCGCCGGCCTGCGTCTGCGCGCAAGCGCCGTTGTCGCAGGCGGCGGCCACGCAGGCGCCGACGTCGCCGGCGCTGATTCCGCAGCCGCGGCATTGGCAGCGCGGCGAGGGTAGGTTCGTGCTCGACAGCGGCGTGGCCCTGGTGGTGCCGGCCGATACGCGCAGCCGCGAGATCGCCGATTTCCTGCGCCGCTCGCTGGCCGACGATCACGGCCTGTGGCTGACCGCCCGCGGGGCACGCGACGCGCGCACCATCGAGCTGCGCCTGGACGCCGCGGTGGCCGGCGAAGAGGCCTACCGCATCGAGGTCGCGCCACAGCGCATCGTGCTGAGCGCCGCGCGGCCGCGCGGACTGTTCTGGGCGGTGCAGAGCCTGCGTCAGCTGCTGCCGCCGGGCCGCGCCACGCGCATCGAAGTGCCGGCGCTGCGCATCGAGGATGCGCCGCGTTACGGCTATCGCGGGCATATGCTCGATGTCGGCCGCCATTTCATGCCGGTCGACTTCGTCAAGAAGCAGATCGACCTGCTGTCCTACTACAAGATCAACACCTTCCGCTGGCATCTCAGCGAAGACCAGGGCTGGCGGATCGAGATCAAGCGCTATCCCAAGCTGACCCAGGTCGGCGCGTGGCGCGACGAGCAAGACGGCAGCCGCTACGGCGGCTACTACACCCAGGCGCAGATACGCGAAGTGGTGGAGTACGCACGCCAGCGCAACATCATGGTGATCCCCGAGATCGAGATGCCCGGGCATGCGTCGGCGGCCTTGGCGGCCTATCCGGAACTGTCCTGCCGCAAGCAGCCGATCGCCGTGCCCGCCAGCTGGGGGGTGTTCGAGGACATCTACTGCGCCGGCGACGAGTCCACTTTCGAGTTCCTGCAGCAGGTGCTGGACGAAGTGGTCGCCTTGTTCCCCGCGCCCTATGTGCACATCGGCGGCGACGAAGCGCCCAAGGCGCGCTGGAAGGAAAGCGCGTCCTCGCAGCAGCGTATGCGCGAACTCGGGCTGAAGGACGAGGACGAACTGCAGGCCTGGTTCGTGCGCCGCATCCAGCGCTACCTCGCCGGCAAGGGCAAGACCCTGATCGGCTGGGACGAGATCCTCGACGGCGGCCTGGGCAAGGACGCCATCGTCGAAGTCTGGCGCGGAGACGAACCGGCCGCGCGCGCGCTGCGCAACGGCAACCGCATCGTCGTGGCCAGCCCGTTCTATTTGGACCGGGCGCTGAGCGATCTGAGCCTGGAAAAGCTCTATCGCACCGATTTCGCCGCCGCGCCGGCGTTCGCCGAGCATGCCGCGCAGGTGCTGGGCGCCGAGGCGCCGCTGTGGACCGAGCGGGTGACGCCGCGCAATGCCGAGGCGATGCTGTATCCGCGCCTGCTCGCGTTCGCCGAGAACACCTGGAGCGGCGTCGGCGACTATCCGGATTTCCAACGCCGCCTGAGCCAGCACTACCCCAGGCTCGACGCCTGGCGGGTGAGCTACGGCCCGGAAGCGACGGACGTGGTGGGCTATCGGCTGGAGCGCGATCCGGCGCGACGCGTATGGCGTGTGCACGCGCAACGCGGTTTCTCCGACCTGCGCATCCACTACAGCACCGACGGCCGCGAACCGGACGCGACCTCGCCCTGGTTCGAGGACAGCCTGGAGATCGCCCGGCCGGGCACGCTGAAGTTGACTCCGTATCGCCACGGCCGCGCCTATGCGCGCAGCCGCGCTTACACCCTGGTGGCGCACCGCGGTCTGGATCGCGAAGTGCGCTACTCGCTGCCGGCGCACCCGCGCTACCGCGGCAATGCCGATACCGCGACCCTGAGCGATGGCGTGTTGGCCGGCGACGAGCATGCCGACGGCCGCTGGACGGCCTGGGCCGGCGGCGACGTCGAACTCATCGTGGACCTGGGCGCGCCGACCGTGCTGCGCGCGCTGTCGGCGCGCTTCCTGCAGCAGACCCAGAGCTGGATCCTGCCGCCGCGCCGCCTGCAGCTGTTCACGTCCGACGACGGCCGGCGCTGGACGCCGGGCGCGGAACTCGCGCTGGACGTGGACGCCGCCGAGTTGCGCCAGCGTTATCACACGCCGCGTCTGGCCTTGCCGCAGCCGATGCGCGCACGCTACCTGCGCTTGCAGATTCAAGGCTATGGCGCTCTGCCCGCGGGCCATCCCGGTGCCGGCAGCCCGTCCTTCTATTTCGTCGACGAACTGGTGATCGAATGAGTCGCTTGCACACGCCGCCGCAGACCGCCGGTTCCGCTCTCCGCTTGCGCGTTGGCCTGCGCTGGCTGGGTTTGGCCCTGGCCTTGACCGTTGCCGCCGCGCAGGCCGCGCCCGCGCGCGAGGACCTGGCCGCCACGGTCAACACCTACATCGGCAGCAAGGACGACGGCAACACCTATCCCGGCGCGTCCGCGCCGTTCGGCCTGATCCAGGTCTCGCCGATCGGCGATCACTACGCCGGCTGGCGCTACGACGAGCCCAAGATCCGCGGCTTCGGCCATTCCTTCCTGTCCGGTGCCGGCTGCTGGGAGCAGGGCGGGCAGTTGTCGGTGCTGCCGGTGACCGGCAGCATCGCGCCGGGCGGCGCCTTCGACACCGCCAAGGCCGACAGCTTCGATCAGCGCAAGTACGCCGCCGCCTATACCCACGAAGGCGAGGTCGGGCAGGCGGGTTACTACAAAGTGCGGCTGACCGATTACGGTGGCATCGATGTCGAAGCCACCGCGCGCACCCGCGCCGCCGCGGAGCGCTACACCTTCAGCGTCGATGCCGGCACCGGCCACGTGCTGGTCAACACCGGCCAGGCCAACAACCGCCACTGGGTGGTGGGCAGCGCGTTGCGCGTGGTCGACGAGCGCAGCGTCGAAGGCCGCATCACCACCAAGAGCTTCTGCGGCGGCCAGAACTACACCACCTGGTTCGTGCTGCGCTTCGATCGCCCGTTCCAAAGCCAGGGCACCTGGGACGAGGAGGGCGGCCACCCCGGCGGCCGCGGCGCCATGCAGGGCGACGGCCGTCCGGCCGGCGCGTGGTTCAGCTTCGATCTCAAGCAGGGCCGCGCGGTCACCGCGATCAGCGCGATCTCGCACGTCGACCAGCAAGGCGCCTGGAACAATCTGCGCGCCGATGCCATGGCCGGCGAGCAAACGCTGGGATTCGACGCCATGCGCACGCGTGCGCAGGACGCTTGGCGCAAGGAGCTGCAGAGCGTGCGCGTGCAGGGCGGCAGCGGCGACGATCGCACCGTGTTCTACACCGCGCTCTACCACACCTTGTTGCAGCCGCTGACCGGCAGCGACGCCGACGGCCGTTATCGCGGCTACGACGATCGCATCCACCAGGCCGAAGGCTGGACCTATTACGAGTACTTCTCGCTGTGGGACACCTACCGCTCGCAGAACCAACTGCTGGCGATGCTGCGTCCGCAGCGCGCGCGCGACATCGCCCAGTCGGTGCTGAAAATCCGCGAGCAGGGCGGCTGGCTGCCGCGCTGGGGCTACGCCAGCTTCGAGACCAATGTGATGACCGGCGACCCGGTCACGCCCTTCCTGGTCGATCTGTGGAAGTTCGGCGCATTGCAGGGCCGCGAGCGCGAGGCCTGGACCGCGCTGCGCGAGAACGCCTTCGGGGTGCCGCCGTTCGGCTCGCGCAGCAGCGGTCGCGCCGGCAATCCCAGTTATCTGCAGCGGGGTTTCGTCCAGTACGACCGCGCGTTCCCGGTCAAGAGCATGGACATCGATCCGCATCACGGCGGTTCGGCCACGCTGGAATACGCGCTCGCGGATTGCTCGCTCGCGAGCTTCGCCCAGGCCCTGGGCGAGGACGCGGACGCGCAGACCCTGCGCACGCGCGGCGGTAACTGGCGCAAGGTGTGGGACGCGCAAGCCCAGGACGCCGAGCTGGGCTACACCGGCTTCCCGCGTCCGCGCCTGGACGACGGCGGCTGGTACAGCGGGCCGGACGGACGCTACAACCCGCGTTCGCACCACGGCTTCCACGAAGGCACCGCCTGGCAATACCAGTGGCTGGTGCAGCAGGACGTGCCCGGACTGGCCGCGGCGATGGGCGGCGAAGCCGAGGCGCTGCGCCGGCTGGACGCGTTCTTCGCTTACGACGCGCTGGTGGCGGACCCGGCCCACGCCGCGCGCAAGCAGTGGGTGGTGGGGCCGTACAGCTACTACAGCCAGTACCGCTATAACCCCAACAACGAACCCGACCTGCACGCGCCCTGGCTGTACGCGCTGCTGGGACAGCCGTGGAAGACCTCGACGGTGCTGCGTTCGGCGCAGACGCTGTTCACCAACGCGCCCAACGGCGTCACCGGCAACGACGACCTGGGCACCATGTCGGCCTGGTACCTGTTCAGCGCGATCGGCCTGTACCCGCTGATGCCGGGCAGCGGTGAGCTGGTGCTGCACGCGCCGCGTTTCGAGCGCGTCGAGCTGGACCTGGGCGAGGGCAAGACCCTGCGCATCGAAGCGCCGGGCGCCGACGGCCGCAAGCTGCAATATCCGCAGTCGGTACGTTTCGGCAGCGCGGCGGTCGATCAGGTCTGGCTGGATTGGTCGCGCGTACGCGATGGCGGCACCCTGCGTTTCGAACTCGGTCCCGTGCCGTCGGCCTGGGCCACCGCCGCTTCGGCGCGTCCGGCCGCGGCCTGCGGCGCGCAAACCGGGAGCGCGCCTTGAATGCGGTCGCGGCGCCGCCGCGCCGCCCGGCGGTCCGCAGCGGCCGCGGGTCGGCCGGCCTGGGCCTTACCGCCGCAAGCAGCCAACTTGGATCGATCCACTTGGTGAATAATCGGGCGACAGCACGAGTCCAAGGACCCGGGATCTCCGATGACGACCCACAAGCCCGGCACCGGCCGGTCCAACCGCAAGCAGGTCACCGTGACCGACATCGCCCAAGCCTGCGGCGTGTCGCGGGCGACGGTGTCGCTGGTGCTGCGCGGCAGTCCGCTGGTGCATGCCGATACCCGCGCGCGGGTGGAAGCGGAATTGAAGCGGCAGCGCTACGTCTACAACCGCGCGGCGGCGAACCTGCGCCGGCAGACTTCCAGTTCGGTCGCGTTGGTGATCAACGACCTGTCCAACCCCTTCTTCGCCGAGTTCGCCGCGGGCGTGGACGAGGCCTTGGGCGAGGAGGGCTACGTCACCCTGTTGGGCAGCACCGCCGAATCGCCGCAGCGCCAGTTGGCGGTGCTGGGCTCGCTGGTCGAGCACGGGCCGGCCGGCATCATCCTGTCGCCGGCCGAGCACAGCGACGGCGCGGCGCTGCAACGCTTGCTGGGCGCGCACACGCCGGCGCTGGTGTTCAACCGCGCCTTGCCGGGCGTGGACTGGGACTTCCTGGCGCTGGACAACGAGCACGGCGCGCGTCTGGCCACCGAGCACCTGCTGTCGCTGGGACACCGGCGGATCGCGTTCTTCGGCGGGCATGCCGATTCCAGTTCCTGTCGGCAGCGCCGGCAGGGCTACAGCGACGCGATGCGCGCGGCGGCGATCGAGCCCTCGCCGGATTGGCTGGTCGAATGCAGCCCGACCCGCGTCGAAGCCGCCTCGCGCACCGCCGAACTGTTCGAGCACGCGCCGGATGCGACCGCGGCGGTTTGCTACAACGACACCGTCGCCTTGGGCCTGATGCTGGGCCTGAGCGCGCGCGGGATCCGGCCGGGGCTGGACTTCGCCCTGACCGGATTCGACGACATCACCGAGGCGGCGCTGTCGACGCCATCGCTGACCACGCTGGCGGCGCAGCCGCGCGCGTGCGGGCGCCAGGCCGCCGAGCTGCTGTTGCAGCGCGTGCGCGATCCGGGCGCGTTGTCGCGGCGCGTGATCGCGCCGGTGAAGCTGGTGGTGCGCGGCAGCAGCGGAGCCGCGGCCATGTGAGTTCCCTCCTCCGGCGCCGACCGCACGACGCCTCCACCGAGCCGTCGACGCCATGAGCACTCAAGATCCCAACGCGCCGGCGTCCGCCGCGCGCAACCGCGCGGCCCTGATCGCGATGACCGCGATCTTCTTCATGTGGGGCTTCATCACCGAGCTCAACGGGGTGCTGATTCCGCACCTGCAGTCGGTGTTCCAGCTCACCCACGCGCGCTCGATGCTGCTGGACTCGGCCTTCTTCGGGGCCTACTTCGTGATGGCGGTGCCGGCCGGGCGGGTGGTGGCCAGAGTCGGCTACAAGCTGGGCATCGTGATCGGCCTGCTGATCGCCGGCGGCGGTGCGCTGCTGGTGCTGCCGGCGGCGCAGGCCGCCTCGTTCGAATTGTTCCTGCCGGCCTTGTTCATTCTGGCCACCGGCATCGTCCTGTTGCAGGTCTCGGCCAATCCCTACGTGAGCCTGCTGGGCGCGCCCGAGCGCGCCGCCAGCCGGCTCAACTTCGCCCAGGCAGTGAATTCGCTGGGCCACACCATCGGCCCCTACGTGGCCGGCCTGCTGATCTTCAGCGCGACCCTGCTCAGCGCCGAACAGCTGGCCAAGCTGCCGGCGGCCGAGCGCGTGCAGACCGTGCAGCCGCTGTACATCGGCGTGGCCGTGGCGCTGATCGCGCTGGCGGCGGCGGTGTACTTCTTCCGCATGCCGGCGCTCACCGAGGCCACCGAACAAGCCGACACGCGCAAGCACGGCTTCGTCGACGTGCTGCGTCATTCGCATCTGCGTTGGGGCGTGCTGGCGATCTTCTTCTACGTGGGCGTCGAGGTCACGGTCGCTCACTTCATGGTCAAGTACGTTTCGCGCCCGGAGATCGGCGCGATGAGCGAAGGCCAGGCTTCGCTGTACCTGTCCTACTACCACGGCGCCGCGATGATCGGCCGCTTCCTCGGCGCGGCGCTGCTGATGAGCGCCAATCCGCGCCGGTTGCTGCCGTTGTACGCGGCGGTCAACATCGTGCTGCTGCTGGTCACCATGAACACCCTGGGCGGCGTGGCCTTGTGGTCGGTGGTGCTGGTGGGCCTGTTCAACTCGATCATGTTCCCAACCATCTTCACCCTGGCGATCGAGCGCCTGGGCCCGATGACCGAGAAGGCTTCCAGCCTGCTGGTGATGGCCATCGTCGGCGGCGCGGTGATTCCGCCGCTGCAGGGCGCCTTGGTGGATCTGCTCAAGGGCGCGCTGGGCGACGAGACCCGCGCCCTGCAGTACGCGTTCGTCGTATCCGCGCTGTGCTACGCCTACATCGTCTGGTACGGCCTGCGCGGTTCGCGCCTATCGCCGCCAGCCAACACCGTACAGGGGCAGGATTGAACCGCATGCGCAACATCGTTTGCTTCGGCGAGGCCTTGATCGATTTCCTCGCCCAGCCCGCGCCCGCCGACGACGCGCCGCGCGCGTTCCTGAAATACGCCGGCGGCGCGCCGGCTAACGTCGCCGCGGCCGCGGCGCGGCTGGGCGCGCCGACCCAGTTCGTGGGCATGCTGGGCCACGACATGTTCGGCGACTTCCTGCTCGACAGCCTGCGCGGTTGCGGCGTGGCCACCGACTACGTGCTGCGCACCGACGCGGCCAAGACCGCGCTGGCCTTCGTCGCCCTGGACGAACACGGCGAACGCAGTTTCAGCTTCTATCGTCCGCCGGCGGCGGATCTGCTGTTCCGCAGCGAGCACTACGCCGCCGACTGCTTTGCCCGGGCCGGCGCCTTCCACGTCTGCTCCAACAGCCTGACCGAAGACGAGATCGCCGAGGCGACCTTGCAGGGCATGCGTCTGGCGCGTGCGGCCGGCGCCCTGGTCAGCCTGGATCTCAACCTGCGCCCGATGCTGTGGCCGCAGGGCGTGGAGCCGCGGCCGCGCTTGTGGCAGGCGCTGGCCGCGGCCGACCTGGTCAAGCTGGCGCGCAACGAACTGGACTATCTGGCCGAGCCCTACGGCGGCGGCGAAGCCGGCGAACGCGCGGTGCGCGAACGCCTGTTTGCGGGCGCGGCGCGCTGGCTGGTGGTCACCGACGGCGGCGCGCCGATGCGCTGGTACAGCGCCGACGGCGAGGGCGAGGTGCGCGGCTTCCGGGTCAAGGCGGTCGACACCACCGCCGCCGGCGACGCCTTCGTCGGCGGCCTGCTCTCGTATCTGTGCGAACGCGGCGTGGATGCGGCGGGCCTGCCCGCGTTCCTGGCCGACCGCGCCGCGCTGGAGGACGCCCTGCGTTTCGCCGCCGCGGTCGGCGCGCTGGCGGTGACCCGGCACGGCGCCTTCGCCGCGATGCCCTCGCGCGCGCAGGTCCAGCAATTGCTCAAGGATCAGTATGAACACGCGGCCTGACCCCGTCGCCCCGGACTTCCGTTCCGCCGACTTCCTGCGTGCGCATATCGCGCGCACCATGGCCTTCTATCACCCGCGCTGCATCGATCCGTCCGGTGGCTTCTTCCACTATTTCAAGGACGACGGCGGGGTTTTCGAGGCCTCGCACCGGCATCTGGTCAGCAGCACCCGCTTCGTTTTCAACTACGCCATGGCCGCGCGCGAGTTCGGCGAGGACGCGGCTTTGCGCGCGCAGTACCTGCAGGCGGCGCGCCACGGCCTGCGCTACCTGCGCGAGCGCCACCGCAATCCGGACACCGGTGGTTACGCCTGGAGCCTGCGCGACGGCCGGGTCGAGGACGAGACCTACCACTGCTACGGCGTGGCCTTCGTGCTGCTGGCGTACTCCACCGCGCTCAAGGCCGGCATGGACGAAGCGCGCGCCTGGATGGACGAAACCTGGCAGCTGCTGGAGCGGCGCTACTGGGAACCGCGGCACGGCCTGTATCGCGACGAAGCGGACGCGCATTGGAACTTCAGCGGCTACCGTGGCCAGAACGCCAACATGCACATGTGCGAGGCGATGCTGGCGGCGTTCGAAGCCAGCGGCGAGCGCCGTTACCTGGATCGTGCGCTGGGCCTGGCCGAGCGCATGACCCGCCACCACGCCACCCAGGCCGGCGGGCTGGTGTGGGAGCACTACGACGCCGACTGGAACATCGACTGGACCTACCACCTGGACGATCCCAAACACCTATTCCGCCCCTGGGGCTTCCAGCCCGGCCACCAGACCGAGTGGGCCAAGCTGCTGCTGATCCTGGACCGGCATGTCGAGGCCGACTGGCTGCTGCCGACCGCGCGCCATCTGTTCGACACCGCGCTCGCGCATTCCTGGGATGGACGGCGCGGCGGCATGTATTACGGTTTTGCGTTCGAGGGCCTACGGCAGGCGTTGAGCGAAGCAAGCGCTTTGGAACGTCCAGCCATGGATGGCCCGGCGCTTGCGGAGGGACCCGCGTATGTGTGCGACGACGACAAGTATTTCTGGGTTCAAGCCGAATCGCTGGCCGCCGCCGCGCTGCTGGCCGCGCGCACCGGCGAAGATCGCTATTGGGATTGGTATCAGCGCCTGTGGGCCTACGCCTGGACGCATCTGGTCGATCATCGCTACGGCGCCTGGTTCCGCATCCTCGATGCCGACAATCGCAAGTACAGCGACGAAAAGAGTCCGGCCGGCAAGACCGATTACCACACCATGGGCGCGTGTTACGAAGTGCTGAACCTGGTGCGCGGGAGCTGAGGGCGAAGATGCGGCCGGCCAAGCTCTGGCGGGGATGGCGTAGCGGCGCGGCGGTCGTATCGATCGCCGTGGCGGTGCTGTTCGCCACGGCCGCGCCGGCGGCGCAGCCCCAGGTGCGCTACCTGCATCAGGGCTGGGAGTTCCGCTTGCTGCCGGACGACCCGCAGGCGCGCGAGCACGCGCCCGCGACGCAGTGGCGCGCCGCGCGCGTGCCCGGTCACGTGCATACCGACCTGCTCGCCCAGGGGCTGATACCCGATCCCTATGTCGGCGCGCCGGAAGCGCAGCTGCAATGGATAGGCCTGGGCACCTGGGAATACCGCAGCCGCTTCGATCTGAGCGAGGCGACACTGCGCAAGTCTCATGCCGAGCTGGTATTCGAGGGCCTGGATACCTACGCCGACGTCTACCTCAACGGCGAGGCGCTGCTGTCGGCCGACAACGCCTTCCGGACCTGGCGGCTGCCGGTGGCCGGCAAGTTGCGCGCGCGCGGCAACGAGCTGCGGGTGGTGCTGCATTCGCCGATCCGGCGTCTGCTACCGCGCGTGGAGGCGATGCCGCACAAGATCGCCGGCAACTACCCCTCGCCCTACGGCGACGAGCCCAAGGAGGCGATGACCGGCAACTTCGCGCGCAAGCCCGGCTACCACTACGGCTGGGACTGGGGCCCGCGCTACGTCACCGCCGGCGTATGGCGCGACGTGAAGCTGGAGAGCTGGGACGGGCCGCGTATCGACGAACTGCACCTGCGTCAGCTGCGCGTCGATGCCGATGTCGCCGAGCTGCGCGCGCAGGTGCAAGTGCGCGCCGACGCCGCCGGCAGTGCGACCCTGGAGCTGGACTGGCTGGACCCCGACGGCCGCCGCGCGCGCGCGCTGCGCCAGACCGTGCAACTGCGAGCCGGCGCGCAGACGCTGAATGTGCCGGTGCGGATCGAGCGGCCGCGTCGCTGGTACCCGTTCGGCTACGGCGAGCAGGCGCTGTACACCTTCCGCGCGCGTCTGCTCGACGCGGACGGCCAGCGCGCCCAGGCGCAGCAGCGCACCGGCCTGCGCCGGGTCGAGCTGCGCCGGCCGCGCGACGCGGAGGGGCAGGGCTTCGCGTTCGCGGTCAATGGCATCGAGATCTTCGCCAAGGGCGCCAACGCGATCCCGTTCGACATGTTTCCCGCGCGGGTGCCGCGCGAACGTTTGCGCAAGACCCTGGAGGACGCGCGCGCGGCCAATATGAACATGCTGCGCAACTGGGGCGGCGGCTATTACGAAAGCGATGCGTTCTTCGACCTGGCCGACGAGCTCGGCCTGATGGTGTGGCAGGACTTCATGTACGGCGGCGGCATGCAGCCGGGCTTCGATCCGGCTTTCCGCGCCAATGCCGAGGCCGAGGCGCGCGACCAGGTCCGACGCCTGCGCCGCCATCCCAGCATCGTGCTGTGGTGCGGCAACAACGAAGAGGAAACGGCCTGGAAGGATTGGGGCCATCGCAGCAAGCTGATGGAATCCGATCCTGCTTTCGCGCAGACGGTCTGGGACGGCTACGTGCAGCTGTTCGGACGCGACCTGCGCGAGGTGGTCGCGCAGGAGGCCGGCGACCTGCCGTACTGGTCCAGTTCGCCCGGCAACGATCTGGACGAGAAGGCCAACGATTCGTCCAAGGGCGACAAGCATTACTGGGACGTGTGGGCCGGCTCCAAACCGATCGCCGCCTACTTGGACGAAACCCCGCGTTTCATGTCCGAATTCGGCCTGCAGGCCTGGCCGTCGCTGCGCACCGTCGACGCCTTCGCCAGCGCGGCGGAGCAGGGTATCGATACGCCGGTGATCCGCGCCCACCAGAAGTTCCTGGCCGGCGCCGGCAACGAGCGCCTGCTGCACTACATTCGCGCCGGCTACGGCGAGCCGCGCGATTTCGCCCAGTTCGTCTACCTCAGCCAGATCATGCAGGCCGAGGGCATCGAGCTGGCCGCGTTGCACCACCGCGCCAGCCGGCCGCACACCATGGGCTCGCTGTACTGGCAGCTCAACGACGTCTGGCCGGGCGCGTCCTGGTCCAGCCTGGACTATTACGGCCGTTGGAAGGCTTTGCACTTCCACGCACGCCGCTTCTTCGCCCCGGTCGCGGCGGCGGCGCTGCGCAAGGACGGGCGCACCACGCTGAGCCTGCTGTCGGACCGCACCCAGGCCCTGCCGGCGCGATGGACGCTGCGCGTGATCGATTTCGACGGCCGCGAACATTGGCGTGCGCAGGGCGAGGTCGCGCTGACGCCGCTGGCCGTCACCGCCGCGGGCGCCTGGAGCGATGCCGAACTGCTGCGCGGCGCCGACCCGCGCCGTACCGCGGCGGTGTTCGAGCTGCAGGCTCAAGGCGAGCCGGTATCGCGCCGTGTGATCTATTTCGACGAAGCCAAGGCGCTGGCGCTGAGCGATCCGCAGTTGCGCACGCAGTGGCGTCGCGACGGCAAGGCCGCGGCATTGACGCTGCAGACCGAGCGCCTCGCGCGCGGGCTGTGGATCGAGTTCGACGGCCTCGACGCCGAATTGTCCGACAACGCCTTGACCCTGCTGCCCGGCGAAACCGTGCAGCTGCGCGTGCGCGCCGATGCCGATCTCGCGCGTCTGCGCCAGGCGCTGCGGCTGCGCTGGCTGCGCGCCCCCTAAGTCCGGCTTCCGTTTTCCCGCGCCGCGCGCCGGTATGGGCGCGGCCCCAACCGACCTTGGTGACCCTGATGACTCCACGCACGCTCGCCTGCCTTATCGCCGCCGTCCTGATCGTCGGCTGCGCCCGCCCCGCTAGCGATGTCGCTACGGCGCCCGCCGCCCAGCCACCCGCCGCGGCACCCGCGCAAAGCGCCGACGTGGCTGAGGCCGCGCGCATGGCCGAACGAGTGAAGGCCGAGACCCGTCATGCCTGGCAGGGTTACAAGCGCTACGCCTGGGGCCGCGACGCGCTCAAGCCGCTGAGCAAGAGCGGCCACGACTGGTATCCGCACTCGCTGCTGATGACGCCGGTGGACGCGCTGGACACTCTGCTGCTGATGGGCCTGAAGAGCGAGGCCGACGAGGCGCGCGAGCTGATCGCGACCCAGCTGAACTTCGACCGCGACATGGTCGTGCAGAACTTCGAGGTCACCATCCGCCTGCTCGGCGGCCTGTTGTCGGGCTATCAAGCCACGGGCGACGAGCGCCTGCTCAAACTCGCCGACGACCTGGGCACGCGCCTGCTGCCGGCGTTCGACTCGCCCACCGGCCTGCCTTACACCCACGTCAATCTGCGCACCGGCAAGACCCGCGGCAAGGTCAGCAACCCGGCCGAGACCGGCACCCTGCTGATCGAGTTCGGCATGCTGTCCAAGCTCACCGGCAAGCCGGTGTACTACGAGCGGGCCAAGCGCGCGTTGGTGGAGACCTATAAGCGGCGCGACCCCAAGACCGGCCTGGTCGGGTCCTGGATCGACGTGGAGAGCGGCCGCTGGACCGATACCGGCTCGCACATCGGCGGCGGCATCGATTCCTATTACGAGTACCTGTACAAGTGCTGGCGTTTGTTCGGCGACCAGGAATGCAAGGCGATGTGGGATCAGAGCATCGTCGCGGTCAATGCGCACCTGGCCGACGAAGTGCGCGAGCGCGAGCTGTGGTACGGCCACGCCGACATGGTCACCGGCAAGCGCACGGCCACGCGCTACGGCGCGCTGGACGCGTTCATGCCGGCGCTGCTGGCCTTGGGCGGCGATCTGGATCGCGCCCAGCGCCTGCAGGATTCGGGCTTGAAGATGTGGCGCCTGCACGGCATCGAGCCCGAGTCGCTGGACTACGCCAAGATGCAGGTCGCATCGCCCGGCTACGCGCTGCGGCCGGAGATCGTCGAATCGGCCTACTACCTGCATGTGCTGACCGGCGATCCCAAGTACCGCGCGATGGGGCGCGAGTTCTTCGACGACTTCGTGCGCCACTGTCGCACCGAGGCCGGCTACGCCGCGCTCAAGGACGTGACCAGCAAGCAGCAGGACGACTCGATGGAGAGCTTCCTGTTCGCCGAGACCTTCAAGTACTACTACCTGCTGTTCGCGCCGGCGCAGACGCTGGACTTCGAGCAGGTGACCTTCAATACCGAGGCGCATCCGCTGCGCCTGCCGGCGGCCAAGTCGCAGTGAGGCCGCGCGCGGCGCTGGCGCTGTGCGCGCTGTGGCTGGTGGCCTGTGCCGTCACGCCGCCACGCACGCCGCCGGCCGTCGCGCTCCATCCGCGCGCGATCGTTTTCTACTACAACTGGTACGGCAACCCCGAGCGCGACGGCGCGCGCCTGCATTGGTCGCATCCGGTGCTGAAGCTGCGCGCCGAGGACGCGGGCGCGCCGGACATTCCGGGCGGCGGCGACATCGCCGCCGACTTCTACCCCGCGCTGGGCGAGTACAGCAGCGCCGACCCGGCGCTGGCCGAGCGTCACATGGCGATGATCGCGCAGGCCGGCATCGGCATCGTCGCGGTGACCTGGCTGGGCCGCCAGGACCCGAGCGCGCGCAGCCTGCCGGCGCTGTTCGATGCCGCCGAGCGGCATGGCCTGCGCATCTGTTTCCAGATCGAGCCCGGCTCGCGCCCCGATATCGGCGCGGCGCGCGCGCAGTTCGTCGCCGCGATCGACGACTACGGCGGGCACCCCGCGTTCTACCGCGATCCCGACAACGGCCGGCCGCTGTTCTTCGTCTACGATTCTTATCAATTGCCGGCCTCCGACTGGGCGCGCCTGCTGCGCGCGGACGGCGGCGAATCCTTGCGCGGCGGCGCCTACGACGCCGACGTGATCGGACTGTGGGTGAACGCCGACGAGGGCCGGTTCTTCCTCGACTCCGGCTTCGACGGCGTCTATACCTATTTCGCCAGCCGCGGCTTCACCTGGGGCGCCACGCCGGAACACTGGCCGCAACTGCAGCGCTGGGCGGATGCGCACGGGCTGCGTTTCATCCCCTCGGTGGGGCCGGGCTACAGCGACCGGCGCGTGCGGCCCTGGAACCGCGCCAATGAGCGTGGCCGCGACGGCGGCACCTATTACGACGCGATGTTCGGCGCGGCCGTGGACAGCGGCGCCCGCTGGGTGTCGATCACGTCCTTCAACGAATGGCACGAAGGCACGCAGTTGGAGCCGGCGCGCGCGGCCGACCGCGATGGGCGCTATTTCGACTATGCGCCGCTGGCGCCGGATCACTATCTGCGGCGTACGCGGTACTGGCTGTCGCGGTTTCCGCAGGGCTCGCCCTAGCGTAGCGACGAGGCGGTGTGGGGCCGGAGCCTCGCAGCCGCTCGCCCCATATCCGCCCTGCGGGCACCACACCTCCTGCGGTCGCCGCAAGCGGGAGTAGGGGCTGCAGAGTCTGCATCCCGCTCGGTTCTGGGCCCTCTCCCGCCAGCGGGGAGAGGGGTTGGGGAGAGGGCCCGGCGCAAGCGAGCATCCCGAGATCCGTGACCTCGTCTCGAGCATCCAGGTCCCCTCCCACACCCTCAACACACAAACCCGCAAAACTCTGGCTATAGTGTCCCGCCGCCAGGAGCGCACCCCCCGGATGCCGGGAGCCCCTCACAACGCGGCCACGCAATGGTTCGGCCCGGCTTTCGAGCGGCTGCACCCGCTGCTGCAAGCGCTGCATCGCAGCGGCGGCAGCCTGAGCGGCGAAGTCGCGATCTCCACCGGCAGCGGCCTGGCCGGGCGCCTGGGCCGGCGCCTGGCGCGACGCCTGGGCATTCCCCTGGATCGCCCGCGCCGCGGCTTCCAGGTGCGCATCGTCCACGACGGCCAGGCCATGCACTGGCGCCGCCGTTTCGACGACGGCAGCGAACTGGTGTCGACATTCCGTCCGGTCGGTCATTACCCCGACGGACACTGGCTGGAAACCACCGGCCCGGCCCGGCTGCGCCTGGGCGTGGACCTGGCCGACGGCGGCTGGCGCTGGCGCCTGCGTTCGGTCGCCCTGCGCGGCCTGCCGCTGCCGCGCTTCCTGTTCCCGCGCACCGATGCCTACAAACGCATCGAGGACGGCGACCGCTATCGCTTCGCGGTCGCCTTCTCCCTGTTTCCCCTCGGCGAACTGCTGCGCTACGAAGGCGCGCTGCACGCCATCCCGGCCGATCCGGCCGTCAATGTCGAAAGAGTGGCTACATGACCGACCGCATTCCCTTGCTTATCGATACCGACCCGGGCGTGGACGACGCGCTGGCGCTGCTGATGGCGTTCAACGATCCGCGCCATGAGCTGGTCGGCCTGACCATCGCCGCCGGCAACGTCGGCCTCAAGCACACCGTCGCCAACGCGCTGAAGCTGTGCGAGGTCGCCGGCGTCGAGGTGCCGGTGTTCGCCGGCGCCGCCGCGCCGCTGCTGCATCCCTCGCCGGACGCGGGCTACGTGCACGGCCAGGACGGCTTCGGCGACGTCGGCTACCAGGCCGCGCGCCGCCAGGTCGAGGCCGAGCACGCCGCGCTGGCGATCCTGCGCCTGTCGCACGAGCACGCCGGCAAGCTGCTGCTGGTCGCGCTGGGGCCGCTGACCAACATCGCGCTGGCGCTCAAGCTGGACCCGACCCTGCCCGAGCGCGTCGCGCGCTTCGTGGTCATGGGCGGCGCGGTCACCTGCCGCGGCAACATCACCCCGGCCGCCGAGTTCAACATCTACTTCGATCCGGAGGCCGCGCACATCGTGTTCGAGGCCTTCGAGCGCATCGAGCTGGCCGATTGGGAGGCGGTGATCGCGCACGGTTTCCTGCACGACGACGTGGTCCAGTGGCTGCAGGCCGACAGCGAGCGCGCGCGCTTCTACGAGCGCATCTCGGAGAAGACCCGGCTGTGGTCGGCCGACCGCCGCGGCGCCCACTGGCATGCCGCCGACGCTCTGGCGATGGCGTTCGCGCTGGAGCCGGAGGGCGCGCTGGAGGTGTTGGACCGGGCCCTGGCGATCGAGCTGGAGGGCCAGCACGGCCGCGGCGCCACCATCGTGGACTGGCGCGGGGAGGGCGGGGCCCCGGCCCGGGTCGCGATCCTGATGCGCTACGACCAGGAGCGCTTCCAGGGCCTGATTCGGGGGGCGCTGGCGGCCGTTTAGGCCGGGGCTTGCCTCGGCCGCGGAGGGGCGGCTATAATGCCGCTCTTTCCCGCATCAATTTGTGAGTGCCATGAAGGCAGGTATCCATCCCGAGTACCGCGACGTCGTTTTCCAGGACGTCACCACCGATTTCCAGATCGTGACCCGTTCGACCCTGTCGAGCAAGGAAACGGTCAAGGTCGACGGCACTGAGTACCCGCTGATCAAGGTCGATATCTCCTCGGCCTCGCACCCGTTCTACACGGGCAAGCACAAGATCATGGACACCAGCGGTCGCGTCGACAAGTTCCGCAAGCGCTACGCGCAGAAGTAATCGCGTCGCCAGGTTTCGCGCACAACGGCTGCCCTCTGGGCGGCCGTTTGCGTTTGGGCCGCGTCGGTCGCCGGCCCCGTCTCATGGCCGCCGCATCGCCCGCGTTCGCGACCGTCGCCGGTGCCGCCGGACGGGCGCCTGCTGACGAATTCCGCGCCCCGGCCCGCGCCGCGATCGACCCCGCCGGCGGAACAGCCCGGCCCGTCCCCGCGACCAAAGTCAGAGCCGGTGCTCCATGCCGGTGTGCGATAATTCAAGCACGCGGCGAGTCCGCGATTCCCTGTCCCCACCTCGCCCGCGGCCATCCCTGCGCGGCGCAGACATGAGGAGCTGTTCGTGTCCGGTACTGATAAGTCCGCCCCTGAAAAAACCGCTGCTGAGAAAGCTGTCCCGAATAAACCCGGCTTCGACCAGGTCACCCTGGCCGCTGGCGACAAGAGCGTGACCCTTCCGGTCCAGCACCCGGTGCTCGGTGCCTCCTGCATCGACATCGCCAAGGTGCCGAAGGAAACCGGTCTGTTCACCTACGACCCGGGCTTCACCGCGACGGCCAGCTGCAAGTCGGCGATCACCTACATCGACGGCGACGAAGGCGTGCTGCTGTACCGCGGCTACCCGATCGAGCAGCTCGCCGAGAAGTCGAACTTCCTCGAAGTCGCCTATCTGCTGATGAACGGCGAACTGCCGACGGCCAACGAATTCAGCAAGTTCGAGCACGAGGTCACGCATCACACGATGATGCACGAGGCCTTCCGCACCTTCCTGTACGGCTTCCGCCACGACGCCCACCCGATGGCGATGCTGGTCGGCATGCTCGGCTCGATGGCGAGCTTCTACCACAACGAACTCGACCTGGAAGATCCGGAACAGCGCCGCCTGGCCGCGATCCGTCTGATCGCCAAGGTGCCGACGATCGCCGCCGCCTGCCATCGCTATTCGATCGGCTGGCCGATCCGCTATCCGAAGAACAGCCTGGACTACACCACGCGCTTTCTGCACATGCTGTTCGAAGTGCCGAGCGAGCCGCTGGAGCTCAATCCGGTCGCCGCCAAGGCCATGGACCTGCTGTTCATCCTGCACGCCGACCACGAGCAGAACGCGTCGACCTCGACCGTGCGCCTGGTCGGTTCGACCGGCGCCAACCCCTACGTCAGCGTCGCCTCCGGCGTCGCGGCGCTGTGGGGGCCGGCGCACGGCGGCGCCAACGAGGCCGTGCTCAAGATGCTCAACGAGATCGGCCGCCCGGAGAACGTCAAGGCCGCGGTCGACAAGGCCAAGGACAAGGAATCGGGCTTCCGCCTGATGGGCTTCGGCCACCGCGTCTACAAGAACTACGACCCGCGCGCGGCGCTGGTGCGCAAGATGACCCACGACGTGCTGGGCGCGCTGGGCGTCAACGATCCGCTGCTGGAAGTGGCGATGAAGCTGGAAGAGGCGGCGTTGCAGGACGAATACTTCGTGCAGCGCAAGCTCTATCCGAACGTCGACTTCTATTCCGGCATCATCTACAAGGCGCTGGGTATTCCGGTCGAGATGTTCACGGTGATGTTCGCGATCGCGCGCACCGCCGGCTGGGTGTCGCATTGGCTGGAGCAGCAGAACGATCCGGAGAACAAGATCGGGCGTCCGCGTCAGATCTATACCGGTCATGGCGTGCGCGATTACGTGGCCAGCGACAAGCGCTGAAGCCGCATCGCAGCGCATACGAAACGCCCCGCCTAGTGCGGGGCGTTTTCGTTTGGGGGTTGGGGATGGAATGGGTAGCAGGGCTCGTTTTCGGCTCCCCCTTTGAAAAGGGGCGAAGCCGTGCGGCTTACGAACCGTAGGTTCGTGCACGGTTGAACACTAGCAAGCTCTTGCTCTTAGCTCCCTCCTTTGGAAAAGGAGGGTTGGGGAGGATTTGCTTTTGCTTTGCTGTTGCTTCTTCTGGACAAAGGTCAAAAGCTCCTGCCTGCTACGCATGCAGGTCACTTTCCCTTGCTAGCCCAAGAGTCCGTCTGGCTTCCCTTCGGTCAAAAGTAACCAAAGAGAAGGGCTAGCGTGACCAACCCTCCCCTGCGGGTTCGGAGCTGGCGCTGGGATGTTTCGAATGGACGTCCCTGTCCATTCGAAAAACGGCGCGCGTCCTGCGCGCCGCCCTTCGGGTCTACGGGTGTCTGTGTGAGTGCGGTGCTTTTGGACTTCAATGCCGCGGCAACGGCAACGGCAACGGCAACGGCAACGGCAACAGCGTTAGCGCCATAGCCCGGCCTTTTTTGCCGTCATCCCCGCGAAGGCGGGGATCCAGTGACTTCAGCGCGCAGTTGGAGCGCCGACGTAGTCGCGCGTGCTCGGCGGCAGGCGTCGATGTGGCGTCTCCGCATCTCACTGCAAAGCAAATCCCCCTTAATCCCCCTTTTTTTCAAAGGGGGAAGACGAGCGGGTGCGAGGGGCGCGCGGGCGAACCGCACCATCGCGCCCGCTCGCTGCTCACTCCTCCACGCTCACTCCTGCCGCAACCCCTCGTACACCGCGATCTCCTCCTCCGCCAGCAACTGTCGCAGCTGGGCGGCCGAGGCGCGCTTCATCGGCTTCTCGTCCACACCCGACAGCGGGGCCTGGCGCAGCACGTCCAGCGGCAGCACGGTCAGGTCGAAGCTCAGATCTTCGGCGCTGAAGATCCAGACCGGGAAGTCGTCGCTGCGTTCGCGATCCAGGCGCAGGCGACGGCTGCGCGCTTCGGCCGGGATGCCGTGCTGGTCGAGGAAGCGCGGGGCGGCGTCGGCGTCGTCGCTGTACAGCTGCAGGGCGACCGGGCTGCGCGCGTCGGCGGTGCCGTCCAGGACCGGGCCGACCAGGCGCGGTTCGAACGCGGCGAAAAACTCCATCGCGCGCAGCGCGGCTTCGCGGCGCTGGCGCAGGCCGGTCGCGTTGTCGCGCTGGAACAGACGCTGGTACTCGCGCAGCGCGTCCTCGATCTCGCGATTACGCGGCAGCGAGGCGTCGTCGAAGATGCCCAGGCGCTCGGCGGCCTTGAGCTTGGCCTGGTGGTAGTCGCGGATGCCGCCCTCGGCCATCAGCCGCGCGGCCTCGTGGGCTAGGCGGTGGCGGCGTTCGCGGGTGCGGGTTTCGGCGTGCTGCTGTGCGTGCTGACGGGCGTGATGTGGCATGACGACCTCCGCGGCGGGCACGGCGTCGGCGAGGGGACTCGCCGCGGCCGGCGACGCGTGCCGGCGGTTCAACGCTACCACGCCGATGTGGTTTTGCTAATCACATTGGCGCTGGAACGATGGACGCCCGCGTCGGGGCGGGCGTCCGTTGCGGATCGGGCTCAGAAGATGTCGAAGGACTCTTCCGACGGCGCGGCTTCGGCCGGGCCGTAGTCGACGTAGGACTGCATCTTGTCCAGGTCCTCGGCCTTGACCCATTCGGTGATGCCGCCGCCGCCGTCCGGCATCAGCGCGCCGTTGGCGCCGACCGAGACCTTGACCATGCCCTGCGGCGGTTCGTTGGGGGCGATCGGCTTGTCCTTGAGCGCGGCGCGCATGTAGTCGATCCAGATCGGCAGCGCGGCCTTGCCGCCGTATTCGCGGTAACCCAGCGACTTGTAGTTGTCGCGGCCGACCCAGACCGTGGTCACCAGCGGGCCGCCGAAGCCGGAGAACCAGGCGTCGCGGTGGTCGTTGGTGGAGCCGGTCTTGCCGCCGATGTCCTCGCGGCCGAGCACCTTGGCCGCGGTACCGGTGCCGCGCAGGACCACGTCGCGCAGCATCGACACGATCTGGTAGGCGATGCGGTCGTCGATCGCGCGCGGCGCCATCACCAGGTCCGCCGGCGGCTTGGCCGCGGGCTTGGCCGGCTCGGAGGCCTTGGCGCTGGCCTTGGGATCGGGCTTGGCCTCGCCTTCGGGGCCGAAGTTGAAGCCGTCGACCACGGTGCTGGAGCGCACGCTGGTGCCGGGGCCGCGGCCGCCGCATTCCGGGCAGGCGGTCGGCGGCTTTTCCTTGAACACCACCGCGCCGGCGCGGTCCTTGATCTCGTCGATGAACCAGGGCGTGATACGAAAGCCGCCGTTGGCGAAGGTGGCGTAGCCGCGGGCGACCGACAACGGGGTCAGCGAGGCGGTGCCCAGCGACATCGACAGGTTGGGCGGCAGCTGTTCGATGTCGAAGCCGAAGTTGGCGATGTACTTGCGCGCGAAGTCGACGCCCATGGCGTCGAGCAGGCGCACCGAGACCAGGTTGCGCGACTGCACCATGGCTTCGCGCACGCGCATCGGGCCGGCGAAGTTGCCGCCGTCGTTCTGCGGGCGCCAGATATGGCCGCGACGGTCGCGGAACACCACCGGGGCGTCGAGCACGATCGAGGCCGGGTTATAGCCGCGTTCGAACGAGGCCGCGTAGACGAAGGGCTTGAAGCTGGAACCGGGCTGGCGGCGGGCCTGGGTGGCGCGGTTGAACTTGGCGCCGGCGAAGCTGAAACCGCCGGACAGGGCGCGCAGGGCACCGTTGGACGGTTCCAGCGAGACCAGCGCGGCCTGCGCCTGCGGCAGCTGCTCCAGGCGGTAGCCCAGCGGCGCGCCGACCACGGGCGGGGCCGCCGCGACCACGGCGTCGGGGTTCTTGGGGTCGGGCTTGGGCGCCGGCGGTTCGATCCGCTCGATCCGGACCAGGTCGCCGCGCTTGACCAGGCTGCCCGGGTTGCGGCCGCCCCAGCCCTGGTTGGGCGCCAGCGTCACTTCGCTGCCGTCGGCCAGGGCCAGGCGCGCGCCGCCGCCCTCGTTGCCGAGCACGATCGCGGGCAGCAGGCCGGCCTGGGCCGGAATCGAGCGCAGGCGCTGCTTGGCGGTGGCCGCGTCCTCGTTGGCGGCCAGGTCGAAGTGCTGCTCGACCCCGTGCCAGCCGTGGCGGCGGTCGTAGACCTTGAGGCCGTCGCGCACCGCCTTGTCGGCCGCGACCTGCAGGGTCGGGTCGATGGTGGTGGTGACGTGGTAGCCCTTGGTCAGGGCCTCGGCGCCGTAGCGCTCGATCATCTGCTGGCGGACCATTTCGGCCACGTAGGGCGCGTAGACCTCGACCGGGCGCTCGTGCGGGGTGGCGTGCATCGGCACCGTCTTGGCCTGGGCGGCCTCGGCGGCGCTGATGTACTTGAGTTCGGCCATGCGGTCGAGGATGTAGTCGCGGCGTTCCTTGGCGCGCTCGGGGTTGCTCAGCGGATTGCCGCTGGACGGGAACTTGGGAATGCCGGCCAGGGAGGCCATTTCGTCGAGCGCAAGCTCGCTCATCTTCTTGCCGTAGTAGAACTCGGCGGCGGCGCCGACGCCGTAGGCGCGGTTGCCGAAGAAGCTCTTGTTCAAGTACAGCTCGAAGATCTCGTCCTTGCTCAGCTCGCGCTCCATGCGCATGGCCAGCAGCATTTCGCCGAGCTTGCGCTTGTAGCTGTATTCCGAGCTCAGGAAGTACTGGCGCGCGACCTGCTGGGTGATGGTGGAGCCGCCCGGGACGCGCTTGTCGTCGGTGGTCGCGAGCAGCCAGACGGCGCGCCCGATGCCCTTGTAGTCGATGCCGTGGTGCTTATAGAAGCGGGCGTCCTCGATCGAGATGAAGGCCTGCTTGAGCCGCAGCGGCACGTCCTCGATCGCCACCGGGTAGCGGCGGGTCTCGCCGAACATGGCCATCAGGCGGCCGTCGGCGGCGTAGACGTACATCGGCTCCTGCAGCTCGATGGTGCGCAGGGTCTCCACGTCCGGCAGCTTGGGGGCGATCAGGTAATACAGGGTGCCGGCGGCGATCACCCCAAGCAGGGTCAGGCCGGCGAACGCATACAGCGCCCAGCGCAGAAGGCGGCGAAGACGGGGCATCGAAGCGGGTTCCGATTGCGGGTTGTAGTGGCCGTGGAGTATAGAGGAGCGGGGACACGGACCGCCCCAGGGGGCAGGCGGCCGGTGATTTCCGCTAAGGCCGTTACGCAAAAAAGGCGGTCTAGGTTGGCATTCCTGAAAGAAATGGTTGCCAGCCTGTGAAAAGTCCGTTATCTAAGGCGGGGCCACACGAAGTGCGCGTAAGCGCTTGTGGCATGGGGAGAAAACAGTGGGCGTCATCACAAAAAGCCAGCCGGCCCTCGTCGGCGTGGATATCAGTTCGACCGCAGTGAAGCTGTTGCAGCTCTCCCGAGCCGGCAACCGCTACCGGGTCGAGCATTACGCCGTCGAGCCGCTGCCGCCGAACGCCGTCGTCGAGAAGAACATCGTCGAGGTCGAGGCCGTGGGCGAAGCGATCAAGCGCGCGGTCGCGAGGTCCGGGACCCGGGCCAAGCACGCCGCCGCGGCGGTGGCCGGGTCCTCGGTGATCACCAAGGTGATCCCGATGCCGGGCGACCTGGACGGCGAGGAACTCGAGTCCCAGGTCGAATTGGAGGCGGTGAACTACGTGCCGTATCCGATCGAGGAAGTGAATCACGACTTCGAGGTCCTAGGCCCGATGCCCAACAGCCCGGACATGATCCAGGTGCTACTGGCCGCCTCGCGCTCGGAGAACGTCGAAGTGCGCGCCTCGGCGCTGGAGATCGGCGGCCTGACCCCTCGGGTCATGGACGTCGAGGCCTTCGCGGTCGAGAACGCGTTCGCGCTGATCGCCGATCATCTCAGCACGCCGCGCGACGGCATCGTCGCCCTGATCGACTCGGGCGCGACCATGACCACGCTCAACGTGCTGCGCAACGGCCGCAGCCTCTACAGCCGCGAGCAGGTGTTCGGCGGCAAGCAGCTCACCGACGAGGTGATGCGCCGCTACGGTCTGAGCTACGAGGAAGCGGGCCTGGCCAAGCGCCAGGGCGGCCTGCCCGAGAGCTATTCGGCCGAAGTGCTGGAGCCCTTCAAGGAAGCGATGGTGCAGCAGGTCAGCCGCCTGCTGCAGTTCTTCTACGCCGGTAGCGAGTTCAACCGCGTGGACCAGATCGTGCTCGCCGGCGGCTGCGCCTCGATTCCCGGCATCGCCGAGATGGTCGAGGAGCAGTTGGGCGTGCCCACCATCATCGCCAATCCGCTGGCGCACATGACGCTCGGTCCGCGCGTGCAGGCGCACGCGCTAGCGCAGGACGCGCCGGCGTTGATGATCGCGTGCGGCCTCGCCCTGAGGAGCTTCGACTGATGGCACGCATCAATCTTCTCCCGTGGCGAGCCGAACGCCGTAAACAGCGGCAGAAAGAATTCGTCACCATGATCGTGGCGTCGGTGATCGGCGCCCTGTTGCTGTCCGGTCTGATCGTGATGTTCTACAACGGCCAGATCGACGGTCAGAACAAGCGCAACAACTTCCTCAAGGATCGCATCACCGAGGTCGACAAGCAGATCAAGGAGATCGAGGAGCTCGACAAGAAGAAGTCGAAGCTGCTGGCGCGCAAGGAAGTGATCGAAGAGTTGCAGTCGAACCGCTCGCAGATGGTGCACCTGTTCGATTCGCTGGTGCGCACGATCCCAGACGGCGCGGTGCTGACCGCGATCAAGCAGGACGCCGAGACCTTGACCCTGGAAGGCCGCGCGCAGTCCAACGCCCGCGTCAGTACCTATATGCGCAACCTGGAAGGCTCGGGCTGGATGACCAATCCGGACCTGTCGATCATCGAGGCCAAGGGCACCGACAAGGGCCTGCCGTACGAGTTCAAGCTGCAGGTGAAGCTGGCTAACCCGAACGCGCCCAAGGACGAGAACGGCGACGGTCAGCCCGATGCTCCGGCCGCTGGCGCCGACGCCGCGACGGCCGACGCCGCCGCGGCCAGCGCGACCGCTCCGGCCGCGGCGCCCGCCGCCGCGGCGCCTGCCGCGAATGCACCGGCCGGCGCCGCCGCGCCGGCGGCGATCGCTCCGGTGGCTCCGACGACCCCGGCTGCCGCGCCCGCCGCCGCACCGGCTCCGAGCAACGCTCCGGGCGGCGTCCCGACGCCGGTCCAGGAGCAGCCCGCAGCGGCTCCGGCCGCAGGCAACAACAAGGGGGCCGAATCGTGAGCCAGAAGAAGATGTCGCTCAAGGACCTCGACTTCAACAATATGGGGTCGTGGCCGCAGCAGGCCAAAATCGGCTTCTGCGTGATCGTCGGTCTGTTGATCGTGGGCCTGGTCTGGTACGCGTTCGTGCGCGAAAAGCGCACCGCGCTGGAAGGCCTGGAGCGTACCGAGAAGGACCTGCGCGCCGAGTTCGAAACCAAGCAGGGCCGCGCCGCCAACCTGGAACCGCTGAAGCAGCAACTGGTGCAGATGGAGCAGCAATTGCAGCAGATGCTGCGCCAGCTGCCGAGCAAGACCGAAATGCCCGACCTGATCGTCGACATTTCCCAGACCGCGCTGGCCACCGGCATCACCAACGAACTGTTCCAGCCCGGCCCGGAGCAACCCAAGGACTTCTACGCCGAGAAGCCGATCGCATTGCGCATGGTGGGCACCTACCACCAGTTCGGCGCTTTCGTCAGCGGCGTGGCCTCGCTGCCGCGCGTGGTCATCATGACCATGCACGACATCTCGCTGCGTCCGCGCGGCGCCGCGGCCGGCGACAAGACCGCGGTGATCACGCCCAACAGCCCTCTGGAGCTGGCCGGCACGGTCAAGACCTACCGTTACCTGGACGAAGAAGAAGTGTCGGCGCAGGAAAAGGCCAACGGCGATCCGAATGCCGCGGCCGCGCCTGCCGCGCCCACTGGCGACAAGAAGGAGGGCGGCTGATGCGTACGACATTCAACGAGGGCGCTCGCGGCCGTCTCCTGATCGCGGCGACGATGCTGCTGGCGGCCACGGCCTGCTCGCGCGGCATCACCAGCACGCCGGGTGAAGCGCCGAATCTGGAAAAGTGGGTCGCCGAGGTCAAGGCGCGTCCGGCGCCGCCGCTGGACCCGCTGCCGGTGATGCAGCAGTTCGAAACCTTCGAATACGCCGCGCAGGCGCTGCGCGATCCGTTCAGCAACGCGTTCACCGACCAGGGCGGCGGCAGCGGCCCGCGTCCGGACTCGACGCGTCGCAAGCAGACCTTGGAGCAGTTCCCGCTCGACAGTCTCGACATGGTCGGCACGCTCGGCCGCGGTCCTGGGGTGATCGCCCTGGTGATGGCGCCCGACAAGGTGACCTATCGGGTACGGCCGGGCGCGTACATGGGCCAGAACGACGGCCGGGTGACCAGCGTGTCCGAAGACCGGATCGAGCTGGTGGAACTGGTGCCGGATGGCGCGGGTGGTTGGCTGGAACGTCCAGCCACCGTGGCGTTAGAAGACAATTGATTGGGGGATAGCACGATGACCGTATTCAACGCCAAATGCTCGCGGCCGGCCCGGCGCCCCTTGGCTTTCAGCACGCGTAGCGCCGGCCTGGTGGTCGGCCTGCTCGCGGGACTCAGCGCCGCGCACGCCGCGACGCCGGCGTCCGAAGCCGCGGCACCGGTCGCGGCTCCCGCCGCGCCCGTGGTCGCTCCCGCGCACAGCCTCGACCCGGCCAAGCAGCTGCCGGGCGCGATCTCGGTCGCGAACATCGACTTCAAGCGCGGCGATGGCGGCTCCGGCAAGCTGATCCTGAAGTTCAGCGGCGACGGTGCCGCGCCCGACCTGCGCAACCAGGGCTCGAGCGTGATCATCAACGTCGGCAACGCTCAGTTGCCGGCCGCGTTGCAGCGACCGCTCAATGTCACCGACTTCGCCACCCCGGTGCAGCGCATCGACGCGCGCGCCAGCGGCAACGGCACCCAGCTGGTGCTCAACACCAACGGCGGTTTCGAGTCGCTGGCCTACCAGACCGGTCGCGAGTACATCGTCGAGATCGTGCCCAAGTCGGCGGCCGCGGCGTCCAGCCGTGCGGTCGGCGCCAGCACCATCAGCAGCACCAGCGACGCGAGCAAGCGCGGCTACAGCGGCCGCCCGGTGACCTTCAACTTCCAGGACGTGCCGGTGCGCACCGTGCTGCAGTTGATCGCCGAGGAGTCCAATCTCAACGTGGTCGCCGCCGACACGGTCCAGGGCAACGTCACCCTGCGCCTGGTCAACGTGCCCTGGGACCAGGCCCTGGACATCGTCCTGCAGGCCAAGGGCCTGGATAAGCGCCGCAGCGGCAACGTGGTGTGGATCGCGCCGCAGGCCGAGGTCGCCAAGTACGAGCAGGACAAGGAAGACGCGCGCATCGCGCTCGACAACCGCGTCGACCTGGTGACCGAGTACATCCAGATCAACTACCACAACGCCGGCGCGATCTTCAAAGCGCTGACCGAGGCCAAGGGCGTCGGCGGTTCGGGCGGTGGCGGTGGCGGTGGCGGCGGTCAGGCGCAGAACGAGAACGGCTTCCTCTCGCAGCGCGGCCGCCTGGTCGCCGACGAGCGCACCAACACGCTGATGATCAGCGACATCCCGAAGAAGGTTCAGCAGATGCGCGAACTGGTTCGGGTGATCGATCGCCCGGTCGACCAGGTCGTGATCGAGGCCCGCATCGTGATCGCGACCGAATCGGTCTCGCGCGAGCTCGGCGCCAAGTTCGGCATCAGCGGCAACAAGGACAACTCCTACTTCAGCGGCAACCTCGACGCCAACACCGCGACCCGCAACTCGCAGGTCGCCGCCGATACCGCCTACGCCAACGCCTTCCGCGACTGGCTCAACGGCGGCTCGGTCGGCACCCCGCCGGTGCGCACCCTGGGCTCGATCACCCGCGGTCTGATGACCAACCTGGGCGTCGACAACCCGGCCGGTTCGCTGGCGCTGTCGATCCTCAACGCCGGCTACCTGCTCGACATCGAGCTGTCGGCGATCCAGGAAGAAGGCCGCGGCGAAGTCATCTCCAACCCGCGCGTGGTCACCAGCAACCAGCGCGAAGCGGTGATCAGCCAGGGCCAGGAAGTGGGCTACGTGACGATCTCCCCGCAGCAGGGTGGCAACAGCACGCCGATCCCGAACGTCCAGTTCAAGGACGTGCTGCTGGAGCTCAAGGTCACCCCGACCATCACCAACGACGGCCGCGTGTTCCTGAACATGGCGGTCAAGAAGGACGAGGTCGACGGCCAGCTCAACACCTCGATCGGTCAGGTGCCGATCATCGCCAAGCGCGCGGTCAACACCGCCGTGCTGGTCGAAGACGGTCAGACCGTGGTGATCGGCGGCGTGTACGAGTTCCGCGACCGCAGCGACATCACCAAGGTGCCGTTCCTGGGCGACATCCCCTTCCTGGGCAACCTGTTCAAGAAGAAGGGACGTTCCAAGGAAAAGGCCGAGCTGCTGATCTTCGTCACCCCGAAGGTGCTCAAGGTCGCGCAGCGCTAAGCGCCCGCCGCCGCAGCCGAAATACGCGAGAGGGCCTACGGGCCCTCTTCGCGTTTATGGGGCCGGGCGGACGGCCGGGAACTGAACGTGCCATCGGTTGGGTGAACCCGGGCCGCCAAGTTCGGTCAAAATCGGACTTCGCCCCGCGTCGGACCCTCGATGGATACCCCCGAAAGCCTCGCCGGCCCTGCGCCGGACCGTACGCCCGTCCTCCCCGACGCCGAATTGGCGCGCCTGCACGACGCCTTTCGCGGCCTGCGCGAGGCGCTCGCGGCCGAGATCGTCGGCCAGGCGGCGTTGATCGAACGCCTGCTGATCGCCCTGCTCGCCGACGGCCATCTGCTGGTCGAGGGCGCGCCCGGTCTGGCCAAGACCAGTGCGGTGCGCGCGCTGGCGGCGCGCCTGGAGGCCGACTTCGCGCGCGTCCAGTTCACTCCCGACCTGCTGCCGGCCGATCTCACCGGCACCGAGGTCTGGCGCCCGCAGGACGGCCGCTTCGAATTTCAGCCCGGGCCGATCTTCCATCCCATCCTGCTCGCCGACGAGATCAATCGCGCTCCGGCCAAGGTCCAATCGGCGCTGCTGGAGGCGATGGGCGAGCGCCAGGTCACGGTCGGGCGCGCGACCTACGCGCTGCCCTCGCTGTTCCTGGTGATGGCGACCCAGAATCCGATCGAGCAGGAAGGCACCTTTCCCCTGCCCGAAGCCCAGCTCGACCGCTTCCTGATGCACGTGCGCATCGGCTACCCGGAAGCCGCGGCGGAAGCCGAGATCCTGCGCCTGGCGCGCGAGCGCGCGCGCGATTCGCTGCGCGCGACGGCGCCGATCGAAAACCGGATGCCGCTGACCGACGTGTTCGCGGCGCGCGCGGCGGTGCTGTCGCTGCACGTGGCGCCGGCGGTGGAGCGTTATCTGATCGAACTGGTGCTGGCCTCGCGCGACGCCGCGCGCTACGACGGCGCGCTCGCGCGCCGGATCGCCTGGGGCGCGAGCCCGCGTGGCTCGATCGCGCTGGAGCGCTGCGCACGCGCGCACGCCTGGCTGGCCGGTCGCGACTACGTGACCCCGGACGACGTGCGCGCGATCGCGCCCGAGGTCCTGCGCCATCGCATCCTGCCCAGCTACGAGGCCACCGCCGAGGGCTGGGACGGCGATCGTCTGGTCGCCGAGCTGCTGCAGCGCGTGCCGCTGCCTTGACGGCCGGGATGGCGCGTTCGTGATCCGGCATCGGCCCCCGAGTAGCGGCGGATGAGCGACGGCATCGTTCCCGACCTGGCCGAGCTGGTCGCCTTGCGCGCCGCCGTCGGCGGCCGCCGCAACGCGCGCCTGGGCCGCCACGGCGTGAGCGGGCATGCGCTGTCGCCCCTGCGCGGACGCGGCATGGAGTACGCCGAGTCGCGCGAGTACTCCAACGGCGACGACGCCCGCCACATCGACTGGCGCCTGACCGCGCGCACCGGGCGCGCCCACACCAAGCTATTCCAGGCCGAGCGCGAACGCCTGAGCCTGATCGTCGCCGACACCGCGCCGGCGCTGTACTTCGGCACCCGCGTGCGCTTCAAGTCGGTGCAGGCCGCGCGCGCGGGGGCGATCGCCGCCTGGGCCGCGGCGCGCGACGGCGACCGCATCGCGGCTTTGCGCGGCAGCCTGCGCGAGGCGCCGGTGCCGCCGGCCTCGGGTCCGCGCGGCGCCCTGCGCGCGCTGGACGCGCTGGTGCGCTGGTACGCGCGCCCGCCCGAAGACGACGCCGGGCTCGCGGTCGCGCTGGATCACGCCGAGCGCCTGCTGCGGCCGGGGTCGCGGCTGGTGGTGCTGGCCGATCCGCGCAGCCTGGCGCTGGTGCCGGAGCGGCGCTGGCCGGCGTTGGCCCAGCACCACGAAGTGATCGTGCTGTTGTTGACCGATCCGCTGGAACACGCGCCGCCGTCGTCGGCCTTGGCCTTCCGCAGCGGCGAGCGCCGGATCCAACTGGATCTGGGCGTGCCCGCGCAACGCCAGCGCTGGGCCCAGGAGTTCGCCGCGCCGGTCGCGGCGGCGCTGGAAACCCTGCCGCTGCGCGGCGTGCGCGCGCAAGCCCTGTCCACCGACGCGCCCAGCGAGTCCTGGTTGCCTTTGCTGGGCCGGGCGCGGCCGCTGGTGGCGTGATGGCCGATCCGACCCTGCTGCTGCGCGATGTGCACGACAGCGCGGCGCCCTCGTGGTGGCCGCCGGCGCCGGGCTGGTGGATGGTGTTCGTCGCGGTGGCGCTGATCGCCGCTGCGGTGTGGTTCCTGCGCGCGCGCCGCCTGCGCAAGCGGCGCACGGCCGAGCGTTTGTTCGACGACGCGATCGCGGCCGCGGCCACACCGGCGGCGCAGGTCGCGGCGATGTCGGAACTGCTGCGCCGGGCCGCGCGCCGGCGCGACGGCGCGGCCGATCGTCTGCAGGGCGAGGACTGGCTGGCCTTCCTCGACCGCGGCGCGAAGTCGGCGCAATTCGTCGAGGCCGCGGGCCGGCTGCTGCTGGACGGCGGTTTCCGCCGCGACGTCGATCCCCTGCATGTGGAAGCGCTGCGCGAGCCGGTACGCGCGCGTTTCCTCGAACTGATGGGCGTGCGCTGATGGACGCGCTGATGCGAGCGCTGAGCGACGCGCGCGATGTGTTCGCGTGGCCGTGGTGGCTGCTCGCCTTGCCGCTGCCGTTGCTGGCGCGCTGGTGGCTGCCGGCGGCGCGCGATGGCTCGGCGGCCTTGAAGGTGCCGTTCGGCGAGCGCCTGGATGCGGTCGCCGCGGTCGGCGGCCACGGCCTGCGCGGGCGCGGCCCGGGCTGGCTGATGTGGGCGACGTGGATCCTGTTGTGTGTGGCCGCCGCGCGCCCGCAACAGCTAGGCGACGCCGTGCAACCGCCGCAGGTGGGACGCGACCTGATGCTGGCGCTGGACCTGTCGGGCAGCATGCGCGAGCCGGACATGGAACTGGGCGGGCAACCGGTGGACCGCCTGACCGCGGCCAAGGCCGTGCTGTCGGATTTCCTCGACCGTCGCGTCGGCGACCGCGTCGGTCTGCTGGTGTTCGGCCGGCGCGCCTATGCCTTGGCGCCGCTGACCCTGGACCGGGCGACCGTGCGCGACCAGCTCGCCGACAGCGTGGTCGGCCTGGCCGGCCAGGAGACCGCGATCGGCGATGCGATCGCGCTGGCGGTCAAGCGCCTGCGCACGCAGCCGGCCGAGCAGCGCGTGCTGATCCTGCTCACCGACGGCGTCAACACCGCCGGCGCGATCGAACCCAAGAAGGCCGCCGAACTCGCCTCGGCCGATCAGGTGCGCGTGCACACCATCGCCTTCGGCGGCGACGGCGCCCTGTCCCTGTTCGGCATCAAGCTGCCGATGCCGGGCGCCGGCGACGACATCGACGAGACCACCTTGCGCGCGGTCGCCAAGCAGACCGGCGGCCGCTTCTTCCGCGCCCGCGACACCGCCGAGCTGGCCGGCATCTACGCCGAGATCGACCGCCTGGAGCCGATCCAGCGTCCCGGCCAGGCCGTGCGTCCGCGCATCGAGCGTTACGCCTGGCCGCTCGCCGGCGCGTTCGCGCTGGCGCTGCTGGCGTTCGCGCTGCAGGGGAGGCGACGCGCATGAGCGACTGGTTGAGCGGCTTGGCGAGCGCGTTCTCGCACTTGCATCTGCTGCGCCCGCACTGGCTGTGGGCCTTGCTGGCGCTGCCGCTGCTGGCGTTGTGGTGGCGCGCGCGTCGACGCCGCGCCAACGCCTGGCGCGACGCGGTCGATCCGCACCTGCTGCCGCACCTGCTCGAGTCCGGGCAGGACCGCCGCACGCGCTACGGCGTGTGGCTGGCGATGCTCGCCGGCGTGCTGGCCGTGCTCGCGCTGGCCGGCCCGAGTTGGCGCCAGACCGAACAGGCGCTATGGCAAAGCCGGGCACCGCTGGTGATCGCGTTGGACCTGTCCAGCGCGGCGCTCGCCGCCGATCTGCCGCCTTCGCGCCTGGCCCAGGCGCGCGCCAAGATCGCGACTCTGCTGCGCGAGCGCGACGGCGGCCAGGTCGGCCTGGTCGTCTATGCCGGCGACGCCTACACCGTGGCTCCGCTGACCGACGACGTCGCCAACGTGGCGCTGTTCCTGGACGCGCTCAATCCCGATGTGATGCCCGTCGACGGCCAGCGCGGCGATCGCGCGATCGCCTGGTCGGCGCGCCTGCTGCGTCGCGCCGGCTTCGAGCGCGGCGACATCCTGCTGCTCAGCGACCACAGCGATGCGCGCACGCGCGCGGCCGCGGCGGAAGCGGCGGGCGAGGGCTATCGCGTATCCGCGCTCGGCCTGGGCAGCGTCGCCGGCGCGGCGATCCGGCGCGGCGATGGCAGCATCGTCGGGGTCAAACTCGATCCCGGCTCGCTGCGCGATCTGGCCGCGGCCGGCGGCGGCGCCTATGCGGCCGTGGTCGGCGGCGACGAGGATCTGCAGGCGCTGGGCGTGCTCAAACCCAAGCCCACCGACGCGACCGCGGCCAAGGGCGAGAAAGGTCGGATCTGGCAGGACGAAGGCTATTGGCTGTTGCCGCCGCTGCTGCTGCTCGCGCTGTTCGCGTTCCGTCGCCGTGGCGGCAGCGCGCTCGCGGTGCTGCTGCTGTGCGCATGGTGGCCGCTGCAACCGGCGCGCGCGGCCGACCTGTGGCAGCGCCCCGATCAGATCGAGCACAAGCGCATGCAGGAGGGCAGCCGCGCCTACCGCGGCGGCGACTACCCGCGCGCGGCGCAGTTGTTCCGCGGTTCCGACACGGCCGACGCGCACTACAACCTCGGCAACGCGCTGGCCAAGGCCGGGCAGTACCCGCAGGCGATCGCGGCCTACGATCGCGCCTTGCGCCTGCAGCCGGGCATGCCCGACGCCCTGGCCAACAAGCGTGCGGTCGAGGCGGCGATGAAGCGCAAGCCGCCGCCGCAGGACAAGTCCAAGCAGAACCAGTCCTCGCAGGGCGGCAAGGGCCAGCCCCAGCAGCCGCAGCAGGATCCGCAGCAGGGCCAGCAGAAACAGCAGAAGCCGGCGCCGGGCCAGCAGAAACCCGAGCGCGACGAATCCGCCTCCAAACCCGAGCAGGACCCGGCCGCCGCGGCCAAGGCCCAGGAGCAGGCCGACCGTGCCCAGCGCGAGCGCATGCAGCGCGCGCTGCAGCAACAACCTCGCGGCGAGCAGCCGGCGCAGGCGCGTGCGCGCGGCAAGGAAACGCCGCGGCAGCGCGAGATCCGCGTCGCCAACGAAGCCTGGCTCAAGCGCGTGCCCGACGATCCGGGCGGGCTGCTGCGCGAGAAGTTCCGTATCGAGCACGAACGCCGCCAAGTCCTGGGCGAGCAAGGAGATTGACCGCGATGCCGCGCATGCCATCCGCCCACGTCCGCACCGCCGCCGCGTTCGCGCTGTGGCTGCTGCTGTGCGCCGTCAGTTTCGGCGCGATCGCGCAGCCGCGCGCCTGGCTGGATCGCGACAGCATGAACGCCGGCGAGACGGTCACGCTCAATATCGAGACCACCTCGCTCAGCGGCGCCGGCCCGGATTACGCGCCGCTGGCCAAGGACTTCGAAGTCAGCAACAACACCAGCCGGCGTTCCTTCGAGCGCAGCAACGGCCAATTCGTCACCCGCTCGCTGTACGGCGTGGCGCTGCGCCCGCGTCGCGACGGGCGCCTGACCGTGCCGGCGCTGAGCGTGGGCGGCGAGCGCACTTCGGCGCTGACCCTGGTGGTCGCGCCGGTGGCCGCGCGCGCGCCGGCGCGCGCGGGCGACGATGTCTTCATCGAGAGCGAGGCCGACGACGCCGACCCCTATGTGCAGCAGGCGGTGGGCTGGGTGGTGCGGCTGTACTCGGCGGTGCCGATCGTGGCCGGCCAGCTCGATCAGCCGGCACCGGAAGGGGCCTCGTTCCAGCGCGTCGGCGACGATGCCCAGTATTCGCGCGAGCTCGGCGGGCGCCGCTACAACGTGGTCGAGCGCCGCTACCTGCTGGTGCCCGAACGCAGCGGCGAAGTGACGGTGCCGGGCGCGCGCTTCGAGGGCCGCGGCGCGCCCAGCTTCTTCGAGGACATGTTCGGCAGCAACGGCGACAGCCTGCGCACCGCCGCCGCCGCCAAGCGCCTGCAGGTGCGGGCGATGCCGGCCAACGCGCCGCAGCCCTGGCTGCCCTTGCGCGATCTGCAACTGCGCTACCAATCCGCGCCGCAGGACCTGCGCGCGGGCAGCGCCGCCACCCTGACCGTCGAGGTCAGCGCCGACGGCGCCACCGCCGCGCAACTGCCGGAGCTGCAGCTGCCGCCGATCGACGGCGTGCAGGTGTTCGCCGAGCCGCTGCAGTCGGACGAGAACTTCGTCAACGGCCGGCCGCGGGTCAAGCTCACGCGCAAGTTCTCGCTGGTGCCCACGCGCACCGGCGATGCGCGTCTGGACGGGCTGCGCCTGGCTTGGTGGGACGTGGGCAGCGGCAGCGCGCGCACGACGCAGCTGCCGGCACTGAGCTGGAAGATCGCGGCCGCCGACGGTTCGACCCCGGCGCCGTTGCCGGCGCCGGCCGGCGCCGATGCCAAATCCGCTTCGACCGCTTCGCCGATCGCGGCGATCGCCCAGGACCCGGCCGCGCGCTGGTGGGCGCTGGCGGCGCTGGTGTTCGCGGCGCTGTGGCTGGCGACCCTGGTCTGGGCGCTGCAGTTGCGCGCGCATCCGGCGCCGGCGCGCACCGGCGCGGCGGCCTTGCCCGCGGCCACGGGGGAGGGTGCCGCGCAGCCGATACCTGGCTCGGGCCGACGCGGCTCGCTCAAGCAGGTCCTGGACAGCGGCGATTTCGGCGAGGTCGCGGCCGCGCTGTGCGCGCTCGCGCAGCCGCCGGCGGCCGATGTCGACGAACTGATCCAGCGTCTGGACGATCCTGCCCAGCGCGCGGCCTTGCAGGCCATGCAGCGCGCGCGTTGGGCCGGCGGCGACGGCCCGGCCGCGCGCGCGCAACTGCGCGCCGCGTTCGCATCCGGCCCGCGTTGGCGTGCCGCCCCCGCGCAGCTGGCCTCGCCCTTGCCGCCGCTGTACCCGCCGGGACGGTGACCGGGCTGGTGTACTCTTTCCGGCTGACGCACCCGGGAGTACCGCATGAGCCACGCCAGCCTGCCTGACGCCACGCCGTCCAAGGGCATCCCCCTGCACATCAAGGTGTTGATCGGTTTCGTCCTGGGCGCCGTGATCGGCCTGGTCGCGCACTTCGTCGCGCCGGGCTCGCCGCTGGTGTTGGGGCTGGTCGCTTACGTCGCGCAGCCGATCGGCCAGATCTTCCTGGCGCTGCTGTTCATGCTGGTGTTGCCGCTGATGTTCTCGGCGCTGGTGCTGGGCGTGGCCGAACTGGGCGACGTCGCCAGCCTCGGCCGGCTCGGCTGGCGCACCTTGCTCTACACCGCGGTGGTGACCCTGATCGCGGTGGCGATCGGCCTGCTGATGGTGAATCTGATCGGACCCGGCCACGGCCTGGACCGCGCCATGCTCGACCAGGCCATGGCCCAGGGCGCGCAAAAGGCCGGCGAGATCGCCGCCACCGGTCAGCAGATGGATTTCATGAAGCTGCTGCTGGGCATCGTGCCCAAGAACGTGGTCGCCGCCGCGGTCGACGACAAGCAGAAGCTGGGCGTGATGTTCTTCGCTCTGATGATCGGCATCGGCCTGGTGATGACGCCGACGCCGGCCACCAAGGCCTTCAAGACCGCGCTGCAGGGCCTGTTCGAGATCTGCATGCGCTTGATCGGCATGATCATCAAGCTGGCGCCGTACGCGGTGGCCTGCCTGATGTTCGCCCTGTGCGCGCAGTTCGGCTGGGAGCTGCTGCTGGTGCTGGGCAAGTTCGCCCTGACCGTGATCCTGGCGATTGCGGTGCACATGTTCATCGTGCTGCCGCTGTGGGTGAAGTTCGCCGGCGGCATGAGCCCGCGCGCGTTCTTCCGCGGCAGCGAGGAAGCCCTGCTGACCGCGTTCGCGACCGCGTCCTCGACCGGCACCCTGCCGATCACCCTGCGCGTGGCCGAGCAGAACCTGCACCTGCCGCGCAAGGTCTCGCGCTTCGTGCTGACCGTGGGCGCCTCGGCCAACCACCACGGCACCGCGCTGTTCGAGGGCATCACGGTGCTGTTCCTGGCCCAGGCCTTCCAGATCGAGCTGACCCTGGTCCACCAGATCATGGTGCTGGGCCTGTGCCTGCTCGGCGGCATCGGCACCGCCGGCGTCCCGGCCGGCTCGCTGCCGGTGATCGCGATGATCTGCGGCGTGCTCGGCATCCCGCCCGAGGGCGTGGGCATCATCCTCGGCGTCGACCGCTTCCTCGACATGTGCCGCACCGCCCTCAACGTCACCGGCGATCTGGCGACCGCGGTGGTGGTGGCCAATCGCAGCGGCGAACTCGCCGACGAGGCGCCGGAAGCGCCCGAAACCGTCGCCTGAGCCCGGCGCCGCCGTCCGGCGGCGTCCAGCCAGGATGCGCAAAGCCCGCTACGGCGGGCTTTGCCGTTTTCGGGCCCGGCCCGCGCCGATCCGGCGCGACAGGGCGGCGCGCGGATGGGACAATGGCCGGTCCGCCCGGCTGGTCCAGCCGCTCGCGCGGGCGCCTCCCGCCTCCAGAAGACCCCGTGCCCGACGCCATGACGACGCCCAGCCGCCGCGACCTCGCCAACGCCATCCGATTCCTCGCCATCGACGCGGTGCAGGCCGCCAACTCCGGTCATCCGGGCATGCCGATGGGCATGGCCGACATCGCCGAAGTGCTCTGGAACGATTACCTCAACCACAACCCGAACAATCCGAAGTGGTTCAACCGCGACCGCTTCATCCTCTCCAACGGCCACGGTTCGATGCTGCAGTACGCGCTGCTGCACCTGGCCGGCTACGACCTGTCGATCGAAGAGCTCAAGCGCTTCCGTCAGCTCGAGTCCAAGACCCCGGGCCACCCCGAGAACTTCATGACCCCGGGCGTGGAAACCACCACCGGCCCGCTCGGCCAAGGCTTCGCCAACGCCGTCGGCATGGCCTTGGCCGAGAAGCTGCTCGCACAGCGCTTCAACCGTCCCGAGCTGGCCGTGGTCGATCACCGCACCTGGGTGTTCATGGGCGACGGCTGCCTGATGGAAGGCATCTCGCACGAGGCCGCGTCGCTGGCCGGCACCTGGGGCCTGGGCAAGCTGGTCGCGTTCTGGGACGACAACAAGATCTCGATCGACGGCAACACCGACGGCTGGTTCACCGACGACACCCCGGCCCGCTTCGAGGCCTACGGCTGGCGCGTGATCCGCAACGTCGACGGCCACGATCCGGTCGAGATCAAGACCGCCATCGACACCGCGATGGCCAAGACCGACAAGCCGACCCTGATCTGCTGCCGCACCACCATCGGTTTCGGTTCGCCGGCCAAGGCGGGCAAGGAGTCCTCGCATGGCGCGCCGCTGGGCAAGGACGAAGTGGTCGCCACCCGCGAGGCCCTGCACTGGCCGCATCCGGCGTTCGAGATTCCCGAGCCGATCTACGACGGCTGGCGCGCGCGCAGCACCGGCCAGGTACGCGAGGACCAGTGGAATCGTCTGTTCGACGCCTACGCCGCGCAGTACCCGAACGAATCGGCCGAACTGGTACGCCGCTCGCACGCCGAACTGCCGCAGACCTTCGCCGCCGATGCCGACGCCTACATCGCCAAGCTGCAGGCCGACGGCCAGACCATCGCCTCGCGCAAGGCCTCGCAGATGGCGATCGAGACCTTCGCGCCGCTGCTGCCGGAACTGATCGGCGGCTCGGCCGACCTCGCCCACTCCAACCTGACCTTGTGGAAGGGCAGCAAGTCGGTCGCCAGCGACGATCCGAACGCCAACTACATCTACTTCGGCGTGCGCGAGTTCGCGATGACCGCGATCAGCAACGGCCTCAGCCTGCACGGCGGTTTCATTCCCTACGACGCCACCTTCCTGGTGTTCAGCGACTACGCGCGCAACGCCGTGCGCATGAGCGCGCTGATGGGCGCGCACGCGATCCACGTCTACACCCACGATTCGATCGGCCTGGGCGAGGACGGCCCCACCCATCAGCCGATCGAGCATCTGGCCAGCCTGCGCTACATCCCGCACAACGACGTCTGGCGTCCCTGCGACGCGGTCGAATCGGCGACCTCCTGGCGCGCCGCCATCGAGCGCAAGGACGGCCCGAGCTGCCTGATCTTCTCGCGCCAGAACCTCACCCATCAGCCGCGCAGCGACGAACAGCTCAAACAGATCGCGCGCGGCGGCTACGTGCTGCGCGACAGCGAGGGCGCGCCCGAGCTGATCCTGATCGCCACCGGTTCCGAGGTCGGCCTGGCCACCCAGGCCGCCGACGCGCTGAGCGCCGAAGGCACCAAGGTGCGCGTGGTGTCGATGCCGTCCAGCGACGTGTTCGATCGCCAGGACGCCGCCTACCGCGAATCCGTGCTGCCCAACGCGGTGCGCAAGCGCGTGGCGATCGAAGCCGGCGTGAGCGATTTCTGGCGCAAGTACGTCGGCCTGGACGGCGCCGTGATCGGCATCGACAGCTTCGGCGCGTCGGCGCCGGCCGAGGCGTTGTTCCCGCACTTCGGCTTCACGGTCGAGCGCGTGGTCGCGGCGGCGAAGGCGCTGGTCTGAGCGCAGGGGCCGCGCCGATGAGGCCGCCGGCACCGAAACTGTCGAACGCGGCTCGCGCAGCGCGAGCCGCGCGAGCCGCCGCCGTCGTGCAAGGGCGCGACGGTTGATCGTCGCGCCGGCCCGTAGACGGTGCTCGCCGCCCGCGCGGCGTCGGCCTCTCGCGCTGGCCGCGGCTTGCGCCGCGCTGTTCCTGATCGTGATCGGCGGCGCGTCCGCCGCGCCGCCGCGGGTGCTGTGCGATGCCGCGCCGACGCCGCGTCCGCTGCCGGATCCGGACACCTGCCCACGCCGGCTCGGCCTGCCCGCCACAGCGGCGGCGCCGACCGCGGCATCCACCGCCGAAGCCTTGCTCGCGCAGGCGCGCGAGCGCATCGGCGGCGGGCGTTTCGATGAGGCCGGGCAGGCCCTGGATTGCGCGGAGGCGACCCTGGGCCGCGACGCCGACTGGTCCTTGCACTACGAACTGGTGCGCCAGCGCGGCATCCTCGCGTATCGGCGCGAACTGATTCCCGAAGCCCTGAGCCGTTTCGAATGCGCGCTCAAACTCTCGACCGCGCACGAGGATCGTGACGCGATCGCGCGCGATCTCAAGAACGTCGGCAGCGCGCTGCGCCGGCTCGGCGATTTCCGCGGCGCCCTGCGCACGCTCACCGCCAGCCTGCGGATGCAACGCGCCCAGGGCGAAGTCGGCGGCGCGGTGCTCAACAACATCGCCGACGTCTATCGCGAGCTCGACGATTCCGATGAGGCGACCCGGCATTACCGCGAGGCGCTGGCCGCGTTCCGCGCCCAGAACAACCGCGTCGAAGCCGGCCACGTGCTGGAAAGCCTGAGCGAGCTCAGCCTGGACCGCGGCGACGCGGCGCAGGCGCAGCGCTGGCTGCAGGAAGCCTTGCAGACCTACCGCGAAGCCGGCAACCGCGCCTACGAGTTGCGCGTCTACGCCGGCCTGATGCGCACCGCCTTGTCGCGCGCCGACCTCGCCCAGGCGCGGCAGTGGCGCCAGGCCGCGTTCGCGATCGCGAGCGAGCACAAGCTCGGTCTGCCGGCCAGCCTGCAATTGCAGATCGCGCGCAGCGAACGCCTGGAAGGGCGCGCCGATGCGGCCGCCGAACGCCTGCGCGCGGCGATCGCGGCGCTGCCGGAAGGCGGCGTGGAACGCATCGCGCTGCTGGAGGAACTGTCGCTGGCGCAGGAGGCCGCGGGCGACCGCGCCGCCGCGATCGCGACCCTGCGCGGCGCCCACGAACAGGAACGCATGCTCAGCCGCGCGCAACAGGATCGCCAACTGGGCTGGCTGCGCACGCGTTTCGAAACCGCCGAACGCGACCGCACCATCGCCGGGCTGGAGAGCGAGAACCGCTTGCGCCGCGGCGAGCTGCGCCAGCGCACCTTGCTGCTATGGCTGACCCTGGCGGCGAGCTTGGCCGCGGCGCTGGCGGTGGGCCTGCTGTGGATGCGCCGGCGTCAGCGCGCGCGCCTGCTCGACGCCGAGCGCGAGGTGCGGGAAGAGGAGGCGCTGGCGCGTTACCGGCGCGAGACCGAGGCCCTGGCCGAAGACCGCAGCCTGTTGCAGGCCCTGTTGGACAGCCGCCAGGACGCGGTCTGCCTGATCGACGCCGAGGGCCAGGTGCTGGCTGCCAACCGCGCCGCCTGCGAACTGCTCGATGCCGACGCCGCCTCGCCGGTGGGCCAGGCCCTGGGCGACTACCTCGGCGAGGCCGATCGCGAAGCATGGGCGGCGGCGCTGGAGGGCATGGAGGACGCCAGCGAACAGACCCTGGCCTGCGCGCGTCGCGATGGCGCGATCCGTCTGCAGGCGCGGCTCACGCCCTGGCTGCGCGGCGACGGCCTGATCGTGCTGGGGCTGCGCGAGGATGTCGCCGGCGCGGTCGCGATGACGGGCTTGTCCGAAGCGACGGCCAACAGCGACGACTCCGCCCACGACGCGCACCTGCGCGAGGACTTCCGGCGCGCCCTGGTCGAACTGATGCTGGCGGTGGTCGAGAGCTGGGAGCGCAGCACCGGCAGCAGCCGATTGGAGCTGGCCGAACGCAGCCGCATCTGGCGGGTGACCGTCGACGACGGCCGTCTGCGGGTGCGGGCGATGGAGCGATATCTCAGCCTGGCGCGGCTGCCGCGGCGACCGCGTTGGCGCGACGTGCTGCGCTCGGCCTACTACGTGCTCAGCCACTGCACGATGACGGCCCAGGAGCGCGAGGACCTGCAGCGCCGGGTCGACGCGGCGCTGGCCTATACCCGGCGCCGCGCGCTGGTCTGAGGCGCGGCCTCAGCGATCGGGCAACAGCGGCGCGGCCTCGACCCGGTTGTCGACGCAGACCACGCACACGCCCTGCAGGTTGCCGTCCTTGAAACGGTAGAGGTCGTGGTGGTCGCCGTTGTCGGGGCTGAAATCGACGGGCCCCTGCACGAACGGCACCGCCTGCGCCGCGGGGTCGGTCGATTTGACGCCCAGCGCCGAGCACTGGTCGTGCGCCGCCTCGTTGGCCCAATACCACTCGTCGACGATGCCGCAGGTCTTTTCCGGCACGCAGTAGGTCGCGCCGGCCGTGCCCAGCAGCGGCGCGTGCTCGGTGCGGTACTGCGACAACGCCGCCGGCGTGATGCTGAAGGTGCTGACGATCTGGGGTGCGGTGTTCGGGTCCAGGCACCACTTCTTGTTCTTGGCCAGAGGGTCGTGGGCGTGGGCGCCGGTGGCGAACAGCAGGCTGAGGCTGAGCAGGCAGAGCAGGCGATGGCGCGTCATGGCTCGGTCACGGTAGGTGGATGGCCCGCTCAGTGTAGGCGCCGGCGCGGTCGCGGCTCCAACGGTTTCGGGGGCACAAACGGGGTACGAATCCGCGCCAAGCGATTGATTCTTCGAAGCATCGGCGCGATTCGTTCCCGCCGCGGTCCGGTTTGGTCCCGTGCGCGCACTGGCCGCCGGCTGGCGCCGCTCCTAGCGTGATCGGACCCGGTCGGCCGCCGATCACGCGATCGCGCCGCCGGCCTCGGGGCCCGCACCGACCCAAACCGCCGTCGCCACGGCGGTCCCACCTGGAGATCGCTATGAAGCTGAAGTTGTTCAACCTGGGCCTGATGACGACCGTGCTGCTCGGTGTCGGCCTCGCCTCCGACCCCGCCAGCGCCGCCAACGGCATTCCCGGCCGCGTCATCAGCCAGCCCGGCAAGCCGGCCGATCCGCAGTTCGGCAACTGGCGTGGCAGCTACTACAAGGACCAGACCGTGTGGGGCGACGGCATCGAGCACATCGGCGAAGTCGGCACTACCCTCCGCAGCGTCTACTACGTCTACGGCACCGCGTACCAGGACTGCCACAGCGCGCTGATCGCGGAAATGAACGCCGCCTACGCCACCGGCTGGACCGACTGCTCGCAGCTGTAATCGTTTTGGGGAGTCGTCTCGGGGGATCGCGCGCCGTCCCCGCGGCCGCGATCAGCCGGCGGGTCGTTCGCCGCGCACGGTGACGCGTGTCGGCGGCTCGTCGGTCTCGAGGCGGCCCGGATACCGGTCGTACTCGGACATGGGGCTGTCCTGCGCGCAGCGCGCGTCGGGGAAACCGTAGCGCTGGCGCAGCGCCAGCCCGCATTCGGCCATGGCCTGGAAGGCCTGGCCGACCTGCATGCACTGCTTGTCGAAATCGCGCCGGAACGCATCGCGGCGGCGCATGAAATCCTCGCCGCATTTGCGCCCGACCCGGATCCGGTCGAGATCGTCCTGGGCCGCGTTGGTGCCGGCCAGGCCGTACTCCTTGAGCTCGGCCTCGCTGAGGATGCGCAGGTCGCGGTTGGCGACCGTCATCATCTGATCGGCGACCGCGGTGGCCACGCCGTTGCGCTCCAGATAATCGCGCACCTGGGTGTTGATGGCCTTGAGCTCGGCGCTGAGTTCGGCGCGCGAGGTGGCGGTGGAGCGGTCGCGGATCAGGCGGTGGATGCCGACCTTGCCCGAGATCGAACGGGTGTCGCCCGCGGCCAGCACCAGCACGCAGGCGCTGTGGCATTGCGAATCCTCGCGGATCCAGATCGCCCAGCGCGATTCGGCGATCGAGTCGCCGGCGCGGATCGCTTCCTCGACGTGGCCGCCGGTCGAATCCAGGTCGAGGATGCGGGTGGGGATTTCCATGCGATCGGCCATCGCCGCCACGCGCTGGACCAGGGCGGTGAAGCCGGCGCCGATCTTGCCGCGGTAGCGCACCCGCACCATGCCCTGCGGCTGGCAGGCGCGCAGCGCGTCGACCAGGCTGAAGAACTCCAGCGAGGTCAGCGCTTCGCCGTCGCCGTGCTGGGCGTAGTCGTATTCGCAGCTGATCGAGGCCTCGCCGGAATCGAGCTTGGCCGGCGGCCAGTAGGTGCCCTTGAGCGCGTCGGCCTTGACCGGCGCCTGGTCGTCGGCGGGGGCCGCGGAGCGGTCGCCGGACTGGTCGCCGATGGTGACCGCCTCGGCCCGGGCCGTCGCATCGTCGCCGCTCGCCGGCCGCTGACAGGCCGCGGCCAACAGGCTCAGTGCCAGCAGACCCGATGCGAACAACCACCTCTTCGACATGCCTTGCTCGTCCTGGTTACGGTTGCGGCCGGCGCCCGCGCGGCGGTCGGCACGGGATTGGACCGCGCGGCCGGCGCCGAGTTTCGGCGGCCGACCCGATCATGATCGCGCGCGCCGGATGAACGCGAGCGTGATCCCGGGCGGCATGGACGGGCGCCGCCCGGGCTGTCGCCTCAGGCTGACGGAGGCGGCGTGTCGTAGCGCTTGAAGTAGCGGTGGTGGCGCAGATGGTCGTGCTGCTGGCCGATCCCGAAATAGGCCTTGCCGCCGCGCCGCCCGGGCTGCAGGCAGGGCAGTTCGTGCTGGGCGTCGGGGTTGTTGGTGTAGTAGGCCGGGATCTTGTCGATGAAGCGGCTGAGCATCTGCGGTCCGCACTCGACGCCGTCGTAGCTGTCGAAGCCGAAGCGCGGATGGCCGATGTTGAAGTCGTCGACGCAGACCACGCCGTTGTCGATCAGCGACAGCTCGCGCTCCAAGGGCCAGGCGTCGTACCAATGCGCGTCCAGGTAATACAGCGGGCAGCGGAACTGGTCGCGGAACTTGGCGATCAGCTCCGGCGAGTCCAGCTTCTCCACATGCGTATGCGGCATGAAGCCGACCCGGCGCTTGACCAGCTCGACATAGCGGTCGACCACGTCGCAGGTGACGATGTTGAGGTGCGGGTAGGCGCGCGCGAGGTACTCGGTGGTGTCGCCGACGTTGGAGCCGGTCTCGATGATCGCGTCGCACTGATAGCGCTCGATCAGATAGTCGAACTCCAGCGCGGTGGTGATGTCGAAACCGAACGGCCCGCCGTCGTCGCTGAGCTCGGCCGCGCCCAGGCGCATGGTGCGGTAGAAATGCTTGTAGACGTTATCCGACGACATCCGCGAGGCGCTCCCTGAAACCCGGTCAGTGACCGAAGTATATGCGGCGTCCGCCCCCGCTTCCTGTGCGAGCGGCGGCAGCCGCGATCGCGAACCCGACCCGGGCCGCGCCCGCCATGACCGGCGCCAATATGCTTTCCCTGCCGCGCGCCCGGCGCCGGTCAGGGCGCGCGCGTCTCGCGCAGGCCCAGCGCCAGCAGCCGCGCCAGCAGGCGTTCGCCCAGTGCCGAGGGTGCGGCCAGGTCCATGCGCGCCAGCGCCTCGGCGTCGTCGCTGCGCGCGCCGGTCAGGGCGCGCGCGATCGTGGCCAGCTTGCCGCCGCGGCTGGCGGTGGCGGTTTTGAGCCAGCCCAACGCACGCACCAGGCGCTGTTCGACCGCACTGAAATCGCTGCCCAGCGGATAGTCGGGCAGCAGGCCGTCGCGGCGCAGCGGCGCCAGCGCCGCGCGCAGGTGCTCGGGCGTGTTGTGCCGCGCCGGCGCGGCGATGGCGTAATCGGCGCGCAGCTTGCCCTCGCGGCGCGCGGTGTCGAGCAGGCCGCCGCGGTAACGCGCGTCGGCGATCGCGGCCATGGCCAGCACGCAGTCCTCGTCGGCGCGGCCGCGCAGGTCGGCGATGCCGTACTCGCTGATGTAGATATCGCGCAGGTGGCGCGGGATGGTGGTGTGGCCGTAGTTCCAGACGATATTCGAGCTGGCCTGGCCGCCGGCCTCGCGGCTCGCGCGCAGCATCAGCACCGAGCGCGCATCGGGCAGCGCGTGCGCCATGGCGACGAAGTTGTACTGCCCACCCACGCCCGACACCACCCGGCCGTCGGCCAGCCCGTCGGACACCGCCGCGCCCAGCGCGGTCGCCATCATGCAGGTATTGAAGAAGCGCGCGTCGCGGCGTTGCAGGCGCTCCAGCGCCTCGTGGCCGCCGTAGAGCTCGTTGACCTCGCTGATCCGGCGCATGCCGATGCCGCGGCGCTGCTCGTCGGGCAGTCGGCGCAGCCAGTCGTAGAACTCCGGCGAGCCCAGATAGAAGCCGCCGTGCAGATATTCGCCGTCGCGTTCCAGCGCGGCACGGTCGGCGTCGTCGGCGCTGCCGTCGGCGAGGCGCCGCATCAGCGCTTCGTCGTCGACCACCTTGCGCCGGATCACCCCGACCTCGACCAGGCGACGGAAGCCCTCGTTGATCATCTCGCTGCAGCCGTACAGGCCCTCGGCGAACGGGGCCAGATCCGCGCGCGCGGCCAGCGCCGGATCCAGCGCGGCCAGCACGCGCCGGTAGCCGGCGTTGTCGGCGTGGCGCAGCGCCAGCGCGTGGCAGAGCGCGTCGGCGAGCGCGCCGATGCCGATCTGCAGGGTGCCGCCGTCGCGCACCAGGGTGCTGGCGTAGAAGCCGATCGCGTAGTCGGCGTCGGTGACCGGCTGGCGCGGCAAGCCGAACAGCTTGGGGTGCGGGCCGGGCGGGGTCAGTACCACGTCGAAATAGTCCTCGGCGACGGTGGCGCTGCCGCCCAGCCAGGGCAGTTCCGGATCGACCTCGGCGATCAGCAGCGGCCGCGGCAGGCCGCGTGCGACGATCGCATCCACCGCGTCCTGGGTCAGGTCGGTGTTGCACGACAGCGACAGGCGCGTATCGCCGTCGCGGCGCGCGACCTTCTGCACGATCGCGTTGACGCCGCGGTCGGCCAGCGCGCGTGCGACATGGGTGTAGTTGAGGCTGGCGTAGCGCTGCTGCGCCGGCGGCGAATGCAGCAGCGCGCCGGACTGCAGATAGAACTCCTCGATCTCGATGTGCGCGGGCAGGGCGTCGCGCTTGAGCGCGCTCACATAGCGCAGGCGCGGGAAGTCGTCGCCGAAGTGGCGGCTCGCGAACGGCCCGATGAAGCGGCCCTCCAGGCCTTGGCCGGCGCCGGGCGGATCCAGCGACAGCGCGGTGTACAGATGCAGCGGCCGCGTAGGGTCGCCTTCGGCGCGCGCGTAGATCGCATTCAACAGCCGGTGCGGTTTGCCCAGGCCCAGGGGCGCGCCCAGGTGCAGCGGGCCCTGGATGCGGGTGTAGAGGAAATCGACGGCGTCGTCGAGGCGTTCGTAATGGGCGGGGGCGGTCATGGCCAGGAGTATCGCATCGCCGCGATGGCTGGCTTGACAACTTCGATTACGGGTGTAATCTCAAGAAAAATTACGGATGTAAACGATGCAGATCAGCGAAGCCGAATCGGTGGTGATGGACGTGCTCTGGCGCGAGCATCCGCTCGCCGCCGAGGACGTGGTCGCGGCCCTGGCCCAGCGTCAGGACTGGCAGGAGGCGACCATCAAGACCCTGCTCAACCGGCTCTTGAACAAGGGCGCCGTGCGCGCCGAGAAGCAGGGCCGGCGCTATCTCTACGCGCCCGTGCTCAAGCGCGAGGACTGGGTGCTGGAGGAGAGCCAGGGCCTGTTGCAGCGCTTGTTCGATGGTCGGGTCGCGCCGTTGGTCGCGCACTTCAGCGAGCAGCGCAAGCTCAGCCGCAAGGACATCGCCGAACTGCGCAAACTGCTGGAGGAGCTCGACGATGAGCAGCGTTGATATCGCCGCCGTGCTGTTGGAAACCGCGCTCGCGAGCAGCTTCGCGATCGCCGTGGTGCTGCTGTTGCGGCGCCCGCTGCGGCGCGGCTTCGGCGCGGCCGCCGCGTACGCGCTGTGGGCGTTGGTGCCGGTGGCGGTAGTGGCCGTGCTGTTGCCGGCCGCGCCCGCACGCCTGCCGCTGGCCTTGCCGGTGCAGGCCATGGTCCAGGCCCCGCTGACGGTGGCCGCGCCGCAGGCGTCCGCCATCGCGCCGGCCGCCGCGGTCGTGCTGGTCTGGCTGGTGGGCGCGTTGCTGGCCTTGCTCGCCCTGGCCTGGCAACAGCGTCGCTTCGTGCGCGCGCTGGGCGTGTTGCGCGCGCGCGCCGATGGATCGCGCCAGGCCGACGCGGTGGCCGGCCTGCCGGCCGCGATCGGTGTGCTGCGGCCGATCATCGTCGTGCCCGAGGACTTCGAGCGGCGCTACAGCGTCGAACAGCAGGCGCTGATGCGTGCCCACGAGCGCGAGCACATCGCGCGCGGCGACCTGGCGCTCAACGCCCTGGTCGCGCTGCTGCGCTGCGTCTACTGGTTCAACCCGCTGCTGCACTACGCCGTGCGCCACTACCGCCACGACCAGGAACTGTCCTGCGATCAACGCGTGATCCGCCGCCATCCGCAGGCGCGTCGCGCCTATGGCGAGGCCATGCTCAAAACCCAACTGGCCTCGCGCCCCGTGCCGCTGGGCTGCCACTGGGGCCACAGCCATCCGCTCAAGGAGAGAATCGAAATGCTGAAGCATGCGAACGTATCGTCGAGGCGCTGGATCGCGGGCGGCGCCCTGGTGGCGCTGCTGGCCGCAGCCACCGGCGCGGCTGCATGGTCGGCGCAGCCGCAACGCGCCCCGGCCGCCGCGGCCGCGTTGCCCGATGGCTATGCCCTGCTGAAGTTCGAGGTCAGCCTGGACGGCGGCGACCCCAGCACTTTCCGTGTGCTCGAACGCTACGGCGAATCCTTCGGCGTGAGCGGCGACGACGGCGGTTCGACGTGGTCGCTGCAGGGCCGGGTATCGCCGCTGGGCGAAGGGCGGTCGCTGCTGGTGGCCTCGCTGCAACGCGACGGCAAGCCGCTCGGACAACCGCGCTTGACGGTGCGCAACGGGGAACCGGCGCGTATCAGCATCGGCAGCGTGCGCGGATCGAGCAACGCCGAAGTGCTGCAAGGCATCGACATGACGGTGACGGTGAGCGCCGCGGCGGATGCGCGGCCCGTGGTCCAGCCGCGACCGATGGTCGAACCGCGGGCCGCGGCCAAGCCCGCGCCGAAGCCGGTCGCCAACCCTTACGCACAGACGGTGGATATGACCGCCGCGGCCTACGGCGCACTGTCGCCGCCGCCGTACCCGAAGGGCCGCAAGGTCAACGGGCGGGTGCTGTTGGAGATCCAGGTCGGCAGCGACGGCGGCGCACAGCAGGTGCGGTTGGCGCAAAGTTCGGGCGATGCCGAGCTCGATGCCAGCACCGTCGAGGCCGCGCGCAAGTGGCGCTTCCAGCCTGCGACCCAGAATGGCCAACCGGTGGCGTCGTGGGTGCAGGTGCCGGTCGATTTCGCCGCCACGTCCGGTCCGACCGCGGCGGCGCCGTTCGACGCGGCGACGGTCGCCCTGGATCCGATCCAGGTCACGGACGAATGATCGCGGCCGCGTAGCGGCGCGCATCGAAGCGGCTTAGCCGCCGACGATATGAACCTCGTCGGCGATGCGCCGCACTTCGTCGGGGTAGTGACTGACGTAGATCATCGGCAAGGCGACCTCGTCGCGCACGCGCTGCAGATAAGGCAGCAATTCGTCGCGGCGGTTCATGTCCAGCATCGACAGCGGTTCGTCCAGCAGTAGGATCTGCGGCTGCGACAGCAGCGCGCGGCCCAGGGCCACGCGCTGCATCTCGCCGCCGGACAAGCCTGCGGTGGAGCGCGCCAGCAGCGCGCCTATGCCCAGCAGTTCGACGATCGCCTCCAACTGGAACCGCGGCGCTGCGCGCGCCTCGCCGCGCAGGCCGTAGAGCAGGTTGCGGCGCACGTCCAGATGCGGGAACAGCCGCGCGTCCTGGAACACGTAGCCGATCCGGCGCCGATGCGCGGGCAGGTCGATGCCGGCCTGGGCATCGAACAGGCAGCGCCCGCCGATCTCGATGCGACCGCGCTGCGGCCGCAGCAGGCCGGCGATGGCATGCAGCAGCGAGGTCTTGCCGGCGCCGGAATCGCCGACCAGGGCGATCACGCGTTGCCGACTGCGGATGCTCACGCTGCGCTCGAACGCGCCGCGCCGCAGGGTGAAGTCGAGCACATGCAGCGGCGACTCGCTCATGCGCCGCGCTCGCGGCGCTGGCGCTGCACCAGCCATTCCGACAACAGCACCGCGCCGAACGAGATCGCCACCGCGACCACGGTCAGCCGCCACAGCCCCGATTCGGCGCCGGGCACCTGCAACATGCCGTAGATCGCCGAGGACAGGGTCTGGGTCTCGCCGGGGATGTTCGACACGAAGGTGATGGTGGCGCCGAACTCGCCCAGCGCCTTGGCGAAGGCCAGCACCGCGCCCGCGATCACGCCGGGCAGGGCCAGCGGCAGGGTCATGCCGAAGAACACCCGCCACGGATTCGCGCCCAGGGTGGCCGCGGCGTGCTCCAGGCGCTGGTCCACGGCTTCGATCGACAGCCGGATCGCGCGCACCATCAACGGAAAGCCCATGATCGCGCAGGCCAGCGCGGCGCCGGTCCAGCGGAACGCGAAACTCACGCCGAAGCTGTCGGACAGGAAGCGGCCGATCGGCCCCTGATTGCCGAACAGAATCAGCAGCACGTAGCCGGTGACCACCGGCGGCAGCACCAGCGGCAGGTACAGCATCGCGTCGAACAGCAGCTTGCCTGGGAAGCGCTTGCGCGCGAGCAACCAGCCCATCGCCACGCCCAGCGGCAGGCTGCACAACACCGCCACGCTGGCGACCTTGAGGCTGAGCGCGATCGCGGTCAGCTCGGCCGGGCTGAAATCGAACATGCGCGGCCGCGTTTACTTCAGCACGCTGAAGCCGTGGCGGCGGAACAGGGTCGCCGCGGGCGCCGTTTTCAGCCAGCGCACGAACCCGGCCGCCTGAGGGTGCTTGCTCGCGCGCAGGCGCGCGACCGGATAGACGATGGCGGGATGGGTCGAGTCCGGGAAGGTCGCGAGCACGCGCACCTTGGGTTCGGCGCGCGCATCGCTGGCGTAGACCACGCCCAGAGGCGCCTCGCCGCGCGCGACCAGCATCAGGGCCGCGCGCACGTTCTCGGCTTCGGCGACCTTGGGCTGCAACTGTGTCCATACGCCCAGCGATTCGAACGCGGCGCGCGCGTACTTGCCGGCCGGCACGCTTGCGGTCAGCGCCAGGGCCAGACGGCCGTCGCCCAGCAAGGGGCGCAGATCGACGCCGGGCTTCAGCGTCAGCGTCTGAGCGGCGCTGGTCTGCGGCGCGATCAGCACCAGGGTATTGCCCAGCAGATTGCGCCGGCTGGATTCGTCGATGAGCTTGCGCTGCTGCAGGTAGTCCATCCAGTCCAGGTCGGCGGACAGGAACACGTCGGCGGGCGCGCCTTGCTCGATCTGGCGCGCCAGCGCCGAACTGGCGGCGTAGGACACCCGCAGCGGTTGCCCGGTCTGGGCCTCGTAGGCGACCGCGGCTTCGTCCAGCGATTCCTTCAGGCTGGCCGCGGCGAACACCGTGATCGGCTCGGGCTTTGGCGGCGCGGCGAGGGCGGACCAGGACAGGGCCAGCGCGCAGAACGCGACGAGCCAACGGCGACGCGACAGCAGCATGGCGGAGCTCCGATGGGCGACGGCGGCAGGGTAACGCGAAAAGCGAGGGGTGAGCGTGGAGGAGTGAGGAGTGAGCGTAAGCAAGCCTTGCACTTACTCACTCCTCACTCCTCCACGCTCACTTCTCGCTCTAAGGCGCGTCGATCACCCGGATCGATTCGATCTGGCGGATCCAGCGCGCCGGTCGCGATTCGCCCGGCGCGATCAGGCGCCAGGGGCCGTCATCGGCGTCGAGCGCGGCGCCGTCGCAGCGGTCGCTCAGGACCACCTCGCGCGCGCCCAGGCTGGCGTCGAGTTCGGCCAGCGAATACGCGACGCGGTAGCCGTCGCGCGCCGACACCACCACCATCCTCGCCAACTGCGCGCCGCGCAGCGGCTCCTCCGGCATCGCGCCGGACGCGCGCAGCAGCGCGGCCAGCGACACGCCTTCGCAGCTCAGGGTCTTGCCGTGCGCGGTGTCGGTGGCGGTCGTGCGCGGCAGGCCGGCGATCTTCGCCGCATCCAGGGCCACGTCGATCGGTGCCATGCGCTGCGGCGGGTCGGAGGCATGCGCGTGCGCGTTTTTTTCGGGCTCTGCTGCGGCGGCGACCAGGCACCAGCCCAGGCTCAGTGACAGACAGACCATCGCGAGCGGCGTACGGGTCGGATGCATGACGGCCTCAGAGCTGGTTGAGCGGGATCTTGAGGTAGCGTACGCCGTTGTCCTCGGCCTCGGGCAGGGCGCCCGCGCGCAGGTTGACCTGCAGCGCCGGCAGGATCAGCGCCGGCACCGCCAGGGTCGCGTCGCGCGCCTCGCGCATGCGCACGAAGTCGGCTTCGGCGGTATCGGCGCGCAGGTGGATGTTGGCGCGCTTCTGCTCGCCGATGCTGGTCTCGCAGCGCGGTGCGCGGCCTTCGGGGCCGTAGTCGTGGCAGACGAACACGCGGGTGGCGTCGGGCAGTTCGTACAGGTGGCGGATCGAGGCGTACAGCATGGCCGCGTCGCCGCCGGGAAAATCGCAGCGGGCGGTGCCGCTGTCGGGCATGAACAGCGAGTCGCCCACGAACACGGCGTCGCCGATCAGGTAGGCCAGGCTGTCCAGGGTGTGGCCGGGCACGGCGAGGGTACGCGCGTGCAGTTCGCCGATCGCGAAGTCCTCGTCGTCCTCGAACAGGTGATCGAACTGGCTCCCGTCGGCCACGACCTTGGCGTCCAGGCCCAGCACCGGCACGAAGGTGCGCTGGACCTCGCGGATGCGCCGGCCGATCGCGATGCGCGCCTGCGGCAGGCGCTGCTTCAGCCAATGCGCGGCGCTGAGGTGGTCGGCATGCGCATGCGTTTCCAGCAGCCAGCGCACCTGCGCGCCGCAGGCCTCGGCGGCGTCCAGGATCGCTTGCGCGGAGGCGCCGCCGGTGCGGCCGGAGCGGGCGTCGTAGTCGAGCACCGGATCGACGATCGCAGCCTGCGCGGTCGCGGGATCGACCACCAGGTAGCTCCAGGTCCCGGTGTCGGCATGATGGAAAGACTGCACCTGCGGGGACATCGGATTCCTCTTGCTGGGGCGTCCGTGCGATTCGTGCGCCTGCGCCGGGCTCGGCGCGCGGCGGTGTATTGCGCTCAGCGCTTCAGCGCGGCGTTGAGCACGGCGGCCAGATGGCTGCCGCCGCGGCGCAACTGCGCCTCGGCCTCGGGACGCCAAGTCTGCACGTAATTTTCGTCGATCGTCGCCTTGGCCGGATACAGGCCCGGCTGCAGGGCGATCCGGCACGAGGCCTGCGCCCAGGCGGGCGAGTCCGGCGGCAGCGCGGGCTCCGATACCGTCACCGCCAACGGCAGCGCGCGCAGGCGCAGCAGCCAGGCGTTCTCGTCCAGATTGGCGGCGTTGAGCATGCCGCTGTCCCACAACTGATGCAGGTTGCTGCCGCGGCCGTTGAGGTTGATCTGGACGTCGTTGCCGCCCTTGTCGTGGCTGTAGCCGGCGTGCAGCGGCTGATGCACGTCGCCGACGAAATGGACCACGAACTTCAACGCCTGCAGACGCTGGTCGCGCGGTCGCGTGCGGTCGCCCAGGATCAGGGTCTGGGCGCGGATCGCCTCGACCACGCAATCGCCCTTGGGGCAGTTGCGCGCGGCATCGTAGACGCAGTCGTCCTCGCCGAGGTTGACGTAGTGCCACTTCGCGCTCTTCTTGCCCAGGTCGGGGTCGTTGCTGCGCAAATCGTCGGCCCAGTTGGCGATCCCGGCCAAGGTCGGATCGGGTTCGCCGACGAGCAGGGCGTCGATGTCGCGGCGCACGGCCGGATCGAGCTCGCCCAGGGCCAGCAGCGCGACCAGGCGATGGCCGAGCGTGCCCCAGGCCAGGGCGTCGAACGGCAGCAGGAACAGCAGGGCGATGAAGAGGGCGCGGATCATCCCGTCACTTTACTAGAGGCAACCGCGTTCCCGCGCCGCGCCGCGGCGCGCGGACGATGCCGCTCTTGTCGTTTCGCGCCCCGGCGTCGCGATCGCGGCGCCGGGGCGGGCGCCTCAGAACGTCCAGACGTAGGCGATGCCGTAGGTCAGCGGGTCGATCTCGGCGGTGCCGATCTTGACGCCGTTGAGCTGGACCTCGCTGTCGATGTCCATCCAGCGCACGTCGACGCGGATCGCGCCGCGATCGCCGAGCGGGAAGTCCAGGCCGGCGTGCGCGGCCGGGCCCCAGGAGTCCTTGAGCTTGAGCTTGGTGCCGGCCAGCGCGCCGCGGGTGTCCTCGCTGAAGAACGCGGTGTAGTTGAGGCCGACGCCGACGAAGGGCGAGACCACGCCGTGGCTGTTGAAGTGGTACTGCACCGACACCGTCGGCGGCAGGTGCTTGGTGCTGCCGACCCGGCCGACGCCGACCACGTCGATGTCGTGCTCGAACGGGATGGCGGCCAAGACCTCGATGCCGACATTGCCGTGCACGAAGTACTCGAAGGTGATGGTCGGGCGCGCGTCGTCGCCGATCTCCAACTGCGCGGTGCCGCCCAGGACGGTGCCGTTGTCGGATTTGGGCGAGACCTGATGGGCGCCGACCCCGAGGGTCCAGGTTCCGGCCTGCTGGGCCAGGGCGGGTTGGGCCAGGCAGGCCAAGGCCAGGGCCGCGAGCGCGGCCCGCTGCGAACGCTTGTTCATTCCGTGAGTCCCCTGAGTGATCCGGCTTGGATCAGATGGCACTTTAGTGGCACGTTCAGCTTGGGAACCATGACTTTCGTTGCAATATCGCCCGCCCGGGGCTCCCGGACCGGGCCCAGGCCCGGGCTTGCTAGAATAGGGGTTTCCCATCCCACCGCTGTGCGGGCGCAGGAGCTTGAAGAAATGGCGATCAAGGTAGGCATCAACGGCTTCGGCCGCATCGGACGCAACGTGCTGCGCTCGGCGGTGCAGAATTTCGGCGGCGAGATCGAGGTCGTCGCGATCAACGACCTGTTGGAGCCGGACTACCTGGCCTACATGCTCCAGTACGACTCGGTCCACGGCCGCTTCAAGGGCGACATCGCGGTCGAGGGCAACACCCTGATCGTGAACGGCCAGAAGATCCGTCTGACCCAGGAACGCGACCCGGCCAACCTCAAGTGGGACGAGGTCGGCGCCGAGGTCGTGATCGAGTCCACCGGCCTGTTCCTCGACAAGGCCACCGCCCAGAAGCACCTGGACGCGGGCGCCAAGAAGGTCGTGTTGTCGGCGCCGTCCAAGGACGACACGCCGATGTTCGTCTACGGCGTCAACGACAAGACCTACAAGGGCGAGGCCATCATCTCCAACGCCTCGTGCACCACCAACTGCCTGGCTCCGCTGGCCAAGGTGCTGAACGACAAGTGGGGCATCAAGCGCGGCCTGATGACCACCGTGCACGCCGCCACCGCGACCCAGAAGACCGTGGACGGCCCGTCCAATAAGGACTGGCGCGGCGGCCGCGGCATCCTCGAGAACATCATCCCGTCCAGCACCGGCGCGGCCAAGGCGGTCGGCGTGGTGATTCCGGAACTCAACAAGAAGCTCACCGGCATGTCCTTCCGCGTCCCGACCTCGGACGTGTCGGTGGTCGACCTGACCGTCGAGCTCAACAAGGACGCCACCTACGCCGAGATCTGCGCCGAAATGAAGGCGCAGAGCGAAGGCGCGCTCAAGGGCATCCTGGGTTACACCGAGGACAAGGTGGTCGCCACCGATTTCCGCGGCGACACCCGCACCTCGATCTTCGACGCCGACGCCGGCATCGCCCTGGACGGCACCTTCGTCAAGCTGGTGAGCTGGTACGACAACGAGTGGGGCTACTCGAACAAGTGCCTGGAAATGGTCAAGGTGGTCGCGGGCAAGTAAGCCGCGGCGATTGTTGCGATACGAAGAGCCCCGCGCATGCGGGGCTTTTCTTTTGGGCGGGCGCGATATCTCTAGCTGGCTCCCCATCGCCCCCTTTGAAAAAGGGGGCGGGCGCCTTGTGTGAGTCGATGTCGATTCGTGGCTAGCGGCGCCGGGGGATTTGCTGTTGCTCTTGGCACCGGCCAAAAGCAAATCCCCCCTAGCCCCCTTTTTCAAAGGGGGGAACTCGTGCGAAGGGGCCGCTTTCGAGCTCGACATCAAACCGCCGTAGTCGCCGACTCGCGCAAACCCTGCGCCGCCTGCACCATCCCCATCGCCCCCTTTGAAAAAGGGGGCGGGCGCCTTGTGTGAGTCGATATCGATTCGTGGCTAGCGGCGCCGGGGGATTTGCTGTTGCTGTTGGCACCGGCCAAAAGCAAATCCCCCCTAGCCCCCCTTTTTCAAAGGGGGGAACTCGTGCGAAGGGGCTGCTTTCGGGCTCGACGTCAAACCGCTGGGGTCGCCGACTCGCGCACCCTGCGGCGCCTACACCATCTCCATCGCCCCCTTTGAAAAAGGGGGCGGGCGCCTTATGTGAGTCGATATCGATTCTTTGCTAGCGGCGCCGGGGGATTTGCTGTTGCTGTTGGCGCCGGCCAAAAGAAAATCCCCCCTAGCCCCCCTTTTTCAAAGGGGGGAACTCGTGCGAAGGGGCCGCTTTCGGGCTCGGCGTCAAACCGCCGCGGTCGCCGACTCGCGCAAACCCTTCGCCGCTTGCACCATCCCCATCGCCCCCTTTGAAAAAGGGGGCGGGCGCCTTGTGTGAGTCGATATCGATTCTTTGCTAGCGGCGCCGGGGATTTGCTGTTGCTGTTGGCACAGGGCAAAAGCAAATCCCCCCTAGCCCCCCTTTTTCAAAGGGGGGAACTCGTGCGAAGGGGCCGCTTTCGAGCTCGACGTCAAACCGCCGCGGTCGCCGACTCGCGCAAACCCTGCGGCGCCTGCACCATCTCCATCGCCCCCTTTGAAAAAGGGGGCGGGCGCCTTGTGTGAATCGATGTCGATTTGTGGCTAGCGGCGCCGGGGGATTTGCTGTTGCTGTTGGCACCGGGCAAAAGCAAATCCCCCCTAGCCCCCCCTTTTCAAAGGGGGGACTCGTGCGAAGGGGCTGCTTTCGAGCTCGACGTCAAACCGCCGCAGTTGCCGACTCGCGCAAAGCCTGCGCCGCCTGCACCATCGCCTTCAGCGCGGTGCGCACCTCCGGCCAACCGCGGGTCTTGAGGCCGCAGTCCGGGTTGACCCACAACTGCGCGGGCGTGAGCACGTCCAGGGCTTTGTCCAGCAGTTCGCGCATCTCGTCCACGCTGGGCACGCGTGGCGAGTGGATGTCGTAGACGCCGGGGCCGATGCCGTTGGGGTAGCGGTAGCGCACGAACGCGTCCAGCAGCTCCATGCGCGAGCGCGAGGTCTCGATCGAAATCACGTCGGCGTCCAATGCGGCCACCGCCTCGATGATGTCGTTGAACTCGGCGTAGCACATGTGGGTGTGGATCTGGGTGGCGTCGTCGACGCCGCTGGCGGCCAGGCGGAAGGCTTCGCCGGCCCAGGCGAGGTAGGCCGGCCAGTCGACGCGGCGCAGCGGCAGGCCTTCGCGCAACGCGGGCTCGTCGATCTGGATCACCGCGATGCCGGCCGCCTCCAGGTCCAGCACTTCCTCGCGCAAGGCCAGGGCGATCTGGCGGCAGGTGTCGGCGCGCGGCTGGTCGTCGCGCACGAACGACCACTGCAGGATCGTGACCGGCCCGGTCAGCATGCCCTTGACCGGGCGCGGCGTCAGCGACTGCGCGTAGCGCGCCCAGTCCACCGTCATCGCGCGCGGACGGGCGACGTCGCCGTACAGCACCGGCGGTTTCACGCAGCGCGAGCCGTAGCTCTGCACCCAGCCGTGGGCGGTGAAGGCGAAGCCGGACAGTTGCTCGCCGAAGTACTCGACCATGTCGTTGCGTTCGAACTCGCCGTGCACCAGCACGTCCAGGCCCAGCGCTTCCTGCTCGCGCAGGCACAGCTCGGTCTCGCGCTCGAGGAAGGCGCGATAGCCGGCGTCGTCCAGGCGCCCGGCCTTGTGCTCGGCGCGCGCCTGGCGCACCTGCGAGGTCTGCGGGAACGAGCCGATCGTGGTGGTCGGGAAGTCGGGTAGGTTCAGGCGCTGCGCCTGCACCCGCGCGCGCTGCGCATAGGCCGAATCGCGTTGGGTCATCGCCGGCACCACCGCGGCCAGCTTGGCGCGCACTTGGGCGTCGCGCAGCAGCGGCGAGGCCAGGCGCGCGGCGCGCGCGCTCGCGGCCGCGCCCAAGGCGCCCGCCGCACGGCCGTCGTCGGCCAGGGTGTCGGCGAGCAGGCGCAGTTCCTCGAGCTTCTGCTTGGCGTAGGCCATCCACTGCTGCAACGGTGGCGGCAGCTTGCGTTCCAGGCCCAGGTCGATCGGCACGTGCAGCAGCGAGCACGACGGCGCCAGCCACTGCGCGCGCGTACCGGCGCGGCGCGCCAGACTGAGCGCCGCGTCGAGATCGGCGCGCCAGATGTTGCGGCCGTCGACCACGCCCAGACTGAGCGCGCGGTCTTCGGGCAGCTTGGGCAGCAGCGCTTCGAGCTGGCCGGGCGCGCGCACCAGATCCAGGTGCAGGGCCTGCACGGGCAGGGCGGCGGCCAGTTCGGCGTTGTCGCCCAGCCCGCCGAAGTAGCTGGCGAGCAGGCGCGCGGGCGCGTCGACGCCGGCGAGCGCGTCGTAGGCGCGGCGATAGGCCCGGCGATCGTCGTCATCGAGATCCAGCGCGAGGCAGGGCTCGTCCACTTGCACCCATTGCGCGCCGGCCCCCTTCAGTCGCGTCAGCAGTTCGGCGTAGGCCGGCAGCAGCGCGTCCAGCAACTCGCGTGGATCGCCGCCGTCGCGGCGCTTGCCGAGCTTGAGCAGCGACACCGGCCCCAGCAGCACCGGCCGTGCCTGCAGGCCCAGCGCCTGCGCTTCGGCGAGCTCGGCCAGCGGCTTGTCGCCGCGCAGCGCGAAGCGCTGATCGCACTCGAACTGCGGCACCAGGTAGTGGTAGTTGGTATCGAACCACTTGGTCATTTCCAGGGCGCGCAGGTCGTGGCGCGCGTCCTGCAGGCCACGCGCGAGCGCGAAATAACCGGCCAAGGGATCGGCATCCAAGGTATCGCGATAGGGTGCGGGCACCGCGTCGAACAGGACGGCGGTGTCCAGCACATGGTCGTAGAGCGAGAAGTCGTTGCAAGGCACGACGTCGGCGCCGGCGTCGCGCGCCAGCGTCCAGTGGCGTGCGCGCAGCGTGCGTGCGGTGTCGTGCAGATCGCCGGCCGCGGTCTCGCCTTTCCAGAACGATTCCAGGGCCTGCTTGAGCTCGCGTCGCGCGCCGATGCGCGGGAAGCCGAGGTGGGTAACGCTGATCATTGAAGTCTCCTGCGATGCGTGTGGGCATGAGCAGGGCAACGAAGGAAGGTGGGTACGCACGCGCGACCGCCCGCCGCGGATGCGGCGACGCCGGAGCACGACCTGCCTTCGACCTTCGCCCCCGCGGGCGAACCGGTCCCGTGGAGGGCGAGGGCGAACGGCCATGGCCGCACGCACGCGCCGGCCCGCGGGGCCGGAGTCGGACGGAGGGCGGACCCTCCGGTCATGGCAGGTCTTCGGGCTTGGGGCATGGCGTGGTTCGACGCCGCCTACTGTCCGTCGCTTCCCGGGCTTGCACCCAGTGCCTGACGGAGGTCGTTCCCTATACCGCTGCGGGGCAGCTCCGGAATTGGACGCGAGTCCGTACCGGATTCCCTCTAGCCGCCGCCGGCGCGAACCGGCGGCGTCTTGTCGCATCGCTTTATCTTTATGAAGCGATGGTCACCATGACGGCTGCCAAAGTACGCCTCGGGGCGGGGCGCGTCAATCGACGACTGCGGGTTCAGTCCGCGGCGGAATCCAGTGCGGGCACCGGCGTCGGCACGCCGTCGCGATCGAGCGCGATCATGGTGAAGCGCCCGCGCGTGGCCAGTTGCGATTCGCCGCTGAGCAGGTCCTCGCAATGCATCTCGACCTCGACCTGCATCGAGGTGCGGCCCACCGAGACCACGCGTGCGATCAGCTCCACCAGCGCGCCCTTGGGCACCGCGGTGTGGAAGTCGATCTGTTCCGAGCGCGCGGTCACCACCGTGCGCCGCGCGTAGCGCGAGGCGGCGACGAAGGCGGCCTTGTCCATCCAGGCCAGGGCCTGGCCGCCGAACAGGGTGCCCAGGTGGTTGGTGTGGTCGGGAAAGACGATTTCGATGATGCGGGCTTCGGTCATGGGTTTGTTTCCCGGCGGAGCGAGGAGAGCGACGTCGTAGCGAACAGTTCCCTCTCCCGCTTGCGGGAGAGGGTTAGGGTGAGGGGCGCTTTTGCTTTAGCGGCTAGGAATCAAAGCAGAGGCATTCGCGCCGTTGGCGCTCACGCCCTCACCCCAACCCCTCTCCCGCGAGCGGGAGAGGGGCTTTAAGCAGGTCGGAGAGGTTTCGGCGCGCGGGTATCTCACCCGCCTAAATCAAAACGCCTCGTCGAACGCCACTTCGCCCTGTACGCCGACCTGATACGCCGAGACCCGGCGCTCGAAGAAGTTGGTCACTTCCTGCACGTCCTGCAGGTCCATGAAGCCGAAGGGGTTGGTGGCGCCGAAATGCTTGGGCATGCCCAGCTGGGCCATGCGCTGGTCGGCGCAGTACTCCAGGTACTGGCGCATGTCCTTCAGCGACAGGCCGACCACGCCGCCGGACAGCACGTCCTGGGCGAACTGGAGTTCGCAGTTCACCGCGTCCTCGAACATCTTCACCACCTGCGCGCGCAGGTCGGCGTCGAACAGGTCGGGCTCTTCCTCGCGCGCGGTGCGGATCACCTCGAACGCGAACGCCATGTGGCAGCTTTCGTCGCGGAACACCCAGTTGGTGCCCGAGGCCAGGCCGTTGAGCAGGCCGCGCGAGCGCAGGTAATAGACGTAAGCGAAGGCGGCGAAGAAGAACAGGCCCTCGATGCAGCCGGCGAAGCAGATCAGGTTGAGCAGGAACTGGCGGCGCTGCTCGCGCGTCTCGATGCGCTTGATCTCCTGCACCGAGTCGATCCAACGGAAGCAGAACTCGGCCTTGGCGCGGATCGAGGGAATGTTCTCGACCGCGTCGAAGGCCTTGGCGCGCTCGTTCGGGTCGGGTAGGTAGGTGTCGAGCAGGGTCAGGTAGAACTGCACGTGCAGCGCTTCCTCGTACAGCTGCCGCGACAGGTACATGCGCGCCTCGGGCGCGTTGATGTGCTGGTACAGGTTCAGCACCAGGTTGTTGGCCACGATGCTGTCGCCGGTGGCGAAGAACGCGACCAGGCGTTCGACCAGATGCCGCTCGGCCGGGCCGAACTTGTGCTTGAGGTCGTTGACGTCCTGCGAGAAATCGACCTCTTCGACGGTCCAGGTGTTGCGGATCGCGTCGCGGTACATCTCGTAGAAATGCGGGTAGCGCATCGGCCGCAGGGTGAGATCGAAACCGGGGTCGAGCAGGCGAGGCGGGGCGAGGGACATGGGATTTCCTTGAATTGCTTTCCTTCTCCCGCGAGCGGGAGAAGGTGCCCGGAGGGCGGATTAGGGCGCTCGACAATCGGCTACGGCGCGAGTCGCAGGGCGGCCCTCACCCCAACCCCTCTCCCGCGCGGCGGGAGAGGGGCTAAAGCGGGTTTACTGGCAGGCTTCGCAGGACTCGGGGTTTTCCAGCGAGCAGGCGATCGCCTCGTCCTGGGTGTACTCCGGCTTGGGCGCGGCCACCGGCGCGCTGACCGTGCTCTTGGCGATCTTGGTGGCCGGACGCGAACGCAGGTAATACGTCGTCTTCAGGCCCTTCTTCCAGGCGTACATGTACATCGAGCTGAGCTGGCCGATGTTCGGGCTTTCGATGAACAGGTTCAGCGACTGGCTCTGGTCGATGTAGGCGCCGCGCTCGGCGGCCATGTCGATCAGCGAGCGCATCGGCAGTTCCCAGGCGGTGCGGTAGACCTGGCGCAGCGACTCGGGCACTTCGTGCACGGACTGGATCGAGCCTTCGGCCATCTTGATGCGGTCGCGCATCTCGGCGGTCCACAGGCCGAGCTTCTTGAGCTCCTCGACCAGGTACTTGTTGACCACCAGGAAGTCGCCCGACAGGGTCTCGCGCTTGAACAGGTTGGACACCTGCGGCTCGATGCACTCGTAGCAGCCGGCGATCGAAGCGATGGTCGCGGTGGGCGCGATCGCGATCAGCAGCGAGTTGCGCAGGCCGTGCTCGGCGATGCGCGTGCGCAGGGTTTCCCAGCGCTCCGGCTGCGACGGGGTCACACCCCAGGCTTCGAACTGCAGCTCGCCGACGCTGGCGCGGGTGTCGTCGAAGGACGGGTGCTTGCCGTGCTCCATCGCCAGCTCGTTGGAGGCCGACAGGGCGTGGAAGTAGATCGCCTCGGCGATCTCCTGGGCCAGCTTGCGCGCCGGCTCGGAGTCGAAGGCCAGGCGTAGTTTGAAGAACACGTCCTGCAGGCCCATGCTGCCCAGGCCGACCGGGCGCCACTTCAGATTGGCGCGGCGCGCGGTCTCGATCGGGTAGAAGTTCAGATCGATCACGCGGTCGAGCTGGCGCACGGCCAGGCGCACGGTTTCGGCGAGCTTGTCGAAGTCGAAGGCGCCCTTGCCGTCTTCGTACATCTCGACGTGGTGCGACAGGTTGATCGAGCCCAGGTTGCACACCGCGGTCTCGTCCTGCGAGGTGACCTCGAGGATCTCGGTGCACAGGTTGGACAGGTGGATGACGTTGCCGTCGCGCAGGGTCTGGTTGGACGCGCGGTTGGACTTGTCCTTGAAGTTCATCCAGCCGTTGCCGGTCTGCGCCAGGGTGCGCATCATCCGGCCGTAGATGTCGCGCGCCTTGACCTTCTTGACCGCCAGGCCGGCCGCTTCGGCGGCGTGGTAGGCGCGGTCGAAGGACTCGCCCCACAGATCGGTCAGCTGCGGCACCTTGGCCGGGTCGAACAGCGACCACTCGGCGTCGGCCTCGACGCGGCGCATGAATTCGTCGGGAATCCAGTTGGCCAGGTTGAGGTTGTGGGTGCGGCGCGCTTCGTCGCCGGTGTTGTCGCGCAGTTCCAGGAACTCCTCGACGTCGGCGTGCCAGGGCTCCAGGTACACGCAGGCGGCGCCCTTGCGCTTGCCGCCCTGGTTGACCGCGGCCACCGAGGCGTCCAGCGTCTTCAGCCAGGGCACGATGCCGTTGCTGAGGCCGTTGGTGGAACGGATCAGCGAGCCGCGCGAGCGGATGCGCGTGTAGCTCAGGCCGATGCCGCCGCTGAACTTGCTCAGCTTGGCCACGTCCATGTAGCGCTTGTAGATCGCTTCCAGCGAATCGTCGGGCGAATCGAGCAGGAAGCAGCTCGACAGCTGCTCGTGGGTGGTGCCGGCGTTGAACAGGGTAGGCGAGGACGGGATGTAGTCGAGCTGGGCCATGCGGCGGTACAACGCGAGCGCGTCGCCGACATCCTCGCTGAGGGCGCAGGCGATGCGCAGGAAGAACTGCTGCGGGGTCTCGATCACGGTGCGCGCGGTCGGATGGCGCAGTAGGTAGCGGTCGTACAGGGTGCGCAGGCCGAAGTAGTCGAAGCGCGCGTCCAGGCTGCGGTCGATGGCGTCGTTGAGCTTGCGCGCGTTGGCCTGCACGAAAGTCAACAGGCGGTCGTTGATCAGGCCCAACTCGTGGCCGCGCACGACCGACTGCGAGAACGCGTGGATCTCGATGCCGGCGACTTCCTTCTCGATCACGTTGCTGAGCAGGCGCGCGGCGAGGCGGCCGTACTCGGGCTCCTCGGCGGTGAGCAGGGCGGCGGTGCGGATCGATAGTTCGTCCAGCTCGCGCGTGGTCGCGCCGTCGTACAGGCCGGAGATGGTGCGGGTGGCCACGCGCATCGGATCGACCGCGTACAGGCCCTCGCCGCAGCGGGTGACCGCGCGCACGATCTTGTTGAGGTCGACCGGTTCGCGGCGACCGCTGCGCTTGGTCACGCTCATGGTGAGGTTGGCCGCCGGCGGGGTCAGGGCGAAGCCGGGCGCGGCGTCGGGCTTGCGCGCCGATGCCTCGGCGACGGTGGGGGCGGGGGAGGTGCTCGCAACGGCGGGCGCTTCGGTGGTGGTGGTCATAGGGGCTCCGATGCGTGGGCGCACGGGTCGTCGGCCTTCCCACGAGGGCCGACGTGCGCGGACGCAGACGCAACGCCGAGGGTCGGCGTTGCGGCTTGCGCCCCCGCGGGCGCGAAGTGTTCGAGGATGACGACAGGGTGTCGCGCGGGCCGAGACGGACCGCGGACCGCGACGGCGAACCGTGGCGGGGCGACACCGGCCGTCTTCCCCCGAAGACTCCTGAGCCGGTACCGCGCGGTGTGCGACGCGCGGTTGTCGGCAGGTCTTCGGGCTCGGGACTTGTAGCCAGGAACGAGTCGGGAGCAACGAGTAACGAATGGGTGCTCGTTACTCTCGACTCGTTCCTGCTACGCCTACTGGCGGCCGCTTCCCAGGCGCCGGGCGCCCAGTGCAATGACCGCGTTCGTTTCCCATACCGCTGCGGGGCAGCGCCGGCTTTGTCGCCGCCCTTTCGGGGCGGGTCCGCACCGGCTTCCCTTTTAAGCCGATCTCGCGATCGGCACCGACAGGCACAACATATTAGGGGTGCCCCGATCCGTCAACACGATATGTGGTGAGCGACCGCAGATTCGCAACAAAAACTTCGGCGCCGTTGCGGCGCCGCGCTTGGTGTTAACGTGCGTGGCGACAAGGACAGGGATGGGGCGCGATGGAGGGTCTGTTGGCGTTGTTGGTGCTGGTGCTGCTGGCCGTGCCGGTGCTGTTGATCATCGCCTTGGTATCGATCTCCGGGCTCAAGGCCCGGGTCGGGCTGTTGGAGGCGCGCATCGCCGAACTCGCGCAGCGCGCCGCCGCGCGGCCGACGGCGGCCGTCGCTGTGGCCGAAGAGCAGCCCGGCGAGCGCGAACCGACCCTGGGCGAGCTCATGCGCGACGCGCCGCTGCCGCCCGCACCCGTATCGCCGCCGCCCAGCCCCGTCTCGAGCACGCCCCCGGGCCCGCCGCCGCGCACGATTCCCGGCGAACCAGCCGCTCCGACGCCGGCGGCCGAACCGGCCTCGGCGCTGCCGCCGCCGTTGCCCGCCTCGGCGCCGCGTCCGATCTTCGAGGAGTCGCCGCGCGCCGAGCCCGCCCGCGCCGCGCGCGCCCAGGTGCGCGCGCCCGCGCAGCCGGATCCTATCGAGCGCATGGTCGGCGCGGTCAAGCGCTGGTTCACCGAAGGCAACGTGCCGGTCAAGGTCGGCATGCTGGTGCTGTTCGCCGGCGTGGCCGCGCTGCTCAAGTACGCCACCGATCAGGGCTGGATGCGCTTCCCGATCGAGTTCCGCCTGGCCGGCATCGCCCTGGCCGCGCTGGCCGGGCTGGTGTTCGGCTGGCGCCAGCGCGAACGCAAGCGCAGCTTCGCGCTGAGCCTGCAGGGCGGCGCGATCGGCGTGCTGCTACTGGTGGTGTTCGCGGCGTTCAAACTGTACGGGCTGATCGAGGCCGGGCCCGCGTTCGCGCTCAGCATCGTGCTGGTCGCCGGCGCCGGCGTGCTGGCGGTGCGCCAGAACGCGATCGCGCTGGCGCTGCTGGGCATCTTCGCCGGCTTCATGGCGCCGATCTGGCTGTCGACCGGGCAGGGCAACCATGTCGCCTTGTTCAGTTACTACGCCGTGCTCAATGCGGCGATCTTCGTGATCGCCTGGTGGCGGCCGTGGCGCGCGCTCAACCTGCTCGGCTTCGTGTTCACCTTCGGCATCGGCACCGCCTGGGGCGTACTGCGCTATCGCAGCGCGGACTTCGCCAGCACCGAACCCTTCCTGCTGCTGTTCTTCGTCTTCTATCTGCTGATCCCCATCCTCTACGCCTGGCGCCAGGCCGCGGGACGGCGCGATTTCATCGACGGCTGCCTGGTGTTCGGCACGCCGCTGGTCGCGTTCTCGCTGCAGGCCGGCCTGCTCGAAGGCGAGCGCATGCCGCTGGCGTTCTGCGCGCTGGGCCTGGCCGTGCTGTATGCGGCGCTGGCCTGGTGGCTCAAGCGCCGCGAGCACTTCGTTGCGCTGGCCACGCCGTATGCCTTGCTCGCGGTCGGTTTCGCGACCCTGGCCGTGCCCTTGGCGCTGTCGGCGCAAACCACCGCCTGCGTGTTCGCGGTCGAAGGCGCGGCGCTGGTGTGGCTGGGCCTGCGTCAGCAGCGCATCTTGCCGCAGCTGGCCGGCCTGGCCTTGCAGCTGTTCGCCGCCGGCGGTTTCCTGATCGGCATCAGCGACGGCCCCGAACCGCTGACCGCGGTGCTCAACGCGCGCTTCATGGGTGCCTTGCTGATCGCGCTGGCCGGTTTCGCCAGCGCCTGGAGCTATCGCCGCGCCGAGCAGCGCAATCCGGCCTTGATGTATTACCTGTGGGGCCTGGCCTGGTGGTGCGGCAACGCCTGGGGCGAGTTCGACCGCTTCCTGCTGTCCGACTTGCGCGCCGACGCCAGCCTGGCCTTCGTCGCGTTCACCGCCTGGCTGGCCGCGGAAGCCTACCGCCGCCTGCCCACGCGCGCGCTGTCGTGGACGGTCGCGCTGGGCCTGGCCGCGGCCTTGCCGCTGGCGCTCGTGCAGGAAACCGCGCATCTGCATCCGTTCGCCGGTTATGGCCTCGCCGCCTGGTTGGTGTACGCGCTCGCGGGCTTGCGCGCGCTGCGCTGCCTGCGCGATCGCGCCGGCGCTGAGCTCGCGTTCGCGCACGCGGCCTGGCTGTGGGCCTGGCCGCTGGCGGCCAGTCTGTCGCTGCACGAGTTCGTCGGCCGCGCCACCGTCGGCGACGGCTGGACCTGGGCCGCGCTTGCGCTGCCGTTCCTGCTGATGGCGGCGGCCCTGCAGTGGCGGCCCGAAGCCGTCGCGCCGCCGCTGAGCGAGCGCTTCCGGCAATGGCGCGGCGTGGTCCAGGGCAGCTTCGTGTTCGCTCTGGCGCTGGGCGCCATCGTCGTGCTGGGCCAGCCCGGCGGCAGCGCGCCGCTGCCCTGGGTGCCGCTGCTCAATCCGCTGGACCTGATCCAGCTCGCGGTGCTGGCGCTGTTCGCGTTCTGGCTGGCCTCGCCGTCGGCGCCGGACGATCTGCGCGCGCGCCGGGTGCCGCTGCTCGCGGCCGCGGGCTTCGCCCTGATCACCGCGATCACCCTGCGCGCCACCCACCACTGGGGCGGCGTGCCTTGGGATGGGTCGATGTACCGCACCGGCCTGGTCCAGACCAGCCTGACCGTGGTCTGGAGCCTGCTCGGCGTGCTCGGCTGGGTGATCGGCTCGCGTCGCGGCCAGCGTGGGCTGTGGCTGGCCGGCGCGGTGCTGATGGCGGTGGTGCTGGCCAAGCTGGTGTTCGTCGACCGCACCCACCTGGGCAACCTGCTCGGAATCGCGTCCTTCATCGCTTACGGCCTGTTGTGCACCCTGGTCGGTTACCTCGCGCCGGCGCCGCCGGCGACGAGCGATGCACCCGCAGAGCCCCCTTCGGAGATGTCGGCATGAGCCTGGTCCGCGCAGTAGCGAGCATCGCCTTCGTCTTGTGGCCCGCGCTGGGCCTGGCCGGGCCGCGCGACGACTATGCCCAGCAATGGCCCTTGCAACTGAGCAGCGCGGACGCGGGCGCTTACCGCGTCGTGCTGGACGATGCGGTCTATCTGCAGGCGCGCCAGTCCGGCCTGCGCGACGTCGACGTGATCGACGGCACCGGCAATCCGGTGCCCGCGGCGATTTACCGGCCTGGCGCCAACGACGTGCGCGCGACCAGCAAGGTCAGCCTGCCCTGGTTCGCCTTGCCCGCGCGCGCGGCCGGCGGCGCGCAGGACTGGCAGCTGGTCAGCGAGGTCGAGGCCGACGGACGCCTGCGCCGGGTCGAGGCGCGCGGCATCGGCCGCGCCACTGCGACCGGCCCGCAGACCGCCTTGCTGATCGACGCCAGCACCGTGCGCACGCCGATCCGCGCGCTGGAGCTGGATTGGGCGCCGGGCACCGCGCTGGACGCGGCTTATCGGGTCGAGGCCAGCGACGATCTCGAGCGCTGGCGCGAGGTCGCCGCGAACGGGCGCCTGGTCGACCTGGAGCAGGGCGGTCGGCGTTTGCTGCAGCGCCGAATCGCGTTCGAGACCAATGGCTTGCGTGCGCGCTATCTGCGCCTGAGCCCGCTTAATCCCGATGCGGTGGCGCCGATCCGCGCGGTCAGCGCCGAGCTCAGCGCCAGTGCCGATCCCGCGCCGCTGCGCTGGCGCCAGCTCAAGGGCCAGCGCCTGGCCGCCGAAGGGGCCAAGGACAAGGGCGCGCGTTTCGAATTCGAACTCGACGGCCGCTTCCCGATCCAGCGCATCGACGTCGCGCTGCCCGGCAACTACGCGGTGCGCTGGACCCTGGAAAGCCGCGACCAGACCGATGCGCCTTGGCAGCGCCGCCTGGACACCTGGACCGCCTTCCGGGTCGGCGCCGACGGTCGCTCGTCCTCGCGCGCCTTGACGGCGCGTACCGACGACCGCTATTGGCGCCTGCGCGCCGATGCGGCGGTGCCGGCCGAGCCGACCCTGCGCCTGGGTTATCAATCGGAGATGGTGGTCTTCATCGCCCAGGGCGCGCCGCCTTACGCCCTGGTCGCCGGCAGCGCGCGCACCGCACGCGACGATCTGCCGCTGCCGCAGGCGATGATGGCGCTGCAACAGGGCCGCGGCGCCGATTGGCGCCCGGCCGAGGCCAGCCTGGGTGCGATGAAGGCCCTGGCCGGCGCGGCCGCGCTGCAGGCGCCGGAGCCCGAGCGCAACTGGCGCACCTGGCTGCTGTGGGCGGTGCTGGTGCTGGGCGCGCTGGTGGTCGCCGGCTTCGCTTTCAGTCTGTTGCGCGGGAGCGCGCCGCCGGCGGCGTGATTTGGAGAGCCGGGATTCGGGAATCGGGAATCGGGATTCGTTACGGCAAGAGCAAAAGCCCGCAAACGCGGGCTTTTTTGCTTTTTCGAATCACAAATCCCGAATCCCAAATCCCGGCCTTTACACTATCGGGCTACGGCGGCCGACCCTGCGCGCGCCGCCTTCCCCCTTATGTCCGTGCCCAGGAGGCCTTACGTGTCCATCGTCCGCATGACCGATCTCGATCTCGCCGGCAAGCGCGTGCTGATCCGAGAAGATCTCAACGTGCCGATCGACGCCGGCCGCATCACCTCCGAACAACGCATCCTGGCGGCGCTGCCGACCCTGAGGCTGGCGCTGGAAAAAGGCGCGGCGGTGATGGTGACCTCGCACCTGGGCCGGCCCAAGGAAGGCGTGTGGAGCGAGGCCGATTCGCTGGCGCCGGTGGCCGCGCGCCTGTCGCAGCTGCTGGGCATTGAGGTGCCGCTGATCAAGAACTGGGTCGACGGCGTGGACGTGCACCCCGGCCAGTTGGTGCTGCTGGAGAACTGCCGCATGAACGTGGGCGAGGGCAAGGACGACGAAGCCCTGTCCAAGCAGTACGCCGCGCTGTGCGACGTGTTCGTGATGGACGCCTTCGGCACCGCCCACCGCGCCCAGGCCTCGACCCACGGCGTGATCCGCCAGGCCAAGCTCGCCGCCGGCGGCCCGCTGCTGATGGCCGAGCTCGATGCGCTGGCCAAGGCCTTGGACAACCCGGCGCGTCCGCTGCTGGCGATCGTCGCCGGCTCCAAGGTCTCGACCAAGCTGGAGCTGCTGTCCTCGCTGGTCGGCAAGGTCGATCAGCTGATCGTCGGCGGCGGCATCGCCAACACCTTCATCGCCGCGCTCGGCCACAAGGTCGGCAAGTCGCTGGTCGAAACCGACCTGATCGGCACCGCCACCCAGATCATGGCCGACGCCAAGGCGCGCGGCGCCGATATCCCGGTGCCCACCGACGTGGTGGTGGCGCCGGCCTTCGCCGCCGACGCGCCGGCCACGGTCAAGGCGGTGGACGCGGTGGGCGATGACGACATGATCCTCGACATCGGCCCGGACACCGCCGCGCGTTACGCCGAGCTGATCAAGAACGCCGGCACCGTGGTCTGGAACGGCCCGGTCGGCGTGTTCGAGTTCGACGCCTTCGGTCACGGCACGCAGGCCCTGGCGCGCGCGATCGCCGCGTCCAAGGCGTTCTCGATCGCCGGCGGCGGCGACACCCTGGCAGCGGTCGACAAGTACGGCATCGCCGACGACGTCAGCTACATCTCCACCGGCGGCGGCGCCTTCCTCGAGTTCCTCGAAGGCAAGGAACTGCCGGCGGTCGCCGCGCTCAAGCAGGCGGGCGCCTGAGCGTGGCCGCGGCCACGCCGACGCTGTTCTTCGACCTCGACGGCACCCTGATCGACTCGGCGGTCGGCATCACCCGCTGCGTCGCCCATGCGTTGACCCGGATGGACCAGCCGGTGCCGCCCGAGTCGGAACTGCGGCGCTGGATCGGCCCCTCGCTGCGCACCAGCTTCGGGCCGTTGTTCGCCGAGCCGGCCCAGGTCGAACGCGCGGTCGAGCACTACCGCGAGCGCTTCGAGAGCCACGGCTGGGCCGAGCACGAGGTCTACGCCGGCATCGAACAGACCGTGGAATCGCTGCATGCGGCCGGCCATCGCCTGGCGATCGTGACCGCCAAGAACGAGCCGCACGCGCGCAAGATCATCGAGCACCTGCCGTTCGGGCACCGCTTCGACGACGTGATCGGTTCGACCATGGACGGCAGCCTCAGCGACAAGCCCGAGCTGATCGCCGAGGCGCTGCGGCGCTTCGCGCTGACGCCGCAGGACTGCTGGATGATCGGCGACCGGCGCATGGACATCGAGGGCGCGCGCCACCACGGCATGCGCAACATCGGCGTGCTCTGGGGCTTCGGCGGCGAGCACGAACTGCGCCAGGCCGGCGCGCACCTGCTGGCGGCGACGCCGCAGCAGTTGCCGGCGCTGCTCGCGGCCTGAGCCCAGGCCTACGCGACCGCGAGCTGCGCCAGCGCATTCCGTGGCGCAGCATTCCGGACCCGCCGACCGCACCGCGCGTCGGCGCGCGCGGCTGCGGATGTGCCGATGCACGCAATTTGTGCCATTCACGTGCCCTGCTGTGAAGCGGGTCAAGGTTTGCGGCGCGCGCCGGGGGTAGCGTCTAGTTGCGGTCGTCCGATCGCGCAGACACGGAGTCCGCACCATGCGTCGCAAGGGCAGTGTGTTCCGGAATACCTCGATCGCCGTCGCCTTGCTCGGCTTGCTCATGGCCGGCGTCGCCGTCGCCGGGCGCGCCGGCGAAGGCTATTCGGTGATCTATTTCGACGACGCCGGCAACGAGGTCGGCGGCGCCACCGCCAACTGCGGCGGCCAGTACGTGTCCTGGGGCCTGCGTACCGCCCACTACACCCGCAACACCTGGATCTGCGACTGACGCCAGCGTCGCGTTGGTCCCGCAGCCGCGCGCGGCATCGCGCGACGTTCGCGCCACCGTGAGCGCGAAGGCCGCATGCCGCGTCGCCTCCTCTCCCACGTAGGATGCGGTGAGTCCAGCGAACCCCGGTCATCGAGCACGGTCGGCGCGCGCGCTGGGTGCTGGCCTACGACGACGCCGCGCTTCGTGGCAGGACTCACCGCATCCTGCGGTCTCGCGGTGCGCCATCGCTGCTCGCACCCGCACGCCATACCGGCGCCTCGTGCCGGCGCCTCGTAGGATGCGGTGAGCGCAGCGAACCGCATCGTTACGCATTCCCGGCCCAGGCGCTGCGCACCGTAGCTACGCGACGATGCGGTTCGCCTGACGGCTCACCGCACCCTACGGTGCCCGCTCAATCGCCGCGGGCCTGCCACTCGCGCGCGAGCAGGCCGTAGATCGCCGAATCCTGGCATTCGCCGGCGACCTGCCAGCGCTCCAGCAGCACGCCCTCGCGGCGGAATCCCAGGCGCTCCACCAGCCGGCACGAGGCTTGGTTGCGCGGGTCGATGTCGGCCTCGAGGCGGCGCAGCCCCAGGCGGTCGTAGGCATGCTCCATCACCAGCTGCAGGGCCTCCTGCGCGTAACCCCGGCCCCAATGCGCCGACCGCAGCGCATAACCGATCTCGGCCCGGCCCTGTTCGCGATGGATGTCGAACAGGGTCGCCGCGCCGATCAGGCGGTCGCTGTCGCGCAGCGCGATCGCCCAGCACAGCATGCTGTCGTGCGAGCGCGCGGCGATCGCGCGCGCCAGGTAGTCCTCGGCCTGACTGCGCTGGGTCCAGGCCGGGAAGCTCCAATAGCGCATCACCGCTGGATCGGCGTGCAGGGCGTAGAAATCGCCCAGGTCGTCGCTGCGGAAGCCGCGCAGGCGCAGGCGCTCGCCGCGCAGCAGGGGCAGGTCGTCGCGTTCGGCGGATTCGTCTCGGATCGGAGCGGACATGCGGGCGGAACCGATGGAAGGACGCGGCAGCTGTGCTAGCGTGGCCCGCAGTCACGGAACCGCAGTCTGCCATGCTCGCCAATCCTCGTCGCACCAAGATCCTCGCCACCCTGGGCCCGGCCACCGATCCGCCGGGCGTGCTCGACGCCCTGCTGACCGCGGGCGTCGACGTGGTCCGACTCAATTTCTCGCACGGCGATCCGTCCTCGCAGATCGCGCGCGCGACCGCGGTGCGCGAAGCCGCGCAGCGGGTCGGGGTGGAGGTCGGCATCCTGGCCGATCTGCCGGGCCCGAAGATCCGCATCGAGCGTTTCGCCGACGGCAAGGTCTTGCTCAAGGCCGGCGACCGCTTCGACCTGGTCGCCAGCACCGACGCGCCGCCCGGCAGCCTGCGCGAGGTCGGGGTGAGCTACCTGGGCCTGCCCAACGACGTCAAACCCGGCGACGTGCTGCTGCTCGACGACGGCCTGCTGCAGTTGCGCGTGGGCGCGGTCGAAGGCCAGCGCATCGTCACCACCGTGCTCAACGACGGCGCGCTGTCGGACCGTAAGGGCCTGAACAAGCAGGGCGGCGGCCTGTCGCTGGGCGCGCTGACCGAGCGCGACAAGGAGCTGATCGCGGTCGCGGCCGAGCTTGGCGCCGACTTCATCGCGGTCTCGTTCTGCCGCAACGCCGAGGACATGAACGAGGCCCGCAGGATCGCGCGCGCCGCCGGCAGCGACGCCGCGCTGGTGTCCAAGATCGAGCGCGCCGAAGCGATCGAGAACCTGGCCGAAATAGTCGAAGCCAGCGACGTGGTCATGGTCGCGCGCGGCGACCTGGGCGTGGAGATCGGCGACGCCGAGCTGCCCGGCCTGCAGAAGAAGATCATTCGCGAGTCGTTGGCGCGCAACCGCGTGGTCATCACCGCCACCCAGATGTTGCAGTCCATGGTCGACAGCCCGATCCCGACCCGCGCCGAAGTGCTGGACGTGGCCAACGCGGTGATCGACGGCACCGACGCGGTGATGCTGTCGCAGGAATCCGCGGCCGGCCGCTATCCGATCAAGGCGGTGGAGGCGATGGCGCGCATCTGCCTGGGCGCCGAGCGCCAGTTCGACCACGACACCGATTTCGAAGCCGCGCCGCGCAACCTCGAGCGCGCCGACCAGGCGATCGCGATGGCGGCGATGTTCCTGTCCGAGCACATCGGCGTGCGCGCGATCGTGGCCATGACCGAGTCCGGCGGCACCGCGCGCTTCCTGTCGCGCTTCCGCTCCAACTCGCCGATCTACGCCTTCTCGCGCCACGACGGCGCGCGCCGGCGCATGGCCCTGATGCGCGACGTCTACCCGATCGATTTCGACAGCCGCGGCCTGGCCTCGCGCGATGCCGCGCGCAGCGCGGTCAAGCAGCTGTTCGACAGCGGCAAGCTGGCGATCGACGAGCGCGTGATCTTCACCAGCGGCGACACCATGGAACAGCACGGCGCCACCAACACCCTGCGCCTGCTCCAGGTCGGCGCCGGCGGCTGCGCCGAGGGTCTGGGCGAGCTCTGAGCCTGGCCGGGCGTGCCGGCCCGCGGCACACCTTTGCGGTGCCGCGCGGCTCGACTTGAAAACGGTTACCGCCAGGCCCCGCAACGGACTGGCGGGTCTGAACGGCGCGCGGGGGCGGCTGCCGTCGCCAGCCGCTATAATTGCGGGCTTCCCACCGCTCCCCAGGATGTCCATGAGCATCGAACAGCTTGCCGAAACCGCCCAGGCCATGGTCGCCGCGGGCAAGGGCATCATCGCCATCGATGAGTCCAACGCCACCATCGCCAAGCGCTTCGCCGGCGTCGGCATCGAGAACAGCGAAGAGCAGCGCCGCGCCTACCGCGAGCTGCTGCTGAGCACGCCCAAGCTGGGCGACTACATCTCCGGCGCGATCCTGTACGACGAAACCATCCGTCAGTCGACCAAGGCCGGCGTGCCGTTCACCAAGCTGATGGCCGACAACGGCATCATCCCGGGCATCAAGGTCGACAAGGGCCCGCAGCCGCTGGCCGGTTTCCCGGGCGAAGTGGTCACCGAGGGCCTGGACGGCCTGCGCGCGCGCCTGGAGGAGTACTACAAGCTCGGCGCGCGTTTCGCCAAGTGGCGCGCGGTCATCAACATCGGCGACGACATCCCGTCCGGCACCTGCATCGAAGCCAACAGCCACGCCCTGGCGCGCTACGCCGCGCTCTGCCAGGAGCAGGGCCTGGTGCCGATGGTCGAGCCGGAAGTGATCATGGACGGCAGCCACGACATCGACACCTGCTTCGAAGTCACCGAGGTCGTGCTGCGCTCGCTGTTCGGCGCGCTGTACGAGCAGAGCGTGATGCTGGAAGGCACCATCCTGAAGGCCTCGATGGTGCTGCCGGGTTCGACCTGCGACGAGCAGGCTAGCGTCGAGGAAGTCGCCGCCGCCACCCTGCAGTGCCTGAAGTCGACCGTGCCGGCGACCCTGCCGGGCATCGTGTTCCTGTCCGGCGGCCAGTCCGACGAAGCCGCCACCGCGCACCTGGACGCGATGAACCGCATGGGCCCGAATCCGTGGCCGCTGTCGTTCTCCTACGGCCGCGCCATGCAGTCGGCCGCGCTCAAGCTGTGGTCGCAGGACCTGGTCAACAACGTCGCCTCGGCGCAGCAGACCGTGTTCGCGCGTGCGCGCGACAACGGCCTGGCCGCGCTGGGCCAGTGGCAGTCGGCCGCGTAATCCCGTCGCCCGCTGTAGCGAAAACGCCGGCCTCGTGCCGGCGTTTTCCGTTCCGTTTCCCTACTCCCGCGAGCGGGAGGAGGGCGCGCGCGGCGACCGATGAAGCGCGCACGCAACGCGCTTGCGCGTCCCCGCCCAGTTTTCCAGAGCCGGCAGGGCAGGGGCCGGCGAACCTCGACCGTCATGCGCCGGCGGCGCGCGCATCCCCGCCCCGCCTAGCGCTATCGGGCTAATCGGGTCTCCCGCCAAAGCCGAGTAGACTGAGGCCAGTCGATGCGGGAGGCAGCGCGGCATGGCGGATTCCAAGAAGGTCGCGATTTCCCCGGAAGCCGCCGCGGCGGTCGCGCGTGGCGATCTGATCGCCGCGATCAAGCTGGTGCGCGACGCCAATGGCCGGATCGAACTGCGCCTGGCCAAGGAAGCGGTCGAGGCCTGGCGCGACAGCCGACCCTTGCCCAGCGGCGGCACCTCGTCCCACGCCACGTCCAAGCCCAAGGCCGCGCCGACGGCGCAGGGCGGCCTGCCCGCGGCCGCCTTGCTGGCCCTGTCGCAGGGCAAGACCATCGAAGCGATCAAGGTCCTGCACCAATCCGGCGTGGACCTGCGCACGGCCAAAGAGCGCGTCGACGCGCATCTGCACGCGCACACCAAGACTGCAACGGTGGCGCACAATGCCGCCAGCGCGCGCCCCAGTGTGATCTCAGTGCGCACGCCGACCGTGCAGCACGACGAAAGCGACCGCAAGCTGGTGGTGTACGCCCTGCTGGCCGTCGCGATCGCGACGGTCGGCTATCTGTGGGAAGCGGGCTGGCTGTAGACGCCCGCGAAGCTCGGACTCGACCGTAAGGGGGTGCAGCGAATCGCTTCGCTGTCGCGGCATCGCGGCGATGCGGTTCGCCGCGCTCACCGCATCCTACGGCCGGTGTCGCGGCTTCGCTTCCTGTAGGAGCGGCGTGAGCCGCGATTGGACTCCACGGGCTCCGCGCAACCCCGCGACTGGGGATCGCGACTCACGCCGCTCCTACACGAGCGCCGGCGCTGGCGTCGCGCTGGATGCCGCAACGCCTCGACTTCGACCGCCCCGTAGGGTGTGGTGAGCGCAGCGAACCGCACCGTGCGACGCTCCAATCGAGCGCTCGATGCGGTTCGCTGCGCTCACCGCACCCTACGAGTCGAACGCCTACTCCTCGCGTGCGGTGTCGCCGCGCGTCGCCGGCCGCTGGAGCGCGGCGCGTTCGGCCATGCGCCGGTCGATCGCGTCCAGGCCCAGGTCCGAGGCGGTCTTGAGCGCGCAGAACACCAGCAGCGCGAACGTGCCGTGGCCGCCGGCGCCGAACAGGATGGTCAGGTGCATCGGCAGCACGCGCAGATAGGGCGTGAACATCAGCGCGCCCAGGTTGGGCCGTCCGCGCAGATCGGCCGCGTGCTGGACCTCGTAGGTCTTGCGCTGCGACAGCGCGAACGAGACGCCGCAGGCCACCAGCACCAGCCAGTCGAACATGCCGGATACGCGGTGCTGGGCGAACAGGAACACCAGATAGCCCAGGTGGAAGAAGCCGTAGTGGAAGACGAAGAAGCGCGCGGTCGAGCGCTTGCCGGCCTCGTTCTCCGGCACCCGCTGGCCGCCGGAGGTGAAGCCCTCGGTGCTGAACTCGCGCAGATTCAGCATGCGCTCGCGGGCGTAGTAGCCCACGATCACGCTCTGTATCCAGTACGCCCACAACAGCCAACCCACGTTCCAGTGCAGCACCAACGCCGCGACCAGGGTCGCGGCGTTGGACAGCAGCAGGTTGCGCGCCGAAGGCTGCATGCGTGCGCGGCTCAGCGCGCGGGACTCAGGACAGGCTGGCCAGCCATTCGTCGTCGGAGCCTTCGTTGACGCCTTCGAACAGGAGGGTGCTGAGGTAGCGCTCGCCGGTGTCAGGCAGCATGGCCAGGATCACCGAGCCCGGCGCCGCGCCTTGCGCGAGCTCGAGCGCTGCGGCCACGGTGGCGCCGGCGGAAATGCCGACGAACACGCCCTCCTCGGCCGCGAGCCGGCGTGCGGTGTCGCGCGCGAGCAGGTCGTCGACCGGCAGGATCGCGTCGGCGGCCTGCGGGTTGAGCACCTCGGGGATGAAGTCCGGGGTCCAGCCCTGGATCTTGTGCGGTTGCCATTCCTTGCCGCTGAGCAGCGACGCGCCGGCCGGTTCGGACACCGTCACGCGCACTTCCGGCCGCGCCAGTTTCAGCATCTCGCCGACGCCGGTCAGGGTGCCGCCGGTGCCCCAGCCGGTGACGAAGTGATCGAGCCGGCGGCCGGCGAAGTCCTGCAGGATTTCGGCCGCGGTGGTCTGGCGGTGATAGGCCGGATTGGCCGGGTTCTGGAATTGGCGGGCGAAGAACCAGCCGTGCTGCTTGGCCAGTTCTTCGGCGCGCCGGACCATGCCGCTGCCGCGCTCGGCGGCCGGGGTCAGGATCACCTTGGCCCCGTACGCGCGCATCAGCTTGCGACGCTCGATCGAGAAGGTTTCCGCCATCGTCGCCACGAACTTGTAGCCGCGCGCCGCGCACACCATCGCCAAGGCCACGCCGGTGTTGCCCGAGGTCGCTTCGACCACGGTGTCGCCGGGCTTGAGCAGGCCGCGCGCTTCGGCGTCGAGGATGATCGCGATCGCCAGGCGGTCCTTGACCGAGCCGCCGGGATTGAAGGATTCGACCTTGGCGTACAAGGTCACGTGCGAGGGCGCGATGCGGTGCAGGCGCACGATCGGCGTGCGGCCTATCGTGTCGAGAATGCTGTCGTGGATCATGGCGTACGGCTCCTGAGCGGGGGCGGGAGTAGGAGTGCAGGCGGGCGGGGCGGGCTAGCGCCGGCCCGAGGCGCGGTTGCGGGCGATCCGCCACATTCGGCAAACCTTACACGCGCCGAGCGGCTTCATCCGGCCACACGGGCATGTCGGGGCTCGCCAGGCGTCAACCAATGGCCCACGCGAACGTTAACGCAGGGCCGCTAGAATCGCCCGGCTGGGCCTACACGCGCCTGTTGCGGCCCTGCGTCCAGCCTCCCTCCCGTGTTCCCCGTTCAGAGAACCGCATGCGCCTTGCCCCCGGATTCCGTGCAGCTTGCTCCCGCGTCGGCTGCACGCTCGTTGTCGTACTGGCCTTGGCGGCCTGCAGCAAGGGCGAGGAACGCCAACCCGGTGGCGGCGGCGACCGGCCGGTGCCGGTGACCATCCAGGCCGCCGCGATGCGGCCCTGGAACGACACCGTGCAAGCGCTGGGCAACGTCAAGGCGCGCGAATCGGTGACCGTGACCGCCAAGGTCAGCGAGACCGTGCAGCGCGTGCATTTCGATAGCGGCGACGTGGTCGCCGCGGGCGCGCCGCTGATCACCCTGACCGGCCAGGCGCAGCAGGCCGCGTTGGAACAGGCCCAGGCCACCGCCAAGGAAGCCGACAGCCTGTACCAGCGTCAGACCGAACTGGCGGGGCAGCAGTTGATCGCGCGCTCGGCCCTGGATACCCAGCGCGCCACCCGCGACGCGGCGCGCGCGCGCGTGGCGCAGATGGCCGCCGATCTCGACAACCGGGTGATCCGCGCGCCGTTCGGCGGCGTGCTCGGCATCCGCCAGGTCAGTCCGGGTTCGCTGGTCACGCCGGGCACGCCGATCGCGACCCTGGACGACACCGCGCGCGTCTACGTCGATTTCCCGGTGCCGGAAACCCTGTTGGCCGACATCGCGCCGGGCCAGCACCTCAGCGGCACCAGCGCCGCCTATCCGGGCCGCGCCTTCGAAGGTCAGGTCAGCACCGTCGACGCGCGCGTCGATCCGACCACGCGCGCGATCACCGTGCGCGGCGACTTCGCCAACGACGACCGCGTGCTGCGTCCGGGCATGCTGGTCCAGATCACCCTGGAGCGTCCGCAGCGCCAGGCCCTGCTGATTCCGGAAATCGCGGTGGTCCAGGTCGGCAACGATTCCTTCGTGTATCGGGTCAAGCCCGACGGCGCGGTCGAGCGCGCCGACGTCAAGATCGGCACGCGCCGCGAAGGTCTGGCCGAGATCGTCGAAGGCCTCAAGGCCGGCGAGCGCGTGGTGGTGGACGGCACCGGCAAGCTGCGCGTGGGCAGCAAGGTGGTCGAGGGCGGCGCCAAGCCGGCCGCGGCCGCGAAGGGCGCCGGCAATGGTTGAGCGCCCGCGCATGGCTTGCCGCTTCAGCGCGTCGCGGGGCTGAGCGACGATGAACATCTCCGATCTCTCGATCCGCCGTCCGGTGTTCGCCACCGTGATGAGCCTGCTGCTGATCACCCTGGGCGTGATGGCGTTCTCGCGCCTGACCCTGCGCGAACTGCCGGCGATCGATCCGCCCATCGTCTCGGTCGACGTGACCTATCCGGGCGCCTCGGCGGCGGTGGTCGAAACCCGCATCACCCAGGTGCTGGAGGATGCGCTGGCCGGCATCGAAGGCATCGAAACCATCGAGTCGCGCAGCGTCAACGGACGCGCCTCGATCAGCATCGAGTTCACCCTGCAGCGCGAGATCGAAGCCGCCGCCAACGACGTGCGCGACGCGGTCAGCCGGGTCACCAACCGCCTGCCCGAGGAGGCCGACCCGCCGCAGATCGAGAAGGTCGAAAGCGACGCCGACCCCATCATCTGGCTCAACATGAGCTCCAAGCAGATGGACACGCTGCAGCTGTCCGACTACGCGGAGCGCTACGTGGTCGATCGCCTGTCGTCGGTGGACGGCGTGGCCCAGGTCCGCATCGGCGGCCAGCAGCGCTACGCGATGCGGATCTGGCTGGACCGCGACGCCCTGGCCGCGCGCGACATCACCGTCAACGAGGTCGAGGCCGCGCTGCGCGCCGAGAACGTCGAGCTGCCGGCCGGACGCATCGAATCGCAAACCCGCGACTTCACCCTGCGCGTGGCGCGCAGCTACCAGAAGCCCGAGGACTTCGCCCAGATTCCGCTGCGCAAGGGCGCCGACGGCTACGTGGTACGTCTGGGCGACGTTGCCAAGATCCAGCTCGACTCGGCCGAGCGCCGCGCCTACTACCGCAGCAACGGCGAGCCCAACATCGGCCTGGGCATAGTCAAGACCTCCACCGCCAACAGCCTCGACGTGGCCCTGGCCGTGCGCAAGGCCGCCGACACCATCCGGCCCTCGCTGCCGCAGGGCACCGACATCTTCGTCGCCTTCGACACCACGGTGTTCATCGAGTCGGCGGTGGAGCGCGTGTATCACACCCTGGCCGAGGCGATCGTGCTGGTGCTGATCGTGATCTGGCTGTTCCTGGGCAGTTTCCGCGCCGCCCTGATTCCGGCGGTGACGGTGCCGGTGTGCCTGATCGCCGCCTTCATTCCGCTGTACCTGTTCGGCTTCTCGATCAACCTGCTGACCCTGCTCGCCCTGGTCTTGTGTATCGGCCTGGTGGTCGACGACGCCATCGTGGTGCTGGAGAACATCCAGCGCCGCGCCGACCTGGGCGAACCCAAACTGGTCGCCGCCGCGCGCGGCACCAAGCAGGTCGCGTTCGCGGTGATCGCGACCACCGCGGTGCTGGTGGCGGTGTTCCTGCCGGTGGGCTTCATGGAGGGCAATACCGGTCGCCTGTTCCGCGAGTTGTCGGTGGCCCTGGCCGGCGCGGTCGCGATCTCGGCGTTCGTGGCGCTAACCCTGACGCCGATGATGTCGTCCAAGCTGGTGCGTCCGCACAGCGAGGAAAAATCCAACCCGATCAATCGCTGGGTCAACGCGCGCCTGGACGGAGTGAGCCGCCGCTACCGGCGCTGGCTCGACCGCAGCGTCGAGCGGCCCTGGTTGTTCGGCATCCTGATGCTGGTCGCGATCGGGCTCAGCTACGGCCTGTTCCGCTACGTGCCCTCCGAGCTCGCGCCGCCGGAAGACCGCGGTTCGTTCCAGATCTCCATCATCGGCCCGGAAGGCGCCGGCTTCGACTACACCGTCAAGCAGGTCCAGCAGGTCGAGAAGATCGTCGCCGCGCACGTCGGCCCGGACAAGACCATCCAGCGCTACAACCCGCGCGTGCCCGGCGGTTTCGGCGCCAGCGAGGAAATGCACACCGGCCGCATCGCGGTGTTCCTGCAGGACTGGGACAAGCGCGACGTCAGCACCGCCGACGTCGCCGACGGCCTGCGCGCCGAACTCGGCCAGCTCACCGGCGTGCGCGCGCTGCCGCAGGTCAGCGGCGGCCTGGTGCGCACGCGCGGCCAGCCGATCCAGATCGTGCTGGGCGGCCCCGAGTACGCCGAGCTCGCCCAGTGGCGCGACAAGCTGCTCGCGCGCATCGAGAAGAACCCCGGTTTCTTCTCCGTCGACTCCGACTACAAGGAAACCCGGCCGCAGATGCGGGTCGAGATCGACCGCCAGCGCGCCGCCGACCTGGGCGTGAGCGTGACCGACATCGGCCACGCCCTGGAAACCATGATGGGCTCGCGCCGCGTCACCACCTTCGTCCAGAACGGCGAGGAATACGACGTGGTGGTGCAGTCGGACAAGGCCCTGCGCGCCTCGCCGGCCGATCTGGCCGCGATCCAGGTGCGCGCGCGCGACGGCGCGCTGGTGCCGCTGTCCAACCTGGTGACCCTGCAGGAGCTGGCCGAGCCGGGCAGCCTCAACCGCTTCAACCGCCTGCGTTCGATCACCATCAGCGCCGGCCTGTCGCCGGGCTACCGCATGGGCGACGCGATCACCTGGCTCAACCAGGCCGTGCACGAGGAACTGCCGGACCAGGCCCAGATCGATTGGAAGGGCGAGTCGCGCGAATACCAGGCCGCCGGCGGCGCGGTACTGCTGACCTTCGCCCTGGCCCTGCTGGTGGTGTACCTGGTGCTGGCGGCGCAGTTCGAAAGCTTCATCCACCCGTTCGTGATCATGCTGACGGTGCCGCTGGGCGTGCTCGGCGCGCTGATCGGCCTGGCCCTGACCGGCGGCACGCTCAACCTGTTCAGTCAGATCGGCATCGTCATGCTGGTCGGCCTGGCGGCCAAGAACGGCATCCTGATCGTCGAGTTCGCCAATCAGCTGCGCGACGAAGGCCGCGCGATCCACGAGGCCATCGTCGAGTCCTCGGCGGTGCGCCTGCGCCCGATCCTGATGACCTCGATCGCCACCGTGGTCGGCGCGATTCCGCTGGTGCTGGCCGGCGGCCCGGGCTCGGCCAGCCGCGCGACCATCGGCATAGTGGTGATCTTCGGCGTGTCGTTCTCGACCCTGCTGTCGCTGTTCATCGTGCCGGCGTTCTACGTGCTGCTGGCCAAGTACACCAAGTCGCCGGAAGCGGTGGCGCACGAGTTGGAGAAGCTGGAGCGCGAGACGCCGCAGGCCGGCGGCCACGCCTGAGTCGGCGCGGGGGCGGTAGGCGCCGCTCCCGCGCTCAGGCCAGTTCGATCGCGCGACCGCTTTCGCATTCGCGCATGCGCTCCAGGATCCGCAGCGCTTCGGCCTTGCCCGCCAATTCGGCGGGCCAGAGCAGACACAGACTGTCCTCGAATTCGAGCAGCGCGCGCCCGGTCTCGTTCAGTCGGACCTCGACCGCGCGTTCGTCGACGAGGATGCGCTGGGCGCCGCCGTAGCCGCCGCGGCTCTGGTCGTCGCGCTCCAGGTAGATCGCGTCCATGCCGTGTTCGCGGTCCTGCGGCTCCACCTCGTAGGCGCAGACGATATGGAGCACGTCCAAGGGATCGCTCTCGGAGACGAAGCCCAGGCTGACCCATAGGCAGTCGTCTTCGCCGGAATGGACTTCCTCGATCGGATAGGTCTTCATCGCCGCCTTTTCTTCCGTGCCCGCGCGCGCCGTTTGCAGCGCGACGGTCGCACATTTAGGCTACTTGCATGAACCCACCCGCCACCGTTGCCAGCCTGCCACCGGCGGGCGAGGGCTACGTCCTGCGCCCGTGGCGCGGCGACGACCTCGCCAGCCTGATCGCGCATGCCGACGACGCCCTGGTCGCGCGCGGCGTCAGCGACCGTTTCCCGCATCCGTATACGCGCGCCGACGGCGAGCGTTTCCTGGCCGGCGAGGTGGTCAACTTCGCCGATCCGGTCTACGCGATCGAAGTCGACGGCCAGGCCTGCGGCGGCATCGGCGCGCGTCCGGGCCAGGGCGAGCGCCGCCACGGCGCCGAGTTCGGTTACTGGCTGGGCCGCGCGCACTGGAACCGCGGCCTGATGACGCGCGTGGTCGGCGCGTTCGCGCCCTGGGTCATGCGCGAACTGGAATTGCACCGTTTGTACGCGACCGTGCTCGACAGCAATCCGGCCTCGGCGCAGGTGCTGTTGAAGAACGGTTTCATCGAAGAGGGCGCGCAACGCGGCGCCGTGGTCAAGTACGGCGAACTGCACGATCTGCGCGTGTTCGCCAAGGTAAGAAGGAGTCTGCAAGATGCGCCGTGATCCTCCCCGTGGTCCGCGCCCGCCCGGCGGCGGCGATCCCTGGCGCCGCGAGGGCGGCCGCGACGAGCGCGCGCCCGGCCGCGAACGGTCGGGACAAGAGCGTTCCGGCGCCGGACGCGGAAGCGCCGGCGGCCCCGAGCGTGCGAGTACCGAGCGTCCGCCACGCCCGGGCGGCCCTTGGGCCGGTCGTGGCGAGGACAAGCCGCGCGACGGCGAACGCGAACGCAGCGGCGATGCGCCGCGCGGGCGCGACACGCCCTGGCGCGAACGCGCGCCGCAGCCTGCGCGCGCTGGCGAGCGTCCCGCGCCGGCCTATGGCGAGCGCGCGCGCCCGCCGCGCGAACCCGCGCAAGGTTTCCAGGTCGGCGAGCGTCTGGACGAAGCGCAACTGCAGGGCGAGGCCGCGCCACGCCGCGCGCGCGATCTCGAGCTGCGTCTGTATGGCCTCAACGCGGTGCGCGCGGCCTTCGCGCGCCGGCCGCAGGCGATCCGCAAGCTGTATCTGAGCGAGGCGCGCATTCCGGCCCTGCAGCCCTTGCTGGCCTGGTGCGTGGCCCATCGCGTCGGCTATCGCGTGGTCGAGGACGCCGATCTGGACAAGCTGGCGGCCAGCAGCCATCACGAAGGCGTGGTCGCCGACGTGCTGCGCGAGGAAAGCGCGTCGCTGTCGACCTGGCTGCGCGATCTGCCGGCCGGCCCGCAGGCCGCGCTGTGGCTGGACGGCGTGGGCAATCCGCACAACCTGGGCGCGATCCTGCGCGCGGCCGCCCACTTCGGCGTATCCGCGGTACTGCTGCCCAAGCATTCGACCCTGGCCTTGTCCGGCGCGGCCGCGCGCGTGGCCGAAGGCGGCGCCGAAGCGGTGCCGATGGTGCGCCTGGGCCGCGGCGACAACGCCATCGCGCAGTTGCACGGCGCCGGCTTCGCGTTGGCCGCGACCCTGGTGCGCGGCGGTTCCGACCTGTTCGCCACTGCTTTGCCCGAGCGCGTGGTCTATGTGATCGGCGCCGAAGGCGAGGGCATGGACCGCGAGCTGGCGGCCAGCTGCGATCTGCGCCTGTCCATTCCCGGCAGCGGCGCGGTCGAAAGCCTCAACGTGGCTTCGGCGACGGCGGTGTTTCTGGCGGCCTGGGCGTCGCGACAGCGCGCTTGAGCGGGCGCCGCTGCGTGTTAGAAGCAAATCCCCCCTAGCCCCCCTTTTTCAAAGGGGGGAATGCTTGCCGGCGATTTGGCCGACGCGGGCACGCGGACACGAGGGCACGCGGGCTTCCAAGGGGCTTGCGGGCATTCTCGAAACCATAAGCCTCTGCCGGCGAATTCGATCCCACCGATAGCCCACTAGCCCCCTTTGAAAAAGGGACCAACGCTCGCGCAGCGGGCGTTGGGGGATTTGCTGTTGTTCTTGCTATTGCTGCTGCCGAGCTAAAACAGTCGCCGTTGCTCAGCACAGACGCCGGATCGTATCCAGCACGCCCGCGTAGGCGTCGGCCTTGTCCGGGTCGGCGATCATCGCGCGCAGGCAGGACGCGGTCGCGGCCAGCTGCAGCGTGCGCATGCCTTCGTGATGCGCGGTTTCGCCGATGTCGTCCACCGCCGCCTGCATCGCCTCGGCCGCGCTGCGCACCGCGTAGGAAAAATCGCCGGCGCTGTCGAGCACGCTGTGCAGGCTCAGCTTCACCGCGTCGACGATCTGCGAATTCACGCTGGTGCCGGCGACTGCGTTCTGCAGGTTGGCCGCGCTTTCCTGGGGCGCCGACTGCAACTGCTCGGCTCCCGCCGCCGCCATCGTGTCCACCGAGTAGATTTGCATCACGCCCTGGGTGACCGCGGCCTGCATCAGGACGTTCTGCTGCTGCTGCGCGCTTACCGCGTTTTGAAACAACAGCCCGGTCGAATGGGCCATGCTCTGGTAGATCGAGCCCATCGCCAAGGCCGGCGCTTCGCCGATGACTTTGACGTTGCTCTGGGTGACGGCATCGGTGATCTGATCGTTGACGGCGGTCGGGAAGGACATGGCGGCGTTCCTGGTCGGTGGATGGGCATTCCTTGCGCGGCCAGTCTAAGGCCGCGCAACGACGCGCGGGGCCGGTTGTGAAGCCTTGCGACGATCGGCATCGGCGGAGGGCGCCGACGGTGCCGGCGCCCACGCGAGGCAGCCCACGCGTGGGGGCTGCGCTGCCTGCCTACTCTTCCGGGACCGGCGCCGCCTTGGGCTGGCTGCCGAAGTCGCCGTCGGCGGAGGCGGCCAGATAGGCGAACACCGCATAGGCGGCGACGTTCTGCGCCAGCGCCTTGGGATCGATCTTGTCGAAGGTGTCGTCGGGGGTGTGGTGCAGGTCGAAGTAGTCGCTGCCGTCCTGGGCCAGGCGCGCCCAGGCCATGCCGCGCTCGGCGATCGGCCCGATGTCCGGGCCGGGGCCGCCCTTGCCCGGCGTGTACTCGATGCCCAGCGGCGCCAGCGCTTCGGCGATCTGCTTGTCGGCGGCCTGCGCGTGCGCGGGCGCCGAACTGGAGTAGGCGTAGATGCGGCCCGCGCCGAAGTCGCTCTCGGCGCCGATCTGGTGCTTGGCGACGGCGTCGGCGTGCGCGGCCGCGTAGGCCTTGCCGCCGTACAGACCCTGCTCTTCGTTGGCGTAGGCGATCACGCGCACGCTGCGCGCCGGGCGCTGCTTCATCTCGCCGATCAGCTTGGCGGCGGCCATGGTCAGGCCGACGCCGGCGCCGTCGTCGATCGCGCCGGTGCCCAGGTCCCAGGAATCCAGGTGGCCGCCGATGATCACGACCTCATCGGGCTTCTTGCTGCCGCGGATCTCGCCGATCACGTTGTGCGAGGTGGCGGTGCCGTCCCAGCCGCAATCCAAGGCCACGCGGACCTTGACCGGGCCCTTGGCCACCAGGCGCGCGAGCTGGTCGGCGTCGGGCGCGGCCAGCGCGGCGGAGGGGATCGGGGTCAGGCCTTCGTCGAAGCGGGTGATGCCGGTGTGCGGGGCGCGGTGCGAGTCGGTGCCGGCCGAGCGCATCAGCATGGCCGCCGCGCCGGCGCGGATCGCCGCCGACGGCGCCCGGCTGCGCACGCGCGAGCCCGGGCCGTAGCCGGCGCCGTCGCGCGCGCGCTGCATGCGGTAGTCGACGAAGGCGATCTTGCCGGCCAGCGAGCCGGCCGGCGCGGCTTCCAGCGCGGCCAGGTCGGCGAAACGCACGACCTCGGCCTCGACCGTGCCGCCCGGGCTGCCGCCCAGCGCGGTCAGGGTCAGCGGCTGACGGTGCGCGCCCAGCACTTCGGCGCGTTCGCTGCGGCGCTGCCACTTGGGGAAGGTCACCGGTTCCAGCCAGACCTTGTCGAAGCCCAGCTCGCGGAACTTGGCTTCGGCCCAGGCGACCGCGCGCGCGTCGGCTTCGCTGCCGGCCAGGCGCGGGCCGACCTCGGTGGTCAGCGATTCGGTGATGCGATAGCCCAGGTCGCTGGCCAGCGCGCGTTCGCGCAGCTGGGCGACGTTGGCCAGGGCGGATTCGGGGATGCGGGTTTCGCGTTCGGCCGCGAACGCGGTGCCGCCCAGCGTGGCGACGGACAAGACGACGGCCATGGCCGCCCACAACGGTGCACGCATTCCCCAACTCCCCGGCTGCAAAGACGAAGCGTCGAGCTTAGCAACCCGCGGCGCGCAGCTTGCATGCCTCAAGTCACGCCGGACTTGAGCGTTTTTTGTCGCTGACTATCGCGGCGCTTGAGGCTGGCTCCTGCGTTTGCCGAAGTTGTCGTTTCGGGGCTGGAGTGCTCCTTGCCGTCCTATGGCGCCACAACCCCATAAGCCAGCTTCGGGGTAGGAGCGGCGTAAGCCGCGATCGCGGCAATCGGCGTAGACGAAAGCCGCGGCTCGTCTCGGCTTTCGATTGCGACAGGCCTGCTTTGTCCACCTTGCGTCGTCAATGGGATGGGTGGTCGCGGCTCACGCCGCTGCTACCCCACAGCAGAGCGAGCCCAGACAGCGCAACGGCCGCACTAGGCGGCCGTTGCGGGTGGTTCGCGATGGAGCGCGCTTACTTCTTCAGCGAATCGCGGATCTCGCGCAGCAGCAGCACGTCCTCCGGCGTGGCCGGAGCGGCGGCTTCGGCCGGCTTGCGGACCTTGTTGTAGGCCTTCAGTACCAGGAAGATCACGAACGCGATCAGCAGGAAATCGATCGCGGTCTGCAGGAACAGGCCGTATTTGATCGCGACCTCGGCCGCGACTTCCTTGCCCGCCGCGTCCAGCTGCGAAGGCTTGAGCACGTACTTCCAGTCGCTGACGCTGACGCCGCCGCTGAGGAAGCCGATCACCGGCATCACGATGCCGTCGACCAGCGCGGTGACGATCTTGCCGAACGCGGCGCCGATCACCACGCCGACCGCGAGGTCGACGACGTTGCCGCGCGAAATGAATTCCTTGAACTCGCTGATCATGCCCATGGCGGTCTCCCTGGATTGAACGGCACGGGGGTGCCTAAGGCCCGACTATACCGTCGCGGGGACGATATGGCCGTGCAGTTCGGCTACGCCTTCGAGCACGGCGTGGTAGCGGTCGCCGGGTTGCAGCGCGGCCACGCCGGCCGGTGTGCCCATGAACACCAGGTCGCCCGCACGCAGCGCGTACAGGCGCGACAGCTCGTGCAGGATCTCGGGCACGTTCCAGACCAGATCGTCCAGCGAGCCGCGTTGGCGCAACTGGCCGTTGACCTCCAGGCTGAGCGTGCGCGCGCCGAGCTCGCCGACCTCGGCCACCGGCACGATCGGGCTGACCGGCGCGGAACGATCGAAGGCCTTGCCGGTGTCCCAGGGCAGGCCCTTGGCCTTGGCCGCGGTCTGCAGGTCGCGACGGGTCAGGTCCAGGCCGACCGCGTAACCGAACACCAACGCGCCGGCATTGGCCGGGTCGAGCTCGCCGGCGGGCGCGTCGCGGCCCAGCGCCACCACCAGTTCGACCTCGTGGTGCAGGTCCTGGGTGCCACGCGGGTAGGGCACCGCCTCGTCGAGCGCGATCGCGTCGGCGGGCTTGAGGAAGAACACCGGACGGCCGCGGTCGGCGGCCGAGGTGGGCACGGCAGCGCCCATTTCGCGCGCATGCTCGGCGAAATTGCGACCGACGCAGTAGATGCGACGGACCGGGAACTGTCCGCCGCCGCGGACCGGAATACGGGGCTGCGGCGGTGCCGCGATCACATCGGTCATTGCGGGCCTTACAGGGGTCGGGTGGTATCGCCGCGTTCGATGCGTGCGGCATCGACGACGCGGTATTCGCCTTCGACGATGCGCGGATCGCGCGCCGCCATCGGCTGGCCGCGGCGCTTCCACAGTTTGTAGACGATGCCAGCGACGATCATGGCCGTGCCGATGACGACGCTGAACATCACCAGCAATGCCAGCAATCCCAGGCCGACCACGCCCACGGCGAAGCGCAGCAGCCGGTGGCGCGGCTTGCGCGGCTCGAAGGCGTTGCGCATGCGCTGCTGGAATTGGTGATGGTCGAAGCGGAAGCTGTGGGCGAACATTTCTTGTGTCGTGACACAATGCGGCAACAAGGCCGGACGGATGAGTATCGGACCAGCGATGGACGAGGGTGTGAGAACTTCGTTAAACCATGCCGAAGCCGGCGGTTCGGCGGCGCAGCCGTTGATTTCATTGGAGCGCATCGCCGTTGGCGGCTTCGCCGAGGCCGAGGCCAGCATCGCCGGCGACGCCGAATCGCTGCTGCTGTACCGCGACGAAACCGGGGTGCGCGCCTGGCTCAACATCTGCCCGCACGCCGGCCGCCGCCTGGACTGGGCGCCGGGTCAGTTCCTCAAGAGCAAAGAGGGCCTGCTGGTATGCGCGGCGCACGGCGCCAGCTTCGAACTGGGCGGCGGTACCTGCGTGGCCGGCCCCTGCCGCGGCGAAGCGCTGCGCGCGATCGCGGTGGTGGTGCGCGATGGGGCGGTTTGGTTGGCTTAGTGCTGCGGGGTTGAGAGCAAATCCCCCCTGGCCCCCTTTTGCAAAGGGGGGAACTGATTCGCGGCGAACTGAGTCCGCGTTCGAGCAGCGGCTGTTTATTCCCCCCTTTGCAAAAGGGGGGCTAGGTGGGATTTGCTTTTGCTTTGCTCCTGCTTGCACCCAAGCAGCGCAGCCGCTCACTTACCCCAGAACAGCAGATTCACCATCAGCACCGCGATCAGCGTATAGATCAGCGACAGCGGCGCGCCGATCTTCCACAGCTCCTTGCCGGTGTAGCCGGCCGGGCCGGTGATCATCGAGATCACCGGATTGGACGCGGTCATGAAATTGTTCGAGGCCGACAGCGCCACGATCAGGGCGAACGCGGTCGGGTTGCCGCCCGCGGCCAATGCCAGGTTGACCGCCAGCGGCACGACCACGATGGTCGCGCCGACGTGGCTGATCACCAATGAGAACAAAGTAGTAAGCAGACCGATCAACAACTCCAGCAGCCACACCGGCGTGCCGGTGGGCAGGCGCTCGATGGTGTGGCCGGCGATCCAGGCCGCCGCGCCGCTGGAGTCCATGGCCCAGCCCAGGGGTATCAGGCAGGCCATCAGGAACACGGTCTTCCAGTTGATCGCCGCGTAGGCCTCGTCGATGTTGATCACGCCCGCGATCAGCATGCCGGCCACGCCGGTCATCAGCGCGATCGACACCGGCAGGCGCGAGGACAGCGCCAGCAGCATGGCCACGGCGAAGATGGTCAGCGCCAGCTTGAGCTTGTGCGGTCGCTGCTCGCCCTTGGGGTAGTCGGTGACCACCACCAGGTCCTTGCTGGCGGCGACGTCGGCCAGGTCGGTCCAGATGCTGTGCAGCACCAGCATGTCGCCGGCGCGCAGTGGGACGTTGCGCACGTTCTCGCGCAGCACCTGCTTGTCGCGATTGACCGCCAGCAAGCTCAGGCCGGCCTGCTTGCGCAGGTGCAGGTCGCCGGCGGTCTTGCCGATGTAAGCCGAGGTGGCCGGGATCACCGCCTCGGAGATGCCGGCGCGGCTGGGATTGAACAGGTCGCCGAAGGTACGCAGGCGCGAGGACAGGCGCAGGAAATGGTTCTGGGCGAAGTCGCTGACGTGCTGCTTGGAGCCCATCGCGCCGAGCACGCTGCCGACCCAGATGCGGGCGTCGGCCGGCGGCGACAGCCGCGACTCGTTGTCGCTCTTGAGCGCCAGCAGCAGCGGCGCGCCGCGCAGCGCTTCGGCTTCGCCCAGCGACATGCCCACCAGCGGGCTGTCGGCGGTGACGGTGAGCTCGTAGACGTCGCCTTCGATGCCGTAGGCCTTGGCGAAGTAACTCTGGGTGCGTGCCGGGGTCGCGCCCTTGTCGCTGTCGTCCTTGAGCAGTTTGTCGCCGAAGAAATGGAAGTAGGCCAGCGATGCGGCCAGCAGGGCCAGGCCGATCGGCAGCGGCGCGAACATCTTCAGCGGTTCGATCGTGGCCGCGCCCGAGGGCAGGTTGCTGTTGGCGTTGAGCAGCAAGTCGTTGAGCAGGATCAGCGGCGAGTTGCCGACCATGGTCAGGGCGCCGCCCATCACGATCGCGGCGGCGATCGGCAGCAGCAGGCGCGGCAGCGACAGGCCGGTGCGCGAGGACAGGCGCGCGGCGACCGGCATGTACAGCGCCATCACCGACGGGTTCTGCATGAACGAGGAGTTGAGGCCGGCGACCGCGGTGGTCAGCAACAGCAAGCGCTGCTCGACGCCGTGCGCGCGCCGCAGCAGCCAGCCGGCCAGCCGGTTCAGGGCGCCGGTGCGGTCCAGGCCGGCGCCCAGGATCATGGTCGCGATGATGCTGATCACCGCGTTGCCGGAGAAACCGTTGAACAGTTCGTCGGGTTCGACCAGACCGGACAGGCCCAGCAGCACCAGCACCACCAGGGCGACCACGTCGGCGCGGATGCGCTCGAACAGGAACATCGCCATCGTGAAGCCCACCAGCCCGAGAACGAGCTTCATGTCGGTGGTGAGCGTCAGCGCGGTGTCCATCAGGGCCGGGATTCGGGATTCGGGATTCGGGATTGGCGATAGCGGATGCGGCGATGCTCCGGGAGCATGCCTTCAGCGAAGCGTTGCGGATGCGCGATGACGTCCACTCCGAATCCCTAATCCCGAATCTCTAATCCCGGCTCTTGTCGTAGAGCAGATCCCAGACCCCGTGGCCGAGCTTCTGGCCGCGGGTCTCGAAATGCGTTTGCGGGCGCCAATCCGGCCGGGGCACGGCGCCGCGCGCGCCGGCGCGGTTGCTCAGGCCCTGGGTCGCATCCAGCACGTCCCACATCTGTTCGGCATAGTCCTGCCAATCGGTGGCGAGGTGCAAGCGACCGTCGCTGGCCAGCTTGCGCACCAGCAGCTGCGCGAACTCGGGCTGGACCAGGCGGCGCTTGTTGTGGCGCTTCTTGTGCCAGGGGTCCGGGAAGTAGATCCGGACCTCGTCCAGCGAACCGTCGGCGATCTCGTTGTTCAGCACTTCGACCGCGTCGTGGTGGTACAGGCGCACGTGATCGCTACCGTCGGCGGCCAAGGCATTGAGCAGGCGGCCGACGCCGGGGGCGTGCACTTCGATCCCGATCAGATCGCGTTCGCGATCGTGCTGGGCGGCGTAGCGCAGCGCCTCGCCGTTGCCGAAGCCGATCTCGAGCACGCGTTTGGCGGAACGCCCGAAGATAGCGTCGTAGTCGCGCGGCGCGCCTTGGTAGTCGATGCCGAAGCGCGGCCACAGCTCGTCGAAGGCGCGCTGCTGGGCCGGGGTGAAGCGGCCCTGGCGCAGCACGAAGCTGCGCACCTGGCGCCGGCCTTGCTCGACCGTGAACGGCTTGGGCGGGGTCTTGGCGCCGTCGCTGGAGAACGGGTCGGTCATCTCAGCCGATCAGCCCGTCTACCGGCGAGGACGCGCTGGCGTAGCGCTTGCGCGGGATGCGGCCGGCCTTGAACGCGGCGCGGCCGGCCTCGACCGCCAGCTTCATGGCATGCGCCATCAGGATCGGATCGCGCGCGCCGGCGATGGCGGTATTCATCAACACGCCGTCGCAGCCCAGCTCCATCGCGATCGCAGCGTCGGAGGCGGTGCCCACGCCGGCATCGACGATGATCGGCACCTTGGCGTTCTCGACGATCTCCAGCAGGTTGTACTTGTTCTGCACGCCCAGGCCGGAGCCGATCGGCGCGGCCAGCGGCATCACCGCGACGCAGCCGATCTCTTCCAGGCGCTTGGCCAGGATCGGATCGTCGGAGGTGTAGACCATCACATCGAAGCCGTCCCTGACCAGGATCTCGGCCGCGGCCAGGGTCTGGACGACGTCGGGGAACAGGGTGCGCTGGTCGCCCAGCACTTCCAGCTTGACCAGCTTGTGGCCGTCGAGCAGTTCGCGCGCCAGCCGGCAGGTGCGCACCGCGTCGTCGACGTTGTAGCAGCCGGCGGTGTTGGGCAGCAGGGTGTAGCGGTCCGGCGGCAGCACATCGAGCAGGTTGGGCTCGCCCGGGTTCTGGCCGATGTTGGTGCGGCGGATCGCGACGGTGACGATCTCGGCAGCGGCGGCCTCGGTGGCCAGGCGGGTCTGGTCCAGATCCAGGAACTTGCCGGTGCCGGTGAGCAGGCGCGAACGGTAGGACTTGCCGGCGATGACCAGCGTGTCTGCAGCGGTGGGGGTCGTCATAGGCGGAATTATGAACGATCGACCGGGGCGCAGGGTGATCGCGAAGCGGCTTTGTCTGGGCTTTTTCAGCCCTGAGTGGGGTTCGAGCGGGGTCGCGCGTGGCGCCGGGGCTTTGGGGCAGGAGCGGCGCAAGCTGCGACGGCCTCCAAGGCAAGGCGAGGCTCGAGCCTAGAGGTAGGAGCGGCGCAAGCCGCGACCATCAACTACGGCTGCGGTGCGAACGCGATTCAGACTTCACTGAAGGCGCCGCGGCCTTCTGAAGGAGCGGCGTAAGCCGCGATGGACTGCAAGGACGAGGCGAAGCTCGCGTCTCGGGGTAGGAGCGGCGCAAGCCGCGGCCGGCAACTACGCCTGCGACGTGGCTACGAGTCGGGCATCGCTGCACGTGCCGCAGCTCTCTGTGGGAGCGGCGTAAGCCGCGATGGGCTCCGAGGCAAGGCGAGGTTCGAGCCCAGGGGTAGGAGCGGCGCAAGCCGCGACCGGCAACTACGCCGGCGACGTGGCTACGAGTCGGGTATCGCTGCACGCGCCGCAGCTCTCTGTGGGAGCGGCGTGAGCCGCGATGGGCTGCGGGTGCGACGTGAGACCGATAGGAGGTGGTGTTGCGTCGTTGCTGGCATCGCTTCGGGTTGATGCGCGTTGCCATCCATGGCGCGGCTACTGGGCTTCGGATCGTCCGGCCCGGCCAATCCGTGGCCGGGCGTTCGCCAAGACTGCACGGCAGTGCCGTGCAAAGCGCGTCTTGGCTCACCCGGCCCGGCCAATCCGTGGCCGGGCGTTCGCCCAAACTGCGCGGCAGTGCCGCGCAAAGCTCGTTTGGGCTCACCCACCCCCCAACGCATGCACGATTTCCACTTTGTCCCCCGCGCCCAGCGCATGCGCGGCGTGCGCGCCGCGCGGGACGATTTCGCCGTTGACCTCGACCGCGACCCGGCGTTCGCCCAGGCCCTCGTCCAGCAGCAGTTGCGCGACCGTGGTCGCGGCCGCGATAGCGCGCGGCTCGCCATTGAGAGTGATGTCCATGCCGGCTATTGTCCCGCGCCGCCCGGCGCGCGGCCAGGGGCGGCCGGTCGCTGTGCCCAGGCTGGCTGCCCGCTGAGCGTTTTTGACGCACTGCGCCTTGTATGTCGCAGCGCCGCATGCTTCGATGCCGAGCCATCCGCGTGCGTACTGTCGCAGCGCGGCAAACGCCCAGTTCCGACACCAACACCACCTCACGATCTCGCAGGGAACCCCATGATCAAACCCGTTCGCACCGTGCTCGCCGCCGCCCTGGCGCTGGCGACCGCGCCGGCCTTCGCCCAGACCTATTCGCAGACGGTCTTCTTCGGCGACAGCCTGACCGACTCCGGCCACTTCCGCCCCGCGCTGATCCAGGCGGTGGGCCCGAACGGCGCCCAGATCGGTCGCTTCACCACCAATCCGGGCCTGGTCTGGGCGGAGTACCTGGCCGATTACTACGGCACCAACGCGGTCAGCGACAACCAGGGCGGCACCAACTACGCCGTCGGCGGCGCCCGCACCGGCACCAACACCGCCGGCGCGCTGGGCCCGATCCCGTCGCTGACCACCCAGGTCACCGGCTACCTCGCCGCCAACGGCGGCCGCGCCGATTCGCGCGCGCTGTACACCGTCTGGGGCGGCGCCAACGACCTGTTCGCGGTCGCCGGCGGCGGTTCGCCGACCCTGATCGGCGCCGCGGTCACCTCGCAGATCGGCCTGGTGGGCACGCTGACCAACGCCGGCGCCAAGTACATCCTGGTGCCGACCATCCCCGACCTCGGCCTGACCCCGCAGTTCCGCGCCGGCGGCGCCGCCCAGCAGGCCGCGGGCACGCAGCTGTCGACCACCTACAACAACGCCCTGTTCGGCGGACTGGCCACGGCCGGCTACCGAGTGATCCCGCTCGACACCTTCAACCTGCTGCGCGAGATCGTCGCCAACCCGGCGCCGTACGGCATCACCAACGTCACCGGCACCGCCTGCAATCCGCAGATCACCGCCTCGTCGGTCACCTGCAGCCCGCTCAACTACGTCAACCCGACCGCGCCGGACACCTACGCCTTCGCCGACGGCGTGCACCCGTCCTCGCGCGCGCACAAGATCCTCGGCGACTACGCCGTGTCGATCCTGGAAGCGCCGCGTCAGATCGCGCTGCTGCCGAACTCCGAAGCCATGGTCGGCCGTTCGCGCGCCGATCGCGTCGCCAATCATCTGGCCGGCAAGCCGGAAGGCGACGGCATGCGCTGGTGGGCCGACGCGCGCGGCGACTTCCAGCGTTACGGCAAGGGCGACGTCTACGACGGCAGCGGCCCCAGCATCGCCGGCGGCGTCGACTGGACCCGCGGCGACTGGGTATTCGGCGGCTTCGCCGGCTTCGGCAAGCAGAGCCTGGACTTCGGCCGCAACGCCGGCGAGTTCGATCAGAGCGACGCCACCCTCGGCGGCTTCGCGGCCTGGTACGGCGCCAACGCCTGGGTCAACGGCCAGCTCAGCTGGACCAAGGTCGATTACGACATCGACCGCCGCGTCGTGCTGGGCCCGACCAGCCGCGTCCACCGCGGCTCCACCGACGGCAAGAACCTGACCGCCGCTATCAGCGCCGGTTGGGAATTCGGCGACGGCGCGCTGCGTCACGGCCCGGTGATCGGCTTTGTCGCCCAGCGCATCGATGTCGACGGCTTCAAGGAAAGCGACCCGGCCCTGGCCACTTCGCTGGCCTATAACGATCAGAGCTTCGACTCGCTGATCGGCAGCGCCGGCTGGCAGGTGAGCTACGCGATCAACGACCACCTCAAGCCCTACGCGCGTCTGACCTACGACCGCGAGTTCGAAGACGCCGACAAGGAAGTGTTCGCGCGTCTGCAGTCGATGCCCGGCACCGCGCCCTACGCCGTGCCCGGCCACGACTTCGATCAGAGCTACGGCACCCTGCTGATCGGCGCGCGCACCCAGCTGTTCGGGCTCGACGCCAACCTCGGCAGCAGCGTCACCGTGGGCCAGGCCGGCGGCAATCACGCCACCGTCTTCGCCACCATCGGCGCCGGCTTCTAAGCAGCATCGCAACCGCGCGGGCCCGCACGGGTCCGCGCGGTTTGCCAACCCGCGTAGGCGCGCATAGACTTCGCCGCATGCGGGTGTAGTTCAATGGTAGAACTGCAGCTTCCCAAGCTGCTAGCGTGGGTTCGATTCCCATCACCCGCTCGATCTTTCACCCGACGTTGTTCGACGGGTATTCGAAGCGCGTTCCGCGCGAGCCTCCATTTCTTTCAAGTCTCCGCGGCCGATCCGCATCGGGCCGTTGTAGCCGTTCGCTTACGCCGATCGTCCGCGGCTGCGGTCGATTGCGCGACGTCGCCAGGGTGCCGATGGGAATTCGTGCGGCTTGGAGGCACTGCGCCGATGCCGGGTGGAGCAGGGGGCACCTGTCTTTCGAAAACGATAATCCATTATTTAACAATGACATGAGTTCGTTATAATAATTAGTATTGACTAATTAATAAGCATTGGCTAATGTTTTTCCATGACCCAAGCCGCCCCCATCGACGCCGTCATGCGCTCGCTCGCCGATCCCACCCGTCGCGCGGTGTTCGAGCGCATCGTCGGTAGCGACGAGATCTCCGTGGCCGAGCTCACACGCGGCAGCGGGGTGACGCAAGGCGCTATTTCGCAGCACCTCAAATCCTTGAAGCAGGCCGGGCTGGTGATCGAGCGGCCCGAGGGTCGCAAGGTCTACTACCGCGCTCAGCCCGAGGGCCTCGCGCCGCTAGTCGATTGGATGAGCCACTACGGCGTGTTCTGGCGCGAACGTTTCGCCAGCCTGCGCACTCTCTTGAAGGAAATCGACCCATGAACTATGCGGCATCGCAGAGCGCCACGCAGACGATCGTGCTGGACGAGGTATTTCCGCACGCGCCGGAGATCCTCTGGGCCACGCTGACCAGCGGCGCGCTGATGGCGCGCTGGCTGATGCCGCCGAGCGGATTCGAAGCGGTGGTCGGCCAGCGCTTTAGCTTCCAGACCACGCCCGGCGGCGCCTGGGACGGCGTGATCCATTGCGAGGTGTTGGAGGTAAGCCCGAACCGGCGCCTCGCGTTCGCCTGGCGCAGCGGCCACGCCAGCAACGTCGGCTACGGTGCCTTGTTGGACACCGTGGTGAGTTTCGACCTGTCGCCGGCCGAAGGCGGCACGCGCCTGCGCCTGGTTCACGCCGGTTTCGTCGCGCCCAGCAACGACGCCACCTACCGCAACCTCAGCGAAGGTTGGCCGAAGGTGTTCAAACAGCTCGACAGCGTCGCGGCCGAACAAGCGCCGCCGACTTCCCTGCACTGAAGCACAACCTGGATACGAACATGAGCGAGCCTTACACCGGCGGTTGCGCCTGCGGCGCGATCCGTTACGAAATCTCCGGCGAACCTTTGGCGATGAACGATTGCCAGTGCCGCGATTGCCAGCGCAAGAGCGGTACCGGGCACGGATCGTATCTGTCGTTCCCGAATCGAGCGCAGGTGAAGCTCAGCGGCGCGGCGACGCATTGGGATCTGCTGGGCGACAGCGGCAACGCCAAGACGCGCGCGTTCTGTCCCACCTGCGGCTCGCCGGTGTACCTGACCTTCTCGGCCATGCCCGACGTGTTTACCGTGCATGCGGCCAGCCTCGACGACCCTGGCCGCTATCGGCCGCAGATGGTCACTTATCGCGCACGCGGCCACGTTTGGGATCGCGTGGATCCGGCCTTGCCGCAATTCGACGGCATGCCCGAGTAAGCGAACCGCACGGGGATAGGCCGCGGCATCGTTCGCGCGGGGGCGATGCTTCGGTTCGTGTCCGCGAACCGGCCGCTCACGCCCATCGCTGGAGGTCCCCCGCGCTGTTGAGGTAGGCTATGGACGTGGTTTCAGGTGCGGTTTCCCGAGCGGTCGATCGTTAAGTTTTCGATCGTCCGCGGCGGGGCTGGGCAAGGTCCGGTTGCTATCCACAGCCCGACCCACCGCGCCACACTTCCACGGTTCGATGCGCGCCGCGACGGCGCGCCCGATCCGACAGCGACGGCGGCGCGTCCCTTGATCCGGACGGCCGCTGTTTTTTCTTGAGGGCGACCTCGACGCAGCGGAGACGCGATGGCAGCCCGTATCGTGCTCGGTTGGCGGGAATGGGTGGCGATGCCCGGCTTGGGCGTGGCCGCCCTGCGCGCGAAGATCGACAGCGGCGCGCGCAGCTCGGCGCTGCACGTCGACGCGCAGTGGCGCTTCAGCGAAGGCGGCGCACCCTGGGTCGGCTTCCGCCTCAGCCCCGGCGCGGTCGGGGCGGAGGTGGTGGAATGCCTGGCGCCGGTCCACGACGAACGCGTGGTCACCGACTCCGGCGGCCACCGCGGCGAGCGCGTGTTCGTGCGCACCGGCCTGCGTCTGGCCGGGGTCGAACGCGAAATTGAAATAAACCTCGCGGATCGTCGCGGCATGCGCTTCCCCATGCTGCTCGGCCGCACCGCGATGGCGCGAGTGTTCACGGTAGATCCGGCTCGCTCGTTCCTGCACGGCAAGGCGGCGCCCAATCCTGCCGCACCCCATTCGGACAACCCCCAGTCATGAAGCTCGCGATCCTGTCGCGCAACACCAAGCTCTACTCGACCCGGCGCCTGGTCGAAGCCGCGCGCCAGCACGGCCACAGCGTGCGCGTGCTGGACCCGCTGCGCTGCTACATGCGCATCGACTCGGACGGCTTCGAGATGCACTACAAGGGCCGCGAGATCGCCGGCTACCACGCGGTGATTCCGCGCGTGGGCGCCTCGATCACGCGCTACGGCTCGGCGGTGCTGCGCCAGTTCGAGCTGATGGGCACCTACACCCCGAACTCCTCCGACGCGATCCTGCGCGCGCGCGACAAGTTGCGCAGCCATCAGCTGCTGGCCGCCGAGCACATCGGCCTGCCGGCGACGGTGTTCGGCGACAACCCCGACGACACCGCCGACCTGCTGTCGATGCTCGGCCCGCCGCCGCACGTGATCAAACTCAACGAGGGCACCCAGGGCGCCGGCGTGATGCTGACCGAGAAGCTGTCGGCCTCGCGCGGCGTGATCGAGGCGCTGCGCGGCCTGTACGCCAATTTCCTGGTGCAGGAATTCATCGCCGAGGCCAAGGGCGCGGACCTGCGTTGCTTCGTGGTCGGCGGCAAGGTGGTCGCGGCGATGAAGCGGCAGGCGCCCAAGGGCGACTTCCGCTCCAACTTGCATCGCGGCGGCACCGCCAAGGGCGTCAAGGCCAGCGCGGCCGAGCAGGACGTGGCGATCCGCGCCGCGCGCGTGCTCGGTCTGGGCGTGGCCGGCGTCGATCTGATCCGCTCCGATCGCGGCCCGCTGGTGCTGGAGGTCAACGCCTCGCCCGGCCTGGAGGGCATCGAGGAGGCCAGCGGGGTGGACGTGGCCGGGGAAGTCATCGCCTACGTCGCCGGCCGCACCAAGCGGCATTCGGCCCGACGGGCGGCAGCCAAGAAATCGTGACGGACCGCTCATTTTGGCGTTTTGCCGCGATCTGCCGCGAACGCCGGGTAACCGTCTGATTCGTCGGCTATCGCGCCCTGCCGGACGTCCCGGGCTTTGCCAGCGGCGCCAGCAGGGACCTGAACAAAGCGCGATTTCAGGTTGCGTTTAACAAATAATTAATATTCGTTTTAACAGCCGTTTAATCGATTTCCGCGTAGCGTGTCCGGACCGCAGCATGCCGCTCTTCCAAGTCAGCGATCTGGTCGAAGCAGGTTACGGTAATCGGGGCAATACCCTTTTGGCCCAGGCGCGGTGGCCCCGCGCTTGGGCCTTTGTTTGCCGGTGCGGCCCGTCATGAGCGAGTGAGAAGCGCACAGCGCGGGCTCTGGCAGAATCGTGAGCCTCGCCGCCTCGACTTCATGATCGGCTGGCGCGCGTCGCCGCCGCTGAGTTCAGGAACCTTGCCGCGGCCCTCGGGTCGAAGGCTCAAACAGGAAGGTCCAATGCGCATACTCGTAATCGAAGACAACCAGGACATCGCCGCCAATCTGGGCGATTTTCTCGAAGACCGCGGCCACACCGTGGATTTCGCCGCCGACGGCATCACCGGACTGCACCTGGCGGTGGTGCACGACTTCGACGCGATCGTGCTCGATCTGAATCTGCCCGGGCTGGACGGTCTGGAAGTCTGCCGCAAGCTGCGCAACGAAGCGCGCAAGCAGACTCCGGTGCTGATGCTGACCGCGCGCGACAGCCTGGACAACAAGCTGGCCGGTTTCGACTCCGGCGCCGACGACTATCTGATCAAGCCCTTCGCTCTGCAGGAAGTCGAGGTGCGTTTGAACGCGCTCTCGCGCCGCGGTCGCGGCGTGCAGACGCGGGTGCTGAACGCCGCCGATCTGGAATACAACCTGGACACGCTGGAAGTGCGTCGCCAGGGCAAGCTGCTGCAGCTCAATCCGACCGCGCTGAAGATCCTGCAGGCGCTGATGGAAGCCTCGCCGGCGGTGGTCACGCGCCAGGAACTGGAAACCCGCGTGTGGGGCGAGGAACTGCCGGACTCCGACAGCCTGCGCGTGCACATCCACGGCCTGCGCGCGGTGGTCGACAAGCCCTTCGACACGCCCCTGATCCAGACCCGCCACGGCATCGGCTACCGCATCGCGGCGCCCGAGAACGGTTGATCGCGTGGCGACAGGGGAATCGCCCGCGCCCGAGCGGCGCAAGAAACGGGTGCGCTATCGGCGGCGCTTGCGCAGCCGCATCATTCTGTCCTTCGTCCTGCTCGGCTTCGGGCTGACGACCATGTTCGCGTTCGCGACCAACTGGACCCGCACCCGGGTCGAGAACGCGCTGGTCGAAGACGTGATGAACCGCAACATCACCCAGTTCGCGTTGCAGTTCGAGAAGGATCCGAAGAACCCGGAGTTCGCGGTCGACCAGATCCGCGCCTTCGTCTACACCCCGGACAAATTCGATTCGGTGCGGGTGAACCGGCCGGAGTGGTTCGAACTCAAGGACGGCATCCACGGCCTGCGCGGCCAGGACGAGAACGGCGAGTCATTCGCCTACAAACTCGCGGTACGCAAGACGCCCAACGCCTGGTTCTTCCTCGCTTACGACATGAGCTCGACCACGCGCGGCGAGCAGCAATTCAACCGCGCCATCTACGGCTCGGTGCTGGTGTTCACCCTGCTGTCGTTGCTGGTCGGCTGGTGGGCGGCCTCGCGCGTGATGAGCCCGGTGTCGGAACTGGCGCGCCGCCTGCGCCTGTCCGGCCGCGCCTCGCAACCCGAAGGCCTGGCCACGCACTTCCCCGACGACGAAGTCGGCGAGCTCGCCAAGGCCCTGGACGATTACGCCGAGCGCCTCACCGACGTGGTCCAGCGCGATCGCGAGTTCAACGCCGACGTCAGCCACGAGCTGCGCACGCCGCTGGCGGTGATCAAGGGCGCGGTCGAGCTGCTGCTTACGCGCTCGGACCTGGACGAGAAGACCCGCATCCGCCTGGCCCGCATCCAGCGCGCCGAGCAGCAATGCACCGACTTGATCAGCGCGCTGCTGTTGCTGTCGCGCAACGAGCGCGGCCACGGCGCCACCGACATCGCGCGCCTGTCCGAGCAGTTGCTGGACGCGCACCGCGCCCAGCTCGCCGGCAAGCCGCTGGACCTGCGCGTGGAAGGCGAGCGTGGCCTGGTCGTGGACGCGCCGGAAGCCGCGGTCGCGGTGGCGCTGGGCAATCTGATCGGCAACGCGGTCAAGTACACCACCCAGGGCGAGGTGATCGTGCGCCTGCATCCGCGCTGGGTGGAGGTGATCGATTCCGGGCCCGGTCTCAGCGCCGAAGACGCGGCCAAGCTGTTCGAGCGCGGCTACCGCGGCACCCACGCCGGCCATTCGCAGGGCGGCGGCATCGGCCTGTCGATCGTGCGTCGCTTGTGCGAGCTCTACGGCTGGGACGTGCGGGTCAAGCCGGGCGAGGAGAAGGGCGTGGTCGCGACGCTTAGCTTCGGCGGTTCGACCGCCCTGGTCGGCTGAAACGCTGAGCGTCGTCGTCGCTCAGAACGGCAGCAGCCCTTCGGTGAGCGCGCTCAGCGGCACGCCGCCGGCGGCTTGGGCGTCCAGCGCGCCGAAACCGCCGCGATGCAGGATGACGTCGCGCAGGTAGTCGAGGAAATAGGCCTCGCGCGATTCGTACAGCAGCACGAAGTCGAAGCCGTCCTGCGGCAGGGCCACCGAGTAGGGCGCGCCGCCGCTGACGTTATCCTTGTGGTAATCGTCCGGCGACAGCGCCAGGTGGAACAGGCCGTCGTCCTCGCGTTCGGCCTGCTCCGATTCTTCCAGCAGCGCCTCGGCCGGGTAGACCACCAGAGGGTCGAGCATGTCGGGGAAATCGGGGTGCGTGCCGGTGAGCGCGACCCCGCCCATCGCCTGCCAGAAGCATTCCAGCGTGACCGGCAACGCGCCGATCCGAGTTTTCAACATGGCCGGCGCTACGGCATCGGCGTCGAGCAAGGGTGCCGAGACGCCGCCGCCGTCGTCCGGGTCGCAATACACCGAGTAGGCATAGCCGTGCGCCGTCAGGCGCTGGACGAGCAGCCGGCAGTTGTGCGCCACCCGCTCCATCGCCAGTTCGGCGACCGCGCGCATCTGCATGCGCGCGTCGCCCTCGCGCGGGTCCAGCCGCGTCAGCTCCGCCGTCACCTGACGATGCTCGCCGTTGCGGTAGCGCTCGCGGTAATCCATCGCCGCCGTGAGCCGAGGATGCGGCTCAGTCGACGCGTTCGAGCCAGCCGTACTTGTCCGGCGTCTTGCCGCTGAACAGACCGAAGAACAGTTCCTGCATGCGCTGGGTCACCGGGCCGGGCTTGCCGGTGCCGACCTGACGGCCGTCGACCGAACGGATCGGGGTGATCTCGGCGGCGGTGCCGCACATGAACAGCTCGTCGCACAGGTACAAATATTCGCGCGGCAGATCGCGTTCCACCACCGTGTAGCCCGCGTCGCGGGCGAGAGTGATGATGGTGTTGCGGGTGATGCCGTTGAGCAGCGCGGCGCTGACCGGGGTGGTGTGCAGCGCGCCGTCGAAGACCAGGAACAGGTTCTCGCCCGCGCCTTCGGACAACAGACCGGTCGAGGCCAGGGCGATGCCCTCGCCGAAGCCCAGGCGCCGCGCTTCGCGCGCGACCAACTGGCCCGACAGGTAGTTGCCGCCGGCCTTGGCGCCGGCCGGAATGGTGTTCGGCGCGAAACGCTGCCAGCTGGACACGCAGGCGTCGATGCCCTGTTCGAGCACGCTGGCGCCCAGGTACTGGCCCATCTTCCAGGTCGCCACCGCCATGTCGGTCGGGGTGTCGGCGGACAGGCCGAAGCCGCCCAGGCCGCGGTAGGCGACCGGACGCAGGTAATCGGTGGTGTAGTCGTTGGCCTTGAGCACGTCGCGGCAGGCCTGATTGACCTGTTCGACCGTGTACGGCATCGGCATGTCGTAGATCTTGGCCGAGGCGAACAGGCGCGTGTTGTGCTCGGTCAGACGGAAAATCTTCGGCCCGTCCGGCGTGTCGTAGCTGCGGATGCCTTCGAACACCGACGAGCCGTAATGCAGCGCGTGCGACATCACGTGGGTGGTGGCTTCGGCCCAGCGCTTGATCGCGCCGTTGTGCCAGATCCATTCGGGGTATTGCATCGCCGGCTTCCGTGGGGGGAGAAACCGCTATTGTGCCCTGTCGGCGCGGCCGGGCCCATCCGCACGCGCCGGCACGCTCAGGGCGTGTCCGCGCTCAGCCCTTGATCCACCAGCAGCCGAAGTGCCGGATCAGTCCGAACACGGTATGCGAGGGCGTGCTGCCGTTGGCCAGGGTCTGCTCGACCCGCAGCGCCACCGGCAGGCGGCGGGCCTGCGGCACGTACTCGGGTTCGGGCGCGGCGGGTGCGAGCTCGGAGCCGGGCTCGATGTCGGCCGTGGGATCGACCTCGACCCAGCCCTGGTTCTGCGTCGGCGGCGCTACGACCGGCGGTGCGGCCGCGGCCGGCATGATCGGCACGATATCGACCAAGGGCCGCCGGGCGATGGTTTCCAGGCGTTCCAGCACCGAATAGGCGGTGCTGCCGGACATGCCGGTCCAGTGATAGACCCCGGCCAGCCGATTGCCGTCGTGGGCGTCGATCGCGCTGGTCATCTGGTACACCAGATCCTGCACGTTGCGCGCGCAGCCGCCGCGATAGCCGCCCTTGGATGCGGCCGCGCCGGCGGGCGCGCGTGGGAGGCTGTCGCTGCTGCCGATGTCCTCGCAACGGCGGTCGGTGAACACCGCCGCGCCGTCCGGGCCGACGCAGCGCCGGATCTGGGCCTGGCTTTCGCGCGGCCACAGCAGGGCCGCGAGCGACAGCAGGGCTAGGGCGCAGACACGGACGTACCAAGGCATCGCCGCAGCGTAGCGCCGGCGCGTAGCCGGCGACAGTGCGGCGGTCGCAGTCCGTTCACGCTGCGGCAGCCTGCGCGGCCCCGGCGCAAGCCGGAGCGCGCTGACCGGCTCAGCTCAGGCGCGAGAGCACGCTCAGGGTCGGCTTGGAGAGATTGAGCGTGTAGAAGTGCAGGCCGGGCGCGCCGCCGTCGATCAGGCGCTGGCACAGCTGCGCGACCACGTCGGCGCCGAACTCGCGCAGGCTGTCGACGTCGTCGCCGTAGGCCATCATGCGCTGCTGGATCCAGCGCGGGATCTCGGCGCCGCACAGGTCGGAGAAGCGGCGCAGCTGGCTGAAGTTGGCGATCGGCATGATGCCCGGCACGATCGGCACCTCGATGCCGGCCGCGCGCACGTCGTCGACGAAGCGGAAATAGGCGTCGGCGTTGTAGAAGTACTGGGTGATCGCGCCGTTGGCGCCGGCGCGGACCTTGCGCTTGAAGTTCTCCAGATCGCTGTGCGCGTCGCGCGCCTGCGGATGCATTTCCGGATAAGCGGCGACTTCGATATGGAAGTGGTCGCCGGTTTCGGCGCGGATGAACTCGACCAGCTCGTTGGCGTAGCGCAGGTCGCCGGCGCTGGCCATGCCCGAGGGCAGGTCGCCGCGCAGGGTGACGAGGCGACGGCAGCCGATCTCGCGGTACTGGTTCAGCAGTTGGCGGATCTCGGCGCGGGTGCCGCCCACGCAGGACAGATGCGGCGCCGCGTCCAGGCTGTGCGCATCGCGCAGATGGCGCACGGTGTCCGGGGTGTAGCTCAGGGTCGAACCGCCGGCGCCGAAGGTGCAGGACACGTAATGCGGCTTGCGCGCCTTGAGCTTGGCCGCGGTCTTGTCCAGCTGCGCGCGCTGCTCGTCGGTCTTGGGCGGATAGAACTCGAAACTGATCGGCAGCATGGGCGCGGGGCAGGCGACGGAGTGGTGTCCATGGTATCTCTTCATCGCGATGAAATAAAATCAAGTTGGGCCAGCCCTTGATCGCAGGTCCTGCCGGCCCAAACCTGGCCTTAGACCCCGCTGCGCGCATACGGTGAACACGCATGTCCGAACAGGTGCTCGACAACCCGATCTGGGAATCCCTGGCCAGCCGGCATCGCGCGCTGGCGCTGAGCGCCGGCGCGGCCGCGCGCTATCCGGCCCAGGTGGCGCCGTTCCTGGGCGTGCCCGAGGCCGGCGCCGCGGTCGAGGACGCGCTGGAAACCCTGGTGCCGGCCGGCGACACGGCGCTGGTGCTGGGGCGCGCGCCGGCGGTGTCCGCGCGCTGGCAGCTCACGCATCTGGCCGAGCTGGCGCAGATGATCTGCGAGCGACCAGTCGCCGCGGTCGAGGGGCCGCAGATCGTGCCCCTGGACGAGAGCCGGCGCGAGGACGTGCTGGCGCTGACCGCGTTGGTATATCCGCATTACTTCCGGCCGCGCACGCCCGAGCTGGGGCGCTACTTCGGCATCTATCAGGACGGCCGGCTGGCGGCGATGATCGGCGAGCGCATGGGCACGCAGGCGTACACCGAGATCAGCGCGGTCTGCACGCATCCGGATTTCAACGGCCGCGGCTATGCGCGCCGGTTGCTGGTGTTTCTGTCCAACGATAACCACGCGCGCGGGCTGATCCCGTTCCTGCACGTGAGCCAGGAGAATCCGCGCGCGATCGGGTTGTACGAGCAAAACGGTTATCGGCTGCGGCGCGAGATTCCGTTCTGGTCGTTGCGGCGGGTGCAGGCGTAACTTCGCTGGCTGGCGCGATCGCGGCTTACGCCGCTCCCACAGAGAGCCAGGCTTCCGCGGGCGATCGGAGCGTTGCGTCATTCTCGAAGCCGCGGCTTTGGGGTAGGAGCGGGGTAAGCCGCGATCGCGTCGCTTCGTCCGTCCGCGTGGTCGCGGCTTGCGCCGCTCCTACAGGGGGCAGCGCGTAGCTTGCGACTGGGCGGGTTGGCGCATCAAAAGTGGATGCTCGCCATTGCCGTTCCTACAAGGGCGAGCGCGTAGCGTGCGGTGGCAACCGCACGGCCTCGCGATGCCATGACACGCGCGCGTCCTCGCGATCGCGCTACAACTCGCCCAAAAAAAAACGGGCGCCGAGGCGCCCGTTTTCGTCTTGCTTCGCAACGGCCTCGCGGCCGGCGTCGATCAGTAGCGGTAGTGATCCGGCTTGTACGGACCGTCGGCCGACACGCCCAGGTAGGCGGCCTGGTCGTCGGTCAGACGGGTCAGCTTCACGCCGATCTTCTCCAGGTGCAGACGCGCGACTTCTTCGTCCAGCTTCTTCGGCAGGATGTAGACCTTCGGCTCGTAGCTGTCCTTGTTCGCCCACAGGTCGATCTGGGCCAGGGTCTGGTTGGAGAACGAGTTCGACATCACGAAGCTCGGGTGGCCGGTGGCGCAGCCCAGGTTGACCAGGCGGCCTTCGGCCAGCAGGAAGATCGAGTTGCCGTTCTTGAAGGTGTACTTGTCGACCTGCGGCTTGATGTTGAGCTTGGTCGCGCCCGAAGCGTTCAGCGCATCGACCTGGATCTCGTTGTCGAAGTGGCCGATGTTGCAGACGATGGCCTGATCCTTCATCTGCGACATGTGCTCGAGCGTCAGCACGTCCTTGTTGCCGGTGGTGGTGACGTAGATGTCGCCACGGCCCAGGGTGCTCTCGACGGTGTTGACCTCGAAGCCTTCCATCGCGGCCTGCAGGGCGTTGATCGGGTCGATCTCGGTGACCACGACGCGGGCGCCGTAGGCGCGCAGCGAGTGGGCCGAGCCCTTGCCGACGTCGCCGTAGCCGCACACCACCGCGACCTTACCGGCCAGCATCACGTCCATCGCGCGCTTGAGGCCATCGGCCAGCGACTCGCGGCAGCCGTACAGGTTGTCGAACTTGGACTTGGTGACCGAGTCGTTGACGTTGATCGCCGGGACCAGCAGGGTGCCGGCTTCGGCCAGCTGGTACAGGCGGTGGACGCCGGTGGTGGTCTCTTCGGAGACGCCCTTCCAGTCCTTGACCACGGTGTGCCAGAAGCCCGGACGCTCCTTGGCGACGCGCTTGAGCAGGTTCTTGATGATCTGCTCTTCGTGCGAGGAGGCCGGCTCGTCGACCCACTTGGAGCCGTTCTCGAGCTCATAGCCCTTGTGGATCAGCAGGGTCACGTCGCCGCCGTCGTCGACGACCAGCTCCGGGCCCTTGCCGCCCGGGAAGGTCAGCGCGTCGAGCGTGCAATCCCAGTATTCCTCGAGGGTTTCGCCCTTCCAGGCGAACACCGGGGTGCCGGTGGCCGCGATCGCGGCGGCGGCGTGGTCCTGGGTCGAGAAGATGTTGCACGACGCCCAGCGCACGTCGGCGCCGAGGTCCTTCAGGGTCTCGATCAGGACCGCGGTCTGGATGGTCATGTGCAGCGAACCGGTCACGCGCACGCCCTTGAGCGACTGCGCGGCGGCGTACTTCTTGCGGATCGACATCAGGCCCGGCATCTCGTGCTCGGCGATATCGAGTTCCTTGCGGCCCCAATCGGCCAGCGAGATGTCGGCGACCTTGTAATCGCCGTCGGTGGAGAAGGTCTTGGCTACTGCGTTCATTTTTAGCTCCGATTTTTGGGGTCTGCCGCGTCGAGACCGGCATGGGGCCGGAATGCGCGGGGACCGCGGACATCGGGCGCCGTTACGTTTGGAATCCGCCAAGCCTGGCCGCGCTCTTGCGTCGCGGTCGCAGCGCCCCTCGGCGAACCGGCAGAATTGTACCGGTAGTCGCCGCCGGAAGCCGCTATTCTCGACTCAGGGGAGGGCTCTGGCGCCCGGCCCCGTTCATCGACGGACCGCCCACCGGCAGGGGATCCACCGCCGCGGCGCGGCCGTTCCGCCATCACTACGCAAGCGGATCGCCCATGAAGAAGCCCTTACGGCCTGGTTGTGTCTCCCTGGCCCTGATCGCCACCCTGTTGCTAGCGCCGGTTGCCGTGTTCGCGGCCGCGCCGGCCAAGCCCGCCGCCACCGACAACGGCTACCGCCTGCCGCCGGCCGCGCTGCAGGCCCTGGTCGACGCCCCGCGTCCGCCGCAGCTGATGCTGAGCCCGCGCCGCGATCTGGCGGCGATGATGCAGGTGCCCAATCTGCCCGGCATCGACGTGGTCGCGCAGCCCGAGCTCAAGCTCGCCGGCGTGCGCATCAATCCGCGCACCTACGCCCAGAGCCGATTCAGCTTCGGCACCGATTTGTGGCTGCTGGATATCGCAACCCGCAAGGACCTGCGCCTGCAGGGCCTGCCGCAGCCGCTGGCCTTGGCCAGCGTCAGCTGGTCGCCGGATCAGAGCCAGATCGCCTTCAACCACGTCGACGCCAAGACCGGCGCCAACGAGCTGTGGGTGGTCGATGTGGCCACGCGCAGCGCGCGTCGTCTGACCGCACAGCCGCTGAACACCGTCAGCGGACGCGGCTACACCTGGATGCCCGACAGCCGCCGCCTGCTGGTGCAGCTGCAGCCCGAAAACCAGGGCGCGCCGCCCGCGTCCGACGGCATCCCGACCGGTCCCGCCACCCAGCAGACCCAGGCCGGCGGCTCGGTGCGGCAGCTGCGCACCTACCAGGACCTGCTCAAGAATGAGGCCGACGCGCGCCTGTTCGCGCACTACCTGCGCTCGCAGCCGGCTCTGATCGATCTGGGCGGCAAGCTCGCCAAGGTCGGCCTGCCCGATCTCTACCAGTCGCTGACGCCGTCGCCGGACGGCAAGTTGCTGCTCGCGCAGCGGATCGAGCGGCCGTTCTCCTACGTGGTGCCCTCGTTCTACTTCCCGCGCCGGATCGAAGTGCTGGCGCTGGACGGCAAGCTGGTCAACGAAATCGCCAAGCTGCCGCTGTTCGAGGGACTGCCCAACGGCAACGACGCGGTGCCCACCGGCGTGCGCGATATCGGCTGGCGCGCCGATGCGCCGGCGACCCTGATCTGGGCTGAGGCCCAGGACGGCGGCGATCCGGCCAAGCAGGTCGCGATCCGCGATGCGGTGCTGATGCAGGCCGCGCCGTTCGAGCAGCCGCCGGTGACCCTGGCGCGGTTGGGCACGCGCGTGTCCGACATCGAATGGGGCCGTGGCGACCTGGCCCTGATCAGCGAGTCGTGGTGGAAGACCCGCCAGACCAAGCAGTGGCGCGTGGCGCCGGACGACGTCGGTCGCGAGCCGCAGCTGGTGTTCGAAGGCTCCTACGAGGACCGCTACAACGACCCCGGCACGCCGGCCACGCAGAGCGACGCGGCCGGCAATCCGCGCCTGATCCTGGAGGGCGACAACGTGTTCCTGATCGGCGACGGCGCCTCGGCCGAAGGCGACCGCCCGTTCGTGGACAAGTTGAATCTCGCCGACGGCAAGAAAACCCGTCTGTTCCACTCGCAGGCGCCGTACTACGAGTACCCGCGCGCGCTGCTCGACAACGCCGGTACGCGCGTCATCAGCACGCGCGAATCGCCGACCGAGCCGACCAACTACTACATTCGCGACCTGAGCCAGGCCGAGGCCGCGCCGACCGCGCTGACCCGCTTCGCGCATCCCACGCCGCAGCTCAAGGACGTCAAGAAGGAGCAGATCCGCTATAAGCGCGCCGACGGCGTCGAGCTCACCGGCACGCTCTACCTGCCGCCGAAGTACGAGCCCAAGCGCGACGGCCCGCTGCCGCTGCTGATGTGGGCCTATCCGCAGGAGTTCAAATCCGCCAGCGCCGCCAGCCAGGTCACCGACTCGCCTTATCGCTTCAACGCGATCAGCTACTGGGGCCCGCAGGCTTTCCTGGCGATGGGCTACGCGGTGCTCGACGATCCTTCGATGCCGATCGTGGGCGAGGGCGACAAGGAGCCCAACGATACCTATCTGGAACAGCTCACCGCCAGCGCCCAGGCGGCGGTGGACGAGGTGGTGCGGCGCGGCGTCGCCGATCGCGAACGCATCGCCATCGGCGGCCATTCCTACGGCGCCTTCATGACCGCCAACCTGCTCGCGCACACGCGCCTGTTCAAGGCCGGCATCGCCCGCAGCGGCGCCTACAACCGCACCCTGACGCCGTTCGGTTTCCAGGCCGAGGAGCGCAATTACTGGCAGGCGCAGAGCACCTACGAAACCATGTCGCCGTTCAACTTCGCCGACAAGATCAAGGATCCGATCCTGCTGATCCACGGCGAGCAGGACAACAACTCCGGCACCTTCCCGATCCAGAGCGAACGCATGTACGCCGCGATCAAGGGCCTGGGCGGCAACGCCCGCCTGGTGATGCTGCCCAACGAGGCGCACGGCTACCGCGCGCGCGAGTCGATCCTGCACATGCTGGCCGAGTCGAACGACTGGCTGGAACGCTACGTCAAGAACGGCAAGGCCGAGGCCAAGGCGGCGCAGGCCGAGGGCAAGGGCGGAAAGAGCAAGGCCGGCAAGTAAGCGCCGGCAGCCGCGCGATAAGGGGCGCCTAGGCGCCCCTTCTCGTTTCAAGGCGGGGGCGTGAGGCTGCGGATCGGAATCCGTCGCCGCTGCGGTTTGGCCAGGGCATACTCCTGCGCCGACAGCGAGGCGCCCCAGAATTCCTCGACGCTGGGCCCGTTGCGGCTGCGTCCGCCGGCGAAGAAGAACTCGAACAGCTCGCGCAGCCACACCCGCCGGCCCATGCGCACGTACCAGCGCATGCCCTTGAGCACCTCGCGGTCGGGGTGCAGCAGGCTGCGGTAGAGCGCGCGCGGGCGCAACTGCACGATCGCCTCGATCGCCTTCACCCACAGCAGCACCCGCCACGGCGGCACCCGCGTGGTCGCCAGCACCTGATGCTTGTAGTCCCACTTGCGCGCGTCGGTCTGGATCACGCGCCGGTCGGCGACGCTGTCGTAATAGGGCGTCCAACGATGCGGGGTGACGTAGAGCAGTTGGATCTGGTCGGGGTCGTAGCGCAGCAGGTGGCGCAGCGAATTCCAGTAGTCGCGATCGCGCTCCTCGTCGAAGCCCACCACATAGGTCGCCATCGAGATGATCCCGTGCGCGCGCAGCAGACGGATCGCTTCGCGGTCCTCGCTGACGCTGGCGCCCTTGCGGATCTTGCTCAGGGTGGCTTCGGAATAGCTCTCGATGCCGAGCAGGAAACGGATCACGCCCGCGCGCTTGTACAGGTGCAGGATGTCGGCGTCGCGCACGATGTCGCCGGCGCGGGTCGAGCCGACCAGGGTCAGATCGACGTTCTCCGCGATCAGCGCCTCCAGGAAGGCCTGCCAGGCTTTGCGCGAACCTGTCGGCAACTCGTCGGCGAAGTTGATCAGGCGCACGCCGTGTTCGCGGTGCAGGCGCGCGAGCTCGCGCGCGAATTTGACCGGATCGCGATGGCGCCAGCGGCTCCAGAAGCCGCGCTGGCCGCAGTAGCTGCACAGGTAGGGGCAGCCGCGCGAGAACTGCACCACCACCGCCTTCATGCCGCCCCAGTAGGAATAGCGGTCGTGGTCGATCAGCTCCCAGCCGACCCGGCACTGGTCCAGGTCCAGGATCATCTCGGCCTGGCCGGTCTCCACGATGCGGCCGTCGTCGCGGCGATAGGCCAGCCCCGGCACGCCGGCCAGGTCCTCGCCGCGCGCCAGCGCCTGCGCGAGCAGGGTCGCGGTGCGCTCGCCCTCGCCGCGCACCACGATGTCCACCGCGGCTTCGCGCTCCAGCACGTCGCGCCAGTGATAGGTCGGATAGACGCCGCCGTAGACGATGCGCAGCTGCGGACGCTCGCGCTTGAGGCGCGCGGCGATGCGGGCGATGGTCGGATGCGCCGAGGTCGAGCCGGAGTGACCGACCATCAGCAGATCGGGCGCGGCCGCGAGTACGCGCCGCACGATCTCGTCGATCGTCAGCGGACCGAACTCGGCGTCCAGCAGTTCGACCGCGAAGCCTGCGTCGATCAAGGGTCCGCCGATGCTGAGCAGGCCCAGCGGCGGCAGTTGCTCGCGCGGGATGCGGCTGCCGATCGCGGTGTGCGGCGGATTCAGCAGCAGGATGCGGAAATCGTTGGGATCCATGGCGACCGCTCCTGGCTGCTATCAGCGGCGGCGACGGGTGAGGGCGCCCAAGGCGGCGCGGACCAGGCCGACCGTGCCGACCACCGCGCCGCTCGCGATCAGCGCGAAGCCGATCGGTATCAGCGCGAACGGCTCGTGCAGCACGCCGTCTTCGTCGATGCTGACACCGATCAGGCGGAACGCGATCAGACACAGGCTGCCCAGGCACAGCAGCGACACGGCGACTTGCGAGGTTAGGGACGGGCTGGACACGACGGCGGGCTCCTGCGCTGCGATGGCAACAGGCTGGGCCGTGCGGGTGCGCGCAGGATGAGGCGTCTGTGAAGCGAGCGTGGCGCCTCGGCTATGCGAATGCCATCAAGGCGCCGCTCTGCTTCCCCCTTTGTTGAGGGGGATTGAGGGAGATTTGCTTTTGCGCCCCCCAAACAAAAACGGAGCGCCGAGGCGCTCCGTTTTCGTGGCGACGCCCGAGGGCGCGGCGCTACTTACTTCTTGATGCCGGCGTCCTTGCGCAGATCGTCGGCCTTGTCGGTCTTTTCCCACGAGAACGCGGTCGCGGTGTGCTTCTTGCCGGCGCCGTCGGTGTAGGTGACGTCGCGCGGCTTGCGGCCGAAGTGGCCGTAAGCGGCGGTCAGCTGATAGACCGGGTGGATCAGGTCCAGCATCTTGACGATGCCGTACGGGCGCAGGTCGAAGTGCTTGCGGATCAGCTTCTCGATCTTGTCGTCGCTGATCTTGCCGGTGCCGAAGGTGGTGACCGAGATCGAGGTCGGCTCGGCCACGCCGATCGCGTACGAGACCTGCACTTCGCACTTGTCGGCCAGGCCGGCGGCGACGATGTTCTTGGCGACGTAGCGCGCGGCGTAGGCGGCCGAACGATCGACCTTGGACGGATCCTTACCCGAGAACGCGCCGCCGCCGTGACGGGCCATGCCGCCGTAGCTGTCGACGATGATCTTGCGGCCGGTCAGGCCGCAGTCGCCCACCGGGCCGCCGATCACGAAGATGCCGGTCGGGTTGATGTGGACCTTGCTCTTGGGCAGCTTTTCCAGCCACGCCTTCGGCAGCACCGGCTTGAGGATGTGCTCGTACACGCCCTCGACCAGGTCCTTCTGCTTGATGCCCGGATCGTGCTGGGTCGACAGCACGACCGCGTCGAGGCCGGCGACCTGGTGCTTGTCGTCGTAGCGCAGGGTGACCTGCGACTTGGCGTCCGGACGCAACCACGGCAGCTTGGAGTTCTTCTGCTTGCGGACCTTGGCCTGCTGCTCGACCAGACGGTGCGAGTAGTAGATCGGCGCCGGCATGAACTCCGGGGCTTCGTTGCAGGCGTAGCCGAACATCAGGCCCTGGTCGCCCGCGCCCTGTTCTTCCGGCTTCTTGCGGTCGACGCCCGCGGCGATGTCCGGCGACTGCTTGCCGAGCATGTTGATGATCGCGCAGGTGTGGCCGTCGAAGCCGACGTTGGAATTGTTGTAGCCGATGTCGTTGATGACCTTGCGCGCCAGCGACTCGATATCGACCCAGGCCGAAGTGGTGACTTCGCCGGCGACGATCGCAGCGCCGGTCTTGACCATGGTTTCGCAGGCCACGCGCGCGCGCTTGTCCTGGGCCAGGATCGCGTCCAGCACCGCATCGGAAATCTGGTCGGCGATCTTGTCCGGATGGCCTTCGGACACGGACTCGGAGGTGAACAGGTAGCTGGACATCGGGCGAATATCCTTCGATTCGGATAAAAAGATGGCCGCCTATGATACAGGCTGTGCCGGTTCGGCGCATTGTGCCCATTTCCGGCGTTGCCGGGTCGTTAAGCGGCTGTCACACGCCTGAAGCCCCAGCGCCATCGGACTGTCTCCGGCGCGGCCCAGGCTGCGCGGCATACCGCCGCCACCGCGACGCCAGCACATGCTGCAACTCGAACGCCGCCTGCAAGAACGCTTCCCGCAGTGGTTTCGGGGCCGCCGCGAGCGGCTGGCCCGGCCGCTGCTGCGCACCATCGGGCGCTGGTCGAAGTTCGACGCGGTCGACGGTTTCCTGGCCGAGAACGGCCACCTGCGCGGTTTCGCCTTCGTCGGCGCGGCCCTGGAGTTCCTGCAGGCGCGTTACAGCGCCGATCCGGCCGAAAAGCAGCGCATTCCGGCCAGCGGACGCCTGCTGGTGGTCGCCAACCATCCCTCCGGCGCCATCGACGCCCTGGCCCTGCTGGACCTGGTCGGCAGCGTCCGCCGCGACGTGCGCATCGTCGCCAACGACCTGCTGCAGGCCCTGGAAGGGCTGGACGGGCTGATCCTGCCGGTCAAGATCCTCGGCGGCCGGCCCAGCGCCGAGAGCCTGCAGGCGATCGAGGCGGCGCTGGAGGCCGAGCAGTGCGTGATCGTGTTCCCGGCCGGCGAAGTCGCGCGGCTGGGTCTGCGCGGGGTCACCGACGGGCGCTGGCGGCGCGGTTTCCTGCGTTTCGCGCGCAAGACCGGCGCGCCGGTGCTGCCGGTGCGCATCGAGGCGCGCAATTCGGCGCTGTTCTACGGCGCCTCGGCCCTGTTCAAGCCGGCCGGCACCGCGCTGCTGGCGCGCGAGATGTTCGCGCGCGGCTCGCGCCGGATCGCCTTGCGCATCGGCCGCCCGCTGAGCCTGCCCGCCGACGCCGACCCCGACCGCCTGCTGCGCGAGGTGCGGCGCGAGCTGCACGCGATCGGCACCGTGCGCGAGCGCCCGGCGCCGGAAGGCCCCGAGCCGCTGATCGACGCGGTCGACCCGATCGCCCTGCGGATCGAGATCGCGGCCCTGACCTCGCTGGGCCAGACCTTCGACGGCAAGCAGATCCGGGTCGGCCGGCTGCAGCCGGGCTCCAAGCTGTTGCGCGAGATCGGTCGCCTGCGCGAGCTCACTTTCCGCGCGGTCGGCGAGGGCACCGGGCGGCGCCTGGACGTGGACCTCTACGACAGCTGGTACGAGCACATCGTGCTGTGGGACGCGGCCGCGGCCAAGATCGCCGGCGCCTATCGCATCGCGCGCGGTGCCCAGGTGCTGGCCGAGCGCGGCCTGGCCGGGCTCTACACCGCCTCGTTGTTCCGCTACGCCGACGACACCGTGCCGCGCCTGGCCCAGGGCATGGAGTTGGGGCGCAGCTTCGTCGCGCCCGACTACTGGGGCAGCCGCAGCATCGATTATCTGTGGCAGGGCATCGGCGCCTACCTGGCCCGGCATCGCAAGGTGCGCTACCTGTACGGCCCGGTTTCGATCAGCGCCGCGCTGCCGCCGGCCGCGCGCGAACAGATCGTCGCCTACTACGCGCGCTACTACGGCGCCGAGGAGGGCGAAGCGGTGTCGAAGCAGCCCTTCGTCTACCGCGCCGCGCCGCCGCAGTTCGACGAACTCGATGCCGGTACCGCGTTCCGGGTGCTGCGCGGCAATCTGGACGCGCTGGGCGCGACCTTGCCCATGCTCTACAAGCAGTACACCGAATTGTGCGAGCCGGGCGGGGCGCGGTTCCTCGCCTTCGGCGTGGACCCGGCCTTCAGCGACGCGGTCGACGGCCTGATCGAGGTCGATCTGGAGCGCGTGCGGCCGAAGAAGCGCGAACGCTATCTGAGCGTGGTCGACCCGGCGGCCGAAGCGGCCGCGGCGCGCCACGACGATGCTTCCGTCGCCAGCGAGAGCCGCGTATGAGCCCGTCGATCGCCCAACTGCCGCCCCGTCGCCGCGCCGTGTTCCTGTCGGACGTGCATCTGGGCGCCAAGCATTGCCACGCCGCCGAACTGGCGGAGTTCCTCGGCCACCTGCGCTGCGACCGTCTCTATCTGGTCGGCGATATCGTCGATCTGTGGTGGATGGCGCAGAGGCGCATGACCTGGGGCGCGGCCCAGTACCGCGTGATCGAGGCTCTGCACGCGCTGCGGCGCGCGGGCACCGAACTGATCTACGTGCCCGGCAATCACGACCGGCCGATCCGGCGCTTCTGCGGCCTGGCCTTGCCGCGCATGTCGATTCGGCGCCGCAGCATCCACGTCACCGCCGACGGCCGCCGCCTGCTGGTCACCCACGGCGACGACTACGACGGCGTGACCCACTTCGGCGGGCTGCAGGAGCAGTTCGGCGACTGGCTGTACTACCGCATCCTCACCGGCAACCAGATGCTCAATCGCGTGCGGCGCCGCTTCGGCCTGCGCTACTGGTCGCTGTCTGAATTCCTCAAGCGCCGAAGCGGCGCCGCCGAGCGCTACATCGCGCGCTTCGTGCAGGCCGGCCTGGACGACGCGCGCCGACGCGGCCTGGACGGGGTGATCTGCGGGCATATCCACCGCCCGGGTCTGTTCGAACGCGACGGCTGCGTCTACGCCAACGATGGCGATTGGGTCGAGAGCCTGACCGCGTTGGCCGAGGATCCGGACGGCAGCCTGCGCCTGCTCTCGCACAACGGCGACACCCTGGCGATGCTGCCGGCGCGCGCGCCGCGCCTGCCGGACGCGCAGCTCCCGCACGCGGCTTGAAAGTTAGTCGAAACGTTCGATTCCTGGCGTGCGATTCAGGTAGACGCCGACCAGTCGGCGTCATCTCGATTCGTCATCCCCGCGAAGGCGGGGATCCAGTGACTTCAGCGTCATGTCGAGGCGTGCCGTCGAACGCCGAACTTCGTGAGCTCGCCTCAGAACGCAGCGGCCACACTAGACCAAACCCCGCGCTGCGCGCGAAGCTGTAGCCAACGAGCTCAGCCGCAAAAACCCACCCCCGCATCCGCCAACCGCCCGCCCAGCGTAGGGGAGGGCGGCAAGCGGCGGCGGATGCGTCGCGACTACTTGGCGGCTACGTCGCGGTCCTGCATGCCGCCCAGCGCGACCCGGTGCTCGCCGACCTGGATGGTCTGGCCGGCCATCAGGCGCTGGTAGCGTTCGTTGCCGAGCGCGCGCTTGAACTGCGCGAGCGAACGATCGTAGCTGCGGGTGTATTCGGCGAACGCGGTGCGGTTGCCGACGATCATCTGGACCTTGCGTTCGCTGAGGCCGGTTTCCTGCGACAGCGTGCCGACGACTTCATTCGCATAGACCGGTGCGGTAGCGGCCATCGCGACGACGAACAGTGCGGTTCTTGCGTTCATGACGTTCTCCGGTCGGGCCTCCTGGCCCTGTGGCTGCGACGTCGCCGCAGGCCGGTGTGGGGTGACTCCGGCACTCGTATGATTCGCGTTAGCGCGCAAGCGAACGAGTGCCGGAACGGCCCGTGACTGACGTCATGTAAGCGACGAAACCGACGAACGGCAGCAACGTACGCGCGCTTGGCGGCATCGCATCGCGATGTCTCGTCGCCGCGCGAGCGCGCGCTGTGCCGGCATCGATGCGCGCTTGCACGCGATTTGCGAATACCGAAAATCGCGGCCCGATGCCGCCGCTCCAGGCGCGCGCGAGCCAGGACCGCGGCGCCCGCCATGTCGCGATGCGACGCCTGCGCCATCGCCTGCTTGCACCGCGCGAGGGCATTGGCGTGGCGCGGGATTCTGTGCCAACCTCAGCCCCGCGGGAGGGTCCCCCAGCCGAACGGCGGGACACGGGCATCGGGGAGCGATGGCCGCGGACCGCGGACAGGGGATGCCGGCAGCGACGCGTAAACGCGGCACGACCGCGCCGCCGGCCACAAAACGGCTTAGCGACCAGGGACGGTGCGCGATGGTTCGGAAGGATCCGGATGTCTTGATGCCCGTGGCGCGTTGCGCGCCCCCTCTTCTGGCTATCGCGCTGTTGCTGGTCGCGCCGCCGCTGCGCGCGGCGCAGGCCGCCGACGACATCCACACTCTGGACCGCGAGCGGGTCAGCGCCAGCGCCCTGCCGATCACCGCCGCGGCCGCGAGCCAGCACGTGACGGTGCTGGAGCGCGCCGATCTGGATGCGTTGCAGGGACTGAGCGCGGCCGACATCCTGTCGCGCCAGGCCGGCATCGTGATCGATCGCGGCGCGGGCAGCGGCGGCTTCGGCGCGCTGTATCTGCGCGGCGCCGATCCCAGCCACGTGGTGGTCCTGATCGATCACGTGCGCCAGAACGACCCCTTGTCTTCGCGTGGCAGCGCGGTCGATCTCAATACCTTGTCCAGCGACGACATCGAACGCATCGAGATCGTCCGCGGCAACGCCAGCGTGGTCAACGCCGAAGCGATCGCGGGATTGATCCATATCTTCACCCGCCGCGCCGCGCCCGGCGCCACCCTGGGCGCCAGTGTCGGCGGCGACGGCTTGCGCGCGGCGCAGGCGTCGTGGGCAGGCACGGCCTTGCGCGCTAGCGCGACCCAGCGCGAGGAAAACGGCGAAGGCGGCGCGCGCAACCGCGTGCGCGCCGCCAACCTCGGCTGGGACGGGGCCGTGGGCGAGCGCACCCGCCTGCACGCGGCCGCGCGCTACAGCGACAGCCGCAATCTGGCCTTCCCCGACGACAGCGGCGGCGACGCGTATGCCGCGATCCGCAGCCTGGACAGCCGCCGCAGCCGCAGCCGCCAGCTGTCCTTGCGTGGCGAATACCGGCTGCGCCACGGCGGCGCGATCGAAGCGCAACTGGCGACGCTCGCGCGCGATGGCGACGAGGATACGCCGGGCGTCGCACCGGGCCTGCGCGATCCCTTCGGCCTGCCGGCGATGCGCAGCCTCGGCGACTATCGCCGCGACGAAGCCCAATTGCACTGGCTGTTGCGGGCCGGCGACGGGCTGATGTTCACCCTAGGCACGCAGTACCAGCGCGAGCGCGGCGACCTCGACAGCCTGATCGATTTCGGCGGCTTCGCGCTGCCGGCCGGCTTCTCGTTGCGCCGCAGTACCGCCAGCGCCTTCGCCGAGGCGCGTTGGCAAGCGGGGCCGTGGACCGCGCAGGGCGGCCTGCGTTACGAGCATCCCGATCGCGGCGACGACGCCACCCATCCCATGCTGTCGTTGCAGCGCGCGCTGGGCGGCGAGCACGGCGAATGGGGCCTGTCGGTCGCGCGCTCGTCCAAGCGGCCCAGCTTCTATGCGCTCGCGCATCCGCTGGTCGGAAACCCCGCGCTCAAGCCCGAGCGCGCGTTGCATCGCGAGCTCTACTACGCGACCGCGGCCGACGCACCCTGGAGCCTGCGTCTGACGCTGTTCGACGCGCGCTATCGCGACCTGATCGATTTCGACGCCGGCCCGCCGCCGCAACTGGTGAACCGGGCGCGCATCGAAACGCGCGGCCTGGAGTGGCGCGCGGGACGGCGCTACGCCAACGACTGGCGCCTGCAATTCGAAGGCAGCTGGATGCGCGTAAAGGCCTACGACGGCGACGGCGGCGAAACGCGGCTGCGCTATCGGCCGCGCGCGCAGTGGAGCGCATCCGTCGGCATGCCGCTGGGCGAGCGTCGCGAACTGTCCCTGGCGTTGCGACACCTGGGCCGACGCTACGATTCTTCGATTCCCACCGGCGAGCGCCGGCTGGACGCGACCACCACGCTGGACCTGAGCCTGCGCCAGCAATGGGGGCCGGCGCAGCTGCTGCTGGCGATCGACAACCTCGCCGACGCGCGTAGCGAGGAAACCATCGGCACCGACTCGCCCGGACGCAGACTGCGCCTGGCCCTGCGTTGGCCGCTGCAATGAACGGCAACGCGCCCATCGTATCGGCAGGCCGCGCGGCGTGGTGGCGCCTGGGGGTGTTCGCGGTCGTGTTGCTGGCCTGCGTGCTGGTGCCGTTCGCGCTGTGGGGCGATGCCCTCGACCGCGCCGCGCCGGCCTGGCTGTCCGCGCAGGACGCGCGTCTGTGGCTGGCCGCGTTGGGCATCGCGCTGCTGGTGGCCGATGTGGTGCTGCCGGTGCCGAGCAGCGTGATCGGCATGCTGCTGTGCTGGGGACTGGGGCCGTTGTGGGGCGGGCTTGCGGTCGCGACCGGTGGCCTGCTCGCGTTCGCGCTCGGCTACGCGCTGGGCCGGGTACTGCCCGAGACGCGCCTGCGTCGCTGGATCGGCGCGGCCTTGTGGGATCGCGCACGCGCGTCGGCGCGGCGCCAGGCGCTGTGGTGGATCGTCGCCGCGCGGCCGCTGCCGGTGCTGGCCGAACTCAGCGCCTTGCTGGCCGGCGTGTGGCGGGTGCCGCCGCTGGCCGCGTTCGCGCATGCGGCGCTGTCGTCCTGCGCGGTCGGTGCGCTGTACGGCGCCAGCGCCTGGCTGGGCCTGAGCGAACCGCATCCGGCCGCGATGCTGCCGACCCTACTCGCCCTGCCGGCCCTGGTGTGGCTGATCCATCGCATCCTCCTGCGCCGGCTGCTGGCCGGCGCGGGCTCCGCTGTATCCCGTGAACACGATCGAGGAGTAACGCCATGAGCAGGATCTCCGCAAGCGCAGCGTCGAGGAACAGAACAGGGGCATCGGCACGAGGCATCGCGGTCCGGTGCGCGCTGGCGCTGATGCTGGCGGCCGGCACGGCGGCGGCGTCCGGCCCCAGGATCGAGGCCGCGAAGCCGAAGCAGACGCCGGCCGAGCGCCACATCTACTACACCGGCGGCGTCCACAACGACAAAGGCTGCGTGCCCGCCTCGCGCTGCATCCATGCGCGCAAGCCCGGCGAGCCCAGCGACCCGCTGTATCCGAAGTGGTGGACCAGCGGTTGGACCATGTACCGGGTGTTCGCCAACTACGAGCAATATCCGCCGCCCTACACCTCGCCGCCGGCGGGCCTGACGCCGGGCGATTACCAGGTCTCCTACGGCGCGACCTACTACGACTCGACCTACGTGCCCGCCGACAAGGACGGCGAGGGCGCGATGATGGAGTACTACGAAAAGCAGTGCCTGCCGATCTTCCCCTCGGCCAACAACTTCACCTGCGCCTTCGTCTCGCTGGGCAACAAGGCCTACTTCCTGCGCTACGCCGACCGTCCGCCGGGCACGCCGCAGTGCTGCAAGTTCTCGCCCAAAAACCACCCGCCGCGCCTGGACTTCATCAAGCATCTGCCCTACGACGCGCAACGCAGCACCCACCTGAACGGTAGCGTGCAGGCCTATGCGCGCGAAGTGGGGCCGCAGAAGATCTTGTTCGGCTACGCGTTCTGGCGCGAGCCGACCTCCGATTATCCGATGGACGCGAACGCACCGGCCTACCGTCATCCGCAGTCGTTCTTTTTCTCGGGCTATCCCGCCGATCCGCCCAACGCGCCGATCGTGAGCCAGAACTACAGCAGCTTCCGCGCCGAGCGCCCCGATCCGGCCGCGACCTGGGACCAGGTCGCGCAGATGTGTCCGGTCGAGCCGGAGTGGTGCTGTCTGTTCGACGGCGACTGCCCGGACAAGGAGCAGGCGGGCAAGCAGAAGAAATAGCAGCCGTAGGACCGGCCGGGTTCTCGCGAACCCGAATCCCAGCAAGGACGCGGCCCGGACGCTCGGCGCCGCGATAGCCAGGAGCACACCCGATGAGTTACCTAGACGCGCCGCGCTTGCACTTCAGCGGCTGGTTCCAGGCCGACGTCTCGACCATCAACAACGACGTCCGCACGTTCCAGAACGACTCCTTCGTCCCCGAGTACCAGCAGTACAACCAGAACGGCAGCTGGAACCCCGAAGGCACCGGCATCTTCCGCTTCCTGGATTGCGCGGTGACCGGCGGCGCGCTCGCCGGCAAGACCCTGCGCGGCGCCGGCGACGATCCCGCGATCGGCATGCTGCTGGAGAACGCCGACCAGCGCGCGCCCGGCAAGCTGGTCGATCTGGACCCGCAGCAGCAGATGGTCTCGCAGATCTGGGGCATGCAGCTGCGCCTGCTGGACGCGGCGCGCAAGGCGGTGCTGCAGGGCGAGTTCAAGCCGGTCGCGTTCTGCAACCTGTGGCAACGCCAGAAGAGCGGCGTGCCCATGGATCAGAAGCTGGCGGCGAACTACCAGTCGGTGCTGGAGGACATCGCCTGGGACGCGGCCCTGGATTCGCCGCTGCTGCGCGCATTGCGCGAGGCCACCGAGGACGGTCTGCTGTCGATCGCGTTCAACGTCTACGGCTACGGTCGCGACGCCACCATCCCGCGTTACACCATGGGCCACGTGGTCGGCAGCATCGGCCCGTATCTGCGCGGCGAGCCCAAGCATTTCGTGCGCGGCCGCCAGATGATCGCGATGCCGTCCGGGCAGTCGCCGCTGGCGCCCAAAAACGGCGTCTACGATGCCCAGGGCCAGGTCGCGGCCGACTCAAGCGCGTTGACCCTGGACCTGGGCAACACCCTGCCAATCAAGAGCGCCGACAGCGGCTTCGAGGATCTCGGCCCGCTGGTGATCGGCGTATTGAGCTTCAATCCGCCGGCTGAGCTGGTCGCGGACATTCCGGCCAACTCGGTCGCGCTGATCGGCGAAGTGCCGTACCAAACGCCGGACTGGTACGCGCAGACCGCGGGCGTGATCGATTTCGACCTCAGCGCGAACCCGCGCGCGCAGAGCTTCCTACCGGCCTGCCCCTTGCTGTTGCTGTCGCCGCAGCCCTCGGGCTTCTACAAGGTGCTAATGCAGGAGTCGCTGGACGGCCAGTACCTGCGTGCCGACGACTTCGTGTTCCGCCTCGATCCGGGCGAGCGCGACCGGCTGGAGTTCTACGCCACCCGCTACGGCCAGCCGCTGGCCGGGGCCGGGATCGCGCTCAGCGCCACCGAGGGTTTCATGGGCGGTTCCGGCGGCGGCGACACGATGACGCCGCCGACGCGGCCGCATGCGGCGATTCCCGACATCGGCACGCCCACAGACGCCATCGCCTACGCCGCGACCGCGACCACCGATGCGGCCGGCCGCGCCCAGGTCGAATTGCGCGCGTCCGACGCCGGGCCGGGCCGGCCGCGCGGCTACATCGCCGGCCAGCTCTACGGCATCGGCTACCAGCTCGCCGCCCAGCCCTCGGGCTATGTCGCCAATCCGCTCAACTACGTAAGCGTGCTGGTCTACAGCAAGACCGAGCCGCCGGCGGCACCGACCTGGTACGACGACATCCAGCCCTTGTTTACCCAGTACGGCAACCTCTATCCGATCATGAGCCGCTACGTGGTCGATCTGCGCAGCTACGACTCGGTGATCACGCGCTTGAAGGCGCTGCGCCTGGCATTCTCGCTGCCGCGCCGCGATCCCAACCACATGCCGGTCACGCGCGACCTCAGCGCCGGCGACCGCGCCACCATCCTGCGCTGGCTGGACACGCCCGCGCCCGACGGCTTGCCCTTGCTCGGCAAACCGCCGCTGGCGCCCACCGTCGCCGGGACCCCCGTCGCCGCCGCCGTCGTCGCGCAGGAACCCGCGCCGGTCGATCTGGCGCCGCTGCAAAGCGCGGGCAAGTCCGCGTTCGTCCTGCAGTACCTGGCGCGCCGCAAGGCGGGGCAGGGCCAAGAACCGGGAGACACGCCATGATCCGCCTGCGTCCGGAAATCCTCAGCGGCATCCGCGCCGCCGAGACCGCGGTCGATCTGCATAAATACCTGCAGAACGCGGTCGAGCTGGAACACAGCACCATACCGCCCTACCTGACCGCGATGCTGTCGCTGCGGCCGGGCAGCAACCGCCGCATCGCCGCGATGATCCGCAGCATCATCGTGCAGGAGATGCTGCACATGAGCATCGCCGCCAACATCCTGATCGCGATCGGCGGCAGCCCGCGGATCAACACCCGCGACTTCGTGCCCAAGTACCCGGGCCCGCTGCCGATGGACATCGGCGACGGATTGCGGGTCGGCATCGAGGCGTTCTCGATGGGCCTGGTCAAGCACGTGTTCATGGCCATCGAGCAGCCCGAGGAGGAGATCCCGATCCGCCAGCGCATGCTGCAGGCCGGCACCGAACCCGAATACGCGACCATCGGCGAGTTCTACGACGCCATCCAGCAGCGCATCCGCGAACTGGGCCAGGACATCTTCGTGCACACCAGCGCGCCCCCGCAGGTGGTGAACAGCGCCTGGTTCCCGCCCGACAAGCTGTTTCCGATCGAAGGCCCGGAGTCGGCCTGCCACGCCATCGAGATCATCAAGCTGGAAGGCGAGGGCAGCTCGGTCACGCCGTTCCAGTCGCCGGGCGATCCGGCGCATTTCTATATGTTCGGATCGATCGTGGCCGGACGCGAACTGATCACCACGCCCGAGGGCTACGCCTACGCCGGCGTGCCGATCGAGTTCGACCCGTCGGCGATCTGGCCGCTGAAACCGAACTGCAAGATCGCCGACTTCGCGCCCGGCACCCAGGCGCGAAGCCGCATCGAGCAATTCGCCTATAACTACAGCGCCTTGCTCAACGCCCTGCATCAGGCCTTCAACGGCACGCCGCAGGCCTTGGATCGCGCGATCGGCCTGATGTACGACCTGCGCGTGCTGGCGGTGGCGATGATGCAGACCGATATCGGCGACGGCACGGGCCGCACTGTAGGCCCCAGCTACGAGTACATCGAAACCCAGGGGGGCATGGGATGAGCGACAGCGACGCGTCCGTGAACCGGCATCCGGTGGCGATGTTCGAGATCATCGCCCGGGACCAGGCGGCGATGCAGCGCTTCTACAGCCAAGTGTTCGGCTGGCGCTATGAGAACGGCGATGCTGGCTTCGCTTACGTGCATTTCCCGGTGCGCATGCAACCGCTGCTGGGCGGTATCGGCCAGGCCGACCCGAACACGCCCGGCTTCGAACCGGGGCACAACTTCTATCTGTTGGTCGACGATCTGCAGGCCACCATCGACGCGGCGATCGCGGCCGGCGGGCGTCAGTACATGGCGCCCGCCGACGCCGACGGCTACAGCTTCGCGATGATCCAGGACCCCGAGGGCAATCCGGTCGGTTTGATCCGGCCGTTCCAGCGCTAGCGCGATGCGGGTCGGCCGCAGCGCGCGCCGGCCCGCCGCTGAACCGACGCGTACGACGCGGCGCTGCCGCCCGCGTAGCGGCAACGCCGTGCGCGCTAGCATGCGGGCATGGATTCCCTGACTCAGATCGTGCTCGGCGCCGCGCTCAGCGCCGCCATCGCCCCGGCCGGCCATCGTCGCGCCGCCCTGCTGGCCGGCGCCGCCCTCGGCACCTTGCCGGACCTGGACGTGATACCGGTGAACCTGCTCACCGACGATCCGGTCGCGCGCATGACCTGGCACCGCAGCCTCAGCCATTCGCTGCTGGTGCTGCCGTTCGTGGCCTGGGCCGTGTGGGCCTGGTTCCGCCGTCGCGGCGGCCGCGTGGCGCAATCGCCGCGGCGTTGGTTCTGGGCGATGCAGGCGGCCTTGCTCACGCATCCCATCCTGGACGCGTTCACCGTTTACGGCACGCAGTTGCTGTGGCCGCTGACGGTGCGACCGGTCATGTGGTCCAGCATCTTCATCATCGATCCGCTCTACACCGTGTGGCTGCTGGCGGCCTGCATCTGGGCCTGGTTCGCGCGCGCGAAGGCCAGCGCGCAGCCGGCGTTGCTGTTGGGCCTGGCCTTGAGCACGCTGTACCTGGGCGGTTCGCTATGGGCCAAGCAGCGCACCGAGCGCGCCGCGCAACCGGCGTTGCTGGCGATGGGCCTGGCCGATGCGCCGCGCTTCTCGGTGCCGATGCCGTTCAACATCCTGCTGTGGCGGGTGGTGGCGATGACGCCGGAAGGCTATGTGGAGGGCGAACGTTCGCTGTACGCGGATCGCGGTCCCATGCGTTTCCAGGCTTACCGCTCCGACGTGGATGCCTATCGCCAGGTCGCGGCGTATCCGGCCGTCGCGCGTCTGGCCTGGTTCAACCACGGCTTCATGAAGGCCGAGCAACGCGACGGCCAGCTGGTGCTCAGCGATCTGCGCATGGGGCTGGAGCCGGACTACAACTTTCGCTTCGTGGTCGCCCGGCGCGGTGCCGACGGTTGGAGCGAGGTGCCCGCGCAGCAGCTGCAATGGCCGTGGCAGGCCGCCGATCGTTTGCCGGCGATGTGGACGCGCATCTGGAACGAGCCGGCGGCGGCCGTCGGCACAGCCGACGCGGGCGCGCCCTCCGCGCAATGAAGGCACACGTTGTGTGCCATTGATGTTGAGAGCGAATGCGCTTTGCGTGCGGGCGTTTTCGTGCGCGTACGTCGCAGTTGCTAGCGCCGATTCGCTGTGCTGATATGCGACCGCGACTGGGGGTCGCAGGACGCATGCGTCCTTCATGCACAGGGGAACAATATGCCGATTTTCCTACGCCGACTCGGGTTGGCGACGGGCGTCTTCATGACGCTGGCCAGCGTCGGTTGCGCCACGATCACGCGCGGCACGACGCAAGCGCTCACCATCGACAGCACGCCGATCGGCGCGACGGTCTCGCTATCCAATGGCGAGCGCTGCGAAACGCCGTGTACCTTGACCTTGAAGCGCAAGTATCCGCTCGCCGTGGAACTGTGCAAAAGCGGATTCCGTCCGGTGCTGACTCAAGTGCACAGCCAGATCGCGGGTTCGGGCGCGGCCGGCATGGCCGGTAACGTGCTCGTCGGAGGGCTGATCGGCGTGGGCGTGGACGCCGCCAGCGGCGCCACCAAGGACCTGCGTCCGAACCCGCTCGCGGTGACGCTGGTCGAGGAAACGCCCGGTTGCGCCGCGCCGAGTTTTCCAGCGGTGCCGGAGGGCGGTCAGACCCCGGAGGAATACGCCCAGAGCAAAAGCAAGGCGAAGAAGAAGCGCTGACGCCCTGGCGACAGGGTTCATGGCGGCTCGAGCGACATGCGCCGAGCCGTCGCGAAGCCCGCGATCAGGCCGCCGCGGGCAGTTGCGGCGCCACGCCGGCGATCAGCGCGTCGAAGTAGTCGCGGGTCAGGCGCAGCTGTGCGTCCGCGCTCTCGGCGCGATTGACCACGGCGCGGAACGCGGCGTTCTCGGGCCGGTCCTTGGCGTACCAGCCCAGGTGCTTGCGCGCGATGCGCACGCCCGAGACTTCGCCGTAGAACGCGTGCAAGTGTTCGAGGTGGCCGAGCAGCCAGTCGCGGATCTCGCGCAGCGACGGCTCCGCCAGCAGCTCGCCGTGGGCCAGGTAATGCGCGATCTCGCGGAAGATCCACGGCCGCCCCTGCGCCGCGCGGCCGACCATCACCGCGTCGCAACCGGTGCGCGCCAGCACCATCGCGGCCTTGTGCGGCGTATCGATATCGCCGTTGGCCAGCACCGGGATGCGCAGTTCCGCCTTGACCGCGGCGATGGTGTCGTACTCGGCGCTGCCGGTGTACTGCTGATCGCGGGTACGGCCGTGCACCGCCAGGGCCTGGATGCCCGCGGCCTGCGCGATGCGCGCGATGTTCAAGGCGTTGCGCTGATCGTGATCCCAGCCGGTGCGGATCTTGAGCGTGACCGGTACATCCACCGCCCGCACCACCGCATCCAGAATTCGGCCGACCAAGGCCTCGTCGCGCATCAGCGCCGAACCGGCCCAGGCGTTGCAGACCTTCTTGGCCGGGCAGCCCATGTTGATGTCGACGATCTGGGCGCCGTGGTCGACGTTGTGGCGCGCCGCCTCGGCCATGATCTCGGGCACGGTGCCGGCGATCTGCACGCTGATCGGCGCCGGTTCGCCGCTGTGGTCCATGCGGTGACGCGACTTGGCCGTGTTCCAGAAGCGCGCGTCGCTGGTGGTCATCTCCGACACGCACAGACCGGCGCCCAGACGCTTGCACAGCACCCGGAACGGCTTGTCGGTGACGCCGGCCATCGGCGCCAGCACCACGCGGGGATCGATGTCGTGGGGACCGATGCGCATGCGGCCATTGTAGCGGGCGCCGGGCAGCCCGCTTCGCGTGCGCTCAGGGGCCCGGCCGGCCTGAGCCGACCGGGCAGGGAACTCAGTCGGTCTGATCGTCGACCGTGGCACCCGGCGCGTTCAGCGTCACCGAGGCGATGCCGTTCTCGCGGCCGCTTTCGTCGGCGTACATCTGGCTGGTGCCGATCACCTGGCCGTTGGTGGCGGTCAGGTTGAAATAGAGCTTGGCGTTGCTGGCGGTCTTGCGGTCGTAGCGCTTGGGATCCTGGCTGTTCTTGCGCACCGACTCGATACCGGCGGTGCAGGACGCCTTGGCCGCATAGCCTTCGCTGGTCAGGATCACCTGGCCGTTGCCGGCCTTGAGCACGAACTGGAACTCGCCGTTGGAGCGTTTGCTGATCTCGAACTTGCCGGCCATCGTGTTTCCTCCTTGGAAGGGTTAGGACCCTAGTCAAGCACACTAGACCAGGCTTTGTTACCGGTCCATCGGGAGCCGGCCGCCAGGGCCACTCAGCGCCGGGCGGTGCGACGGCGCCAGAACAGGAAGCCGGTGACCAGCAGGAAGCTCGGCACCAGGCCGGTGAAGGCGACCAGCGCCTGCCAGACCCGGCCGCCGACGAAGCCGCCGTGCAAGGGATACAGGGCTTCGCTGACGCGCGCGCCGCGGTCCTGGGCGGTGGCGTCGTGCACGCCGAGCACGGCCACGCGGTAGGGGTCCAGCCAGACCACGCTGCGGCCGACGGGGTGCCATTCGCTTGCCGCGCGCATGCGGATCGAGACCAGGCCGCTGTCGGCCTTGGGCATGCCGATGCGGCGCAGTTCGGCGCCGGCCAGGCGGCCGTCGGCCGCACGCAGCACCGCCGGCCAATCGATCGCGCGTGCGCTGGCGGCCAGCTTGGGCGGCTTGCGCGCGTCTTCGCCGTCGCCGAACGCGAAACGCAGGCCGCTGCGGGCGGCGCCGTCGTAGACCATGCCGACGCCGGTCAGCACCGCCAGCAGGGTCAGCGGCAGCCACAGCACGCCGGCGCCGCGGTGCCAGCTGAACCAGCGTCGGGTCGGCGGGCCGCGGTACCAGCGCAAGCTCGCGCCGAGCGCGGACCAGCGCGGCCACCACAGGTACAGACCGCTCAACAGCAGAAACAGCGCGATCAGGCCGACCACGCCCAGCACTTGTTCGCCGGCTTTGCCGCTCAGCAGATGGGTATGCCAGTCGCGCAACCACAGCACCCAGTCGTTGCCCTTGTTGCGCACCAACAGCAGCTCGCCGCTGGCGCCGTCGAAGTAGCGGCGCTCGCCGTCGGGGAAATAGCCCTGCCATACCGGCAACTGCGCGCTCGGCAGGTCCAGCGAGCTCAGGCCCTGTGCCCGCCAGTCGGCGACGATGCGCGCGAGCGCGGCTTCGCGCTGTGCGGGCGACGGCGGCGCGTGTTCGATCAGTTGCGGATGCGACCACGCCAGCAGCTCGCGCTGGAACGCCAGCACGGTGCCCGACAGCGCGACCAGCGCGAACACCAGGCCTGCGCCGAGGCCCAGCCACAGATGCAGCCACTTCAGCGTCGCTCGCAGGCGGCGCTTGATCGGATGGGATGCCTGGCGCGACGTCATGCTGGGCTCGAATGGTGTGGGCTTGCGCTTAGAAACGGTGCGACCAGCTCGCGCTGAACACGCGCCCGCGACCGGCGACATAGGTGTCGGCGCGCGGCGTGCTCTGCGAGTGGTAGGTGATGTACTGCTCGTCGAACAGATTCTCGATGCCCAGGCTCAGGCTACCTAGCGGCAGGGCGAAACGCGCCTGCAGATCGACGGTGGTGGTGCCGTCGGCGCTGGCGACTTGCGTGCCGCGCAGGTCGAAGTCGCGGTCCAGCGAGCGGCTGCCCTGCAGGCGGGTGGAGATCGTCGGCGTCCAGCGCTGGTCCCAGAACGCGGTCACGCGGTCGGGGCTGATGTTGATGCCGGGCAGGTCGCTGTCGACGCGGTCGTCGCCGTTGCTGTCGTAGCGGCCCTTGGCGCCGGCGTAGCCCAGGCCGACGCGGCCGGCCTCGGAGAACTGCAACGCGACGTTGCCTTCGATGCCGTGGATTTCGGTGCGTTCGCGCACCACGTTGTAGCTTTGGGTGGCGGTGTCGAAAGCCAGGCGCGAGCCCAGATCGGAATCCGACCAGTACGCGGCCAAATGCGCCAGCCAGCGGCCGTTGTCGAAATCGACGCCGATCTCGCGGTTGTCCGACACCACCGGCGACAGATCCACCAGCTGGTCGACGCGCTGGTTCGGCGCGGTGATGCCGCGCAGCACGCGGCCGATGTCGGCGACGGTGTAGCCCTCGGCGTAGGAGGCGTAGAACTTCAGCGAATCGGTGGCCTCGAACACCACGCCGAAGTTCGGCAGGGTCTCGCTGGTCTTGGGCGTGCCGCCCGCGACGAAGCGGCTGCCGCCGGCGTTGGCGGGAATGGTGGTGAAGTCGTCGACCTTGAGCTTGCCGCGCTCGTAGCGCAGGCCGCCGGTCAGCATGATCTTGTCGGTGAGCCACCACTCGGCCTGCACGAACGGCGACCAGGATTCGTATTGGGTTTCCGGCACCCAGTTCATGCGCGCCACCACCAGTTCCTGATAGGTGGTGTCGCGGCCCCAGTCCAGGCCCAGGGTCACGCGCAGGCGCTGGTCGAACAGGTTGTCGCGCGACCAGCTGAACTTGCCGCCGAGCTTCTCGGACACGTTCTGCGACTGGTCCCACCAGTGGAGGTCGCGGCCGTCGCGCCAGAAGTCGCCCCAGTCGGACGCGCCGTACAGGCCGTTGAAGTCCACCCAGTACACCTGCGCCTGGAAATAGCCGCCGGCCAGCGACTTGTCGCTGTAGTCCAGCGCCACCGAGGTCGAGCGGTTGCGCGCGCCTTCGCCCTCGCGGCTGCCGCGCGCGGAGGTCGCGAGCTGGCCGGTGGCGAGGTTGCCGTTGACGGTGATGTAGTCGTTGTTGCCCTGCAGCTCGTAACGGCTGGCGGTGAGTTGCAGGCGGCGCTCGTCGTCGAGTTCCCAGCCCAACTTGGCGAACAGGTTGTGGCTGCGCGCGTCCATCAGGTCGCCCTGGATGTCGTTGACCGCGATCGCGTCGCCGTTGCCGTCGTAGTACAGGCCCTCGCTGGCGTAGGACAGGCCGCCGACGAAATCGAAGGCGCCGCTGCGGGTGCCGAACAGATAGGAGGCGCGATAGCCGGTGCTGTCGCTGCGGTTCGGCAGCGCGGTGCTGGCGCCGATGCTGACGTCCTGGAACGTTTCGCCGTCCTGGCGCGGGGCGCGCTTGGTGATGATGTTGATGATGCCGCCCGAGGCGCCCAGGCCCTGCAGCGCGTTGGCGCCGTGGATGACCTCGATGCGTTCGATCATGGCCGGATCGACGGTGTGGCCGTCGCGTCCGCCTTCGCGCAGCGGCGTGGACTGCGGCACGCCGTCCACCAGGTACAGCGGCTTGCGCCCGCGCAGGGTCTCGCCGCCGTTGGTGAGCTTCTGGCGCGAGGGCGAGAACGAGGGGATCAGGTTGGCCAGCACCTGCGAGATGTCCTGGGTGACCGCGAGTTGCTGGCGCAGCTGCTCCTGGTCGATCACGGTGATCGTGTTCGGCAGCGCGGCCTCGGAATTCGGCATGCGGCTGGTGCTGGCCGAGACGGTGACGCGGTCGAGGTCGGTGGCCGCGTCGGCGGCGTGGGCGACGGGCGCGGCGAGGGCGGCCAGCAGGGCGCTGGCGAGCAGGTGACGAGGAGGCATTACCGAGTCCGGGAACTGCAGGGGACCGCTATGATAATGCGAGTTATTCTCATTTGACAGCAGGAGGTGGGGTCGGCTGGCAGCTCGGCGTTGGCTACGGCGGGCTTTGAGACATGCGGGGGCGTTCCCGTGCGCCTGGCGTATGGCGAGGGCTGGGGCGCTTGCCAGGCGGAAAGCGGGCCGCGGCCCGCCGTGTTTACGCGCCGAAGCGCGCGCGCAGCTCGCTGTCGCGCGGCATCGCCGAGGCGGCGCCGGAGCGCTCGGTGGACAGGCCGGCGTAGCGGGTGGCGTAGGCCACGTGGTCGGCGAAGGCGGCGTCGGGCGCGCGCGCCAGGGACGCGGCCAGGGCGCCGTTGAAGGCATCGCCGGCGCCGGTGGTGTCGACCGCGCGCACCGGTGCGGCGGCGACCCGGTAACAGGCCTGCGCGTCGCCGTGCAGGCGGCCGTCGGCATGCGAGACGAAGCAGCCGGCGGAGCCCAGGGTCACCACCACGCTGCCGTGCGGCAGCAGGCGCCGGCAGTCGGCGTGCAGCTCGTCGTCGGCCAGCGCGGCCAGGCGCTCGGGATCGACCACCGCGCCGGTGTGGCGCTTGAGCTGGGCGCAGAACTCGGTTTCGTTGGGCGTGACCACGTCGGCCAGCGCCCACAGCTCCGGCGTGACCACCGCGTCGGCCGGGGCCGGATTGAGCAGGGCCAGCGCGCCGACGCCGCGCGCATGCGCGAACGCGGCCGCCACCGAGGCCGGCGGCGATTCCAGCTGCCCCAGCACCACGCGTGCCTGGGCGATGGCTTCGCGTTGCAGATCCACGAACACGGTCGACAGTTCGGCGTTGGCGCCGGGACCGATCACGATGGAATTGCGGCCGTCGCGATCGACGTAGATGCCGGCGGTGCCGGTCGGCGCGTCGCTGCGCAGGTCGCGCAGGTCGATGCCGTCGGCGGTAGCCAGCGCGCGTGCGAGCTGGCCGCCCGCGTCCTCGCCCAGCGCGCACACGAAGCTGGTGCTGGCGCCGGCGCGCGCCGAGGCGGTGGCCTGGTTGAAACCCTTGCCGCCTGGGCCGGTGTGGTACTGCCCGGCCAGGGTCTCGCCGGGTCGCGGCAGCGCCGCGACCGACCAGACGTGATCGACGTTGAAGGAACCGACGACGACGACCTTGCTCATGGTTCAGGACGAGAAGTGGGTGAGCACGCCGGCGATGGTCGCGGTCATGAAGGTCGCGATCGAACCGCCGAGCACCGCGCGCAGGCCGAAGCGGGCCAAGTCGGCGCGACGCTCGGGGGCCAGGCCGCCGATGCCGCCGATCTGGATCGCGATCGAGCTGAAGTTGGCGAAACCGCACAGGGCGTAGGTCGCGATCAGGCGGCCTTCATCGGTAAGCGACACGCCGGCGGTCTTGCCGTTGACGATGTCGGCCAGCTGCAGATAGGCGACGAACTCGTTGATGACGACCTTCTGACCGATCAGCGAACCGACCGTAGTCGCGTCCTGCCAGGGCACGCCGATCACCCAGGCCAGCGGCGCCAGCAGGTTGCCCAGCAGCGATTGCAGCGACAGTTCCGGGCGCGTGCCGAACAGCGAGAACCAACCGTCCTGCAGGCTGGGCGCAAGCCAGTAGGTGAACTGGCTATGGGCGGTGTCGTACCCACTGGGGATCATCAGATGCGAGGCCCAGACGCCGCCGATCAGGCCGTTGACCAGCGCGATCAGGGCGATGAAGGCCAGCAGCATCGCGCCGATGTTCAGCGCCAGGCGCAGGCCGTCGCCGGCGCCGGCCGCGGCGGCGTCGATGATGTTGCTGGAAGTCTTCTCCACTTCCATCTTGACCGTGCCGCGCGTCAGCGGTTCGCCGACCTCGGGGATCAGAATCTTGGCGACCACCAGGGTCGCCGGCGCGGCCATGATCGAGGCCGCGAGCAGGTGCTTGGCGTAGAACGCCTGCTGCTCCGGGTCGCCGCCGCCGAGCATGCCGACGTAGGCCGCGAGCACGCCGCCGGCGATGTGGGCCATGCCGCCGATCATCATCGTGATCAGCTCGGACTCGGTCATCTTCGGAATGTAGGGGCGCACGGTCAGCGGCGCCTCGGTCTGGCCGATGAACACGCTGGCGCAGACGCTGGTGGTCTCGGCGCCGGACACGCGCATGACCTTGGTGATCGCCCAGGCCATGCCGCGCACGATCGCCTGCATCACGTTCAAGTGGTACAGCACGCCCATCAGGGCGGCGAAGAAGATGATGGTCGGCAGCACCTGGAAGGCGAAGATGAAGCCGTAGGTGTTGATGTCCATCAGGCCGCCGAAGATGAACTTCGAGCCCTCGCCGACGAAACTCAGCACCGTCACGAAGCCATGGCCGATCCCATCGAACACGTCCTTGCCGCCCGGCACCAGCAGCACCAGCGACGCGAACGCGATCTGCAGCGACACGCCGGTCGCCACCAGCTTCCAGTCGACCCGGCGCTTGTTGTTGGAGAACAGCCACGCGATGCCGACCAGCACCGCCAAACCAAACAGGCCGAATAACACCCGGACGATCGAATCCACTCAGTTCTCCCCGAGCCGTCCGGGACCCCGGCGGCGAAATTATCGTTATTGGACCACGCCGAGCGCGGCCGCCGGCCTTTTTCGCGGCCGGAGGCGCAGCCTAGTCCACGGGTCCGCGTCGCGGCAAGCCGCGCGCCCGGTTCAGGTGTCGCGCGCGACCACGCGGTTGCGGCCCTGCTGCTTGGCCTGCTGCAGGCGGCGGTCGGCGCGGCGCAGCAGGCGCGACAGGTCCGAGCCCTCCTGCGGGTAGCCGGCCAGGCCGGCACTGAAGGTCAGGTACAGCGGCTCGGCGCCGCGGCTGGGCTCGAACGGGCGCTCGGCCAGGACCTGGCGGATCGCGTCGACCTGCTCCCAGGCCGTGCCCAGGGGCTTGCGCAGCAGCAGCACGAATTCCTCGCCGCCCAGCCGCACCAGCCATTCGGTCGAGCCGGACTGCTCGCGCAGCACCGAAACCACGTGGCGCAGGGCGCGGTCGCCGGCATGGTGGCCGTTGTCGTCGTTGATGCGCTTGAAGTGGTCCAGGTCGATCAGGGCCAGGGTCAGGCTGCCGCCGTCGTGGCGCACGGCGTCGAACAGGCGCTGGATGCGGTGCACCAGCCAGGTCCGGTTGGGCAGCCGGGTCAGGCCGTCGGTGCCGGACATCTCGATCAGGCGCTGCATGCGGTACACGACCATGGCCGTGATCAGGGCCGCCATCATCAGCAGCACCACGCGCTGGCCCTGGCCGCCGGGGGTGACCGCGCCGTAATCGCTGGAAATCAGCTGCTCCGGCGAGGACGCCAGGCCGAATACCGCCAGCACCAGCGCGGTGTATTGCACGATCGCCAGGCCGCCCGCGAACAGGGTCACGCGACCGTCGCTGCGCAGCGCGGTGAGCACGATCGACAGCAGGTAGCCGCACCACACGATCAGACTGTTGAGGCCGGCCGGCAGGTGCTGCAGGGCCAGTGCGATCAGCACCAGGGTGGTGGCGGTGACGTCGAAGGCGGCGGTCGCGAACGGCAGCCAGCGGTAGCGTCGCGGCCGCCGCGCCAGCGCCAGCCACAGCTGCGCGAACACATTGACGAAGATCGCCCCGCCCAGGCCGATCAGGGTTTCCTGGATGGTGCCGCCGCCGATCGCGTTGAGCGGCGGCAGTATCAGCAGCATCGCCGCGAGTACGGCGCGCAGGCGCGCGACCAGCAGTTCGCCGCCGGCGCCGATCTCGAGCATGATCTCGTCGGGTCGCGACAACAGCGATACCGCGATGTCGCGCAGGCGTTCGCCCGTGGCGTGCATGGTGTCTCCCCGTTGAGCCCGCCGAGCATAGCGCGCGTGCGGCGGCGAGGGCAGGGCGCCCGCCGCCGCGTCGCGGCCCTGCCGGATCCGGGCCGCGCGGGCCCGAATCAGATCCCGCGCACCGCCACCCACAGCGCCAGCGCCGCGAACACCACCGCCGCGACCGTGCGCGCGGCCTTCAGCGGCAGGCGGTCGGCGAAGCGGCTGCCCAGCAGCACCACCGGCACGTTGGCCAGCAGCATGCCCGCCGTGGTGCCGGCCACGACTTCCCACAGCGGCGAATAGCGCGCGGCCAGCAGCACGGTCGCAACCTGGGTCTTGTCGCCGATCTCGGCGACGAAGAAGGCGATGGTGGTGGCGATGAAGGCGCCGCGCGCGGGCAGGCGCTCGCCTTCGCCGTCCAGCTTGTCCGGCTTCAGCGTCCACAACGCCACCGCCAGAAAGCTGCCGGCGACGATCCAGCGCAGCGTCGAGGGTTGCAGCCACTGCGCGACCAGGGCGCCCAGCCAGGCGGCCAGGGCGTGGTTGAGCAGGGTCGCGACCAGGATGCCGGCGACGATGGGCCAGGGGCGGCGGAAGCGAGCGGCCAGCAGCAGGGCCAGCAATTGGGTCTTGTCGCCGATTTCGGCGAGCGCGACCGTGCCGGTCGACAGGGCGGCGGTGGCCAGCGGGAAGGTATCCATGGGAACTCCGGGGCCGGGCTTCGCGCGGAGGCGAAGGCAAACGCTGCACGGCCCGACCCGGCTCTCGCCTGAGTAATCGCGCAACGCCTGCCTTCGGTCTTGCCCGTGGTCGCTGGCGCGGACGCGAAGTCTCACGCTGGCTGCCGCTCCTGCGCCATGGCCGGTGGGCCAAGTGTGTTGACGCAGGTCCCCGCATGCCGGATCGGCGGCGGGTGGGCTACTCCCCGGAGGAGGAAGTGCGGGCATTGTAGCGGGTTGCGACGGGCCGTGGCTTAACGATGGAAGGCAGGAACGAGTGGAAAGCAGTAACTAAAAGAGCAGTAACTAGTAGCTAGTAGGAGCCGCTTTTACTCGTTACTGGTTCCTGCCCTTCTCTAGTTACTGCCCTAACGCCCGCCCGGTTAGCATGCGTACCTGAACGAACGTCATCGGAGCACGTCATGCACTACCGCCGCCTGGGTTCCTCCGGTCTGCAACTGTCGGCGCTGTCCTTCGGCGCCTGGGTCACCTTCGGCACCCAGATCGGGCGCGGCCCGGCGCGCGAGTTGATCGCCGCCGCCTGGGACCACGGCGTCAATTTCTTCGACAACGCCGAGGGCTACGCCAACGGCGAGGCCGAGCGGGTGATGGGCGACGTGATCGCCGACCTGCGCCTGCCGCGCGACGGCTATTGCGTGTCCAGCAAGGTGATGTTCGGCTCCGCCGCGGATCCGCTGCCGACCCAGAAGGGCCTGTCGCGCAAGCACGTCACCGAGGCCTGCCACGGCGCGCTGCGGCGCCTGCGTGTCGATCATCTGGACCTGTACTACTGCCATCGCCCCGATCCGGACGTGCCGATCGAGGAAACCGTGTGGGCGATGGACGCGCTGATCCGCCAGGGCAAGGTGCTGTATTGGGGCACCTCGGAATGGTCGGCCGCGCAGATCCGCGAGGCCCACAAGATCGCGCGCCAGCAGCATCTGCATGCGCCGACCATGGAGCAGCCGCAGTACAACCTGTTCCATCGCGAGCGCGTCGAGCTGGAATACGCCTCGCTCTACGCCGAGCTCGGCCTGGGCACCACGATCTGGTCGCCGCTGGCCTCGGGCTTGCTGACCGGCAAGTACAACGACGGCGTGCCCGAGGATTCGCGCCTCAACCACGAGGACTACCGCTGGCTGCAACGCAGCGTGCTCAGTCCGGAGCAGCGCCGGATCGAGCGCGCGCGCGCCTACACCGCGGTCGCGCGCGAGCTGGGCGCCGAGCCGGCGCCGCTGGCGATCGCCTGGTGCCTGCGCAATCCGCACGTGTCCAGCGTGATCCTGGGCGCGACCCGTCCCGAGCAGCTGCTGCAGAACCTGCAAGCCCTGGAACTGGTCGACCGCTATTCCGAGCCGGATTGGGACCGCGTCGAAAAAGCCACCGCCTGAGCCTTCGTCGAGGCCGATCCGGCACCCTGGCGACCGGGTGCCGCCCGCTTGCGCCCGACCAACGGCGCAAACGGGTGTTGACTCGCAAATGAGAATCATTATCATCAAACTCGAATCCCGATCGAGTCACCTGCCATGTCCCTGCGCCAGCCGGTGTTGCAGCTCAAACCTCGTACTGATCGCTCCCTCCCCCCGGTCGTCGCCGCCGCCGTAGCCGCCCCCGCGGTGTCGGCGGCCAACGCGATGCTGGTCGAAAGCGGCGCGCTCCTGCGCGGCGCGCGCGAAGTCCTGATCCGCCACGGCGGCGAGGTCTATCGCCTGCGTCATACCCGCAACGACAAGCTGATCCTCACCAAGTAAGAGCCGCCCGCGGTAGCCGTGCGGCATGGCCGCGCCGCGTTCCCAAGGACGGGAGGCGGTGCGGCCATGCCATGCCGGTTGCGCCTCGGCCATGCGCCGCGCTCATCGGATTCCGCGCCAAGGACGGCGCAGCCAATGCTCTCTCCAGGTCGCCAGCAACGCCCGCACGGCATGCCAGCCAGCCTCCGAAACCACCTTTCGAGTCTGACTCCATGCATCGCCTCCACCGCATCGCCGGCCCGCGCCGTTCCATCCGCACTCCCTACGTCCCCAGCGCCCTCGCGTTGGCCCTGATGCTGGCCCTGCCGGCCACCGCGCCGGCTGCGCCCGCCGAGGCGGACGGCGAATCGCCCGACGGTTCCGGTGCCGGCGCGCGCGAGCTCGAACGCATCGTGGTCACCGCCACCCGCACCGAGCGCGAGGCGCAGGACGTGCCGGCGGTGGTCACCGCGATCGACCGCGAGCGCATGGACGAGGAGATCGTGCGCGATCTCAAGGACCTGTTCCGCTACGAGCCCGGCATCGGCGTGAGCAACGTGGTCGGCCGCTTCGGCATCGGCGATATCCGCATCCGCGGTCTCGGCGGCAACCGCGTGCGCGTGGAGACCGACGGCATCTCGGTGTCCGACAGCTTCAACATCGGCAGCTTCTCCAACGCCAATCGCAACTTCGTCGATCTGGACACGCTCAAGCGGGTCGAGATCGTGCGCGGCCCGAGCAGCGCGTTGTACGGCTCCGACGCGCTGGGCGGGGTGGTGTCCTTCGTCACCAAGGACCCGTCCGACTATCTGCTCGACGGCAAGCGCAGCTACTTCGGCTTCAAGCTCGGCTATCAGGGCGAGAACAGCGGCCTGTTCGGCGGCGCCACCGCGGCCTTCGGCGGCGAGCGCTGGTCCGGTCTGGTCGCGGTCGGCCACCGCCAGGGCAAGGAAACCGAAAGCATGGGCACACGCCGCAGCGACGACGCCACCCGCACCGCCGCCAACCCGCAGGACAGCGACGGCCGCAGCCTGCTGGCCAAGCTGGTGTTCGCGCCCAGCGCCCACCAGCGCTTCAAGCTGACTGTGGAAGGCAACGAGGACCAGACCGACACCGACGTGCTGAGCGCGCGCGGCAACGCCCTGAGCGCGCCGGGCGCGCCGACGGTGCGCACCTTGTCGCTGCTGGGCGACGATCGTCAGACCCGCGCGCGGGTGTCGTTCGCGCACGAGATCGATACGCTCGACGCCGCCTTCGCCGATTCGCTGCAGTGGCAGATCTACCGCCAGGACAGCGAGACCACCCAGCGCACCACCGAGGAGCGCGTGACCCTGATCGGCGGCCGCCCGACCAGCCCGACCCGACGCGAGCGCGAGTTCAACTTCGACCAGCGCACCGTCGGCGCCGAGGCCACCTTGCACAAGGACTTCGCCACCGGTGCGGTCGCGCACACGCTGACCTACGGGTTCGAGTACAGCCGCACCGACACCCGCCAGAAGCGCGACGGCCAGGCCACCAACCTGACCACCGGCGTGATCACCAAGACGATCTCGCCGGACGTGTTTCCGGTGCGCGATTTCCCGGTCAGCGAAACCACGGTCGCGGCCTTGTTCATGCAGGACGAGATCCGTTTCGCCGACGGCGCGTTCCGGCTGGTGCCGGCGCTGCGCGTGGACCGTTACGAACTCAAGCCCGAACTGGATCCGATCTTCGTCGGCGACAACCCGGGCGTGGCGGTGAGCCGGCTCAAGGAAACCGCGGTGTCGCCGAAGCTGGGCGCGGTCTGGCATTTCGCCGAAGACTGGTCGCTGTTCGGCGGCTACCAGCACGGCTTCCGCGCGCCGCCCTACAACGACGTCAACCTGGGCTTCACCAATCTGCAGTTCGGCTACACCGCCATCCCCAATCCCGATCTCAAGCCCGAGACCAGCAACGGCGTCGAACTGGGTCTGCGCTATTCGGGCGAGGCGGTCTATGTCGAGGCCTCGGCCTACTACAACCGCTACGACGACTTCATCGAATCGCAGCGCTACATCGGCAACAACGCCCAGGGCCTGATGGTGTTCCAGTCGCAGAACGTGGCCGAAGCCGAGATCCGCGGCGTCGAGCTGCGCGGCGGCGTCGAGTTCGGCGCATTCTCGCCCGCGCTGGCCGGCTGGTCGCTGCGCGGCGCCGCGGCCTGGTCCAAGGGCGAGGACCGCGGCACCGGCGCGGCGCTGTCGTCGATCGATCCGCTGCGCGGCTCGCTGGGCCTGGCCTACGACCGCGAAGATTGGGGCGTCGAACTCGCCGGGCGTTTCGCGCGCCGCAAGCGCGACCTGCCGCAGGCCGGCCTGTTCGCCGCACCCGGCTACGGCGTACTCGACCTGCTCGCGCACTTCAGCTTCGCGCCGGGCGCCCAGGTCAACGTCGGCGTGTTCAATCTGGGCGACAAGAAGTACTGGGACGGCGGCGATCTGCCCAGCACCTTGGCCTCGACCAGCGCCACCATCGACCGTTACAGCGCCTCCGGCCGCAACCTGGGCGTGAGCCTGGCGGTGAACTGGTAAGCGCATGCGCGCCGCGCGATCGCCAACGGCGGGGAGCACGGACGCGGGCGCATTGCCCGCGCCCGAGCGGCTGGCTGCGGTCGCGACGGTGCTGTGCCTGTACCCGCGCCGTCAGCGCGACGTGCTGGCCGGCTGGCTGGCCAGCGTGAGCGCGCAGCGCCGCATCGGCGAAGGTGTTGGGGCGGCAGGCGAAGCCATCGTGTTCCGCGATGCGCGCGGACGCGCGTGCTGGCGCCTGCACCTGCTGCCCGATAGCGATTTCCTGGCCTGGGATCTGGCGGTCGCCGGTTTGCCCGCGGCCGACGCCGAGCGCAATCGGGGCCGCCTCGCGCGCGCCTTGCGAGGCTGGCTCGGCGGCTGGAACGCGCAGGCCCTGCGCCTGCAATTGGCCAGCGACCCCGCCGGCCGCCGCATCCTGGTCGCCGACGCCAGCGAACCTTCGGCGCTGGGTCTGGAACACGCGCGCCGCATCGCCGTCGCGGAAGGCGCGACGCTGCGGACCGGGCCGGACACCTGCTGCTGCATGGCGCGTCGCGCCGCATCCGACCTCTCCAACGCGCCTGCGCCCGCGTCGCGGTGAGCGACGGCGCTTTTTCTCTTTCTTTCCATCCGTGTCCTCAAGCGAGAACCCATCCATGAAGCTCCGACCGCTAGCCGCCTGCCTGGCGCTTTCCTGCGCGGCAACGCCAGCCTTCGCCGCGGCGCCCGCCGCGGCCGATACCGCGCGCGACCGCGCCTCGATCCTGGCCATGCAGGGCGAGTACATCGTCGATTTCGCCTTCGACGAAACCGTGTTGCTGCGGCCCGGCTACGAGCGCGCGCCGGCCATGCGCAGCGGCGGCAACGAGACCGTGATCGTGGTCGAGAACAGCCCGACCCGGATCGTCCTGCAGCACATCCTGGTCGACGGCAAGAGCGGCCACGTCACCAAGCACTGGCGTCAGGACTGGACCTACGAAGCGCCCACGCGCTTCGAGTTCAGCGCCGACCAGACCTGGCAGGTGCGCGCGATTCCGGCCGAGCTCAATCGCGGCGCCTGGACCCAATGCGTGTTCGAGGTCAGCGATGCGCCGCGCTACTGCGGTACCGGCCGCTGGGAGTACCGCAATGGCATCGCCACCTGGACCAGCGACCTGAGCTGGCGGCCTTTGCCGCGCCGCGAGTACACCAAGCGCAGCGACTACAACGCGGTGTCGGCGATCAACCGCCACACCCTCACGCCGGGCGGCTGGACCCACGAGCAGTTCAACACCAAGGTGCTGCGCAAACCCGACGGCAGCCAGGTCGAGTTGGCGCGCGAGTTCGGTTTCAACGATTACCAGAAGACCCGGGACGTGGACTTCAAACCGGCCTACCGTTACTGGGACGCGACCCGTGGCTATTGGGCCAAGGTGCGCCAGCGTTGGGACGGCTTTCTGGGCCAGGCGCCGGGCGTGCATCTGAAGACCAAGATCGACGGCATGGCGATGATCATTCCGCTGTTCGAACAGGCCGGCAGCCTGGAGCAGGGCAAAGCGGTCGCCGACGAGGAGATCGATGCGGTGTTCGCCAAATGGGTGGAGGCGGCGCCGCGGGAGTAGCGCCGAGGTCGCTGCGCGGGCGAGCGGTGCGCGGGTTTGAATCGGTTTGCCGGGATCCGGCTGGCGATGCGAGGTCTGCGCTGGATGCCATGAACGAACGGCGTCCCGAGGGACGCCGTTCGCGTAAGCGAGATCGACTCAGACCAAAACCGGCGGCGTCGGGGGCGGCGGCGGAACCGGGGGCGGCGGCGGAGGAGGCGGCGGTGGTGCCGGTGCGGCGACCGAGGGTGCCGCTATCGGCGGAGCGGGCGGCGCGGGAGGTGCTGGCGGCTTCATCGGCGGTGCGGGCGGCGCGGGCGGTGCCGGCGGCGCCGGCAGCAACAGGCGCACGGTACGCGGCACCTTGATCCGCGTGCTGGCTTCCTTGCGGTCGCGCAGATAGGCGACCGAGACCTCGCTGCCGTCCGGACGCGCGCGCAAGGCCTCCATCGCATCGCGCGGCGTACTCACGGCCACCCCTTCGATGCTGCGGATCACGTCGCCCGGCTCCAGGCCGGCCAGATCGGCGCCGGCGCTGAGCACCAGCACGCCGCGATCGGCGCCGAAGTAGCGGCCCAGGCCGCGATCGACCGAGGCCAGGTTGAGGCCGTTCCAGCGGAAGGCTTCGATCAGCGCCGGGGTCGGGCAGTCCTCGCCCTTCTTGCAGGTCGCGATCGGGCCCAGGCGCGCGATCTCCTCGCGCACGCGTTGCTTGATCGCCGGCACCTGCTGCATGTCGTAGGCGAAGTTCTTGGCGTTTTCGGGGTCGAAGGCGAAGCGGCGCATGACCACGTCGCCGTCGGGCGTGAGCATGCCGCCGTCGTCGCTGTCGAACACCAGCACGTGCTCGCCCAGCCGCGGGGTGACCTGGACCGTGCTCTTGCGGCCGTCGCGCTCGTAGTCGATCGCGACCGGCACCTTCACGTCCAGCGCATCCAGGGCCGAGCGGGTCGCGGCCAGGCGGGTTTCGCCGTCGCTGCCGCGCAAGGCGGTGCCGTTGACGCTGACGATGCGGTCGCCGCTGCGCAGGCCGGCCTTGGCCGCCGCGCTGTCGGGGGTGACCGCGACGATGCGCGCGCCGGCGCTGGGATCGGCGTTCAGGACCACGCCCAGCAGCGGCCGGCGTTCGGTCTGGCGGATCACCACCTGGCGTTGCGCGTCGATCGCGGACAGACGCGCCAGGCCGGCGCTTTCGCGCGCGAGTTCGGCCTGGCCGCGCGCGCTTTCGCCGCGCGCGCGCGCCAGTTCGGCGACCCGGCGCTGAGCCTGGCGCAACTCGTCCATGGCGGCCTTGAGTTCGGCGTCGGTCTTGGCGTCGCTCTTGCTGGCGACCATGGTGCGCGTGCGCACCTGGGCGTCCTGGGCGATCGCCACCGAGGCGACGGTCGCGGCGATCGCGAACGCGAGCGCGGTGATGCGGAGGCGGCGGGATGTCATACGGACCTCTGGATGAAGTGGACGAGACGTAGGGATCAGTCGACGCGCACCAGCGCGCCGTCGTAGCGCTCGCCGTGCACGGCGAGCCAGCGTTGGGTGCTCTCGACACCGGCCAGGTCGCGCAGCGTCTGCACGCGTTGCTCCCACAGCGAGGCGCGTTGCGCGAGCGGTAGCGCGTCCTGGCGCAGGGCGGCATCGATCACGCCGATCTGGCTGTCGAGATCGGCGCTCATCAAGGTCGCGCCCGCGTTGCCGACGCGTTCGTCGCGCGCCAGCGCCACCAGCGCTTCCAGTTGCGCCGACTCGGACTGCCAGCGCGCGATCGCGGTGATGTCGGCGCTGTCCACAGCGATCGCGGCGTCGGCGTCGGCCGGGGTGTCGGTCGCGGCGAGCGCGGGCGCAGGCGCGCCGTCGCGGCGCACGGCCTTGCCCCGCGGCCGGTGGGCGGAGGCGAGCTTGCGTGGCGGCGTGGCCTCGCTGCGGATCGCGTCGGCGCTCGCGACGGCGGTGGCCGGTGCGGTCGTGGCGGCGGGCGGGTCGCGCCGTTCGGGTGCGGTCAATGCGGGCGCATCGGTGCGCGGCGCGCCAGCCGCGGATGCGGCGGGCGCGGTCGTGGCGGCGGTGCGCGCGGCGTCCTGCGCCGGCCGCTCGCCATCGCCCATGCGCGCGATCGGCAGCGCGACGACCAGACCGAACAACGCGGCCGCCACGGCCCATTGCGGCCAGCGCCGGCGGCGCGCGAGGCGCGGGTCGCGCGGTGCGCTTGCGGTGCCGCGCGCGTCTAGGGCCGCGGACAGGCGCGACCAGCCGTCCGCGGGCGGCGTCTCGGCGGGCAGCGCGGCGAACGCGCCGGCCCAGTCCTGCGGCGGCGGGGGCGGGCCGTGACGGGAACTGGCGTCAGGCATGGGAGGCCTCCTTGGTGGGTTCCAGCAATTCGCGCAGGCGGCGTCCGCCGCGCGCGAGCTGGGATTTGGAGAAGCTGGGCGTGCGCTGCATCAGCGCCGCGATCTCGTCGTGGGTATAGCCCTCGGCGTGGTACAGCCAGAGCACGCTGCGGGTGGCGGCCGGCAGCTGCGCCAGAGCGCGTCCCAAAGCCGCGGCGTCGGCGGCGGCCGGCGGCGGTGGCGCATGCTCGTCGGCGAGGCGGTCGTCCTCCAACACCAGCGCATGTTCGTGCCGGCGTTGGCTGCGCAGGCGCATCAACGCTTCGTTGATCGCGATCTGGCGCAGCCAGCCCCAGAACGGGCTGTCGCCGCCGCCGCCCTGGCCGCGGAAGTCCTGGATCCGGCCCAGCACCTTGAGCATGGTGTCCTGCAGCACTTCCGAAGCCTCCTCGCGATCGCCGCCGCTGCCGCCCAGGATCCGCAGCGCCAGGGTGTAGACCGGGCGCTCGAACCAGCGGTAGATCTGCTCGAACGCGGCCCGCTCGCCGGCGCGCGCACGGGCGAGCAGGGCATCGGGCACATCGATCGCGAAGCTGGACGTGGCGGGCATGGGTCGGGCTGTCATTACCGGACTGGATGCGGCCGGGCGGCAAACCGTCGCAGCCGCTGGCGGACGCCTATACTCCGCCTATCTATAAGGAGGGGACACCATGGGACCGATTCTGATCGTCGTGCTGCTGGTAGCCGGCGTGATCATCCTGTTCAAGACCGTGCGCATGGTGCCGCAGGGCTACGAATGGACCGTCGAGCGCTTCGGCAAGTACACCCACACCATGACCCCGGGGCTGCATTTCCTGATCCCCGTGGTTTACGGCGTCGGCCGCAAGATCAACATGATGGAGCAGGTCCTGGATGTGCCGTCGCAGGACGTCATCACCAAGGACAACGCCGTGGTCAAGGTCGACGGCGTCGTCTACTTCCAGGTGCTGGACGCGGCCAAGGCCGCGTATGAGGTCGCCCAGCTCGAGGTCGCGACCCTGAACCTAGTCATGACCAACATCCGTACCTCGATCGGTTCGATGGACCTGGACGAATCGCTGTCGCGCCGCGACGAGATCAACGCCAAGGTGCTGGTGGCGGTGGATCAGGCCACCCATCCCTGGGGCCTGAAGGTCAACCGCATCGAGCTCAAGGACATCCAGCCGCCGCGCGACCTGGTCGATTCGATGGCGCGTCAGATGAAGGCCGAGCGCGAGAAGCGCGCCAACATCCTGGAGGCCGAAGGCCATCGCCAGTCCGAGATCCTGCGCGCCGAAGGCGACAAGCAGGCCGCGATCCTGGAGGCCGAGGGCAAGCGCGAGGCCGCCTATCGCGAGGCCGAGGCGCGCGAGCGTCTGGCCGAGGCCGAGGCCAAGGCGACCGAGATGGTGTCCAACGCGATCGCCCAGGGCAACGTGCAGGCGATCAACTACTTCGTGGCGCAGAAGTACATCGAGGCCTTCAAGTCGCTGGCCGAGGCGCCGAACGCGAAGTTCGTGATGATGCCGATGGAGTCGGCCGGCGTGATCGGTTCGCTGGGCGGCATCGCCGAGCTGGCCAAGGAAGCGCTGGAGCGCCAGGGCGGACGCGCCGCCGTGCCGCCGGTGCCGACGCGCACGGGAGGCTGAGCGATGCGTCTGGATTGGCAGATCGTGACCTGGGCCGCGGTGGCCCTGCTGTTGTTCGCGGCCGAAGCGCTGGCGCCGGGAGCGTTCATGCTCTGGCTGGGCTTCGCGGCGGCCGCGGTGTTCGTGGGCGTGCTGGTGTTTCCCGGCATGCCGGTGTTGGCGCAAGTCGCGGCCTTCGTGGTGTTGAGCTTCCTGTCGATCCAGATCTACCGCGTCTGGTTCCGCGGCCGCGAGCGCAGCAGCGACCAGCCGGCGCTGAACCGTCGCGGCGAGCAACTGGTCGGGCGCGTGGTCGCGCTGGACCGCGCCATCGTCCAGGGCCGCGGCCGGGTCCAGATCGCCGACGCGTACTGGGAAGTGATCGGTCCCGAACTCCCGACCGGCGCCAACGTGCGCGTGGTCGCCAGCGAGGGCATGAGCCTGCGGGTCGAGGCGGTCGAATAGTGCGGCTCCGCGAGCGTGCGCGGAAGGGGATGCGATGAAGCGGCGTGAAGCCCAATGGATCGGCAGTGGCCTGGTAGCGCTCGCGGCCTGGGCCCTGGCGTGCCCGGCCTGGGCCGGTCCGCCTGTGGCGGCGACCACGCAGGCGCCCGCTGCGGCGCCGGCGCCGAGCTGGATCGGCCGGGTGGTGCCGCCGTACCCGGACGGGCTGAAATCCAACACCGGCAGCTGCGTCGGCTCGGGTAGCGCGCCCGAACAGATCTGCGCGCGTTCGATCGGCACCCTGGACGACGCCGAGGACCGTTCGCTGAAGTTCTACGCCGGCGAGTTCGCCGGCCGCGAAGGCAACGAGCCGCGCTGGAAGATCACCGACGTGGTGCCCTATCCCAAGCTCAAGCGTGGCGAGTACGTCTCGGTCGCGACCTGCCAGCGCGACGGCGTCGACGATCCGGGCCTGATCGCCATCGTCGATACCGCGGTGCCCGACGCCGCCGCGCAGGAAATGTTCGAGGCGCGGCGCTGGGCGGTGCGTTTGGACCGCGACAGCGGCAAGTTCGTCGACGTGCCGCCGGCCAGCGTGCGCTGCTACAACGAAGGCTTCGGCGCCGAGTAGGCGCCCGTCGCCCCAGCCTGCTTCCTGCAACCTGCTTCCTGTGGGAGCGGCGTGAGCCGCGATCGGATTCCACCTGCGACGACAACCGCAACGCGCATCGCGACTTGCGTTCGCATCGCTGGCGCTGACGTAGGCCCGCATCCATGCGCCGGCGTACCGTGGCCCAGGGCGCATCGCAGCGGTTCTCCATGGGATAATCCCGGGCTCCCCACCGTCCAGGCCCCGCCGCTCATGACCCAGAAGACCATCCTCAACGACGCCCACCGCGCACTCGGCGCCAAGATGGTCGACTTCGGCGGCTGGGACATGCCGATCAGCTACGGCTCGCAGATCGAGGAGCACCATCAGGTCCGCCGCGACGCCGGCATGTTCGACGTCAGCCACATGACCGTGGTCGATCTGCGTGGCGCGCGCACCCGCGATTTCCTGCGCCACCTGGTCGCCAACTCGGTCGACAAGCTGCAAAAGTCCGGCAAGGCGCTCTACACCTGCATGCTCAATCCGCAGGGCGGCGTGATCGACGATCTGATCGTGTACTTCCTGGCCGAGGATTTCTTCCGCCTGGTGGTCAACGCCGCCACCCGCGAAAAGGACCTGGCCTGGATCGGCGAGCAGGCGCGCGCTTTCGACGTGCAGGTCACCGAGCGCCCGGACTACGCGATGATCGCGGTGCAGGGCCCGAACGCGCGCGACAAGGTGATCGGCCTGCTGCGCGAGGAGGACCGCGCGCGCATCGGCAAGCTCGGCAAGTTCGTCGCCGGCGAGGCCCAGACCCTGGACGGCACCGCGCTGTTCGTCGCGCGCACCGGCTACACCGGCGAAGACGGCTTCGAGGTGGTGGTGCCGGAAACCGCCGCGGTCGCGCTGTGGGACGCGCTGCTGGCCGCGGGCGTGAAGGCCGCCGGCCTGGGCGCGCGCGACACCCTGCGCCTGGAAGCGGGCATGAATCTGTACGGCCAGGACATGGACGACGGCGTGTCGCCCTACGAGGCCGCGCTGGCTTGGACGGTGGCGCTGGACGGGAGCGCTGATGGAACGCCGCGCGACTTCATCGGCCGCGCCGCGCTGGAGCAGCAGAAGGCCGCCGGCGCCCCGCGCCAGATGATCGGCCTGGTGATGGACGAGAAGGGCGTGCTGCGCCACGGCCAGAAGGTGCTGACCGCCAACGGCGACGGCGAAATCCTCTCGGGCACTTTCTCGCCCACGCTGAACAAGTCGATCGCGTTCGCGCGCGTGCCGGCCGGCGAGCCGGGCCAGGTGCGCGTGGACATTCGCGGCAAGGAAGTGCCGGTGCGCGTGGTCAAGTTCCCGTTCGTGCGCGACGGCCAGCCCCAGGACGGCGTGCTGGGCTGAGCACGGGCATGGCCGCGCGCGTCGACTACTACTTCAGTCTGATCTCGCCCTACGCCTACCTGGGTCACGCCGCGTTCCTGGACGCGGCGCGCGAGGCCGGCGCCGAAGTGGTCTATCGGCCGGCGCGGATCTTCGAGCTGTTCAAGGCCAACGGCGGGCTGCCCCTGGGCCAGCGCGCGCCCGCGCGTCAGCGTTACCGTCTGGTCGAGCTTCAGCGTTGGCGCGAACGCCGCGGCCTGCCGCTGAACCTGGCGCCCAAGCACTTCCCGCTGGATCCCGGCCTGGCCGACCGCTGCGCGATCGCGCTGGTCGCCGCCGGCGCCGACCCGGCCGCGTACATGGACGCCGCGTTCCGCGCGCTGTGGGCGCACGAGGCCGACATCGCCGCCCCGGCGGTGCTGGCGGAATTGCTAGCCCGTCACGGTTTCGACGCCTCGTCGGTGCTCGCCGCCGCCGACGGCGCCGATAGCGTCGCCGCCTACCAGCGCAACACCGACGACGCGATCGCCGCCGACCTGCCCGGTCTGCCCGGCTACGTCCTCGACGGCGAGCCGTTCTGGGGCCAGGATCGCGTCGACGATCTGCGTCAGGCCCTGCTCAGCGGCCGCGCGCCATTCCGGGTAGCGTGACCTCCGTGTCCGCACCCTCTCGCATGTTGCGTCAGCGCCGCTAAACTAGGCGCAATTCCCCAGCCGCCCCCGCAGAGTTCGAGGCCAGCCATGAGTGAAATCCCCGGCGATCTGAAGTTCATGAAATCCCACGAGTGGGCCCGCGTCGAAGGCGACGGCAAGGTCACGGTCGGTATCTCCGACCATGCCCAAGGCCTGCTCGGCGACCTGGTCTACGTCGAGCTGCCGAACATCGGCGACCGCGTCGAGGCCGGCACCGCCTGCGCCGTCGTCGAGTCGGTGAAGGCCGCCTCCGACGTCTACGCGCCGATCAGCGGCACCGTCACCGCCGTCAACGCCGCCCTGGCCGACAAGCCGGAGACGATCAACGAAGACGCCTACGGCGAAGGCTGGATCTTCACCGTCGAGGTCGAGGAGCCCGATCAGCTCAACGAGTTGCTGGCGCCGGACGACTACGCCGAGCTGCTCGAAGACGACGATCACTGAGTAAGCCCGCGTCGCCGGACCTTCGCGGTCCGCGCCCGGGTATGGCCGGACCGCCACGCGGATCCTGCCCACGCAACGGCCGCCTAGTGCGGCCGTTCGCGTTTCCGGAGCCGCGCGCCGCGCGGCGTGCGCCAGGCACTCCTCGCGCCCTTCGAGGACGCGTCCGCCACGCGACCGGCCACAGGACCTGCGCGCGCTCCGAAGCCTGCTACGCGCCGACCGCGGACGAACGGCGGGGACGCCTTCGCCGCGCCGATCGAGGCTTGCGCGCGCGATCGGAGCGCCGACGACGTGGGCGTGGGCGTCGGCGGGCGGGGATGACGCGATCGTGGCGGCCATCGCGCGCTCCGCGCTCCGACGTTCGCGCCGGCGCAAGAGCGCCTTCGCCGGCGCCGTCGCGAGACGCGACACCGGCTGCGCGGCGCGTTCGCGGGCGGTCGCCGACGCGCGCGGCGACCCGCGCGATCGTCGCGGCGAGCCGCTTCACCCGCTCCTCACGCACTCAACGCGCTCGCGTCGGCTTGGCGGCCGCGTGTCCGCGCGCGGCCGTCGAAGCCGGTCCGACGCGCCGATGCGGCGCCGTCGAGCGTCCGAGTCGGTCGCGCGCGGGGCGGTTGGGGCGCGTCGGCGTCGTCGCGATCCGCTCGCGCGCCCGCCGAGTCGGCGGACGCGGCTGGCGTCGCGCCCGCGCGACGATCCGGCGTTCCGTCGAAAACCCCTTGTTTTCAGCGTTCGCGTGCGTGCGTCGCGAGCTTCTCGAACGGCCGCGGGCGAGGTGCGCGCCGGCACGCGCGCCGACGATCGGCGCCGCGCGCGTCCGCCGTCGGCGAGTTCGCGCGAACGTGTCGACGCCGCCGCTCGCGCCGCCGCGGCGGTCGCGGTCGGCGTCCGCGGCGGCGGAAAAAGTTCGCGCACTTTCGCGCAAATCGGCTTGTGCGGCGCGAAACCCGGCGCCTTTCGGCGGCGCCGCCGACGGGCGCGAATGGGCGCTCGGAACGCGCTCGAACGCGCTGCGTCGCGACGCGCGCGATGCGACGCGCGCGCGCGATAAAAAAATTTCGATGCGCTGGAAGCCGCGCCAAATATAGCTTTCAGCGTGTTCGAAAAAAAACGATGCGTTGTCGTGCGCGCGATCGTCGTGCATTGACGTGGTCGCCGACGACGATTTCCGGCGGGGGCGGCGGAGGCCGGCCCGGAAAAAATTTTGCCGGAGTTGTTGACAGTGCGAAAAAGCGTGATTAGGTTTCGCCCAGCAGACGTTTCCTGCGGAAGAGAGTGAGTACAACGAACGCGACAACGCGCAGCAAAAAACGAACCTCCGCCCGGACAGTCAAAACGGTGGACGCAGGATTCGTTTCCCTCGCGAAAACGCAATCGTTCTTCTCGGCCCCGTCGGCGTCGCACCCCATACGACCCGGTTCGCCCTGCGCGGATCGGGTTTTTGTTTGGCCGCCGTACGCGGCCGGACGCGTTCCCGCCCCCGGGGACCGCGTCGAAGAATCCGTACCGGCACGCTCCGCGCGTCGGCGGCTGCTCGCGGGTCCGACTCCCGCGGCTCTGGTTCAACTGGGCTTTAAAACCGGCAATACCCCTGATCAATCGCTGATCAACCACTGACGAGGAGCCATCACATGGCCACGAAGAAAGCTGCGAAGAAGAAACCCGCCGCCAAGAAGGCTGCGAAGAAGGTCGCCAAGAAGCCGGCCGCCAAGAAGGCTGCGAAGAAGGTAGCCAAGAAGCCGGCGAAGAAGGCCGCTAAGAAGGTCGCCAAGAAGCCGGCCAAGAAGGCCGCGAAGAAGGTAGCCAAGAAGCCTGCTAAGAAGGCCGCCAAGAAGGCTGCTAAGAAGGTAGCCAAGAAGCCGGCTAAGAAGGCCGCCAAGAAGGCGACCAAGAAGGCCGCTAAGAAGGTAGCCAAGAAGCCTGCTAAGAAGGCTGCCAAGAAGGCTGCTAAGAAGGCTGCCAAGAAGCCTGCCAAGAAAGCGAAGAAGGCCTCGAAGAAGTCGGCTCGCAAGCCGGCCGCGACGGCCCTGCCGGCAACCCCGGCTCCGCTGATCTAATAAAGCCCCGATAGCCGTAATCCCGCTCTCTCCCCGCAGCCCAGGCGGGGGGAGAGTTTTTTATTTGGGCCCCCGAAAGTTCTGCGGGCCCGTGTCGACCGGCGGAGCAGGACGACGCCCGAGGCAGCGCCGATGAGAGACCCTGGCTCTGGCGTTCGATGGCTGCCGTAGGCGCGCGCACCGCTGCCGCCGGCCTGCCGACCGTGGATCGCGGCCTCGCCGTTCCCGCCGACCGCGCCTCGCCATCGCCTTCGCGCGCGCCAGAATCATCGACGCCCATGCGCCGTAGGGTGTGGTGAGCCGCAGGCGAACCGCACCRTCGCGCCACCCCGACGCWCCGCGCCGATGCGGTTGCCACCGCATCCTACGAGCCCGTYCGATCCGCGCGCGCAGCCACGCTCGCCTCCGCACGCCGTAGGGTGTGGTGAGCCGAAGGCGAACCGCACCATCGCGCCACCCCGACGCACCGCGCCGATGCGGTTGCCACCGCATCCTACGAGCCCCGTCCGATCCGCCCGCGCGGCTACGTTCGCCGTAGGGTGTGGTGAGCCGCAGGCGAACCGCACCATCGCGCCACCCCGGTACCCCGCGCCGATGCGGTTGTCACCGCATCCTACGAGCGGCGCAAGGGCGTGAGGCTCGACGCATCGCCCTTGGCCTCGCGCCGTCGCTGGCGCGCGCGCAAACGCCGCCGCGCTTGCGCGCAGCGACTGGATAGGGAAGAACGCGGCGCGCCGCTTAGCGCGGCGCGGCGGTGGCCGTGGAGGCTTCGCTGCCCGGCGGGTTGGCCGGCGGACGGCCGCTGGTGCCGGCGTCGACGTACAGGGTCGGGTCGTCGAAGTCGACGTCGAGCCAGCGCTCGGGCGACAAGCCGATCGCGCGGTCGAGGATGGTCGGCAGCAGGCCGGAGGGCAGGGCGCTCTCGCTGTTCCAGAGCACGGCGATGCCCAGGTCGCGTTCGGGCAGCAGCGCGACCAGGCCGCGATAACCCTGCACCGCGCCGCCATGGAACACGAGTTGGTGGCCGGCGTAGTCGTACACGCGCCAGCCCAGGGCGTAACCGGCCGAGCTCACGCGCGAACGGCGCCAGGCCGAGCCGCGGGTTTCGCCGGGCGTTTCGACCAGCGGCTGGTGCAAGGTCGCCAGCAGCGGCGCCGGCAGCACGTCGGGACGATGCCCGGTCTGGGCGAGCAGCCACTGCGCCATGTCGCTTGCGCTGGCGTTGACGCCCGCGGCCGGCGGCAGCTGGTAGTAGGTCGGCTTCGGCGTCACCGAGGTCCAGCCGCCGCGCGCACGCACGTGCGGACGCGCCCAGCGCGCGCTGGCGGTGATGCCTTCCAGGCCGAGGCTGGCATCGTTCATGCCCAGGGGCTTGAACAAGCGGCGCTGCACTTCCTGACTGTAGAAATCGCCGGTAGCCGCGAACACCACGTCGCCGATCAGGCTGAAGGCGATGTTCTGGTAGCCGTAGCAGGTACCGGGCTGGCAGGACATCGGCGCGTAGGCCAGCTTCTGCGTCAGCGTGCGGTAGTCGGTGTAGTTCTCGAGGTCGCGGTCGTAGGTGTTGTGGGTCAGGCCGACGCGATGGCTGAGCAGGTCGGCGACGGTGATCTGCTGCGCGGCATAGGGATCGACCAGTTGGAAGCCGGGCATGTAGTCGACCAGCTTGCTGTCCCAGCGCAGGGTGCCGTCGTTGACCAGCACGCCGGCCATGGTCGCGGCCACGCCCTTGGACAGCGAGGCCAGGCGGAACACGGTGTGGGCGTCGACCGGCTCGGCCGCGCGCACGTCGGTGATGCCGTAGCCGCGCGCGCTGAGGATGCGGCCGTTGTGCACGATCGCCATGGCCAGGCCGGGCACGCGCTGGTTGGCGACCAGTTGCTGGGCCATGCCTTCGAACTGTTGCACGTCGAAGCCCGAGGCTAGCGGCATGATGTTGCCGCGTCGCATGACCTGGGTCGATACCGGCTGCGGCAGACCCTGTGCGGCGTGCGCGTTGGTGGCCTGCGCATTCGTCGGCGGGTTCCAGCGCAACGAGGTCTGCGCGGCCGAACCGAGGGTGAGCGTGAGCAGTCCGGCTAGGCTAGCCACGCGCCAGAAGATGCGTCGCGACCGCGGGTTCGGCTCGTCTTTCATCGGTCGCAGCGCCTGCGTATGCTGGGGTTGCGTTCGATCATAGCGCCGATCTAAGGGGATTGGGGAACAACCATGTTCAGCATTCTGATTTTGTTGGCTTTAGTGGTGATCGTCGCAGTTTGGGTCGTAGGCATTTACAACGCCCTGGTGACGTCCCGGAACGCCTATAAAAACGCCTTCGCCCAGATCGACGTGCAGCTGCAGCGGCGCTTCGACCTGATCCCGAATCTGGTGGAGACGGTGAAGGGCTATCTGAGCCATGAACGCGAGACCCTGGAAGCGGTGATCGCGGCCCGCGGCGCGGCCGTGTCCGGCCTGGCCGCGGCCAAGGCCAACCCGGGCGATCCGGCGGCGATGGAGCAGCTGGCGGCGAGCCAGGGCCAGCTGAATGGGGCGCTGGGTCGTTTGCTCGCGGTCTCGGAAGCCTATCCGGACCTCAAGGCCAACCAGAACATGATGCAGCTCACCGAGGAGCTGACTAGCACCGAGAACAAGGTCGCGTTCGCGCGGCAGGCCTATAACGACTCGGTCATGGCCTACAACAATCGGCGCGAGATCTTCCCCTCCAGCGTGGTCGCCGGCATGTTCAATTTCGCCGCCGCCGCGCTGCTGGAGATCCCGGCCGACCGCGCCGAAATGCGCGAAGCGCCGAAGGTGCGGTTCTGACAAGCCGGGAATCGGGAATGGTGAATAGGGAATCGCCAGAGCCGATGAGGCGGTGGTACCGCGGCGATGTCGCCGTCGCTCTTTTCGATTCCCCATTCATCATTCCCTATACCCGTCCGCAATGAATTTCTTCGAACACCAGGCGCAAGCCCGGCGTACGTCGACCCGGCTGGTGTTGCTGTTCGGCGTGGCCGTGCTCGGCATCGTGCTGGCGGTGGATCTGGCGGTGCTGATATTCGCCGGCGCGCATCCCGGCCTGCTGAGCCTGGCCACGCTGGGCACGATCGGCGTGATCGCGCTGGGCTCGCTGTACCGCATCTCCAGCCTGCGCGGCGGCGGCGAATCGGTCGCCCTGCAGATGGGCGGCACGGCGGTGCCCGAGGATACCCAGGATCTGAATTTGCGCCGCCTGCGCAACGTGGTCGAGGAAATCGCGATCGCCTCCGGCGTGCCGGTGCCCAAGCTATACGTGCTCGAACACGAAGCCGCGATCAACGCCTTCGCGGCCGGCTACTCGCCGTCCGACGCGGTGGTGGCGGTGACGCGCGGCGCGCTGGACCGGCTCAATCGCGACGAGCTGCAAGGCGTGATCGCGCACGAGTTCAGCCACATCCTCAACGGCGACATGCGCCTCAACGTCCGCCTGATCGGCGTGTTGTTCGGGATCCTGATGCTGGCCATCATCGGCCGCAAGATCCTCGAAGGCGGGCGCGGTGGCGGGCGCAGCAGCAAGGGCGTGGGCGCGGTCCTGGTCGCGGCGCTGGTGGCGATGCTGGTGGGCTACGTGGGCCTGTTCTTCGGCCGCATGATCAAGGCCAGCGTGAGCCGCAGCCGCGAGCGTCTGGCCGACGCCTCGGCGGTGCAGTTCACCCGCCAGACCTCGGGCCTGGCCGGCGCGCTGAAAAAGATCGGCGGCCTGCACGAGGGCGCCAAGCTCAACGACCGCGCCGACGCCGAAGAGGTCAGCCACATGCTGTTCGGCGATGGCGTGGGCTTCAGCGGTTGGTTCGCGACCCATCCGCCCTTGCTGGAACGCATCCGCGCGCTCGAACCGTCGTTCCGCGCCGACCAGCTCGAAGGGCTGACGCGTCGTTGGGCGATCGAACCGCCGCAGGGGCTGGACGAGGACCGTGCGATGGGCCTGGCCGATCCGGCCCAGCCACCGCCGCTGCCGCGGAGCGACAGCCAGCATGCGCTGACGCCACCGATGGTCGCGGCCCAGGTCGCGCATCCCGGCGCCGACGACTATCGCCGCGCCGATAGCATCGTCGCCAGCCTGCCCGATGCGCTGCGCGCGCTGGCAACCCAGCGCGACGCGGTGGTGCCGCTGCTGCTAGCCCTGCTGCTGGACGAGGACGCGCGGATCGCCGCGCGCCAGCATTACGAGATCGCCGCGCGCCTGGGTCCGGAGCTGGCCGATGCGGCGCGCGATCTGCGCGCGCGGTCGCTGGTCGGCCTGCATCCGATGCTGCGCCTGCCGTTGGCCTCGCTGGCTTTCCCGGTGCTGCGTTTGCGCCCGCGGCCGCAGCTGGATGCGTTCATGGACGCGGTGCAGGCGGCGGTCAACGCCGACGGCCGGGTCTCGCTGTTCGAATACTGCCTGGCGCGTTTGCTGACGGTGCAGGTGACCGAGTCGTTGGATCCGTCGCGGCATGCGCGCTTCGGGCGGCGCAAGCCGCAGGCGGTGGCGGCCGAGCTGGCGACGTTGTTGGCGGTGGTCGCGCAGAGCGGTCACGCCGATGCGACGTTGGCGCAGCGCGCGTATCTGGCCGGTCTGCAACGCATTCTGCCGCAGGAGCACCGCCCCTATGCGCCTCCCGCGGACGGGGTGTTGGCCTTGGATCGGGTGTGGGAGGCCTTGGATGCGCTGGATCCGTTGGCCAAGCAGTCGCTGGTGGAGGCGGTGACCGCGGCGATCAGCCACGACAACCGGGTGGCGGTGGCGGAGGCGGAGTTGCTGCGCACGATCTGCGCGGTGTTGCATTGTCCGTTGCCGGCGATGTTGGCCAAGGCCTGAAAGCGTTCGCCAGTTGCTTTTTTTGCTCGTCATCCCCGCGAAGGCGGGGATCCAGTGCCTTTAGCGTCCTCCTGCACGCAAGTCCGCCTGTGACTCCCTCCTTTGCCTTTAGCTCCCTCCTTTGGAAAAGGGTGAAGCCGTGCGGCTTACGAACCGCAGGTTCGTGCACGGGTGAACGCCGGCAGGCTCTTGCTCCTAGCTCCCTCCTTTGAAAAAGGAGGGTTGGGGAGGATTTGCTTTTGCTTTGCTTTCGTCTTTTCTGGCCGAAGGTCAACGGCTTCCGCCTGCTGCGCATGCGGGTCACTTTCTCTTGCTAGCCCAAGAGAAAGTAACCAAAGAGAAGGGCTGGCGTGACCAACCCTCCCCTGCGAGTTCGAGGCTTGCGCCGGGATTTTTCGAATGGACATCCCTGTCCATTCGAAAAACGGCGCGCGTCCTGCGCGCCGCCCTNGACCAACCCTCCCCTGCGAGTTCGAGGCTTGCGCCGGGATTTTTCGAATGGACATCCCTGTCCATTCGAAAAACGGCGCGCGTCCTGCGCGCCGCCCTTCGGGTCTACGGTTGGTCGTGTGAGTGCGGGGCTTTTGGATTTGAATGCCGCGGCAACGGCAACGGCAACGGCAACGGCAACGGCAACCGCAACCGCAACCGCAACCGCAACCGCAACCGCAGTGGCAGCGGGCGCCGGCGTTGGGGCGTGCGGCAGCGGGGGCGTTGCACCGTGCTTCTGACCGGCCAGTGGAATCTGCTAGCGTGTGGCTCCGACTAGCGTGCGGAGGCCGCCGCTGCCTCCCTGAGCGGTTCGCTGGGGCTGTCTGTCAGTAGGAGCGAGCGCTTTCGTTGCCCGGTAGGGACGATGTTCAGCGGCTTTCAATGGAGGAAACCGCAATGAAAGGAAGGGCTGCAAAACGCGTGGGGTTGGCGCTGTTCGTCGGTGCGATGCTGTTGGCCGCTCCGGTCGCGGCGGAACCGACTTATGTGTGCACCGCGGAAACGGAGGGGCATATGTTCCTGGTGCCCTACGATCATCCGGTCGATCCGGGCTACTACTACCAGTGCCGCGGCGGTGCCTGGCGTCTGGTAGGCATCTGCACGGCGAGCAACGGCTGTCCGCCCGAGCCGGATCCGAACGGGCCGATCGTCGAGATGTAAGGGCTTGTCGCGGGCTTGGGCCCGCGGTGGCCGCGCTACGGTCTTCGGTTTAGCGCGATGGCGGGCTCCGGCCCGCCATCGCGCTGTTACTGCGTACGCCCGCGGATCAAATCCGCGGCGCGCTCGGCGATCATCATGGTCGGCGCGTTGGTGTTGCCGCCGATCAGGGTGGGCATCACCGAGGCGTCGACCACGCGCAGGCCTTCGACGCCGCGCACGCGCAGCTGCGGGTCGACCACCGAGGCCTCATCGCTGCCCATGCGGCAGGTGCCGACCGGGTGGTAGACGGTCTCGGCCTTCTCGCGGATGAACTCGATCAGCTCGGCATCGCTGTAGTCGTTGCGCGGCGGGAAAATCGGCGCGCCGCGGTAGGCATCGAAGGCTTTCTGCGCGAACACCTCGCGCGAGAGCTTGGCGCACTCCAGCATCATCTTCAGGTCGAAACCTTCCGGGTCGGTCAGGTAACGCGCCTCGATGCGCGCCTTGTCGGACGCGCGCGCACTGACCAGCGAGATGCGGCCGCGGCTGCGCGGACGCAGGAAGCAGGCGTGCAGGGTGTAGCCATCGCCGACGAGGCGGCGGCGGCCATGGTCGTCGAGCATGGCCGGTACGAAGTGCAGTTGGATGTCGGCGCGCTCGTCCGGCGCCAGCGCCGAGCGCACGAAGGCGCCGGCCTCGGCGATGTTGCTGCTGCCGGGGCCGCTGTGGCCGCGCAGGTAGTAGTCGAAGGCGATGCGCACATCGCTGACGCGGTCGTACGTGACGCGCTGGGTCGAGTGTTGCAGGGTGCAGATGTCGAGATGGTCCTGCAGGTTCTCGCCGACCTGGCCGACGTCGGCGACCACGTCGATGCCGAGCTTGCGCAACTGCGCGGCCGGGCCGACGCCGGACAGCATCAGCAGCTGCGGCGAATTGATCGCGCCGCCGCTGAGCAGGACCTCGCGCGAGACCTCCTGATGGAAGGCCTGGCCGCCGGCGGTGTAGATCACACCGCTGGCGCGGCCTTTGTCGAAGGTGATGCGGTTGACCTGGGCGCCGGTGACGATGGTCAGGTTGTGGCGTTCGCGCGCCGGGTCCAGGTAGGCGACCGCGCTGGAGCAGCGCGCGCCGTTCTTCTGGGTGACCTGGTAGAAACCGAAGCCCTGTTGCGCGGGGCCGTTGAAGTCGCGGTTGGCGGCGTAGCCGGCCTCGCGCCCGGCCTCGATGAACACCTGCGACAGCGGGTTGGCGTAGCGCAGGTCGGACACGTACAGCGGGCCGTTGGCGCCGTGCAGGGCGTCGTCGCCGCGGCTGTTGCGCTCGGAGCGGCGGAAGTAGGGCAGTACCGTCTTCCAGTCCCAGCCGCTGGCGCCCTGGGCCGACCAGTCGTCGTAGTCGCCGGACACGCCGCGGATGTAGCACATGGCGTTGATCGAGCTCGACCCGCCCAGGACCTTGCCGCGCGGCCACCACAGGGTGCGGTCGTTGAGCTCGCGCTCGGGCGCGGTGTCGTAATCCCAGTTCACGCCCTTCTTGCCGACCAGCTTGGCCAGGCCCGCGGGCATGTGGATGAAGGGGTGGCGATCGCGCGGCCCGGCCTCGAGCAGCAACACCTTGGTGTCGGGGTCTTCGCTAAGGCGATTGGCGAGCACGCAGCCGGCCGAGCCGGCACCGATGATGATGTAGTCGTACACGCCCACGCCCTGTCTGTGACCGGGCGACCGTAAGCCCGGCGATTAGAGCAAATGCTCCCAATCGCTCCGGTTCGCCGCGCTGGCGGGGTAAGGCGGCTTGGGCTAACGTTCCGCCAGCACGTGCCGGCCAGCGCGCACGGGAGCGAGGACATGACGCGCGACCCCCGCCAGCCGATCCCCGGCCGCCGCCGACCGCAAGGCCGCGGGCGTGACTGATCCGGTCCGCGCCGCCGCCGACCCCGCCAGCGGCGCGGCCGCGATGGCGGGCCGCTGGGGCCGTTTCCGCGCCGCCGTGGCCGAGTCGCCGCCGCTGCTGTGGTCGCTGCTGTACTTCTTCAGCCTGCTCTGCGGCTACTACGTGTTGCGCCCGGTGCGCGACGCGATGGGCGCTTCGGGGGACATCGAGACCGTGTTCCCGCCCGGCCTGATCGCCTGGGCCCTGAGCCATGGCGTGTCGTTGAAGGAATTCACCCTGCAGGTGTTGTTCACCTGCACCTTCCTGGCGATGCTGGCGCTGCAGCCGATCTACGGCGCGCTGGTGTCGCGCTTCCCGCGGCGGGTGTTCCTGCCGGTGGTGTATCTGATCTTCGTGGCCTGCCTGATCGGCTTCTACTGGGCCTTCCACCGCGAACTGCCCGGGCGCGGCGCGTTGTTCTTCGTCTGGGTCGCGGTGTTCAACCTGTTCGCGGTCACGGTGTTCTGGAGCTTCATGGCCGACGTGTTCGATCACGAGCACGCCAAGCGCGTGTACGGCTACATCGGCGCCGGCGGCACGATCGGCGCGCTGGTCGGGCCGCTGATCACCGGGCTGCTGGTCGGACGCCTGGGCGTGGCCAACCTGCTGCTGGTGTCGGCGGCGTTCCTGGGCCTGTGCCTGCTGTGCATCCTGCGCCTGCGGGTGTGGGCGATCCGGCGCGAGCAGGTCACCGGCGCGGCCAGCGGCGAAGTCGCGATGGGCGGCTCGGTGCTGGCTGGCCTGAAGCTGGTCTGGCAGCGGCCGGTGCTGCGCGCGCTGGCGCTGGTGATGTTCTTCGGCGTCGGCGTGGGCACGCTGCTGTACAACGAACAGGCCGCGATCGTGAAGCAGTTCTACCCGAACGCGCAGGCGGCGGCGCGCTACTACTCGATCATCGACGGCTTCGTGAACGGCACCACCATCCTGGTGCAGCTGCTGCTCACGCGCTTCCTGCTGCGGCGCTGGGGCGTGGCGCCGACCCTGCTGGTGCCGGCGTTCGCGATCCTGTTCGGCTACGCGCTGCTGGCGTTGTCGCCGCTGCCGTTGCTGGTGGCGATCGTGCAGGTGGCCACGCGCGCGGGCGAGTTCTCGCTGGCCAAGCCGGGCCGCGAGACGATCTACACGCGGGTCGACCGCGAGTCGCGCTACAAGGCCAAGGCGGTGATCGACACCGTGGTCTACCGCGCCGGCGACCTGACCTTCGTCTGGCTGCACAAGGCGCTGGCCGTGTTCGGCACGCGCATGGTGTTCATGGCCGGCATCGGCGTGGCCCTGGGCATGACCTTCGGCGCATGGCGGGTGATCCGCGCCCAGCGCACGCTGCCGGTCGACGCCACCACGCCGGGGACCGACCGATGACCGACCGCCGCGACTTTCTCGTTGCCGGCCTCGCCGGCGCCAGCCTGCTGGCCTTGCCCGCATTCGCGCGTACCAAGCTGCGCCCGAAGGCGCTGAAGATCCTGGTCATGGGCGGTACCGGTTTTCTCGGCCCGCACTTCGTCGAGGCCGCGCGCAAGGCCGGGCATACGCTGACCCTGTTCAACCGCGGCAAGACCAACCCGGAGCGTTTCTCGGGCGAAGATTTTCGCGACATCGAACAGCTGCACGGCGACCGCAAGACCGACATGAAGGCGCTGGAAGGCGAACGCCGCTGGGACGCGGTGCTCGACACCTCGGCCTATCTGCCGGCCGACGTGACCCGCTCGACCCAACTGCTGGGATCGCGCGTGGGCCAGTACCTGCTGGTGTCGACCATCTCGGTCTACGCCAAGACCGATACCCCCAATCAGGACGAGAGCGCGCCGCTGGCGCAGCTGGCCGATCCCAAGGTGACCGAGGTGACCGGCGAGACTTACGGCGGCCTCAAGGCGCTGTGCGAGCGCGCCGCCGAAGCGCAAATGCCGGGCCGCGTGACCGTGGTGCGGCCGGGCCTGATCGTCGGCCCCGGCGACACCACCGACCGTTTCACCTATTGGCCGGCGCGCGCCGACCGCGGCGGCGAGATCCTGGCGCCGGGCAGCGCGCAGGATCCGACCCAGTTCATCGACGTGCGCGATCTGGCGGCCTTTCTGCTGCGCACGCTGGAGCAGCGCAATGTCGGCATCTACAACGCCGACGCACCGGCCGGCAAGTTGAGCATGGGCGAGCTGCTGAGCACCTGCCAGCAGGTCGCGGGCCGGATGCAGGCGCCGAAATCCAGCGTGACCTGGGTGCCGGCGGCATTCCTGGAAGCGCAGAAGGTCGGGCCCTGGCAGGACATGCCGGTGTGGATTCCGGCGCAGGGCGAGTACGCCGGTTTCGGCCGCATCAGCAGCGCCAAGGCCCAGGCCGCGGGCCTGCGTTACCGGCCGCTGCCCGACACCGTGCGCGACACTCTCGCGTACTGGCGCGGCCTGCCCGCCGAACGCCGCGCCAAGCCCAAGGCTGGCCTGTCCGCCGCGCGCGAGGCCGAAGTGCTGGCGGCCTGGCACGCACAGGCCAAGTCCAAGGCGGGATGAGCGCGCCGCGCCGGCGGTGGATGTGGCGGCCGCGCTGGAGCGCGCGCATCCTCGCCCTGCTGGTGCTGAGCTTCGCGGTCTGGGGTTGCGTGATCGAGCCCGGGTCGCTGACCCAACGCGACTACGCGTTCGCGCTGCCGAACTGGCCGCGCGAATGCGACGGCCTGCGCGTGGATCTGGTGTCCGACCTGCACGTGGGCTCGCCGCGCAACGGCGTGGAGCAGTTCGACCGCCTGGTCGCGCGGCTCGCGGCCAGCGATGCGCAGGCGGTGCTGATGGCCGGCGACTACGTGATCCTGAGCGTGTTCCTGGGCACCTACATCCCCGCCGAGACCGTCGCCGAGCACCTCAAGCCGCTGACCGCGCGCAAGCCGGTGTATGCCGTGCTGGGCAACCACGATTGGTGGAAGGACGGCGAGCGCGTGCGGCGCGCGCTGGAGTCGGCCGGGGTGGTGGTGCTGGAGGACCAGGCGCGGGAAGTAAGGCTGGGCCGCTGCCGCCTGTGGATGGTCGGCGTGGGCGATCTGCTGGAGGCGCCGCACGACGTCGCGCGCGCGTTTTCCGCAATCCATGACCAAGCCCCGGCCCTGGCGATCACGCACAATCCGCTGGTGTTCCGGCGCATGCCCGCGCGCGCGTCGCTGGTGGTGGCCGGGCATACCCACGGCGGCCAGATCGCGTTTCCGCTGCTGGGGCGGCCGGGTTTGTGGAAGGAGGCCGACGGCGCGTATCCGGTCGGGCATTTCGTAGAGGGCGGGCGGCAGTTGTTCGTGACACAGGGCATCGGCACCAGCATCCTGCCGATCCGCTTCGGCGTGCCGCCGGAGATTTCCAGGCTGCATCTGTGCGGGCAGGGCCGCGATCGCGACCGGGCCTGTCGTTAGCACGACGAGGAGCGCTGAGGCATGGCCGCAGGCGGACGCGCGTGGCGATGGACGATGGCGTTGTGGGCGCTGGCGCTGCCTTGCGCCGCGCAGGACGCGCCGACCGCCGAGGTCTCGATCGAGGAGCGCATCGCGACCTACCGCATCTTCGGGCGCAGCGCGCTGGAGCTGGCCGGGCAGATGCGCCAGTACGGCCCGCAGCACGCCTACGGCGGGCGCCGCCTGGCCGGCAGCACCGATTGGAACGTGACCTGGACCTATCAGTCGCTGCCGCGGCGCGACCGCTGCGAACTGATCTCGGTGACGGTGGGCGCCGAGATCGTGACCACCCTGCCGGAGTGGAGCGGCGCGCGCGTCGACAGCGATTTGGCGCGCGAGTGGCGGCGCTTCTACAAAAGCCTGCAAGCGCACGAGGCCGGCCACGTCCAGCACGGCCGCGAAGCGGTGATCGCGGTGCGCGACGCGATGCTGGCGCGGCGATCGGCGCCCGACTGCAAACTGCTGCGGCGCGCGCTGGACGATGCCGCGCGCGCGCAGCTGCGGCGCTACACCGGCCTGACCCGTCGCTACGACGCGCAGACCGAGTTCGGCCTGCGCCAGGGCGTGCAGCTGCGGCCTTGAGCGCGCGGCCGGTTCCGGCCCTAGACTAGGCCGGATACAACCTCGTCGGAGTCGCCATGTCCTTGCTCGCCGTCTCGCTGATCCTGCTGGTCGCCGCGCTGCACGCCGGCTTCCTGGTCCTGGAGATGTTCCTGTGGACCCAGCCCGCCGGCTTGAAGGTGTTCCGCCAGTCGCGCGAGAAGGCCGAGCAATCCAAGGTGCTCGCGGCCAATCAGGGCTTGTACAACGGTTTCCTCGCCGCCGGCCTGATCTGGGCCGCGGCCGGCGGCCGCCGCGACGTGGCGCTGTTCTTCCTGGGCTGCGTGGTGGTGGCCGGAGTCTACGGCGCGGCCACGGTCAACCGCCGCATCTTCTTCGTGCAGGCGGTGCCGGCGCTGGCCGCGATCGCGGCGCTGTATCTGGCGGGTTGATCGGGCCCGTCGAGCGATGCGGCAGGCGATAGGCGGCAGGCGATAGGCGGCAGGCGATAGGCGGCAGGCGCGCCGCTTCGCGCGCCAGGTCGGCCCGCGATGCCTTATTCCACCGCCCTGCGAATGCTCCGCTTCGTCATTCCCGCGAAAGCGGGAATCCAGCGACTTCAGCGGGCGTGGTTCGACACGTTGCGAACTCGCCCAAGGCGCTGGATGTTCGGTTCAGCCAAAGCAGAGCGGAGCCCGCCTTGGCGGGAATGATGTGCAAAAGGGCGATGGTTCGGCCTGCGAACCCGTCAACCCAGCAACGGCATCGCGAACACCACCGCGCCCAGCACGAACAGCGCGGTCAGCGCATGCACCAGCGACCGGTTGATGCGCAGGAACACGAACTGCTCGATCGTGCGTCCGACCCAGAACAAGGACATGCCGGCCAGCACGGCATGCCCTAGCGCGCTGGTCTGCAATTCGTCGGTGTAGAAGAAGCACAGCACGGCCACGCCCAGGAATACGTAGATCAGGCGCAGGTTGAGGATCTGCAGGATCGCGCGATCGGCCACGGTCGCGGTCTTCAGCGTGTCTCGCCAGCGGAACAGTTTCCAGAACGCCAGGTGGAAGCCGGCGAAAGCCAGGCTGTGCAGGCCGCCCAGCCAGATCCAGGTATGCGCGCTCATGGCCGCACTCTAGCCGATGCCCGCGGCGCGGATTGTGCCGCCATCGACCGAATGTCCCGCATCGGACGACCGGGAATCGCGCTCACTTGCGCGGCGACACCCACATCGCGATGCGGGCGCGGAACACCGCTTCGCCGGCCTCGTTGTTGACCACCACGCTGACCGGCAGGTCGTAGCCGGACGCGGCTTCGACCACCGGGATATCCGGCGTGGCGATGCCGTGCATGGTGCCGGTGGCCTTCTTCAGGTACTCGACCGTCATGCCCTTGGGGATCCAGCGCATGCTCGGCGGGATCGTGGCGTCGGTCATGACCCCGGCGGTGAGTTCGGCCAGGTTGCACAGCGCGATCGCGTGCACGGTGCCGAGGTGGTTGGTGACGCGGCGGCGGTGGCGCAGGGTCGCTTCGCAGCGGCCCGGCTCCAGCGCCACGAAGCGCGGCGAGATGCTGGCGAAGTAGGGCGCCTTCAGACAGACCGCGCGCGAGAACAGCCAGCGCCCGGCGGGCATGCGTTCGAACTTGCGGTAGAGGGCGAGGACGTTGCTGCTCATGTCGGGATTTCCGCTGGGGCGCGTTCGTCGTGTCGAACGGCGACGCGCGCTGCATCGATGGGGTGGGCGGCCAGGCGCATCTCGCCGCCGCATGCGAAAACGGCGGGCCCGAGGGCCCGCCGTCGCGATCATGCGTGGTGGCGTTGCACGCCGGCGCCCGCGTCAGGCCGCGGCGCGCGCGTCGTGGCCGTGGTCGTGCAGGCCGCGGTAACCGGCCGAGCGCAGCTCTTCGGCGTCGAAGTCGTCGACGCTGATCGCATCGATCGTCATCTCGCGCAGTTCTTCCAGCTGCTTGCGCTCTTCGGCGGTGATCCAACCCTCGCGCACGCCCTCGTCGAGCTGGCTGGGGAAGTCCAGCGCTTCGATGTCGCTGTTCTTGAGCGCCTTGAGGAACTTGCGCTCCACCGGCTCGGCCAGGATCACTTTCTGCAGGTAGCTGTTGATGCGGCCGGCCGGGTTGTTCGCGCAAGGCGTGGTGAACACACCCTCGGCGAGACGGTCGCGGGCATCGTTGGGCGACATCAGCAGCGCCGCGGCGCGGTGGCCCAGGCGATCGCTGGGCGCCTGCGCGCGGCGGCCCCACGGGAAGATCAGCGCCCACAGCAGCCAGCCGACCGGACGGATCGGGAAGTTGCGCAGCGCGCCCGACAGCGCCAGCTCGATCTTGTGCACGGCGTCGTGGAAGGCCCAGGCCAGCAGCGGCTGGTCGCCGACCGGACGGCCCTGGTCCTCGTAGCGCTTGAGCATGCTGCTGGCGATGTAGAGCTGGCTGAGCACGTCGCCCAGGCGCCCGGACAGCGACTCCTTGAACTTGAGCTTGCCGCCCAGCAGCAGCATCGAGGTGTCGGCCATCACCGCCAGCGTCGCCGAATAGCGGTTGAGCTTGCGGTAGTAGCGGCGGGTGTAGCTGTCGCCCGGGGCGGCGCCGATGCGCGAGCCGGTGAAGCCGTACCACCAGCTGCGCACCGCGTTGGAAATCGCGAAGCCGATGTGGCCGAACAGGTTCTTGTCGAACTCGCGCAGGGCTTCCTTCTTGTCGGGCAGCATCGCTGCCTTCATTTCCTTGAGCACCCACGGATGGCACAGGATCGCGCCCTGGCCGAAGATCATCAGCGAGCGCGTCATGATGTTGGCGCCCTCGACCGTGATCATGATCGGCAGCGCCTGCCAGTTGCGGCCGGCGTAGTTCTTCGGGCCCAGGATGATGCCCTTGCCGCCGTGGATGTCCATCACGTCCTTGGCGACTTCGCGCGCCATCTCGGTGCAGTGGTACTTGGCGATGGTGGAGGGCACGGCCGGGTTTTCGCCGCGCGCGACCGCCGCGGCGGTGGCCTGCGACAGCGCGCTGACCGCGTAGGCATGGCCGGCGATGCGCGCCAGCGCTTCCTCGACGCCTTCGAAGCGGCCGACCGAGAGGCCGAACTGCTTGCGGATGCGCGCGTAGGCGCCGGTCACGATCGCGCCCATCTTGGCGCCGCCGCTGCCGGTGGAGGGCAGGGTGATCGAGCGGCCGATCGACAGACACTCGACCAGCATCTGCCAGCCCTTGCCGGCATAGGCTTCGCCGCCGATCAGCTGGCTGAGCGGGATGAACACTTCCTTGCCGTGGATGGGGCCGTTCTGGAAGGTGCTGTTGAGCGGGAAGTGGCGGCGGCCGACTTCGACGCCGGCGGTGTCGCGCGGCAGCAGCGCCAGGGTGATGCCGATGTCGCGCTTGTCGCCGATCAGGCCGTCCGGGTCGTACATGCGGAAGGCCAGGCCGATCAGGGTCGCGACCGGCGCCAGGGTGATGTAGCGCTTGTCGAAGGTGAGCTTGACGCCGACCACGCGCGCGCCGTTCCAGTCGCCCATGGTCACGATGCCGTAGTCCGGAATCGAGGTGGCGTCGGAGCCGGCCCAGGGACCGGTCAGGCCGAAGCAGGGCACTTCGCGGCCGTCGGCCAGGCGCGGCAGGTAGTGTTCCTTCTGCTCCTGGGTGCCGTAGTGCATCAGCAGCTCGGCCGGGCCCAGCGAGTTGGGCACGCCGACGGTGGAACTGACCACGCTCGACACCGAGGCCAGCTTCTGGATCACCTTGTGGTTGGCCAGCGCGCTGAAGCCCAGGCCGCCGAACTCCTTGGGAATGTTGAGACCGAAGAACTTGTTCTTCTTGATGTAGTCCCACAGTTCCGGCTGCAGATCGGCGTAGACGTGGGTGATTTCCCAGTCGTTGGTCATCTTGCACAGCTCTTCGACCGGACCGTCGAGGAAGGCCTGTTCCTCGGCGCTCAGCTCGGGCTTGGGCTGCGACAGCAGCGCGTCCCAGTCCGGCTTGCCCGAGAACAGTTCGCCCTCGAAACCGACCGTGCCGGCTTCCAGCGCGGTGCGCTCGGTTTCCGACAGCGGCGGCAGGATCTTGGTGTAGAAGCCCAGCAGCGGCTTGGTGATCAGCGGCAGGCGGATCTGCGGGATCAGCAGCGGCACTGCGATCAGGGCCACGATCGCGGCCGCGACGATGGTCGCGATCGGATTGGCGCCGAACAGCCAGCACGCGACCAGCACGGTCGCGGTGAGGGCGGCCCAGACCGGCAGACGCAGCCGGTGGTAGGCGGCGATCGCACCAACAAGGAGGAAAGCGAGGAAGGGAATGGCGATGCTCATGGCGACGCTCCAGCGGTATTACGACGTGTTGGCTAGGCTCAGGCTAGTCGGGCGGGCGTGATGCGAGTGCCTTAGCGCGTGGGCTTGCGGGCCGCGCCGCGTTCAAACGCCAGCATCAAACGCTCAACATACGCACGAGTATGGTAAGGTTCCCCGGCCGCTGTCAACTCGCCGATGCTGCGGTGCATACTGTTCCCGTCGGTGGCGTATGGTTACACTTGTCATCCATGAGCCAGCCCGTCCAGACCAAGCAAGAACGCAACGGCCGCCTGAGCGCCGACGATTGGGCGCAGGCCGCCCTAGACCTGATCGCCGAACAGGGCGTGGCCGCGGTCGCGGTCGAACCCCTTGCGCGCAGGCTCGGCGTCACCAAAGGCAGCTTCTACTGGCATTTCCCGTCGCGCGACGCCTTGCTGGTCGCGGCGCTGGAGCGTTGGGAGAAAGTCGAGCAGGAGACCGTGTTCGGTCAGCTCGAACCGATCCCCGATCCGCGCCAGCGTTTGCGCTCGCTGTTCCACCTCGTCGCCCACGAGGTCAAGTCGCACATCATCTATTCCGAGCTGCTCAAGGCGCTGGACCATCCGGCCGTGCAGCCGGTGATCGGCCGCGTCTCCGAGCGCCGATTGGACTATCTGACCGCATCCTTCCGCCAGGCCGGACTCAGCCGCACCGATGCGCAACATCGCGCGCGACTGCTGTACGCCGCCTACGTCGGTTTCCTGCAGCTCAATCTGCAGTTGCACCAGACGCGGATGCAGCACGACGAATTCGAGGCCTATGTCGAGCACATGATGGCCACGCTCATCCCTAACTCTTAAACAGTCCCCCGGCTGGAGGCCCTTGCCGTGAATGCCATTTCCAAAGACGTACCGACTGCGCCCGCGCTGGGGAGCGCAGGCAGCCGGTTAGCCGCATTGAACGAGTGGGTCGCGCAGGTCGCGGCCCTGACCCGTCCCGACCGCATCCAGTGGTGCGACGGCAGCGATGCGGAAAACGCCGCGCTGATCGAGCGCATGCTCGCCGACGGCACCCTGGAGCAGCTCAACGAGCAGACCCATCCGGGCAGCTATCTGCACCGCTCGCATCCGGACGACGTGGCGCGCGTGGAGCACCTGACCTTCGTGTGCACGCGCTCGCCCGAGGACGCCGGTCCGAACAATCATTGGATGGCGCCGGCCGAGGCGCACGCCAAGATGGACGCGTTGTACGCCGGCTGCATGCGCGGCCGCACCCTGTACGTGATCCCGTACTGCATGGGCCCGATCGATTCGCCGCTGTCGCGTTGCGGCGTGGAGATCACCGACAGCCCCTACGTGGTCGCCAACATGCGCATCATGACCCGCATGGGCGCGCCGGCGCTGGCGCGGATCGAGCGCGAGGGGGCGTTCGTACGCGGTCTGCATTCGATCGGCGAGCTCGATCCCGAGCGTCGTTTCATCATGCATTTCCCCGAGGAACTGACGATCAAGTCGTTCGGCTCCGGCTACGGCGGCAACGCCCTGCTCGGCAAGAAGTGCCACGCCCTGCGCATCGCCTCGCATCAGGCGCGCAGCGAAGGCTGGCTGGCCGAGCACATGCTGATCCTGGGCATCGAGAACCCGCAGGGCGAGACCCATTACGTCGCCGCCGCGTTCCCCTCGGCCTGCGGCAAGACCAATCTGGCGATGCTGATTCCGCCGCAGGGCTATCGCGACGCCGGCTGGAAGGTGTGGACGGTCGGCGACGACATCTGCTGGATGCGCCCCGGCGCCGACGGCCGCCTGTACGCGATCAATCCGGAAGCCGGTTTCTTCGGCGTCGCCCCGGGCACCTCGAGCAAGTCGAACCCGAACGCGCTGGCGACGATCCAGCACGACACCATCTTCACCAACGTCGGCGTCACCGCCGACGGCCAGCCCTGGTGGGAAGGCCTGGACAACGGCCAGACCCCGGTCACCGACTGGCGCGGCAATCCCTACGATCCGGCCAAGGGCCCGGCCGCGCATCCGAACTCGCGCTTCACGGTGTCGGCCAAGCAGTGCCCGAGCTATTCGGACAAGGCCGAGGACGCCCAGGGCGTGCCGATCTCGGCGATCGTGTTCGGCGGCCGCCGCGCCTCGCTGGTGCCGCTGGTGTTCGAAGCGCGCGACTGGACCCACGGCGTGCTGGTCGGCGCCGCGATGGGCTCGGAAACCACCGCCGCCGCGACCGGTGCGGTCGGCGTGATGCGCCGCGATCCGATGGCGATGAAGCCGTTCTGCGGCTACAACTTCGCCGATTACTTCAGCCATTGGCTGTCGTTCGACGGCGCCCAGGCCCAGCTGCCCAAGGTTTTCCACGTCAATTGGTTCCGCAAGGGCGACGACGGCAAGTTCCTGTGGCCGGGCTTCGGCGACAACCTGCGCGTGCTGGAGTGGATGATCGGACGCGTCAAGGGCGAGGCCGGCGCGGTGGAAACGCCGATCGGCCATTTGCCGGCGCCGGGCGATCTCAATCTCGACGGCGTCAGCCTGTCCGACGAAGCGCGGGCCAAGCTGTTCGGCTTCGACCATGCCGGCTGGAGCGCCGAGTTCGACAGTATCGGCGGTTACCTGGACGAGTACGGTCCGCGTATGCCGCAGGCGCTGAAGGACGAACAGCAACGCATCGCCGCCGCATTGGCCCGCTGAGACCTGCATGTCCGTCGCAAACCCCGCCGCGATCGCGGCCAGTCGTGAACTCCTGATCGACGGCCGCCCGCTGCGGGTGTACGACGGCCTGCTGTCCAACGTCGGCGATTACGTGCGCAGTCTGGCGCGTGCGCCGTTCACGCGCACCGAGGTCGCGCGGCCGGAGACCAACGACTACAAGCACTGGGCCACCGAGGTGAAGCTCGAGGCCCTGGTGCAGCAGCCGATCTTCGACCTGACCCGGCGCGCGGTGCTGGGCTTCACCGGCACGGGCTACGGCTACAAACCGTATCGCGCCTATACCAACGTCGCCAGCTTCGGCGACATGCTGTTCACCCACACCGACTGCCTGCCCGACCAGCGCGATCTGACCGCGTTGTGGTACCTGTGCGAGCACTGGGACCTGGAGTGGGGCGGCGAGACCATGTTCTACGACGCCGCCGACGAAGTGGCCTGCGCGCTCACGCCGCGACCGGGCCGGCTGGTGATCTTCGACGGCGCGATCAAGCACGCCGGGCGCCCGCCGAACCGGATCTGCTACGCGCCGCGCTACACCTTCGCGATCAAGTTCGAACGCGTGGCAGTGGGTCCGACGGCATGAGCCAGGACCAAGTGCAGAAGCTCTGGCGACAGGGCGAGGACCACGCGCGACAGGGCCAGGTCAACGCCGCGCTGGAAGCCTTCGAAAACCTGCTCGCGGCCGACCCCAACCACGTCCAGGCCTTGCTGCGCGCTTCGCGGCTGGCGCTGATGGTGGGGCGCTACCGGCTCGGCCACGACTATGCGATGCGCGCGCTGGCGCGGCGGCCTAGCTCGGACGAGGCGGTGCTGACCCTGGCGCGCGCGCTGCGCATGTTCAACGAGCCCGGCGCGCTGCTGGAATGCGTGGAGCATTCGCGTTGGCGCGAACGCCGCTCGGTGGAATGGCTGACCGAACTGGCGATGCTGGTCAGCACCATCGGCGACAACGCCCTGGCCCTGCAGATCCTCGACGTGGCGACGCTGCGCGATCCGCGCCACGCGCCGATGCGCTATTTCCGCGGCGTGGTGCAGATGTTCTTCGGCGAGATGGAAGAAGCCGAGCGCGAACTGGAGCTGGCGATCGCGCGCCAGCCGAACATGGCGCAGGCGCATTGGGTGCTGTCGCGCCTGCGCAAGCAGACCGCCGACGCCAACCACGTCGATCGCATGCTCACCCAGATCCGCGCCGCCAAGCCGGCCAGCGAGAGCGAGGCCTACCTGGCCTTCGCCCTGCACAACGAGCTGCACGACCTGGGCCGCTACGAAGAGTCCTGGCAGGCCCTGGACCGCGGTTGCCGGATCAAGCGTCAGCTCACCCCGCACGACCGCCTCGACGCGCGGCGCATGTTCGAGGGCCTGACCCGGCTATGCGACGCCGAGTTCGTGCGCCCGGTCACCCAGGAACCCGGCCCTTACGTGCCGGTGTTCATCCTGGGCATGCACCGCTCCGGCAGCACCCTGCTGGAGCAGTTGCTGGGCGGGCATCCGATGGTGTCCGACGGCGGCGAAACCTACGCCTTCACCACCCAGATGCGTTACGGCGCCGATTACCGCAACAAGGCCGTGCTCGACGCCGAGCTGGTGCGGCGCGCGGCCAAGGTCGACTACGCCCAGGTCGGCCAGCGCTTCCTCGAGCGCAGCGCCTGGCGCGCCAAGGACCGGCCCTACCTGACCGAGAAGCTGCCCTCGAACTTCCTCAACGTGGGCTTCATCGGCCGTTCGCTGCCGCAGGCGCGCATCCTGCACATGGTGCGCGACCCGGTCGACACCTGCTTCTCCAACCTGCGCACCATGTTCTCGGACGTGAACACCTTCTCCTACGACCAGCACGAGCTGGTGGAGTGGTTCGGCCAGTACCAGCGCCTGATGGCGCACTGGCACGAGGTCATGCCGGACCGGATCATGGACGTGCGCTACGACGCCCTGGTCGCCGACCCCGAAGGCGTGATGCGCCAGGTCCTGGACTTCCTGGGCCTGCCCTGGGATGCCGCCGCCACCACCCTGGATCGCGCGGGCGCGGTGGCCACCGCCAGCAGCCCGCAGATGCGCGGCGGCATCATCAAGAACCGCAGCTCGGCCTGGGCGCCGTACGAGGCCCAGCTGCAGCCGCTGATCCACGGACTGGGCGCGCTGGGCTGAGCCGGCCGCGCCCCGACGCGGCGGCGGCTTAAACCTTCCCGGATGGCGGGGCATCGGAATGACTATGCTGACCGCCGTGACCGAATCCCTGCCAGACGAAGCGACACCGGCCGACGACCGCGACCTGGTCGGGGCGGCGGCGCGCGGCGAGACCGCGGCCTTCGAAACCCTGTACCGCCGCCACGCCGGCCGCGTCCATGGCGTGATCGCGCGCCTGGTCGGCCACCACGGCGCACGCGCCGAGGACCTCACCCAGGAGGCCTTCGTGCGCGCCTGGCAGGCGCTGCCGGCGTTCCGGTTCGAGTCCGCTTTCAGCACCTGGTTGCACCGGCTGGCGGTCAATACCGCGCTGATGGAACTGCGCAGCCGGCGCAGCAAGCCGCAGGAGGACGGCGACGAGGACGCGTTCGAGCTGGTCGGCAGCGCCGACTCGGCCGGGCACGTGACCGCGCTGTCGATGGACCTGGAGCGCGCGGTCGCCAGCCTGCCGCCACGCGCCCGCGCGGTGCTGGTGCTGTACGACGTGGAAGGCTGGAAGCATGAGGAGATCGCCGCCGAACTCGGCATGGCGGTCGGCAGCAGCAAGGCGCAATTGCACCGCGCGCGCGGATTGCTGCGCGAACGGCTAGGAGGACAGGCATGAACACCGAACATCGAGAGCCCGCGTCGGACGGCGAACTGCCCGACGCCCTGCGTTGGCAGCTGCGCGCGCTGCGCCGCGAACAGCCACCGGCCAACGACTTGTGGCCCGGGATCGCCGCGCGCCTGCAGCCGCAGGTGGCTGCGCCGGTGCGCACGCCGCGGCCGCGCTGGCTGGCGCCGTTCGCGGTGGCCGCGACCCTGGTGCTGGCGATCGGTTTCACCGGCGTCTGGCGCGGCGACCAGGCCGCCAACGACGCCCCGCAGGCGCGCAGCGAATCGCTGCTGCAGCGCGAGGCCGCCGGCATGACCCTGCAGTACCAGGCCGCGATGCAGGAAATGCAGCGCGCCGCGCCGGCCCCGAACGCGACCGCCCTGCAACCCGCGTTCGAGGAACTGGACCGCAACGCCGCGCTGATCCTGGACGCGCTGGCCCACGACCCCGACTCGCGCCTGCTGCTGGAGCAGCTGCGCCGCACCTACGCACGACGCCTCGCGCTCGCCCAGCGCGTGGCCTATACCTGAAACCCGGAGGACGACCATGACCCGCGCATCCCACAAAGCAAGCCAGCTCGGACTCGCCCTCGGACTGGCCTATCTGGCCGCCGCCCCGGCGTTTGCGGCCACCCCCATCAACCAGACCCGCCCGCTGGATCCGCGCGGACGGGTCGAGATCGAGAACGTCAAAGGCCGCATCGACGTGCGCGCCTGGGACCGCCCGGAAGTGAAGATCGAAGGCAGCCTCGGCAACGGCGTCGAGAAGCTGGAGATCGAAGGCAACGGCGAGCGTCTGTCGATCAAGGTCAAATACCCCAACCGCGGCAGCGGCATGGGCTTTTTGGTCGGCGGCGACAAGAGCGAGCCCACCGACCTCAAGGTGACCCTGCCGCTGCGCGCCGACGTCGAGATCGACGGCGTCTCGGCCGACATCGACGTGACCGGCGTGGCCTCCTCGATGCTGTCGATCGACAGCGTCAGCGGCGACGTGACGGTGGCCGCGGCCCCGCGCGAGGCCAGCATCGACAGCGTCAGCGGCGATCTCACCCTGACCCTCAACAGCAGTAAGGTCAGCGCCGAGACGGTCAGCGGCGACCTGCAGCTGCGCGGCCGCCTGGACGGCGAGGTCGAGGTGGAAACGGTGTCCGGCCGGGTCGACGTGAGCGTGCGCGAATCGGCGCTGCGCCGCTTCAACGGCAACTCGGTGTCCGGCGACTTCCGCCTGAGCACCGCGCTGGCCGCCAGCGGCGAAATCGCGGTCGAGACGGTCAGCGGCGACGTCCACCTGGTGCTGCCGCGCAATCTGTCGGCGACCGTGCACGGCCAGAGCTTCAGCGGCGACCTGTCGGCGCCGGACGCACAGATCGTCAAGCCAAAACACGGCCCAGGCTCGAACTTCGAGCACCGCTACGGCAGCGGCAGCGGCGAGATCCACATGGAGACCTTTTCCGGCGACGCGACCCTGCAGCTCGATTGAGCCGGCGCGCCCGGGCTTAACGAACGACGCCGCCGCTCAGGCGGCGTCTTTCATCGAGAACCAGCAATTGAAGGCGATGGTGATGCGCTCGTCGCGGCCGTAGAACGGCAGCACCTCGTGCGGCAGCCAGGACGGGAACAGGATCAGCTGCCCGGGCGAGAAGCGGACGTTCCAGGTGCCGTGATGGAACGGCGTCTGCAGGCGCTGGTTGCCGGGATCGACGAACTGGTTGCTGTAGAAGTGCGGGTTGTGGAAGCGCAGCACCCCCGATTCCGGGCGGTCCTCGGGCGTCTCGCCCGGGTCCACGCAGTACACCCCCGACCAGGACGCCATCGGATGGGTGTGGGTGATGGTGAAGCCGCCGTGGCGGGTGATGTGGTACCAGGTGTGGGAGAAGATCTGCAGGCGCGCCATCTCCGCGGCGTTGTAGCCGTTGAGCTCCTGAATCGCGCGGCCCAGGGTGTTCCAGCAGAACTGGCGCAGCAACTGCACGCTGGTTTCCGGCCAGGAAAACAGCACGAACTCGCTCTCGAACACGCCCTGTTGCAGCGCCAGCGACGGGTTGGGATTGGCGTAGCGCGAGCCCTGCGCCTCGCGCGCCAGCAGCAAGGCCTTGAGCTCGGCGTTGATCGCCTGGTGGTTGGGCAGGACGTCCTGCGCGAACGGGACCGAGAAGGCGGGGTAGAGCTCGAAGGGCATGGTGCGGTTCCGGGATCGGAGGCCGCGCGCGCGGCCGCGTCGGGAGTGTAGCGCGACACGAGAGGGGGCGGCGCGGGGCGGGCGAGGGCCGGGCCCGCAAAAAACTACGGCCCCTTTCGGGGCCGTAGCGGGTGACGCTGGTAACGGGTCGATCAGAACTTCTGCGCGTAGCGGAAGTAGACGAAACGGCCCGGGACTTCGTACTGCGGATCGAACGAGTTGGCGAAGGTGGTGACCGACACCGGCGGGTTCTTGTCGAAGATGTTGTTCACGCCGACGGTGATCTTGGCGTTCCACGGCGCGTTCCAGAAGAAGCTCGCGTCGTGGTACGTGGTCGCACCGATGTGGCGTTCTGCTGCGTTACGCTGCGTGAAGCTGTCGCCGCCGCCCACGCCGTCCCAGACGCCATTGTTGTTGGAGTCGGTCGGGATCGCGACGATGCGATCGGCGTCGGTGCAGAGGAACGCGTAGCCGTAGTCTTCCAGGGCCTGGCAGTTTTCGGTCTGCGACGAGTAGTAACGGATGTTCCAGGTCGCGCCGATGTCGCCCTTCTCCCAGCGCGTGGCCAGGTTGGAGCGGATACGCCAGGCGTTGGACTGGTTCGGGCCGTCGTATTCCTTCGCCGTAGATGCCGTTACCGTTCAGGTCGTCTTCCTGGCTGGCCAGGTAGGTCGTATCCCAAACGAAGCTGAAGCGGCCCCACGAGGTTTCCGGCAGACGGTAGTTCACCGTCAGGTCGTAACCTTCGACTTCCGTACCACCGATGTTGGTGGTGGTGTTGAGCAGGGTCTGGATGTTGCCGTCGGCACGACGGGTGTACAGGGCGCAGGTCGGACCAGTGCCGGAGGAGTCGAGGCACTGCTGGATGATGCCGGCGCCGCCGATGGTGGTGATCGCGTCCTCGATCTTGATGTTCCACCAGTCCAGATTGATATCCAGGCCTTCGATCCAGCTCGGGCTGTAGACCAGACCCAGGGTCTTGGTCTCGGCGCGTTCCGGCTTCAGGTTCGGATTACCGCCGACCGTGATGCGGATCTGCTGGTTGTCCTGCTGGTAGCCGCCGTTCGGCACGCCTTCGGCGACGCAGCGCGCCTGAGCGGACGGGTTCTGGTTACCGAAGTTGGCGTTGTTGCAGGGATCGCTGAGGGTCGGGAACGAGTCGGCCTGACCGGCGAACAGCTCGGAGATCGACGGAGCGCGGAAGCCCTCGGACCAGTTGCCGCGGATCATCAGGTCGTCGATCGGCTTCCAGCGGAAACCGAACTTGCTGTTCAGCGTGTCGCCGAAGTTGCTGTAGTCGGNCATCAGGTCGTCGATCGGCTTCCAGCGGAAACCGAACTTGCTGTTCAGCGTGTCGCCGAAGTTGCTGTAGTCGGAGTAGCGGGTCGCGACCGAGAAGTCGAGCAGCTTGGCGAACGGCACGTCCGACAGCACCGGGATCGCGAGTTCGAGGTAGGCCTCGTCCAGCGAGTAGGAACCGTTGGTGGCGGTACGGCTGTTGCCGGTGGTGTTGCCCGAGTTGATCAGCGCGTCCGGCGAGTCGTAGCCGGACTCGGTGCGGTGCTCGAGGCCGAACGAGAAGCCCAGCGGGCCGCCCGGCAGGCTGAACAGGTCGCCGCCGATGTTGGCGTAGTAGCTGTTCTGGACGTAGTTGTACTCGTCGTGCGCGGTGAACGAGACGAAGTTCATCATTTCCGGCGTGATGCTGCCGACGCCGCCGAGCAGGTTCAGCGGCACGCAGCCGTTGATGATGGCGGTGGCGGTGCCGCAACGGGCCACGCCCTGGCCGTCGCGGAACGACGGGCCCAGCGCCTGCTGCAGGGCGATCATGTTGAACAGGCCGTAGGTGGTGTTATTGGCCTTGTTCTCGCCGCGGAAGTAACCGGCTTCCCAGTCGTAGTACTTCTCGCCGACGGTCAGCGTGCCTTCCAGGCCGGCGTTCATCGCGAACGTGCGCACGTCCTGGTTAAACGAACGACCGCCCGACTCGGTGATGCGGCGGTTGATGCGCGAGATGTCCTGGCCGAACGGGTTGTAGATGCTGTTGCGGCTGATGAAGATCTGCTGNAACGAACGACCGCCCGACTCGGTGATGCGGCGGTTGATGCGCGAGATGTCCTGGCCGAACGGGTTGTAGATGCTGTTGCGGCTGATGAAGATCTGCTGGCCCTGCGGCGTAGCGCCCGGGGCGGTGCCCAGCACCACCGGCATCGAGGCGAGCAGCTGCTCGGACTCGCGCTGGTTGTAGGTGATGGTGGTCTTGAAGCGCAGGTTGTCGGTGATGTCGACGGTGCCGGCGGCGAAGACCGAGCGGCGTTCCTGCGGGGTCAGCAAGTAGTTCTCGGGCGCGAAGTTGTAGACGTCGCCCGGAGCCACGTACGGACGCGGGGCGCTGTTGCCGCCCGCATTGTAGGTGAAGGTGCCGGGGCCGCCGTTGAAGTTGGTCTGACCGCCGGTGCAGGCGCCGTTGACGTAGCCGCCCGGGCACAGAGCGAAGCGGCCGCCCGGGCTGGTGCCCGAACCGAACGCGTTGCCGGTGCCGACGATCGGCTCCTTGGAGATCTTGCGATCGCCGGCCATGACCGGCTCTTCCTTCACGTAACCGAAGCCCAGCATGGCGCTGAAGCGGTCCGAGGTCGTGCCGATGGTGAAGTCGTAGGCCTGACGGAAACCGTCGCCCTTGTCGAAGGCGCCCAGGTAGGCGTTGGCTTCGGCGCCTTCGAAGTTCTGGCGCAGGATCACGTTGACCACGCCGGCGATGGCGTC